>NZ_FNJZ01000005.1:0-270581 GCF_900102205.1 Prevotella sp. khp1
TATATCTGTCTCAGAACAACTATCCAAATTCAAGAAATTGAAACGGTTTGTTCATTTACCCAAGAGCATTTCTGCTCTTGCTTCTTGTACTACTTCTGTCTATGTAAATCTTTCAAAGAACTCTTTCTTAGTGTGCTATCGTTTTTAAGCGAAAGCGGGTGCAAAGGTACGACATTTTTTAATACCATCCAAATATTTTCGAAAAAAAATTCCCAAAAACATGAAAGTTTTCGGGAATATTTACATATTTGACATTTTTACCTCTTATTATATATAATGTACGCGAAAAGCCTATTCTCGACGTCCAAAAATACGCAGCAGATAAATAAAGAGGTTTATGAAGTCCAAATAGAGGGTCAAAGCACCCAAAAGTGCCATCTTCTGAGCAGCCTCTCCAGCATCGGGTGCCATCAAAAGCATATTTTTGATTTTCTGAGAGTCGTAAGCAGTAAGACCCACGAATATCAAAACGCCCAGATAGCTCACAATCATTTCAAGACCAGAACTCTTCAGGAAGATATTCACAACAGTAGCGATAATAATACCTATCAGCGCCATGAAGAGAATCTTTCCCATCGACGAAAGATCGGTCTTGGTTGTATAACCGATGAGTGCCATTACCGCAAATGTACCAGCAGTGATAAAGAATACGCTGGCGATACTCGACATTGTATAGACAATGAAGATAGACGAGAACAATGCACCATTAATAACCGAATACAGCACAAACAGCAACGTAGCTGTAGTGAGCGACAATCGGTTAATGGCAGCACTTACGCCAAACACGATGGCGAACTCGGCTATTACCAGTCCCCAAAGGAGCACACTGTTAGAGTACAAGGCGGTAAGAATACCAGGACTTGTAGCCACACCATACGCTGTAACACCTGTAAGCACAAGAGCCAGCGTCATCCATACATACACTTTCCGCATCAATGCGGGGAAAGCAGCCGACATAGAGAGCTCTCGCTCACGTGTCAGACCATCAAAGTTAAATTCGTTATAATTCATACTCATTATTTTATTTCGAGATTCATTAATGTTACCGCAAATTTAATGCCACAAAGGTAAGCATTTACTTTTAATAAAACATAAATAAGCAACAAAAATACCGATTTATTAGTATTTTTGGAAATTTTTCACTATATTTGCCCATGAATAACTAAAAAAACAAATATAATAATACACTAACGAAAATGAAGATCGGTTTATTTATTCCCTGCTATGTTGACGTGGTTTATCCTCAGGTAGGAATAGCCACTTACAAACTATTAAAGCATCTAGGGCTGGATGTGGACTACCCGCTAAACCAGACCTGCTGCGGACAACCGATGGCTAATGCCGGATTTGAGGGACAAGCTATCCCACTTGCCGAAAAGTTTGAAGAGAAATTCAAAGGTTTCGACTATGTGGTATCGCCCTCGGTTAGTTGTACTGCGTTTATAAAGTTAAACTATCCTCGCTTATTGAAAGGTAAAACGGAGTGCGAGACAGCCAAGAAAGCGATGGATGTTGTTGAATTCCTGCACGATGTGGTGAAGGTCAACCATCCATTAGGCACCTTCCCGCACAAGGTTAGTTTACACAACTCTTGTCACGGCGTGAGAGAATTGGGGCTGAGCTCGCCTAGCGAGGAGAATATCCCCAAGTTCAATAAAATCAAGGATTTGTTGAACCTTGTAGAGGGCATACAGGTATTAGAGCCTGAGCGCCCTGACGAATGTTGCGGTTTTGGCGGTATGTTCTCGGTTGAGGAAACAGCCATTAGCGAGCAGATGGGTATAGATAAAGTGCAGCGCCATATGAAAACCGGTGCACGATTCATAACCGGTCCCGACTGCTCGTGCCTGATGCACATGGCAGGTATTGCCAAGAAGCAAGGATTGGATGTGGAGTTCAAGCATGTGGTAGAGATCTTAGCAGCAGGACTTTAATAATTGAAAATTGAGAATTGAAAATTTAGAGTTATGAGTACAGCACATAGTAACGCAGCGAAGGAGTTCTTGAAGAACCAAACATACGCAAAATGGCACGACGCCACTTTCTGGGCAGTACGCACCAAACGTGACAATATGGCATACGGACTTGATGAATGGGAGCAACTACGCGAGAAGGCCAGCGCCATCAAGCGCCATACCATCACCCATTTGGACGAGTATCTTGACCAGTTTGCCACAAAGGCTGAAGAAAATGGTTGTATTGTGCATTGGGCCAAAGATGCGCACGAATTCAACGAAATCGTATATGGCATCCTGAAAAACCATAACGTCAAGAAACTCGTTAAATCAAAGTCGATGTTGACAGAGGAGTGCGAGATGAATCCGTACCTGGAGCAGCATGGCATTGAGGTGGTAGAGACCGACCTAGGTGAACGCATCATCCAGCTGAAAGGTCAGGCACCGAGCCATATCGTGATGCCAGCTATCCACCTGAACCACGACGATGTAGGCGAACTATTCGAGGAGAAACTTGGCAGCGAGAAGGGCAACCACGATCCCACGTACCTTACTTATGTAGCCCGATTGAGTCTGCGCAACGAGTTTCTTACCGCAGATGCTGGTATGACGGGCGCCAACTTTGGTATCGCAGAAACAGGCGATATCGTGGTTTGTACAAACGAGGGTAATGCCGACATGTCGACTTCATGTCCCAAACTGCACATTGCTGCTATCGGATTGGAGAAGATTATTCCTAATTACGATTGCTTAGCCGTGTTCCAGCGCATGCTTTGTAGAGCTGGAACGGGCCAGCCTACCACCACGTTCACCTCGCATTTCCGAAAGGCACGTCCTACTGCCAACCCCATGCACATTGTGCTGGTTGATAACGGACGCAGCGAGTGGATTGGTAACCCTGAGCATTGGGAAACACTTAAGTGTATTCGTTGCGGATCGTGTATGAACACCTGTCCTGTTTATCGTCGTAGTGGCGGCTATTCGTACAGCTACTTCATCCCAGGTCCCATCGGCATTAACCTTGGTATGCTTCGCGATCCACAAAAGCATTCCGGTAATGTTAGTGCCTGCACCCTGTGTAACTCATGTCAGACGCTCTGCCCAGCCAAGGTAAACTTAGGCGACCAGATTTACATGTGGCGCCAGCAGTTAGACGAGTTCGGTACTGCTAACCCGCAAAAGAAGATGATGTGTAAAGGCATGAGTATGGTATATGGCAACGAGGGCGTTTACAATCTTGGTACGGCTTTGGCTCATTGGGCCAACCTCATTCCATCGCCACTTATCAACTGCGGCATGAATCCATGGGCCGAGGGGCATAAGATGATGAAATTCCCTAAGGAAACATTCCACTCGCTATGGAAGAAAGGAAAAGTGAAATAACTTTGAACATTGAATATTGAACATTGAACATTAAGTTATGAGTAACAAAGACGATATTCTGAAGAGATACAGGGCGAATGTGAGAGAGAAATACGACATGCCCGATTTGAGTGATATCAAAGCAACCACCTACCCCAACCCACTGGTTCAGTTTGTGAAGATGACAGAGATGGTAGGCGGACAAGTGATAGAAGTTGATCCTGGCCGCGATATCAACGTGCTTATCAAGGAGTTGTTTCCTGACGCCAAGGAGATTGCCTCAAATCTGCCAGAGATAACCATCGCCACTAGAAACCCTGATACTGTTGGCAGAGCCCGCGATCTTAACGGCACAGATGTTGGCATTATCCGAGGTAAATTTGGTGTAGCAGAAAACGCGTGCATCTGGATTCCACAAACCATGAAGGAGAAAGCCGTTTGCTTCATCTCCGAGAATCTGATCATCCTGCTACCTAAGAGTCAGATTGTAAACAACATGCACGAGGCTTACAAGCGCATTGAGTTTGATAACGAATACGATGGATATGGTACGTTTATCAGCGGACCGTCGAAAACGGCTGATATTGCACAAGTACTGGTGATGGGTGCCCAAGCGGCCCGAAGCGCCACCGTATTACTACTGCCAGAATAAAGGTATAAGCATTAAACACATTCAGGAGGTCGATTATCAATCGACCTCTTTTTTGTGATATCAAAGTGACCATTTATACCAATCGTAGCAAATGCCACGCCCTCCAAAACCCTCTTTCTGATAAATCAATTGTTTATTCAAATATGTACCTTGATTTTCGGTTGAGATACCAAAATCAAAAAATCGATGATGACAAAAAGACAGACTGATTACCTGCTCAAACAATCCATCGAGTGCATGCAACTCTCTCCCCCTTGGGTTGGCTGCAATGTATTGCGAATGAACCACCTGATTAGTAAGATAAAGCACACAACCACCAATGGTTTCGCAATCTTCTTTTGCAACAAACAAACGTATTTGCTCAGGAAAACGCTCGTGCAACAACATTATTTCATCGAGTGTATGCACAGGTTTCAGGCTATATCGCTCTTGCAGATTAGCCGACAGAATTTTCCAGAAAGGCTGATAGTCCTCGGTTTCCTCGATCACCACACCTGCCTGCAGGGCCTTTTCTGCCCCACTTTTTCTGATACGATACCACGTATTTGGCTGCTCACGGGAGATGGTTGTAGATAAACTACGTGTAATACGCACATCGAAAACCTCAACGATAGCATAAAGATCTTCTTCCGAAGGTTGCTCGTGATATATCCAAGGCACAGGTTTATACACCACTTTCTTTAAACCCATTGAGCGCCATTTTTCTGCCAATAGTTTAAATATCTCAACAACATCGGCAGCTGTAGCCTTGCCGTTCATGAGCAGTCCGCCGTACGTTAAGCCCTGATGCGAATAAAACGTATCGCCATCCACATTACCGGGCAGCAACGCATAGAGTTTTCCTCGGCGATAAATCATCAGCGAGAAATCTGTGAATCGGTCAGCATGATAGTCCATATAGTTACGATCGAAGAGGAAAGTGCCGTTCTTCGATGTAGCCACGAACTGGTTCCATTCGGTGGCCAAGTCGGGTGTGTATCGTTTTATTTCGAACATCCGATGTATTTCAAGAATTCGCCGTAATCATAGATGTAATCATCCTCGTCGTAATGTTCCGAAGCCAGAACCAGACATACGCCGCCCGAAGAGAAATCATCAAGTGTTCGCCAGATATTGGTATCGATCAGCAAGCCTTGCCAAGGATGATTCAGTAACACAGTCTTGCGTTCGTAACCATTATCCAACGTTACATGAAACGAACCGCTTAGAGCAATCACAAACTGACGGAGCTTTTTATGCGCATGCCCTCCCCTGCTCTCACCACCAGGCACATCATATACCCAATAGGCGCGCTTGATATCGAAGGGAATCATAGCCTGCGCTTCAGCAAACGTCAGATTGCCACGCGGATCAGTGATCCTGGGCAAATCTATGATTTTAACCTCTAAGCGGTTCATTCTATAGTTACACTTGTTTAGTGTTCAAACTTAGTGTATGGATCGGTACCCAGTACGGTCTTAGCCAGACGCTTGGCTTTGTCGCGCAGCGCATTTACATCGTCGCCAACCTCACCGTAACAGAGTACTACACCCATACGACGACCCTTATGGGCCTCGGGTTTACCGAAGATACGGATACGTGTGCGATCCTCCTTCAGTGCCTCGTCGAAGTTGTAGTCGAGTAATGAGCGATCGACAGGTGTAGAAGCCTCCTTTGGTGAGAGAATTACAGCCGATGCACCAGCATGCTCAAGATGAATTGCGGGTATAGGCATTCCCATCACGGCACGGAAATGCAACTCAAACTCACTCAGGTTGGTGGTATGTCCGAGTGTTACCATACCAGTATCATGCGGACGTGGACTCAGCTCGCTAAAGATAACCTCGCCCTGCTTGGTCAGGAAGAACTCAACGCCCCAGATACCAGCACCAGTAAGGGCCTTAGTTACCTTATCGGCCATTATCTGTGCCTGCTTCAAAGCCTCATCGCTTATCTTATATGGCTGCCACGACTCACGGTAGTCGCCTGCCTTCTGTACGTGTCCGATTGGAGGACAGAACAGTGTGGGCCAACCATTCTTCTGTGTAACGGTGAGCAGGGTAAACTCCGAATCAAAGTCGATAAACTCCTCGATGATTACCTCTTTCACATCGCCACGACTACCTTCCATAGCCTCCTTAAAGGCCTGCTCCAGCTCGTCGTCGTTGTGTACATAGCTCTGACCGTGACCAGATGACGACATCAATGGCTTAACAACACATGGGAATCCAATCTCATCGGCTGCAGCCTTGAACTCATCAAAGGTCTTGGCATAGAAATATTTTGCTGTGCGCAGTCCCAGTTCCTTCGATGCCAGATCGCGGATAGCACGACGGTTCATTGTAAAGTTTACGGCGCGGGCAGATGGAACCACCTGGATACCCTGCTCCTCGAACTTAAACAGTCGTTCGGTACGTATAGCCTCAATCTCAGGCACGATGATATCGGGCTTGTGCTTGTTTACCACAGCCTCAAGAGCATCGCCATCGAGCATTGAGAATACTTCGCGCTCATCAGCCACCTGCATGGCTGGCGCATTGTCGTAACGATCGCAGGCAATCACATACTGGCCTGCACGCATGGCGGCTATCACGAACTCCTTACCGAGTTCTCCTGAGCCTAAAAGCAGAATCTTTTTCATTTTTCTATTGTTTGTTTCAACATTTGCCACTCGGGCGTTACAGCCAACTTGCGTACGCACTGGTCGATACGCGCCATAGCATCTTCCTGACTCATCTTCAGCTCCTTGGCTATCTCCTGCAACGATTTGCGTTCGCAGCCAAACAGTCCATAGTAATGCGTCACAGCCTCCTCTTCCTCAGGTGGCAACAAGTAGAGCAGATGCTCCAGATAGTGCTCCATCTGGGGAGTAACGCTGGTGGGATTGATACCAATACGCACCAGATACGAGTGGAGTTCTTTAGTTAAGTTATCTGTTGGCATACATATTATCGTAATACTTCTGATAATCGCCGCTGGTTACATTATCCAGCCACTCCTGATTGTCGAGATACCAGCGAACGGTTTTCTCGATACCCTCTTCGAACTGCAGAGAAGGCTCCCAACCCAGTTCCTTCTGGAGTTTTGAGCTGTCGATAGCATAACGCAAATCGTGTCCGGCACGGTCGGTAACGAAGGTAATCAGGTCCATATCCTCGCCTTCCTTACGACCCAGCAAGCGATCGACGGTCTTAATAACCACCTTGATGATATCAATGTTCTTCCACTCGTTAAAGCCACCGATATTATAGGTATCAGCAATCTTACCCTCGTGGAAAATCACGTCGATAGCACGAGCGTGGTCCTCAACATACAGCCAGTCGCGTACGTTCTCGCCCTTACCATAAACAGGCAGAGGCTTGCGATGACGGATATTGTTGATGAACAAAGGAATCAGCTTTTCGGGGAACTGGTAAGGACCGTAGTTGTTCGAGCAGTTGGTTACTACTACAGGCATGCCATAGGTATCGTGGAATGCACGAACAA
Organism: Prevotella sp. khp1; assembly: GCF_900102205.1. Classification (NCBI taxonomy): domain Bacteria; kingdom Pseudomonadati; phylum Bacteroidota; class Bacteroidia; order Bacteroidales; family Prevotellaceae; genus Prevotella; species Prevotella sp. khp1. The sequence continues at coordinate 7,435 of NZ_FNJZ01000005.1, forward strand.
AGTGGTCGCTAGAAGCCTTCGAAGCCGAATATGGTGAATGAGGATTGTACTTGGTTGTCTCCAGGAAGAACTTATCGCCGTAAGCCAGATGGTGCTCTGAGCTTGATGCGGTAGTTGTGAATGGAGGCTCGATACCCTCGGGGTGTGTCAGCTCCAATGCGCCATACACCTCATCGGTACTGATGTGATAGAAGCGCTTACCCTCGTACTTCTCGGGCAGACTCTCCCAATACAACTTGGCAGCCTGCAACAGGCTCAAGGTTCCCATCACGTTGGTCTTGGCGAATGTAAATGGATCCTTAATCGAACGGTCAACATGGCTCTCAGCAGCCAGATGGATGATACCGTCAACCTTCTTATCCTGCATCAGTTTGTAGAAGGCATCAAAGTCACAGATATCCATCTTCACAAACTCGTAGTTGGGTTTGTTCTCGATATCTTTCAGGTTAGCCAAGTTACCAGCATAAGTCAACTTGTCGAGGTTGATAATGTGATAATCGGGATACTTGTTAACAAACAGGCGGACTACATGTGAGCCGATAAAGCCTGCACCTCCAGTAATAACGATAGTTCTTTTCATATCTATATATTTTTTAATCTCCTAATGTTATAACTTCTAAATCTTTAAATTCTTTTCCGTCGATGGTAAGGCGGACCAGGGTTCTGTCTTTATGCCATCCCTGTATTCCAGCGGCACCTGGGTTTATGTGCAGCAGATTCAGGGTTTTGTCATATTTCACTTTCAGTATATGCGAGTGTCCTGCCACAAACAACTGTGGCGGCATGGCATAGAGCGTAGAGCGAACACTGGGATCGTAGTTGCCAGGATAACCGCCAATATGCTTAATCAGCACATCTACATCCTCGCACTTAAATCGGTTCAGCTCGCGATACATCAGTCTCAAGTCGCCCCCATCACAGTTACCGCAGACAGCGCGGAAGGGACGGAATGCAGCCAACTTCTCGGCCACCTCTACACTACCGATATCGCCAGCATGCCAAATTTCGTCGCAGGGTTCAAAGTAGTGCAGATACTTATCGTCCCAATAGCTGTGAGTATCGCTCAGTATGCCTATTCTCTTCATAATCCAAAACGCTTGCGAATAAAATCGGCAATCAGTTTCTCGGTTTCTTCAAGTCCCAGCAAACTGGCATCCACGCACAGGTCGTAGCTTTCAGCAGCGCCCCACTTCTTACCAGTATAGTAATTATAGTATTGCGCACGACGGGCCTCAACATGCTCAATCAGTTTACGGGCTTGCTCAGCATCCAACTGCTTAACTTTCGATACGATATCTACGCGGAAGTCCATCGAGGCGGTGATAAACACGTTCACCACATTCTCGAAATCTCGCAGAATGTAGTCGGCACAACGGCCCATAAACACACAACTGCCCTCGCTGGCTGCCTTTTGGATGGCATCGCTCTGAAACTTAAAAAGGCTCTCCTGCGAGAAGTTCGAACCGTACAAGTTGCCACCCATAAAATGTGGTGTTTGCACATTCAGCAATCCACGCAAAAAGCCTTTCTTCTCATCGTTCTGTTTAAAGAACTTCTCTGAGAATCCACTCTCTTTAGCAGCCAGATTCAGCAACTCGCGATCGTAATACTTCGCTTCAAAGTCCTTGGCCAGCATGCGTCCTATTTCCTGTCCGCCAGCACCAACCTGTCTGCCTACGTTAATAATAATATGTTTCATTATTCTTTAGTTATTCGCATTCGCTGCTTTAAATTTCTTCATATACCACATCAGCAAGGGTATTGTCATCGCAAACGACAGGAAGTCGCTAGCTGGCATCGAATACCACACACCGTCGAGCCCCCATATCAGCGGGAACACATACGCCATCGGTAGCAGCAAGAAGAGCTGTCGCGACAGCGAGAGGAATATCGAAACCTTTACTTTCCCGATGCTCTGGAAGAAATGTGTGATGGTAGCCTGCGCACCTACCACGAAGAATACCAGCATATCCAGTTTGATACCCGTGGCCGACAGTTCTATAAGTGTTTCGTCGGTGGTAAAGATGCGAGCAATCTCGCGGGGGAAGAGCATCGACAGTATCCAACCTACCAGCAGGATAGTTGTAGCACATCCGATGGCCATAAACAGGCATCGCAACATGCGGTCGTACTTCTCGGCACCGTAATTATAGCCCACGATAGGCTGCATACCTTGGCACACACCCATTACAAACATAAAGAACATCATCACCACCGAGTTGGCTATCGAGTAGGCACCCACAGCCATATCGCCACCATAGCGAACAAACTGGTTGTTCATAAAAATCACGATTACACACGATGTAACGTTCATCAGGAATGGCGATATACCGATAGCAATGATATTGCTTACCAATCGTTTCTTCAGTTTATAGATGCCGCGTTTCAGGTGCAGTATCTCGTTCTTGTTCGAGAATAGCCACAACTGCCAGCACATAGCAATCGTTTGCGATGTTACGGTAGCCAAAGCTGCACCACGGATGCCCCAACGGAACCACCATACAAACGCCAGCACCAGCAATATGTTCATGCCCACTGTAAACAGCACCGAGTACATGGCATGTTTGGGTTTGCCTGCTGCACGCAGCACAGCGTTCATACCAAAATACATGTGGGTCATTACGTTACCCAGCAGGATAACGGTCATAAACTCGCGTGCATAAGGCAGTGTTACTTCGCTGGCACCGAAGAAATACAGGATGGGATCCAGGAAAAGCAGACAGATAACCATGAACGAGAAACCAATAATCAGGTTCAGCGTCAGGGTATTACCTAACAGATTCTGCGCTGTAGGATAATCCTTCTGTCCCAGCTTTACGCTAATGCTGGCACTCGATCCCACACCTACTGCTGCACCAAAGGCTGCACTCAGGTTCATAAAGGGGAAGGTAATGCCCAAGCCTGCAATAGCCTCGGGGCCTACTATCTGACCAATCATAGCACGGTCGATGATATTATAGAGACTCGAAGCCGACATGGCCACGATTGCAGGCAGGGCATACTGCCACAGCAATTGCCCTACGGGTTTCGTTCCTAATGCCAAAGCGGCTTGTTTGTTATCACTCATTCGCGTACATATTTATTAAAACGCTGCAAAGGTACGAATATTTTCCGAGATAAGATGCACTTTTTAAAATAATCTTTGTATCTTTGCACTCGTAAAATCAAATTGAATGACCAATTTACGTTTGATAAACCTACTGATTGCCGCACTTTTCTGCGCCATAACAGCCAGTGCAGCCACACTTCCCAAGAGGAAATATCCTGGGGGCAAATGCTATATTTGGCGTTATACTTTGCAGGATAAACGCGAATCAAGTTATACGCTCGACCGCCCTCAGCGCTGGCTCTCGCACAAAAGTATTGAGCGCCGCCGCAAGCAGGGATTACCCTTGGATTCTACCGACCTGCCCGTAAGCAGCGGCTACTTGAAAGCCATCGATCGCATGATCAACGATGCCAATCGCAACGTTAAACGCTCACAAACCGAATCGATGGTTATCGGTACCAGCCGATGGAACAACACCGTATTGGTTCGTTCGGCCGACACCACTTTTTTGCGTCGTTTGGGCGAGCAAGCTTACGTAAAGAACTGCGAGATGGTGTGGGAAGCCCCCGATAGCATCGAGCGTCAAATCAAGATAAAGGCCAACGCAGGATTCAACTCATGGGACAGTCTGAAAGGATCTTTCTATGGTCATGGTCGCGAACAGATCGAGATGCTAAACGGTCATCGTTTGCATAATATCGGTTGTCGTGGAAAAGGCATCACCATCGCCGTGCTCGATGGCGGATTCCAGAACTGCAACGTTCTACCCACCTTTCAGCACGCTATCATATCAGGCGTAAAAGACTTTGTTTACCCCAATAGTCCCAACTTTTATCAGGAAACCGATCATGGCACCAAAGTTCTGTCGACTATGGCCGCCAACGAGCCTGAGGTGCTGATAGGTACAGCCCCCGATGCCCATTACTGGCTGCTGCGATGCGAGGATCAGGAAACCGAGCAGCCTGTCGAGGAGGATTATTGGGCGATGGCTGCCGAGTTTGCCGACTCGTTAGGCGCCGACATCATCACATCGAGCTTAGGCTACACCGAATACGATAACCGTCATGGCTATTACCACCAGCACGATCTGGATGGTCGCACAGCCCTCATATCGCGCACAGCGTCGATGGTGGCACAAAAGGGCATGGTACTGGTAAACTCAGCTGGAAATAGCGGCATGGGCCCTTGGAAGAAAATCACTTTCCCTGCCGATGCCGATAACTGCCTGACGGTGGGCGCACTGAATCATCAACGTGTAAACGCCCCCTTTAGCGGCGTTGGACCTACACAGGATATGCGTATCAAACCCGACGTGATGGCCCTGGGCAGTCCTGCCAACCTTATTTCAGGGCGTGGCGGTATTGTTCGCGATATGGGAACCTCGTTCTCAACCCCCATCGTAGCCGGGCTGGTTGCTTGCTTGTGGCAGGCCTTACCCGAGAAAACAGCTCTCGAAATCATTAATCTGGTACGCCAGAACAGCGATAGTTATCAGAAGCCCGATAATATTTACGGCTACGGTACCCCTAATTTCTGGCGGGCGTACATGATTGGAAAGATAGAGTAAAACCGAAGAATTAAAAAGTTGAATACAGAGCGCCATATCACATTATTCGAGCTTAACCGCTTGGTACGCGAGGCTATCGAGGATGCTTTGCCCATGGAATACTGGGTAGAAGCCGAACTCAGCGAGTGCCGCGAATCACGTGGTCATTGTTATATGGAGCTTATTCAGAAGGATGAACAAACCGCCACACCTATCGCCAAAGCCTCAGCCAAATGCTGGGCCAACAAGTGGCTCACCATCCGTCCTTACTTCGAGCGCACTACCGGTCAACAACTGCATGCCGGCATGAAAGTGCTGCTACAGGTTTACCCGCAGTTTCACGAGGCTTACGGTTTCTCGTGGATCGTGACCGACATCGACCCCACCTACACCTTAGGTGATATGGCCCGCAAGCGTCAGGAAATCATCCAGAAGCTTAAGGCCGAGGGCGTGTTCGACCTGCAAAAGGAACTACAGTTACCCGTTTTCTGCCAGCGTATTGCCGTTATCTCATCGCAAACAGCCGCTGGCTACGGCGATTTCTGCAACCAACTGGCTGATAACCCTTACGGCTTTAAATTCGAGACACAGCTCTTTCCTGCTATCATGCAGGGCGAGGGCGTTGAACAGAGCATCATCAGTGCTCTGGAGCAGATTTACGATATGCCATTTGATTGCGTAGTGATTATCCGTGGTGGTGGTGCTACCAGCGATATGAGCGGTTTCGACACCTTGGCTTTGGCCGAAAATGTGGCCAACTTCCCAACACCTATCATAACAGGTATCGGCCATGAGCGCGACGAGAGCATTCTCGATATGATCTCGCACACCCGCGTAAAAACACCCACAGCTGCAGCCGCCTTGCTCATCGACCACCTGAAGGGCGTACTCGAAACCATCGAAGGAGCCCAGAGCATGATTACGCACTACGTTCAGCAAAAATTATCAATTGCCAATTCTCAATTGTCAATTATATCCGAGGCTATCCCCCGATTGTTCTCGATTGTAAAAACCCGACAGGAGGCTAAGATTGATGCCCTCTATACCCGCCTGCCAATGTTGATAGAGCGCCGATTAACATCAGAGAGACATCGTCTGCAACTGATGGACGAGAAACTCAAAGCCCTCGACCCAACCCTGTTGCTGGCTCGCGGCTACAGCATCACTATGCATAACGGCCGGGCCGTAAAAGACGCATCGCAGTTGCCCCCCGGCGCCGAAATCGAGACCCGCCTAGCCAAGGGTACCATTCACTCAGTAATTAAATCCGTATAAAATACAATGGAAAAAGAACTGAAATACGAGGCTGCTATAGCCGAATTACAGTCCATCGTACACAAGATGGAGAACGACGAACTCGACATCGACCAGATGGCCGAGCAGCTTAAACGTGCCCAGCAGTTAATCAAGCTCTGCAAGGACAAACTTACCAAAACCGACGCCGAAATCAAGAAAATACTTACAGAATAAAAGATTTTAGGCCAAAAGTTTTGTTAATTTGATATTAATTATATACTTTTGCATGCAAATTTGAAATTTCAAACATAGAAAAAAGTAATATGAAGAATTTGGATTGGGGTAGTCTGTCATTCGGCTACATGAAGACCGACTACAACGTACGTTGCTATTATCGCGATGGAAAGTGGGGCGAAATCGAGGTTTGCTCCGATGAGTATTTAAATCTGCACATGGCAGCCACCTGCCTGCACTATGGTCAGGAGGCTTTCGAGGGCCTGAAGGCTTACCGTTGCCCCGATGGCAAGGTTCGTGTGTTCCGTGTTGACGAGAATGCCAAGCGCCTGCAGAGCACCTGTCGCGGCATTTTGATGCCAGAGGTTTCAACCGAGTTGTTTACCGAGATGGTTAAGAAGGTGGTTCGCCTGAATCAGGAGTGGATCCCTACTTACGAGAGTGGCGCAACACTCTATATCCGCCCACTGCTTATTGGTACCAGCGCTCAGGTAGGTGTTCACCCCTCTAAGGAGTACTGCTTCCTTATCTTCGTTACACCAGTAGGCCCATACTTCAAGGGTGGTTTCTCAAGCAATCCTTATGTGATTGTTCGCGATTACGACCGTTCAGCCCCTCTCGGCACAGGTAAGTATAAGGTAGGTGGTAACTACGCTGCCAGCCTGTTTGCCAACAACCTGGCTCACGAAAAGGGCTATGCTTGCGAGTTCTATCTCGACGCAAAGGAGAAGAAGTACATCGACGAGTGCGGTGCAGCCAACTTCTTTGGTATCAAGAACAACACCTATATCACACCAGAGTCAACCTCTATCCTGCCCTCTATCACCAACAAGAGCTTGATGCAGGTTGCTGAGGATCTGGGCATGAAGGTTGAGCGCCGCCCTATCCCCGAGGAGGAGCTCGAGACCTTTGAGGAGGCTGGCGCTTGCGGAACAGCCGCTGTTATCAGCCCTATTTCTTATATCGACGACCTCGATACCGGCAAGCGCTACTCATTCGGCGACAAGCCAGGTCCACAGTCAAAGAAGCTCTTCGATACACTCCGTGGTATTCAGTACGGCGAACTCGAAGACAAGCACGGTTGGACAACTGTTGTGATTGAATAAAAAAAAAAGCCTCGCTCGAAATGAGCGAGGCTTTTTTTTATTTGTGCATACCTACAATCTTCGTTGCGGGTTTTTCCTTGTTTCTACGATTCACAACCGTTACTACCGATTGCGCCAGATTGATAAATGCCAATCCTGTAGATGTGTCGCTGCTCAATGCAGCTGGGGTTCCAGCATCACCATTGTCGCAGATGCTCTGTACCAGTGGTATCTGTGCCAGCAAAGGTACCTGCATCTCCTCGGCCAACTGCTTGCAACCCTCCTTACCAAATATATAATACTTGTTCTCGGGCAGCTCTGCGGGTGTAAACCAGGCCATATTCTCAATCAAACCGAGAATGGGCACGTTCACCTTCTCGTTGCGGTACATATCGATACCCTTACGTGCATCAGCCAAAGCCACCTGCTGTGGGGTTGACACAATCACCGCGCCTGTAATAGGCAGTGTTTGCAGCAATGTAAGATGGATATCGCTGGTGCCTGGAGGTGTATCCAGGATAAAATAGTCGAGTTCGCCCCAATCGGCATCAGCAATCAGCTGCTTCAACGCACTTGTAGCCATACCGCCACGCCACAGAGTAGCAGTGTTTGGCGATACAAAGAAACCAATCGACAGCAGTTTAACACCGTACTTCTCGATGGGACAAATCAAATCGCGACCGTCTTTCTTTACAGCGTAAGGCTGTTCATCCTCAACATTAAACATCTTAGGCATTGACGGACCGAAGATATCGGTATCAAGCAATCCCACCTTGTAACCCAAACGGGCCAAAGCGATAGCCAGGTTAGCCGATACGGTGCTTTTACCTACACCACCCTTACCCGAGCTAACGGCAATAATATTCTTGACGCCAGGCAGCATCTCGCCCACCTCTGGACGTGGTTTCGACTTGAATTCTGTTTCAATCTCTACCTCAACCTCCTTGCCGCAGTGGTATTTGATAGCCGCCTCGGCAGCTTTTACAGTTGATTTCAGGAAAGGATCAGTATCGCGTGGGAACTCCAGCACCACCTTTACTTTCCAGTTCTCACCATCCTTCTGTGGAGCAGCCACAGCAGGTGTATCAGCCACCATACCACTCTCCACCACATTCTTCTTGGTGCCTGCATACGTTACCGTAGCCAAGGCATCCATCACCATCTTGGGGTATATTACGTTTTCCATTATTTCGCCTTATCTAATGAACTTCTTTTTGATCTGTGATACGAGCGATAGTCGTCCAGTTCAATCTCCACCTCGGGTTCAACCAGCTCGCCGTTGCGAGGCAGATTCCACTTCATATATTTAATATTCAGTCCGCGGGCAATCCACATGCCCTCATAATAAGTCTGAATAGCCAGAATCTTCTTCGTCCCCTCGTCGATACGCTCATCGTGATACAAATCCTCTGTACGGAAAATTACGGGCAGCGCATTCTTCTCTACCATATAGGTACTATAAGTAAAGAGGAAGTTCGAATCCGTCTTCAGGTGTATCACGCCGCCATCCACCAGAAATTTACGATAGCGATTCATAAAATAGGTGGATGTCAATCGCTTACGAGGATTCTTCATCTGCGGATCGCTGAATGTGAGCCAGATTTCCTGCACCTCGTCCTCAGCAAAAAAACGTTCAATTATTTCAATATTCGTACGCAGAAAAGCCACATTCTTCAGTCCCTCGTTCAGGGCCTGTGTAGCACCAGTCCACATACGTGCACCTTTGATATCCACGCCAATAAAGTTCATGTCGGGATACAGTTTGGCCAGTTCCACTGTGTATTCTCCCTTACCGCAACCAAGTTCCAGCACTATCGGGTTATTATTGTGGAAGTACTGCTCGTGCCAGTGCCCCTTCATCTCGAATGGCACATTCTCAATCACCGAAAACGGATACTGGAATACGTTCTCGTACATTTCCATGTCCGCAAATTTAGCTAACTTTCCTTTTCCCATAATTAAAATTGTGCTGCAAAGGTACGAATAAGTAAGCGAAAAAACAAATTTTTTCGTTTTTTTATTAGCAACACCATACCACCAACTTATCTAAACTGAGCGAGAAAATTCAGAATTCAGTAATTCTGTTTTTTAGGAAGCTATATATCCACTGATAAAGAGGCATCAATGGATACAGAATACAGAATACAGTTTATTTGGAGAGGGATAATCTGTGTGTGACTCAGATATCAGATATCAGTTTTCTTGTGAGCTAATACAACTATCGATTCACTCTCTAATTATCAATCTTATAAATATTATATATTATTATATATATTATAATATATATAATAATATATAATATCCTAATAGAGTATATTTAAAGTTACAAATGCTTAGCCAAATAAACTGAATTCTGAATTACTGAATTTTTGGATTGACAATGCTCACAACAAAACTGTATTCTGTATTTCTGTATCCGCACAAATACAAAGGTAGTTCATAATATTTTACATTATTCGTTACACAAATCGTATACAGTATAACCTTTACAAGCATAAAAAAGTGCGCTCTCGTGTGGAAAAAATATTTCCCACGTGTGGGAGCAAAAATGCCAAGAAATATGCTAATGCCATATTTTTATGAAAAAATTTGGTAATTTCGGCAAGAAATAAAACCACCTGAACTTAAATTATCTATACAGCGTAATAGTTCCGCCATCGCTCTGGGCGTAATCGATAAGGAGTTTCTGAATGTATTCGGCATTGGCACGAACACGTTCTTCGTTACCATCGTAGCCGTTGATGAGCACAACGAGATGGGTAGTTCCAAGCGTCATTTTGGTGCGCTCATGGTCGCTGGTAGGCGTACCTACACCACCTTGGGCATCTCGATAAACGGGCAGTCCGGCAATGTTTAACGGACCGCGACCGATACCCTCGTAGGGCTCACCCTCTTTACCAACACCTAGCACCAGTTCGGGCCCCACAAACTTATCGGCATCAAATCCACCAATGCTGTAACCATAGGCAATCGAAGCCAGGTTTACCAGATCTACCAACGTATCAATCTGGTAAAGCTCCTTTCCCTGCAGCATTCGACGGATAAGCTGCTCAGAGGCAGGACGATAGCGTGAGGGATCCTTGCCACATAACTTATATACCGCACGTGTGGCGGCGATAGATGGCAACGACTTTACGCTTTCGGTAGTAAGCTCTTGGCGCAAACGTGCCTCAACCTCGTGGATAGCCTGCCACAAACGGTCGCTATAAGGCGTATTTACCACCTGAGCCTCAACGCATGCCCCCACAAAATTGGGGCACACGCTGGATATTTCGGAAGACACACTTACCTGTATCATTGCTGCATATTCTGAATAGCGTCGCGGCACTGCTCCATCAACCAACGGGGCGTGCTGGTGGCACCACAAATACCTACACTCTCGATACCCTTCAACCACTCGGGCTCAATCTCCTGTGGGTCCTCAATCAGGTGGGTATTGGGGTTTACACGCAGGCACTCGTTGTAAAGCACCTTGCCGTTTGAACTCTTTCGGCCACACACAAAGAGTACCAGATCGTGCTTGGTGGCAAACTGCGAGATATTGGGCATGCGGTTGGCTACCGAACGACAGATGGTATCGAAACTCTTAAACGTGGCGTTGGGCGAGATATGCGTCTGGATATAATCGATGATGCGACGGAACTCGTCGAGCGATTTCGTGGTCTGCGAATACAGGTAGATATCGCGGGTAAAATCAAGCTTAGTCACCTCGTCGCTACTCTCAATCACAATCGCACTACTATGAGTCTGACCCACCAGACCAAGCACTTCGGCATGACCTTTCTTACCAAAAATCACAATCTGCGCCTCCTCACCTTCGGGAAGATTGGGCGAGGTTTCGTACTGCTCCTTGATACGCTTCTGCAGTTTCAGCACCACAGGGCAGGTAGCATCGATAATCTCAATATTGTTTTTGCGGGCCAGTTCGTAGGTTTCGGGAGGCTCGCCATGGGCACGCAGCAACACTTTAGCGTTGTGCAGTTCGCGCATCTGGTCGTGATTAATGGTAATGAGTCCCATCTCGCGCAGGCGTTCGCACTCCATACCGTTGTGTACAATATCACCTAAACAATAGAGTGTTTCGCCCTGAGCGAGCTCTTCTTCGGCTTTCTTGATAGCGGTGGTAACTCCAAAGCAGAAACCACTGCCGTTATCTATTTCGATAATCATGAATGATTAAATATTAAACATTAAAGATTAAACATTAAAGATTAAAGATTAAACATTATTTTTTGAGCAAAGAGAAATATTCGTCGAGGAGATCCTGAGCAGCTACGAACGATGTTTTCTGACCAGCGAGAACAGCAGTTTCGGCGGTGCCCAACTGAGCCTGTATGGCGGGATTGTTGTAGAAGTTGAGTCGCAGATGCTCGTTGATGCTCTCGTACATCCAGTATTTAGCCTGCTCATTGCGACGATAGGCAAAATAGCCGTTGGCCTTTACAAAATCCATATACTCGTAAATCATGTCGAATATCTCTTTTACGCCTGTACCGTAGAATCCACTGTAGCAAAGCACCTTTGGACTCCAACCGCTATCTGGCATTGGGAAGAAGTGGAGGGCATTACGGAAATTGGTAGCCGCCATCTGGCAACGATCCACATTATCGCCATCGCACTTGTTAATCACGATGCCATCGCTTATCTCCATAATTCCACGCTTAATACCCTGCAGTTCATCGCCTGTACCAGCCACTTGAATGAGCAGGAAGAAATCTACCATCGAGTGGCAGGCTGTTTCGCTCTGACCAACACCCACGGTCTCAACAAATATCTTATCGAAACCAGCGGCTTCGCACAGAATAATCGTCTCGCGAGTCTTGCGGGCCACACCTCCCAACGAGCCAGCTGATGGGCTAGGACGTATGAACGACGACGGATGTTGTGCCAACTTTTCCATACGTGTTTTATCGCCCAGAATCGAGCCCTTGGTGCGCTCACTACTAGGGTCGATGGCCAGCACTGCCAGCTTTCCACCCTTCTCCTTGAGTACGTGCATACCGAACTCGTCGATCGAGGTACTTTTACCTGCGCCTGGTACACCACTGATACCAATGCGGATGGAATTGCCACTATAAGGCAAGCACTTGTTGATCACCTCCTGAGCACGGGCCTGATGGTCGGGATTCACACTCTCAATCAGCGTAACAGCCTGCGAGAGGATGGTGACATCGCCCTTGAGGATGCCTTCTACCATCTCGCCAACAGAGAGTTCGTGACGACGGAAACGACCACGCTTGAGGTAGGGGTTAACGATAGAGGGTTGCTCTACCCCACTGTTTACCTGCAAGCCTGCATATTCTGAGCTATTTTCGGGATGTTCCATGATTCAAATTGAAAATTGACAATTGATAATTGAAAATTAAGATTACTGCAACTTGATGTTGACCACCACTTTGGCGTGGTCGGGATCGTTGGTAATCATCAGGATACGGGGACGTGTACGAAGCTTCTGGAGCTCTTCGGCAATACCCGTAATCTTTAAGTTAGCACTCTGACCTGGGGCAATCTCACTCTTCGAGAGGGTAACCTTCAAGCCAGCCGTAAAGAGCTGGAGCGAGGTAATCTTCAAGGGCGAAACACCTGTATTCTGCAACGTAACAGTAGCCGTTTTCTTGGTTTTGCCGCCAAAGTCGGTAAAATCCACATCGGTAGCCGACATCTGCAACTGTGGTGCCAGTTCCTTATTCTCTTTCTCGAACTGCTTCATATCGGGCAACAATACGGTTGCCACATCGATGGCGAAATCCTGACGAACCTTATCGCCTGGGTTATGAGCCATATAAAGAGTGGTCTTGGTCAAGCCATAATCACGCAGTTTCTCTGAGAGCAACTTCACGCTGATGGTAGCCGCACGACCAGGCAACAGATGATCGGGACTGGTAATAGCGGTGAGATAAGGAGGCAGGTGCATCAGGTTAGGACGCATGGCCTTCTTTCCGTTATTCAGGATGTGAATCTCCTGCTCAGGCACATCGCCTTTGTTCACATCATCGAACTCAAGCACGGCCTTATCCAACAGCAGGTCGCCCATCTCGATAGGATACTCACCCGAATAATCTCTGAAATCACTCTTAACCACACCCGTCATGGTAAGGTAGAACGGCTTTTTTGAAGCATTGCTCTTTACCAGACACATCTTCTGGAAGTGACCTAACATACGGGCATCGTAAGTCATCTTAATAGTGAATCGCTCGCCAATACCCACCTCTTTGGGATATTCTATTTTGGTGCAACCACAATCGGGTTTCACACTCTGAATAACCAATCGGCGCAAACCCTTGTTACGCATCTCGAAGGTGGCTGTAACAGGCTGTTCGTAGCCCGTAGCACCCACATCGATGGTGGTTGTTTTTACGGTAAGACGCTGTGCATTCACCTGGAGAGGCGAAAGCTGAGAAGCGAGAATTGAGAGTAGTATTACTGTTAATTTCTTCATCAATATTATAATATTTAATGTTTAATCTTTAATGTTTCCGAGTGAGTAACGGCGCGGAACTCGGGTGCATAGGCACACTCTACGGTGGCGGTACCTGTTTCGTAGGTTCCGGCTCGATCGATATAATACTCGGTTTCGATCACATGGGTACCCTTCGACAGCATGCCGAAGAAGTAGCATGTGGCATTATCGCGAGGTGTGATATAAGCACCCGCATGATAACCACTCAACGGCTTAACGGGCTCCATGCAAGCCGCACGCTTATCAACCACCTGCACAAAATCGTAATCGCGATCGGCAGTGATGGTAAGGCGGACGCGGATACGGTCTCCGACCGTGAATTGATAATTGACAGTTGACAATTGACAATTATTTTTCAAGATCTCGCGCTTGATGGTGAGACCACTGCCGCTATTCTCAACCTGCTTGGCGGGCTGGAAATACTGGGCATAAACGGACCCCCATGAGGTTCCATCGGTAGTTTTACGGATGGTGAGTTGCTTACCCTTTGGCAATTCGGTCTTTACATAGCCGATAGCTGCTGTTGCCTTGGGCAGCGCAACGGTGCGGGCATCGATACGGACAGCAGGCATGTTTGAGCTTTGTGCCAAACGGCTCTCCTGACCTTTCAGGAAGGCATAAACGGCATTCACGCTGTTGATAGGTGTATCCCAAGCCTGGGTGCGCTTTTGCTGCAGCAACCAGCGCTGCATCTCATCGATAGTCTGCACATCATCAGGAGTTAACTGCTGCAGGGCCTCGATGGCGATACTCTGGGTTGGAATCTTATAATCAAACCAAGAGTAACCTGCACGTGGCGTATCGTAGTAGCGTCCCATATCCTCGCGGTAAACGGTGTACTCCTTGAGCGACTGGGCATATTCCTGAGCACGCTTGGCGTCAACCTTGGCAAAGATGACTGCTGCAAGAGCCTTATCATAAATGCTCTGACGCTTGATATCTTTTTTAAGTAGCTCGATGAGATAGCTGTTGGCCTGCTGAACATCGGCTGGCAACTGGCGATCATCAAGAGTTACCAGATACAACCACTGCAGGGCCTTATAACTTGGGAAGTAAACCTCGCCCTTCTTCTCGGCTTTCTTGAGTTCCTTTACCAGGTCTTTTATCTCGTTGCCCATATAGCCAAAGGCCTTGTTCAGCATGGTGCTGGTAGCACTCTGCTTTTCAGTGAGGGCATTCAGGCGTACCAGCATTTCGCTTACAGCTACAGTGGTATAGAACGAGCTTGGCATGCCCGGGAACCAGGTCCACGCACCCTCAGCGTTCTGCAGTTTCTGCAATTTCTCGATGGTGGTAGAGAGACGGTTATTCATCAGGTTCTCGTCGAAGAAGTCAACCAAGCGATGCTTCTGCTCAGTCTCGTTGTCGGCATCCAGCACCCAAGGAGTTTCGTTCAGAACAAGATTCTTCAAATCCTCATTCTTTTCCAGTTGAGAGGTGAGCGAGGCCTCGTTAGGCTCCTGCTTCCAGAGCTCGAACACGTTCTTGATCTGTGGATTCTGATTGATGATATATCGTCCCAGTCCGTTGGCATAGAACGAGGCGGCCAATGAGATGGCATTATCGTCGCTGGGCGAGCCTACTGCTGGCAGAGCCTGCACCATGAGCCAAACGGGATTGTTGGTATATTCGAGTGTAAGTTTGGTATTCTTGGCATCAGCAGGAACCAACTTGTTCAAATCGATGGTAGCAGTACCTGGCTGGTGCTGAGTGATAGGCATCGAAACAGTAACTCGCTCGGTAGCTGGGAGTACTGGCAGATAGTGCTGCTCGCCGTCGCTGAAGCCTTTACCGCTGATCGTCATTTTGACGATCAACATGGACCATGGACCATTGACCATTGACCATTCAAACTCGACGGGGGTTGTAGAACCTGCGGCGAGCGATACTTGCTGTGACTTTTCGTAGACGATGGCGTTGGTCTCGGCATTGAAGAGCTGCAGGGTTACCTTGCCTTGTGCCTGTTTCTCGCTAAAGATACGGGCAGAGATGGTGGCCTTATCGCCCTCGCGGATAAAGCGAGGCACGTTAGGCTGTATCAT
This sequence comes from Prevotella sp. khp1, assembly GCF_900102205.1. Taxonomy (NCBI): domain Bacteria; kingdom Pseudomonadati; phylum Bacteroidota; class Bacteroidia; order Bacteroidales; family Prevotellaceae; genus Prevotella; species Prevotella sp. khp1. Next base: position 23,087 of record NZ_FNJZ01000005.1, read on the forward strand.
CACATCCTTCTTAGCCACAGCCTCACCCGCAATGTTACCATAATGTAAATCGCGCGTGTGCGCAAAGCCTAACATCTGCCAGGTAGTTAAACTCTCTGGCAAAGTAAACTTGATAGCCACGCGACCATTGGCATCGGTAGTAAGCTGGGGATAGAAGAAAGCGGTTTCGTTAAGATTTTCTCGTACCTGCACATCTGATGCTGCAGTCTGCTCTTCATTAGCAGCCACTTCGGCACCATTAGCGGCATAAGCGATCCCCGAATCGGTGCTCTGCTTCATCATCTTCATATCGGCAGCCATAGGAGCGGCTTCGGCCACTTCTAATATCATATCATCACCCACATGGCCACGACTCAAAGTCTTAACACCGCGGAACGAGTGGCGATAGAATGCCTGGGGATAAACATTGTGATCAAACAAGCTGAAGCCTATCCCAGCATAGCTAAAGTCCTCACAATCAAGCGAGGCAAATCGGCCAAAGCTACGGGGCGAAACATACTGCCAATTTACATGGGGCAATGCTATCCACTGATAAGGTGTAAAATTCCACTGGTGCTTAACCAACTGGTCCAGACTCTGATCATAGAGTGTGGCCATCAAGTTAGCGTCAACAGGGTTGCCTTTGGCGTCCTTAATGGTCAGTGTCCACTCTTCCTTCTGTCCTGGTGTCAGACGATCGCGGAAGGTAGCCCACTCTAAGGTGAGCTTCTTATCAGGCATAGGGCGCTGTATCTGAGCGGTATGGGTATAACACTTGCCATTCTTTACCCAAGCAAAGGTAAGCAGCAAGCCGTTTTCGTACTCATCCTGATAGGTAAACTTGCGGTTTATCAGCTCGTTACTCTTATCCACACTACCCTGCTCTATCAGCTTAAAGCCCGAGAAGATACTATAGAAGATATGCACATTCTGATCCGAGCTACCCACCTGGATGGTAACAGGCGTGCCATCGTTAGGGAACTGGGTGGCCGACTGGTAGAACCAATCATCTGTATCAGTAGCAGGTTTCTCATCATCGAGCGAGAATACCACGAAGGTTCGATCGATGGTCTGATCCTCATACGCAGCCTCTACACGATGCTTACCAGAAGCCAACTTAGCCAATGCTATCTGCTGATTTGTTCTGGCCATCTGCCACTCGCCTCCATCAATGCGATAACGTACTTCGGCATCGATATCCTTACCTGCGGCATTGCACAGATGGAATGTGGCTTGGGGGTTATCTTCAACCAGCACTTTTTCGTCGAGATCGATGCTGAGTGCGGTTGGACGATTGCCCAAAGGCAACGTAAACTGTCCCTGGTGCGTTTCGCCAGCCATATCAGTTACATCGGCCTGCAACACAAAGTTGTAGAACATAGTGTACTTGGTTTCGGGCATCTCCAGTGGCATTTTTATCACAAAGTTACCATCGGCATCGGTGGTAGCTTCGCCCGAACAAATCTCGGTACCGTGATTGCTGTAGCCCAGAGCACCCTCGTCGTAATAGCGATTGTACGACCACCACCAAAGGGCGGTACGGCGCAATACCTTATACGCTACCTTGGCATCCTGAACAGGCACACCCGCATAGCTGAGTGCTGTACCTTTGATATCAAGCACATCGCCAGCCTTATAGGCATCCTTATATTCTGCAAAGTCCACATGGAACGTGGGACGCTTGTATTCCTCAACACGAATGCTCTGCGAGCTATTCTCCACCTGGATGGTAAACAAGCCTGTAAGTCCCTTGGCGGGCAGGGTAAAATCTACTGCACCCACACCATAGGCATCGCTCTCGGTCTGCTTCTCGGCCACCACCTTATGGTTGGCATCGCGCAGCACAAATTTTAAAGTCTGATGGGCACGAACGGTTTGTTTGATGCCCTTCTCCACCTGATACACCAATGCCGAAGCATGTACCGTCTGACCTGGACGATAAATGCTGCGATCGGTAAAAATAGCGGTCTGATTCACCGTACGATCAGCCCCGTAGAATTCGTAACGACCATTACCATACAGCACTGCACCCGCCTTGTCGGTATCGGTATAGGCAAATACCGAATATGGACGTTCCTTGATACGCAGATGGGCATCGGCGATAGGCTGACCAGTCGTAGCATTCACCACCTCGTAACGTATTTTGCCATCGGGCTGAGCCTCGGCAATCGTAAAGACGTTGGTAACATGATACAACGTACGGATTACCTCGGTAGTGGGATTGCTTTTAAACTCCACCAGGTACATGCCTATAGGCAAGCCCTTCAGCGTCATACTATCTTCGAAAATCTCGTAATCGGGGCGAGCGGCAAAATGTTTCGTTTCTGTAACCACAGGGGCTCCTAACAACGGGCGGATCTTAGTCCAGCCCTTTTCGCTTGATGGCGAATGTTCGATATCACCTTCGCAACGTACGGGATACACCGTCATAGTGAGTTGCGACAGATGGCGTAAATCATTCAGCATCACCTGCTGGGCCTGCATGGGACGAACCACAGAGAGGGAATACGACAGGTGGAACTGGGGATTGGTGAGTTCTTTTTTGGCATTACGCAGATAGTTAATCTCAGGCCATCTACCCCACTTGGCAATGGCATCGTCGATAAAAGCGATACGATCCACAGCGGGGGTGTTATAAGGCAGTGCATTATATCTGTCGATAGCCAGATGGGCATCGATAATGCTCACGGCCTTCTGGTTGCCTGTCTTCTGATAGTAATCGTGCAACTGCTGATACTCACCCAACTCGGCACCTATCACACTCAGCATATCGTTGCCAAACACCGAAGCATCGGCACCCATCACCACAAAAGGCTGATACGAGCGCTCCTTGGTTGCGGCCAACAACTGGCAAAGTTCGGGGGTAAGCTGGGGCTTCTTGAAGCCTAAATCAATGCTATAGTTCTCGTTATCAATCTGCCAAAGCACCGTTTGGTAAACCAAACGCTGCACCTTATCGGTAGTTTTCTGATAGCGTGCCACAATGCGGTCCACTTCGGGCTTCAGCGAATCAGGGGCGATATCCACCATGGTTTGGGCGGCATAGAGTTCGGCCTTGAGCAGCTGTCCGTATTGGTGCTCCTTCTCGGCTTTCTTCACAATCTTCTGCAGCACCTCGTACTGAGTTTTGGGTAGATCTTTCTCTTCAGCCTCTGAAACCTGTTTCCAGAGTGCCGAATAGGATTGTCCGAATAGGAACATTGGCATGATCAAAGCTATAGTTATGATGAGAAATTTCTTCATAAAGCCCACTTTAATTGGTTTAACTATGCAAAGGTAGCTATTTATTTCCCAAATACAAAGAAAAATAACGTTTTTTATTTTGTATTTTGTTCGATTTGCACTATCTTTGCACCTATGATTAACCAACAATTATTGAATCCCAAGAGCATCGTCGTTATCGGCGGCTCTAACAACGTGCATAAGCCCGGTGGCGCTATAGTACGTAACATTAAGAATGGTGGTTTCGATGGTCCGCTGCACATCGTAAACCCCAAGGAAGACGAAGTGCAGGGAATCAAAGCCTATCATGATGTAAAGGAAATCCCCGAAACGGATTTGGCCGTGCTCGTGGTGGCCGCCAAGTTCTGTCCCGATTATGTGGACTATCTTTGTGCCGAGAAAGGGGTGCGCGCCTTTGTGATTATCTCAGCCGGATTTGGCGAGGAGACCAAGGCAGGTGCCGAACTGGAACAGCGCATCCTGGATACGTGCAAAAAGTTCGGAGCAGCACTCATTGGTCCTAACTGTATCGGACTGCTGAACCGCAACCACCATAGTGTGTTTACGCTGCCCATCCCCAACCTGAATCCACAGGGTGTTGATTTCGTATCGGGATCGGGTGCCACAGCGGTATTTATTCTTGAGAGTGCGGTTATCAAGGGCTTGCAGTTTAACAGCGTATGGAGCATTGGTAACGGCAAGCAGATTGGTATCGAGGATGTGCTGCAGTATATGGACGAGCGCTTTAATCCCGAGACTGATTCGAAGGTAAAACTGCTTTATATCGAGAATATCTCCAACCCCGATAAGTTGTTGTATCATGCCAGCAACCTGATTCGTAAGGGTTGTAGGATTGCAGCTATCAAGGCTGGTTCGAGCGAGAGTGGCAGTCGTGCTGCCTCATCGCATACAGGTGCCATTGCTTCGAGCGATTCGGCTGTAGAGGCGCTGTTCCGTAAGGCCGGTATCGTGCGCTGTTTCTCACGCGAGGAGCTCACCACCGTGGGTTGCATTTTTACATTGCCCGAACTGAAGGGTAAGAACTTTGCGATTGTAACCCATGCAGGCGGTCCTGGCGTGATGCTGACCGATGCCCTGTCGAAAGGCGGACTGAACGTGCCCAAGATCGAAGGTCCTGAGGCCGACGAACTGAAAGCACAGCTCTTCCCAGGTTCATCAGTAGCCAACCCTATCGATTTCTTAGCCACAGGTACCGCCGAGCAGTTGGGTACCGTGATTGATTATTGCGAAAACAAGTTTGATCATATCGATGCCATCGCTGTAATCTACGGCACCCCTGGCCTCACCCATCTGTACGAGGCCTACGATGTGCTCGACAAGAAAATCAAGGAGTGCAAAAAGCCTATCTTCCCCATCCTGCCCAGTCTGCACACAGCAGGTCCCGAGGTTGAGGAATTCCTGAAGCGCGGTCATGTTAACTTCAGCGACGAGGTGACGCTGGCCACAGCACTCAGTCAGATTATGCGCACCCCACGCCCTGCACCACCCGAGGTGCAGCTTTATGGTATCGACCTTCCCCGCTTACACATTATTATTAAGGGTATCGAGAACAATGGATACGTATCGCCCGAGGTGGTACGCGACATCCTCTCGTGCGCAGGCATCCCCCAGGTTCCCGAGATGGTAAGCACCAGCAAGGAAGAGCTACGTGCCTTTGCCGAACGTGTGGGATTCCCCGTAGTGGCTAAGGTAGTTGGTCCTATCCACAAGAGCGATGTGGGTGGTGTAACGCTGAACATCCGCACCCCCGAGCACTTAGAGTTGGAGTTCGACCGCATGATGAAGATTAAGGATGCCACAGGCGTGATGGTACAGAAGATGATGAAGGGTACCGAGCTGTTTATCGGTGCCAAGTATGAGACGCGTTTCGGCCACGTTATCCTGTGCGGCTTGGGCGGCATCTTTGTCGAGGTGCTGAAGGATGTATCAAGCGGTTTGGCCCCATTGAGCTATGGCGAGGCCTACTCGATGATTCACTCGCTGAAGGGCTACAAGATATTAAAAGGTACACGCGGACAGAAGGGCATCAACGAGCAGAAGTTTGCCGAGATTATCGTGCGCCTATCTACCCTGTTGCGTTTCGCCACGGAGATTAAGGAGATGGACATTAACCCGCTCCTGGCCGACGAGAACGACGTAGTAGCCGTTGACGCTCGCATTCTCATTGAGAAATGAGAAAATGTAAAAATGTAAGAATGTAAAAATGAAGACTGCGATAGTAGGTGGAGGTGCGGCTGGATTCTTCCTGGCCGTTAACCTCAAGGAGATGTGCCCCGATATGGATATCACCATCTTTGAGAAATCGAAGAAGGTGCTGGCCAAGGTCGAGGTATCTGGTGGTGGCAGATGTAACTGCACCAACTCGTTCGAGGCTGTAAGCGATTTGCAACAGGTATATCCACGTGGGCACCGTTTGCTGAAACGACTGTTTAAAACCTTCGATTACCGCGATGCCTATGCGTGGTTCGAAAGTCATGGTGTAAAGCTCACCACCCAGGACGACAACTGCGTATTTCCCGCCTCACAGGATTCGCATACCATCATTAATCTCTTCTTGGCCGAAGCCCGCCGAAAGAACATCGAGATATGCACCCAGCATAAAATCGAGAGTCTCGACGAGCTGAACGACTTTGATTTCAAGGTCATCACCACAGGTGGTGGTACTGCATCGATGGCTGGCGTACCCACCATCGAACCCGTTCCGTCATTGTTCACCTTCAGCATTGCCGACGAGGCCTTGCGTGCCTTGATGGGCACGGTGGTAGAAGATGCCACCGCCTCGATCCCAGGCACCAAGTTCCGCAGTAACGGTCCGTTGCTCATCACCCACTGGGGCATGAGCGGACCAGCCATTCTGAAGCTCAGTAGTCATGCCGCTCGCGATTTGCACGAGCATAACTACCAGATGCCCTTAGCCGTGAACTGGACCTCGCTCAAGGAGCCCGACATCCAGCAGGAGTTGCGCACCATCATCGCCCAGCATCCGCAAAAGCAGATAGCCACCATCCGTCCCTTTGGATTGCCCAGTCGTTTGTGGGATTACCTCGTAGCCAAGACCCTTGGCGAACGTGCCCAGAACCGTTGGCAGAATCTGAACCAGAAGGAGCTGAACCGTCTGACCAATGCCCTGTGCAACGATCAGTACCAGATAGCAGGTCGTTCGGCCTTTAAGGACGAGTTTGTGACCTGTGGCGGCATCGACTTGGCGAGTGTGAATCCCAACACCTTAGAAAGCAAAAACCTCCCCAGCGTTTATTTCGCTGGAGAGGTTCTCGATATCGATGGTGTCACAGGCGGCTTTAATTTCCAAGCCGCTTGGACCACCGCTTATACCGTAGCTTGCGCCATTAGTCAACAAGCCCGTTGTAGTCAGTCTCCTTCTGAGGGATAACCCATGTCCATGCATTGGTCTCCTCAGGCTGGATGGTGATGTCGAACACACCCTCGTAGAAGCTACCACCCTGCTTGCGGTTCTTACGAACGATGGGCTGTCCCCAACGCTTGTAGTCGAACCAGTCGTTACCCTCGGCAAAGAGGTCGAAACGACGATACAACTTAATCTCAGTCATCAGGTCGTCGCCAGTCTTGGTGCTCTTGGTGTAATCGGCATCATACTGCTTCACAGCGTCGAACAACAGCTGCTGTGCCTCAGTCTCCTTACCCAGGTGCATATCAGCCTCAGCCTCGGTGTAGAGCATTTCGGCTGCACGGATGATGGGGAACGAACCACCACCAGGATAGAAGTCAACCAAGAACTTAAACTGCATATAAGCATAGACGAGCGAGGTGAGCTTACCACTCTGGTCGAAATACAAACGATCCTTGTACTCAGCCTTTGCGCGGTTGTAGAGCATACCAGTGCTACGACCAGCTGCATTACACTCGGCATACTCCTCTTCGGTTGGTACCAGATAGAGCGAGCGGCGCACGTCGCTGGCAGGAATCTGATCGATGAGCTCCTTGCTGATGGCTACAGGATAAGTGCGGCAGTTGCTGGCACTTGAGTTGGCACCGATGTAAGCAAAGAAGCTATAGTAAGAGATGTTCTGCTGTTCATCCTCATACACACCCCATATCCACTCGTTGTTAGGTGTGTGGAAACCGTCCTGATACTGCTCAACCGTCATCAGCTTGTGGCCCTCGCGAGCCAGAGCTGCATACTTGGCAGCATTCTGCCAATCCTCGCGGTTGAGAGCTGCCTTGGCATAAACGGCATAGGCCACATCGAGACCGGGCTGGAAGAACTCCTCGCGCTTGCGATCGCTCTGCTGATAGAGGGCAATGGCCTCGTCGAGGTCGTTGTAAATCTGCTGATAGGTCTCGGCCTGAGTAGCGATGGCCTGCTCGCCCAGACTCTCGTCGACACGCAGCACGATACCATCGGTATTACCCTGATGATCGCTCCAACGGTTGGTGTAGAGCTGAGCCAGACGGAAGAACGAGTAAGCACGGAAAGTAAGGGCCTGAGCCTTGATAAACTTCTTATCGTTCTCCTCACCCTCGGCAGCATCGATATTGTTGATGATGGCATTGGCATTGCTCACCAACTTGTAATAATAGAACCAAGGATAAACGGTATAATCAGAAGTTGGACGCAGGTGGTAGGTTGAGTTCCACACACCCTGCCAACCAGAGTTATTGCTCTTCTGAGCATCGTTACCTGTAAAGGTGCCATACCAGTTCAGGATGGTGCCCTCGCCATTACAGCCCTGCTTGCTCATATACTGAGTAGTCATGGCCTTGCAGATACCATTGAGTGCCATCTCGGCATTCTGGGTGTTGCTGAGCACGGTGGGAGTACCCATCTCCGACTCGGGAGCGGTATCCAGGAAATCCTTGCTACAAGCGCTGAGTGCCAGCGTTGCGATACCTATATATATATACTTTTTCATAAAACTATTCACTATTAACTATTAACTATTCACTCTTAAAACTTGATGTTCACCCCTGCAGAGAAGATGCGTGGTGTGACGAAGGTAGCACTCTGAGTGCCAGCAAAGTTCTGCTGTGGGTTCATACCCTTGCGTGCAGTCAGTGTGAAGAGGTTTTCGCAGGTCAGTGTGAGCATCACGTTCTCGATACCAGCCTTGCGCACCAGTTCCTTAGGCAGCTGGTAGCTAAGGTTGATGTTCTTCAGAATGAGATAGCTGGCACTGGTGAGCCAACGTGAAGAGGTAGAGTTGAGGTCGGCCTCAAGACCACTCACGATGACAGGAACGTCGCTCAGCATAGGCACACCGTTGCGGTCGATAGCATCGGTAGCAGTAGCCTGTTCGGCGGTCCAGCCCTTCAGCACGTCCTTATGCAGGGCGGTTGGGGTGCTCTGTGAGTTCATCAGCAGCTGATAGTTGCTGTCCATCACCTTACCACCCAGCTGATAGGTGAACAGGGTGTAGAGCGAGAAGGCCTTGTAGCTCACGCTGAAGTTGAAGCTACCATAGGCGGTAGGCATGGCCGAACCGTGGAACTCGCGCTTGCCATAGGTGGTGAGATAGCTGTAAGGTGTGCCATCAATCACAACCACAGCGTTCTTCTGCGAACCGGTAATCTCTGCACCGGCAGGGTTACCGTAGGTAGTGCCGCCATCGGTAAAGAAGTACTCATCGCCGTTGAACTTATAGAGCGAGAGTCCGTTCTTGGTGTTCACGCCCTCCCAGGTGTAGGTATAGAACTGATAGCGGTCCATACCCTCAACAATCTTCTTGGTACCATCGATGATACCATCGCGGTTCTGCTCGGGCAGCTTCACCACCTTGTTCTTCTCGAAGGTGATGCTAGCACCTACGTTCACGCTCCAGTTCTTCGACTTGTAAACGTCCATATCGCCAGAAATCTCGACACCGTGGTTTGAGATGGTACCCAGATTCATGGTGGTTACCGACTGAGGTGTGGTGGTATCAGTAGCACCCGCAGAGAGTGGGTTGTAGACGTTGAAGATAAGGTCCTTGTTGCGACGGTCGAAGTACTCGACATTGAAGTTGAGCTTGTTGAAGAGGCGACCCTCGATGGCAACACCCCATGACTGACCTGTCTCCCACTTCAAATCCTCGTTAGGCAGCTGAGAGATATAGTAAGCACCCTTGCCGGCATGAACATCCTGCTGATAGAGGGCCATATAGCCATAGAGACCAGAACCAGAGTCGTTACCTACCTCACCATAGTCGGCACGCAACTTCAGGTAGTTCACCCAGTCATACTGCTTCATAAACTTCTCGTTAGAGATGACCCAGCTGGCACCTGTGCTCCAGAAGTTACCCCAACGGGCATTCTTGGCAAAGCGCGACGAACCATCGCGACGGAACGAGAACTCGATGTTGTAACGGCTGTCGTAGCCATAGCGCACACGACCCAGGTATGACTCGAGGGCGTAGTTGTCGTTGTAGTCGTAGAGCTGAGCAAACTGAGTGAAGTTGAGCAGATTGGTGAGATTGGGCACAATCTCTGAATCCTTACCCGAAGCCATGTAGTTGCGGGTGAGCTTGTAGCTCTCGTGACCCAGCAGAGCGTCGACAGAATGTACGCCAAACTCCTGGCGCCAATGCAGCTGCTGCTGGAAGGTGTAGTTCTTCTGGCGAACATCGGTACGGCGCAAACGGCCGTTGTTGGCCTTACCGTCGCCAATCACAGCCGAGTAGTACTTGTTCTCTGAGTCGTTGCTCAGGTTCAGACTACCCTTCAGCGAGAGTGTGAAGTTGTAAGGCAGAATGATATTGGCGTAGGCAATACTGTTAACGGTATTGCGGATAATCTTATCGGTGTTCAACTGGTTCTCCCAGATGATGTGACGATCGGGATACTGATTGCGGGTGTTAACCACCTGACCATCGGGATCGATATATGAACCGCCATCGTACATCAGGTTGCCCATACCGTCGAGATAGTACTCACCTGTAGTCAGGTTGTGGGCATGAACAGGATAAATGGGCGAAATCTTGCGACAGAAGTTGAATGGGTTGGTATTGGCGTTACCAGTACCATAGCCGGCATTGAAGTTCTGGTGGGTAGCGTTAAGACTAACACCCACCTTGAGCCACTCAGCTGGCTGGATGTTAGCCGAGAGACGAGCCGACAGACGGTCGAAACCAGAGGTCTTCAGGTAGCCCTGCTCGTCGAGATAGCCTAATGAAACCAGATAGTCTGACTTCTCGGTAGCGCCGTTGGCGTTGAAGTTGTACTCCTGACGATAGCCGTGACCAATGGCCTGCTTATACCAGTCCAGATCCTCGCCATAGGTACCCTTTATGCGGGCGTCGCTCACCAGCTTGCCGTCGGCAGTAAAGAGTGCCTCGTCGGCCTTGTCGAAGATATTCAGCTGAAGTCGGTCGGCAATCAGGTGCTTCGAGGCGTATGCACCAGCTGTAGCAGCATCGTCGCCAGCAGCCATGCGGTTGTTCTTCATGTTGAGCCACTGAGCCTCCATCCACTCGCGGGCGCCCAGACGGTCGTACTCGGCAATACCGCGTGAATAGGTACCCTGCTTCACATCGAAGGTGATGTTCATCTTACCCTGCTTACCCTTCTTGGTGGTAATCAGGATGACACCGTTAGAGGCACGGTTACCGTACAAAGCAGCCGAAGCAGCATCCTTCAGTACCGACATCGACTCGATGTCCTGTGGGTTCAGGTCGCTGATGCTACCGCTATAAGGCACGCCATCAAGAATATAGAGTGGTGACGAAGAACCATTCACGGTTCCCACGCCACGAATACGGATCTGTGGATCCTCACCAGGAGCACCAACAGTGCTGTTCACCTGAACACCAGTTACCGAACCTTCGAGAGCCGATGCTACCGAAGTGGTAGGACGCATCTCGATGGCGTCGCTCTTTACCTCCTGAATAGATCCGGTAAGCGATGTCTTCTTCTGTGTACCGTAGGCCACAACCACCACCTCGTCCAGGGTGTGTACATCATTTCTTAACTGAATCTTTAAAGTTTTTGTGCTTACTGCCACCTCAAGTGGTTCCATGCCCACATAGGTAATACGCAGTGTTTTCATACCCTCTGGTACTTCGAGTGTGAAGTTACCATCATAATCGGTAATGGTACCAATGCCAGAATTGCCAACCACCTGAATGGTGGCACCAATAATAGGCTCGTTATCCTCATAACTTACCACTGTACCAGTAACCGTTGTTTGCGCCAGCGCCATCCCCACACTTAGGAACAGCCCAGCCAACATCATACTGAGTCTTTTCATTTAATTTAAAAGTATAAAAAATATATTAGTAATTACTATTCAACTTAACAAACCAAAATTATCAACCTAATCTTCTTCTTTTTTCTAAAATTTTATCAATATAACTGGAATGAGGGTGCAAAGTTAAGAATTTTTTTTATTACTCACAAGTTTTTTTCAAAATATATGGTATTTTTATGCTCAATTCTTGCGCTAAGTTGCTCCAACTATTGTACGTTTGTGCAAATTTCGTAACTTTGCATCCGCAATTATTGATTACTATCGTTAATAAAATATTTTTCGCATCATGGAACAACAGAAACGCTACGGTCACTTCGACGACCAGCACCGCGAGTACGTGATTACCGACCCGCAGACTCCTTGGCCCTGGATTAACTATCTGGGCAACGAGGATTTTTTCTCTTTAATTTCTAATACCGCCGGTGGTTACTCATTCTACAAGGATGCCAAGTTCCGCCGTATCACTCGTTATCGTTACAATAATGTACCAATGGACAATGGTGGCCGATACTTTTATATCAAGGACGGCGACACCGTTTGGAACCCAGGTTGGAAGCCCTGCAAAACGCCACTCGATTTCTACGAGTGCCGTCATGGTATGAGCTACACCCGCGTCACTGGTCGTAAAAACGGCGTCGAGGCCAGCGTGCTGTTCTTCGTTCCCCTCAAAAAATGGGCCGAGGTACAGAAGCTCACACTCACCAACCAGAGCAACGAGGTTAAGAACCTCAAATTGTTCTCGTTCGAGGAGTGGTGCCTGTGGAATGCTGCTACCGATATGGAGAATTTCCAGCGCAACTTCTCTACCGGTGAGGTCGAGATAGAGGGATCCACCATCTATCACAAGACCGAGTACCGTGAGCGTCGCAACCATTATGCGTTCTACCATGTAAACACCCCTATCCAGGGCTTCGATACCGATCGCGAAACCTTCGTAGGCCTCTATAACGAGTTTGCCGATCCCCAGGTAGTAATCGAGGGCAAGCCCCGCAACAGCCACGCCCATGGTTGGAGCCCCATCGCCTCGCATTACATCGAGGTAACCCTGCAGCCAGGCGAAAGCAAGGACTTTGTGTTCCTGCTGGGTTACATCGAGAACGAACAGGACAAGAAGTTCTCTGCCCCTCAGGTCATCAATAAGGACAAGGCACACGCCCTCATTGCCGAGCTCGACACCACACAGAAGGTCGATCAGGCCTTTGCCGAACTCTGTCAGTACTGGGATGCCCTCCTTAATATATATAATGTACGCACGGGTAACGATAAGCTCGACCGCATGGTTAACATCTGGAACCAGTACCAGTGCATGGTAACCTTCAACTTCTCTCGTTCGGCTTCGTTCTTCGAGAGTGGTATCGGCCGTGGCATGGGCTTCCGCGACAGTAACCAGGACCTCGTAGGCTTTGTACACCAGATTCCATCACGCGCCCGTCAGCGCATCATCGATATCGCCTCAACCCAGTTCCCCGATGGCGGCTGCTATCACCAGTATCAGCCCCTCACCAAGCGCGGTAACAACGATATCGGCGGTGGATTCAACGACGATCCCTGCTGGCTCATCTTCGGTACCGTGGCTTACATCAAGGAAACAGGCAACTTCTCTATCCTCGACGAGATGGTACCATTCGACAATCAGCCAGGCTCTGAGGTAACACTCTTCGAGCACCTCAAGATTTCGATGGATCACGTTATCAACAACCTCGGTCCTCACATGCTGCCACTCATCGGCCGTGCCGACTGGAACGACTGCTTGAACCTCAACTGCTTCTCATGGGATCCAAACGAGAGCTTCCAGACCACCGAGAACGTATCCGAGGGTACCAAGGCCGAGAGCCTCATGATTGCCGGTCTGTTCGTAGTAACAGGTAAGGATTACGTTGCCCTGTGCCAGAAACTGGGTAAGACCCAGGAGGCCGAGCGCATGCAGAAGGCTATCGACGCTATGATCGAGGCTGTGAAGAAGCACGGCTGGGATGGCGAGTGGTATCTCCGCGCTTACGATTTCTATGGCAATAAGATTGGTAGCAACGAGTGCGACGAGGCTAAGATCTTCATCGAGAGCCAGGGCTGGTGCACCATGGCCGAGATTGGTGCCCAGGAAGGTATGGTTGCCAAGAGTCTCGACTCTTGTAAGAAATACCTCGAGTGCGAGCACGGTATGGTACTCAACAATCCCGCCTTCACCAAGTATATCTACGAGTACGGCGAAATCTCATCATACCCCGAGGGCTACAAGGAGAATGCAGGTATCTTCTGCCACAACAATCCTTGGGTCATCATCGGCGAGTGCTTGGCGGGCCGCGGTAACGATGCCTGGAGCCACTACGCTAAGATTCTCCCCTCATACGTCGAGGAGAAATACCAGACCCTGCACAAGGTTGAGCCATACGTAAACTGCCAGATGGTAGCCGGTAAGGACGCCTTTAAGCCAGGCGAGGGTAAGAACTCATGGCTCACAGGTACTGCAGCTTGGATGTGGTACACCGTATCAGAGTTTATCCTTGGTATCAAGCCCGACTATGATGGTATCCGCATCGATCCCTGTCTGCCACAGACAGCTACCGACTACACCGTACAGCGCAAGTTCCGCGATGCCGAGTACGAGATTACCATCCATCCAAACGGCGCCCAGAAGGGTGTTAAAGCCATCACCCTCGATGGCCAGCCTGTTGATGGCACCGTTATCCCCTACTCTGCAGGTAAGCACGTAGTCGAGGTTACGATGTAATCAGGATTACATACATCTATACAAACAAATCCCCGCCCATCACTGAGCGGGGATTATTGTTTTAACCAATAATAAATGCAACCTTACGTCGATTATCTTTCGGCCTCACTGCAAAGTGCAACCACACGGCACCATAGCGATTCTTTTCTATTAGCAGCTCATCATAGTCCTGTGCTGATTCATTGGCGTAGGCTATGAGGATGGCTGCATAACAGATGGCCTGCTCCATACCATTGGTGCGGATATCCGCCGCACAGCCCGTTAAGTGATTGCTAGTGGGTGCTCCACCAACCTTACGATTTAACTGCGGTGATCGATAACCCGAGTTGATGATAATAGGTTGTGAGGCTTTCTCCCTTAATACTTCCAGCCACTCACACAATCGCTTAAGATTTGCAATCGCCTCATGACTAGGAATGTTATACACTTCAGGAGATTTGCTCCTGGTAAACTCCCCCAGCGTGAAGTGCTGGGAGAGGTTTGCTTTACTGTTTAACTGTACTATCTTTTCCATTTTCGTAATGTTAGTTTGTTAGGATGTTAGGACGTTAGATCATGAGCAGACCGGTTTTACGATAGCGCACCTTGGCGCAACCATCTTCAACATAGTCTTCGGCCTTTTCTATCAGTCGGTCCTTGGTTAGTCGGCTGATACGCATATAGGCTGTAGCAGCACTCTTTAGCTGGAAGCAACGCACCACATCATCGGTTGTAAACACATCGGGCAAGCGTTCGAAACCTTCGTAGGTTTTCTGACGACGCTGAACGTTTACGCTGGCATCCTTCAGTTTGTTGTCGAAGTAGGCTTCGGCCATCGCACCAAAGTAGTAACGCTGGCAGGCGTACTGTATGTTTACTATCAGTTCAGCCAGTCGCCAATCTATTTCGTCCGTTTCGAATGTACCACACCAGTAGTTGCCTTCCTGATGCAGATCGCCCCAGTGGCGCATCACGATAAACGGAGCCGAGAAGTTCAATCCATGGTAGGCACAACGCTTTAGCAGCATCTCGTCGGCTTTGCTGTCGTTCTCTTCAGCATCGGCCATTCGACGGGCAGTCCAGTCGTAGAGTTCATCCACCAACTTTTGTACTGAGAGTTCGCCCTTGGTACGATCCAGCTTCTTAGCCCATTCCTTTAAGCGGTTGTCGCTGTCGTAATCCACATTGCTTTCGCGCGTCATCATCTTAAAGTTGGTGGCTGGCAGGGGCACGCAGGTTAAGCGGGTGGCCAGTCCTGAGCCAAAGTTCTGCGCGTTCACCTTCTTTTTCAGCGCGATGGGCGTACCTGTGTAGATGTAGTTCCAGGTCACGAAGAAATCCTGCAGGATAGAGTCGTTGTTCGAGTAAGCCTGTCCGTCCTCCTCGTTGTGAAAAGCCTTCAGCTCCATGCTCATCTTGTCGATCCACGAGCCGCCCTTCTGTACACAGATGGTGTTATCCAACTCGGTATCAAACGTCAGCATGTGCAGCTGCATGGGCTCGCCATCCACCTCCTCCACACTGTTCACCATGTCCTGAATAAACTGGGCATTCGAGGTTCGTGCTGGGTGCACACGCACAATCACCTTGGGTTTCTTTGGTTTCTCCTTGTTGGCGCCCTTGGTGCGCATCTGTTCACGATAGGCATTAATAGCCTCCTTACCTACTTTATCAGCCTCGATGATAGGTGCTGCCAACAGCTTAAACAAGCGGGTGGCAAAGCTCTTACCGCTGGCAGGATCGCCAATAATCAGCGTTGAGTTGTTCAATCGTCGCAACTCCTCAGGACGATGGTAAAAGCGGTACGTGCATCGTGTCATCAGCGTCATCAACAGGCCGCCTGCTACAAACAGGGCCGCTGGGTACTGGTTGTGCTTCAAGCCCTTGCACACATCCTTCAGGGCTGGATAGTACTCACTCAGGGCCTCAATCTCTTCACCCCATTCCCACAGCATCTGTGCCATGGTATCATCCTTCAGCACCGCCGCCGTTGACGCTTTCGTGCCCTTCGCAATCTCCTGGTACGTCTTACCCGTAACCTCCTGGATAGCCTCAAGCATGGGCTTACTGGGTAGCTGATTAAGGAATTTCTTCTCCTTATCGCGTTTGTGCTCAACGGCACTCGATATGGTATTCTCCACCCTTTCGCCCTCGCTGATGAGTTCCTGTACCCACGTCTGCTTTTCGAGCACTCGCTGCACATCAACCCTATCGCCGTCGAGTAGTGTGAGCAGATCAGAGGCCAACTTGAGGCTTTCGTTATGTCGGTTTCTATCCTCTCGGCATGGCAGCTTATCGCCATAGCGCTTATCAATAATACACTGTACATCATATCCACGCCACATTACAGGTTCGTTACTATGCTCGATGGGAGTTGATGTTTCTGAAAGATTCGCACTCTCGCTCTGTGAGCGACCGTCTCGATATAGAGCAGTATATCGCTCAGCATACTCTTGGTTCTCATAACTAAACAGTTCTTTATCAATAAATAAAATATCGGTATATTTGCAAATGTAACTCATTCTCGACGAGTCCTTGCAGGCCTCATCCACTACCACCTCGTCGCCCAGCAGTTTGGCCATAGCGTGCTGATTATCAATCAGGTTGCCCCAATCCAGTCGGGCCTTGAACACAATCTTCAATCCCTTTCCACTGGGTGTGATATACACGAGCACAATGCCCAATGCCTTCAGGTCGAGGCCCTTATCTATCCAGCCCTGATACAGGGTTAACGGGTTCTCGATATGGTCGAGATCCATCACCACCAGGCCCGTTAAGCGGGTGGCTGCCTGTTTGCGCCAGGCACCTAATCTACCTTTGGCCGATGTAGTTTCGTCGAAAGTAGCCTGGAAGATGAATGCAGGCAGTTTGCGTTTCAACGCCGCATCGCCCGTTTCACGATACTTATCGATATTCTCGTTCCACTTGGTGGCCTTAACAAGAGCCCAGAACTGAGTCTCATCTACCGGCAAGGTGGGGTTACTAAAGTTTTTCTGATAGCAAAACATAATCTTAAATTTTCAATTATCAATTTTGAATTAAGCCTTAGCAGAATTCAATCAGTTCACGTTCTATCATCGCATTCTTGGCGTCGCGATGGTGATCGTCCATCAGCCCCATCACTGCTGCAGCACCCAATTCTTTGGGGAAACTGCCATACACCTTGATACGCTGTATACTCTCCTTAACCCACCCCCATGGCAACTTTTTTACCAGGCGGTCGTTCGCGCAATTACGCGACTTACGCTTATAGGCATTAAATGTTATCACACCCGTAAACTTGTCACGATGTAGTGAACCCTCTACACGCTTTCCTTCAACGAGGCGCACAAGAACCTCTTCGTCAATAGCAATATATTTTTTCATAACTTGTCGAATTGATGAGTGAAGGTTGTGTTAGAATTTGGCCATTTTCACTACGTAGACTTCCTCCACCACACTTCGACTCGGTTATTTACTTACCTTTTTTAGATGTTGCCTTTCGCTATTTCCCTTGCAGCCTGTTTCTTGTATTCCTTCAAGGCATCATAATAGTTATCACGTATAGCCTTCTCCAAGTTCACGCCATCAAACTTGGCGTTAACCGTTACACATGCCAGCATGTTGGTCAGAATAGCTACCAGCACAGCCTGATCCCAAGGGTTACGGATGTCGAGCTTATCGGCTACAGCAGTAAACTCATCACCCCAAGCATGCACATCGTTGGCAAACTGCTCTTCAATCTCCTTAGTGCCGCTAAACATGCGCACCATCTTTTCATTTTTTGTCATTTTCTTCATAACTCTTTAATGTTTAATCTTTAATGTTTAATGTTTAACGTATTACTATTTCTGTAGTTCCTTTCAGGCGAACCACGGCTCCCTTGTGCAAGCCTGCATTGCGCAGACCGTCGTTCATTTCCCACTCAGGGCATACCGATTTCGCCTCTACTATCTGCCCCGTCTTAGTGCACTGCCTTGTACCATCATTCTGGCTTTCCTTATGCTTGCACGATGCGCAGCATTTGTTTACCTTAATGTGATAGGCATTAACTATCTGTTCCATCACGCTACACCTCCCTCTCTTCCTCTATCCATGCGTAACACGTTTCCAATACGTAATCAGCCGATGGGCATCCCGTCATTCGTATCACGTCGTCGCACACATAGTCAACCATATCCATTGCCAGTTCTTGCTGCATCTGACTGCTGAACCCTAACAGCTGTTGGTTAAGCATAAACAGCAACGGTTGACTTAATTTGTTCTCCAGTTGGCACATCACGCTCTCAGCATCATGTTCCAAACACTGTACTCTCATCAGGTCTTCATCTTCGAAGATGAACTGACCGCCTTTTCTCTTTTCAAAAATACTTTGTCTTACCATAACTTTTAATTTTAAATTTGCGTCGTTATTTCCTTTCGACAGTGCAAGGACAGTGCAAACCGAATGCAATCGAGCTCGCTCGAATTGCTGAGGTGCAGCCTGTTCTCGCTGATTTCATCGGCAAAGTTCGCAATAAAAATTCACCCCACGATGGCTTTATTTTCTATTGTCCGACGTATCGTCCGACACCTTTAAGCTTCGTCCGACCAACCGTCCAACTTATTGCTTTGAGCCCTCATAAAGGCACTCAAAAATCGCTTCACCAAGTTCTTTCTGCGCAGTGCCTCGCTGGCTTTGGGGCTATCGGTAAACGTCCAGTCGGGGTACTTGCCTTTTACCTTAGCTATGGTATCGTAGATGGTGGTGCGACCAGGCAGATTATCAAAATCCGATTGGTGCATATAGTCGATAAAATCTTTTGGGGTATAGAAAAAGGGTAATCCTTTTACCACGCTCTCGTTCATGGCCACCATCAGGTAAGCATAGTCGCAGGGATTTTTAAAGGCCAGGGCCTGGCGCATTTCGCGAATGGCCGATGCCACATAGGTATCAATGGTAAGTTTCTTGTCGCCAGTGCCACAAACATTCAGCACCTCTACCATCGGACATAGATCTACCATACCCATAAACTTCTCAAAAGCTGCGTCGTCGATACGCAATACTACTTGTTTCATCTTTTTCCAAGTGTTTTGTGAGAAGAGCATGATTGCTGCAGCTTTTCACCTCAGAGGACTCCCACCCCACTCGGATTAAACATTAATTACTACCATACAAGGCAAAACGCCTCTCAGGTTTACTCGGCGAAATTACAAACAAAAAATGGGCTACGGAAAATATCCGCAGCCCAATGGGAGTATGTGGGAACTTTAATGTGAACTTGAGTTGATGTGGGAACTTTGTGGGAGTTTTTGCGAGCATTTAGTGAGTTTTTCGAGTATCGCCTCGCCAGCCCGATGATAGTTCTTGTAGTATTCGCCATGAACAGGAGCTTTCGCATCAGTCCACGTATCAAACGGTTTGGCAAAACAGTCAACCGCCATTCGTCCCACTTCATTTTTATTTGGCAGATGCTGATGGTGGGGCAACACATAGGCCACCAAATTACAGAACGTTTGGTAGTCGCCCTCCTTAATAAAGCCACAATCCATCAGCACACGGCAGGCCCCTAACCAATATCGCCTGCCAGTAACCTTTTCGTCAGCATAAACAAGTGCAGCCTCTACCTCCTCCTGTGTTGGTACTCGCGGAGTTTCAGGGTTGGGAGCCGACTCCTTTTGCAGGTACTGCTGGATGCGGTTCATAATATTTTCGCGATTCTCGAGGTGCAAAGTAAGGTTATATTTCACCTTGCCACCTATCCGTATATCCATATCCTCGGTAAGCAACATGGGATTATATTTAGGATTCGAAGGCACCAGCCAGTGGCGGCCATAATCGTCCATATAGTAGGTTTTGATTAACCACTCGCCATCTACCGATACATATATAATATCCTTATTGTGTACCTGACAAATCTTCTCAATCAGCAGCACATCGCCACTGAATATACCCACGCCCTCCATCGAGTCGCCTTTAACAGAAATGGTGTATGTGTTCAGTCCGTCGAAGTCGCCACCAGGCACTTTGATCATTTCGGGAGGTATGTCGCCTTGTTCTGTAGGTAGGCCGCAACTGGCATATACGTCGTAGAAGGGCACCAGCATTTCGCATGCCGAGCCATATAAATAGTCGATTTTATGATGGTTGATAAACATCTTTTTACCTGTATTCAAGTTTTGTTAGCGTAATCGAGCACAAAAATAATAAATATCCAGCACCTAACAAAAAATGCTGGATAGATATTAAGACTATTTAGCAGAAGGCTTGCCAATCAAGAAAATTCATTTCTATAGTGTTTTTCCGCAAAAAATCGTTAAATTGCACTACTTTAGTGCGTTTTTCTTTCATTTTATGCACTGTTATAGTGCATTTTTATTATATTTGCAGCAAAATATATAAGGATTATGGATATTTCGCTTATTGAATTTATGGAGAGTCAGTTGAAGTTAACCACTTCAACATTCCATCGGTATATGTACGATCAGGTGAGTTGGGAGTCGAGAATGTTCGGACTTGTTGGCCCACGTGGTGTGGGAAAGTCAACAATGATCCTGCAATACATCAAGGAGAACAGAGACAAGCGACACATGCTGTATGTAGCCGCCGACCATCTGTATTTCTCAACCCACACACTTATCGCCACTGTAGATGAGTTTGTAAAAGACGGTGGTGAGCAGATATTCATCGACGAGATTCATAAATACGAGAACTGGTCGCGAGAATTAAAACTCATCTACGACTCTCATCCAGACTTGAAGGTTGGATTCACAGGCTCATCCATACTTGATATCACAAAAGGGGCATCCGACCTTAGCCGACGTACGCTGATATATACCATGCAGGGACTTTCTTTCCGAGAATATCTGGCATTGTTTCATAACATAACCGCCCCGGTATATACCATCAACGATATTCTGGAGCATAAAGCGAAACTTGATGCCGTTAACCACCCACTGCCCCTATTCAGGGATTATCTAAAAAACGGCTACTATCCATTTGCAAACGAGGGTGGCTACGAGATGCGTATGCGCCAGGTTATCAACCAAACAATGGAGGTAGACATCCCCCAATATGCGAATATGAACGCATCAACAGGCCGAAAACTAAAGAAGCTACTGGCCGTTATAGCACAGAGTGTACCCTTTAAACCTGTCATGGAGTCGTTGGCCACAGTTATAGGTGTAAGTCGCAACGTGCTACCCGACTACTTCCTCTACATGGAACAGGCTGGTATGATAGGACAACTACGCGACGACACTGGCGGCATACGTGGTTTAGGAAAGGTAGAGAAAGTATATCTTGACAACACGAACCTGGCCTATGTACTTGGACATGAGAGTACTGACATTGGCAACATCCGCGAGACTTTCTTCTACAATCAGATGCGTGTAACTACTGATGTCATCAGTTCACGAATAAGCGATTTCGAAATAGACGGCAAGACCTTTGAGGTGGGCGGAAAGAGCAAGAAGCAGAAGCAGATACAAAATGTAGCCCAAGGCTACGTAGTGAAAGACGACATCGAAACAGGCCATGCCAACATCATCCCCCTCTGGCAATTTGGACTAACGTATTAGCAATCCACCTAACCATCTAACCACCTAACAAACTAACATTTGGTATTTTGTTAGGTAGTAACTAACGTGCTTATTAGAATATATATTATTATATTATATATTATAATATATAATATAATAATATATATTTATAGTTAGTATTGGCGGATGATTGGATAATAGAGAAATCGTAATGATAGAACGTTAGGACGTTAGGTGCTCGGTAGTGGTAAATCTATGTAGAAATAAATTAAAAATAAAACGAATAAACGCTTGTATATGTGCTGAATTTTTCGTACCTTTGCATTGTCAAATTGAGAGAGTAAGAGCAGCGGCATTAAGGCTAAAAATTGCGAGAATTAAATCTAGAAATTGCGCGCATTAATAGTAACAATTGAAAGTACTAATAGCGGCTAAAACCTGCACTCCAAGGCGGCAAAACGAGATTATTGAAAATATTAAACATTAAACATTAACCATTAAAAATTTTAGAAGTATGGCGATTAAAGTAATTGCTCAGCGCCGAGAGCTTAAAATCGGCAACAAACCTGGTAAGCGATTCATTATGCGTCCTGAGCTGTATAGCCCTATCCAGGAGAAGAAAGTGTTCGCAGAGGCAGCCACCCACTCGGGTATCTCTGCAGGTGTAATTAAGGCAGCTTGGGATGCTGCAGGTGAAGTAATCCGTACGTGGGCCACCGAGGGTCACTCAGTACCACTGCCAGGCCTGGGTACCATGCGATTCGGAGTGCGCAGTAAGGCCGTTGAGAACCTGGAGGATGTAAAGACTGGATTGATCAGTGTTCGTCGCATTATCTTTACCCCTAACGTGGACGTTAAGGACGAGCTGAAGAATACCAGCATCCAGATTACCTGCCTGGACGAGGATGGCAAAGTGCTGAAGCGTGTGACCAGCGGTGATAGCGGCGATATCGAGGATCCCGACCAGCCATCGAACGGTGGTAATACCGGCGGAAACACTGGTGGCAATACCGGAGGCGGAAATAGCGGTGGTGGAAGCCACGAGCCTATCGGAGACTAAGGGTTGGGGGCGCAAGCCCCACCCTATCCATTGACCATTGACCATTGACCATTAAACATTGACCATTAAACATTAAACATTAAAAGCTATGACAAAGAAAGAGACATTAAAGTTCATCGTACAGATGATTGCCAGTATCGCAACTGCGATTGTAACTGCCCTTGGCGCCACGAGCTGCATGGGCCTATAATAGAATCAGGGAGTGTTTATGTACTCCCTGATTTGTTTTCATAAGCTCTATACGCTTTTTTAAATCATCCACCTCACATTCCGTTTCTGAAATTAGTGATAACAATTTGCTAGCGTCAGCAAAATGGTCCTCAGAATACCATGAGCTATCCCATAGCATCTAGGCATTGGTATCGTTTTCCTGACGTCAGGAAAATGGTCTAAAACACTATAGACGATTTTTCCATCTCATATTTCGGGACTGTGAAGCCCTGCGAACAGCCAAGGACCTGCACTTGCGCGGCCCGCCACGCATACTGCAGCAGGCTCTATCCTATCACCCTCAGGTTTCAACACGAAGCCTGAGGGTATTTTTATACGTTCTGCTGGTTAATCAGGTTCACTACAACCTTTACCATCACATCCTTCTCCTCAGTCTTACTCTCTGCAATCATCAGAGTAAGGGCTACAAGGGTGTTATCTGCCAATCGCTTCGAGCCATCCTCACGATACAGAATCCCATTGTTATTCAGGAACCACAGAAACAGTGTGGCTGCAATACGCTTGTTACCATCGCTAAACGAGTGGTTCTTCGTAACCAGATACAGCAACATGGCTGCTTTCTCCTCTACACTAGGATAGAGTTCATCGCCACCGAACGTCTGATAAATCTGACCGATACTACTTTTAAACGATTCGTCCTTCTCGTTACCAAATAAGGTAGATCCGCCGAACTTATCACGCAATCTGTTTATCTCCTCCATTGCATTATCGTATGTAGCGTGGAATCTCTCCTCCTTGGTTGTCTTGTCTATTGTGAGTCGCTCATAATCATAATTATCAAGCGTATCGAGAGCATAAGTGTAATCCACCACAACATTCAACAGATCCTGACTCTCAACAGTCTCTGGTACTTCCTGATTACTGATAGCACGACCAGCCACCTGCACCAACTGACGCAGTTCTGCAATCTGATCTTTACGGATTCTATCGTTGATGGCATAGCCTTTTACCAAATAGTCTTTTATAATCTTGCGAGCCCAGATACGGAAAGCAGTACCACGTTTGCTATGAACGCGATAACCAACGGAGATAATGACATCGAGACTATAAAACGGTACAGGCTTCTTCACGCCATTAACGTGTAAAAAATGCACGTTATTATTGTCTCGCTCCAATTCGCCCTCCTTGAAGGCATTCAGAACGTGACGTCTCACGTTTGACTCCTCTTTCATAAAGAGTGAGGCCATCTGCGCTACATTTAGCCACACTGTCTCATTCTCCAAACGAACATCTATCTGTGTTTGTCCGTCTTCGGTCTGGTAGATAACAATCTTCTGATCTTCTTTCATAATTGATTAATTCTATAACATTATGCAAAGATACAATTTTATTTTTATTCCTACTATCTTTAGTATAAAAAAAACAGAATTGTTACATCTTAGAGAAAAGTTTATTTGAATGTTATAGCTATTTTTTTATCTCTACATTTATTTCTGTTCTGAACTTTCTAACATAAATGAAATCAGTAATGGCAAACAGCATGTGCAGAAAAAGATTATGGAATTGACTAATGAGGTGTAAATCCTTAGTCAATTCAGGATCAAGTCCTTCATTCCAATTAGGTGGTGGACAGTCCATACCGACGAATGAATCAAATGTGCGACCTTCATCTCTTGGAAATGTTAGAGTCAGCACAGAGATGCCATCTGCATACAATGGATTTAAGTCTTCATCACAAAGTGCATACCACAAGTCCTGCCTATCTTCACCCTGTGTAGGATGCAAATTTGGATAATCAACATCAAGGAAGCACTTAGCAGTTAGTTCCATCTCTTCGCCATCACCCTCCTCTATTGTCTCTATCATTTTATTCCATATACGATGAGCTCGATTGTACATTTCTTGAAGAGCCTCACGCAATGCATCATTAAAGGCAACGATATCTGGCATTATTTCTTTCTGATTTGCCAAAACCCGTTTGTTAATGATGTCTTTCCTTAATGATAATAGTACATCATCATTTGAGCGATAGCAGCGATAATCGTTATATCTGCAAATAATCTCCCTCTCTATAACCTTAACACTATAGTCCATCATAGCATAATTTATTAATCCCATAAATTAAGAAAATACTTACGAAACAAATCCAAGCCCTCATAGATAGCTGGATAGTCATCACAATATACAACCTTATTAGGCTGTACCAATTCAAATGCATCTATCATCTTCTGAATAGCATTATTCCAAGCCGTTATATCCTTAAAGCCTGGTGCATGCCCATGCTTATCGAGAGCCTTAAACGCTTTCAATCGAGGCACAATATCCCTTGCAATATAGTGGTACGTCCCCCAAACTTCCTCTATTGGAAAGTCATTCTTGTAACTCCATTTTTCAGCGGAGTCATCTTTCTTCTTCCTTTTCATAAAGCATCAATATTTTTAATCCGATAAATCACGATAGTACTTGCAGAACAATTCCACTCCTTGTTCAACAGTCAGTATATCTTCTTCATAAGAAGGTGAATAATCCTTCACCAATTCAAAAGCATCGATCATCTTCTGAATAACCTTATTCCAATCCTCCTGGCTCTCGAAATCTTCTGGCCATCCATGTTTATCGAGTGCCTTGAATGCTTTCAATCGAGGAGAAATCTCTCGTGCCAAATAGTGATAAGTGCCCCAGACCTCACTTATTGGATAACTATTAATATAGTCATTATCTCTCTTTTTCCTTTTTCCCATATTACTTGTTTTAATGTTCACAATGCAAAGATACAAGAAACCTCTGCCGTTTTGGGGCAGAGGCCTTGATATTTAGTAAGTTAATCCTTTATTTCATTAAACTCTTCAGGAAACTGATGCTTTAGACCTGCAAGATAGACAGACAGGTATATTTGACCCGCATAATACGCCCTACTCCTAACAATTGGATTTTTAAACAGGGACTTCCAGATTCGATTTAACTCTGCTTTTTTGAACCCTCTATCCATCCCTTGTTGGAGGTAGAACTGTTTTAGGTCCTTTGCTTCCGGTTCATTATGTGAAAAAACAAGCTGCATTACCTTGGCTGATTGCCTCCATGAGAATCCGATCCAACCATTAAGAAACCATACAATATCATCGTCATACAAAAATCCATAAGGAAATAACCCTAAGAAAGAGAGTTGTTCATGCTTCTTCTTATATTCAGCTAACTTTTCTTTATCTTGTAGGTAATTCCCAACTCTAATAATGAAAAGTGCCTGAATATTGAGAAGTTCATCGAAGGCAGTAAATTTTCTTTTTGGCATAAGCATTCTAATGGCTTCCTGAATGGAATTACTTTCAAAATATGGAATCCCATCCAGATTCCCATTAATAAAAAGTTCATAATCTTCTTCCCAAAGGCGCTTTTCGTAAATTTTCGAATACTGTTTGCCGTTCTTCTCTATCAGTTTTAGAATTTTCTTAATCCTAATTAGCAAATCCGATTTAAGCACATTATATCTTAGGATGGATTGATTATCACACTCTTCAATAAATTCTTTTGCACATAAAATACGATTCCCAACCTCGTCAAGCACTTCATCAACAGCAAAATGATTTGATACTCCGTCCAAGCATATAAGCAAAGCACATGCATGTAAGTATACCTTCTCGCCATTGGACTTTACGCCTATCCACTCATGGTTATTTGGAATAAACGATGGGGATATCTTTATTGGCATTCTAGCCACATTCTCAAATCCAAACATTTCTATAGCCTGTTTATAGACAAAATTGTAAGAATCGTTATCTACTTCAATGTCTATTATTGGATTCTTGGTTGCGTCACCCCATAGCAAGACATGTTCTGCAAACACACATAGAGGGCTAATATTTGTTATACCTAATGCATAACAGACATGTGAGCTAATCATTCTGCCTCTTCCTGGACCAACCAGAATGTCCTCAGTTGTTTTTAATTGCGTCATCAACTTATGAGCAACAATGAAGTAATCCTCCAAACGACGATTCTCAATGTAAGTGAGCTCATTATGAACGGTCATCTTTTTTATACAATGACCAGTTTTATTGGAAATACCTTTTTCGACAAGTTTCCTAAGTTGTTGTATTTTTGAAGCCATAATCTTTATTTACTAATGGTTCTTTTGAATTAAATGTAGCATAGTCGATGCGGACTTGTCTGCCTAATGAGGGATCTGTGGCCACGAGGATGTCGCTGGATTTGCAATTGCCAATAAGGAGTTTGCACAGGTTTTGTTCATCCTCAGTCAGTTCTTTGTGATATTCGCCAGTGGTTAGAACCACTACCATTCTGTCTAAGCTGGTATTGATATCTTCCATCTCCAGCAACTCGCATAGGTACTTGACCCCATTGGTATTCTCATCCGCATACGATGTGATTGTTTCTGGATTGAACAAGTCAGACTGAAACAGGCCGCACAATTGATCCAAACTCATATTGTTTCTTTCGTCGCTCAAAGCCGGAATGGCCTGAACGATGAACCTGCTGATGGCTGCCATACGCTCATAGTAGTGTGCCATAAACTCTCTACGAAACATCTTCTTCCTTTTAATCCTGTTCATCGATGCGCTTATACACCAGAAATAATCTTTGGCCTTGTTGAACAATTCTTGTTTCTTTGATGGAGCCAACTCTTTGACGGATGGGATATAACCACCATTTCTGCGGATGACGGAGAAATACCTCTCTGCACGCACCTTATTATATACAAAGTCATCCCATCTATCTTTGTGGTATTTGTCGAGTTTGAAAAATCTGAATTCTTCCTCCTGATGTTCTCTCACAAAACCATAGAATGAGGTATGCCAAATACAACAAGCCGCAATCTCTGCATTGGTAGCCTTGACCTCAGGGTCAATGACGATTTCTTTTGTCAGTGAATGCTCCCAATAATCTCCTTCCATAGGGTGAGCATCGAGGTGTGGTTCACTGTCTTCGTCCCATTTATTCATTGAGATATGGCACACATCACTATTCGCATCGTCATGATGCTTGGGTGTCATCTGACGCAACATATCGAAATGAATCTTATACCATTTCAAATTACCCTCTGCATCTGGATGCATATGCAAAAGACAGGGAGCCACCTCCTCAAAAGTAACACTGTTCAATAATTCTTTGAAAGTCATAATCGTTCTTTTATTTTTATTCATTATATAATTCCTTGTAGATGTATTCAGGTAAGATCTTCTGGTCTTTAACCATATCACATAGTTTTCTTAAAAATTCCCAAAGCTTTTCTTTTTCTTTCTGCTTTTGCTTTGACTCAAAAAGCCGTTGGTCTCTGATTTGTTCCTCTAAAAACACCATTTGTGCTCTTACCCATTTCTCATGTTGTATACGCTGTGAGTATAATAACAGAGTCGTTATTATACCGGTAGCGGAAACACTTAACAATACTGCAACAAATAGTTGAAATAGCAAGCGTCCTTCAAGTACCCTCATTAATGAACCACATAAAACAATAGCGACGAGGGTAATATTAACGATTGTCAACACCATTATAAGACAATCTTTTCTTCTGGAATTTCTGTTCGAGTTCATACTATTTTTCATTTATGGTGCAAAGATAAAAGAAACCCCTGCCGTTTTGGGGCAGAGGTTGAGCTTTTCTGTATCGCGCTTTATATTGTATTGTAACTAAAACCTGTAAGCCTGTAAGTATTACTTTTTTTCTTATTTTATATTTTCTAATATGTTTTCTTTTTTTATTCCATTCTTAAACGTTATTAATTGTACTTGCTCAGTATTATTATCTTGTGGCTCATAATAACTAGGGCGATGTAAAACGACAAGTCTTTCCCTAACAAAATCCCTGTTTAAGTATTTCAGCACTTTATCGAAACAAGACTCTTCTGTTCCATCTATACGGCCTCGTTCCAACTGGGACAATCCTATTACACGAATGTTCTTTTCTTTTGCAATATGGTCAAGAAAATGCCAAATAGCATTTAGTTCTTCTTTCCTTTCCAAGCATTCTATACCTTTGACAAAATCCATCAATTCTATGTAGTCGAGAATAATGGTATCAAAAGTATATCTTCTCGACAACACAAACGATATATCCTCTATTGAAAGAAGAGGCATATCAAATATGCTACATTTCCATGCAAGAGTATCGTCATCCGAAGTGTCTACATTTATATGGTCAGACGCCATGTTGACATAAAGAACGCGTTCTCTGTGATAAGTTAACCACCTGGCAATTTTGCATGCAAATATTGTTTTGCCAACACCTGGACCAGATGCTAGGATTGAGACTTTTCCTTTTGGAAATAATTCATCTATCACTTTTATCTCACTTGAAAAACTTTTATTATCATTCTGCATAACTTTATTCTTTATATATTAATCACTGTGCAAAGATAACAGCACCCTACCGTTTTGGGGCAGAGGTTGGAAGAATTATTTGATTTTTATTTCGGGCAATCCGTTTCTCGATACTTTTTTATTTTGGCCAATAGCACATTAAAGAATTCGACTATTTTTACATCATCAGTTTCAATATCTGAGACGAAGCAATCCTTACTATCATTTTTAAACACCTTCAGCTCATCGCAGGTCTCTTGTACTTTCTTCAGTAAATCCTCTGGATGATTACCTTTGGTCATAACAGAGAAGCAACATTGCTTGTTTTGATAGAAAATACCTATAGAAACGGTACCATTTTCCTTAATAAATTCCTTAAAAGCATTGTTACAATAATATTCATATATGAGGTATCCGTTATTATCTATCCCTTTGTTACAACCTTTAGCTCTTATTTTCTTTTTTAGATAGTATAGGCTATTATCACTTGGAATCTGTATGGTCCTTTGTGCTTGTTCAAAACGTATTATGTCGTCTTTTAAACTTGATTCTACAATTGATTCACTATTAATAGTTTTATCCTGATGATCTAAAATGAATCCAATTGTTTTCCCGATAAGCTCCATCTCAATTGAAGAGTAATAATATGCAGTATGTTTAATTGCAAGTACGTGGCTTTTTCCAGACATGCAATGATACATAGAATTTGGCACCAACACTTCTAATTTGTTTTCAGAAACTCGATCAAACAATTTCCGACTTTGACTTCCTAACAATAATACAACTTTAGGTTGAAGTATAGATATAAGTTCTATTGTTTGTTTAGCACATTCTTCTCTTTTAATATTTGGTATTTGGTTTTCCTTTTCTGTTCCAAAGAAAATCATATTTGATAAGACAAATCTGTCGAGATTTCTTAATATTTTTTTATGATCTTCATTATTTGAAAATTTAAGCATGTTGTTCACCCTATGCCACAAAGCCCACCCTTTTCTATTCTTATTGTTATCTTTTTCTTCAGACATGTTTTTTATGATACGCTCACTATCCATGCCTTCAAAACAGGGATTACCTTTAAGCAATTCTGTTCCTGTATTCCTTCTTATACCACCTCCAGAGCCAGGGTTTATTCCCAAAATGAGTAAATCGGGTTTTTGTATATTATCCTTTAAAAAAATGGACAATGGAGTTTGTGTATAAAAACCGATCTCTGTAGACTGCTTCTTATATACTTCTACAGTCTCTTTTGCCCAATCGTTAAGTTTTTCTTTTATATTCATAATCGTGTACGTTTTAGTATTTATAATACATATACTATTGACAAAACTATTTCCGGAGCTTCCGTTGGGAGTTTTCTTGTTTGCCAAACTGCATTCAAACCATCCATGCAATCAGCTAGTTTTTCAAGTAAGTCTGAAGGATCTGACGAACCACATAACGTTACAACGACTTTCTTTGAGGAATGTAGTTGGGCCTGGTATTCACTTCTGATAGTATCAATAATGCTTTGAATTTGCTCTTCATCATTGGCGCCTTTTCCTTTGATGCGGGCTTCATATACACAATCTGCATCGTAGAGGTCTTTGATGTCGTGGTAATCTATAGAAACAATGCCATGTTGCTGCAATACCCCACAAACAACAGCATCGATGTTTTTCCACTGATATGGCCAAGGACCTTGGCAAGCATTATATTCTGCAATAGCCGCTTTACGCTTTTCGTCAAAGTCGCGTCCTGCCTTTTCAAAATCCTCATCAGAGATTCTTCCTACATCGTGAAGTTCGCTAAGTGCAGCATAGTTGTCATAAAGACTGGGCTTTCTGCAACTTTCAAGGTATGTTATCGACTTGCCTTTGTATTCTGCATAGGCGATTTCGCGTCTGGTGCTATCACCAATATAGCCACCTACATTGATAACAAAGATCTCGTCTGCCAAATCTATCTTTGCCAGATGCTGGCGATCCAGCATATCTTTTACACCCTCTGTCCATACCACATCATCACCTGAGTGGCCAAATAGGCCAACAGTAATAACAACGTTTCCTTCAAGAGTTAAACGCTTTTGCGCTTCCAAAAATTCATTCTTGAAGCGAGTGCTGCCACATAGGGTTATAACCTTAAATCCGTTTATCATTGGTAGTGTAATATTTTATTGTTTCAAGTTATCAAAGGCAAATATACAACTTTATTTTGAAACCTGCGGCAAATTAACAATCTTTTTTAGGTTTCAAGTAAGTCATTTCCCAGAAAAGACCAGCTGCCAGTTCTACTTCGCTAATTTCAACATAAACTCTAACTTTCACTTCCATACTCAAAACCTCAATCTTATCTTTGTGTTCTGCTGCAGAATACATAAGTCCTTTCTCGTCGTTGACAGAACAATTCCAGTCAATTAAAGAATTCGTCATTTCCCATCTGGAAGCCAACTCGATGTAAAGACAAGTGGGCTTTGGCTCACACTCGTTAGCCCAATGGTGATAAATACCACGGAATACCTCAATACTTGCATCAGAAAGATGATGCTTGCTGTTAACTACAAATAGATGATCAAGATGCGGAAGCACACTCTCGAAATCATACTTTTTATATAATTCTAATACTGTCATAACTTTACTATTTAAATTAATCCCACCAATTTCTCATACGATGTTCCAGATAGAGGAAGAAGACGTGCCAGGCTTTTTCTTGACGGAGAGAATATGGGTCATAATAATGACTAAAACGTTTCCTATTCCGTTCGTTAACAATCTTCTCCAAATTCTCATAATCATCAGTGTACGATCTTCCTTGGATAATGTTTATCAATCGCATTGCCACTTCAATCTGCTTGGCAACTTTTTTTGCACCAGCTATATGAGTATGCCTGCTCTTAAAGAAAGCCACCATGCGTTCGAACTTGTAGTACATCATGTCGAGCAAATAGCCATAATCATAATCAGTCATCTGAGCAATCTCTTCATCAGTGTAATCCTTTGGATGCTCCGATTGCTCAACCACACGCCGTTTCTGGCCTTTCACCTTAACAGCTTTCTGCTTAGCTTTTTCCTTGTACTTCATAATCAATCTGTTTGTTGATGCAAAGATACAAGAAAGGTGTGCCGCATTGGGGCACACCTTATGAGAATCTAAATATTATCTTTTTTTCTTTTCTTTCTTTATGAGGATGATAATGTAACGTGGATAAGTTGAAAACTATAGTATCTCCCTTGCTATCCAGGCACATGCTTCGGCATCAGCGAGAGCATGATGGTGATTTTCGAGAGTATAACCACATAGCTTAGAGATTGTGTGTAGCTGGTGGTTCTCGGCTTGTGGAAAAGCCTTACGAGAGGCCACACATGTACAATAGAACCGATAATCAGGATAGTCCATCTGATAACAACGAAACACTGCCTTTAGGCAACTCTCATCGAAAGCTTTGTTATGAGCTACCAAGGGCAAACCCTCAATCATTGGCTCAATCTGTTTCCAAACTTCCGGGAAAACCGGTGCCTCCTCTGTATCCTGACGTGTTAGTCCATGCACCTGACTACACCAATAATTATAGTAATTGGGCTCAGGCTGAATCAGCGAATAGAAGGTATCCACAATCTTGCCATCTCTCACAATCACAACTCCTACCGAACAAACACTGGTTCGCTCGTTATTAGCAGTCTCAAAATCTATTGCTGCAAAATCTTTCATTTGTCGTTCTTATATTTGTTCCACATTTGTTTAGAAATCTCTGCGACCTCGTCGCGAAACCATTTTGGTGCCAGCACCTCAACGTCGCTTCCTTGTGAGAGTATCTCCTGACGGAAATCGTAAGTAGGACGCAGCCGTACTGTAAAGATACTATACTCATTTGTTCGCTCAATTTCCTTCTGAGTCTGATGCAAGGTCAAACTACGTAAGTAATTTGCTTGTCCTACAGAGACTTTGAGTTTAACAGTCTCAATTTGAACCTTAGGGTCAGCAATGATTCCAAAACTATCTTCGAAGAATTCCTCTGGAATAAAGTCCTTTGGATACTTAAAGTTTTTTTCGGTTAATCCAAGCCATTTTACACGATCCAAAGAGTATATCATAATCTTATTATAATAAGGACTACGGGCTATCAAATACCAACGCTGCTTGAAGGCTTTCAGACAATAAGGTTCAACCTCAAAGGTGTTAGCCTCGTCACGCGAGTAGCTCTGATATGTCATACCAAGCACAAGGTTCTTTTTCAAGGCATCGAGAATAACAGGAAGGTATTGTTCGCCATCAGGTATTTCCTCAAACAGAACCTTATCTTTGATACTGGCACTCTCCATCATCAGATTGCTAACTGTAAGCGTATTAAACAGCCAGCTACGTAAGGAACCACTTTTCAACTCTTCGTCATTTTGGATATAATAGCGGTATTGTCCTCCTTGTTCGTTTTCGATAATGAGACCAAACATTTCTTCGATAGCGATACGCCATTTATGAAAGGTTCTGATAGAAAGAGGCTTACCCCCACTCATATCGTTATCCACCCAACAACGATTAATATCTTCGAACGAGATCTTCTTGGCTTTATGAATGGTCTCAGCCAACCAAACATAACAATTAACTGTATTTTTTGCCATACTTATAAAGATTAGACGCTGCAAATATACAAAAAAGGTGTGAACAATAAAGGCATAGGTTGAGAAAAAAAATAAAAATCCCAAACTCTATCTGCAATGGTACATTGGTACATTAGTACATTTACGAAACAAGAGTTAATGCAAGGTTTAAAAAGTAGTAAAAGCTTTGGTATTACAAAATATTGTTTTATTTTTGTACCGCAAAAAGAAAGAGCAAATTAAAAAACAATGAATCCCAAAAACAAAAAGATTATTGCATGCTGCCTTATTGGAGGCATTATAGCAGTGCTGGTGCTTATATTTGGTAAGCAGCATATGGATATAGGCAAGGAATATCTGGTGGAAGAAACGGGATATATACACTCGACGGACAACAAGGAAAAATGCCACTACATCCGGGATGCCAAAAATAAAGGTTATACAATAAGCAGGATTAGTAAGGAGGAAGCCGTAAAAGAAGAAAAACAAATTTGCAGAGAGTGCTACCCTGAAAATGAAATTTGGGATTATATTAAGCAACTGCAAGTAACAGTTACGAAAAACCAGACAATTAAAGATTGGATGGTTTGGGATATGATGGACACATTTAAGAATAACACACACTTTGAGTATTTGTATGTTTACATGGAATCAACAGGCAAACTGCATTTAAGAGGCGACTGTTTTAAAAAGGATATAGATACAGAAAGAACTAAGCTTAGCGATATTAAAAGCGTAGAAAGCATCTGCCCCATTTGCGTAAGCCGCAAATACCGCAATTTTATTGATAATTACATAAAAACAGGCAAATACGACATAACGCTAATAGACAAAGCTGAATAAAGAAATCAGGGAGTGCAGTTATGTACTCCCTTTATTGTATGTAAGCGTCTATTTGTGCGGCAATGTCGCCAGCCAGTACGGCACCGTAGCCCACACGGAGCTCGATAGTGGGACGAAGCGGGTCGTTGGTACCGATGATCACAGCATACTCGTCTATGGTGTAGGGCGTGGCCATGTTCTTTGACATCACGCACTCCAGACTGCTGAGTTTCAGCTCTTCGCCGGCGATAATCGCAATGTCATGGTTGGGATAGAATAGGATAAGGGCAGGGAGCTCGTTGGCTCGCGAGGCATCCAGCACCACCACGCCGTCGGGTTCTCCGTATCTCTGTTTTACCTCTTCCACCGTGGCGTAGGTCACCCTTGGAACAGCCGTCCGCTCCTTGCGCTTGATGATGAAGTAAGCGAAGGGGGCGATAACCAGCAGCAACAGTAAGTACGGTCCAAAGCCAATGGCTAACATAATGCCGGCAACGACGGCAAGAATCGTGTTTCGTTTCATAAATAGTCTGTTATTTGTCTTTACCGAAAAATCGCTGGCAAAGTTACGCATTCTTTCTCCATTCTATCTTAACCATGGAAATTCCTCAAAAAGCTGTCTATCAAACTCCTCGGAAGAAGTCCAATGTACCTGTCCGTTTCTTAAATTCTCTTCAAACTTATCTATACTTTCAATAGCCTCTTTTTCTGATGAAGGGCCAATGATGGGATACTTTCCCCAGTTCAGATCGTCAATCCAGTCGTGGACGGCAGTAATGCCATCTACCGAGTTCGAAGCAACGCTTGCTGCTGCAGCTGTAGGTTCGCATGCCATGTTGGTATTGCTTTCCTCTTCGATTTGTGGATATCTTTTTTCTTTCATTGCGCTTTGTTTTATGGCGCAAAGATAAAAAGATTATTTGAACTTTGCAAGATTTTTTAGAAAAACTTCTTATTAATAAAATCAGGGAGTACATAACTGCACTCCCAGACTTGTAGTTGTATATAGGATTAAACTAATCCTGGAAATAAACGCGCTTGACGCGGTTGCTGATGCCGGTGAGGACCTCGTAGGGGATGGTTTCGAGGACATCGCTGAGCACGGTAACGGGCAGGTGCTCGCCAAAGATCTCTACCTGATCGCCCTCCTGACAGGGGATGTCGGTGACATCAATCAGGGCCACATCCATACAGATATTACCCACATACTCAGCTTTCTGGCCGTTTACCAGACAGTAGCAGTGGCGATTGCCCAAACGACGGTTCAAGCCATCGGCATAGCCAATAGGTATGGCAGCGATGACAGAATCGCGAGTCAGCTTACCCTTGCGACTGTAGCCCACGGTTTCGCTCTTGGGCACCTGGTGCATCTGCAGAATGGTGGTCTTCAGGGTACTGACGGTATGGAGGATGCGGTTGTCGCGCGAATCGATACCATACAGACCGAGACCCAAACGACACATATCCAACTGGCGATCGGGGAAATGCTCGATGCCGGCAGAGTTGTCGATATGGCGCAGAATCTTGTGCGAGAAAGCGGCCTGAAGTTTCTGACTGCCCATCTCGAAACGCTTGAACTGCAAGGTTGAGAAATTATCGAAGTCGTCGCTATCAGAACCAACGAAATGACTGAACACCGAACGGGGGATAACAGCCTGCTGATGGGTGAGGCGATCGATAAGCTCATCCATATCCTGCTCGGGATCGAAGCCTAAGCGGTGCATACCTGTATCGAGCTTGATATGTACAGGCCAGCC
This sequence comes from Prevotella sp. khp1, assembly GCF_900102205.1. NCBI lineage: Bacteria > Pseudomonadati > Bacteroidota > Bacteroidia > Bacteroidales > Prevotellaceae > Prevotella > Prevotella sp. khp1. The sequence continues at coordinate 59,412 of NZ_FNJZ01000005.1, forward strand.
GGTGATACCCTCCTTGCGGGCTGCCTTGATGAGGGCATCGAGCAAACGGAAGCTATATACCTCGGGCTCCAGGTCGTAATCGAACATGGTCTTGAAGGCGGTCATCTCGGGGTTCATAATCATGATATTGGCGGTGATGCCAGCCTTACGGAGGGTAACACCCTCGTCGGCCACTGCCACTGCGAGGTAGTCAACACGGTGATCCTGCAGGGTTTTGGCTATCTCGACGGCTCCTGCTCCATAGGCATCGGCCTTGATCATGCACACCATCTTGGTTTCGGGCTTCATGAACGAGCGATAGAAGTTGAGATTCTCGACCACGGCATTGAGGTTGACCTCGAGGATGGTTTCGTGAACCTTCTGCTCGAGCTGCTCGGTAATCTGATCGAAACCGAAAGGACGGGCACCCTTCAAGAGAATCATCTCGTTGCGCAAACCGGTAAAGGCATCGCTACCCAGGAAGTGGTTTACATCGGCAAAGAACTGCTTGTCGGCAATCTGAATTTTATCGGCCTGGGCAGTGAGCTGGGCGCCGATACCAATAAACTTGGTGATGCCACGCTTAACAGCCAAATCGGATACCTGGGCGTAGAGTTTTTCGGGCGAAAGACCCGACTGGAACATATCGCTGAGGATAAGGGTACGCTTCTTCAACTCCTCGCGGCGATTCATGAAATCAAGGGCGATATCGAGTGAATTGATATCGGAGTTGTACGAGTCGTTGATGAGGATGCAACCACGCTGGCCCTCTTTAACCTCGAGGCGCATGGCCACGGGCTCAAGCTTAGGCATGCGGTCGGCCAGATCGCCAGGGGTGAGACCCAAGCGCAGGGCAACGGCTGCACAGGTGATACAATCCTCGATTGAGGCCTCGTCGATAAATGGGATATCGAAGCAGTTCTCTTCTTCCTTCCAAATATAGGTGATGTGCGAGTTCTCGACACTCTTCACATAGAAGGCGGCCTGCTGATCGCAGGTGCTCCACGAGATTTTCTCGCCTTTATAGTTCATGCGACGGATGCAACGGCTCACGATATCGTTATCAGAGCAATACACCATGGCCTCGGTATCGTGCATCAGCTCGAGTTTCTCCATGCACTTCTCTTCCATCGAACGGAAGTTTTCCTGATGGGCGGCACCTAACGAGGTGAGCACGCCGATGGTGGGCTGGATGATATCGCGCAGGGCCATCATCTCGCCAGGCTGCGAGATACCTGCCTCGAAGATACCAACCTCGGTCTGCTCGTTGAGCAACCATACCGAGAGGGGCACACCTATCTGTGAGTTGTAGCTGCGAGGCGAACGTACAATACGCTGCGAGGGCAACAGCAACTGATAAAGCCACTCCTTAACCATGGTTTTACCATTAGAGCCGGTGATACCTACGATGGGCAACGAGAACTCGTCGCGATGGCGCTCGGCCAAACGCTGCAGGGCTGCCAATGTGTGCGGTACGCGCAAAAAGTTGGCCTGCGGATAAAGGGTTTCGTAAGCCTCGGGCACCTGCTCTACTACAAACTGGCGCACACCACGGTTATACAAGTCCTGAATGTAACGATGACCATCGTTACGCTGTGTTTTCAGGGCAAAAAACAATGTTTCTTCGGGGAAACAAAGACTACGGCTATCGGTGAGCAACCAGCTTACCTGAGCCTCAGTGTTTCCATATCGTCGCGCTCCTATGAGCGTGGTAACCTTTTCTATACTGTATTTCATACTGCAAAGTTAGGGTATTTTTTTTGCAACTCGGAAATTTTTAACATAGTTTTATCCATAAATATGCGATATTCATCCGAATCGGGATTGAACGGCTTGTGATTAAGCGCGGCCTTGAGGGGTTGCCACTCCTTGAGGAATGCCTTGGCCTCGGGACTGAGATACACCTCGGAGAATCGCTGCCAGATATACTCTACGGCCTGCGATGAGGGGTGCAGCATATCATCGGCATAAAAGCGGTAATCGCGCAACTCGTCGTTGATGATTTCGTAGGCGGGAAAGTAAGAGACATTAAACATTAAACATGAAACATTAAACATTAAACATGAAACATGAAACATTTTGATGACCTTATCAACGGCTAGGAGAAGCGTAGCTTTAGATAACTTGGAGCCGTGGTAGCCGTATTTGCGATAGCGGATGGGACTGACGGTGAGCACGATGCGCATATCGGGATTGGCGGCATGCAGGATATCAATGGCCTGCTGCAGGTAATCGGCACACTCATCTACCGTGAGTTCCTTCTCGGTAAAGAGCGATTGCGGGCGCTTTTGGCAGTTATCTACTATCTCGCCTGTTTCATTGAGAATATAAACGTGATTGGTGCCGAGGGTCAAGAATGCGGTCTTGACGGATTTCAAATCGGGCTGAGCGGAGAGGCGCTGGATGGTATGGAGGATGGAGGCGGGATTATACATCACGCCAAAGGGATTAACGATGGTGCGGAACTTCTCGTCGGTAAAGCGTGCGCCTATCTTATCGGCAAAGCACGACCCTACGAAGAGCATCTCCTCGCAAGCCCCTATCCTAAACCCAGGGTCCTCAATATCTACAATAGTCCTAAACTCCATATTTTCTTTTTTGCAACGGATAACAGGACTAACAGGATGATTATCGCGGGTAAAAATCCTAAAGTCCTGTAGTCCGTTGCTAAATATCAACTTCTACTTATTTGCAAACCGCTCGTAGAGAGACTCATCTCAACAAAGCGGGCATTTTTACGGATGCTGTTTTCGGTGAGTATCTGCTTGATACGTGCGGCGGCCTCGGGATCCTTAGCTACCATATACAGATAGCCGCCACCACCTGCACCAGGCAGTTTGTAACCTAAGCAGAGGTCGTCGATCAAGCTGGTGAGCTTAGCCACATCGGCTGGGTTGGTACCTGCATCGAGGGCCTGATTCTGTGCCCACGTTTTGCGTACCAACAAGCCCATTCGCTCGAAGTCGTTCTGCTGGATGGCCTCGTACATGTCGAGGGTATGCTGTTTCATCTGACGCAACAGGCGAAGCTCGTCGCCACGATTCAGGAACATGCCACGCACAATCTCGGCCAGGATGCTCTTAGCCGTACGCGTGATGCCTGTATAATATAATAGGTGACAAGGGCGATATTCGGGTTGCGTCCACAGATCGGTAGGCAACCAGCGCACCTGTGGGTTCTGGGCGAAGCCCCTACCCGTTTGCAGCAGTTTTACACCACCCAGCACACCACCGAACTGATCCTGCCAACCACCACCTGTGGTAAGCATCTGTTCGAGCATCAGGGTGCGATGACCTATCTCGTTCTTATCCCAACCCAAGCCGCAGAAATCGTTGAGCGCGCCCAGCACGGTAGCAGCCAGGATGCTGCTGGTGCCTAAGCCACTGCCTGCGGGGATGGCACTGAGCAGGGTGAGCTCGATACCTGCGCCAAAGGCAGCTAACTCATCCTTGAGCGAACGCTGACCAAAGCCTGCCAATACCAAGGCGGCCTTGGGGATTGAGAAGGGCGAGCCTACGTGCATAAAATCACGCAACTGCTCGGAGGTCTCTACTACCTCCATGGCACCCAGGTCGATGCTACGCAGCACAATACGGGGCTCCTGACAGGGGCGCACATAGGTTTGCAACGGGGGCTGACCATTGAGCTCGATGGCCAGGTTGATGACGTTGCCACCCTCCATCAGACAGTAAGGAGGGGTATCGGTCCAACCACCTGCGATATCGATACGCACAGGTGAACGGCCCCAGACAATCTGGTCATCGGCCACGCTGAGCTGGGGTATCTGCTGATAATCGTTGGTATCGAGTAAGCCCTCACGTAAAAGCGCAAAGGCCTTTTCGCTTTCGCCACGGAACATGGCATCGTGGATGCGCGTCATCAGGGGTGCATCGGCATCGAGTGCAGGGGGCATCTCAATGTGCTGTTCGTCGAACTCGCGCTTGGCATCGGCCAGGTCGAGCTGGTAGAACACACTGTGGTTCCAGTTCTTGGCCAGCGCACTCCAGTTGAGTTTGCGGAAAGCCTTACGCTGATCGAACAAGCGATGCAGATTGGCCTCGGTACTAATCTCCTCGGCCGAAATCATACGACTGGTAACGAGTGCCAGGCCATCCAGTGTTTGCAGCATGCTCAGGGCCTCAAGGTCGGCCACTACAGGGAACTGCTGTTTCTGCTGTTCGGCACCAGCAAACTTATCGTCGATATGGTACAGGCGCACAGCGTATTCGGTATCGCCAATGGGCACTACATCGATACACTCGCCTGGGGCCAGGTTTACCTTCCAGTGGTTCTGGGGTACACCTGTTATAATATTGTCGTGACTCAGGGTCCAGCCCTCGCTCACGTCGCTGTTTTCAATCCAGATATTGGTATTGTCCTCGGTAAACTTGTACTTGCAAACGGCATTCTGCACAAACAAGCTGGGGTGCGGTTTGCGATCGTGGTGCATAATCTCTCGCTGATCGTTTACCAGATTCTGAATGCGGAGGGTAGATGAGATCATCTCGCGCGAAGTACCGAAGTGATAGAACTCGCCACCCTGCAGGGGCACAATGGCCACCTTGAGATCCTTCAGATCGTCGTCGGGCAACGAAGGGTTGGTACCCAAAGCACAACCGAACTCAGAGTACATATCGTACTCCTTTAATTGACCATTCTTGCCTTGCAAGCCAGCAGAGCTGGAGCGGACCATTGACAATGGACCATTTGGATCTGCCATTGATTTTTTAGCCAATAGTTCAACGGCTTTGTCGCTCAGCATCCAGATGCCGATATCGGTGAGGTAATAATGATCTTTCTGAAGCTCGTTCAGGGTCTCGATGCTGGGTTTCTGCAGCATATGCTTAAGCACCTGGGGCGATTTGCGCGAGCTTACGAACACACCGTGGTTCTTGGCCACTGAGGCATCGAGCCACAAGCCATAGCACACCACATCGGCATCGGGGATGGGCTGCAGGGGCTGTGAGGTGCGCACCAGCACATCGCCACTTACCACCATGGTGTGGATGCCCTCGGGAGCCATATCCATCATCTGCTCGTAAAGGGGCAGCTGCAGACTGAGCAAGTCCTGTGAGAGGCGCTGTCCACGCTCCCAACGGAACACGGGTACGGGGGTAAGGATCTTACCTGATGGGGCATACGAGGGCAAGCGACGACTCTGTCCGCCGGCATGCAGCAGAATACGCTTTTCGCGGGGCAGCCACTCGGCAAGCGAGGTGCCATCCTCGGTAGTCATACAGGCCTGTAACAGCCAGGTGGTTCCGCCACCACTACCCAACTTATGACCAACTGGATCGTTGGTACAGAAATACTCCTCACGACTCAATCCGGTTACATCGTGGAAACTGTCCACCAAGTTTGGTGGCAATGAGAGCAACTTTTTCATTGAACATTGAACATTGAACATTGAACATTCAGCTCGCCAAGAGCCTTAACCATTCTTTTTGCGGCGGTAGGCCATGAAGGCGGCTCCTGCCAGCACCAGTATCAGTATAGCATACGCTGTATAGGCAATCGTCTCGGTAGTATCAACCGACTTGGGGAAGAAGCTGAGCACTACCTCGTGTTTACCTGGTTTTACATTGAGGGCACGCAGGATGTAGTTTACCCTACCCAACTCGGCAGGCTCGCCATCGATGGTGGCAGTCCAGCCGGGATAGTAAACCTCGGAGAATACCACTACACCACCCTTACCCGAGTTAACCTCGTAGGTAAGCTGGTTAGGCTCGTAGCTCTTGATATCCACGGTGCTGGTGGTATCCTGTGTAACAGCATCACCCAGCTGTGCCTGGAACTTCTCGTCGGCCACAGCCTCGTGACGCAGGTCGATCTGACCCACCTTCAAAATCTCCTCGTTGGCATTCTTGGCATAGCTAATCTTATCAACAAACCACGCATTACCCAAAGCATAGGGGTTCTGGATGGGCACTGTCTGGCCACCCTGCAGTGGGAACACAAAGTAGCGGGTGTTGAGCATATTGATAACAGGACAGATGCTGTCGCCTTTAACCTGAGTCATGTCGCCACCAGCCTCGGCCACGGCATTCATCAGGCGCTGCATCTCGGGTGAGATATACTGCTCTATCATCTCCTGATAACGGCGCAGCTTGGCAGCATGGTAACCACCAATGCTCTTATGGTAGTAAGATGTCTCGTTCTCGTTGAAGGTATTTGATGCCAGGTTGAGCACACGGTAATCCAGGGCCTTGTCGCGCAGGATGAGCTCATCGGTCTGCGACATCTGCTGGGGTGCCTCGCGCTCGCTCTGGGGCACAAACATCTCATCGTTCAGGTAACGCTTGTTAACCTGCCAAAGGTCGATGAGGCAGAGCACCAGGATAGCACCGATGGTATATTCGGCCTTGAGTTTGCGATATTTGTAAGCCATGAGCAATACCATGCCCACGACGATAATCCAGAACGAACGCCAGCAATCGGCTGTAAACACGGCTGTACGCATATCAACCAGATTACTGATAAGTGGTTGGATGTGCTCCTGTGGCAAGGTGCTGAGAGCACGCATCTCGCTGGATGAAACAAAACCATCGAAGAAGGTGGTTGGCATCAGGGCAAACAACAGGCAGAAGCCTGCGGTAACACCAAAGCTGATGTAGATAGGCTTGCTGTACTTGCTAAAGCCCTCGGGCTCGTCGAACAGTTTTTTCAATGCCATCATGGCCAGCAAGGGGATGGTGAACTCGGCAATCACCAATATCGAGGCCACGGTACGGAACTTGGCGTACATGGGCACATAATCGAGGAAGAAATCGGTAAAGCCCATGAAGTTACGACCCCACGACAGGAGTATCGACAGGATGGTAACAGCGAGCAAAGCCCACTTCATAGGACCTTTGACAATCAGCAGTCCCAGCACAAACAGGAACATCACAAAGGCACCTACATACACAGGACCGCTGGTACCAGGCTGTTCGCCCCAGTACTGACCAATCTGCTGGTAGATGCTCTCGTAGGTAGGATCGGCTTTCTCCATGGCAATCTTACTCTCGCTCATGGGCACCGAAGCACCACCCTTGGTGTTAGGAATGAGCAGGGTCCAGGTCTCGTCGATACCATAACTCCACTGTGTGATATAATCGCGCTCCAAACCACTGCTGGTCTGGTTGGCCGAATTCTTCTTTACCAGTTCGCTCTTACCGCGCATCGACTCCTGACCGTACTGCCAGGTGTGGTAGAGGTTTGAGAGGTTGATGCACACGCCAATGGCGGCACCTGCGATGCACACGGCAGTGGCCTTACCGAAGGCAGCCAACTGATGCTTGCGGATGGCATCTACCAACCAGGCAATCACCATGGCCAGGATGATAAACAGATAGTAATACGTCATCTGCACGTGGTTGGCATTGATTTCGAATGCGGTAAAAATGGCTGTGAGCACAAAGCCCCACAGATATTTGCCCCTATAGGCCAGCACAAGTCCTGCAATCAATGGTGGCAGGTAGGCCAGTGCCCACACCTTCCAGATGTGACCTGCAGCAATGATGATGAGGAAATAGGTGCTGAAGGCCCACACGATAGAGCCTAAGGCTGCCAGATGCTGACGGAAATCGAAAGCACGCAGCAAAATATAGAATCCTAACAGATAAGCAAACACATACCACACATTCTCGGGTAAGAACAGATGGTAGATCTTGGTCATTGTACTGAGTTTATCGGTAGAATGATACGAGGGAGCCATCTGGTAGGTAGGCATACCACCAAACAGGGCGTTGGTCCAACGACTACGCTCGCCTGTTTTCTGCATATATTCGATACCCTCCTGACCAGCACCACGACCAGCTGAGGCATCGTGACGGTACAGGATACGTCCCTCGATATCGGCAGGGAAGAAATACGCAAAGGCCAGAACGGCGAATAACAACACTGCCAACATATCGGGCAGCCATTTTTTCAATAATGTCATAACTTGCAAATTATTTAATTTGCCTGCAAAGGTATTAAATTTTTGGCACGGATTACACGGATTTCACGGATTTTTTATAATTTTGCAGCAAAATATGGAAGAAACAATCATTACAAGCGTACAAAACGCCAAGATTAAGCACGTAGTAGCCCTGCAGCAGAAGTCGTCGCTCCGTCGTGAGGAGGGACTTTTTGTGGTTGAAGGCCAGCGCGAGATAGAGCACTGTAAAGCCTGCGGCTACGAGGTGACGGAGGAGTACATCCGCGACAAGAACGTTTCGCCGCAGGTATATGAAAAGATGGCCTATCGCGGCAGTACCGAGGGCCACATTGCCGTGGTGAGATGCAAGGAGCACACACTGTCAATTCTCAATTCTCAATTGTCAATTAAGAACAACCCTCTTGTGGTTGTTCTCGAGAGTGTGGAGAAGCCTGGCAACCTGGGGGCTATATTGCGTAGTGCCGAGGCGGCTGGTATTGATGCCCTCATCGTGTGCGACCCACTGACGGATATGTACAATCCCAACGTGATTCGTGCTAGTATCGGTGGTGTGTTCTGCGTGCCCACAGCCGTTTGTTCGTCGCAGGAGTGCATCGCCTTCCTCAAGGAGCACGGCATCAAGATTCTTACCGCCCAGTTGCAGGATTCGTACGAGTATTACGATTACGACATGACGCAGGGCACAGCCATTGTGATGGGCACCGAGAGCACGGGCCTTACCAACCAGTGGCGCGAGGCCGCCGATGCCCATATCCGCATACCCATGCTGGGCCGCCTAGACTCGCTGAACGTAAGCGTATCAGCCGCTATCCTGATGTACGAAGCTGTGCGCCAGCGCAATGTGAAATGAATATTTAGCAACGGACAACAGGACTAACAAGACTGATTATCACAGGTAAAAAAAATCCTAAAGTCCTGTAGTCCGTTGCAAAAAATAAATGTTTAATCTTTAATGTTTAATCTTTAATGTTTAATGTTTAATCTTTAATGTTTAACGTATGAAAGTTGGAATGATCGTAGCGATGGACAAGGAACTGAAGCAGCTCCGTCCATTATTCCCCGAAGATAAAGTGATTCTGCAGAAGAGTGGTATTGCCACTGTAAATGCCGCTATCCAGGCAGTAGAGATGATTCGCCAGTATAAGCCCGACGTGATTATCTCGAGTGGTTGCGCTGGTGGTAATGGCGACGACATCAACCTGCAGGATGTAGTAGTTAGTTCGGAGCTGACCTACCACGATGTGTATTGTGGCTATGCCATCGACGAGAACACGGTATATGGTCAGGTGCAGGGCTTGCCAGCCCGTTATCAGGCCGACCCTTATCTGCTTGAGAAAGCCCAGTTGGCAGGTGCCAAGCCCGGACTGATTGTGACTGGCGACTGGTTTGTGGATTCTAAGGAAAAGATGCGCGAGATAGTAAATCACTTCCCCGAGGCCAAGGCTGTAGATATGGAGAGCTGTGCCATCGCGCAGGTATGCCACATCTATAAGGTGCCCTTTATCTCGTTCCGCGTCATCAGCGATATTCCCCTGCGCGACACCGATGCCTCGCAATACCACAACTTCTGGGATACCGTGGCCGAGAAGTCATTCATCACCACCAAGACTTTTATCGAAAGCCTGTAGAAAAATGTAAAAATTGAAAAATGTAAAAATGTAAAAATTGAATGGAAGTTATACAGAGTTTTACGATTGACCACACGCACCTGAAGCCAGGTATCTACGTATCGCGTGTGGATAAAGGTTTTACCACTTTTGATTTGCGCATTACCGAACCCAATAAGGAGCCCGCTGTTGCCCCTGCTGCTATCCACAGCATTGAGCACCTGATGGCCACCTGGTTCCGCAACTCGCGCGCCAAGGAGGATGTGGTATATGTGGGTCCGATGGGCTGCCTCACAGGTATGTACATCATTATGACGGGTGAATACACCGTTGAGGACATGCGCCAATTGACGATGGAGTGCCTGGAGTGGATACTGACACAGGACGAGGTGCCTGCAACACGTCCTGAGGCTTGTGGCAACTATCTGCTGCACGATCTGCCCATGTGCAAATGGGAGTGCACCCGCTATCTTGACCGTCTGAAGAACGATTTCCACTGCGAGTACACCAAACTGCAGATTACACTCGAAGACGGTAAGGTGTTTGCCGATGCCTAATCCTTCAGCAACATAAAAAATAATCCCCACCTCGATTTGAGATGGGGATTTTCTTTTCTTGGTTGTAAGTACGAATATTACTTACGGAGACCCAGAGCCTTGATGATAGCACGATAACGATTGATATCGTTATTGTACAGGTACTTCAGCAACTTACGACGCTTACCTACCAGCATGGTGAGTGAACGTGCAGTGTTGTGGTCCTTGTGATTCTTCTTCAGGTGCTCTGTCAGGTGAGAGATACGGTAGCTGAAGAGTGCAATCTGAGCCTCTGCAGAACCAGTATCAGTAGTGCTCTTACCGTACTGACCGAAGATCTCCTCTTTCTTTGCCTTGTCTAAATACATAATTTTAATGTGATTAAAAAATTGTTGCAATAACATTTTTCAAACGCGATTCCCGCCTAATCACCAGTGGGTTTACGTCGTCAAATGCTCCGGATTTTCCGAAATGCGGCTGCAAAATTACAACAATTTATCCATTCCTCCAAATTTTTTGGCACGGATTTCACGGATTAACACTGATTTTTGATATTTTTTTGTGATATTTATTAAAAAATCCGCGTAATCCGTGTAATCCGTGCCTATTTTTTTGTAACTTTGCACCCGCAAAACAATTTAATTAGTATGCAGGATATCAGAAACATTGCAATTATCGCTCATGTTGACCACGGAAAAACAACCCTTGTGGACAAGATGATGCTGGCTGGACACCTGTTCCGTGACGGACAGAATCTCAGCAATCAGGTACTGGATGCCAACGACTTGGAGCGCGAGCGTGGTATCACAATTCTTTCGAAAAACGTCAGTATCAATTGGAAAGGCGTTAAAATCAATATCATCGACACTCCGGGACACTCTGACTTCGGTGGCGAGGTTGAGCGCGTGCTCAACATGGCTGATGGCTGTCTGCTGTTGGTTGATGCCTTCGAAGGTCCTATGCCTCAGACACGTTTCGTGCTGCAGAAGGCACTCGAAATCGGTCTGAAGCCTATCGTTGTAGTTAACAAGGTGGATAAGCCTAACTGCCGCCCTGAGGAGGTTTACGAAATGGTGTTCGACCTGATGTTCTCGCTCAACGCCACCGAGGAGCAGTTGGATTTCCCCGTGGTTTATGGTTCGGCCAAGAACGGCTGGATGAGCGAGGATTGGCAGAAGCCTACCGACAATATCACTTATCTGCTTGATAAAATCGTAGAGGTGATTCCCGCCCCAAAGAAGGAAGAGGGAACACCTCAGATGCTCATCACATCGCTCGACTATTCGAGCTATCAGGGACGTATCGCTGTAGGTCGTGTGCACCGTGGCACCCTGAAGGATGGTATGCAGGTAACCATTGCACACCGCGATGGCACCATGGAGAAGACCAAGATTAAGGAGCTGCACACCTTTGAGGGTATGGGACACGTACATACCGAACAAGTGGAGTGTGGCGACATCTGCGCTGTAATTGGACTGGAGAAGTTTGAGATTGGTGATACCATCTGCGACCTTGAGAACCCAGAGCCCCTGCCACCTATCGCTATTGATGAGCCAACCATGTCGATGCTGTTTATGATCAACGACTCACCTTTCTTTGGTAAGGAGGGTAAGTTTGTGACATCACGCCATATTAACGACCGCTTGGAGAAGGAGCTGGAGAAGAACCTGGCCCTGCGTGTGACACCTTTCGAGGATAGCACCGATAAGTGGATTGTATCTGGCCGTGGTGTGCTGCACCTCTCAGTGCTGGTTGAGACCATGCGCCGCGAGGGCTACGAGCTGCAGGTTGGTCAGCCTCAGGTAATCTACAAGGAGATCGACGGTGTAAAGCACGAGCCTGTTGAGGAGCTCACCATCAACGTGCCCGAGGAGTTCTCATCTAAGATGATTGATATGGTAACCCGTCGTAAGGGTGAGATGACATCGATGGAGAGTCAGGGCGAGCGTGTAAATATCGAGTTCGATATCCCATCACGTGGTATTATCGGACTGCGTACCAATGTGCTCACAGCCAGTCAGGGCGAGGCTATCATGGCCCACCGCTTTAAGGAGTATCAGCCATACAAGGGCGAGATTGAGCGCCGTGTAAATGGTTCGATGATCTCGATGGATACTGGTAACGCTTTTGCTTATGCTATCGATAAACTGCAGGACCGTGGTAAGTTCTTCATCGATCCAGGTGAGGATGTTTACATGGGTCAGGTAGTAGGTGAGCATGTTCACGATAACGACCTGGTAGTAAACGTATGTAAGGCTAAGCAGCTTACTAACGTACGTGCATCGGGTACCGATGATAAGGCTCGCATTATTCCAAAGACCGTGATGAGCCTTGAGGAGTGCCTGGAGTACATCAAGAGCGACGAGTTGGTTGAGGTAACACCAAAATCGATGCGTATGCGCAAAACGATTCTGGATCACGACCAGCGTAAAAAGGCTGCGAAACAGTGAGCGTAATGATGCTTGCATCGATTACCGAACGCAAGCAGGCTCGACCGTAGGTCTCAAGGCTAATAAAGTATAAGGTTTATATAGCAAAAAAAAAGCCTCGCCAATCGGCGAGGTTTTTTTATGCTTAGAAGTGAATGTTTACGTCTAATCCAACCTGGATAGGTGTTGCTCGCTGAGCAAAGTAGTGAGTTCCACCTACAGCACTCGATGCAACGGCAAACGTATTGTAGTGCGTGTTGGTGAGGTTACGTCCCCAGAGCGATACCAGCACAGGACCGAAGTCGTAATCAGCATGAGCACCAGCCACAGCATAGAACTTCTGTGCGTAGGTGTTAGCATCGTCCCACCAAATCTTGCCCTGACCATTCATATTGGCACCAATGGTAAACTTACCGATGTGCCAATCAACCATAGCGCTCAGGGTGTGCTGAGGAACGAATGGCACATAGTTGCCATCGTAATCACCAGCGAATGTATCCGTATTTGGAGATGTTGAACCACCTACGGTATGCTGGTACTCATCAAACTTAGCATTTGTGAATGCATAGGTTACAGCCCAGTCGAGAGCATTGTCGGCAGCCTTTCCGCGCAGAGTTGCCTCAAGTCCGCATGAGTGACTCTTACCTGCATTGACCATTATGCGACCATAGTTGCTGTTTGGCTCCATGATTGACAGCTGCTGATTGCGAATCTGCATGTAGTAGAGAGCCAAGTCGAAGTGAGTGCTACCACCAAACAGGTTGAGGTGGGTACCAATCTCATAGTTCCAACTCTCCTCTGGCTTGTAGGCGATAGTCTCGTTGATAGCATCATAGTCGGCAGCAGTGTGCTCCACATCGTAGTCACCACGCATAGCGTCCTGCTGATGCGCATTCAACTCAGTCTGCAGCACATCGCTAAACATCTGGAAATTGTATCCACCAGCGCGATAGCCCTTTGATACCAGTGCGTAGATATTACCAATTGAATCGTCGAAGGTATAGGTAAGACCAATCTTTGGCAATAGCTGGGTGTAGCTCTTAGAGCGACTGTCCTGTACATGCGATGTGAGGTGATAGGTAGCTGTGGCATTAGCAGTACCACCAGTCATGTTCATATAGGCCAGCGCATCGTACTCAATCTTCACCTTATCTATATTAAAGCGCAAACCAAGGGTAAGCTTCCAGTTGTCGCCCAACAGGATGTTACTCTCGTGGAAAGCTGCAAAGTTCCAAGTTGGAGTTTTGTACTCACCAGGCACAGCCATCTCAGCACTCATGTTTACACCCATCTTTTCTACAGCAGCCTGTGCAGCAGCCCTAGCAGCCTCAGCACTCATTCCCTGCCCCATAAAGCGACCAATCATACCCTGAAGCATAGAGTTCTTCATGGCATTGGCAATCGCATTGCCGATAGGACCTGTGATGCCATCGCCAAAGAGCACGGGTGCATTGGTGTTAAGCCACTGGTACGAAGCGAACAAACCTGTAGCATGCTGCCAACGACTTGGGAATATCTGACGAATCAAGCCCTTGTTGTTGCTACGCAGCACAAACTCCTGAGTGATGGCGTTCATCTTCTGAGCCTGATTCAGCTGCAGATAATCGCCTGTCATATAATCCTGGTCCATCAGCATCAGGTCGTTCAGGTACTGATAGCTGGTGGTTGAGGTAAAGAGCAGGCTCTCTGTCTCGTAACCAATGTTCAAACCTGTGGTAAACATGTTACGCTTGTAACCATTCATGATGGTGGTGGCAGGATCCTGAACTGTTTCATCTGCAGGCATAAATGTTGAGCTATATAGTGTTGGCAGATAAGCGAACGGCTGGAACTCGCCATAACCAAAACCATTCTGGTTTACATACTGGTAATCAGCAGTCCAGTCGAACTTCAGTTGCTTGTTAGGCTGCCAAATCAGGCGCAGCTTACCACCAGCCTCGTTGGTCAGGTCGTTCTTCTGGTCGAAGTTCTGATTATTAATAAAACCTTTAAGTCCGCTGTAGAATCCAGCCACGCTGAATGCCAACTTCTCTGATGGACGATGGTAGTGAGCCACCTCTACATTACTATATAAGCCAGTGCCGATACCCAAACGGATATCAGTACCCTGATAGTTCATCGGGTTCTTAGAATAGATACGTACCAGTCCGCCCTCGGTATTCTGACCATAGAGCGACCCCTGAGGACCACGCAGCACATCTACACGATCCAACATATAGAAATGGTTGTTGAAAGCCGACTTCGACATCAGGGGGATGTTATCGTAATACACACCCACTGCAGGGTTGTTGATACGCGAACCAATACCACGCACATACATCGACGAGGTGAGGCGCGAACCATACGATGGCATCACAAACGATGGTACATACTGCGAAAGCTGACTCAAATCGTGAACATGCAACTGCTGCAACTGCTCACTACCAAACACATTACTACTAACTGGCTGAAGGCGCAGGCGCACCTGCTCCTTGGGTTGCGATACCACCACAACCTCGTCAAGGTCGACAACCTTACTTGAATCGCTGAGCTCCTCAGTATCCAAGTTTCTAAGAGGAGTGGCCATTACCGAAAGCTGACCACCCAGTGCCAAAAGCACGAAAACAATCTTCTTATTCATCAATTTTACAACTTATGTTCTTAATTGCGCTGCAAAGGTACGCAATTTTTGCAACTTGAGCAATCCACATTTATATGGATTTTCAGAAACACTACGACAAACAGACATACATCAATGCCATTTTGTCAGACAAAAAGCCTTAGGCATAAGCTTTGAACATTAAACATTAAAGATTAAACATTAAAATAGAAAGGAGCATATTATGACATTCGACAAGTTTACAATTAAAGCACAAGAGGCCATTCAGCAGGCGGTGAACGCGGCCCAGATGAATGGTCAGCAGGTGATAGAACCTGTACACATACTGAAAGGTGTGATAGAGAAGGCGAAGGATGTAACCACCTTCATCTTCCAGAAGTTGGGCGTAAATGCCCAGCAGATAGAGTTACTGGTAGATCAGGAGATACAGCATCTGCCCAAAGTACAGGGTGCTGGTCAGCCTTATCTCTCCAGTGATAGTAATAATGTACTCGTGCGCGCGCAAGAGGTGGCCCAGAAAGGTGGCGACGAGTTTGTATCGGTAGAGCCTATCCTACTCGCCCTGCTGAAAGTTAATTCTACTGCCTCACGCATCATGAAGGATGCCGGCTGTACCGAGAAGGATATGCAGGCGGCTATCCAGGAGCTGCGCCAGGGACAGAAGGTGCAATCGCAGAGTGCCGATGATAACTACCAGAGCTTGGAGAAATATGCCAAGAACCTGGTGGATTTGGCCCGTCAAGGCAAGCTGGACCCAGTGATTGGTCGCGACGATGAGATTCGTCGTGTACTGCAGATTCTGAGTCGCCGCACCAAGAACAACCCTATATTAATAGGTGAACCTGGTACAGGTAAGACAGCCATCGTTGAGGGACTGGCTGGTCGTATTGTGCGTGGCGATGTGCCCGAGAACCTGAAGGACAAGCAACTCTACTCGCTGGATATGGGTGCACTGGTAGCAGGTGCCAAGTACAAAGGTGAGTTTGAGGAGCGCCTGAAGAGTGTGATCAACGAGGTGACCAAGGCCGAGGGCCGCATCATCCTGTTTATCGACGAGATCCACACCTTGGTAGGTGCAGGTGGTGGCGAGGGTGCCATGGATGCCGCTAACATTCTGAAACCAGCCCTGGCTCGTGGCGAACTGCGTGCCATAGGTGCCACCACACTGAACGAGTATCAGAAATACTTTGAGAAGGATAAGGCCCTGGAGCGCCGATTCCAGACCGTGATGGTTGATGAGCCCGATGAACTGAGTGCTATCAGCATTCTGCGAGGCTTGAAGGAACGTTACGAGAACCACCACAAGGTACGTATCCAGGACGATGCCTGTATCGCTGCCGTACAACTCTCAGAGCGCTATATCTCTGAAAGATTCCTCCCCGACAAGGCCATCGACCTGATGGACGAGGCCGCAGCAAAACTGCGCATGGAGCGCGACTCGGTACCTGAGGAGTTGGATGAGATTACCCGCCGACTGGCTCAGCTCGAAATCGAGCGTGAGGCTATCAAAAGAGAGGGCGACACCCAGAAGATAGCACAGTTGGATAAGGACATCGCCGAACTGAAGGAACAGGAAACCCAGTTCCGTGCCAAGTGGGAAGGCGAGCGCCAACTCATCAACAAAATCCAACAGGACAAGCAGGATATTGAGAACCTGAAGCTGGAGGCAGAACGTGCCGAGCGCGAGGGCGACTATGGTAAGGTAGCCGAAATACGCTACTCGAAACTGAAAGCACTTGAGGACGACATTGCACATATCCAGAGTCAGCTGGCCAATGCCCAAGGCGATAACTCTCTGGTTCGCGAAGAGGTTACCGCCGATGACATCGCCGAGGTAGTAAGCCGCTGGACTGGCATCCCCGTTACCAAGATGATGCAGAGCGAGCGCGAAAAGCTGTTGCACTTAGAGAATGAGTTGCACAAGCGTGTGATTGGTCAGGACGAAGCCATCATTGCCGTATCTGATGCTGTGCGCCGTAGTCGTGCTGGCTTGCAGGATCCTAAGCGTCCTATCGCCAGCTTCATCTTCCTTGGTACCACAGGTGTAGGTAAAACAGAGCTTGCCAAAACCCTGGCCGACTATCTGTTTAACGACGAGACCATGATGACGCGTATCGACATGAGTGAGTATCAGGAGAAATACAGCGTGAGCCGACTGATTGGTGCACCTCCAGGATACGTAGGCTACGACGAGGGTGGACAACTGACCGAGGCCGTGCGCCGCAAGCCTTACTCGGTAGTGCTGTTCGATGAGATTGAGAAGGCCCATCCGGATGTGTTCAACATTCTGTTGCAGGTGCTGGACGATGGACGTTTGACGGACAACAAGGGACGTACCGCCAACTTTAAGAACACCATCATTATCATGACCTCGAACGCCACCCGTGAGCAGCTCAGAGCCACTATGCGCCCAGAGTTCCTGAACCGTATTGATGAGATTATCACCTTTACACCTCTTACCAAGGAACAGATTGCCGACGTAGTGAAGTTGCAGATGAAGAAGGTTACTGATATGCTGGCACCTCAGGGCATCACCTTAGAGTGTACACCGCAGGCCATCGACTATCTGGCCGAGCAGGGTTACGATCCCGACTTTGGTGCACGTCCTGTTAAGCGTGCCATCCAGCAGTTCGTGCTCAACGATCTGTCGAAGAAGATTCTGTCAGACGAGGTGGATCGCACCAAGCCTATCATCATCGATGAATACGGCGAAGGACTGATATTTAGAAACTAAAAAAAGGGTTGCTCGAGTTATCGGGCAACCTTTTTTCTGTTATGGATATACACACCTTTCTGACGTGGTTCGCCTTGTAGCTGGCGCCCTTGCAGGTCGTACCAACGATTATCAGTATCCGTTACCTCGATAATCGGTTGGATGCCCGATGTACCCTTCATAAAGTCGAATGATACCGTACCATCATCAGCAATACGGATATTGGTAATAGCCTTCGACATCAGCAGGGCACCTTCAGCATTCTTATTATGCACGGTAGATGCAGGTGTACTGCTATCATTCAGCACATCGTTTATCAACTGCGTTTCGGGATTGGTATAAGGATAAGTCGAGGTACTCAGGTATCTGTTACGCAACCAGTCGTCCATCGTATATTTCCCCAAATCCTTGCCATTATTCTTGGGATCCCAAGTCAGGTAATCCTTACCATCCGCATGGAACAAATCGTAACGGAAAAGGGTATCAGCGATATTTACTTCATTTAAATGCCACCTTTCCTGATCGTAATCTACATGAAAAATTGCTAAGCCATTGCCAGGAATACCATAATCCCACTTAGTTTGTCTTCGATTCTCCAGCAGATAGTACTCGTTTGTGCAGCCAGAGTTACGAATTAAATAGGTTGTCCCTCCCTCACTTACAGGCTTCATTTCTGTGATAGTAGTGGGTTCTGTCAGTTCGGTAGGTGTACCCCACCCCAAGAGCATTTTCTCCAAGATCGATAAGTTGGGTGGGCACCAACCCTTGTTGGTGTAGTTTCCCCCATCCATCAGGTCCCACTCATCCACCACCGAGAAATAACTTGAACTACTAGTAGGGTAGATATCAGGCAACCCTAAGCAATGGGCAAACTCGTGGCAAATGGTACCAATACCACATAGTGTCTTGTCTCTCCACAGTTCACAAGTTATACAGGTATTCACCATTTCCTTTTTTCCTGGGGCATTAAAAGTAGTATAATCTGTGTTAGGCCAAATGTAACCCGAAGCCTGGTTTCCGCAAAGACCAGCTGCCACAAACAGCATCTGTTCAACCACACCATCTCCATTCCAATCGTAAACAGAGAAGTCTTGAGTGGTCAAGGTATCCAATGCCGCCAAAGCCTCTTCCATAGCATTAAAGCCATAGTTATTATAAGAACCTTTTGCACTCATGCTGACCTTAATAGGGCCATAGATGTCAAACTGCAAGTTAAAAAGTCCACCTGACTGATCGCGAAAATAATCAGCCACTGAGCCTAAACCATAACCCTCGTTATAGCCATTCTCATTAAACAAACGCTGGTAATAGGCGGCAGGATTCTCCATCGAAAAATCGCAATCGGCAAAGGTTATCAGCACCACAGCCTGACGATACACTTTCTGCGGATCCCAATCTTGAACGGGAAAACTAAGCACCCCGCGGGTCTTAGCTTTATCAGTGGGGATATTTAGTACACAAGGCTTTCGCTCTTGTGCGCTGGTGGCAACCGCCACCAGCAACACAAATGCGAACAGTATTATTTTGCGCAAGGTGTCCATGGCTTCAGGGTCTTGAAGAAGTCATTACCCTTATCGTCAACCAGGATGAATGCGGGGAAGTCCTCAACCTCAATCTTCCATACAGCCTCCATACCCAGCTCTGGGTACTCTACGCACTCAATGCTCTTGATAGAGCTCTTAGAGAGAACAGCGGCTACACCACCGATGGTTCCGAGGTAGAAACCACCATGCTTCTTACAAGCCTCGGTAACAACATCAGAACGGTTACCCTTGGCAATCATCACGAGCGATGCACCATTAGCCTGGAACTCATCAACGTATGGGTCCATACGGTTAGCGGTGGTTGGGCCCATCGATCCACAAGGATAGCCCTCTGGAGTCTTAGCAGGACCTGCATACAGTACAGGATACTTTTTGAAGTACTCAGGCATTCCCTCACCAGCATCCAGACGAGCCTTCAGTTTAGCGTGAGCGATATCACGAGCCACAATGATGGTACCCTTCAGGTTTACACGGGTGCTTACAGGATACTTAGAGAGCTCAGCACGTACAGCATCGATACCCTCGTTCAGGTCGATCTCGATACCCTTGCCGCCCTCACCTGGCTTGCGCAGCTCCTCAGGAATCAGCTCTGTTGGGTTAGAGTCCATCTTCTCCAACCAGATACCATCGGCATTAATCTTAGCCTTGATATTACGGTCAGCCGAACAAGATACACCCATACCGATAGGACAGCTGGCACCATGACGAGGCAGACGGATTACGCGGATATCGTGAGCCAGGTACTTACCACCGAACTGGGCACCCAGACCAATCTTCTGAGCCTCCTTAATCAGCTTCTGCTCCAGGTCGATATCACGGAAAGCACGACCAGTCTCATCACCTGTTGTGGGCAGACCATCGTAGAACTTGATAGAAGCCAGCTTCACTGTCAGCAGGTTCTTCTCGGCTGATGTACCACCAATTACGAATGCAATGTGGTATGGAGGACATGCAGCTGTACCCAGACTCTTCATCTTCTCAACCAGGAATGGGATAAGTGTACCCTCGTTCTGGATAGTAGCCTTGGTCATGGGATAGAAGTAGGTCTTATTGGCAGAGCCACCACCCTTAGCAACCATCACAAACTTATACTCAGCACCCTCGGTAGCCTCGATATCAATCTGTGCAGGCAGGTTGCAACGAGTGTTCACCTCGTCGTACATGTTCAGAGGAGCATTCTGCGAGTAGCGCAGGTTGTCCTGAGTAAAGGTATTGAACACACCACGGCTCAGAGCCTCTTCATCCTCGAAACCTGTCCATATCTGCTGTCCCTTCTCACCATGGATGATGGCAGTACCTGTATCCTGACAGAAAGGCAGGATACCCTTGCAAGCCACCTCGGCATTGCGCAGGAACTGCAGGGCTACATACTTATCATTCTCAGAGGCCTCGGGATCGGTCAGGATCTTAGCCACCTGTTCGTTATGTTCGCGACGCAGCATAAACTCCACATCGTGGAATGCCTGCTGGGCCAAGAGAGTGAGGGCTTCTTTGCTAACCTTCACGATCTGCTTTCCTTCAAACTCGGCGGTTGTTACGCCTTCCTTCGACAACAGACGATATTCCGTCTTGTCCTCGCCCACCTGGAACATGGGCGCATACTTAAATTCAACTGTCTTAGCCATAATCGTATTTGTTTAATCAACGTTTAATGTTTAATCTTTCATGTTTAATATCCAAAAACTTCTTCGGTAGTCAGTCTCTTCACAGGACCGATCTTCTCGAGTGTCTTCATGTCGAGTTCCTTTTCATCGCCTAAGATGATATAGCGACATGGCTTGTTGGCCATCTGCTGCTTCTCAAAGTTCACAATATCCTGCAGGGTTACCTTATCCAGGTTCTTGTAGATAATCTCATCCAGACTGCAGTCGAGACCCAGGCGCAGAGCACTCAGATAGGCATTAAAGATACCAATCTTGGTAGTACGGTTGCTGGCCATCTGCTTGGTAACAGCATCCTTGGCAATCTTAAAGGCTGCCTCGCTAGCAGGCATATTGTTCAGAATCTCGTTAAAGTGTGCAATACAATCGCTCATCTTATCGTTCTGGGTGATGATATGAGTCATAAAGAACTCCTTACGATCCTTCCAGCTGGGCTGAGCATAGTAAGCGTAGGCATTGTAAGCCAGACCTCGAGCCTCGCGCATCTCCTGGAATACGATACCGTTCATACCGCCACCATAGTACTCGTTGAATACCTCCTGTACAGCAGCCTCATCAGGATTCCAGCTACGACCCTCATTGTGGTACATACGCATGTAGATGTTCTTGGCATCGTAAGGTGCAATCAGAACTTCGTTCTGGGTAGCAGGTGCATTCAGGTATGGCTTGTTCTCTGGGATAGCAGCCAACTTCTTGGCTATGCGGTGAGCCTTAGCAATAGCAGCAACAGCCTCCTTCTCGCTCATCGGACCAAAGTAAACCACCTTATGGGTGTAGTTGCTCAAGCCCTTCAGCAGATCAACAAATACCTGTGGATCGGTATCTTTCAACTCCTGCTCGCTAACCAGGTCGCGATAAGCATTACGCTCGCCAACGGTAGCATAGCTATACAGGTGTGAGAAATAGGCACCCTGACTCTTCTTGGTATCGTTACGACGCTTCAAAGTCAGATTTACCATCTGATCGTAAGCGGCCTTATCTACCTTGGCATTCTTAAACAGGTCCTCGAGCAGAGCCAGTGCTGCAGGCATATTCTCGTTCAAACCCGACAGGTTAACGGTGATATTCTCAGTACCTACATTCATCGACCAGTCGCAAGCCAGCTCATAGAACTTCTGCTTCAACTCAGCGGCACTCTGCTTGTCGGTACCAAGCAGCTTAATATAATCAGCCACTACATCGTAGCGCTTATCAGCACTCTGACCAAACTCGTAGAAGAATACCAGATTGAACAAACCGTTATCGTTATTCTTCACGTAGTAGAAAGGCAGACTCTTACCCAGCTTAGCGATGGTCAGATCCTTCTTAAAGTCAACAAATCGTGGCTGGATGGGCTCTACCTCAGCATTCTGTACATCCTTCACAAACTGACTCATCATGTCGCGGTTGGTAGGGATGGCGGTGATGGCAGGCTTATCAATCTTCTTCTGCAGGCTGTCAACACCCTGCTTCTTGAATACGGTTACATATCCATCGGTAAAGAACTTGTTGGCAAAGTCAACCAGTTCCTGCTTGGTAATCTTCGAAATACGGTCGATACTCTCAACCTCCTGTTTCCAGTCAACCTCGTTGATAAAGGCATCCACGAACATATCTGCTCTACCCTCGTTGCTCTCCAGACGCTGATAGTAGCTACGCTTCTTGTTGTTAATAATGCTGGGCAACAGGTTCTCGGGGAAGTCGCCCTTCTTCAGCTTGTCAATCTCAGCCAGCATCAAGCTACGAACCTCTTCCAGGCTCTGACCCTGCTTTGGGGTACCCATCAGGAAGAAAGCGCTATGGTCTCTCAACAGTTCGCAACCACCATTGGCGCTCTGCACCTTCATGGTCTGGTTCAAATCCAGGTCGAACAGTCCGGCACGACCGTTGCTCAGTACATCCTCCATCAGCTGCAAGGTATCAGCCTGCAGGGCATTGGCCTGCTTGGCACGCCAAGCCATCCATACACGCTCGGCCTCTGGACCTACGATGGTAGTATCCTTGGGCTGCGTAAGAGCTGGCAGTGGTGCAAAGGTTGGCTGCTTTACATCAGCACCTGGCTTCCAACTGCTGAAGTACTTATCGATGATAGCGATGGTCTTATCAGGATCAAAATCACCAGCCATACAGATTGCCACATTATTGGGGCGATACCACTTGTTGAAGTAGTTCTTGATATTGGTGATTGATGGGTTCTTCAGGTGCTCCTGGGTACCGATGGTGGTCTGTGTGCCATAAGGATGGTTAGGCCACAACAACTTGCTCAGGGTAGCGAACAGCTTACGACTGTCGCTGGTCAGTCCGATGTTATACTCCTCGTACACAGCCTCCAGCTCAGTGTGGAAACCACGAATCACCATATTCTGGAAACGATCGGCCTGGATCTTTGCCCAGTTATCAATCTCGTTCGATGGGATATTCTCGGTATAGCAAGTCACATCGTTCGAAGTGTAGGCGTTGGTACCCTCAGCACCAATAGCAGCCATCAGCTTGTCGTACTCGTTAGGAATAAAGTACTTGGCAGCAACCTGACTCACTGAGTCGATCTCGTGATATGCCTTTTTACGAGCCTCAGGATCGGTGAGCTTACGATAAGCCTCGTAGCGCTGCTCAATCTCAGCCAGCAATGGGGCCTCAGCCTCTGGGTTGCTAGTACCAAACTGCTTGGTGCCCTTAAACATCAGGTGCTCCAGATAGTGAGCCAATCCTGTGGTTTCGGCAGGGTCGTTCTTTGAGCCTGTACGTACGGCTATATAAGTCTGGATACGTGGTTTCTCTGTGTTCACACTCAGGAACACCTTCAGGCCGTTATCCAATGTGTACATACGGGTTTGCATCTTGTCGCCGGGAACGGTGACGTACTTGAAATCCTTAGCCTGGACACTCATTCCAAGTGCCATGGCTGCGATAGTCAGTAAAAATTTAGTTTTCATTAATAATAATAAATTGATAATAATAATTATTTCAGCCGCAAAGGTAGGTATTATTTGCGACATTTGCAAATAAAAAGGAGCATTTCTTAATAAAAAAATGCTCCTTGATATTATTTAATAATCATTCCGCCATTCGGCTGAATAACGACTTTTATCTTTCCCTTCTTATCTTTCTGCAAGGCTGTCTGTACTGGCTGCTTCTGCTTATCGTCAACAAGCAGTTTAGTCAGGTCACCAAATGCCTTCAAATCAAGAGTCAGTGCGAGTGGTTCTTTCTGGGCATTCAAACCAGCGATGTACCACTTGCCATTAGTGGCTTTACGTGCCATCACCACATACTTGCCGGGATAGCCATCAATAAAGCGTGTCTCCTCCCAAGTGGTGGGCAACTCGCGCAAAAAGTCCATCTCAAACTGTGGCAGTTCCTGCAGGTTGTTAGGCTGCATGGCTACACACTGTACCGAGGTCTGCATGGTAATTCCCGAAGCCAGTTCGAAGATATCGGTAGTCTTGCGTGAGTGGCGACTCTTGTTATCTGTCGACATGAACTTGTTCATGATAATACCACCCCAGTCCATCGAGGCCGTAGCATTACGACAGAAGGGATGCAACGTAAGGTCGAAGCCCTCGCTGATGGTAGCGCCCTCGCCAAAGAACAGGTTCTCCGAAGCCAACACAGCCTCCGAAGCCACAAAGTTAGGATACATGCGCTCCCAGCCACGAGGCACGGTGCAACCATGGAACACCACCTGCAAACCATGACGATTGGCATCGCTCAGGATATCCTCATACAGCTGCATGGTCTGCTGCTTGTCGCCACCAAAGAAATCTACCTTGATACCCTTCACACCAATGCTCTCCAACCAGCTCATCTCCTTTTCACGGGCAATGGCGGTGTTCATACAGTTGCGTGGGGTTTGTGGGGCATCGTTCCAGAAACCATTACTGTTATACCACATCAGCAGGTGTACACCCTTGCTCTGGGCATATTTCGAGAGTTCGGCAATACGCTCACGACCGATATTCTGGTCCCACCAGTTATCCACCAGACAGTACTCAAAGCCCATGGCCGAAGCCAGATCGATAAAGCGTACCTGATCATCGTAGTTAATCGAGTTGTCCTGACCAATCAGCCAGCTCCAGGTATAGCGACCAGGCTTGTAATCAGTCGAGGCCTGATAGCGGGGCTCTACCACATCATAGCTGATGGTTGTTTCCATAATTGGCTTCAAGGTGCTGCCCAAGGTAATGGTGCGCCATGGTGTTTCGCCTGGCAGGGGAATAGCGGCAAAGTCGTTACCAAAGCCGTTGTTCTCGCCCTTATCGGGATATGCCACGGTATAGCCACTACCTGCCTGATAATCACTCAGATGACTACCACAATAGCCACTAGTAACCCCCGTCTCGCTCACCAGTGCCCAACCAGTAGGCAGATGGAACAACGCAGGGAAGATGTAGCCATGACCATACTGCGAAACCTTATCCATGGGTGCATCGTTAGAGTAGCCCTCCTCGTACGAAGGTTTGGTCTGCTCCCAACCAGTTTCCGGGCCAATCTGTGGTGAGATAAAGGTGGTGGTACCCTCAGGGAAGTTAAAGCCACTCACCTCTGAGAGAATACGCACACGCTTGTACTCACGGCGACGGATAGTCTGTCGTGGCATCTGGTAGCGGTAGGCGATATCATTGTCAGATACCTGAAACAGGATGCTGAACTTTACACCATCCTTGTTCTGAAGATTGATGGTCAAGGCATTGGCCTTATAATCCACCTTCGAGGCCTTGGTGCCACGCATCGAGTAGCTATTAGCTACAGTTGACAATTGAGAATTTACAATTGACAATTCCTTAGTCAGGTCGCCCAGACTGGTTTGCAAACCCAAGGCCGATGGTGCCAACATCTGCTTACCATCAAGGGTAGCCGAATAACTCAGTTTTCCTTCTGCATCACTCACAGTCACCACCAAACTCCCGTTAGGTGATGAAACACGAACGTCATCAGCCCAACAAAGGACTGATGACGCCAGCATTATTGATAAAAATATTTTCTTCAAAATATTAAATGTTTAATGTTTAATATTACAAAAGCTGGTCGCTTTCGATATCCTTAAAGTACTTATAGGTGCTAACCTTCAGCTCATCAGCAGCCTCCTCATCACTTACGATGATGCCGTGCTCATGCATCTGCAGAGCCGAGATTGTCCACATGTGGTTCACAGCACCCTCAATAGCAGCCTGCATAGCGCGAGCCTTACCATGACCATTTACCAGAATCATGACCTCGCGGGCATCCATCACGGTACCAACACCTACGGTCAGAGCGTGTGCAGGTACATTCTCGGGCTTACCACCAAAGAAACGACTGTTAGCAATACGAGTGTCGGTAGTCAGAGTCTTCATACGAGTACGGCTGCGCAGTGATGAACCTGGCTCGTTAAAGGCAATATGACCATCAGGACCAATACCACCGATAAACAGGTCGATACCACCAGCCTGCTTAATCATCTCCTCGTAGTGCTTGCACTCAGCCTGCAAGTCAGCTGCATTACCATTCAGAATATGGATATTCTCCTTGGGACAGTCGATATGATCAAACAGGTTGCGGGCCATAAAAGCATGATAGCTCTCAGGATGAGCCTCGGGCAAACCAACATACTCGTCCATGTTAAAGGTAATCACATTCTTAAACGAAACCTTACCTGCACGGTTAGCCTCAACCAGTGCATTATACATTCCTACTGGCGACGAACCGGTTGGCAATCCCAGTACAAACTTGTGATCGGGAGTTGGATTGAACTCGTTGATACGCTTAATAACGTGGTTTGCGGCCCACTGTGACATTTTCTGATAGTCACTCTGAATAATCACTCTCATACGCTATTTGATTTTAGTTTATTTCTATTTCCGTGCAAAAATACAACGAAATATTCTTTTTAGGCACGGATTAACACGGATTAACACGGATTTTTTTCTGTCGCGAAGATTTTTCTATAATTTTGTGCCGAAAAATAATTGTAAAATAGAAAAATAGTAAATAGTCCATTGAAAGAGTTTGTAATATCAGAAGCAAAAGCAGAGACTGCCGTACTGGTGGGACTCATTACCAAGGAACAGAACGAGGCTAAGACCAAGGAATATCTCGACGAGCTCGAGTTCCTGGCAGATACTGCCGGTGCAGTTACCGTGAAGCGTTTCACCCAGAAAGTGGGTGGCCCCAGTCAGACCACCTATGTAGGTAGCGGTAAACTGCTCGAAATCAAAGAATATATCAAGCAATGCCAGGATGCCTACGATGAGTGGCTGGATGAGCAGGATGCCTCGCTGTTTGCCGAGGGTTTGCTCGACGAGTCGAATGCGCCACAGCCTGTAGGTATGGTCATCTTTGATGATGAGCTGAGTGCCAAGCAGATGCGTAATATCGAAAAAGAGCTACAGGTTAAGATTCTGGATCGCACCTCGCTTATTCTCGATATCTTTGCTATGCGCGCCCAGACCGCCGAGGCCAAGGCACAGGTTGAGCTGGCTCAGCATCGCTATATGCTGCCCCGCCTGCAGCGACTCTGGACCCACTTGGAGCGCCAGGGTGGTGGCTCAGGTTCAGGTGGCGGAAAAGGTTCGGTAGGACTGCGTGGACCTGGTGAAACCCAGTTGGAGATGGACCGTCGTATCATTCTGCAGCGCATCACCCTGTTGAAACAGCGCCTGGCCGAGATCGACAAACAGAAAACCACTCAGCGTAAGAACCGTGGTCGTCTGATTCGTGTGGCCCTCGTAGGTTATACCAACGTGGGTAAGAGCACCATGATGAACCTGCTGGCCAAGAGCGAGGTGTTTGCCGAGAACAAGCTCTTTGCCACACTCGATACCACCGTACGTAAGATGACCATCGATAACCTGCCTTTCCTGTTGGCCGATACCGTTGGATTCATCCGCAAACTGCCCAGCGACCTGGTTGAATCGTTCAAAAGCACCCTCGACGAGGTGCGCGAGGCCGACCTGCTGGTACACGTGGTAGATATCTCCCACCCCGACTTCGAGGATCAGATCCGTGTGGTTGAGGAAACCTTAAAGGAGTTAGGCTGTGCCGATAAACCCGCCATGCTGGTATTCAACAAGATTGATGCCTATACCTGGGTGGAGAAAGAGGAGGACGACCTGACACCTGCCACCAAGGAGAACATGACACTCGAAGATTTGGAAAAGACCTGGATGGCTCGCACAGGCGAGAACCAGCACTACCTGGAGTGCCTGTTCATCTCGGCCAAACAAAAGGATAATATTGATGCACTGCGCGACATTCTGTATAAACGAGTACGTGAGCTGCATGTGCAGAAATACCCCTATAACGACTTTTTATATCAAGATTATGAGTAATTACAGACAACTAACCCAGAACGAAATCGACGTTTTGGAGAACAACGTGTGCTGGGCTGAGGACTGGCAACGTGTTTTAGTCGACGAGAACTTTAAACCGTACAATTTCCATCGTGTGATGTTCTATGGCGACATCCGCTTAGGCGCATTCAACAAGATGGTCGAGGTAAGCAAGGGCTTTACCAAGCACTCTGGTATCAACGATGCCACCCTGCGCAATGTCACGGTAGGTAACGACTGCCTTATCGAGAAGATTGGCAACTACATCAATAACTACACCATCGGTAACGACTGTTACATATCTAATATATGTACGCTTGAGACCACCGATGACGCCACTTATGGTGAAGGTTCTGTTATCTCGGTACTCAACGAGATGGGCGATGGCAATGTAACCATCTTCCGCGAGTTGAACTCACAGTTAGCGTCGTTCATGGTGAAGCATAACAACGACAAGAACCTGAAGCAAACCCTCCAGCAGATGATCGAGGACGAGTTGCGTGTTTCGCGCCCCGATCGTGGCTATATCGGTAACAACGTAAAGATTATCAACGCCAAGGATATCACCAACACCATCATCAAAGGCGACTGCGAGATTAGTGGTGCAGCTCGCCTCTCAGAGTGTACGGTAATGAGCTCAATGGATGCCCCTGTGTTTATCGGCACAGGTGTTATCTGCGAAAATTCGATTATTTGCGATGGTTGCTCAATCAACAATTCGGTAAAAATGCAGGATTGCTTCGTAGGCGAGGCCTGTCAGATTACCAATGGCTTTACGGCCGAGGCTTCACTCTTCTTTGCCAACTCATTCATGGCCAATGGCGAGGCTTGTGCTGCTTTCTGCGGCCCGTTCTCAGCCTCTCACCATAAGAGTTCGCTGCTGATTGGTGGCGAGTTCTCGTTCTATAACGCAGGCTCTAACACCAACTTCTCAAACCACGCTTATAAGATGGGCCCCATGCACTATGGTACGCTGGAGCGCGGCACCAAGACCGCCTCGGGTGCTTACGTGCTGATGCCTGCCACTATCGGTGCTTTCTCGGTGTGCTTTGGTAAGCTGATGCACCACCCCGACACCCGCAATCTGCCATTCAGCTACCTGTTGGCTTATGGCGACGATTGCTATCTGGTGCCAGGACGTAACATCACCACCGTGGGGTTGTATCGTGATATCAAGAAATGGCCCAAGCGTGACAAGCGTTCTAAGCAGTCGCGTAAGAGTATTATCAACTTCGACTGGCTCTCACCCTTCACCGTAGGCGAGATTATGCAGGGCATCCAGATCCTGAAGGACCTGCGCCATGCTTCGGGTGATAATGTCACCACCTATAACTTCCACGAGTATGTCATCAATGCCACCTCGCTGCGTAAGGGATTAAAGTACTACGATATCGCCCTGCGTATCTATATGGGTGCCGTACTCAAACGTGCCCAGAAAGAGGGTTATATTGGCAAGCCCGTGAGCACCACTGGCCAGGGCCGCTGGATTGACATGAGCGGACTGCTACTGCCCGAGAGCGAGGAGCAGCGTTTGGTTGAGGATATCAAGAATGGCAACATCGACAATATCCACGATGTACTCGACCGCTTTGTGGAGATTAACAACAACTACAGCGATTATCGCTGGGCATGGAGCTACCAGATGATTCTGGATTACTATCAGCTCGAAGAACTCGACGAGGCCGCTTGTGAACGTATTCGTGAGGACTACGTCAGAGCCCGCCGTGCCTGGATTGCCGAGATCCGCAAGGATGCCGAAAAGGAATTCCAGATGGGCGACGTAGAACAGGACGTTTACGAAGACTTCCTCTCCAAACTCGACCACGAGATTGACTACGAGAACTAACAATAATCCCCAGCCGCTCGGCTGGGGATTTATTATTTTACTTCTTATCTAATTTCTCATAAACCGAATTATTCGACTTATATTCCGGTACGATATCTTTCATCTTCTTCACGGTTGCCATATCATCAAAGCGTCCGGCTATCTCTACCAGTTCATCGATATCCTGGCATACCTGATCATAGTCGTACTCACGAACCTCGGCAATACGTATCTTCTCGTGGAAAGTTGGCTTGGTGTTCTCCTGATCGTTCAGCACCTCTTCATAGAGTTTCTCGCCAGGACGCAGACCTGTATATTTGATTTCCACATTCTTAGCGCCCGACAGTTTTATCATACGCTTGGCCAGGTCCGAAATCTTCACGGGCTGTCCCATATCAAACACAAATATCTCACCGCCATTACCCTTGGTACCAGCCTCGAGCACCAGCTTACAAGCCTCTGGTATCAGCATAAAGTAGCGAACGATATTCTCATCGGTCACAGTTACAGGACCACCCTCCATAATCTGCTTACGGAACAAAGGTATCACACTACCGTTCGATCCCAGCACATTACCAAAGCGGGTAGTTACAAACTGTGTCTTCGTATAGTCGCGATCCAGCTTATGGTGTGTCTGCAGGTGCTCCAGCTTCAGTTTGCGGTCCAAGCTCTGCACATAAATCTCACAGATACGCTTCGAGCAACCCATTACGTTGGTGGGGTTCACCGCCTTATCGGTCGAAACCATCACAAACTTCTTCACACCGTACTTCACACTCAGGTCGGCAATCACCTTTGTACCATAAATGTTATTATGCACAGCCTCGCTGGGGTTATTCTCCATCATAGGCACATGCTTATAAGCCGCAGCATGGAACACATAATCAGGCTTAAAGCGCTCAAATATAGTCTCCATACGCGCCTGGTTGCAAATGCTTGTCACGATAGTCTCTGTAGGAATCTTCGGATAGTTCTTCGCCATCATCAGACGGATATCATGCTCAGGTGTCTCAGCCTGGTCAATCAGCATCATGGCTGCAGGTTTAAACTTCGCCACCTGGTTCACCATCTCCGAGCCAATCGAACCTGCACTACCTGTAATCAGCACGCGCTTACCTTTCAGCAGTTCCTCTACCGATTTCAAATCCACACGTATTTCCATGCGTGGCAACAGTTCCTCAACGCTCACCTCGCGCATCTGCAAACCGGCATCAAAGTCCTCGCCATTCTGCTGGGCGTCATCACCCATCTCAATAGCATTCTGCGCCATCAGGATCTTAGCACCCGCACCGATAATCTGATCCTGAACTTTCTGATCATTTCGGAAATCCTTCACACGATAAGGCGACACCAATACGGCATCAATATCCTTTTTATGGATAATATCGGCCAAATCTTCGCAAACAGAGTACACAGGTTCACCTAATATTTCTTTATGTCTTCCTCTCTTTACATGCGAGATAAAACCTTTTACGATGTATTTACGTGGACGCTGGTTACGGATACTTTTAGCAAGTCCAACGCCTCCCTGCATAGCACCATATATCAGGATACGCATCGCTCTGGTATCCGAGAATGCGGCATCATAAAGTGTCTTCACAAACACACGTGTGGCCCACATCATCAATGTAGCCAACAAGAATATCAGGAATATCGCCGACAACTTAAAGTGTACAAACCACTCGGTGGGCAACAAATAGGTAACCGATTGTGCCAACAGCACCAGACCTAACGACAACAAGTTGCCATACACTACACGCATCAGGTCAACAAAACCCGCAAAACGCATATAGCCCGCATAAGTATGGAACAAGCGGAAACCAGGTACGCTAAGAATAGTAAAACACACCATGGTGTTAAATACCCTGAGTGTATCATCATAAAGTGTTTGTGTATTTGTAAACAGCCAATACGTTAGCACGCCACTGGCCATCATACTGGCGCAATCTATCAAAATAATGCACCAATAAGGCAGGGCACTTTTAGAAAAGTACCAATTTAGTATCTTATCAAACAGATTTCTCATACAACACTCATATAGTTCTTGGCCGCAAAATTACATATTATTTCCGAACTATGCAAGAAAATCGCAACTTTTTCCACCCTATCGAGAAAAAACTCATTCACTATTTAAATGAATTAAGCGCGGAAACAACCGCCTCGGCATCTTCTGAAGAAATTGCTTGATTCATTGGTATTGACAACTCCTGAGCATGAATCTTCTCTGAAATAGGAAAACTGCGATGATTCCACTCCCGATAGCATGCCTGCTGATGCGGAGGTATCGGATAATGAATCAATGTCTCGATACCATACTCTTTCAGATAGTCCTGTAGTTCATCGCGGCGCACACAGAAGATGGGGAATTGATGATAAACATTGTTCTCATCATCCAATCTTTTGGGGAGCGTTATCAGAGGATTATGGATATGCGTACAATAATAAGCCGCCAACTCTTGGCGTTTCCTGTTATCATCATCCAGATACTTCAGCTTTACATCCAGCACGGCAGCATCTGTTTCTGCCATTCTACTGTTGATACCAATGTATTTGAATGCATACTTTTCTTCACTACCATAATTGGCCAGCGCTCTGATAACCGATGCGAGTTCTGCATCATTGGTTGTTACTGCCCCAGCATCACCAAAGGCTCCAAGATTTTTTCCTGGGTAAAAACTATGAGCTGCAGCATCGCCTAATGCACCAGTTTTCACACCTTTCCAAGCACATCCATGGCTTTGAGCACAATCTTCCAATAACTTCAGGTTATGCTTTTTGCAGATATCACCCAATTGGTCATTATAAGCAATTCGTCCATATAGATGTACTATCATCACCCCCTTGGTTTTTGGCGTGATAGCAGTCTCAATCTTATCTATATCTATTTCCAGATGTTCCCAAGTCGGCTCAACCAATACCGGAACCAGATGGTTGCGTGTGATTGCAATAATAGTGGCAATGTAGGTGTTGGCTGGTACAATAATCTCGTCGCCATCATGCATCAATCCCATTTCCTTATAACCACGTAGCAATAGGTAGAGTGCATCCAATCCGTTTGCCACGGCTACACAATGATTGGTGCCAATGTATTGAGCATAATGCGCCTCAAATTGCTGGTTTGCATGGCCCTGCAGAAACCAGCCCGAGTCAATCACCCTGGCTATAGCCTCTTTGTACTCATCAGCATGCATCGCCGTAATGGCCTGCAAATCATAGAACTTAACCATAATTTATCCTTGCTCATATAATCTGATGCAAAAGTACACATTTTATTTGAGCCAACCAAAATTAGTGGAAAATAGTTCATCTCCGTAAAGAGAAATAAAAACGCCTCTAAGGAGAGTAGTTCTTCTTAGGGGCGTGGTATTAACTGTCAAGCCTTATCACTTACTTGGGCTGGAGATTGGCGTACTCGCGGCTGGGGAAGTAGCAGGGGCAGTCCTTGGCTACATGGGGTAGTTCGCAATGGCCTACGATGCGGGCTTGGGAATATTCCGCGGTCAGTTCCTTCAACAGTTCGTAGAGAGCATGCTTCTGGGCTTCGGTGCGGGTGTCGCAAGCCTTTCCTTGCTCGTTCAATCCGCCCTCGTACACAATGCCGAGCGAGCAGTAGTTGTAATGCCTGGCATGTACCCCCTGCACGGTTTCTGGTAGCAGCGGTATTACCTCACCATCTCTGCGTACATAGTAGTGGTAGGAACACTGACCGTATTTGGCTTCGCCGCAGGCAATCAGGTTCTCAACACTGAATGGACGGTTACACTTGGTAGCCGTGCAATGCACTACAAGCAGTAGCACTTTCTTAAGAGGCTTCAACTGTTTATTCATAACTTACGGGTTTAATTAGAACAAACTGGGGCCGCAGCTCTGAACTGCCAGTGTACCAGCTACAGTAGTGACGATGGTAGCAGCTATCTTGATAAGCTGCTTGATTGTTGACCACTTGATTTTCATTTTTAATACGATTTTTAATGGATAAAGTTTATGGATGAAAAAGGAAGAAGCAGATGCGCAGGCTGCGTTCATACCAATTGAAAATTAATAATTGAGAATTGATTTCAGTGTTCTCACCGGGATGGTATCGCTTTGCCCCAGACACATCTGCTATCTTCCATGATTTACGGTTTAATCACCAATGGGCTCGTTGCTGGGGGGATTGTTATTTCCACCGCCACCGGTATTGCCTCCTCCAGTGGTATTACCACTGTTACCAGAGTTCGATGAACCCGAACCCGATGGTTCTGTTTCTACGTTCATGGCATTGTCGTGAGTTTCCTCGAAGGTTACATCCTTCAGCAGCGAGATGGCATTTACGTACTTCTGCTTCACACTGCCGTCTTCTTTCTTCTCCTGGCCAACCACCACACGGCTGGTCTCTGGCTGGAACAGAATACGACGGGTGGTAATGGTCTGGGCACCGCAATCCTCGAGCTTCGTCACACCGATACTAGAGAAGCCCACCTTGAAGATGCCAATGCCGTTGAGCTTGATTTTCTGGCCCATCTCGAAGAAGTGCTTCAGGGCCTCACCCAACTCCTGGAGTACGGCTTTGATGTCACTCTTCTTCACTGAAGCCTGGCGCTGGATGAAATCTGCCAGCTCTTCAGTTCCCACAAAGTGGTTGTCGTACACGGCCTGTGCAAAGTACTTGCCGAAAGCCTGACTTGAACTGTTCTTGTTCTGCGACTTGATAAATTTTTGACTCATGTTTTTAAAATGTTTAAATGATTAAAGTTTATGGCTGGCGAGGAGACCATCTTAACGTGCTATCCGGATAGTCTTAATGAGTCGTTCAGATAGTCTTTATACCCCCTAAGGGATTATCTCAATGAGGTGTTCAGATGCTCTTAATGACTCGAAAAGATAGTCTCAATGACCCGTAGATGACTCGGTATCACTCGGCTCGCTTACCGATTACAAAGATACAACATTTCGAAAACTCGTTGTCTGTTTCTGTCTGTTTTTGGCCGAATTTGGCTGAAAAAAGTTCATATTTCTATGCCATAGTCATCACATATGTATTTTACAGCCTGAGGTGGCAGCAGATGAGCATGAAGACTTACGCCCATAGTCGCAAGAACGTTTTGGCGAGAAACCATATAGCGCTGAAAAGTTCTGGGTGACACGCCAGCTAATCTGGCGAGTTCTGATTTATACATGGCTTTCATCTTGTTCAAATAAAAAATCTACTATATCAATTTTGCGTTCTTTCTGTTCTTTGGTAGTTTTCTGCTCCAGCAATGGCGACAGGCGGATGGGATAACGGAATCGGTAAAGTCGTTGTGTCTCGTTTACGATGTCGGCCCATTGCTTGTATGCTTCACCCTCAGGATCTGCATCTGGAAAGATAATGATGCGATATTGTGCTAATGGTGCTAACAGCTCTGGTTTCAGCATTTGCATGCCACCACACGATAACCATACAAAGTCTGTAAACTTCTCCGACATAATTACCGCCGTTTTCTCTGATTCTACAATCGCTACTCGTTCTGTACGTTCATTTAGCAGGTGCAGTCCGAAAAGGCAATGCTGCAACTCGTAGTCAGCTGGCAATTGTTTTTTCAGGATAGTATGTACCCAGGTTGGGTTATGCCCTTTGTCGCGATGGCAGTCGGGTTGGT
Organism: Prevotella sp. khp1; assembly: GCF_900102205.1. Classification (NCBI taxonomy): domain Bacteria; kingdom Pseudomonadati; phylum Bacteroidota; class Bacteroidia; order Bacteroidales; family Prevotellaceae; genus Prevotella; species Prevotella sp. khp1. The sequence continues at coordinate 95,133 of NZ_FNJZ01000005.1, forward strand.
AATACATAATTTTTCCCGTATGCACCTGCTGCTGTTCGTCAATCTCCCAGAAGATAACGCCGCCCTCTTTTGAGTAGCCTAGCTGATAGCGTTCTGCTGCATGGCGCAACTGTCCCTCGCTCAGGTAGCCTGTAGCCACCACTGCTTTGCAAAACTCGGAACCCAGACCTTTGGATTTGGTAACCAAAGCCGCATCCAGCGGTACCACAATAGGTGGTGGAGGTGCAGATGGCTTGCTTTTTACATGGTTTTGAACAGTATGGTTTGTCAATATCACATCAAACTCCTTTACCAACCAATCGCAAGCCTCTCGAAAATCTAGATTCTCGTGTTCCTGGACTAACTTGATCACATCGCCACCTTCGCCACATACAAAGCATTTGTAGATGTTCTTTTCCTTGTTGATACGCATTGATGGGTGCTTGTCGTTGTGGTGCCAGCAAAGGGTACGTTTGGTAATCTTGCCCTTTCCTTTTAACGTAATACCCAATTTCGAGCATACATCAAATATGGGCACCTCGCGGATTTTTTGAAGATCTAATTCATTGTATTTCATTTTTTAATTTTTACATTCTTACATTTTTCAATTTTTGCATTTTTACTTCCTCCGTAGGTGAATGCTAAGTCCCCATACGTAATTCTCTCTACGAGAGAGAATGTAGTATGTGGGGGAACGTTAGCGTTTCACCGTAGGCCATATTCTTTTTTGCCAAAGGGATTCGTTACACACACTATCACGTTTTCTTCTACCGCCTTTTGTAGTATCTCATCGTGCAGTTTAGGTTTGATGGCTCCTGTCAGATCGAAAATCTGTGGTTTCAGTTGCTCCTCGGAATATACCAGTCCGGGTTGCATGATATCGATAAACAGCTGTTTTACATCGAACACATGCTTGCGGCCCTCCTTGTGAGCATACTTCGGGTTTAAATCAGGCAGTTTATTCGAGCCTTGCAATTTGTCGGCCATCTTCTGCTGACTGCGGAACTGTGCTTCCAGTAGCTGCTCGTGACTGCATTGATACGGCAGTCCGTCATCATTCACAGCAAACTGCAATGGTGTCGGGATGGTGTATTTGCGTGTATCCGTTTGCCCCCACGTAAAGATGTGCTCTGAGTTTTTGGCACACTCATATACCTCGAAGGCTTTGTTCTTCAGTTCTGTACCAATCCAACCACGCAGGTTCTTGTCCTCCTGGCTCTTGTTCTGGTGCAACACGCATACGATGGCACAGTGGTTTTCCGATGCCAGGCGCATCAACCGTTCGATGGTGTCCTGAGCCACCACGCCATCGTTAATATCCGCCACCAGGTCGCGAATACCATCCAGCACCACCAGGTCGGGCTGATAGCGCATCACCAACAGCTCCAATAGGCCTAAGCGTTCATTCATGGGCTCGCCACGCACGTTAAACACATCCATCTGCTCCATCGGGAACCGGTCTTCGGGTATGCCTGCGAGTGGTATGATACGATGCTTGAGGATGTCTTGCGTCGACTCTTCGCTCTGCTCGGTATCATACCACAACACGTGCAGCTTTTTCTGCTCGATTCGCTCTACGGAGAGCAACTGGTTGCAAAAGCATAGTGCCATCAAGATACTCGAAACAAATGTCTTACCGCTCTTGGCCTTACCAGATAGTCCTGTTAGTTCGCCACGGGCAAAGCAGGGCTTACCCGACAAGCGGAACAGGAACTCCATCGGCCGTAACTTGGTGGTTGGTGTAATACGTCGCTGCTCCAGCTGCTTCAGTCGTTGTTCCTGCTCACAGGAAATACCTGCCAGCCACAGCTCTCCACGAATCAGATGCCCCGCATCCGGATTAAACACCACAGGTTTTAGGTTCTGCATAATTGTTATAATGTTAAAGTTTAAATGATGTAAAAAATACAGTTGAGTTATGGTCTGATGGCGCAAATATAAGAAAAAAAGCAGTAACTTTGCATCCACTTTGTGCTCCATTAGGGGCGCACAAAACTAACACATTTTAACAATAAGATGAACGAATTTATGACAACACCGTCATTTCGTGCCTTGATTAAAGGCATGATTGACAACGACGCGCAGGCCACTGTGCGTAACCTCGAGTATGTCCATGTTGGTCGCAAGACACGGGACCGTTTTTTAAAAGCGAAAGCAGTGTAATAGCCCTTTGGCAGGGCTATGTAGTGCTCCGTTACTTCCTGCAGAAGCCCGGACTCAGTTCCTATCAGAAATGGCAACTGATAGCCAAGGTTCTCGACAGTCTGGAGCACGACTTCCAAGAAGCCTTCCCCAACGAGCCCCCCATCTTCCTGCAAGGCTTCCGCGAAACCCTCTTCGCCCTAGTCACCCAACCGTAAAAACACAACAGCGGGAGCTCCACCCATGAAGCTCCCGCTGATATTCATTTTATTCATCAAAATTCACATTTTTGCTTGCAATTCAAGAATGAGTTCATCTACTATATAGGCATCGCTCCTATTATGAAGATGATATTCCAAATTACTTAAACAACGATACACCTCAGACGTATAAAACAAATCAAGCGCACGTACCTGACTTATTTGCAATGTCTTAGCCAAAAGCGACACTACCCTTGCAAACTTCATCTGCAACAGTGTTTCATTTATCAACGGATTCTTAACCATGTTGTTCTCCCCTTTCCAAAAATCAACAGATTCTATGAATTTGGGAGTTTTTTGTTTTAAATATGTTAACACCTCATCAACAATATAATCCTTGCTTTGTGTATGAAGAGTTGGGTAACTAGGGTACAAGAATTCTTCAATAGCATTCAGCCGTTTCATCTCCTTATACAAAATGTCTCCAGAGATTCCAAGCCTCATAGCGGTATTTTCTATACAAAACACCACAAATTCCGTTGCCCTGTCAGTTGTTTCCATATCTTATACTTATTTGTACGTCTGCAAAGATATACATTATTTCCTACCCCACCAACTAAAAACTAAAAAAAGATGTGTTATAACAAAAAAACTACCCCTAGAGGGTAGTTCCTTATACAAAAAAACTGCTGCTTGTCGGCATTAACTACGACAAACAGCAGAAAACTCACGCTTGCAAAATTGAGCGATTGTAGAATCAACCAACGATTGACTCTCTGATAGTCTGTACAATATATTTTACATCCTCATCGCTCACATATGGACCAGCGGGGAGACACATACCTATTTTGAATATTTCCTCGCTCACACCATTTAAGTATGCTGGTGCATCCTTGTATACAGGCTGCTTGTGCATAGGCTTCCATACAGGACGAGCCTCGATGCCTGCCTGATCCAAAGCCACACGCATTGCCTCTACATTATCATTGGGCTGACAATCTGTTACGGCACTCGACGCTGCATGAATAACACCTGCAGCACCACCCACAGCACCAGTAACGATTGTTTTGTAAGCATTCTCCTGCCCTTTCACCTTCAATGTTGGGTCAAGTGTAATCGTGCAAAGCCAGTAGTTACTATCGTAATCACTATTCTCAGGCTGACGATGCACAGTTATTCCTTCAACACCAGCCAACAACTCCTCATAGAGTTTCTGCATATGCTGATGATGCTTAATATGATCATCTGCAACTGTCATCTGGCCACGACCGATACCCGCACAAATATTACTCATGCGGTAATTGTAACCAATCTTCTCATGCTGATAGTATGGATAACTCTCACGATACTGCGTAGCATACATCATAATCTCACGCCAAGCAGCCTCATCAGGTGTAATCAGCGCACCGCCGCCGCTGGTAGTAATCATCTTATTACCATTGAACGAAAGCACACCATATTTTCCAAATGTGCCCAGCATTTGTCCCTTAAACTTCGAACCAAATCCTTCAGCCGCATCCTCAATCACAGGAATATCATAGCGATTAGCAATCTCCATGATGCGGTCAATCTGATATGGCATACCGTAAAGTGCTACAGGTACGATGGCTTTAGGCTTCTTACCTGTTTTTGCAATACGGTCATTAATTGCCTCCTCCAACAAATCAGGATCCATATTCCAAGTATCACGCTCAGAATCCACGAACACAGGTGTAGCTCCCAAATAGGTTATTGGGTGTGACGATGCACAAAACGTAAAGCTCTGTACAATCACCTCATCGCCAGGACATACGCCACAAGCAATCAGCGCCAAATGCACTGCCGCAGTACCAGCCGAGAGGGCAACCACCTTCTTTTTTAAAAGACTTCCATCTTTACATTCTTTAATTTTTTCATTGTCAGTTACAAACTGACGAAGGTCTTCTTCAAAGCCATTTACGTTAGGTCCAAGAGGCACAACCCAGTTAGTATCAAATGCCTCCTTAATATACTTCTGTTCCAATCCAGCCTCGCTCATATGAGCCAAGCATAGATAAATCCTCTTATTTGCCATATTATATCATTTCGTTATTATTCCTAATAAAAAAATCCAGCCTCATTTAAATATATATTCCCAACTATATTGCGCAAATCCTTAGGTTTTATCTTTTCAATTTTTCCCATTAAACGCCTCCATCGTGGCATTCCCCTCCTGCGAAATACCATCACGCTTCAGCACCTTCATAATGGTTATCCAAATAACCTTCAAATCTGTCGCTACCGACACATGATCAACATACCACACATCCAACTTAAACTTCTCCGTCCAACTGATCGCATTCCGCCCATGACACTGGGCCCAACCAGATATCCCCGGTCTAACCTCATGTCTTCGAGCCTGCTCCGGGGAATATAGTGGAAGATATCGTACAAGCAATGGTCTTGGCCCTATCAAAGCCATATCTCCTTTCAGCACATTAATCAACTGCGGAAGTTCATCAATCGAAGTTGATCTAACAAACTTTCCTATTTTAGTTAGTCGAATCTCATCAGGCAACAAATTCCCTTCCGCATCTCGTTCATCCGACATGGTCTTATATTTTATAACCTTAAACACCTTCCCATTCTTGCCTGGGCGCTCTTGGAGAAAAAAAACCCCAGCCCCCTTATTCGCAAAGTGCATCAAAATCGTAACAACCAATAATATCGGACTTATAATAATCAGCATCACCAGTGCGATCCAAAAGTCAAAGAATCTTTTAAAAAAGTGTTTGTACATACAGTTTCTACAATCTATTCAAATAATAATCTAAAGCCTTTTTTCTCATCTCATCTGTTACAGATACAGAAATCACTTTCCTTTCTGGCACTCCATAATCCATCAAAATACGAGTGGCCAACGACACATATCCTTTATCAAGGCTCGCAACAATTACATAATCAAATTCCAACGAAGAGATACTATCAACAGGATCCACATTCAGACAACAACGTCTATATTCCCAATAGTCATCATCCAACCATCCTACGATTTTGCAAGATTGGTCTTTCGCAAATCTTTTCATCAACTGCTGGCCAAAAGTTCCCCCGCCATACAGGACGACTTTCTTACCTGTCAAAGAGCAGCCAAATGGGAATTCAGAGAGCGATTTTTCATCTGTCACCAAATACCCACCCGATCGTATTATAAAGATTCCTGTGATAAAATCATCAACTTGTTTTTGAAGTCCATACCCATCGGGATATCCTTTAATCACCGATGAAAGATTGTTATACAGAGCCCTTACCCGAATCATCTCCTTATCAAAATCTACAGAACTCTTCAGCATAGAATCTTCCCGCTGACGATAATGATAAGCACAATTATCTGTAATGCAGATGCGTTTACAATCCAAAAGCGTAGCATAAACCACGACAGCATCTTCTCCAATCGAGACATCATCACTTATTTCGAGTTGATGCTTAAATATCACATCCCTTTTAAACAACTTGTTCCAATGATAAGTCGATATGCCATGATGATAAAACTCCCCATAAGATATCATTTCTTTGAAAACATGTTTTAATGTCTCGCCTTCATAATATCCCGAAGGAACAAAATTGTAAATGCTTTTTGTTTGATTAAACAAGTCCCGACTAAAACCTGCAATAGCAACATCACAATCATTCTGACTTATTGCATTATAGAGCGATTGATAAAAGCCTGGCCCTACCCAGTCATCACCATCTACAAAACCTATATAATTACCAGTAGCAGCTTGTACCCCTGCCTTACGAGCGGAGACAAGACCACCATTTTCTTTATGAATTACCTTTATTCGTTTATCCTTTGAAGCATACAGATCGCATATCTCAGAACAACGATCTTTTGATCCGTCATCCACAAGAATTATCTCCAGGTTCCTATATGTTTGATTAAGAATGCTCTCGATACAAATACCAAGATACTTATCAATCATATATATAGGAACGATTACACTAATAATAGGCTTATTCATATCATTCATTAATTGGCTTGCCTTAGATATACTCTCCTGCAGTCATCCTAAATGTACTACCAGTCATCATGCTCGACTCATCCGAAAGCAAATAAACAAGTCCTGGCAGATAGTCTGCATACTCTGGCATTCTCCCCATTGGTAGGATTCCTGCTGCTCGTTGGCGTAATTCCGCCTCAGACTCTCCTTGCGACTTACGAAGAGCCACCTCTCCATCCGTTGCTGTCCATCCTAGAGTAAAGTAGTTACAGCGAATATGCTCCGTAGCATACTGGTGGGCAATATGTTCCATCAGGATACGCAACGCGCCTTTTGAGCACGCATATGCAGTACGGTCTTTCTGACCACCCCATGCATGAGCCGAGCCTGTAAAAACGATACTACCGCCGCCATTCATTCGCATATATTTTATTGCCTGCTGGCAGCAGAAGAAACACCCTTTAAAGTTCACGCCCATCACCCAATCATAAGTCTCCTCATCGCATGTATCGAGAGGTGATACTGGTGTAACACCTGAATACATATAGAACCCGTCTATCTTTCCGAACTTCTTATAAGCTTCGTCAAACAGGATCTTACAATACTTAATGTCGCGAAGGTCAACATATACAAAATGACCATCACTACCATATGTTCGCATCAGACGGATGCTACGCATAGCAGCCTCTTCATCCAAGTCACCTATAACAACCTTCGCACCTTGACGAGCGAACTCCTCAGCAGCAGCACGACCTACGCCGCGAGTACCTCCAGCGATGACGATAACCTTATTTTCAAGTCTCTTTTCCATAACAAGTAAGTATTATTAAGAGTGTACTACTACTATTTTTTCTTTTTTATTCACTTGAGGTACATAGTCAGAAGATGTTGCTAACGCTTTATCTACGTCAAAACCCTTCAAAAGCATATTATTTCCAGCCTTATCAAAAACCTTAACTTTCTGGTGATACTCTTTGATAGCGGCTGTCAGTTCTTCTTTAGTGTCGCAAACCAAATACAAGCGAGTCAGCACTTGCTTCTCATTACCAACCCACTCTTCAGGAACAATGTCACCTTCATGAAGGCGCTGACCATTAGCCACCACACGCTTGTCGGCTGTAACCTTTTCAAGTCCTTCAATTTTGGCGATCTCCCCCTGCTTCAGCAAGAACCATACCGTAGCTGCAAACTTGCCACTCATGTATGGATCTTCCTTATAAAGATCAACCTTCTCACCCTCGCTACCAGTCAGTGCAAAACGTATCAGCATCTCGCGCTGGTCATAACCATATATGGATTCAAGAAGCAGATGGGGGGCTTCTCCCTGAAGGCGGAAACCTGTGTCATATACATAAAACTCTCCATTTTCGTAGAAACCACTTAGCATCAGAATTCCATTTTTGATACCAATCTCCTTAAACATACGAATGGCATTAAAATGCATACGACGCATATAGTCGTTCATATGCTTTGAAGGATAAGTTCCACCAAGGCATACTCGAGCCATGCCGGGTTGCTCATCAGTAGTGTAGCGGTCATAAATACAAGAAGCAGAACAATAACCATCCTTAAAGGTATAATACATACCCATATCCTCTACGCCCCCCATATAACGCTCTACAATGAAGCGTTTGCTGTGCGAAGCTTCTAGAGCAATGTCTACGGCTGCTTTCAGTTCACTTTCCTTATATACTACAGTGATACCTACACCACCGCCATTATCTACAGGTTTAACTACAACGGGATATTTTATCTTTGCAACGTCCTCTGGCTTCATCTCCGCACTAAGATAGTATTCAGGAATACCATGAATGCCATAGCTCTCACAAGTAGCCTTAAAAACATCCTTATATGAGAAAACATCCACAATACGCTGAGTAGCATAGCAAGGGAGGTTCAGCGCATCACAGACTTTACAATAAGAAGGAACAAGGATGTCAGCCACTCCAACAAGCACACCGTCAACCTTCTCTTCTTGAGCTAATGCAATCAACCCTGGAACATCCATACCATCAACATCAGATGCTTTCCAGCAGTATTTTTTTGCATCGTCAGTATGCCTTCCGCTTGCCACTATTGTCTTTACACCCATCTCATTAGCGACTTTCACCAGCGCTGTAGTCTCAGGATTTCCTCCTAAAATTAGAAGTTTCTTTCCTTCAAATTCTTTTTCCATATTATCGATAATTTATGTATATTTCTGTTTTATTCAAATTACTATCCCTTCACCTTGTGTGAATATCTTATACTTCTGTTCTGGCAATTTCTCTTCCAACAATTCTTTCCAAAGTCCCGGATGCCCTCCATGAGAAGCGAACATACCGAAATGACAAGGAACTGTCAGTTGGGGCTTCAAAGCAGCTGTCAAATCAACCTGTTCCTGCTCATTCAAATTTCCGTATGCACCGTTAATTGGTGCAATCAGCACATCAAGAGCACCTTCCTTCATATATTCAGCTTTCCAGTCAAGATGCAACGAGGTGTCTCCAGCTTCAAGGATATGTTTACCATCAACTGTAATAATCGGTGCAACCTCCAAAGGTGCACCTGCCCCATGATCCGAATGAATAAAGTCGACATGGAAGCCTGCTACGTCACAACTGTCTCCTGGTTTAACATATTGGACACGACTATCATCAATCTTCAATCTTTCAACATCCTCCTGACAATCATAAGCACAGTACAACTGTGTCTTTCTATTCGCCATCAGACCTGGCATCGCATCAATATCAAAATGGTCTCTATGGAAATGAGTTGCAATGAGTACATCAAACTGCAATTCATCATATCCTAATATCTTAGGCATTAGTCTATGATAACCTACATGTCCCTCAACTGGTTCCACGCACTCCGATAGATACAAATCTATCCCCAAGAGTTTTCCATCTTTACCCTTTATAATAAAGCCTGCCTGACCAACCCAAAACAAATGCGTCTCCCCGAGGGATGCTTCCATCACGTTCTTTGCAAAACTATTCATATAGATAATGTTTAAGTAAACTCATACATACTTTTCTAATAACTCATCATAGAAATCATATAGGCAATTCCTAACGAAGCCCTGCTCAAATCTTGAAGCAATCATCTCTCTTGCATTATCAGCCATTCTATCGCGGGCTGCGTTATCATTCACCATATCCATCATAGCCTTATATAGTGCATCTGCATCTTTCGACGGAATGACAACACCGTTTTTGCCTTGACGAATAATCTCGCGCGAGCCATTTATATCAGTCACGATTGACGGTAATCCCATAGCTCCTGCTTCTATCACTGTATTGGGGAATCCTTCTCGGTAACTTGGAAAAACGAAACAATCAGACGCTGCATAATAGGATAATAATTCATCGCCATATTTCGACCCGACAAATTCTATTGCAGGATTATTTTCGATAAGACCACGGGCATCATCTGATATCGGATCAAGACTATCTTCAAAAATTCCTACCAATATCAATCTTGCTTGAACAGACTTAGATAACTTATCCATAGCCTGACATAACTCGTTGATTCCCTTATCTCGTACAATACGCCCTACAAATACGAACGTAAATACATCTTTCTTTATCTCTGCAGCAAGTTTCATGACTTCAGAACGTCGAGAGTAGAAATTCAAATCTACTCCTCGAACATTTCCATAGCCAAGTACTTTCAGTGGTTTCTGTGTAATGCCATTGTTAAGCAAATCATTTTTCACACCCTCACCTTCGGGTATAATATGTGTAGCACACGCACAGGTCAACCAATCTGTAGCCATCAGGATTTTACGTTTCAGACCTGTAGCAGTAGGGAATACAAGACCTGTAAATGTATGTACTCTAACTGGCACCCTGCATACCTTACCCGCCAAAGTACATAGTAACCCGGCTTTAGGAGTCATACTATGCACCATCGTAGGCTTCTCATTACGAAACGTTCTTATCAGCAACAACAGTGCCTTGAAGTCCTTTGACAATGATATATGTCTCTCCATCGGCACAGCAATCGTCCTCACCCCTTCTCGCTCAGCTACTCTCTCAAGAGCCTCACCAGGCGATGACAATCCTACAACTTCATATTTCTCCGACAACTCCTGAAGCATTCCTTTGCAAAAGGTATTCAAAGATTCAGGTACTGTCGTAGCTCGAATTATCTTTATCATTATACTATCTTCACTATTTTACGTAATATCGCATTATAATCAGTAATAGAGTCCTTAGCCAGTTGTTCGTTGCGTCTTCGTATCATCCTATCATCACATCGAATTATATGCAAAAAGACAGCAACAATCGATGAAACCAGGATTTTACATATCAGCTGAAGAAAATGACTTCTATTATCCATATAACATCTCTTACCCCAAGAATAACGGAGAAGTAATCTTTGGCGTTTCAAATATGTTTTCAATCTGAATATCAAAGGTTCACGATAGAAAAGTACAGGTTCGAGAATATCTGCAAATACAGAATTTTTGAAGCTACGAATCCACAAATCCATATCTTCACAACCAGATAGACTTTCATCATATTTCCAGTTTCTAAACCATTCTGTTTTACCAGCTACTGTTGGATGAATAAAACGAGATGACATAAATAAATCATCAAAATTCCATATACGACTAGCCCGTCCACGCAAACCAAGGATGTTGTTATTCTCATCTATCACTAGCGCAGGTGCTCCTACGACATCAACTTCTGGGTTCTCTTGTAAGAATATCACTTGCCTTTCAAGTCTATCGGGGAACATCAGATCATCACCATCCATCCTGATAAGATATTGCCCTGATGCCAAATCTATAAGTTGATTCAGGCGACAAGCGATTCCTTTATTATATCCATCCTTATATAATTTTATTCTGCTATCAGAAAAACTCTCGATAATATTAGTCGTATCATCAGTACTCCCATCATCAAAAATAAGCAATTCAAAATCAGTAAACGTCTGATTAATCACTGAACATATTGTACTCCGAATTGTTTTCTCACAATTATATGCGGGAATAACAACTGATACCAATGGTCTATTTTCCATATTCGTTAGTTTAACAACGATTTAAGTGTCAATGCTGCATTTACTAATAAGAAAAGCCCTATAGCACGTAATACATATCTCTGGGGACGTTGATTATTAAGATAACCATTTAACACTGGATATAAAAGAAGAAATGGTATCATAAACCAACTTAAATATGCGAAACGATCCGTATATGGCATTCTAATCAACAATAACCATAAAGAGTTAACCAAAAGATAAGCTCGATATACTGTATTATAAAGAGGTAAGTCATTTACTAAATTCTTCATATTATATCTGGCGAACAATACTGGTGCTAAAGAATAGACAACAAAATCCAATCTGAAACCCACATTGTACAATTCACTTGTACCATCAATATATTCCTCGGCACGTGCATCAAGTCCACTTGCCAGCATCATAATATCTGAGATAACTGACGTCGTGGCTGTTAGAGCTAGAAAAAATAACCATACCCATTCACACCATCGCTCTTTCTTCATAACATATTTTGCACACAAATAACCACATATTGGAATCAGCATCGGCATATTACAGCCAACTGCAAAAATCGCGAAGAACAACTTACTCCATCGTTTCTCTGAGCAGAAAGAAAGTAACACCAATGCCAACCCAAAACCTGCACGAATAGTATTACTACCATAAGCAACAAAGCCCATGCACCCAATTACACACAACACGAAATAACCGGAATACTGATCTGGAAAAAATTTCTTAGCTAAAACAAAATAGGCAGCACAATATATTACCGAATAAAACAACCAATATAAGATTTCGTTTTTCATTAAAACGGAACTAAGGAATATTTGCAATTTTCCCCAAAAAAGTTCTCGAGTATACGTCCCATAATAGTTCTCTGCATCAAGATAACTATCTAAATACTCATGTTTATCCACTCCCTCTACAAAGATAAGAGTAAACATATAAAAAAGCAGGAGAAGTAATCCACCCCACAAATGGAATTCGACTATTTTATCCTCATCTCGTTCTGTTGTAGATACAAGAAATAAGTAGAGAAAAGGGATAAATATATAAACAAATCCAATAAATTCAGACATCTATAAAAAATTATCTGTACGTCAAAACAACCGAAGAATCAGATTATACAATCTGTACTTATACAAGAAATATAACACACCATATTTTACAGAATGCTTCATAAACCTTGCAACGAGTTGACAATCACAGAATTTCTGATAAAACTCCGACTCTCTCACCTTTGCCAAAGCATGACATCTATCTTTAAAAGACAATCCTAACTGCTGATTAGAATAATATGCACATACATTCACTACATATTGCCTAAACAACAAATAGGTATAATTGAATTTATTTTTTTCTAAAGATATTTGCAAAGCCTTTATTGTTTCTGTGATAGACAATAATTTCCTTTCAAACATAAAAATGTTATCTTCACAGAATTTTGATGAAGTAGAAAAGCCTTTACGGATATAATGAAGATAATAACAATGATTAATTGTCACCATGGTGTTTGTATAACGAATAAATCTTTGATTAAAATCTATATCCTCTCCTCCATGCTTATAGTGTTCATCAAAACAAATATTATTTTTCTTCAACACATCTCTTTTATATAAGCCATCCCATACACAATCAAGTGTCCTATTATCAACCAAAGAAAAATAATTCTTTCTAATTTGAGTACGATCTAAAACACTGTGTGATAAGGTACTAGCCATAACTCGCTGGACTTTTGAACAATTGATTATATATTCTTTCTTCCCAACTTTTACTAAATCAGCATTATTCCTACGAGCCTCTTCATAGGCATGTTTCAAAAAACCAGGAAGGTATTCATCATCATGATCTGAAAAAGCGATGTATTCACCATTAGCCCTTTTTAAAGCACTATTACGGGCATTACAGATTCCACCATTATGCTGATGAATTACTACAACTCTAGAATCCTCATTTGCATACTGGTCGCATAATTCAGAACTTCCATCACTTGAACCATCATCAATCAAAATCAATTCAAAATTACTGAAATCCTGCGTTAATATGCTATTTACAGCTGTTTTCAGATAATTGCCCGCATTATAAACTGGCAATATGACAGAAATGCCAACGTTACTCATTATAATATTCAATATATTTTTGGGCAATTACTGGCCACGAGTATTCTCCTGAAGAAAAGAACTTCTCGATATTGTCTTTATACAATCTTAATTTATCAGGAGAATTGTACATCTCACAAATCGCAGTTGCTAATTCTTCAACATTATTTGGCGATATAAGTCGCCCATTAACATTATCCTTAACAGTTTCACTTAATCCACCTACATTTGTAGCCAAAACAGGTTTATTCAAAGAAAAAGCCGAAGCAACGACCCCGCTTTGAGTGGCATCTTTGTAAGGACATACCACAAATTTTGAATTTGAAATTAAATTCACTAACTCTTCCAAACTCAAAAATTTATTTATTATTTTAATATAGCCTACATTATCATAGCATTTAACATCAAAATCCAAGACACCTCTACCTGCTATAATACATTCAATTTCAGGTGCTTGTTCATGGACTATTTCCATAGCCCTACATAATAAGTCTATTCCTTTATATGGAGAAAAGTGCCCGCAAAACAGAATATAGTTCTTGCCATAATTAGGTAACATTTGCATAATAGACCTAACATAATTCAAACACGAATACTTTCCTAATTTGTTAATTAACACTGGTCGTTTCCCTACATTATATAAACTTGCAAAAGTTTTTTTCTGGTTATTATTTAACAAAACGAACTTATCAATGTGTCTAAAAGCAAATTTACGTTTCAACTCGCCATATGAACTACCTTCGCCTGAATGAGTGAAAGGATCATGTACCGTCATCACTTTAGATTGGGGATAAAAATATAGAAGAAATTCCGAAATACCCAATTCATAAGTTAGATGCAGAACATTTATCCTCTTTTTCCATAGAAATAGAAACAATTTTATCATTATCCATAAATTTACAATATTATACCATCGTTTTGAACGAATAATAATATATATATTGTCTAAATCTATAAAATCACGATAGAATCTGAATTCTGGAATATCATTAGCTTTATGTATTCCTAAACGAGGATAAGAAATGGAAGAAAACAGACCACCAGAATCCCGCCCTTCATAGACATTAACAAAATACGTAACGTCAACATTCTGGTTCTGCATTTCCTTAACTAAAGGGAAATCGCAATCAGAAAAGAATACATTACTATAATAAGCAATTTTCATATATTTCTAATACTATATACGAATCTATGAGCCAAAGCTTTCAAGAAATAAGAATTTTTCAAACCATATTTCTTTCTATGGAAATATATTGAAAGATAATCCTTCCACAAAGAATATTGCAAATACTCCGGAATAACTGCTGCCAAACAACAATTTCGATGTAACTCAATTGAATTTTTGAACCATGCGGGTTCGTCCTTTATGAAATTCTGTATCCAAACAGTGTATCTCATCTGAGCAGATATCTTTTGTTCTGTATTTTTTTCTTTTACTGACGAGATATTGTCGCCACTCATTCGGAAGGAAACCAAAAGACTATTAGAATGTGCGATACCGCCCTCCTTTGCAAATTCCAAAATAGAGATTTCATCAGAGCACCAAGCTTTTGGCATATTCACATATCCCCCGCATTTTCTCACAGTTGATGTCCTTAACAAGAATTCAGAAATGGTCTGAATTCTATTCCTAGAAACTTTAGCCCACAAATAATCCATCGCAGACTCATAGGTTGGCGAAGAAGGAAATAGATCTATAATACTATCATTCGAATCAATCATCTTAACCCGACTTCTAAAAACAGAGACATCAGGATACTTAGATGATAGAGAAAGCATTTCAGAAATAAAATTCCTATCATATACATCGTCATCACAGAGAAGAGCAAAAAAAGTACCTTTTGCATAATCCAAACATTTATTCCAATTAGCAACCGGGTCAGCTCCTCCAAGATTGATTTCATTTACATAATACCGAATTCTTGGGTCATGAAATTCAGAAACCACATCATCCAATGATTCTGGAGATGCATCATTAACTATCACCAGTTCAATATTATCATATGTCTGACTAAGTGCTGACGCTATAGCTTGTTTCAGAAACTTTCTTTTATATGCAGGTATCGCAATAGTCACCAATGGACAATTCTTGTTGTTTTCCATATTTCCTCTGAACAAATTATTAAAACCAACATTTACCCAAGCAACGCATTTATTTCTTTATTACAACCGCTATTCATACTTATCAGAACATCGTTTCGTTGCTTCCAGATATTTTAATCCATATTTTAAATCTGGCTCAAGATGATTACCTTCTGCCCATTCATTCCATGCATTTATAAAAACAAAGTTCTCCTCTTCATTACGAGGCTCGAACCCTTCCATTACAGAAGACAACCATTTCTCATATTTTTCCGGAGTACTATTTTTTAGTTCAAAAAAAGCGTTTTTCTGCCTTCTTGGAGAATTATCCCAACGTGGTGTAACACAAGGATAACGATTATAATCAACAGAAATCAATAACTCATGATTAACATATGATTCATAATCAACTATACGAGGGAAAAATTTTCTTTCAAATAATTTATTTGTGAATAAATTGCATATGTCTTTCATTCTTGTCAAGATATTATTCCTAACATGATTAAAATGCGGTTGAAAATCTATCGCAGCATCGAAACCTGGTTTCAAATAATCAGCACCTTCTGTATTAAAGCTCTCAAACCTACATATATACAACTCTTCTCCCCATTTTCTCGCTTCATCCCTCATAACAGCAATTGAGTGCTTCATGTTTGGGAAAAGCGTAGAACGATAAATACAAAACACAGGTTTCCCAGCAACTCTTATATATCTCGGATCCTTGAAATAATGTTCACACAAATACCGTATATGTGCTCTGTCATCTTCTTCAGAATAACGTTGTTCTATAAGAATCTCCTTTTCTCCTCCATCCCATGCACGAGTCCAATTTTCATTAGCCCAACACACCATAAAAGGAAAATCCGGATTACCAGATTTAATCATTTCATTAATGGGTTTCTCCATCAACAAATGACCATTAAACCAATAATGATAATAACAGAAGCCATAAATACCATACTGTTTAGCTAATTCTGCCTGAGCAATTCGGCTCTCTTCCAAACGTAAATCATAGAAACCCAAGTCGGCAGGAATATGCGGCTGATAATGCCCTTTATATCTCGGTCTCGCTTTTGCGACATTTGTCCATTCTGTAAATCCTTTCCCCCACCATTCATCATTTTCTTTAAATGGATGAAATTGTGGTAGGTGTATAGCAATAAGTCTTTTCTTCATAATAATTATCTATTTCAATTGTTTTATCACTTTTGCAGGTGCACCAGCCACCAAACTATTAGATGGAATATTATGGGTAACAATGGAACCAGCTCCTATAATAGCATTGTCTCCAATTGATACGCCAGACAAAATAGACACTCTATCACCAATCCATACATTACGTCCAATAGATATTTCCCCCTTTGATGTCAGCTTCCTTTGAGCAGGCGGAACATCAACCTCCTCTAACGATAGTTCTCCATGCGCATTGTCACCTATATAAACATAGCGCCCTGTTAACAAGCCACTACCAATAGTTATTCTTTTTATCGCAGAGAAATGACAATATTCACCAATTTTGCAATCATCCCCTATAATGATCTCTGGTTCAAAACGGTTTTCTTCCCCATAGCGTTCCCAACAACCAAGAATGGTATGATGTCCAACACTTGTATTTGAACCAATTTTTATTCTATGAGCTCCACCTCCCTGCAACAATAAAGGACGACAGAAAATTGTATTTTTTCCAACATAGCCTATAAAATTACGAATCCAAAGTGTATAAATGAAATCTTTATACCACTGCAACGACATACTAAAGTTATAGGTGTACAAGCGACTCCATATATAAACAAACAAAAGCAACAATCTTTTTATGATTTGCTTCATAACAATATCACTAAAAAACAAATTAAATCAAAAATAATCATCCGCAATTATGATTTCTCTGATAGCAGATTTAACCAACCTCTAAGAACAACATTAAACTGCCAATTTACAAATCGAATTTAAACATTGTATTTATTATATACGCGAATAACATCCTGGGCCAAACGTTTAGGTGAAGTCAATTCTAATGCCACATCTCGGCAATGCGCCCTAAGTGCTTCATATTCTGGAACTAGCATGTTAAATATGTTGTTAATACCATTTGCAAAATCTTTAGCATCACGTAGCTTCGCACAATAACCTGTACATTGTCCCTTTACGACATCCAAAGCTGTCCCCATTTCAAAGGCTATGATTGGTGTTCCACATGCCATAGCCTGATTTACCATTGAGGGACCAGCATCATTAACCGATGGACTCAGGAATACACTTGACATAGAATATATGTCAGGAAGATCCGTTGCTTTCACATATCCCAAATATAGATAATCAAAACACAATTGTTCTTTTATAGGTTCAATATCTCTACCAATTAACACTAATAACACCCGCTTTCTATCTTCGCTTGACAGTTTATCATGGAATAATCTTAATGATTGCAACAAATATGAGATCCCTTTTCTTTCATCATAAAGGCTCTGGCTACCAAACAAAAGAATAAAAGTCTTATTCTCACCTATACAATATTTCTCTCTACATTTTATAGGATCTTGAGGACAGTATTTATCAACATCAACCACTGGAAGAACAGTTTCTAACCTATCATATTCCCCCAACAAGAAAGACTTCCGATAAAAACGATTCATATACGAATTACCATATACGATTGGCCTAACCTTTTTATAAACTCGACTTCGATATGTAACATTCCATTTGGTAAAATCATTCTCTTTAATAGAACAAATAGCTGGACAAAGACCACATCCTGTTTGATAACGTAAGCAATCACCTGTAAAATGACATCCGCCAGACATTGGAGAATAGTCCACACACTGAAAGTGGAACTGACAATGCAGCTTATCATACAAAGCGCTTATAGTAGCGAAAGATAGTAATTCCTGCCAAAAAACAATATAAACCAGATCATAAGATTTCTGAATTTTTTTTAGTACCCTATCAACTGATACTGGCGGATTTAATTCTTTGGCGTAAAAAAAGAAATACCCAGGAAGTTGTTTAAAAGACTCCGAGATATGAAAAAAATACTCAAGTTTTCTCTTTACTCTATCAAACAAACTAGGCTTGGCGGGGTTAAAATCGAATATACTTATAAACTCTGGATGACCTTCAACTGGATATTTAGTTAAAAAATCGACATCCAATCCTGCATTCTTAAATGCTTGGTAATGCTCGAGTCCAACCACAGCAGGACCTATTGAGGGGTCTACTGAAGAAATAACAAGAACCTTCGGGGATCTATTTTCCATCAAAAAAATCCTTTATTGTTGAAATAACCAATTTTACATCTTCATCATTTAATTCGAAATACATTGGCAAGCGGATCAGACAGTCTGCAAATCGATCACAATTCACCAGGTTGGGAATATCTCCAACATGATGCTCTTTATAATATTCACTAAGGTGTAGGCTGAGATAATGGAATACTGCCAAAGTTCCATTCTCTTTTAGACACTTAATAAGGCTTGTACGCTCATCAAGATTTCTACATATCAAATAAAACATGTGCCCATTATTTGTGGCATATTCTGGCACATCTGGCAAATTGACGTATCCTCTATCTGCAAGCTCTTTAAGCCCTTCAGCATACATTTTCCAAATAGCCTTACGTCGAGACTGAATGATTTCAAGACTCTCTAACTGGGCCCATAAGAAAGCACTGTTAATCTCTGACGGTAAGAAACTTGAGCCAGTATCAACCCAGCCGTATTTATTAACCATACCACGGAAAAACTCTGCACGATTGGTTCCCTTTTCCCAAATAATTTCAGCACGGCGAATGAAGCGTTCATCATTAACAGCAAGCAGACCACCCTCACCGCCTGCAGTGACATTTTTTGTCTCATGGAAAGAAAAACAACCAAAATGTCCAATACTTCCTAACGGTTTCCCTTTATAATACGAATCAATAGCCTGAGCAGCATCCTCAACAACAAATATATTGTGCCGATTAGCAATATCCATGATTTTGTCCATATCACATGCAACACCAGCATAATGAACAGGAACAATAACCTTAGTATTTGGAGTAATCAAGGCTTCTATTTTATTGACATCAATATTTGGATTATTCGAGCAACTATCTGCAAAAACAATATGTGCTCCTTGACGAACAAATGCCAATGCAGAAGATACAAAAGTATATGAAGGAACTATCACTTCATCACCTGGTTTCACATCACAAAGAATTGCAGCCATTTCCAACGCATCGGTACATGACGTTGTCATAATGGCTTTCTTAAAACCAAATTTTTCTTCAAAGAACTGCTGACATTTCTTTGTAAACACGCCATTACCAGACAATTTTCCTGTATATACTGCCTGATACATGTAATGAGCTTCCTTTCCAGTAAGAAAGGGTTTGTTAAACGGAATCATTCTTTCTAAATTTATAATTGGTTTATATAATCATCCACCCAAATATGATAGATGTTACTAATTGATTTAACTTCAAAACCATTTTTCTCATAAAAACGGCATGCACCTATATTGGCCTTTTGTGTAGCAACCTCTATTACAGTCCCCTCAGGGAAAAGGCCATCTAAATGCTTGATTAGCTTACTTCCAACCCCTCTATCACGAAACGCATAATTAACTGCAACAAGACCAATAATTACGCAATTTGTGGACTTCTTATATGTTAGCAATCCGATATTCGTACCATTTTCTTGATACACAAGGACATCAGAGGCAATAGAACCATCTAACGAATTCTTTATCCAAGCATCATACAGAGATAAATACGCATGGATTGGCATTTTCTTATCCATATAATATCTTGAGTGCCCCCCACTCTGCAATGCCAACAATAACAAATCTGCCTGCAAAGGCTGATGTAAATAACTCACAATCTCCTTAGAGCCGTCAGCAAACGAGGTTCCAAGAGTCTTTGTATAAATAACTTTTTCATCAGAAAGAAAAAAACTGTCCGACAAATACTCATCTATCCCATCTTGATCTTTAAGGTATAGTAATTTATACCCAGCTTTCTTAGCTTTCGATATCACACTCTGCAAGTCATCAGAATTAGGGAAAGACGAAGACACAAGATTGCCAACCTTAAATCCAAAAGTATCTGTATCCCAAGAAAGATATTCAATTTCCATAATTAATTTTACTACAAAAATATAATCATAAGAGCACAAGAAAAAAAGAACTAGCAGCCATAGCTATAATTAACGCACTCTTTTCTTAGCATTTTGGTATATTTGAAGTATCAATTCTTTTTCTCTTAGATTAAACACAAAAGTAGCAACAAGATATACAAATAATCCTAATGCCCCACCAACAAACAACTGTAAATAGACATTATTAACTAACAAAGACCACAAATATATAAATGCCCCCATAAAACTCACAGATAAAACAACATCCATCTGGGGGAGTAACTGTTTTTTAAATCCCATACCAAAGTCCCATCTCAATACATACATATTAATAATGACTTCAAAAAGAGAACTTGCAAGGACTCCCCAGCAAACCGCTGTAACACTAATGCCAACTGTAGCTATCAATAACACGAAAGATACTATTCTCTTAACAAGCTGATATTTTAAAAGGATTCCAGAATGCCCTATTGCCGAAACAGGATTCCCAGATTGCAACATAACAGCATATAGCATAAAATTGAGAGAATATATCTGAATAAATGGTACAGCAGGAAGCCATTTCTCCGTTAGTAATATTTCTATCAAAGGATGAGCTAAAACAATAAGCAGCATCATCAAAGGCAATATAATATAATTAGAAAGATGAAGATATTTCTCGTATGCCTCGATAAGTTTTTTCCTGTCATCCTGTAAACTTGTCAATACAGGAAAAATAATTCGGTTCATCACTTCAGCAAGATTAACCGAAGGAAACTGAGTGAGCGTAAAACCTCTGTTATAATAAGCTAAGTCTGCTACAGAATACTTCTTACCTATAATAAGATTAGCAAGATTGATATATATGCCAGTCATCAAATTGCTTGCCATCAGTTTGGAACCATAGTTAAACATCTTCTTAAATGATTCTGTAGAAAACTGCAGTTTTGGAGTCCAACGAGAAAAGTACAACAAAGAAAATGAAGTTATTAGCTGGCTTATCAGGCTCTGAACAACCAACGCCCACACCTCCATACCTGAATAAGCACATACGACTCCACAGATGCCACTAATAATAACAGCGAGTACACCAGCTTTAGTTTGAGTTTTGAAATCAAGTTCAATAGTAAGTTTTGCTCTTTGAACAATTGACAAACTTGACAAGATAAGATTCAATGAGATAACACGAGTCAAACTCGTCAACTGAGATTCATTATAAAATGACGCAATAAATGGAGCAGCAAAAAATAATATTATATATAGTCCTACAGCGACTGCCAAATTAAACAAAAAAACTGTATAATAATCTATTGCTGTTCTGTCTTTTTTCTGAATAAGTGCATTGGCAAAACCTCCATCTATAAATATTTGAGAGAGCGACAAAAACACTTGTACCATAACTATCAAGCCATATGAACTTGGTGATACGATACGGGCAATTAAGATTCCTAGCAGAAACCCAATCCCTTGGATAGAAAATCTCTCAATACCACTCCAAACAAATCCTCTAGCAACTTTCGACATAAAAATCAATTATCCTTTTTAGCAATAATGCATTCAACAAGATCCATCGCCGCGCCAATAGCAACATCCATGTTATAATATTCCCAATCTGCAAATCTACCAGTGAAATAAAATCCACATGGAGAAAGAACCGATTTCAGTTCTTTAATCATTCCACGCGTATTAGCATCTTGTATAGGATAAGTATACTGATTATACACATGATCAATATATTCCGGATGAAGTGGAATTCGCTTCAAATTATCCAAAATATTTTCTTTACTTATTTCGTCTGTAAATTCAATCGTAGCAGTAATACGTCCATCAGGAATAGAACCATCGTTATTTGTTTGCGAGAAATTGCCTGTACAGATAATACGATGACTCTCGTGATTACGAGAAGGCTGATATATCCAAGAATATGGATTTTTATCAATCTCACAGAACACCGCGGTAGTACCATGATACTCCAAAGCATCTACAGGTGCTTTAAAGACTTCCACATCTACACCTTTAATCATCTTAACCATATCTTTGATATTTCCACAGAAAATGACTTTATCAAATACTTCACCGCAAACATTCCATTTGCCATCCATATACTGGATGCTATTTATCTCCACACCATACTTAATATTTAATCCTTCTGCGAGTTTATCTGCAATAAATTGAGAGCCATTTTTTTTCTCATACCAAAAGGTAGAATGAACGAACGATTTTTCTTCAACTTTATTTGCATTATTATCGCGCATTTCTTTTGTAGTTGGCATAGGAAGTTTACCCTCCATCCACGACATGGGGACGGTAGTTAAATCACGACGCCAAACTTTCTCATTATAAGGTTGAAAATAGAGGTTGTAAAGAGTTTTA
This sequence comes from Prevotella sp. khp1, assembly GCF_900102205.1. NCBI lineage: Bacteria > Pseudomonadati > Bacteroidota > Bacteroidia > Bacteroidales > Prevotellaceae > Prevotella > Prevotella sp. khp1. Next base: position 118,046 of record NZ_FNJZ01000005.1, read on the forward strand.
CCAAAACGCCAACGCAAGAAGTCACCGAAATTATCATAATCCGTAAACTTTGCGTTCAATCCCTTTACCCTATCTATTTCATCTAAATCCTCATAAAAGGCCTTTTGAACATCCTTATCAAAAAGATACATGTGATTCTCTATTGGATATGGAATATTATCATGTTCAAGAGATGTATCATTCTTATCCATAAAAACACAGGAATTACGATCTGTTTTCGTAAATTCCACTTCTTTATTGAACCTTGACCAGAACCAATCAAGTACATCCTGACGTTTTGAATTAAATACATGACCTCCACAAGTATGGAATAGACTACCATTTATTCTACGGCACTTGATAAGACCACCAGGTTTGCTATCTTTTTCAAAAATCGTTATATCATGATTCTCTTTCAGGAAATGAGCAGCACTCATGCCTGAAATTCCTGCACCAATAATCGCTATTTTCATTATACGTTTATTCTAAGAATATTATAATCCACTTAGTAATTCTTTTAGCTCCCTAACCCTCGATGAAGTATAATGCTTTTCTAAATAAGATGAATACATCTCTAAATCAACATCTGTCTTCAGGGCACAATCCATCGCATATTCAAACTCATCATAGGTTTCAATTGAAGGAGAGAACTTATTAAATTCATAGTACTGAGCATCAATACCATCTGAACCTGAAGGATAACGAAGAAGGACATGACACCCACATGCAATTATCTCTAGGAAATGAGGGGTCATATGATAAAATCCTTTAGTAAATCCATCATAATAACCTTGAACTCCATAAAGTGTAACTCTTCCTTGTGCTTGTAATTTCATAAAGTCCTCGCGAGTATCAATCGAGCCTATATACTCCTTACCGTTCAAATAATAGCCCTTTGTCTTCTGCCTGTCATTATCCAAGCCCTCACCTCTTTTTACATAAGTCACATTTGGATGTTTTTTCACATATTCAACAAAGAACGAATATAGAAAGGGATCTTGTCTACCTGTAAGTACAATATCATATTTCTTCTCTAATTTATTCTTTAATTTTGCATACTTATCAGAAAGAGAATATGCAAAAAGTCCTATATTTAAAGGACACTTATGTTCTTTGAGATATTGATAATCAAATGGACTAGAAAGAAGAACAATTTTATTTCTTGAATGCTTTCGATAAAACTCCTGAAGCTGTTCTCCCTTTTCAAAAAAATCTATAATACAAGGAATAATATGCTTACTATTCATAGGTTCGTCATAATCTCTTCCATTTATGACAAATCTGAATGTATCGCTAAATGGTGCAACTAACGACGTATGTAAACCCAACCGATTAACATAGCGATATAATGAAGGATAAGGTCTGACAGGAACTCCAATTTCTCTAGAAATTTCATTCTCCCATTCATATATTATAGGCAACGCATAATTTTGACCAGGATTAAACCTACGCGTTAATATTTGTTGAATTCCCATGTAATACTTAATTATTAAAAGACAAAAGGAGAAACAAAATCACAAAGCAATGGATGCATAGTATCCTTCTCACTCAAAATAGCATTTTCGACAGGGATTCTCCAGTCAATACCTAACGAATCATCCAAAATACTAATACCGCCATCAGCCTCTGGATGATAAAATTCATCACACTTATATTGGAAAACGGCAGTATCTGAAAGCACTGCGAAACCATGAGCAAACCCCTTGGGGATAAAAAACTGACGATGATTATCCTCTGTGAGTTCTACAGCAACATGCTGACCATAGGTTGCTGAGCCTTTGCGAATATCTACAGCCACATCCAGCACTGCGCCTTTGACACAACGCACCAATTTGCTCTGAGTAAAGGGTGGACGCTGGAAATGAAGTCCACGCATTACACCATAGCTTGACTTGGACTCGTTGTCTTGAACGAAATTAATTGGGCCAACTTTTTCTTCGAACTCTCGCTGAGAGAAGGATTCGAAGAAATAGCCACGGCTATCTTCGAAAATGCGGGGTTCAATAATGAACACGCCGTCAATTGATGTTTTTATAACTTCCATAACTTAAATAATTACGAATAAGTACAAAGAAAACATTCCGAACTGACGAATATAAAACACTATAGGTCAGTACGTTACGAAATAATTAGTTTTTATTAACTACGTGGTACTTGGGAGCTTTAAGAAATCGATTTCCCTTTTCCGCATGCAAAGATAAGGGATTTTTATGATACCACCAAATAAAAAAGGCGGAAAATGACGATTTATTCTTTATTTATTCGCCACTTCCGTCTTAAGTATATCAACATTTGCATTTATGACAAGCCTAATAGAGACTTCAAAAGATTCTCTTTATACAATATGCAAATGGACGTAAAAACAAACCCTAAGAAAAGAGATGCCAAAACGATTTTTTTTCCTTGTGGACCTGCGGGGCCTAATGGAACTGTCGCACGTTGAAGTGTGGTAAAGGCTGGAGTTGCCTCCTGTACTTTAGCCTTGTATGCCAAAACCTGAGCACTCAAGGTATTATAGTTATTATATTGCAGCTGCAAATCGTTTTCCAAGTCAGTCTGCATCTGACGAATGCTTTCCAGAACTACATCTTGATTGGCATCGACAAACTCAACATATTTCTGACGCGCATGTTCATAATCCTTTTTCGCCTGAGACTGCAACATCTCGGCATACTCCAAATCGTGGCGAGACTTCTGTGTACGATATTCTGTTAAGAAATCCTGCAAACGGGCTTTAACCGAATCAGCCAACAAAGCCGCGATATAAGGATCCTGGGTAGTAACATCGATTGAAATCAAATTTGTCTTTTTATCAATCTTGCAAACAACATTCTTCATAATCATGCCAGATATACGAGCCTGCTCACCTGTCAACTCAAAGTTATTAACCAACGTATCAGGTTTGCTTTCTGGTGCCATCAAGCCAAAAAAATCCTTCCACCATGGCTCCTTCCACTCATTCTTGAGGTAATCGTAATAAGTCATGGTAGTTTTATCTTTCTTGCCATGAACCTTGATAGGGAACAAAGAGGTTTTAAAATCGGTACTCTTCATCAAGTCGGGGTACAACGAAGGGGTAATAGCATCGCCACCGGCATTGCCACCGCCACCAAGGCTCACGCCAAAGGAACTGGCTAAGGAAGCTAACTGACTCGTACCGCCACCTCCACCAGACTCCGGTGCCAACAACACCTCACACTGATAGTAAGTAGGGATAGACTTAGCAATCACTACAGCCACCACAAAGGCGATAGGCAATACGATATAATAGAGCTTTCTGTTATTCTTGATAGCCTGCCAGATGGCAACAAAATCAATGGATTTAACCTTTTTGGTCTGAGAAATTATCTGATTCTGCTCCATATTACGTTAGAATGTCTTTATCAGGTTTGTAACTGTGGCCAGCATGGTAACCATGGTGGCGAGAGAGGTGCCAAGGTTAGCAATCATACTAATCTTATCGTTGGCAGAGCGGGTTTTGCTAGGTACGAAGATTTCGCAACCAGGTTCAATCTTAGCGCCACTAGCCTTCTTAACAGCACCATTCTGATAGAGAATGAATGCACGTGACTTTTTGGCACCCATACCGAAACCACCGGCCTGGTTCTTAACATACCACTTATAACTCTTACCGCTGCTATAGCTGGCGGTGTTGGGATACATCACATTACCATCAATCTTAACGGTACCGCTGAACTCGGGTACAATAATACGGTCGCCCTCACGGAGTACCACATCATCATCAGAGCCAGGATTAGCCAAAGCTTTATCGAGCTCGATGGCTACATAGTAAACACTATCCTGATCGACCTTATTGACATCGAAACCAGCACCAGACTGCACCTTGGCCAACTGGAGGATACGATTAAGGCGGAACTTCTCATCGGCATTCATGGGGCGCTCGATACGGGCACCACGGATATAAGCCTCCTTGGTAACACCGCCGGCAGCCTTAACCACCTCGCTAAGACGCTGATTTTTATGAGCCAAAGGATAGGTACCAGCAAAGAGCACCTCGCCCTCGACCGTCACATTGCGCTGAGGCATATAACCAGGACTCTTACGTACATACACCTCGTCGTAAGGCTGCAGCACGAAATCCTTAGAACCATCTACTACCAAACCATCTTTCAAAGTGAAAGAGAAAGTCTGAGCCACCTCGCGAGAATCCTCGGTAGCCTTAGGATCAATCATACGACGTGATACATCGACCTTCACAGTAGAAGCTGCATCGGTGAGGCCACCAGCCTGGATAATGAGGTCTTCAATGGATTCATCATCGGCATACTCGTAGGTAGCAGGGAACATCACCTCACCAAAAATAGTAATGGTGCGCTCGTTGGTCTTTTCCTGCTTAGAGGCAATGGTGAGCACATCCTCGTTCTCCAGAGGTACATCGGCTACTGTACCGTTGAGAATGCCCTGGATATCAAGCGAGATAACACGGCGTGTGCGATCCTCCTTCATGCGATGCAGCACACCGCGACCAGCAAAAGCATCCTCGGTGAGGCCATCAGCCTGCTCAATCAAGCTCTTAACAGTGGTAACATTGCCACCGAGGCTATACTGGCCGGGACGGAACACTGCACCAGCAATCTCGACCATATTCTCGTAACGGCGGAGATTACCACTAACGGTAACAGAGTCGCCATCCTGCAAACGGAAGCTACTCATATCGAACTCGTTGACATTATATACCGAGTATTGTTCGCCAGCAGTACGGTTTACACGAACAGCCTTTTTATAAGCATCGCCTGTAAAACCACCAGCATACTTGAGCAGGGTAGCAATACTCTCGTTCTTCTTCATCTCGTAAGCCATGGGGCGCTTGACATTACCAGCCACATCGACGATGTTCTGATAAGGACCGACCATAATAACATCGTTCTCGGCCAAACGGATATTGCCAGAGAGCTTGCCATTGAGGATATAATCGTAGATATCGACCGAAGCAATCTGACGACCACCACGGAACACCTTGATATCACGCAGGGTACCCAGACTATTAACACCACCTGCCATATACAGGGCGTGGAACACGCTGGCAAAAGCAGAAAGGGTATAAGTACCAGGTGCCATCACCTCACCCATCACATTAACCATGATGGTACGGGTCTGGCCCAATGTCATACGAATTTTAGAACTGCTATAACGCTTGCCAAGGGTCTGCTTGATTTTAGCATTGGCAGCTGAGACAGAGAGACCTGCGATGTGGATAGGACCGTAACCAGTAACCACGATAGAACCATCGGGGCCAACCTCCATCTGCTCAGACTTCTGCGAACCGCCATAGACATCGACGAACACTTTATCGCCAGGACCTACAATATATGAAGTTGGTGTGGCGATATTCATGTTTGGTTCGAACGAAAGGGCTTTGTTATTGAAGATATCACGGCCAAACACACGTTTGCCATTGATGGTATTCACTGAATCAGGGATGTATATCTTCTGTCGATTCTCGATAGATGTTGTTTCACCATCAGCATCGGTACTTGTACCAACTTTCTGTACATACAACTCGTTACCCTCAGCATCGACACGCACAGCGCCATTACTCTCACGCATACGGCTATCGGCCGTGAGCTGGTCGGTGGTTGATCCAGAAGAACGCACAGCCGAGGTGCCGTTCATCTTTTCGTACTGACTGCGCACACGCTGCAACTGCTGCATGGTAACGCCTTTCTGCATGAGTTTAGTAGCAATCTGCGACTGAGAAGCGCCATTCTTTGATTCGCGCTGAACATACTGCATCACCTGAATGTCGCTCATCTGAGCCTGCACCAACAGGGTGGTGAGCAACAGTGATAATACCAATAGAGATCTCTTCATTTCAAAAAATACTAGCTATTTTTAAACGGCTGCAAAGATACTGATTTATTTTAAAACAAACAACTTTTTTACCTAATTTATATTAATAGACAAAGATTTTGTAATCCTTGATGCTGCCGGGGGCTCCTTCCTCCATACGTGGCAGATAATCAAAACCAGTAATTGTCTGCTCGCTACCGAGGTCGATAACCATGAGATGTGGCAGGGCCGCACCACGCTCAGTACGCCAGTAAGTTGACTCTTGCAAATCGAAAGATTTTTCAGCAGTATTATTACCGCGTTTCGTCTCCTCGCTATCGGCATATTTAACCGTCCAAGGTTCACGACTGAGGCGTGCACCATCGGCATTAACAGCATAGAGCTCGGCCACAGACACTACATCCTTACCTTCGTGTGTAGATAATGCCTGGATAGCCAAATAGCGACCAGTCTTGGGAGCATCGAAACGCACCATCTGCCAACCATTACCGGCTGACAGCTGACCTACATGTGCGGGAGTAGCCGAATTCAAATCAGGCTTATCACCAGGATTATTATGTGTCCGCGATTTTTCAATATTCAGCTTATCAAGTTCGGGCTTATTCTGTGCAAAGAGCCAAGGTGAAAGGCGCTTACCATCCTTGGTGAGATAGAATACCTTGGCCGAAGGACCAACAACATCGAGCACAACGACCTCGTTCTTACCTTTCTTGAGCCAGCAACCAGGCACATAAAGAGTCTGCTGAGGACCGATAGACCAGAAACGTCCAACGGCATGACCATTGACATACACCTGACCTTTACCCCAGTTCTCCATATTCAGGAAGGTATCGCCTACCCTCTTGAGGTTGAAATAGCCACGATAATAGCCTGAGCCCTTGAACACCATTTTTGTGAGCGAATCGCGCTTGGCAGTATCGAGTGCCTTCTTGGCAGCTGCATAGCTATCGGGAATGGTAAAGATATCCCAACGCTTGAGGTTCCAGATAAGTTCGTGACCATCCTTATCGGTTGACAGGGTGACACTCTCGGTGATGCCCTTATAATCCTTGATAGCACGACCAAAGTTGATACGGCCCATAGCCTCGATAAGAATCTTAAGTTCCTGACCTTTCTTTACGGCAGGCAACAGGAGGCTCTTTTCGTTGCGTACACGATCGATCTTACCGATATAGGTACTATCGATGAATACCTGTGCAAAGTCGTGTCCATCGTTGAGTGTAAGTACACTAGGGGTATCGATATCGGGCAGCGAGGTGATATATACCATTGATCCCCAGCCCTGATTAAGTTCCTCCATGGTGCGCAGCGGACTGTTCATCACCAGACTGTCGGCACCCAGCAGAATATCGGCATGCTCGCGCATCTCGAAAGCAGGAATATTGATCATATTAGCTGGACGCGCAGGGATAGCAGGCAGCGGTGTTTTGCTGTACTTCTGCATCATCTTGCGCAGCTGGAAAAACTTTTCTGTTGTGCCACCAAACTCGTTGATAGGGGCATCGTAATCGTAACTGGTTACATCGGGTGCGAAACCAGGAGAGTTGGCACCAGCCCAATGACCAAACGAGGTACCGCCGTGTGTCATATAGAGCGAGAACGAGATATTCTTTGACAGCATCTCGTCCATACCATCCACCATATCCTTGGCAGGGCGTGTTTCGTGATTAGCCCCCCACTTATCGAACCAACCGCTCCAGAACTCAGAGCACATCAGAGGCGCATTGGGGCGCAACTGCTTGAGGCGTGCAAACTCGTGATCGATATTAGCACCAGTACCGAAGTTCATGGTCCACACCAAATCATCGAGACCGTTCTTCTCGAAATTTGAACTCCAGTCGCACTGGAACAGTGTGAGTTTTTCGCCGTAGATGCCACGCAGGCAATCGCGAATCTCAGAGATATAGGGTTTATCCTCGCCATACGAGCCATACTCGTTCTCGACCTGAACCATGATGATAGGGCCGCCGTTCTGAATAGTAAGAGGTGCCAACTGCTCGCCCACCTTCTGCTCGAAGATTTTTACACGCTCCAAGAAATAAGGATCGCGTTCGCGCAGACGGATATCTTTCTTCTTGAGCAGCCACCAAGGCAGACCGCCCATCTCCCACTCGGCACAAACGTATGGACCAGGACGCACAATCACGTACATGCCATTTTTCTGTGCCAAACGGCAGAACTCTGCCACATCGTTATTATCGGTGAAATCGAACTGCCCCTCGCGCTGCTCATGGATATTCCAGAACACATAGATGCAGAGGGTGTTCATGCCCAAAGCCTTACACATTTTGATGCGATGCTCCCAATAAGGTCGGGGGATACGCGGATAGTGAACCTCGGCCGCCTTAACCACAAAAGGCTGACCATTTAACAGGAATGTCTGGTTGCCTACAGTGAAATCACCGGCATGTACCAGCATCGGAAAAATAAGCAATAAAGCAGTAATCAGTAGTTGGATCTTTTTCATTTTGTATCTTTTATTTCGTTATTTGGTGCAAAGGTACAAATTTTTAGGCACGGATTACGCGGATTACACAGATTTTTTATATTTTTGCAACAAAATTATCAATAAATATGAAGAAACTAACATTACTCTTAATGGCATTGGTCTTTGCTGGGATGGCAAAGGCTGAAGACGGTCACCAGTTGTGGCTGAGGTACCAACCTATTAACAAAGCAAAAGTTACAGGACCTGAGTGTATAGCAGCTCAGGAACTGAGAGCGTACAGCAAACAGGATGTAACCTTGAAGCTGGATGCAAGTATGAAACAGGATGCGTACTGCATCAAAGTGAATAGTGAACAGGGAAAAGTGAACAGTGTAATCTCTGCCAAAAACGAGATTGGATTATTGTATGGCGCCTATGCATTGTTGCGTGGCGAGACTACTGGCAGTGAGCCATTCTACAAACTGCGCATATTGAACCACTGGGACAACCTAAATGGTACTATCGAGCGCGGCTACGCTGGATTGAGTATTTTCTGGAAAGGAAAAGCTGGCGAAAGAAAATTCCATGGTCGTACCATCTTTGTAGAGGATCCCGATCAGCCCATAGATGCAGAGCTGATAAAGGAATATGCACGTGCCAATGCCTCGATCGGTATCAATGGTACGGTACTGAATAATGTGAATGCCTCGCCCAAGATGCTGTCGGCTATATATATTAATAAGGTAAAGCAGTATGCCGACATTCTGCGTCCTTACGGCATCAAGGTATATCTGTCGGTAAACTTTGCCTCGCCTATGAGCATTCCTGCCAAGGGATTCAATGGCGGCAAACCCGTAAAGACTGCCGACCCACTGACCCCCAAAGTAAAAGCCTGGTGGAAAGCAAAGGCTAAGGAGATATATGCACAGATTCCCGACTTTGGCGGATTCCTGGTAAAGGCCAACTCGGAAGGACAGCCTGGCCCATTCGACTACAAGCGCACACATGCTGATGGTGCCAACATGCTGGCCGATGCCGTAAAGCCTTACGGTGGTATTATTATGTGGCGTAGCTTTGTATATGGTGCAGCCCACAGTGGTGAAGACCGCGTCAAACAGGCTGTAAGCGAATTTAAGGACCTAGATGGCAAGTTCCGCGACAATGTGATTCTGCAGTCAAAGAATGGTCCTCTGGACTTCCAACCACGCGAACCGTACGCTCCTATCTTCGACAATATTAAAAACACAAAACAAATGGCCGAGTTGCAGATTACTCAGGAATACTTAGGCCAGTCGCGCCACCTTACCTACTTAGCCCCCATGTGGCGCGAGTTCTTTGGATTTGTTGCACCCGAGAAATTAGTTGGCATTGCAGGTGTGGCCAACATCGGACTGGACAAGAACTGGTGTGGACACCACTTCTCGCAGGCCAACTGGTATGCCTTTGGTCGTCTGGCATGGAATCCGGACCTGACCAGCGAGCAGATTGCAGAAGAATGGCTGGGTCTGACATTTAATGCTTCGAATAACGAAGCATTAAAGTCGATGATGCTGCGTAGTCGCGAAGCTTGTGTAGATTATATGATGCCAATAGGATTGCACCATATCTTTGCATTTGATGAGCACTACGGACCCGAGCCCGATGGTTACAATGCACACCTTCCCCTGGAGTGGTGCCCTGTTTACTACCATAAGGCCAACAACGACAGCATTGGTTTCGACCGCACACATACTGGTTCGAATGCCACAGCACAGTATCGAGAGCCTTACTGCACACTGTACGACAACATCAACACCTGTCCAGAGCGCTACCTGTTGTGGTTCCACCGCGTGCCATGGAGCTACCGACTGAAAAGCGGTCGCACCGTACTTGAAGAGATGGACTACCGCTACGCACGTGGCGTGAAAGAGGTTGAGGACTTTATCCGCATCTGGAACGAGACCAAACCAAACATCGACGAGCAGCGCTGGCAAGAAGTAGATGCCCGCTTACAGCATCAACTCGAAAATGCCAAGGAATGGCAGAAAGTATGTATGGATTACTTCAGTAGTTTTACAAAGAAATAAAAACAACAAATCCCTCGCCAATAAGCGAGGGATTTTTATTTGTTATAGCTTATTGACCCAACCAACAATATCTGCAAGCACCTCTTCTGCGATGGTCTCTTCAATACTATAGTATTCATCAGGGCTACCTGTGTTACAGTGTTGGAACAGGTGGTTCAGTCCTTCATACTCTTTAATCTTCGTTTTCTTGTTCTTAGGTAACAGACGGCGTAACACGGGGATGTTTTGTGCGGCAGGTACCTGACAATCCTTTGAGCCATTGAGTGCTAGCACTGGGCACTTGGTCTTGGCGATATTTTCAGTTGGATCATAGTCCATAAACCACTCCACCCACTTATTGCCCTTCATCATATTGCGCAGATACTCCATGGTGATACCCTTAGCAAGTGGACTGCCGCTGTTTCTGCTCTGATATAGCAGGATACTATCACCCTTAACTGCTGGACCAGCCAGTGATACAATGAAGTCTACTTTCTTTTGTGCACCCAGCATAAAGGCTATCAGTCCGCCCTCGCTGTGACCCAGCAGTCCCACCTTCTTGAATCGCTTCTGCGCACGCAGCCACTCGATGCCTGCAGCGGCATCTTCGGCTAAGTCGATCGATGTGGCGTTTTTCATATCTCCACCCACCGACTGACCTGTGGCACGATCATCGTATCGCAGTGTGGCTATGCCAGCGCGAGCCAGGCGGTCGGCTATCACAGCAAAAGGCTTATGGGCATAGATTTCTTCGTCGCGATTCTCTGGTCCACTGCCTGTCACCATAATCATTACGCATTTAGCTCCGCCTTTAGGAACAGTTAGTGTGCCTGCCAAAGTTGCGCCAGCCTTGGTGTTGGTAAATGTCATCTCTTCTGTGGTGTAGGGGAATGGTCCCTTTGGTGTTTGTGGACGATTGGGACCATCGGGCGAGATCTCTTTCATGTTGAGTGGCAACTTCATACCTGCTTGGGCGAAAGTTCCCTGCAGTTGACCATCTACAAAGCATGCAACATATGTGGCACCAAGCGACTTGACGCTGATCTTTATCGAGTCTTTTGTGAGCAGGTCTACAGTGGCAGGGATGCCTGTTGCACCTTGGGCAGGACTATCGAGCGTACACTTGCCGTCAACCAGGTTCAGTACGATGGGCAGTTTCTGTCCCATCGCTTCCAGATTACCACTCCAACTTCTGCGCACCTCCTGCGCAGTGGCGGTCAGGCCTATGCAGGCTAAGACAAGGGTGAAGAATAGTTTTTTCATTTCGCTTTAACTTTAATCTTCTCTGGTTTCATTGTTCTTCTTCTTTTTTGGTAGACGCTTGGCTTTGCGCAGGGCCTCGGTGATGATCCACTGCAGCTGGCCATTGGTGCTGCGGAACTCGTCCGCAGCCCAGGCCTCTATTGCGTCCATCGTGTCACTATCTACACGCAGGATAAAACTCTTAGTGGATTTCTTCTCTGGCATTAATCTTTAATGTTTAATCTTTAATGTTTAATGATTTAGTGTTCCTGTATTGACTACAGGCTGAGCGTTGTCATCGCCGCAGAGCACTACCAGCAGATTACTAACCATGGCAGCCTTCTTGTCATCGTCGAGTTCTACTATCTCCTCGCTCGAGAGCTTATCGAGTGCCATCTTTACCATCGATACAGCGCCCTCTACAATCTTTTCGCGTGCAGTGATGATAGCACTTGCCTGCTGGCGACGCAGCATTACGGCTGCAATCTCAGGAGCGTAGGCCAGATAGTTGATGCGGGCCTCTACCACCTCGATACCTGCCAGTGCCAAGCGCTCATCCAGTTTCTGCTCCAACTGCTCGTTGATTTCATCGGCACTCGAGCGCAGGGTAGGTTCGCCTGTCTTGGTGTCCTCATCATCGTAGGCATACTGACCAGCCACCTGGCGCAGGGCAGCATCGCTCTGCACACGTACAAAATTCTCGAGCGCGTTCATCAGTCCCTTGGTGTCGCTACCTATAGCAGCAGGATTAGCGGCCATGGTTTGTGTATCAACCTCGAACAGAGCCTTGTAGGTGTCCTTCAGTTTCCAAACCAGTACCAGGCCAATCATTACAGGGTTACCAGTCTTGTCGTTTACCTTAATAGGCTCTGCATCCAGATTTCGCGCACGCAGACTAACCTTCTTAGAAGATAATAATGGGTTAACCCAAAAGTATCCAGTCCTCGTGAACGTACCTCTATACTTTCCAAAGAATGTAAGTACACGTGCCTCGTTGGGTTCCAACATCAGGAATCCACACATCAGCACAATGCTTACAATTAAGAGGACTGCACAGCCGAGTAGCTGCCAGCCACCATTGGCTCCATCTGTGTCTGTCAAAAGGATAATCCACTTTATACCAGCATAGATATTTGCTAATGCCAATGCTATTGTTACAAACAACATGAGGAATCCGTTTAGGACCATTCCATTAAATGTACATTCTTGCGTCCCTACGGTAGCAAGCGACTTGTCGATCACTTTATTTTCCATAATCTTAATGTTTAATATTTATAATTCGATCTGATATCATTTTGATATCGCAAAGATATAAACTGTTTCCGAATCAACAATGGATTTTGAGGGAACATTAACCATATTTAACTATCAACTATCAATTATCAATTGTCAATTATCAATTATTTAGTACCTTTGCACCCATGAACATAAAAGACATTGAGAATAAGCGCATTGCAGTGTTGCTTTCGGGCGGTGTAGATAGCAGTGTAGTCGTATACGAGTTCGCTCGTATGGGACTGCATCCTGATTGTTTCTATATTAAGATTGGTCCGGAAGAGGAAGAAGAATGGGATTGCTCGAGCGAGGAGGACTTGGAGATGGCTACTGCTGTATCGCATAAGTTTGGATGCAAACTGGAGGTTATCGACTGTCACAAGGAGTATTGGGACCAGGTTACTAAGTACACCATGGACAAAGTACGTGCAGGATTAACACCTAATCCCGATGTCATGTGCAACCGACTGATTAAGTTTGGAGCCTTTGACGAGAAGCGTGGTCACGACTACGACCTGATTGCAACAGGTCACTATGCTATGACCGAAACAGACGAGAATGGTGACAAGTGGCTCTGCACCAGTCCTGACCCTGTGAAAGATCAGACTGATTTCCTGGCACAGATAGCTGACTGGCAGCTGAAGAAGGCCCTGTTCCCAATAGGTCATTATGTAAAGGATGAGGTGCGTTTGATAGCAGAACGCGAGCATTTGGTTAATGCAAAACGTAAGGATTCGCAAGGTATCTGTTTCTTAGGAAAGATTAATTATAACGACTATATTCGCAGGTATCTTGGCGAACAACCAGGTGATGTGATTGAACTGGAAACAGGCAAACGTATTGGCGAACACAAGGGTTTGTGGTTCCACACCATTGGTCAGCGTAAGGGCATGGGCTTTGGTGGCGGTCCTTGGTTTGTAGTTAAGAAAGATGTGGCTAATAATATATTATATGTATCGCACGGCTACGATCCCGAAACAGCTTATAAGGCCGATTTCCCTGTGCACGATTTCCATTTCCTCACTAAGGAGTTACAGCCAACGGAGGTTACCTTTAAGATTCGCCACACACCAGAATACCATCCGGCCACATTAGAGTGGACAAGTCCAAGTACTTGCATGGTTCACTCAAAAGATAAAATCCACGGTGTGGCACCTGGTCAGTTCTGTGTAGTTTACGACAAGGATCATCATCGCTGCTTAGGCTCTGGCGAAATCACCATTTAACAATAAATCCCTCGCCGGTAAGCGAGGGATTTATTGTTTGTTTAGAGATGTTTCTTGGGATAGAGAGCGTCCCACCAAGTGGGATCGTCCTTCAGCCACTTCTGGAACCACGCCATCTGGGTGGCCAACCACTTTTCTTTCTTAGAATAATCGAGAATGTGATGATTCTCACCCTCAACTTCAACCAGCGATACTTCGCGGCCTAAGAGCTTCAGAGCAGTGAACATCTGCAGACTCTCGATGAGCGGCACGTTGGTATCAGCATTTCCATGGAGCAGCAACAGTGGTGTGTGGATCTTATCGGCATTGAACAGCGGACTCTGATCGACATACAACTGGCGATGACTCCAAGGATAGCTGTTGGCCATCGACACCTCGCTGTAGTTATAGCCCCAATAGCCCTCGCCCCAATAACTGGTGTGGTTGGCAATACCGGCATGCGAAACAGCGGCAGCAAAGATATCGGTCTGTGTTTGCAGGTACTGGGTCATAAAGCCACCATACGAAGCACCCATACAACCAATCTTATCCTTATTAATAAATGGATGAGCCTCGCAGATTTTCTTAGTTCCCTCGATGATATCCTCGGCAGGACCACGACCAGCGGTATTAACATGGCGCGATGCCCACTCCTGACCAAAACCGGTTGCACCACTGGGCTCAAGGATATAAGCTACATACCCCAGAGAGTTCCAATACTGTGGAGCATATGGAGATTCGAAATAACGCGACACAGGCGAGCAACCACCATAATAGTAAACAATCATAGGATACTTCTTGGTTGCATCGAAATCCTTAGGCAGATAAAGACGACCATAAACGGTATCGCCCTTACTGTTGGTAAAGTTCCAATCCTGACAGGTTCCAATCTCAGCATCGCCAAGTGCCTCTTTGCCATTGAACATTAAACTATGAGCATTGAACTTTGCGTTCTTAATAGTAGCTACATAGGCTGATGCAGGCTCCATCGTTTTATACGACAGATATGCCAGTACAGGAGCATGGGCAGCCATATTAAAACGATAAGTATAATCGCCCTTCACAGGCAGTTTTGTTATGTTCCCCGTCTTAGGATTCAGTACAAACATATTGACATAATCGCGATCTTCGGCTGAGAAGTAAATCTGTCCATCAGCCCATGACCAATCGACATCATCAATTGAAGGATCGAAATCCTTAGTTAAGGGCTTAACCTGTTTTGAAGCGATATCAAACAGGAAAAGTTCATTCTCTGTCATACTAGGTGTAACCTCGGCAGGCAACTGGCAACCGATACGATTAAAGGCCTCGGGATTACCCACAAACAATATCTGCGATCCATCTGGCGAGAAAGAACCACCACCCAGGAATTCAGCACCTGAAAGCAGCGTATCAACCTTCAATGTCTGAGCATCCATCACAAACACATCAGACACAGTGGTGGGACGCTTAGTAAGACGAGAGCGATTGCTGATAACCAACAGCTTACTACCATCCTGTGAAATATCATACAGATACTCGCCCTTATTACCAAAGGTAATACGCTGGGTAATACCCGTTTTGATATCGTACTTGGCCAGATAGTTACGTTTGCGCCAACCAGGCTGGCGATCATCCATCTCGAGAATCTCGAATACTTCCTTATCCTCCTGTGGACCTTCTTCTTCAAGCGTAAAAATGAGATAATCCTCGGTAGGAGAAACCGTGTAGCTACCCTCTGGGATATCATAGGCAAAACGCGTACGAACACCTGTCTTGGGGTCAACCTTATATAATACGCGATGACTACCCTCTTTCTCCTCTTCCAACCAAGCGATGCTTTTTGGCATCCAGCGTGGATTGCGTGAAGGCTGCGAAATCAGTCGACCAGACTTCACATCGCGCAACTCATAATTCCAACGAGTGTTACCACCACGGTCGGTTGTCTGATAAGACACACAAACAAACTGACCATCGGCCGAAAGATTGATACCACGAACGCGCTTACCATCTGTCAGATCGTGTACCATATAAGGATGGCGAGCATCAGTTGACAATTGATAATTGACAGTTGACAATTCTGATTCAATAACCACCTGGACAGAATCGGTATCCTTAGGCTCGGCCAGATACTGGATGGTAAAGGTGTGATGTTCGGGTGCAAGCTTTAACTCACCGCCAGCCTCAACACCATCTATAAAAAGCTTGGAGTGCTTGGGACCTTTCACCTCAATCTTACCCTTGATAAAATCGGAGTTATTAACATAGAAACTCAGCAAACCTACGCTCTTACTATCAGGCAATGATGGGAGTACCTGACCAGAGAACTTTCCTGTAAAGTGAGAGGTTAAAGCAATGGAACCCAACTGCGAAACGGGATCGAACTTCTTGCCCTGCACATCAACTGTATCGATAGCAAAAGGGGCTGAAACTGCATAAGGACCTGCAAGATTAAACTCGGTTACAGGCGTCTTTACTTGGGCTGTAGCCATCATGCCAATGGCCAACAGCATTTGTGTTGTAATAAGTCTTTTCATTTATGTTTGTTTAATAAGCTGCTCTATATTTGCCTTCGTCCTTATCCTCGAGCATCGAGAGATATGACTGATAGCGGCTTTCGGCAATGTAATGGTCCTCGAGTGCTTTGAGCACAGCACAACCAGGTTCGTGGGTATGGGTACAATTTGAGAATTTGCAATCCTGAGAAAAATGGAATATCTCCTTGAAATAGCTGGTAAGCTCTTCTGGCTCCATATCGAACGTACCAAAGCCCTTAATACCTGGGGTATCGATAAGCCAGCCCTCATCCAACCGAATCATCTCACTGAAAGTGGTGGTATGCTGACCCGTATTATGGGCATCGCTGATTTCGGCTGTACGCTGACTAGCACCAGGCACTAAACGGTTAATAAGCGTTGATTTACCTACGCCACTGTTACCACTCAGCAAGGTTATCTTATCCTTGAGCAAGGGTTGCAGAGCCTCAACACCTGCACCTGTCTCGGCCGAAATCTGATAACACTCATAGCCAATGGTTTGATACAGATGTACCATCGCCTCCTGATAGCGGTGTGTATCTTCATCGAGCAGGTCGGTTTTATTAAATACCAGGATAACCGGCACGCGATAAGCCTCGGCCGAAGCCAGGAAACGATCGATAAAAGTAGTAGATGTCTGTGGGTTTACCACTGTAACCACCAAGATGGCCTGATCGACATTAGCCGCCAAGATATGACTCTGTTTGGAGAGGTTGATACTCTTACGGATAATATAATTACGGCGATCCTCAATCTCAGTAATAAACGCCGTACCCTCGTTGTTAGGCACAATCCCAACCCTATCGCCCACAGCCACAGGGTTTGTACTACGGATACCTTTCAATCGAAAGTTACCCTTTATCTTACACTCAATCAGCTGGCCATCGTCGGTTAAGACGGTGTACCAGCTGCCTGTATTCTTAATAACAAGTCCGCGCATTTATACGGTCATGATTTCCTTGTTCTTGGCCGTAATCAGCTCATCAATCTTCTTGATAAACTTATCGTGCAACTTCTGGAGCTCAGCCTCGGCATCCTTCTCCAAGTCCTCCGACAGACCATCCTTAATTGCTTTCTTAAGCTTATCCTTGATATCACCACGCACGTTACGTACCTCAACCTTAGCCTTCTCGGCAATCTTGTTGCACTGCTTGGTAAGATCGCGACGACGCTCCTCAGTGGGCTGAGGAATATTCAATCGGATAATCTCACCATTATTCTCAGGAGTGATACCTACATCGCTATCCATAATAGCCTTCTCGATGTTACGGATCTCCTTGCGATCCCAAGGCTTGATAGCAATGGTACGAGGATCGGGCACACTCACGTTAGCCACCTGATTGAGGGGCACCTTGCTGCCATACACTTCTACGCGCACAGCATCGAGAATAGCCACGTTGGCGCGGCCGGCACGGATACGATTCAGCTCCTCCTCGAGGTACATAGCCGCCATTTCCATGCGCTCTTCGCTCTTGTTTAAAATTTCTTTTACGTCAACCATATTTTTGTACTTTTAGTCATTTTCTGATGACAAAAGTAACGTTTTTCTGCGAAACTTCCAAATAAATGCGTTTTTTTCGTTCAAAAATTTTGTTATTTGCGCAAAATCAGCTATCTTTGCGGGTGTTTACTACCATACTTACGGACAATTTATGCTTATATACAGCAATCATATATATATTTATCTGATAGCGGTTTTCTTGATATCCGTTATTGGCATGGTAGTATACAATCGGCTCATCTACTATCGCGAACGCAAAATAACCAGGAAAGTACAGCGGCTGAATATGCAACTGACACTGATTATGGATGCCAACAAAACTGACACCTGGACCTATCATACCAAGAAGAATTTATTTAAGGTTATATCAAAACAGGATCTGACCGAAACACTCTATACACCTTTCGACTTTTCACAGCTTTACGACCGCGATGACTTTAAAAAGATAAAGAAAGCCATTACAAACATACAGAACAGAGAAATCCTATCGGAAACACTGACCGTGAAGAGTGCACCCAACAAAGACGGATTAGTGAAATGCTACGAGATAACCCTCTCGGTACTGCACAGGAACCGCCACGACATGCCAAGCGAGATTCTAGGTACCCAGCGCGACATTACTCTGGAGCAGCAAAGGGCAGAGAATACCCGAAAACTGATGCTGAGATACCACACAGTATTTAACTCGTCGCTAGTTGACATGATTTACTATGATGCAGATGGCTATCTGGCCGACCTGAACGATAAAGCCTGCGAGACATTTGGTGTGAAAAACCCTCAAGCCTTGCTTGACCGCCAGATGAAAATGACCGATATTCCCTCGTACAGGGAGATGGACGTACGCACTATAGAGCACACCCAGCTATCGTCGATTACCGATATCAATCAGACAAAAGCTACCGATGAGCGTGTTCCCGAGGTAACACGCCAAGGCAAGATATACTATGAGGTGATGTTAGGGCCTATCCGAAACGAGGACAACCAGCTTTATGGTGTGATTGCAGCAGGCAGAGACATTACCGAGATGGTAGAGTCGACACACAAGCAGAAGGAAGCCAGCAGACTGATTGAGAAGCGTACCAAAGAGATACAGCAATACATCAGAGATATCAACTACTCGCTGAAAATTAGTGAGGCTCGTTTGGTAAACTATTACCCCGACACCCATGAACTGGAGATTCTGAGCGACTTGAGCGAAACAGGTAAACGTATAGCACAGCTACATGCGGTGGCACTGATACATAGCGACGACCGTCCCAAAGCCAAGCACTTGATTCTGCATATGGACAAACGACGTTTGGACACGATATCAGAAACACTGCATACCAAACTGCCCGACAAACAGGGACGCGACATTTACTTGAACTTTAACCTGATGCCCATCACCAACCACGATGGCATAGTAACGCATTACTTCGGTCTGCTACGAAACGACACAGAGATGTCGTACACTGAAATGCGACTGCAGGAAGAAACAGCCAAAGCCCAGGAAGAGGAGCAGCTGAAGAACGCCTTCCTGTTGAACATGAGCTATGAGCTGCGCGTGCCCTTACACGCAGTGATTGGTTTTGCCGACTTGTTCAAAACAGAGCATAGTCTGGAAGACGAGCCGATATTTGCCAACGAAATCAAGAAGAACACAGATGTGCTGTTGAACCTGATTAACGATATCCTGTTCATATCGCGTCTGGATGCCCACATGATAGAATACAATTACGAGGTGCACGACTTTGCCACCTTGTTCGACAGTTGGTGCCAGCATGGTTGGAGCGAGACGAGCAATGATGCCAGAAAGATCATCAACAACTCCTATAAATCGCTTCGCGTGAAAATAGATAAGCACAACTTGGGTATTGCCATCGAGAAGTTGTGTAACTATGTAGGTTTGAGTACCAACGAGGGACTTATCAAATCAAGATACGAATACCTGCACGACGAGCTGATTGTGATTGTTGACAGCACAGATGGCGGTATGGACCTGGAAGATGCCACCAAGATGTTCGACCGCTTTGTAAGCGATGGCAAGAACAAGCGCATTGGCACAGGACTGGACCTGCCTATCGTAAAAGAGATGATAGAACAGATGGGCGGTACCATCGATGTGCTGTCGGAACCCGACAAGGGTAGCTCGTTCTTTATCGCCCTGCCCTGCGAGATGATTGACTTTGAAAGAAAAATAGTGATATAGTATGCAGATACTGATAGTTATATTAACCCTGGTGGTGATTATCATAGGCATGATATTGAACCGCATTACACTCTACAGCATTCGAAAGAATACCTGGAGAGCCAAGGATATGGCTACCATCATGCAACGCACACTAAACGACAACAACTATGTGGTACGACTCAAACTGCAAAACCACCTGGCCTATAACCTATATGGCGATTTCCTGCCTGCCAACGGTATGACTTTCGAACAGAGTCTGGAATACATACACCCCGACGACCGTCATTTCTATAGCGAGTTTATTATTCGGTTAGTAAAAGGTGCCGAATCATCGGAGTGTATCTTCAGATGGGATAGCAGTTTGGACAAGCATGAAGAACAATGGCGCTATATTCACGATATAGGTATTGTGGAATACGACTATGATGACAAGAAAACGCCAATCAATTTTTACTGTATTCTGGACGACCAGACCGACCAGATACTGACCGAAAAGGAAGAACGGGAACTAACCGACCGCTATCGCAAACTGTTTGAACAGAGCATCGTGGGGCAGGCTTTCTACGACAAGGATGGCCATCTGCTAACAGCCAACCAGAAGTTGCGCGAGATACTGAAGTTTAAGACAGAAGACGACCCTTACTATCACCGCTACACACTGTTTGACCTGCCCACCTTCCGTTATATTCTACGAAAGGATCTTACCGACGACCTCTACTTCTGCACCAAGACAGTGATGTATGAGCGTGGCGTGAACTGTTATTCAGAAATAAGAATACATCCCATTTTCAATGAAGATCACCAATTGGAGTTCTTCACACTGTATATGCGAGATGTTACCCAGGAACGTGAGCTATACCAACAGGACAAGGAGAACGAAGCATCGCTGCAACGTACCAACCAGGCCATCGAACAGTACGAGACAGAGCTGAAATACCTGATGGAGAATGTTGACATGCACTTTTTCCGCACCTCGTTCGAGAAACGCGAGGTTACCTTCTATCGCGAGATGAGCGTGATAGAAAGCAAAATGGGTTTCGACGAGCTCATATCACACTTTATCGACGATCCGTTTGCCGAAGGATTACGCCATCCCTACGAGTTCTTTAACGAGCCTAAGTCGACCCTGACCCATATGCGTCCGTTCTTCCACGACAGCGATGAACTGGAGTGGACCTTTATCGATAGCATTCCATACTATGATGAGAACGGCAAGCAGACAGGCACCTATGGTGTGGTAAGAAACGTAACCGACCTGATTTACAAGCAGGAACAACTGAAGGAAGAAACCGAACGCGCTAACCAGGCGGGTATGCGCAAGAGTACCTTCCTGGCCAGCATGAGTCATGAGATACGTACCCCACTGAATGCCATCGTAGGTTTCTCGGATGTATTGGCAACCATGAGTACACCCGAAGAGCGAGAGGGTATTATACAAGTGATATCCAACAACTGCGACATGCTGTTACGTCTGGTGAACGATATCCTGGCACTCTCATCGTTAGAGAGTGGCGACATCATCGTCAAGCCCACCAGAACCGACTTTGCCAAGTGTTTTAACAGCGTGGCCACCTCGTTGGCACAGCGCATTAAGAACCCCAAAATAGAATTCCTGGTAGAGAGTCCCTACCCCACCTATATCACAACCATTGATGGCGGACGTACCCAACAGATAGTAACCAACTTTGTTACCAATGCCATCAAATATACCCAACAGGGGCATATAAAGATTGGTTATGAGCAGCAGATGCGACAGGATAAGGAAGGCTTGTACATCTACTGCGAAGATACCGGTGCTGGCATACCCAAGGAGCACCAGGGAAAAGTGTTCGACCGCTTTGTAAAGCTGAATGATTTTGTACAGGGCACAGGTCTGGGTCTGAGCATCTGCAAGCTTATTGCCGACAATAGCGGTGGCGAGATTGGCGTTACATCCGAAGGCAAGGATTGTGGCTCTACCTTCTGGGTATGGATTCCATGTAAACAAGAAATTACTGAATGATTATGAATAGATTTAGAATATTTGTACTACTTTTGGCCTGCCACCTGTCATTTGGCACCGCATACGCTCAAAAAGACAGCATCATTGTTTACAATGATCAGCGACCGCTGGTGTATGAGGATGCCTGGGACCTGTGGCCCTATGTATTCCTGAACGAGAACGGCGAACCTGACGGCTATAATATCGACCTTTTGAAGATGATTTTCAAAGAACTCGACATTCCATACGTTATCAGACTACGCCCTACTCTGGAAGCACAGAAAGACCTGAAAGACCATAAGTCGGACCTGATGCTGAGAATGGATGCCGACTTTGCCCGCAACAACTCATCCTACGGAAAAACCATTGTGCAGATATTCACCCATAGTCTGGTAACTCCTAAAAGTCAGGCTATCCATGCCAAGGCAGGAAAAGACCTTACCGACTACTCTATCATTGTGCATGAGGGCAGTTTCAGTCACCACAAACTGATTGATAACGGATGGGCCAAGGAAATCATCCCCTTCGACGACATGAAAGAGGCCATACAGACAGTAAGTTCTGAAAACAAAGGTGTGATACTTTGGAACTCTATGTCGCTGAAGTGGCTGATGATGAAATACCATACCGACAACCTGGAACTCACTCCCTTCGACTTTCCCTATGGCGAATATAAGTTCTTTGCCAACGACCATCACCTGCTGGCGCAACTGGACAGTGTTTACTCGAAACTGCGCGCCAACGATCAGTTGACTGCTATCCAGAACAAGTGGTTCTACCCAGAGCGCCAGGAATCGGGTATCCCTTCGTGGATTTGGGATTGGATTAAGTTCTTTGCCATCCTGGCTTTGGCCATAATCATTTACTATGCCTTCTTCAAGATTCGCGAACACAAAATGACAAAGAAGATCTTGAAGGAAAACGAACGTCTGTCGTTGGTTATGCGTACCAGTAACGTAAAGTTCTGTACTTACGATGTGGCCTCACAGTTCTTTGTGATGATGGATTCGGCCGGCTACCCCGAGCGCAACTATTCGCTGCTGGAATTCTCACACCGATTCGATCCTAACGACTTTACGCAACTTACCGAAGCCTTGCGCCTGGTTATCGAGGAGAAAGTTCCCACCTATACCTTGCAACTCAAGGAATACGAGAACGACCTGATTCATAGCAACAACTATACGGCTACCCTGTCGGTATTGCGACGCGATAAACACAAGAAACCATCAGTTATTATCTGTTCGAAGACCGATACCACCCAGGAGCGTATGCGCCAACAGCTCATTAAGGAGTCGATGCTGCGTTATCAGTCGCTGTTTAACTCGGCTATGGTTGATATGGTGTACTATGATGCCGATGGTTATATCACCGATATGAACTCCAAATCACTTGCTGTAGTAGGAGTTGACATAGAAACAATCAAAAAACTGCACATCTCACTATCCGATGTGCTGGGTATAGAAGATTTGGATCTCGACGACTTCGAAATCTTCTATGCCACACAGATTTACAACGGACCTGACGATGGGCGTACACTGAACAATCTGTTGGAACGCGACAAGTTATACTACGAGCTGCAGGTAATGCCTATCCGCGATAACAATGGTAAGCGCATCGGTTTCTTCGGTTCTGGACGTAATGTAACCGAGGTTGCCCATTCGTACCGACAGCTGCAGGAGAACACCAACGAACTGCAAGAGGCACAGGACGAGGTTACCAGCTATGTGCGTAACATCGACTATGTGCTGGCAGTAGGAGGCATCAGTCTGGCCAAGTATCACCTTGACACGCACACACTAACCGTATTCAGCGAAATCAATCACGAGAAATATTCGCTAACCCAAACCAGGGCATTGGCATTCATCGCCCCCTCATCAGAGAAACAGGCACTGCGCATACTGAACAAGATGGATAATAAGCAGCCTGGCAGTCTGCGAGCCGAAATCAAGACCTGCATCAGGCGCAAGGACCACGTAACCCTGTACCTGCAGTTTAACTTTGTGCCCACCTATAAGGATGGACAGATAGTGGAATACTTCGGACTGATTCGTGACATCAGTGATATAAAGGCCGTGGAAGAGAAACTAGCATTGGAGTCGGTTCGTGCCCAGGAGGTAGAGACAGTGAAGAACGCCTTCCTGCACAACATGAGCCACGAGATACGTACACCATTGAATACGGTAGTAGGATTCTCCGAATTGTTTGAGATGGATCACTCGCCTGAAGACGAGGCTGTATTTATCAATGAGATTAAGGAGAGCTCGGCCTCGCTGCTCAAACTGATCAACGACATTCTGTTCCTGTCGCGACTGGATGCCGGCATGATTACCATCTCGCCTCAGCCCATCGATCTGGCCAGCATTTTCGAGGGCCGTTGCTCATCTGTATGGGACAACCACAGGCAACCAGGCGTAGAGTATATTGCACAGAATCCGTTTAAGCGATTGATAGTTGAGATTGATGAGCCCAATGTATCGATGATTCTCAACAAGATACTCACTAATGCCATACAACACACCACCTCGGGATCGGTATTGGCACGCTACGAATTTATTGCCGACCGCCTGATTGTATCGGTAGAAGATACCGGATGTGGCATTAAGCAAGAAGACATCGAGCACATATTCGACCGATTTGTAACCGGTGCCAACAATGGTGCAGGCTTGGGTCTCAGTATCTGCCATGAGTTGGTAGAGTATATGGGCGGACAGATAGAGCTTAAATCTACCGAAGGCAAGGGCACCATGGTATGGTTCTCGATACCTTGTAAGCTGATTGAAATGGAACGTTGTTAAATCCGAAACTTGATGATCATGACAAAAAAGATATTCATACTTGCTATTACCAGTTTGCTTGCCTTGTGCCACGTGCAGCAAGCGGCAGCTAAATATATACGTGAATACACCACCGATAAACCGCTGATTATTGTGAGCGACTGGGAGTTTCCGCCTTATGAGTTCAGAAACGACATGGGCGAACCTGATGGCTACAATGTTGAGGTGCTGAATCTGATATTAGACAAACTGGGTATTCCGCACAAGTTCATCATGAAAGAGTGGTACCAGTGTACAGAGACTTTCGACAGGCACGAGGCCGACCTTATCCACTGTCTGAAGTTTAAATACGACCGTCCCCCATTCGAGTACACCCAGAACATGATTACCTATTATAATGTAAGGGCTGTACGACTGAAGGGTACCCGTCCACTCCGACGCATCAGTCAGCTTACTAAGAATGATACACTGACAGTGAAGAAAAACGACTATGTAGACTTGAAGGTAGCCGAACAGAAGAGCAAGCCGTTTAGGGTAGAATACCATTCACCCCGCGAGGCCCTGATGGGTATCCGAAGTGGCAAGTACAAGTACTACATGTGGGGCGAACAGCCACTGATGATGAAGGTTAAGGAGCTGAACATTGATGGCATTGAGTTTGACGAGACCGACATCCCTGCTGGCGAGTTGCGTATCATCGGTTACGATAAGGATCTGATTCACGCCATCGACGATACGTTTGCACGTATGGAGCAGTCGGGCGATGTCGAAAGGATATACGACAGGTGGTTCCATCCCGAGAATGTACACAACGATGCATCGCCCATGGCACTCATTCTGCTGGTTGGCATCATCGCAGCAGCCATCATCTTCCTGCTGTTCAGTCAGGTGATGCGTACCCGCGTTCGAAAGGCTGTTGAGAAATCGGTTGACCTGAACGAGATGATGCAGAAAGCACTGAGTTCAGGTAAATACTATGTGATTGAGTTCGACATCCAGACACAATGGTTGAAAAACAGATATGGCGACATGCTACCTGAAGAAGGTATGAGTCACGCCGTATTTATGGATCGCCTACCCGAAGAAGAGAAGGGTAAATTCAGCGAAGCCATGCGCTTAATGAGTCAAGGTCATAAGGATCTGGGCTATCTGAAGCGTCGTTATAACAGAGGAACAATAGAAAAACCCGACTGGCATTGGATTGAGGGACACGCCGTAGTAGAATACGACGAAGACAAACCACGTTACATCATTACCTCGTTCAGGGATTACACCAACGAGGTACAAGAGGAGCGCATGAACGAAGAGATAGCCAGCAAATACCAGAACATGTTCGAGTATGGCTTGATAGCCATGTCGTTCTATGACAAGGATGGTAAACTGATTGACGTGAACCGTCGCATGGCCGACCTCTGCGAGTTTGACAAGGATGGCGAGGAGTTCTTCCGCCAGATGAACCTGTTCGAAGTTCCCCTGGTAAAAGGCCTGTACCACAAAGGCGACAAAGAGAACTTCCACGTTTGTCAGCGCATGTTCTATCCCGAGATTGGCATCTACAAGTATATCGAGATTAAGGTGCGCCCAACATTCGATGAGAATGGCGAGATGCAGTTCTACGTGGTAACGGCCCGCGATATGACTGCCGAACGACACCTATATCTGGAACAGCATAGGCACGATACCGAGATTCGTAAAGCCACCGAAGATATCAAGACCTACGAGAACCAACTGGGTTATCTGCTTGAAACCTGTAAGATGTTTGTTTGGACATTCGACTTGAAAGAGGGACTCATCCACTTCAGTTATAGTGGTCGCAAAACCGACTATACCAAGACTCTGGATGAATTCTATGGAGGCGTAACTGACGAGTTTAGCGAAAATGCACTCAAGGATGCTATGGCAACAATTGCCCAAGCTAAGCCATACAACCAAACCATCCACTTCAAGTACACCGTTATCAACCCTAATCCTGTATGGTATGCCATCAGCGGTATTCCTAGTTTCGATGAGAATGGAAAGGTATATCAGTATTTTGGTGTGGCTCGTAACATCGACACCCTGATGGAAGCCCAGCAGAAACTGAAAGACGAGACCCTGCGCGCTGAGGAATCAGGTAAGATGAAGGCAGCCTTCCTGGCTAATATGACCCATGAGATACGCACGCCACTGAATGCCATTGTGGGATTCAGCGATCTGTTGCCAGTGGTTGAGGAACATAGCGAGCGTATGGAGTTTATCCGCATTATCCGCAACAACTGCGACATGCTGATGCGACTCATCAACGATATCCTCGAAGCCTCGAATGTGGGTCAGGCACTGGCCATCCAACCCGAGCAGGTTGACTTTGCCAAGGTATTCGACGACATCTGTCAGACATTGGCACAGCGTGTAGATGAGGCAGGCGTACAGTTCATTAAGGATAATCCATACGACACCTTCCCTGCCACGCTCGATAAGGGCCGCATACAACAGGTACTTACCAACTTTACCACCAATGCCATCAAGTACACCCACGAAGGACACATCAAGGTGGGCTATCGCGAGCAGGATGGCGGCATCTACTTCTACTGCGAAGATACAGGTGCTGGTATCCCCAAGGATAAGCAGGCTGCTGTGTTTGAGCGTTTTGTAAAGCTGAACGACTTTGTACAGGGTACAGGTTTAGGATTGAGTATCTGTAAGGCTATTGCCGAACGATGCGAAGGAAAGATTGGTGTTGAATCAGAAGGTGAAGGTCATGGTTCTACCTTCTGGATGTGGATACCAAGGAAATAAAAAAAAAGCCCTCGCCATTTAGCGAGGGCTTATTATTTAGAAGAACAATGCTCTTTCAACCCAGTAAGTAAGAATACCTGCCAGATAGCCCACAAAAGCCACCCAGGTAATCTTCTTCATATACCAGCCAAAGGTAATCTTCTCGAGACCCATCACAACCACGCCAGCAGCCGATCCGATGATAAGCATTGAACCGCCCACACCAGCACAGTAGGCCAGCAACTGCCAGAAGATACCATCGATAGCCATATCGCCAGTAGCAGCCACAGGATACATACCCATACATCCGGCTACCAGAGGCACATTATCAACAATCGACGAGAGCACACCGATAATACCTGTTACCAGGAAGTGATTACCCTCGAAAGTGGTATCAAGTACGCCACCCAGCATGGTGAGTACGCCAACCTCCTGCAGTACGGCTACAGCCATCAGGATTCCCAGGAAGAACATAATGGTAGACAGGTCGATACGCGACAGCAGATCGCTTACACGCTTGGCCATGGTGTCATCATCCGAAGCACTGTAGTGGAAGATCTCTGTAACTGTCCAAAGCAGACCCAGAACAAGCAGGATGCCCATGAATGGAGGCAGATGAGTAATCGTCTTGAAGATGGGCACAAAGCACAGACCGCCTACACCCAGCCAGAAGATGATGTCGCGCTGCGACTTGGTAAAGGTACTGACATCGGCCTTTGGCAGATTCTGCTCCTTATCAAACTTGCCTTCCAACTGATACTGCAGGATAAAGGCAGGTACCAGCATAGAAATCAGCGATGGGATAAAGATTTCGGTCAGCACACCCTGAGTAGTAATAACGCCCTTAATCCAAAGCATGATGGTGGTTACATCGCCAATAGGCGAGAATGCGCCTCCCGAGTTAGCCGAGATAACTACCAGAGCTGCATAGATCAATCGGTCGTTACGACTCTGAACCAACTTACGCAGCACCATAATCATCACGATAGATGTTGTTAGGTTATCAAGAATAGCTGAAAGGAAGAAGGTCATAAAGGCCATTCGCCACATCAGCTTACGCTTAGAGCGTGTCTTTATGGCATCGCGAACAAAGTTAAAACCACCGTTTGAGTCTACAATCTCTACGATGGTCATGGCACCCATCAGGAAGAACAAGGTACCTGCGGCATCGCCCAAATGATGTTCGATAACTTCGGATATGTGGTGCATCACATCACTGCCCAGTAAGCTGGGATAATACGACATTGGATCAAGCATAAGCAGTGTCCAGCACAGCACACACATCAGCAGCGCAATAGCCGCTTTATTTACTTTTGTCAGGCTCTCAAGAGCTATACAAAGATAGCCTATACAGAACACAACGACAATCAAAATTGTTAATGTTGACATTTTTGTTTAGAATACTTTTTAATTATTGTTTTGAATTTGGCTGCAAAGGTACGAATAAGTGAGAAGAAAACCAAATATTATTTGAGTTTTCTCGAACGGAAGTACCTTAGAGCGAAGCTCAGAGGTAATAATAAGTTAGAAGAATACCAAATAAAACCCGAAAAGTTTGTTGCTTAGCGAAAAAGTTTGTATATTTGCACTCCATATGAACAACGAACTGAATAATGAAGTAAAGTGGAGTGACAACGTGGTACTGGTAGATGCAGACTACGTTGACACTGTGGCATTTAATCTCATTGTTAACTTCGAGCGCATGATTGGAAGACGCATTCCACAGGCAGATATCGCCAAGTGGCTTGACTGCGTGGCACTCGATGGCGGCGTGAGAGAGGGTGAGAACGAGATACAGGTAATCCTGATTCACCAGAAGGACCAGCAGCAGATGAAAAACTTCGTACCAGGAAACTATGCTAACGACTTGAGCGAAAAGGCATTCAAGGATCATCTGGGCGAGTTTACCATCAATGCCTACCAGCCCGAAGAGTTTGCCAAGACTGGCGATTTCTTTTGCGAGGTACTCGAACTGGTTTGCGCCCAGAAGAACATTAAGCGCCTGATGGTGATTCCTAATGCCGAAGATGCCTCTATATATAATAAGGTACGCGAGACGTTGCGCCATGCCGACGATGATGATAAGCGCATCACCGTGTTCAGCATGCAGCCACAAACAGGCGGTAACTATCGTCAGGAAATCTTAGGCTACTCGCTAATGGCAGCACTCGGTATCAAAGCCGACGAGATTAAAGATTAAAGATTAAAGGCCTCGATTAAGTGAGAGCAAAGCCAAGCTTGCTTGAGCTATGCCGAACGTGAGAGGGCTCAATACGAAGTATTAACATTAAAAATTATAGGACTATGGCAAAAGTATTAATGATTGGCGCTGGTGGCGTGGCTACCGTTGCAGCGTTTAAGATTGCTCAGAACGCTGACGTGTTTACAGAGTTTATGATTGCTAGTCGCCGTAAGGCCAAGTGCGATAAGATTGTGGAGGATATCCACAAGGCTGGATATAAAATGGATATTAAGACCGCTCAGGTTGATGCTGATGATGTAGAGCAGCTCAAGGTGCTGTTCAACGACTTCAAGCCCGAGCTGGTTATCAACCTGGCCCTGCCCTATCAGGACCTGACTATTATGGATGCTTGCTTGGCTTGCGGTTGCAACTATCTCGATACAGCCAACTACGAGCCAAAGGACGAGGCTCACTTTGAGTACTCATGGCAGTGGGCTTATCGCGAGCGCTTTGAGAAGGCTGGACTGACAGCTATCTTGGGCTGCGGTTTCGACCCAGGTGTAACTTCAATCTACACCGCTTATGCTGCCAAGCATCACTTCAAGGAGATTCAGTATCTGGATATTGTTGACTGTAACGCTGGCGACCACCACAAGGCTTTCGCTACCAACTTCAACCCAGAGATCAACATCCGCGAGATTACCCAGAAGGGACTGTACTGGGAAGATGGCAAGTGGGTTGAGACTGAGCCTCTGGAGATTCACAAGGATCTTACCTATCCAGAGATCGGTCCTCGCGACAGCTACCTGCTGCACCACGAGGAAATCGAGAGTCTGGTTATCAACTACCCCACCATCAAGCGTGCCCGTTTCTGGATGACCTTCGGTCAGCAGTATCTGAAGCACCTCGAAGTGATTCAGAATATTGGCATGAGCCGTATCGACGAGGTAGAGTACGAGGCTCCATTGGCCGATGGTACTGGTACTGCCAAGGTAAAAATTGTACCTCTGCAGTTCCTGAAGGCTGTGCTGCCTAACCCACAGGATCTTGGCGAGAACTACGAGGGACAAACCTCTATCGGCTGCCGCATCCGTGGTATTGGCAACGATGGCAAGGAGCACACCTATTATGTATACAACAACTGCAGCCACCGTGCCGCTTACGAGGAGACAGGTATGCAGGGTGTTAGCTACACCACAGGTGTACCTGCAATGATTGGTGCCATGATGTTCTGCAAGGGTCTTTGGAACACCCCAGGTGTGCACAACGTAGAGGAGTTCGATCCCGATCCATTCATGGAGCAGCTCAACAAGCAGGGTCTGCCTTGGCATGAGATCCACGATGGCGACTTGGAATTATAATCAATTATAAATAATAACTCATCAAATAGTATAACTAACTATGGCAAAAGAAAAAGATGAGGCCTTGTCGCCTCAGCAGGAGAAGTTGAAAGCGCTTCAGGCTGCCATGTCGAAGATTGAGAAAGACTATGGTAAGGGCTCGATTATGCGCATGGGAGACGAGCAGATAGATAATGTAGAAGTTATCCCAACAGGTTCGATAGGTTTGAATGCAGCCTTAGGTGTAGGTGGCTACCCCAAAGGTCGTATCATCGAGATATATGGTCCCGAGTCGTCAGGTAAAACCACACTGGCTATCCACGCTATTGCCGAGTGCCAGAAGAATGGTGGTATTGCCGCTTTCATCGATGCCGAGCATGCTTTCGACCGTTTCTATGCAGCCCACCTGGGTGTTGATGTAGAGAACCTCTATATCTCACAGCCCGATAATGGTGAGCAGGCTCTGGAAATTGCCGACCAGTTGATTCGTTCGAGTGCTATCGATATCATCGTCATCGACTCTGTAGCCGCTCTGACTCCTAAGAAGGAGATTGAGGGCGACATGGGTGATTCTGCAGTTGGTCTGCAGGCCCGTCTGATGAGCCAGGCACTCCGCAAGCTCACCTCAACCATCTCGAAGACCAACACTACCTGTATCTTCATCAACCAGTTGCGTGAGAAGATTGGCGTAATGTTCGGTAACCCCGAAACTACCACAGGTGGTAACGCCCTGAAGTTCTACGCTTCAGTACGTCTGGATATCCGCAAGGTTACTGCCATTAAGGATGGCGACAACATCATTGGTAACCAGGTACGCGTAAAGGTGATTAAGAATAAGGTAGCTCCCCCATTCCGCAAGGCCGAATTCGAGATTACCTTTGGCGAGGGCATCTCAAAGATTGGCGAGATTGTAGATCTGGGTGTTGAGTACGAGATTATCAAGAAGAGTGGTTCATGGTTCAGCTATGGCGACTCGAAACTGGCCCAGGGCCGCGATGCAGTAAAAGCGCTGCTCAAGGATAACCCAGAGCTTTGCGAGGAACTCGAAGCAAAGATTATGGAAGCTATCGCTGACAAGAAATAATAAAAACAATTATCCCAGCCGCTTGGCTGGGATAATTGTTTATTCGGCTGTTGGATCGGCTTTACCACCCATCCAACCCTTTACTGGCTGAGGTTTCTTCTTTTTCTTACCAGTGCCTTCGTTCATATCCTTTACGCTGGTTTTCTTAACCACACCCGTTCCGTCGAACTCTACATACAGCAGTTTATCGTTCGAGCGGTTAAACACCCAGAAGTACTGTCCACCCTGTCCGTGCTCGACCTTATCGGGCTCACCAGCTGCCATCTGAACCTCGTCCTCGCTCATACCGACACCTACGTGTCCGGCACGAATCATAGCACGACTGGCTTCGCTGGTTACAACCTTCTTACCAGGACCAGGAGCAAATATCAAACCGAAGAACTGATCGGGATGAGCCTCGCTCTGATACTGATCAAGGAAGCACTCGGAATAGAAGTAGGTACCAAGGGTGGTATTCTTCAGCTTAACGGTAGCCATATTATCACTCTTGTGGGGCGTAATCGATTCAATCTTGTACTCAGCCAAACGTGGGATAGCCTGCTGCTTGCTGGTGACCTCGTTCAGCATCTTTACAGGAATCTTGGTGTGTACAACCTTACCAATAAACAGCTTGTAGTTGCGACTGCTGATTGACATGATGTCGTCCTGCAACTCAAACGAGTTATTAAACAAGAATCGAGCATCTTCACCTGCCAACTCATCGTCGCGCAGTCCGCAGTTGGTTCTCGACATCGTTACGTTCTGGTAGAACTGGTTGCCATCCTTATCCTCGACCACGATTTTAACAGGGAAATTACGCGAGCCAACACCTACAGCCACTACCTTAACCACCATATCCTGGTCAACCAGCACCTCCTGATAGCCCTCGCCATCATACTCGGTATCCATACGGTAAAGCTTGGTCTTGGTGTACAGCATCTTATCCATCAGCTTCTCCTTGGCAATATCCACATCGCCCAGATAGGCCAATGTGGGCACACCCGTTTTCTGGAAGCAATAGTCCTCAAAGGTGCCGTAATCTATCTCGTAATAATAGAATTTGCCATCATCCTGACACTGGAAGTTAATCAGGGCATGACCATCCTTACTCTCCGAATGGCCTTTATAGATCATGATTTTGTACTTCAATGTGAGGTTGCTCACATTCTTGCCCGTGGCAGTTTCAGTAAAAGTTTTCACCACCAGGTCGTACTTATCAGGCATCACCATAAACTTCATACCTTCCTCCCAATCGCACAAACTGTGGAAGCGGAAGTTCTGGCTGATGAAGTCCTTAGCACTCTCCTCATCCTCCTCCATCGCTTCGGCAATCTCGTCTGCCATATGATTCTGAGCGCTCTTGGTAGCGCCCTTAGTCTTTACAATATAAGAGTTGGTCTGAGCCGAGGCTGCCATAAAGGCAAACGCCATACAGGCAGTTAAAAACGTTTTTTTCATCATGACCGATTGTTTTAATATAGAATTCTGTGTGCAAAGATAGACTTTTTCGGATGAATATCCAAATATTTTGTGCCAAAATGACGTAATAAAAAACATTTTTATCATAAAAGGACATTTTGGCACATGCTTTGCACTCCCGATTGTGACAAATTGAGTATAAATTAAAAAAATATAAGAATTATGGGAAAGATTATTGGAATCGATTTAGGAACTACCAACAGCTGTGTTGCCGTATTCGAGGGTAACGAGCCAGTAGTAATTGCCAACAGCGAGGGTAAGCGTACAACACCTTCAGTAGTTGGTTTTGTTGATAACGGTGAGCGTAAGATCGGTGACCCTGCTAAGCGTCAGGCCATCACTAATCCTAAGAACACTGTTTACTCTATTAAGCGTTTCATGGGTGAGAACTGGCAGCAGACCGAGAAGGAGATTGGTCGTGTACCATATACTGTAGTTAACGAGGGTGGCTACCCACGTGTAGATATCAACGGTCGTAAGTACACGCCACAGGAGATTTCTGCTATGGTTCTTCAGAAGATGAAGAAGACTGCAGAGGACTACCTGGGTCAGGAGGTTACCGAGGCTGTTATCACCGTACCTGCTTACTTCTCTGATTCTCAGCGTCAGGCTACTAAAGAGGCTGGTCAGATTGCCGGTCTCGACGTAAAGCGTATTGTAAACGAGCCTACAGCCGCAGCTCTGGCTTACGGTGTTGACAAGGCTAACAAGGATATGAAGATTGCTGTATTCGACCTGGGTGGTGGTACATTCGATATCTCTATTCTGGAGTTCGGTGGCGGCGTATTCGAGGTACTCTCTACCAATGGTGATACTCACCTGGGTGGTGACGACTTCGACCAGGTTATCATCGACTGGCTGGTACAGGAGTTCAAGAACGACGAGGGTGCCGACCTGACTGCCGATCCTATGGCTATGCAGCGCCTGAAGGAGGCTGCCGAGAAGGCTAAGATCGAGCTGTCTTCTTCTACAAGCACCGAGATTAACCTGCCTTACATCATGCCTGTAGCAGGTGTACCTAAGCACTTGGTTAAGACTCTTACCCGTGCTAAGTTCGAGCAGCTGGCTCACGACCTCATCCAGGCTTGTCTGGCTCCATGTCAGAAGGCTATGGCCGATGCTAAGCTGAACACAGCTGATATCGACGAGGTAATCCTGGTAGGTGGTTCAAGCCGTATCCCAGCTGTTCAGACTCTGGTTAAGAACTACTTCGGTAAGGAGCCTTCAAAGGGTGTTAACCCCGACGAGGTTGTAGCCGTAGGTGCTTCTATTCAGGGTGCTATCCTGAACAAGGAAGGTGGCGTAGGCGACATCGTACTGCTCGACGTTACTCCTCTTACACTGGGTATCGAGACCATGGGTGGTGTAATGACCAAGCTGATCGAGGCTAACACCACTATCCCTTGCAAGAAGAGCGAGACATTCTCTACAGCAGCTGATAACCAGACCGAGGTAACGATCCACGTTCTGCAGGGTGAGCGCCCAATGGCTGCTCAGAACAAGAGCATCGGACAGTTCAACCTTACAGGTATCGCTCCAGCACGTCGTGGTATTCCTCAGATCGAGGTAACCTTCGATATCGATGCCAACGGTATCCTCAAGGTATCTGCCAAGGATAAGGCTACAGGCAAGGAGCAGGCTATCCGCATCGAGGCTTCATCTGGTCTGTCACAGGACGAGATCAACCGCATGAAGGCCGAGGCAGAGCAGAATGCAGAGAACGATAAGAAGGAGCGCGAGCGCATTGACAAGCTGAACCAGGCCGACTCAATGATTTTCCAGACCGAGAATCAGCTGAAGGAGCTTGGCGATAAGATCCCTGCACAGCACAAGCCAGCTATCGAGCAGGCTCTGCAGCAGCTTAAGGATGCCCACAAGGCAGGCGACGTAGCTGCTATCGACACAGCTATCGCAGCCCTGAACACTGCTTGGCAGACTGCTTCACAGCAGATGTACCAGCAGAGCGGTGCAGCCGGTCAGCCTGGTGGCGACCAGTTCCAGGGCGGTCAGCAGCAGGCCCAGCAGGGTCCAAAGCCTGAGGATATTCAGGACGCTGACTTTGAGGAGGTAAAGTAAATTATTGATTTACTTACAACATAACCAAGAGGTGCAGATTCAACGTCTGCACCTCTTTTGTTTTATTTCTCAATCAACCAGTATGCCATATAATTCCATTTCCACAAAAATTTTTCGGCATATTGCCTACATGCCTACATAAAATCGCTCGAAAACCGCATGCATAAAGGGTTTCTGGCGTTTTCAAGCCTACATAAAGTACCACAAAAGCCTACATAAAGCCTACATAAAATCGACCGAAAAGTAGCTTTTTAGGGTATGAAAAGTAGCTTTTGGGCCTTTTGATGCTTACTTATCAGTATGCGAAAAGCTACTTTCTGCCTTACGAAAACATACTTATTAATGTACTCGCAATATTTCTCCCTAAAGGATGTGGCGAAATTCTCTAGAGAATTTTCGGCTAAGTGCCTTACTAAACATTACTGAGTGCCTTGGTAGCTGCGAAATTCTCTAGAGAATTTCGCAACGAGTATTAAGGATAAAAGCTGCTAACCAGGCAAGCAATATCTGTTAGTACGTGGGTAAACGGCAAAAACATGTAGGCTGCATGTAGGCTTTATGTAGGCTTTTGTGGGGCTTTATGTAGGCTATAATCTTTGTAACATGTTGTATAATAGGTATTTACAATAAAAACATGTAGGCATGTAGGCTAATTACATAATTTTCAATAATAATAATGTTTATTCTATAGAAAAAATATACGATAGGGAATCTAAGACTTTGGCATATATCCTGCCTAATCTATCGACCATACAATGTTTTTTGTTTGCGAACACATTATTTTTGCGCAACAGTTAACACTAATTAACCCTACACCAAATACAACATACTTGTATTTTTCGTATATTTGCGCCAAATATATCAATGATGAATGCAATTACTAATCTAACCTATTACAATTATGACAAAAAGAACTAATTTCGGATTTATAGCAATTGTGACCACCATGCTGGTTACGATTATGCTCTCGTCGTGTAGTCATGATAAATATCTCTACAGCGAAGAGAAAGTTGAACAGAATTTGAACGAAAAGTATGCTGCAGCTTTTGAGAAAGCGTTTGGTAAGGTTGGTTCCAATGTTGACTGGGGATTTAGCAGCAAAAGAGCCAATACACGCGCTCTAACCCGTGCTGCGGGCACTTATGCCTCGTACAAAGGTAACTTACAGCCTACCATCACATTCCCGACAGACTGTGATGCCAGCAAGTATAATCCTGATCTCACAGGTATTCCTTCTTATGAAGAATATCTGATAAGCAAAGGTACGCAATGGTGGCACCCTGAGGAAATAAACGATGGAGGAGTAGTGTATATCGACGCAGTCCAGCCTATAAAAATCTCTGGCGGCACTGAAGATGCACATGCAAAGCTTTACATCAAGGCAGGAACGTATAATTTCACAGGAGTATCGTTTGATTTAGGCAAGTATACTGACTTGTATCTATTAGAAGGTGCAACTGTTACATTCGATAACACTGTTGCTTCTACCGCCACATTTGATATATACATTGCTCAAGAAGCCAAGCTGATTGCCAACGGCGAAAACGGTTTAGTTGCGAATTCTGGTGCCCGAGTATATAATCATGGTACAATAACATGTTCTACATTTGGAATGAACTCGACCAGTTTCCTCTATAATGTTGGCACACTGGAAGCAGGAAGCGTGAATGCCGAAAGCAATGATAGCCGTATTGTAAACGATGGTACCATCACTGCCACCAATGTTACAGTGAACGCGGGTGCTGTACAAAACAACGCAGAGTGGAACGTTACGGGCACTACCGAGATCAATTCCAACAACTCTGGTTGGGTAAACAATGGCCATTGGACTACTTATGACTATGCCTACATCGGTGGAAGCGAGAACGTAATCAACAACTGTTTCCTTGAGGTGGAAAACGATTTTGCCATGAACATCTCATCAGATCAAGGATCATTTAAGATTGATGCGGGCTGCGGTGTGCTTACTAAGTATTTTGACGGAGGTAGAACAAGTTCTGGTGCCGTAGCAGGTCCGTTTAAGATCGTGATGGGTGAGAATGCCGTATTTACAGTCGAGGAAACAGCCCTGTTCGAGTGTGGAATAGATGGTGAAGCTGGCTATGGCATCTATAGTATATCGCCAACAGGATATGCTGTATTCCAAGCTAAGGATATTGTGAGAGACCCAAATCTTGCAAGTAGTGACACCCATGGTGCAGTAACCTATGGCGGAAACCTATACGTTTCGGCCGAGACACATTTTGCACAAGGCAGCGATGGTAGCGGCAATAAGTTTATCTATGAGAAAGACGGGTTCAGCATAGCTAACAATATTTATGCTGCAGGCTTTAAGTCAGGCAAGCCATCCATCAACATTCCTGCAACACCATGTAACCCAGGCTTTGTTGGTGGTAGTCCACTTTATCGCGTGATTGCAGAGGACCTGTCGGCTTCAGAAGCTGGAGACTTCGACTTCAACGACGTTGTCTTCGATGTAGTGAAAGCAGAAGGTGGCAAGACCACACTGAGACTGATTTGTGCTGGCGGTGTGCTCCCGCTGAGAGTAATGGATATTGAGGTACACGGCTTGTTCGGCGAAACAACTCCCAACGAAAAGGGCGAATATAAGATGTATAACACGGGTGCTGGTCCGAATGTTGACCCCGTTGAGTTCGAGATTACCGGCGAGTACACCACTCCCGAGCAGATTAAGAATATCAAGATTGAGGTTAAAAAGAACGGAATATGGCTGGAACTCTACGCCACTACAGGCGAGGCTGCTTGTAAGATTCTGGTTGACGACACGTTCATACCTGTTGCTGAGAGAAGAAATATTGCTAATGAAAATAAGAAATTCACAGACTATGTACAAGGTACATTTGTAGATGAGTTCTGGTGGAAATAAACTATGTCATTAACATGTACCTGAAAAACACGAGGGGGCTCGCCATCAAGCGAGCCCTTATTTGTTAAATAATCGTTTGGGCCGTTCATTAATAGCACTTTTCCAGCGCCTGTTTCATAAGTTTTTTGTATCTTTGCCGGCGAATTAAAAAGTTTAATAATTGATAATCAGACAATGAATAGAACCATCACAAAAGCCAACCCGCAGCAGGTTGACGACATCATGAACGTCATCGCTGCAGCCAAAAAGATTATGCGGCAATCGGGCAACATGCACCAATGGACCAACAATTACCCCTCAACAGATGTGATTCTGCACGACATAGAGATTGGTGGCGGCTATGTGGTAGAAGACGATGGCACCATCGTGGCCTATTTCGCCTTTCTACCCAGTCCAGATCCAACTTACGCCAAAATCTACGAGGGCAACTGGATAGAGGACACTCTACCCTATCACGTAGTGCACCGCATTGCCAGTTATCCTGATGCCCACGGTGTTTTTAAGAGCATCATGGACTTCTGCTTTGCCCACGACAGCAACATCCGCATCGACACCCATCGCGACAATCAAATTATGCAGCACGTCATCCTGAAACAAGGCTTTACCTACTGCGGCATCATCTACCTACTCTCAGGCGACGAACGTCTGGCTTATCAGAAAACGAAATAAAAACAAAGGATATGGATACAAAACGGATTTTAAGCTATCTGAAGCAGTTGATGGCAAATAACAACCGTGATTGGTTTTGGGAGCATAAGGCAGAGTATGATGCTGTAAGGGCAGATTTCGAAGCTGGAATTGAAATGGCTATTAACAGGATTGCGAGTTTCGACCCCTCGATTGCACATCTTACAGTAAAGGATTGCACGTATCGTTTTAATCGCGACACACGTTTCTCACCCGATAAGTCGCCCTACAAGAACCACTTTGGCGGCTATATTGCTGCCCATGGTAAGAAGGCTCTGCATGGCGGATACTACCTGCACCTGGAGCCAGGACATTGCATGGTGGCGTGTGGTAACTATTGGTTGCCAACCAATATACTCACATCGTGCCGCAATGAGATGATGGGCAACACAGCCGAGTGGCTGAAGTGCGTAGAGAACAAAGAATTCAAGAAATACTACGGTAGTCCTGTAGCCAGTAGTTTCTCAACACCTACGGATGTATCGAGCTGGTCCCAGCCCCAGGGCTTTGGACTGGAGAAACTAAAGAAATGCCCAGTGGGATTCCCCAAAGACTGGCCCTACGTAGAGTATCTGCGCATGAAGGATTACTGTTGCTGGCATCAGGTGCCAGACGACTTTTATGAAGGCGAAAAATGGCTCGACGAAATTGAACGCATGTTCAAAGCCGCCAAGCCAATGATGGATTTCATAAACTCGGTAATCGACGATTACGAGTAGCCCTTACTCGTAATGACGAATCCTTACATCGATGCCTGTTCCTTCAAGCTGGGCAGGTATCGAACTCAGGTCGGTTTGTCCGTAGTGATAAGGGAACAGCACCTTGGGTTTGATAACCTTTGCTGCACGTACCAACTGATCGGGCGTCATCGTATAAGGCTGGTTACAAGGCAGGAAAGCAATGTCGATATCCTTAATCTGCGCCATCTCTGGGATATCCTCGGTATCGCCGGCAATATAGATACGCAAGCCATCGATGGTAAGGATATAGCCATTATCGCGCCCCTTGGGGTGGAACTGCTCGCGACCTACCGTAGAGTTATACGCAGACACAGCCTCAACACTAACATCGGCTAACTGCAGTTTGTCGCCATTCGCCATCACCTTACCAGAACCATACATATCGGCACAGCGCTTATTCGTCACCAGCTGCGTTTTGTCAGCCGATAATGTTTTAAGTGCAGCAGCATCGTAATGGTCGGCATGCTCATGGGTTACAAAGATGTAATCGGCCTTAGGCATGGCTGCATAGTTGATAGAACGATTGCCCAACTTCGATACAGGATCAATCTGTATCTCCTTGCCATCGTACTGAATACGGATACACGAGTGCATCAGCGCATGAAACTTAACGGTTTTTCCACTCGCGGTGGTAAACTCATCTACCTCGTAGGGTGACTGGCCACAGGCTGTGTTGAGACCTAAAACGGCCATTAGCAATAAAAATAGTTTCTTCATACCTTATTAATATATAGAACTGGGGCAAAAATACGATAAATATACGAAAGTTCCAAACCAAATAAATAAAATATACACTTTTGATGGTACTTTCTTGGTTGATTCAAAAAAATACCTTAACTTTGTGCCCGTAAAGTACATATAATCAACGACAAGAAACAGACATGATTTGGAATGAAACAATGGAGTGTATGGATCGCGAACAGCTTCGCGAAATCCAGAGTCAACGCCTAGTAAAAATGGCAGAGTATGTATATTACAACACCCCCTTCTACCGTAAGAAGTTTCAGGAGATGGGGTTGGAACCAGGCGATATCAAGAGTATCGACGACATTACCAAGCTGCCTTTTACTAATAAGCTCGACCTCCGCGACAACTATCCCTTTGGACTGGCTGCCGTGCCCATGAGTCAGATTGTCAGAATCCACGCCTCATCGGGAACAACCGGTAAACCAGTTGTAGTACTTTACACCCGCAAAGACCTTGCTATGTGGAGCGAAGCCATCAGCCGTGCCTTTACCGCCTATGGTGCAGGTAAGGACGATATCTTCCAGGTAGCTTACGGCTATGGCCTGTTTACTGGAGGTCTTGGCGCTCACGACGGAGCCACCAATATCGGCGCATCGGTAATCCCCATCTCTTCAGGTAACACCCAGAAGCAGATGACCCTGATGCACGACTTTGGCACCACCATTCTGTGCTGCACCCCCAGCTACGCCATGTTCCTGGGAGAGGCCATGAAAGAGTGCCCATGGAGCCGCGATGAGTTTAAGCTGAAAGTGGGCGTGTTTGGTGCAGAGCCTTGGACCGAGAAGATGCGTAAGAAACTGGAAGAGAGTCTGGGTATTAAAGCTTACGATATCTACGGACTGAGCGAGATTGCCGGTCCTGGCGTAGGCTACGAGTGCGAGCACCAGTGCGGTACCCACCTGAACGAGGACCTGTTCTATCCAGAGATTCTGGACCCAAAGACAGGCGAGCCTCTACCAGAAGGTCAGTTCGGTGAGCTGACATTCACCCACCTTACTAAAGAGGGTATGCCATTGCTCCGCTATCGCACCCACGACCTGACAGCCCTGCACTACGACAAGTGTAAGTGCGGACGTACCTTGGTACGTATGGACCGCATCCTGGGCCGTTGCGATGATATGCTGATTATCCGTGGTGTGAACGTATTCCCATCACAGATTGAGGATGTCATCCTGAAGCTGCCTGAGTACGAGCCTCACTTCCTGCTCACCGTCGACCGCGTGAACAATACCGATACCTCAGAGTTGAAGGTTGAGGTGAAGGAGGAGTACTTTACCGACGATATGGCCACGATGGTTGGTCTGCAGAAGAAGCTGGAAGGCGAGCTGCGTAGCGTGATCGGACTGGGCTTCAAGGTTAAGTTGGTTGAGCCAAAGGGCATTGAGCGCTCGGAGGGCAAGGCCAAGCGTGTGATTGACAAACGTAACATCTAAAAATACAATCGTAATTATGAAGACTAAGCAACTATCAATTTTCCTTGAGAACAAGTCAGGCCGTCTGACTGAGGTGACCGAGGTGCTTGGTGCAGCAGGCATCAACCTTTCGGCCATGAGTATTGCCGATAACAGCGACTTTGGTATTCTGCGCTGCATCGTTTCCGATCCCGACAAAGCCTATCAGGTTCTGAAAGAGGCACACTTTGCCGTGAAGATTACTGACGTGATCGGATTTGTATGCCCCAACACCAGTGGTTCGCTGGCCATCGTACTGAAGCACCTCTCACAGAACGGTGTTTTCATCGAGTATATGTATTCGTTTGCTAATGGCGATGTGGCCACAGTGGTAATCCGCCCCACCGATTTGGATGCCTGCGAGAAGATACTTTCAGACAAAAAAGTGGAGTTGATGGCCGCAAACGACCTCTATCAGCTATAAATTTACAAGAAACTGCAAGATTTTCGCCTGAAAATTTTGCAGTTTCATTTTTTCTTTGTAACTTTGCACCCGCAAACAAGAAACAA
The DNA here is from genome assembly GCF_900102205.1 of Prevotella sp. khp1. NCBI lineage: Bacteria > Pseudomonadati > Bacteroidota > Bacteroidia > Bacteroidales > Prevotellaceae > Prevotella > Prevotella sp. khp1. The sequence continues at coordinate 160,889 of NZ_FNJZ01000005.1, forward strand.
GGGCGTTTAGCTCAGCTGGTTTAGAGCATCTGCCTTACAAGCAGAGGGTCGGCGGTTCGAATCCGTCAACGCCCACAACACAAAAAATCCGCTTTCCGCAGCCGATGAGGTTGCGGTTTTGGGTTAAAGAAGGATATTGAACGTTTAGAAATTATCGATAATTACAGGAATTAATTTAAAACATGGATTTAAGTTTATTGACAGCCATCTCGCCTATTGATGGCCGTTACAGAAGTAAGACCGAACCATTGGCAGAATACTTTTCAGAGTATGCCTTGATACGTTACAGGGTACGCGTTGAAATAGAGTATTTTATTGCCTTGTGTGAATTGCCATTACCTCAACTTCAGGGTATCAACCACTCAACATTCGATCAACTTCGTGACATCTACCGTAATTTCACACCCGCTAATGCACAGCGTGTGAAAGACATTGAGTCGATTACTAACCACGACGTAAAAGCCGTAGAGTACTTTATCAAGGAGCAGCTCGACGCCATGGGCGGTTTCGAGAGCTACAAGGAGTTCATCCACTTCGGCCTCACATCGCAGGACATTAACAACACCAGCGTTCCCCTTTCTATCAAGGAGGCTCTGGAGCAGGTTTACTATCCTATGGTGGAGGAGCTGATTGAGCAACTGCACGATTATGCCGAGCAGTGGAAGAACATTCCTATGCTGGCCAAGACCCACGGACAGCCTGCATCGCCAACCCGTTTGGGTAAGGAGGTGATGGTTTACGTGTACCGTCTGGAAGAGCAGCTGCGCGGTTTGAAGGCTACCCCTATCACTGCCAAGTTCGGTGGTGCTACCGGTAACTACAACGCTCACCACGTGGCTTATCCACAGTACGACTGGCGTGAGTTTGGTAACACATTCGTAAGCGAAAAGTTAGGATTGGAGCGCGAGCAGTACACCACTCAGATTTCGAACTACGACTGGTTGGGTGCTATCTTTGATGCTATGCGTCGTATCAACACCATCGTTATCGACTTGGATCGCGACTTCTGGATGTACATCTCTATGGACTACTTCAAGCAGAAGATCAAAAAGGGCGAGGTTGGTTCGAGTGCTATGCCACATAAGGTGAACCCCATCGACTACGAGAACTCTGAGGGCAACCTGGGTATTGCCAACGCCATTCTGCAGTTCCTGGCAGCAAAGCTGCCCGTAAGCCGTTTGCAGCGCGACCTGACCGACTCTACCGTTCTGCGTAACGTAGGTGTACCTATGGGTCATGCTGTGATTGCTTTCCAGAGCACACTGAAGGGTTTGCGCAAGCTCATTCTGAACGAGGATAAGCTGCAGGAGGATCTCGACAACACTTGGGCAGTAGTAGCCGAGGCTATCCAGACTATTCTGCGTCGTGAGGCCTACCCCAACCCATACGAGACCCTGAAGGCGCTGACTCGTACCAACGAGAAGCTGACTGGCGAAAAGATCAAGAATTTCATTGAAACACTCGAGGTGAGTGAGGATGTAAAAGAAGAACTTCGTGCCATTACCCCATCAACCTATACAGGCATTTAATTACACATTAGTATATTTATAGAAATTAGTAACATTTTAAAGAATAACAAGTCATGGATTTCGAAAACAACGAGAAAAAACAGGAAGAGACTGCACAGGACGGATATCAGAAGGAGTATCGTCCAGGTCGTTCACCACGTCCACGCATTCATACCGCTGCGCGCCCAGTATATGAGCGTCCCAGCTATCGCAATAACAACGACGAAGGCGAGTTCCGCCCAGAGGGATTCGGCGCAGGTTTGCAGAGCAATGCACCTCAGCGTCCTCAGGGAGGCTATCGTCCACGTAACAACTACAATAACGATGGTGGCTACGGTCAGCAGCGTCAGGGTGGTTATGGCCAGCGCCCACAGGGCGGCTACGGTCGTCCTCAGCAGGGCGGTTACGGTCGTCCTCAGCAGGGCGGTTACGGCCAGCGTCCACAGGGTGGCGGTTATGGCCAGCGTCCTCAGCAGGGTGGCTACGGTCGTCCTCAGCAGGGTGGTTATGGCCAGCGCCCACAGGGCGGCTACGGTCGTCCTCAGCAGGGCGGTTACGGTCGTCCTCAGCAGGGCGGCTATGGCAAGCCTTACGGAGCAGCTCCTTATAAGAAGGGTCCACGTCAGCGCACAGCCGACTACGATCCAAATGCAAAGTACTCTATGAAGAAGCGCATCGAGTACAAGGAAATTAACTACGATCCAAACGAGCCACTGCGTTTGAACAAGTTCCTGGCTAATGCCGGTGTTTGCAGCCGTCGCGAGGCCGACGAGTTCATCCAGGCAGGTGTAGTATCGGTTAACGGCGAGATTGTAACCGAGCTGGGAACAAAGATCCTGCGTACCGATGTTGTTAAGTTCCACGATCAGCCCGTAAACATCGAGAAGAAGGTTTACGTACTGCTCAACAAGCCAAAGGACTACGTTACTACCAGCGACGATCCTCAGCAGCGTAAGACTGTAATGGACCTCGTTAAGAACGCTTGTCCTGAGCGTATCTACCCCGTAGGTCGTCTCGACCGCAACACTACTGGTGTGCTGCTGCTCACCAACGACGGCGATCTGGCTTCTAAGCTTACACATCCTAAGTACCTGAAGAAGAAGATTTATCACGTTTACCTCGATAAGAACGTTACCGCTCACGACCTGGCACAGATTGCCGAGGGCATCCAGCTTGAGGATGGTGAGATTAAGGCCGACGACGTTCAGTATGCACATCCTACCGATAAGAAGCAGGTTGGCATCGAGATTCACTCAGGTAAGAACCGTATCGTTCGCCGTATCTTCGAGAGCCTGGGCTACCGTGTTCAGAAGCTCGACCGCGTACAGTTCGCTGGTCTGACTAAGAAGAACCTGAAGCGTGGCGACTGGCGCTACCTGACCGAGGAGGAGGTTGACCGCCTGCGTATGGGAGCTTACGAGTAAAGTTCAATGTTCAAAGATCAAAGTTCAATGAAACGTACAAAGATTATTGATGTGCTGAAGAGCACTGAATATGGCAAGGAGGTTTGCGTTAAGGGTTGGGTGCGCACGCACCGCAGCTCTAAGGCTGTAGACTTCATTGCACTCAACGACGGTTCTACCATCAAGAATGTGCAGATTGTTGTTGATCCTACTAAGTTCGACGAGCAGGTATTGAAGGATATCACCACTGGTGCCTGCATCAGCGCCGAGGGTACACTAGTTGAGAGTCAGGGTGCCGGTCAGAGCAGCGAAATCCAGGCTACTAAGCTTGAGGTTTACGGTCTGTGCGGCAACGACTACCCCATGCAGAAGAAAGGTCAGAGCTTCGAGGTAATGCGTAAGAACGCTCACATGCGTCTGCGTACCAACACTTTCGGAGCTGTGATGCGCATCCGCCACAACATGGCGATGGCTATCCACACCTACTTCCACGAGCATGGATTCTTCTACTTCCACACACCACTGATTACTGCCAGTGACTGTGAGGGAGCAGGTAACATGTTCCAGGTAACTACCAAGAACCTGTACGACCTGAAGAAGGACGAGAACGGCAAGATTATCTACGACGATGATTTCTTCGGAGAGCAGACTTCGCTGACTGTATCTGGTCAGTTGGAGGGTGAGTTGGGTGCTACCGCACTGGGTTCTATCTACACCTTCGGTCCTACTTTCCGTGCAGAGAACAGTAACACACCTCGTCACCTGGCTGAGTTCTGGATGGTTGAGCCTGAAGTTGCTTTCTTGGATCAGGAAGAGCTGATGGATCTTGAAGAGGACTTCATCAAGTACTGCGTACGCTGGGCTCTCGATAACTGTAAGGACGACCTCGAGTTCCTGAATAAGATGATTGATAAGACTCTGATCGAGCGTCTGGAGGGTGTACTCAAGGAGACCTTCGTTCGCTTGCCTTACACTGAGGGTATCAATATCCTGCAGGAGGCTATCAAGAACGGCAAGAAGTTCGAGTTCCCCTGCAACTGGGGCGACGACCTGGCCAGCGAGCATGAGCGCTACCTGGTTGAAGAGCACTTCAAGAAGCCTGTTATCATGACCGACTACCCACGTGCATTCAAGTCGTTCTATATGAAGCAGAACCAGGACACTGCCGATGGCGGTTCAGTAGGTTATAAGGGTGCTGTTGCCCCTGGTCCTACCATGCAGGGTACCGATGTACTCTTCCCACAGATTGGTGAGATTATCGGTGGTAGTGTTCGTGAGGAGAGCTACGATAAGTTGATGGGCGAGATTAATCGCCGCGAGATGGACCAGACCCACCTCTGGTGGTACATCGACACCCGCAAGTGGGGTTCATGCCCACACGCCGGTTTCGGTCTTGGTTTCGAGCGTCTCATCCTGTTCGTAACAGGTATGCAGAACATCCGCGACGTGATCCCCTTCCCACGTACTCCGAAATCAGCAGAGTTCTAAACATAAAAAAGCCTCGCCAATCGGCGAGGTTTTTTATTGCCTTTATTTTACTAAGCGAATGCCATCAGGTTCGATAGTGATGAGGCGACGCTTATAGAGATCGCCAACAGCTTTCTTATAGGCCTTCTTTGATACCTGGAAGCGGTCATAAATCAACTCGGCAGGCGACTTATCTCCCAGATTGCAGAATCCATCATTCTCGTAAAGATAGCGTAGCAGTGTCTCAGCAAAGTCCAGCGTTTGCTGTCTGCCTGTCTGCTGCAGAACGATATCAATCTTGCCATCCTGACGCACATGATCCACATAGGCCTTGAGTTTCATACCACTGTGCAGAGGCTGGAAAATCTGATTCTCGAATATCAGGCCCTGGAACTTATTGTTCACAATCACCTTGAAGCCCAGATCGGTCTTCTGCCACACTAAAATATCCACCTCGGCACCATGCTGCAACGATGGCAGATCGGTAATAATAGGTGTAGTGAGATATTTCTCTACCTTGGCCGTAGCCATCAGGCGATAGCTGTCTTCATCTACCTTAATATATACGATATGACGCTGACCTTGCTCCATACGTTTTTTCTGCTCACGGAAGGGGCAGAAGATGTCCTTCATCAGGCCCCAGTTAAGGAATGCGCCAAACTGGTTAACCCATGCCACCTCTAAACTTACAAACTCGCCCACCTTGGCATAAGGTGTCTCTGTTGTAGCCACAGGTCGCTCTTCCTGGTCGAGGTAGATAAACACCGTAACCTCGTTACCAATTTTCATATCGTTAGTAACATAACGCTGGGGAAGCAAAATTTCGCCTTCCTCGCCACCGTCGAGATAAAGTCCGAAGTCGACCGACTTCACGATTTTCAAGGTATTGTAATCTCCTAATTTTATCATATTTCCTCTGTTATTTCAATGTTTTCCGTAGGTAATATCAGTCCATCCTTAAGATGAATAGTTCTATCTGTAATCGAAGCAAGTCCCTCATCGTGGGTAACAATCACAAAAGTCTGTCCGAACTGATCACGAAGATCGAAGAACAACTGATGCAACTCTTCCTTATTCTTTGTGTCGAGCGAGCCAGAAGGCTCATCGGCAAGAATCACTGCAGGATTGTTTACCAGCGCACGAGCCACAGCCACACGCTGTTTCTCACCACCAGAGAGTTCGTTGGGCTTGTGGGTAGCACGATCGGCCAGTCCCATAAACTCAAGCAGCTCTTTGGCACGCTGCTTAGCCTTACTCTGCGATGTGCCAGCTATATAAGCGGGAATCATGATATTCTCGATAGCAGTAAACTCAGGCAACAGCTGATGGAACTGGAACACAAATCCCAGATGGCGGTTGCGGAAATCAGCAAGATGCTTGGATGAGAGCGTGGTTGTGTCGATACCATCAACCACAACACTACCAGTATCAGGACGGTCAAGTGTACCGATAATCTGTAGCAACGTGGTTTTACCTGCACCGCTGGGACCTACAATGCTTACCACCTCGCCCTTGTTGATATGGAGGTCGATGCCCTTCAGTACCTGTAACGAGCCAAAGCTCTTGGTTATATTCTTTATATCAATCATCTCTAATCTTTAATGTTAAATTTTTAATGTTTAATCTTCCTCTCGTGTATCCAGCGCAGAATAGTATCATAGATACTCTTCTCCTCGTGGTGCTGTGCCTCAGTAAAGCTCATGCGCTCGTCCTTAGTATCACCATGCTGGTCGGGGAAGATTATCATGAGGTTCTTACCCGAGAAGTGCTTCTGCAACTCATCAGGCAGTCGCTCTAACGCTGTTTTGTATGAGATGGTACCCTTACGGGCTGTAACTACCACAAACAGATGGTCGTCGGCAATACCCGCAGCCAACTGAGGCAACTCGTTCCAATGGGCCATGTAGGTATACTCGGCACGCACATTGGGATGGCGGTTGTTGATATACTCCTTGATGAGCATCAGACTCTCGTTGCGACCATGGAACTGGATACGGCAGTCCAACTGACCAGCCAACCTACTCAACCTTTCGAGCCAACGATGGAAACCTGGCTCAAACTCGGCTCGTGAAGGCACTGCCACACGAATACGACGCAACGTGGTCATAGGCTGAACGAAACGTACCAGCAGAATCTGGCGGTTCAAACCATTATACAGACTCTGGATAAACTCTCCCCAGAACCTGGGGGTGATATCGGTATGCACGTGCATACCCATCACAATCTCCGAGCAACCAAACTCACGGAAAGCGTGCTTAATACCATTGGCGATATTGGTAGCCAAGCGCACCTGCGTTTGCACCTTTACCTCGCTGGCGCTGGCCGTATGCTGCAGTTGCTCCAACAATCGGATACCCTCTTCGCGAGCAGCATTGCTACGCTCATCATCGTAAACCACATTCAGCGCCACCAAATCGCGATTCAGACGCTGGTTACGCATGAACATCGACATATACAGCAGATGCGGTGCAATCTCAGGATATTTCACACATAATAATATCTTCTCGTCGTCATCCTTAGGCACATCGCCCTGCAGATGGGTCTTCTCCTGAATGATAATCTTCTTGGCAGCATGCTCGGTCATCATGGTACTGATGATACAGGTAAACAATATCATCATAATGATACCATTCAGCATGTCGTCGCTCACCAGGTATTCGCCAGGAGCCACCTCTAAACGGATGCCCACCATCACCATAGCGATGGCACCAGCCGCATGGGCCGATGTAAGACCGAACATCATGTGACCATCGGCCTTTGACAGGCGGAACAGCAGACTGCAGATATAGGCAGCCACAGCCTTGCCAAATGTTCCGAAGAACACGATAAGCAGCACAATCCATACCATCTGCATGCTAGAGAACAGCGTACCCAGATTGATGAGCATACCCACACCAATCAGGAAATAGGGGATAAACAATGCGTTACCGATAAACTCGATGCGGTTCATCAGTGGCGACACACGTGGAATATATCTGTTTAATATCAATCCCGAGTAGAACGCGCCAAACACACCCTCGATACCAATGAGCGACGAGAGTGCCGCACTGAGAAACATCACCGCCATAACGAAGGTGTACTGCATCACGGCATCACTGTATCGGCGCAGGAAATAGCGCGTCAACTTAGGTATCAGAACAACGCTACCTACACAGAAGGCGGCAAACTTAACCACAAACAGCACCCAGAACCACCAACCACTATCTTTGCTGAACGATCCAGAGATAGCAGCCAGCATCACCAGCGCCATAAACAGTGATATCATCGACGAGCCCACACTGAGGGCCACGCTCTGGTGCTTCTGCAAACCATATCGACCAACAATAGGATAAGCAATCAAGGTATTTGACGCCATGATACAGCCCAACAGAAACGAAGCCGATGACGAATAGTCGAGGATGGTTACCGACATGACATAGGTAAGTATCAGCGGTACAAAGCACGTCAGCAGTCCGAACAACAGGAATCGGCGCGAATGCTTCTTCACACCTTCCATGTCCATCTCCAGTCCGGCCAGGAACATAATATAGTAGAGACCTACCCTACCAAAAAGTTCGAACGAGTTGTCGCGGACCAGAATATTAAAACCATATTGACCGATGGCGATACCCGCCAGAACCATGCCAATGATATGCGGAATTCTAAGTTTACTCATCACGATAGGAGCAAACAGAATGATCATCAGCACCACAAAAAAGATAAAAGTTGGGTCTGTAATCGGTAAATATGATAATAATAATGTCATTTTGGCTACAAAGGTACTCATTTTTTTGGTAAAATGAAAAAAAAAACATAATTTTGCGGCCAAATTGTAACCATTTAAAGGATTATCAAGATGAAAGTAGCAATTGTAGGTGCGAGTGGAGCCGTAGGACAAGAGTTTCTGCGCATCCTCGCTGAGAGAAATTTCCCAATGGACGAACTGGTACTGTTTGGCTCAGAGCGCAGTGCCGGAACAAAGTACAATTTTAAAGGTAAGGAGATTGAGGTTAAACTGCTTCAGCACAACGACGATTTTAAGGATGTCGACATCGCCTTCACTTCAGCAGGTGCAGGCACATCGAAGGAGTTTGCCGAGACTATCACAAAGTATGGTGCTGTAATGATTGATAACTCGAGTGCATTCCGTATGGACGACGATGTACCCTTGGTAGTGCCCGAGTGCAACGCCGAGGACGCCCTGAACCGTCCTCGTGGAATCATCGCTAACCCTAACTGCACCACTATCATGATGGTAGTTGTTCTCCAGCCTCTGGAAAAGCTCTCTCATATAAAACGCATCCATGTTGCTTCATATCAGAGTGCTTCAGGTGCCGGTGCCGCTGCCATGGCCGAACTGCAGCAGCAGTACAAAGAGATGGTAGAGGATGGTGAGGTTAAGACCGTAAAGAAGTTCGCCCACCAGCTGGCTTATAACGTTATCCCTCAGATTGACGTGTTCCAGCCAAATGGCTACACCAAGGAGGAGATGAAGATGTTTAACGAGACACGTAAGATTATGCATACCGATGCTAAGTGCTCGGCCATGTGTGTACGTGTTAGCTCACTGCGCTCTCACTCAGAGAGTGTTTGGATTGAGACCGAGCGCCCCATCAGCGTAGAGGAGGCTCAGAAGGCTATCGCCGCTGCTCCTGGTTGTACACTGAAGGACGATCCCGCTACACTTACCTACCCCATGCCTCTGGAAACTGCCGGCAAGGACGATGTTTACGTAGGTCGTGTACGTAAGGACCTGAGCGACGAAAACGGTCTGACCTTCTGGCTCAGTGGCGACCAGATACGTAAGGGTGCTGCCCTTAATGCTGTTCAGATTGCAGAGTACTTAGTTAAGGTTGGAAATGTTAAGTAAGTTCTTATACAGGGCAGCTATGGTGGCTGCCCTGGTATTTTTGACCGCTTGCGGTGGTGGTGACGATGATGGACGCCGACTGGGCGAAATGATTGTCGGCACTTGGCAACGCGGTTGGGGTGAAGGTGATGTTGTGATTGATGGCGACACCGACTTAGGCCCCGATAACTTTACGTACGATCAGTTTGTTTTCCGTGGTGATGGCAATTACAACGGCATGGTGCGCAAAGGCACTTTTACCGCCTATGACACAGAAGGTATGGTGATTTACGAAGGCGACTATCAGTGCGACAACAATAACCTGAAACTTACATACGTTGACGATGGCGGAGCCAAGCGCTCGCTCCTAGCACAGGTGGTTTCGTTTACCGACAGTTCTGTGCTTATCAGGTACGACTACGAACAAAAAGGCATAACCGTTACTTTCATTATTCGCAAACTATCAAACGAAACTAACGGTTATTCGTCATCTTCAGTTACATCGCGGTAATAGAAATCCTGATAGTATTCTATCTCGCTGTTGGCTGAGAAATACCCCAAACAGCCACCAGTAAAGTTATCAATAGGATTGGTAGCCGTGCTCGACATCTGCTGCATAGAGTACAGATAGTCGTAAGCACGCTGATCGATGGCACGTATAACAATATGCAGCTCGTCGCCATCCTGTAGAACGTCATTATCGTGCTGACCATCACGGAAGAAGGTAAACAGCTGCTGCAGTTCCTTGTTCGGATTCTTATCATCCTTCATCACCGCCCAACGATAACCTAAACCATTACGATAAATATGCATAAAATACCAGTTACTCTCGTTAGGTATGTCCTGCAGGCGCAAGTCACCAAACAAGTAACGCTCCGTCAGCATCTTCTTCCACACCAGTTTAAACTCGTTCATCTTGGGGGTGCGCTGCATGGTAGAAGTTGACGTAAAATGGTGTCCTTCAACCTCAACATCCAACTTATAAACAGTGCCGGCAATACCAGCAAACTTTGAACGGTAGTAGCCATTGCGTACGAAGGGGATGGTAGCAGTGGTACCATCGTCGGCCGTCATTGTAACGGTAGCGTTGTTCACATCACTGCCAGTAGCATTATCTTCCATCGCATTGGTGGTGCTCACACGTATCTCCGTACCATCATTGTTAATAGTACCTTCAACCACATAGCGTGTATCGTGACTATGATAGTCGATGCTGATTTCCTTTGTACACGACATCAGCCCTAATATACCTATTATATATAGTAATCTACGCATAGCTTTCAGAAATTAATATTAAACGATACCGATGGTACAATGCCGAACAACGAATACTGCTTGGCCTTGGTGCCTGCACCATACTCACCATCCTCAAAGTTAATGAGGAAGGGGTTGTAGCGGTTATACAGATTGTAGATACCGAACACCAGCTGATGGGTGCGATTTCTGTATTTCTTGCTCCACACAGCACTTACATCCAGATGATGCGAGGCTGGTGCGCGATAACCATTACGCTCGGTGTAGTAATATATCCAGTTGTCCTCAATCATATACTTTCCACTGGGGGCTGTGAAAGCCTGACCACTGTTATATACCCACGAGGCACTCAGGTTCCAACGCTTATTCAGGTGATACATAGCCACGATGTTGATGTCATGACGGCGATCGTTGTTAGCATCGTACCAGCGTCCCTGATTAATACCATCAATCTTGGTTTTCGACCACGAAAGCGTGTAGCCAATCCATCCCGTCAGTCTGCCGTTGTTCTTTCGGGCACTCAGCTCTATACCGTAGCCCTTGCCCTTACCCGCCAGCATCAAGCGCTCAATTTCTATCTCACTGGCAAACGATTTGCCATCGCGATAGTCTAACACATTATTAATATGACGATAGTAAACCTCGGCCGAGAAGTCGTAATCCTGATTGGGCGTCATCATAAACAAGCCTGCACTCACTTGGTCGGCTACCTCGGGCTTAACAATGTTACTGCTCATGGTGTAACGGTCGAAGGGTGTTGCAGTGCTCTGGTTGCGTAAGGCATGCACATTCTGCGAAGTACGGGTGTAACCGAACTTAAGAGAGGCAACAGGTGATAGTTGATAGTTAACAGAGAGTCGGGGCTCAAGCACTGTGTGGGTTTTAACTATCTGGTTCTTACCATAGTTGTAGTACCAAGCTATGTCGCCATTATCTTCCAGATCGTAATACAACGAACCACCCAAAGGCGAGAAGGCACTCACACGCAGACCGGCCGAAACATCAAGTTTTTTGGTGATGGGCACCATCAGGTTCAGCCAAAATGCATTATCCCAGGCACGGCGCTGTTCCTTCTCGTGCAACGACACCTGTTTCCACTCGGCCGACTTCACATTAAGCAAAGCCGTTTGCAAACCAGCATCTAGCCTATACTTTCCCAGATTGGCATGGAAATCCTGTCGGAAACCTGTCTGACGAATATGACCAGAGAACCAGATATTCATACCCAGAAAATCAATACCATTATCCGTCTGATAGCCGCTGTAGTAAGCCGTCGACTGAGCATAGGCATTACTACCAAAATGGTGCAACCACTTTAAACTGGTTGAAAGGTTGTTCCAACGGATGTCAACCATATCCTCAAGTGCCGTACGGTCGTGACCTGTAAAGAAACTCAGAAACAGTTGGTTGTTCTCGTTAATGGTCCAGTCAGCCTTGGCGTTGATATCGTAGAAATACAAAGTATTACCTTTAAAATCGGGTGATAGTTTCAGAAACATGTCCATATACGAACGGCGTGCCGTAACTAAAAAGGCGGCCTTATTCTTCACAATCGGGCCTTCGATGGTACCCTTTGCTGAAAGGAGTCCGATACTGGCGCCACCGTGGTACTCGCTCTTGTTACCTGTTTTCCCGATAATATCAAGCACCGCACTCGAGGCGCCACCGTACTGTGCTGGCAGCAAACCTTTATAGAGCGTAGCCGACACAAGTGCATCGCTATTAAAGGCCGAAAACAATCCAGCCAGGTGCCCCACATTATATACAGGAGCAATATCAACCAGTATCTGGTTTTGGGCTGATGTACCACCTCGCACCTGGAAACTGCTAGATGCATCACTCTCGCTCTTTACACCTGTAAGCAGCTGCATAGAGCGCATAATATCATGTTCGCCAAACAGTTGCGGCGAGTTAGTAAGGTCCTTCAGTTGCACCTGCTCAGCACCAGTCTGTATCTGACGCAGACGCTGGCGAGCCGAGTTCGACTTCACCACCACCTCATCAAGCTGTTCCTGTCGCAGGGTATCGGGTGTTATAGGCATGGCAACAAGTGCCGTAAGTAGTAATGTTGATAGAAACATGTTGCAAAGTTAATAGATTTTTTTGGAAACTCCAAAAAAAATATCTATCTTTGCCACCGAATATTACAAAAAACTAATTTGTTATGAAGAAATTATTTATTGCCGTAGTGGCTATTGCAGCACTCTGTGCTTGTGGAAATGGCGAGAAAAAGTATCTCGACTATCGTGGACTCTCAATGGGTATGCCCTTCAAAACCTTCTGCGACTCGCTCGCTGCTCGTGGTTTTGCTATCGATTCAGCCAAGACCGACTCTGATTTTGCCCGTGTATCGATGTATCACCCCAACCTTAACTACCGTCTGATGTTAGCTCAGCGTAACGATACGTTGGTTGCACTGCAGGAGAACTACACCATCTCTACCAACGATAGCACCCGAAAAATGTGGCAGCAGATGCACGATGCATTCGAGGAGCAACTGGGCGCTTGGCCTAACATGCTGAAGGATGGAAAAGACCACCGTATCGCAAAATTCGAGGATAAAGGTGGTTTCATCACCCTTACCCTCGAAAATACATATAAGCCAACTTTAAGTGTACTTTATCAATCAAAGTAGCATAATGGTGTAGAGGTAAACTACTGCAGCGGGGATGGCCAGCAGCGACGAATCGAAACGATCAAGCATGCCACCATGTCCGGGCAGTATGTTACCGCTATCCTTAATACCGATGGTGCGCTTAAACAAGCTCTCCACCAGATCGCCCCAGGTACCAAAGATAACTACGGTGAGTCCCAATCCGGCCCACTCAACAGCGGTCAGTCCTAACTGGTTAAGCTGATACTCATCGGTAAGATACCATACCAGCACGGCTACGGCTATCACTAAGATACCACCACCGATGCTGCCTTCCCAACTCTTTCCTGGCGAAATGCGGGGGAAGAGTTTATGTTTGCCCAACAGCGATCCACAGAGGTAGGCTCCTGTATCGTTCATCCACAAGAATACGAATACCGACAAGGGTAACACAGCATCGTAAGCCACAAATCCCTGAGGCGCAGCGTGGAATGCCAGCGTATTAAGCAGCGAGAACGGCAGGGCGATATACAACTGAGCCATCATGGTATAGGCCCAATCATGTATGGGATCCTCGTTCTTCAGGTACAGCTCAGCCACCATCAGATAGATGATAGACACAAGGTAAGGGATGAACACAGCAGATGGGGTAAGCTCGCTGCAGAAACCTGCCATGGCAAAAAAGAGATATACACCTGCCACAGTAGATATCATGCGGTTAACTGTCACCTGCGCACGTTCGTTAACCAATCCGGTAAACTCCCAAATGGTCAGTCCTGTAATCAGCGCAAACAGCAGCACCATTGCCTGTGGACGCAAAAAGCTGCACACCAGCACGGCAACAAACAGCACGCCAGTAATAGCTCTAACAATAAAATTACGCATCCTTATCCTCCTTTTCTTCGGGTTTACTCTCTAATGATTTCTGCTCAGCAGCCTTTGCTTCTGCTTCGAGCTCCTTGGCACGCTCTTCAGCCATACGCTCAGCATCGGCTTTCATCTGGGCTTCAAGCAACTCCTCTGCACGACTGGTCCAGGGACGCTTACCAAAGATTTTCTCTACATCCTCGGCAAAAATCACCTCACGATCTATCAGCAACTGAGCCAGCTGGGCATGTCCCTCCTTATGCTCGGTAAGTATCTGCTTGGCACGCTCGTACTGCTCATTTATCATACGCAGCACCTCATCGTCCATAATCTTTGCCGTGGTTTCCGAATAAGGTCTCTGGAACTGATACTCAGCATTATTATAATAACACACGTTAGGCAGTTTTTCGCTCATACCAGCATAAGCAATCATGCCGTAAGCCTGCTTGGTAGTGCGCTCAAGGTCGTTCATAGCACCTGTCGAGATATGACCCACAAACAGCTCTTCGGCTGCGCGACCACCCAACAGCGAACACATCTCATCCAGCATCGCCTCCTTGGTTTGCAGCACGCGCTCCTCAGGCAGATACCAGGCAGCACCAAGGGCCTGTCCACGTGGCACGATAGAAACCTTAACCAATGGGTTGGCAAACTCGGTAAACCATGAGATGGTAGCATGACCAGCCTCGTGAATAGCTATCGAGCGTTTCTCGGCCTGTGTCATCACCTTGGTCTTCTTTTCAAGTCCGCCAATAATACGGTCAACGGCATCCAGGAAGTCCTGCTTCGTTACAGTCTGACTATTATGACGGGCCGCAATCAGCGCAGCCTCATTACAAACATTGGCAATATCAGCACCCGAGAAGCCTGGTGTTTGACGAGCCAGGAAGTCGATATCTACGCTTTCATCAATCTTCACAGGCTTCAGGTGTACCTTAAATACCTCCTTACGCTCGTTCAGATCAGGCAAATCAACGTGTATCTGACGATCGAAGCGTCCTGCACGCAGCAGAGCTGAATCAAGCATATCGGCACGGTTGGTAGCAGCCAGAATAATAACACCGCTATTTGTACCGAATCCGTCCATCTCAGTCAACAGGGCATTCAGCGTATTCTCGCGCTCATCGTTACCGCCCATGGCAGGATTCTTTGAACGAGCACGTCCCACAGCATCAATCTCATCGATGAAGATGATACAAGGGCTCTTTGTTTTGGCCTGCTGGAACAAATCGCGTACACGACTGGCACCAACACCCACAAACATCTCTACAAAGTCAGAACCACTCATTGAGAAGAAAGGCACACCAGCCTCGCCTGCTACAGCCTTAGCTAACAGGGTTTTACCTGTTCCCGGAGGACCGACCAGCAGGGCTCCCTTGGGTATCTTACCTCCCAAGTCGGTATATTTCTGAGGATTCTTCAGGAAGTCAACAATCTCCTGTATCTCTTGTTTGGCACCAGCTTGTCCGGCAACATCCTTAAACGTGATGCCTAACTCACCACCCTTCTCATACATCTTTGCTTTGCTCTTGCCTACGTTGAAGACACCGCCACCAACGCCGCCGCCTCCGCCGCCCATGCGACGCATCAGGAATATCCACAATCCTACTATAAATAAAATAGGAATGAGGTTAGATAGAATCAGCGATAAGAACTCGTTATCACGTTTATTGTCGAAAGCCAAATCACCGGTAAACACCTTTTCATCCTTAGCCTTGGCTACAAACTGCTCAACCTGATCTACGCTACCGAATTCTACCTCCAGATAAGGCTCAACACCCGTTTGCTGCGTTCCCTGGTGGAACACATCACGGATATGTTCGGGCTTTACATACATACGTAGCATGCTCTGGGCCTTGTTTACCACAATCTTTTTGGCATAGCCACGCTCAACCATAGTTTTGAACTCGCTATACGATGCGGTTTTTGCTACGCTACTATTTTCGGCACCACCACTGGTAAAGTAAAGCAGTCCTAAAGCCAGAATAGCGATGAAATATATCCAGTTCATGTTGAACTTGGGCATATTCATCTTAGGACCGTTAGCACCGTTATTTTTGTTTGGTTTTTGATTATTCTCCATATACCTATTATATATATATTAGTCTAAATCTGGAATACGAGTCAGAGGTGCATCTTCCCACAGATGTTCCAAATCGTAATACTCGCGCACATCGGGCAAGAAAATGTGTACCAATACGTCAGTATAATCCATAGCCACCCACTGAGCGTTTTCAAGTCCTACTACGTGTGCAGGTTTCTCGCTTAACTGTTCGCGCACCATATCCCCCACCGACTCAGCAATAGCCTCGACCTGCGTGGGCGAGTTGCCAGTGCAGATAATGAAATACTGACAGATGGTTCCTTCTATTTTAGTCAGGTCGGCCACTACAATATCGCAGCCCTTCTTCTCCTGAATCGCGTCTTTAATTGTTTCTACAAGTTGTATCATTCAAAATTTGCTATTATTTGTGCACAAAGGTAGTGTAAATTGCCCAAAAAACAAAGAAAAAGTGAAAAATTTGCGGTTTTTTATAATTTTTCCCCAAAAAATTTTGGTAGTTCAAGAAAAAGTAGTACCTTTGCACCCGCAAAACAGAACAAGAGAGTTCTCAAGCAAAAACATTTTGGGGTATGGTGTAATGGTAACACTGCAGATTCTGGTCCTGCCTTTCCTGGTTCGAGTCCGGGTACCCCAACTAAAAGAATCGCTAAGTCGCTGAAAACAAAGCACTTAGCGATTTTTAGTTTTCAAAATTCCCGTGATATTCCCGTGATAATTCCCGTATATTAAAAATCCGCCCCCTACCAAGGGGGTTCCAAATGCCTTAAACAATGTAGTAAAACCACTCAAAAATGCCCTTATATATATAATAATGTGTATTTTACACACACTATTCATTCTATAATTTGCTATATATAGTAATAGCTCCTCCCAAGAATTTAGTCAATCTATCTTCTCTTATTACTTTTGGTGTAGCCTTACCCGCCAGCACCAAAATCTTCTTGCCATTGCGGTAAACATGTAGCTGGCGAGAACGCACTATTGCAGTAATCTCAGAATCATCCTGCATCGCCACCCATAGCAGATGATACACACCATCCCCTTCAAATAGCTTCTTTTTCAAGTGCGAACACATGTTTGTAGTATCGATATTCATTGTATCTCTAATTTAGGCTTTACAGGATCAGTTAGTCGGATAATGTGGTCGTATTCTACAGTAACTACGCCCTTTACCGTCTTGAAGTACTGCATCGTTTCCTCAAGAGTTTTGTCGTCAGGTTTCTTAAGAGCCATTCCGTTTATGGTGCCATAGTCATAGCGTATCTCTATTCCGTATTCTTTGATGGCTTCCAAAAGGGGCTTTTTTCCGATCTCTGGATCATACATCACAAGAAACACATTGGGAGAGTGTTCTTGAATCGGCTTATGCTTGATTGGCTCAGTCTTAATTGGCTCACTTATTGTAACTTCCTTTTTCGTACGACATGAAGTTAAAGATAATAATGCAATCTGAGCCATCAAAATCAGCGGCAAGCCATACTTAAACTTCTTGTGCATAGTCTTGTGATGCCATATTCGCATGCCTAATAACGCCCCAATGCTGCCTCCTATAATAGCCAAGATCAGGAGCGTGGCTTCAGATATGCGCCATTTTCCCTGCTTGGCGTTCCATTTATCAACGCCGTAGGCAAAGAAGGTCAGGACATTAATGCCGGTAAGGATATATACAATCGTCTCAGTCATTCTCATCAGCGGCAAAGTTAGCAAAATTTGTTCAGAAGATAATCTGAGTACAAACCATTAAAAATACTCTCTTACTGCGAACTCAAACTGGTCGATAAAAATCTGTTTGAAAGCATAGAGATTATTTTGCTCGTAGAAAATGAGCATCGCCTTCTTGTAGTCTATAGAATCGACAGAGCGGAAACTCAGAGGGCAATAGCCGTTGGCAATCAAAATGGCATTGCTGGTGATGCGAGCCGTGCGTTTGTTGCCATCAGAGAATGCCTGGATATACGACAGGAGCACCAGCGACAGAAGCGCTTTCTCAAATATACTTTCCTTGCTGTTTATCAAGTCGCATGTATCGCGCATGGCCTCACGAATCTGAAATTCATTATCCAACGGGTGGTAATTGGTACCAGTAATACCCACACGACGATGACGGATACCTCTGTCAACGGATAGTTCCTTGGTCAGCAATTGATGGATATCCTCAATATGGCTGACCGTTAAGGTTTGCAGATAGTCTGGGTTGTCAAGAATGAAGCGCAAGGCATCCTTGTGGTTAAGTAGCATAACAGCTTCTTCCTTAGTCTTGCCGTCTGCTGTCTTACTCTCGCGAAGCAGACGTTCGGTTTCCAGCAAAGAATAAGTGTTGCCTTCTATCTGCGACGACTTCCAGCTGAGGTCGATACCCAGTCGTTCCATCTCCTTGCGGTATTCGTTGTCAGTCATCTCTTTAACATGCTGACGGAACTCTGCCTGTAACTCCTGCAGACGTACTTTCTCCTCGTCTGTGAATAGACTGACGGCTGGGAGTTGCTCACGAATCAGCTCAAAGTTGAAAGAAGTCTGTACTTGTCGCTGGTCAACATCAAGTGAGAAATAGGTATCCAGATTAAGCGGCATCAACAGATGTGCCTGGTCAGAAAGGCGATATCGAGTGGCACGAGCCTTACCTTCTACTACGATATCCCCATCCTGGACACCGGCCGCAATGAGACGCTTTAAGGTGGCATCGCTACTCTCGAAGGCTGTACCCTTTGCTATTTCATCACGCGAAGACAGCGGATGATAGTGCAGAAACTGTAGAATCTCTCTTGATATATCCATCACCTTAAGTATTTAATCGGTGCAAATATAGCGCTTATTTTTCAATTATCGGCTCACGATGAGCTAAAAAATGCATAAATTTTATGATTTTTGAGCCGATTCTGCTTAAAAATAGCCATTTTTAATGGATTTTTTTTACCTTTGCATCCCCTAAAGTTTATTTCATAATGATACGAGATCTGTTATTAGTAGCACTTGGAGGAGCAGTAGGCTCCGTATTGCGCTATCTGCTTTCCGGCATAAACACCACATTCCCTTGGGGTACTTTTGCCGTTAATATTCTTGGTTCTCTGCTCATCGGGCTTTTGGTTGGGTTGGTTAGCAAGGGTATATTATCACCAGAAATGAAACTATTGATGGTAACAGGCTTCTGCGGCGGTTTTACCACATTCAGCACGTTTGCCAACGAATCTTTCGGCATGATGAAAGCTGGCGATGTTCTGCAGATGGCACTTTACGTTGGCGCAAGTGTTATAATTGGTATATTAGCCGCATGGTGCGGGATGGCACTATCTGAAAAATAATATAAAGCCATGTTGCATCAAGAGCCTCGAAGAGATCATCGAAATAATTCAAGCGCTTGCGCGTGCAGAATGTCAAAATACCGCATTAGGGGTAGCCTACTACCCCCCTCGCGACATAAATGCCGCCACGGAGGTAGCATACTACCAAGGTCGGGGCATAATGCCGCCAACACTTGGAACCATGCCTAAAGCAAGCAAGCTTGTGGTTGTATGCTTAGGACTAACAATATTAGTCCCAAAATATAAAGTGCTTTATATTCTATTGTTTTAATACCCAAGTTGTGCAGTTAAGCAAACCACCCTCTAATGCTACATCATTATAGTTTATTGTCTCGATAATCCTATCAGGGAAGGTTGCTTTCATAACGTTAATGGCTTTCTCGTCTTCTTCCTTTCTACCAAAGACTGGCATAACAATTAAATTGTTTACCTCTAAATAGTTAACATATACGCCAATTGCACTATATGGATGTTTGGGGTCTTTCTTGTCAATAAAGAAAGGCATCTCGATATATTGCAAGTTAAAATCATTAATGGCTTTTTGCACTTCTTCCTTTATGTATTGGTATTCATTTGCCAAACAATTACCGATAATAGTATTGCGGTCAACAAATCTAACCATACCGTCTGCGTGACCTGTTAAATCGTCTTCTTTAGATCTATATGCAGGAATGATTATTATTTCACATTCCAACAAATCTGCCAATTTAGATTTAAGCGTTTCTGCATCGGAAAGTAGATTCTGCGTGGGTAAATAGATTGTAACTTATTGATTACTAGATGGTTATAACGGTTTGTTAGAGTATTTTAACAAATACAATAACTATCTAATTATCAGCTATTTGCAAAAATCTGCAAATAAAAATTATCACATTCTGCGGTAGAAAGTACGAAAAATGGGGGTAAAAATCTGCAAATATCCGATACTCATTTTGAGGGTAGTTGTCACCTAATATTTGCAGATTTTTGTAGATGTTTGCATTGCACCGATTTCATTATATTATCATGCCTGCACTAAAGCAGGTTTTGATAATATGATATACAACAACAAGAAACACTTCTACGATCCATACGATAGTTTGGACGCAGAATGGAAAGCAAGAATCTCTCATGAGATGCTTTCTGTAAGAGAAGCGGCTAATCTCTCTGGATTCAGTCGCCAGTACATTAACAAACTCATTGCAAACGGCATCATTGATGCAAAAAAGAACAACGATGGGAACTATGTGATAGCATGGATAAAGATCATCAGATGGTTCTCGGCTCTTCCAACCACACCAACCTCCCCTATCGGTTATGCCAGTTACTCTTTGAAAGAGCTGATGCGCTACACGGGCATGAGCAGATGCTGGTTACTTAAGTTTGCGACACGTAATTCTATTCCTTCATACTATGTTGGTATGTATCGTCGTTTCTGCAAGTCAGCCTGTGAAGAAGCATGGAAACGTGAATCTATAGCACTGAAGCGTTGGCTTATCATTGAAGAAGCCTGCGCACTCTTCGATATTGATGAGGAAGTCATCTTTGCTCTTGCCGCCCTACATAAGATAAGAGTGAAAAGACTGAATAAAAGCCAGGTTTATAATAAGGCAGATATACTGTCCGTCGTGAAGAAAGGAGGTAAATTATGTCACGAGTGATTCTAAAGTACAGAAATATTTCACAGGGTAAAATGAAATCCATCTACCTGGAGTTTAATCCTGCTATTCATGACATCAAGGGCAATAGCATAAGATACGAATGCTTGAATTTGGAAATATACACCAATCCGGAGAATAGCTATCAGTTCAAGCACAACAGATCCGTAGAGGAGATTGCAGAAACAATTAGATGTGAAAGGTATCTGCAGCTGGTTCGTCACGACTACAGTTTCTTGGCTAAGGCCAGGCTTGACGAGGACTTTTTAGAGTATTTCAGATTGAATGGTGATTGTCATGGTGCAAAATATCAAAGCAGCCGACTTCATTTTGAGAGATTTTGTAAGGGACAATGCAAGTTTAGGGACATCAATGCGAGCCTATGCGAACGGTTCCGTCTTTACCTGCTTCGTACCAAGGGGCTGCAGCACACCAAGAAAAAGCTATCCAAGAACTCTGCAAGTGCATATTTCAATGCATTCCTTAGCATTGTCCATTTTGCCTATAGGGACAATATTCTTTCTGAAGACTACACCACATGCATAGAAAAGATAAAATGGAACCATGACATTCCAAAGGAATATCTTTCTAGTGCGGAAATCAAGCAGTTAGCAAGTACACCATATGCTGATAATCCAGATGTGTACAGGGCTGGCATGTTTTCCATCTATACTGGATTAAGAAGGAGTGACATCCTTGCTCTCAGATGGGAAAATATACATCATGACCGTGGAAGAAAAGCGTATATCAGGTTCCGTATCAAGAAAACGGGCACTTTGATTCAATTGCCCTTGTCTCTTCCAGCCATCAGAGTGTTAGGTGAATCGAAATCAGAAGGAAAGATATTCCCCATGATTACAGAAAGCATTCTTGTAACTCATGTTGATCGATGGATTAGCAAGGCAAAAATCCGCAAGCACATCACCTTCCACTGTTTCCGGCACACATTCGCCATGCAGCTGTTGGACAAAGGTGTTGACATTTACACCATTGCTGCTCTTCTCGGGCATCGGCAGGTGTCAAGCACACAGAACTACGCCAAGATGACTTCGAAGAAAATGATTGAAGCAATCGTGAAAATGGAATAGTACAATTCAGAACAATATAAATTCGGCGGTAATTTTAGTTTACTGCCGATTATATAGTTCATATATAAAGAACTACTCGAACGTTGGTTGAAGACTCTGACGGTACTCGCTGGGTGACTGACCAAGATGCTTTGTGCAGTAGCGGCTGAAGTAAGAAAGAGTAGTGAAATTCATAAGTTATGCTATCTGGGTGAGGGACAGGCGCTCATCATTCAGATATTCTTTTAATATAGGTACGGTGTGTCGGTCGATGTATGAGGTGACACTGTGTCCTGTCACGCGCTTGATGGTGGCCGAGAGATACTTTGGCGATACGTTTAGTCGCTCTGCGTAGTAGCTCACATCGCGCTCTGTGCGGCTGATGCCGGTGGAGAGAAGTGCCATGAGCTGCTTGACGATGTAGGCTGTCCGGTCAGTATGCGAGTCTGTGGATTCTCGTTGGGCATGGGCATCGAAGATGTCGTACATCATCGTAAGGCAGAGGCTGCCCATCAGGTTGCTGTCGAGGAATAATCGAAAGATGCTGAAAACGGACAAATTGAGTGCAACTCTTTGTGAGAACAGGGGTTGCACCCAATCTTTTTGAATCATTATTTCAAAAGAAATCGACGGTATGAGAAGTTTGCAACTGAGTTGCAAGTGAAATGTCGTATCTTTGCAGCGCAAATTGATATTATATCATAATTAAATGTGATGAAACCGTTATTGCTGCTGTTGTCCATATCTGTTTTATTGCTGTCTGTCATACCATGTAATTGGGATGACATGACAGAGCATTTGGATGCAGTACAGTGCCATCAGATGCATAGAAATGACGGCTCTCATCATGATCACACTTCATGTCCAGAAGGGCATTGCTGTTGCTCGCCTTTCTCCAGTTGTTGCGGATGCGCAAACGTCGTCAAGGCGAAAAAAGTGACGGAAATGTGCTTGAAGCCCTTATCTTGCCACAAGGTCTTCACTCCTTATTCCAATGGATATGTGCATACGGTTTATGCATCTATCTGGCAACCGCCTCAATAGTATCAATTCCATCTTTTAGTGTATTATTGACCTGCGGTCAATATAGTTTACTTTATAGAATTGATACTAAATATAAGTTATGTTTCAACGTATCATCAAGTTCTCTATTGAGAACAAATTGGTGGTCGGGGTATTTACCTGTGCATTGGTGGCGTGGGGCCTATGGTCCTTGCTTCATCTGCCTTTCGATGCCACACCCGACATCACCAACAATCAGGTGCAGATTATCGTGACGTCTCAATCTACTGGTGCTGAGGAGATGGAGCGTAACGTCACTACACCTATCGAAATGGCATTAGCCAATATTCCAGAAGTAAAAGAGCGGAGGAGCATCAGCCGTAGCGGAATGGCGGTTATCACGATGGTCTTCAACGACGCAACTGACAACTATTGGGCGCGTGAACTGATAGACCAGCAGTTGGGGGGCGTCAAGGAAAAACTGCCTGATGACGTGGATGTGGAACTGGCACCCATCTCTACCGGTTTGGGTGAAATATACCATTATACCATCCGTGCCGAGAAGGGGTATGAGGATAAATACTCGCTCACCGACCTGCGTACCATTCAAGATTGGATTGTGAGAAAACAGTTGTCGGGTACGCCAGGTATTGCCGAGGTCAGTGGCTGGGGCGGTTATGTGAAGCAATATGAGGTGGATATAAACCTGGAGCGCCTCAATGCCATGGGCGTGACGATTGCCGAACTCTATACTGCCCTGAACGAGAACAATGAAAATACTGGCGGCGGTTACATAGAGCGTCTTTCCAATCAGTATTATATTCGAGGCCTCGGATTGGTGAAGACGTTGGATGACATTGAGAAAATCGTGGTGAAGACCCAGGGCGGTGTGCCCGTTCTGGTGGGTGATGTGGCGAAGGTGCACTTCGGACATGCAACACGCTACGGTGCCGTGACCCGTAATGGTGAAGGCGAGGTAGTGGCTGGTATCACGCTGATGTTGAGGGGCGAGAATTTTCAGGAAGTCATCAAAAATGTGAAGTCACGCATTGCCGATATTCAGAAGAGTCTTCCCAAGGGTGTTGTCATTGAGCCATTTATTGACCGCACCTTGTTGGTAGACCGTGTTACTAACACCATTGCACGCAATCTGATGGAGGGTGGACTCATTGTCATCTTCATTCTCATCTTTTTCTTGGGAAACTATAGAGCCGGACTTGTTGTGGCTTCGGTCATCCCGTTGTCGATGCTGTTTGCCTTCGGTATGATGCGCGTGTTTGATGTCAGCGGCAACCTGATGAGTCTTGGTGCCATCGACTTTGGTATGATTGTTGACGGTGCCATCATCATCGTAGAAGCCGTGGTGGCGAGGATAGCTTCCCAGGATGACACACAAATCCGTAATTTCGACAATCTGGTGTATGAATCGTCGAGTAGGATACGTAAGTCGGCTGCCTTCGGAGAGATGATCATCATGATTGTCTATTTGCCGATGATGACCTTGGTGGGTATCGAGGGAAAGATGTTCCGTCCCATGGCTATGACCATTTTCTTTGCCATCCTCGGCGCCTTTATTCTCTCGCTTACATATGTCCCGATGATGTCGGCTGTATTCTTGAAGCGGAAAACCACCAACAAGGTCATGCTGCGTTTGGAGCACGCCACGACGTCACTCAGTGCGCGTATGATGGCCCGGCTGCAATCATGGTATCTGCCTCTGGTGGATAAATGCATAAATCACGGCAGGGGTGTCATTGTCGGTATGATGGCACTCTTTGGGGCCTCGCTGTTCCTGATGAGTCGGCTTGGAGCTGAATTTGTACCCACGCTCGAAGAAGGAGATTTCGCTGTAGAATTGAGTATGGCGCAGGGCACGTCGCTCACCCAAATGGTGGAGACCTGTACAAAGGCGGAACAGATTCTGAAACAGGAGTTCCCCGAAATCAAACAGGTGGTGACGCGCATCGGTTCTGCAGAAATACCCACCGACCCGATGCCCGTGGAACGCGCCGACATGCTTGTCGCCCTGAAACCAAAAGCAGAGTGGACTTCTGCCGAGACGAAAAATGATTTGCAGGAAAAAATGGAAGAAGCCCTTGGTGTGATTCCAGGTCTTGATGTGGAGATGTCGCAGCCTATCCAGATGCGTAATAACGAGTTGATTACTGGTATTCGTCAGGATGTCGCGGTGAAAATCTACGGTGGTGATACGGAGGTGTTAGCGGACCTGGCCGACAGGGTGGAGCGCCTTATCAAGGATGTTGAAGGCGTGGGTAGCCTGTTTGTGGAAAAGGTAAATGGACTGCCGCAACTGCAAGTGGAATACAACCGTCAGATGTTGGCCAAGTATGGTATTTCTATCCGTCAGGCCAACGATGTGCTGCAGTCGGCTTTCGCAGGAAAAATAGCAGGGAGCGTGACGGAGGAGAATCGTCAGTTTGACATTGTGCTCCGCATCCACAATGACGGACGTGATGCCCTTTCCAATTTTGAGGAACTATTCGTACCCTCACCGTCTGGCATTTCCGTTCCCATGCGCCAGTTGGCCACCATCAGTTATAAGGAGGCTCCGGCGCAAATCTCTCACGAGGATGGGGAGCGCAGTATCTTTGTAGGATTCAACGTGAAGGGGCGGGATGTCAGTTCCACGGTCATGGATATCCAGCAGATTCTTGACGACCGTCTGGAGATGCCTGCCGGATACCACTATGCCTTCGGGGGTGAGTTCGAGAATCTGCAGAGCGCCACAGACCGGTTGATGGTTGCCATTCCCGTGGCTCTCGTGTTGATTCTGCTATTGCTTTATGCCACTTTGAAGAGTGTGCGTGAGACGCTATACGTTGCATCGGCTATTCCGCTTTCAGCCATTGGCGGTATCGTTGCCTTGTGGCTTCGCGGCATGCCAATGAGTATCTCGGCAGGAATCGGCTTTATTGCCTTGTTCGGTGTTGCCGTACTCAATGGTATAGTACTCGTGGGACAGTTCAATGCCTTGCAACATCATGGTGTCACGGATGTCCGTCAGCGCATACTCGAAGGATGCGAACACCGTCTGCGCCCAGTTGTCATAACGGCATTGGTAGCTTCTTTTGGTTTCCTGCCCATGGCCCTCTCCACCAGTGATGGAGCCGAAGTACAGCGTCCGTTGGCCACCGTCGTTATTGGCGGTCTGCTCACAGCCACGGTTCTTACGCTCTTCGTGATTCCTACCATTTACAAGACTTTTACGAAAAAAACGGAAGCAAATTCACATCAAACAGAAAATGAAAAGAATATATAGTACCTTATTAATATTGATCTGTTGCCTGTCGTCAGTGGATGCACAGTCGCTGGCGAAGTGCATCGAGATTGCCCGTGCCAACAACATGGGCGTGAAGGTGGCCGACCTGCAAGTGCAGCGGGCAAAACGAATGGAAGGCTCCTATTTCGAGCTGGATCGGACGGAGTTGTTGCTGTCGCAGGACCCGACATCGGGCGGCAGTCCCGACAATGCACTGACGCTCTCGCAGAAGATTGATTTCCCGACCGTTTACGGCAAGCGGCGGAAACTGCTGAAAGCCGAAACTTTGGTTGAAGAAAGCCGGCATCAACTTACGGAAAGTGAACTTACGAGGGATGTTTCCGTGGCTTATAGTCAGCTGCTCTTTTGGCAGCATGTCGAAGCGCTGCTTTGCGGAAACGACTCCGTGCTGGGTGAGTTTGTCAGGACGGCAGACATCCGATATAAAAACGGTGAGACCAACCGCCTGGAACTGATGAACGCCCAGCAGATGAAGGCAGAGAATGGTATCAGACTGCGTGAGGCTCAGGATGAGAAAACGGCTGCCGCCATACAGTTGCAGCAGTTGATGAACACCTCGGAAACAGTTGTTGCCACAGACGGTTATCTGTGTGTGCAGCCTGTGGACGATGCCTGGTCGTTTGCCGCTACCCCGCAGGGACAACTATTGGAGAGTGAGCAGATGCGCAGTGAAAGTGAACTGAACTACATCCGCCAGGGAATGATGCCATCATTCAACGTTGGAATCCGTCATCAGTTGGTCATTTCAGGTATCAACCCCTACAACGTGGACAGGTCGCGCTTCGACAAGGGTAACTGGATGGGCTTTGAAGTCGGGGTGGCCTTCCCGCTTTTCTACGGCTCCCAGAAGGCTCGTAAATCTGCTGCAAAACTGGATGTGGATATCGCACGCACAAGAAAGGAACAGGCAGAGCGCAAGAGCGGTTCCGAACTGCTGATTGCCAAGAATGCCTTGGAGAGTGCCAGACGCTCATACGACTATTATCAGAGCGATGGCTTTCCTGCCGCCAAGGAGATGCGTCGCCTGTCGCGTATCGAATATGGAGCCGGAGAGATTACCTACGTGGAACACGTGCAAAACCTGTCGGCGGCACTTGCCGTTGAGATGGATAATGCCAAGGCCATCGATGCGTTGAATCAAGCCATCATCAAACTGAATTTTATCAAAGGAAAGTAATTATTAACGATTAAGAAGATGAAGATAATAATATATTCTATGATCGCCCTGTCGCTGCTGACCGTTTCTTGCAAGAACGAAGTGAAGCAGGCAGAGGAAGAAAAAGAGTCGCATGAAGAGAATGTCGTTGAATTGACCGAACAGCAATTGAATACCATCGGTGTCAAGTTCGGGCATGTAGAGCAACGCCAACTTTCGGGCACCATCAATGCCACGGGAACTTTGAGACTTTCTCCGCAAGACCGTGCGGATGTCACCTCTTTGGTTGCTGGCATCACCAAGCGCATCCTGGTGAAAGAAGGACAGGCTGTAAGGCAGGGACAGACGCTGGCCTTAGTGGAGAACACCGAGATTGTGGCTCTACAGAAAGACTATCTCGTTGCTTCCCGGCAATTATCGCTGGCACGGCAGGCCTTGCAGCGTCAGCAGGATATTCATGAACAAGGGGCTGGTGTGGGTAAAAACCTGCAACAGGCCAAGGCCGAATTTGACATGGCCAGCGTCACCGAGCAAGGCTTGCGCCTTCAGTTGGAACAACTGGGTATCAGCAGTCGTCAGGTGGCGCAAGGGCATTTCTCGAATGCTGCTCCCGTACGTTCACCCATCTCGGGCGTGGTGGGCGAGATATTGGTAAGTATGGGAAGTTATCTCGACAGCGAGACCGTGCTGATGAAGGTCTATGACAACAAAGCCCTCCATGCCGACCTCCATGTCTTTGAAAGCGACATCGCCAGCATCCACATCGGCCAGAAGGTCACCATGCAACTCTCCGACCAGTCCTCAACACTCCTCACGGGCACTGTCTCGTTCGTTACCGCAGCCTTGGACAATGAGTCGAAGTCGGCTTCTGTTCATGTCAAACTCGACAGCGCGGAAGGGGCAAAACTCTTGCCCAATATGTTCGTTTCGGCAGTCATCCACTGTGACGAACAGACCTGCGATGCCGTGCCCGATGAAGCCATTGTGATGAGTGCCAATCGCAAGTTCGTATTTGTCAGTCTTGGTTCCAACCGTTTCCGGAAACAGGAAGTCGTCACGGGATTCAGCCAGCAAGGCTACACGCAAATCACATTCACCGACAGCGTGTCTCCTTCCTCCGAAATTGTCATAGCCAAGGCCTTTTATCTGGAGTCTATGTTGGCCGACCACGGTGAGGAGGAATAAGTAAATACCATTGTTATGGTATTGCACAAATGCTAAGAAAGGTGTACTTTTGCAATTGATGATACGAATTGTCACATACGAGCCGCAATACAAGCAGGACTTTATCCAACTGAACAAGCAGTGGATAGAGACCTGGTTCAGACTGGAGCAGTCTGATCTTGACACATTTGCACATATCGATGACAACATCATCGGACATGGTGGGCAGATATTTCTGGCTATAGACGAAAGCAGACAGGTTGTGGGTTGCTGTGCGCTGAAACCGCATCCTGAATCTGACTGTCACGAGCTGGCAAAGATGGCAGTCTCTCCAGATGCACAGGGAAAAGGCATCGGTCGCCAACTGGGCGAGGCATTATTAGACTATGCCCGCAGTCATGATGTAAAACGAATCTTTCTCGAAGGCAACACCCGCTTGGAAGCCTCCATTGCTCTTTATCGCAAATTGGGATTCAAGGAGATACTGCTGAAGAATAATGCCTACGAACGTTGTGATATACTGATGGAACTGTGTCTGGAGAATAAAACAGCGACCATCAGACCGATAGAACAGGAAGATCAGAAGCCGCTTGCCCGTGTGATACGTTCTGTGTTCGAGGAATATGGAGCACCATTGGTGAACACCGTCTATGATGATTCCCGCACATGGCATATATGGAAATCCTTGCAGGATGTGAATGCCGGATATTGGGTCATCAACGAAGATAGTGAGGTGATGGGGGGCTGTGGTTTCTATCCAACAGAAGGCTTGCCTGAAGGATATGTAGAACTGGTAAAATTCTATCTTTCCCCGAAAGTTCGTGGGAAGGGGTATGGCTCAAAACTTTTCTCACTGGTCATCAATGAAGCACGGAAAGCAGGCTATACACATCTCTACATTGAGTCTTTCCCGGAGTTTGCCGATGCAGTGAAGATGTATGCCCGTCATGGTTTTGTGAAACTGCCTTCTCGCCTTGGTCATTCAGGCCATACGGCAACTACAATTCACATGGTATTATCTCTATGACAAACTTCGAAACATTATCAAAACTTTTGATAATGTTGCTTGATTTGCCATAATCTCGATGTTTTTAATTTCCTTACTGTAGATTTCTCAACTTTCGGGAGTGATTAGAAATTATGTTGCTTCACAAGGTGTTGTGACCATCAGCACAAGGTTATGGCTCCAAATACAACCCAGATAGTGTGGAGAATTTGAGCCATACCACGGATCACATTGGGTAGATGAAGGAACAACAGTTACCTTTGCAACCTAATTTCATCTACTCCAGAAAGTAGAAACATACATTTTTCTTTTCACGCGCATACGCGCACGATGTCAACATTGTGGAAAGTTTTTTCTGCCGTCCAAAAGAAAAAGAGAAAGTATAAAATGGATTGAACTTGGCACGGTTTAGTTTATTTGCATTTAATATATCCATAACCTAAACTAAACTTTTTTCCGCCAAATAATATAATAAACGGACTCTGATTGACAGAATGAAGAGTGCCGAAGGACAAAAAGGGACAGATAACTACTCAATAGTGTCCCCCGAGGGACAGATTTCGTAAAATGCTACAAAGGGACAAAAATAGTGTCAACACTTTTTAACAAGCCAATTTTGAGTTATAAAATACGCCCATTTTTCGTCTGATTATAAATATATACAAAGAACTGCAAAGATAAATGTACCTAAAGGGACAGAAATTGGAAGTCGCTCTTCACTCGCTTCTCAGCGAATACAAAAATGTGCAAGAATCCGTGTTAACGAATGTGAATATACAAAGAACTGGAAAAACGTCTTTGCAGATGTTTGTATATTTTATTTTTGACGGCAGCTTCATTTGCAGATTTTTGTATATTTTCCGTCCCTCCTCCGTCCCTCGGCATAGTATCTGTCCCCTGCAATTGGAGGCATATACACTGATTATCAACGACTTATATTTGCAGATTTTACATTCTGCGTCGATACCTGGATTCTCAGAATAGATTCTATCTGTTAGTATGGCTCTATCTTCACAGATTAAGACATTTCCTCCATCTATATTAATGTTAGAGAATTCAGGAGTAAAGCCGTTTTCCTATCCGGAAGTGGAAGAGGAAGGAGAGGATTACTTGAATGTTGCGGAGAAAGAAACATAAAAATCTGCATAATCTTGAATAAAAGTTTGATTTTTCGCAGATTATTCTTATATTTGCAATGTGAACAGCTAATTATCGTTCAATATCTGTGCCTATGGAAGAATTTATTCACGACCAATATACACTAAAAGCAATAGAACTTGTTAGGGAAGGGCAAAGTTTTTTCATTACAGGTAAAGCAGGAACGGGTAAGACCAGACTTCTGGGAGAAATCGTCAGAGAATGTCGAGCTCGCGGAAAGAACATTGCTGTGGCTGCACCTACGGGAATAGCAGCTAAAAATGCGGAAGGGCAAACCTTGCATTCCTTGTTTGGATTGAAAACCATCACTTTTATTCCCGGTAAAACCCGTAGTTGGTACCACCTTGACACTGCAAAAGAGAGAATAATCAGGAAGTTGGACATCCTTATCATAGATGAAATAAGCATGGTAAGATGCGATGTTCTCGATATGGTGGATCAAACATTGAAAAAGGTCAGATGGAGCGGCAGCGCCTTCGGCGGTGTCCAGGTTATATTTTTTGGCGACCTGTTCCAACTTCCACCAGTGGTTGAAGATGATGATGAAGAACTGCTGTATTCCCACTATGAAAAAGATAATCCATATTTCTTTTCGTCCGACGTTATTAGGAAACGCCCATTGCCGTTACTTGAATTAAAAAAAGTACACAGACAGAAAAACGAAAGATTTGTACGCATCTTGAATAATATCCGTGAGGGTAAAAGCCTATCTTCTGATATAGAGGCAATAAACAGAAGATATAAAGCCGACTACGAGCCTTCAAATTCTGAACCCGCTGTATATTTACGAACCAGGAAATATAATGTTTGGAAACACAATGATAACAAGCTAAAGGAATTACCCGGTGAAAGATTTACGAGTAAAGCTGACATAGATGGCTATTTCCCCAAAAGGCTCTTTCCTGCAGACGAAGAATTAGCATTGAAAGTAGGCGCAAAGGTTATGCTTCTGCGCAACGACAATGATGGCTATGAATATGTGAATGGCACTTTGGGGATTGTCAAAAGTATATACGGTGGAGTCGTAAGGGTCATTACACAAGAAGGAAAACTGATAAGTGTGGAGAAATCTGCATGGACGCTATACAAGTATGAATACGACGAGAGAAACAAGATTATAAAGCCCTATCCTGTCGGCACATTTACACAATATCCTATTAAGTTGGCCTGGGCTGTTACAATCCACAAAAGCCAAGGGTTGACCTTTGACAAGGTCATTATTGATGCGCATCGATCATTTGCCTCAGGTCAGGTATATGTGGCATTAAGTCGTTGTCGCTCACTGAAAGGTATTGTTTTAACGTCAAAAATCTCTAAGGATGATATCAAGTTAGATCCGATTATTGTCGGCTACATGAAGACTGTCGAAAAGATTATGCCTGATTTGGTACTCCAAAGTCAAGAATTGAAAGAGGTTTTCCTCTTTGATGACAATGGTAAGACAATCACAGGCATTGTAAGTGAGTTCTATGGGCCAATCGAAATCCCCGAAGGAGTAGAAAAAATAGCAGATAATGCTTTCAAAGATAATACGGGAATCACAGAAGTGATTTGCCCAGAATCGCTACGAGAAATCGGTGAAAACGCGTTCAAAGGCTGTATCAATCTGCAAAAGATAGAATTCAACGAAGGCTTGGATAGCATAGATATGGGGGCATTTGTCGATACAGGACTAAAAGGAGTTGTTCTTCCTTCAACACTTTCATACACCTTTAATTCTTTTGAGTGTAGAATGAGAGTCAATGAACTCAATGAATATTTTTCTGATATTGATGGAGTACTTTACAACGAAGATGCTACAAAGCTCATTCTCCATCCCAGAAAGATAAAACTGAAAATAATTGAGATACCAGATTCCGTTACTTCTATAGATGCATATGCTTTTGAAAATAACGAAGCAGAAGAGATAATCATTCCGAAAGATATCGATGTATTAGATGACGCTGTCTTTTCTGGTTGTACTAATTTGAAAACCCTGACAATAAAAGCCGACTATCCGGATTTCATAGACATAAAGGATGATACATTTGAAGAGTTCGAGGTAGAGAATTGCGTTCTCCGGGTTCCCTTTGATTCTTTGTCGGGATATATGAAGGATGAGAGATTCAAAGATTTCAAATATATTACAGCCATTGAGGGAAGCCGTTCCCTGCGGTATGATGAAAACGGAACTGAGATTACAGGATACGACGATGACGGCTCAGAAGATATTATTATCCCTGAAGGAGTCACCAGCATAAAGGAGGAAGCTTTCTGCGATAATGAGGATATCGTAAGCGTAGTTTTTCCTGAGTCCCTTGAGACTATTCACCACTCAGCATTTTCCGGATGTTCAAACCTTTCTGATATAGAGTTAAAGAGTGGATTAGAGACTATAAAATGGGATGCTTTTAAAGGTACGGCACTTCCTGAGGTAAATATACCAGACACTGTAAAAGAAATAGATTGTACGGCTTTCTCATGTAAAATTGAGGTTGATGCGCAGAATGTGGATTATTGTGCTTACGACGGAGTGCTCTATTCTTTCAATGAATCAAAGCTGGTCATCTATCCTTCAGACAAAACCGATGATGAGTTTATTGTACCGGAAACAGTCTCTATAATCCATCATTTTGCCTTTGAAGATTCTTCTCTACAATCTCTCTATATCCATAAGGATGTAGATGAAATAGGTCAGGCCTTCATCGGAGGTTGCGAAAAGCTGACAAAACTAACCATCGACATTGAAGACCCGGCTTCTATCCAGTTTCATGAGAAAACTTTTGCGAATTTCAGCAAAAAACAATGTACGCTATACGTTCCTTATGGATGCCGCCAGAAATACTTGTCTAACGAGTTGTTCCAGAATTTCAAGAGCATTAAGGAATTACAATCTGAAGATGCCTATGTAACGGGACAATTTTTTGAGTCGCTCCCAAGTTATTCATATAGCGAGAGCAAACCGTTCTGCCTTGTTGATGGCAAATATCGTTTCTATATTGTTTCAACAAATGACGGATTCTTCCTGCGTAAGGTAGGCGTTGGCTACTATTTCCTTTCAGATCATGTCAGAAGGGATAAGACAGGGGCCATCTGGGTTCATAACAAAAAAGAGAAGGCCGCCAGTTACGACTTCAGTTACACCACCGATAAAGAGACAAGAACAAAAGTCGGGCATTTCGACGAGAATTACATCAAGAAAGCATTAATATATAAAGACTATCAATCTGGGAGAACTTTTACGATTGATTTAATGTAGAAGTGTTTAAAAGGCCCAAACAAGACGCAATTGACAGGTACATATAGGATATAAAGACAGGAATTAATCATAATATAGGAGGAAGTGCTTATGTATGACGATTATGATGACTATGATCCTTATCTGGATGATTTAGATGATCTGGATGCTGATGTGTATAATGATTTCGAATTCGAGGCACAGATGATTGAGGACAGTTATGAAAATGAATTGTCCGAGGTTGACGAGTATTGGGATCGAGAGAACGAGTACATCATGAATAACGATGTGTATACGGACGAAGAAAAACGTATGATTATCGAGCAACATAATAGTATTCGCAACAGCAAAAAGGAAGAGATACAAGCTCAATATGAGTTTGAGAAGGACGACCTGGAATGGCAAAAGGAACAGGCAGAGTTTGACCGTCAGATAGAAAGGGAAGATAGAGAGTTTGAAAGACTGGAAAGGAAGCTTGATAGACAGAAAAGAGCAAACGAATATCTTGAGCATAGCAAGGTTGCATCATATTCGCCAAACTATTATAAGCCAGAACGTCCCGGTTTCATCAAGCGCACTCTTACTGCAGCAGCCATATATCACTTTTTGAAGAAGCTGTTTTAATTCTTTGAGATACGAAAAAGAACGTTTTATCACAGAAAAGTATTAAGTGATATGATAGACGAGTGTAGCGCATACGAGATAGTGATGATAGTTCATGAGCTTCATAAGCGAGGTTATGAGCAATTAAGACTTTTCCCAGGCTTGTCTCCATCGGGAGGCAGCTGGAGGTGGATGGTTTATCCTAAGGTGCTGATAGGCGATAACTTGTATTGTGAACATAATCACGATAGCCTGCCCTTCGAATGTCCACATGGTTCTACAGCCGACGATCGTCCAAATCCCAGGAGGCCATTGATTGGCGCCGACGATTTCATAAAGGAGTATGGTAGCTACGTGGCATTAGCTAAAGGAAATGATGTAGAATACGTCAGATGGTTCGAGAATATAGTAAATCATGCCAAAAACTATGATTATCCAATTGCCTTTGCAGAATACTTTAATGCTGAGCAGTGGAAGTTCACTTCGGGGGCGCAGCTATCTTATCCGCCAATTACCCCAATAACTATCGACTCGCTTTCAGACGAGCAGATGATTACCTACGCAAAATGCACCTTTGACGATTTTTCTGTGGCAGAATTGAATGAAGTTTTAACTTTTGATGGTATCCGCCCCTCAATCCAGCAGCTTGCGAACGTAATTCGCCAGGCTATAAGAGAGAAGAAAGGCTTGATAAATCATGTAGAGTTTGGATTGGAAAAACGCCTTGCTTATATTGGCAGGGACATTATAAATGAAGAAAAGATAGAGCATGGATTGAGAATTACCTTAAAAACAGGAGAGGTGATTGACTTAATGGATGAAATTGAATTGTTTGCTTGGAGTAATAATAAATGAAGATTATGATGACGATTAGAGAATTCACTCAGAAGTGCAGAGAACTGCAGGGCAAGTATCGCGAACGTATGGGCGAGCCAATGGGAGTTGGGCCACACCTTAAGAAAGGTACGCCACAAATAAACATGTTGGTTGATGGCGACAAGACTGGTAAGAACTTTGTGAACGAGTTTACTTTTAATTATGCCAAACAGAGAGTAGAAAACAAACAACCTCATGAGACGATTGACGAATATCGACTCTTCAATAATATGCTATCCAGTCAACCAATGGCATTTAACCTCTTTTGTCCCTTTATAGAAATGCGAGAGCAAGGTAAGGGCGACATTGTCAGCAGAATCTTTCAGAATATATTTCCCGATAAATATATAAGTGAGGTTACAAAAGTGGGATTAGAGTATCTGGATACAGACATTAAAAAATATCTGAACGATAATACCGCAATGGATGCTATCGTACGTTATAAAGATACGGATGGCAAACCTGCCTTTATCGCGATAGAAACAAAGTATACAGATGTGTTAGGCGAAAACACCAGTAGAAAGAGCGATGTACTATATGATGTATGGATTAAGAGGATTGGTATGTTCAAACCTGAAACTGAAGCAGAACTGCTTAAGAGTGCAGAGGCAGCCAAGGATAAGAAAAAGAAGTTAGAAGGCATGAAAGTTGTGACGCAAATATATCGCAACTTCCTTTTAACTGAATGCTATGGTATTGTCGAGGGTGCACACAGATGCTATTCCGTTGTGCTCGCCCCCGCACAGCATCCAACTACAGAAAAAGAGGTTGCATCATTACGGAATGAGCTTAAACCTGAATTCCAGCATAAGATTTCTGCCATTTCTCTCGAAGATTTTATCGCCAAGACTTTAGAGGTATGCCCCGATGAGGATAAAGCACCATTCGAGTATTTTAAAAATAGGTACATACCCAAATGAAAAGCGGCTCCCATTTGAGGAGCCGTATTTCATATTAATCTTTCAAGCAACCGATGGGAACTACGAATATGCCATCTGGCCTTTGGTATGCATAGGGACCAACTGCAGTTAGAACCATCTTGAATGAAGGTTTCTTCATTTTTGTGGTGTCTATGGTGTCGGCAAGCTTATTCAAAGCATCTGCACCATCGTTTATCAGTTTTTCGCCACCAAGCTTCACCTCAATTAGTCCATACGTGCCGTTGCGACGATGTAACACCGTGTCACACTCCAGGCCTGAACTGTCGCGATAATGATATAGTTTTCCGTCGAGTGCTTCGGCAAAAACACGTAGGTCTCGCACGGCCATATCTTCGAAGATAAGTCCGAACGAGTCCAGATCATTTATTAGGTCTTTGGGACCTAAGCCTAACGATGCCGTACCTATGCTTGGCTCAACGAAATGGCGTGTGTCGCTTGTACGAATAGCTGCCTTACTGCGGATATTTGGATTCCATGCATCAAGGTCTTCAATTACAAAAAGCTTTCTCAGTGCTTTGATGTAGTCGGCAACGGTATCCTCGTCAAGTGTTTGTGAGTCGTTTGACAGCATATCGGCCTTGATGGTGCTATAGGGTACTTGCTGAGAAATGTTGCGGGCATACGAACGGAGTAGTAGACGTGTACGCTCTGGGCTGCGTTTTACTCCGTCAACACGTTGTATATCTCTTTCAGAAATGTCATCAACATAGCCAAAGGCCTGATCCAGTGCAATATCACCTTCCAGCAGCGTTGCTTGTGGCCAGCCACCACGGCATGTCAGAAAGGCTATACGCTCCAAATCAATGCTATTTGGTTGCGGTTCGAACGTCTCGCCATCAAAGAGCTTAGCCAGGCTGACACTGCCGGTAGACTCGCCAGACTCATATAGACTCATCGGTCGCATTTTGACTCTGCCAATACGCCCCGTTCCGCTGTGAACAGTGTCTTCAGCCTGTGGAGCAACAGTAGAACCCGTCAGGATGAATTGAGAAAAAGCACTTCGCTTATCAACCTCATTTCTGATAGTGTCCCATAGTTCTGTTATTGTCTGCCATTCGTCAATCAGTCTGGGTGTTTCGCCTTGGAGGAGTGTCTTCGAACTGATTTCCATCATCTGTTTGCTCTGTTTCAAAACTTCAGTGTCACCTAAGTCAAGTAAACTCTTGGCTTGCTGGCGAGCGGTAGTTGTCTTGCCACACCATTTAGGGCCTTCAATCAACACAGCCCCCTTGCCTGCAAGCTTGCGAGCTAATAGTCTGTCGGCAATTCTTGGTTTATACATACTGTCCATCATTTTATTTGTTTTTGATTTTGTGTGCAAAGTTACTGATTTATAATGAATTATCCAAATTTTTATGTAACTTTTCGGTTGTTTGTGGCGATTTTGTTCGGTTGTTTGTGGTGAATTCGTTCGGTTGTTTGTGATGATTTTGTTCGGTTGTTTGTGTTTTTTCGTAGAAATCCCTATGTGTTTTTCAGGCACCACCTACAAGAACCAACTAAAGCGCAGTCATGGCAACATGTATACATTTATACCTGTGTACTTGTATTCATTAACACCAATATACATGTAATCATTAATACTTGTATACACTATCCATACCCATTATTACCCGAGTTCGTGTGTCTAATTACCCGAGTTCGTGTGTAAAAACATCCCAATTACCCGAATTCGTAGGCTATAAGCATCATAAATAGCCCTAAAACATGGTAGATTTCCCCCGAAAAACTCCTAATTCGGGTAATTAACAGGCTAAAAACTCCTAATTCGGGTAATTAACAGGCTAAAAACTCCTAATTCGAGTAATAAGACAGAATTGGCTCCTAATTCGGGTAATTAATAGGCAAAACTACTAATTCGGGAAGATAACCTGGGTGCGGCTACCAATTCGGAAAGATAAAACGCTGTTTATATGCAGATAACCATCCAAATGAAGGCTATCCGGTAGGTATAAGCATTAAAAATAACCATTTTCTGCTACCAATTCGGGAAGATAACCCAGAATCCGCTACCAATTCGGGAAGATAGCCAGAAAGCCTTTAAATACGGGCCTTTCAGAATAATAGTATCTATCTTTCGAACAATTAAACAAAAACGATATTTATCATATTACGTATAGAAAATATATCACATATCGCATATAAGAAAAAGCAAAATGGCCTGAATATCAGTAAATTACATACGCTTTCTACGAATTCTTTGGGTTTACTTCCCGAGTTTGTAGGTGCTTCTTCCCGAAAATGTAGGTTATCTTCCCGAGTTTGTTGTCCATCTTCCCGAGTTTGTAGGCAGTTTTTGCCTTTTTGTGGTTCATCTTTCATATATTACATATATAGAATTAAGGTAATCTTTGATATTTTTTTTCAGAACTCAATATTATCATCGAGCTTGCTCGTTTTATTTATATCCTCCCCCTCCACACATTGTAGCATTCTCCTTCGGAGGGGGGGTAATAGGCTACCCCAATTGCGGCATTTCTGCCGCCCTTCAGCGCAAGCGCCTTACACGCCCAGGAACTTC
Source organism: Prevotella sp. khp1 (assembly GCF_900102205.1). Lineage (NCBI taxonomy): Bacteria > Pseudomonadati > Bacteroidota > Bacteroidia > Bacteroidales > Prevotellaceae > Prevotella > Prevotella sp. khp1. Next base: position 199,822 of record NZ_FNJZ01000005.1, read on the forward strand.
CTATTGTTTTTTCTTTTATCAAATATGTAAACAATTATTACGCACATATTTAACAAGTACGGACTTCCTTCGACAAATTGGACTGTTACATTTTCGACAAATACGGGATTATATTAGAAAGTCTGCACATTCCTGAAATCCTTCATTTTTAGTAACTTTTTCTTCTTTTCCTTGGTATTATCATTGGTTTTGCATATCTTTGCAGTATTAATCTAAGGCATAAATATGAATTCAGATAAGCAACAAGCCAAAGCAGCAGCAGAGTTCGCAGAGCGATGGAAAGGCAAAGGATATGAACGTGGACAAAGTCAGCTATTCTGGGCTGACTTGTTGTCTAACGTATATGGTGTGGATAATCTTAGTGAGTTTATTCGCTACGAAGAGCAGGTAAAGAATATGGTTGACTCCACCAACTTTATCGATGGCCATATTCCCAGCACTCGTGTGCTGATAGAGCAAAAGTCACTTGGCAAGGATTTGCGTAAAGGTATTGTTCAGAGCGATGGATCTGTGCTTAATCCGTTTCAGCAAGCAAAACGCTATGTTGCTAATATGCCTGTATCTGAGCATCCCAAGTGGATTGTTACCTGCAACTTTGCCGAGTTTCTGGTTTATGACATGGAGCAGCCAAATGGCGAACCTGAGCAGATACTTCTGGAAAATCTCGGAAAAGAGTATTATCGACTACAATTTCTTGTTGATGCTAAGAACGAACATCTGTCTAAAGAGATGCAGGTTTCTATTGATGCAGGAAAGATAGTTGGGCGCATTTATGATGCTCTTTTGAAGCAATATGATGATTCTTCTCCCGAGGCTTTGCGATGGCTGAATATTCTTTGTGTGCGCATTGTCTTCTGTCTGTATGCTGAAGATGCAGGTGTGTTTAAACACGACCAATTCCATGATTTCCTTACTACTTACGAGGCAAAAGATATGCGCAGAGCTTTGCGTGACTTGTTTGAAGTGCTGAATACTCCAACCGAAAAGCGCAGCAGATATCTACAACCAGAATTACAGGCATTTCCATATACCAATGGTGGTTTGTTTGAAGAAGAAATTGAGATTCCGCAGTTTACCGAGGAACTGAAGGAGACGTTGCTACAGAATGCAAGTCTTGATTTCGATTGGAGTGAGATTTCGCCCACCATCTTGGGAGCCGTTTTTGAGAGCACACTTAACCCAGAGACTCGTCGTAGTGGAGGCATGCACTACACTTCGATTGAGAATATTCACAAGGTGATAGACCCACTTTTCTTGAACGACTTGCGTAGCGAACTGGATACAATCTTAGAAGAGAAAGTGGAACGTCAACGCGTCAAAAAGCTCGATGCTTATCAAGATAAACTGGCCTCATTGACGTTCCTCGACCCTGCTTGTGGTTCAGGTAACTTCTTGACTGAAACCTATCTGTCGTTGCGACGCCTGGAGAATGAGGTTATTCGTGAGCGTTATCATGGTCAAATGATGATGGGTGCTTTTATCAATCCAATCAAGGTAGATATACATCAGTTTTATGGCATAGAGATTAATGATTTCGCCGTAACAGTTGCCACAACTGCCCTTTGGATTAGTGAGGCTCAGATGCTTGCAGAAACAGAGCGTATTGTTCACCAAGACATTGACTTTTTACCTCTGAAATCATACACTAATATTGTAGAGGGTAATGCTTTGCGGATAGATTGGGAGAGTGTTGTTCCTAAAGATAAACTGAATTATATCATGGGCAATCCGCCGTTTGTGGGGGCGAGAATGATGGCTCAAGGTAGTTCACAAAAGAAAGACGTTGAAGATTTGTTTGGAAAGATCAAAGACGTTCAAGACCTCGACTATGTGTGTTGCTGGTATAGGAAAGCTGCTCTATTAATGCAGAATTCACATACAAGGACTGGTTTTGTTTCTACCAATAGCATCTGTCAAGGTTCGCAGGTTCCCATTCTTTGGAATGTTCTTCTTAATGATTTCCATGTGCATATTAACTTCGCCTATCAGACTTTCAAGTGGAATAGTGAAGCCAGCGAAAAAGCTGCTGTGCATTGTGTCATTATTGGCTTTAGTACAGACGAGGTGAAGAATAAATATCTGTTCACTTCTGGAGGACAAATGCAGCAGGTAAGCAACATCAGTCCTTATCTATTTGAAGGGGACGAAACATTTGTCGTTAGCCAAAAAACACCGCTTTGTAATGTTCCCCAGATGAACTTTGGTAACCAACCACGTGATGGAGGTCACTTCGTATTATCAGAAGAGGAGAAAAATTCCTTGATTCAAGAAGAGTCTTCAGTAGCAAGATGGATACATCCATACATTGGTGCAGAAGAATTCATCAAGCAGAAGTCTCGATATTGTATATGGTTACGTAATGCTCAACCTACTGACATCAAACAAAGCAAGATACTATATGAAAGGGTACAAGCAGTACGTGAATTTAGACTTGCCTCTTCTGCTAAGACTACTCAGGGGTATGCCAAAGTTCCACACTTGTTTGCACAAATAACTCAGCCAGAAGGTCAAGATTATCTTTTAGTTCCTTCCGTTTCATCCGAGCGTAGAAGATATGTACCAATAGGTTTTATGAAAGCAGACGTTATTTCTTCTAATGCAGTCCAGATTATACCAAATGCCACACTCTATCACTTTGGAGTGCTCACGTCTAATGTTCACATGGCATGGATGAGAGTTGTTTGTGGTAGGTTGAAAAGCGACTATCGCTATAGCAAAGAGCAGGTGTATAACACATTCCCATGGCCAAATCCCACAGAAGCACAAATGGCAAAGATAGCACAAACGGCACAAACTATTCTTGATGCTCGCGCAAAATACTCAGGTTCATCTTTGGCGGACTTATACGACGAAATTACGATGCCAGTTGATCTTCGAAAAGCCCACCAGGACAACGACCGTGCAGTAATGCAGGCTTATGGCTTTGACGTAAAGAATATGACAGAGAGTCGATGTGTGGCAGAATTGTTTAAGATGTATAAAAGTATTGTCAATCAGCATAAATAGTTTATGAAGGAGCGAGGCTTTGTAAGTATTAATATTCCGTTGAATTTGAATGAATTGTCAAAGTCCCTATGGGAGATATTTGGGGAATGGCGTCTTTTGTATCCTCAAGCAGAGAATGAGTATGATGATTTGTCTCAGTGTATGCTCCAAATGATGATAGTCAAAACAAGAACTTTGGAGCAGATGCTGAATGGTGTGCCAATGTATCCTGATTTGCCAAATTTAGGTGCCATACTCGATATATCTTCAATAGCTGCAATTGTACGCAGCATATATGAGTCTACATATATATACCATAGCATTTTTGTTGATAAAGATTCTTCGGATGAAACAGACCTCTTATTGTGCTTGTGGAGAATAAGAGGCCTTAACAATATTAGAAGATTCCCAATTCCATCTGAATTAAAGGATACCATCAAACAAAGTGACGAAGCGGAGATTAAGAAGTATAGAAATAAAATTGATGGCATATTAAATAGAATAAAAATAACAGACTCTGCTAAAAAAAGGCTATTAAGTATTGCCAACAATTCGGTTACTACAATAAAAGGTTACAAATTCATTAAGAATAAAAAAGAAGGAATAATAGACATCAAAGAATTTGGCTTTACTGATACTGCTTTTTTGTTTGGGCATGACCATTATAAAGAGTGGTATACTTTTCTCTCTTCTCATAGCCATCCTTCTTATTATGGTTTTTCAGAGTTTGGTAGTATGTATCAAAATAATCATGACAAAGAGATATTAGTTGGGCTTATTATGATGTCACATAGTATATTAGCTCGATTTATTCGTGACTGGTGTAATGTGATTACTGATGGGGATAAGATAAAAGAAAAAGTGTTTCCAACCATTTCTTCTATTGATTTTTTGTAACTATTTTTGTTGATTTTAGAAAAATATAATATATATAATTATGGCATATACATGGATTCCATTTTATAAAGAGTTGTCACAGAAACTCTTGCTGTATAGAAACAATAGGAAACCGTTGATAAACTGGATTTATGATAATCTTGAGGGTTATATCAATCATCTTAAAGATGATCCGGAAGGAACGCGTGTTGCTGATATAGACCCTTTTACCGTCTTTGCAATATTCAATCGTGGTATTACGCATGAAAGACGTATTGATATATGCCAAAAGTTTAAAGGATATCTTAACATAACAGCAGATGTGCCAGAAGATTTTGATGGTATTCCTGTAATGAATACGCAAAAAACAAACTTTATGGCATTTGCTGAGCGCCGTAAACATGGTGACATTGATAAACTATGGAATGTGTTTACTGATGCTGTACTTGGTAGAGATATAGAAGAATCATATAATGCACTCAACGGGCAATTCTTAATCAAATTCAATCTCACAATGGGATTATTCTGGATTCGTCCTGATAGATTTATGCCTTTGGATGGAACAAGTCAGAGTCTATTAAATACGCTTGGGATTTCTTTTGATAATTCAAAATTCTTGATGTATAAAGAGTATAAGAGTGTTATGGATAGGCTTGATGAGAAAATGAAGTCTGAATCATTGGGCTACACTAATTATGCAGAATTCTCGTATACAGCATGGACTATGTTATCCTCAGAGGGTAAGAAAGATGTTAAAAATGACAGCAAAGGTAAAGCATATTGGACATTCTCCCCAGGTGAGAATGCTTCTAAATGGCAATTATGTGTCAATGATGGTATTATATGTATCGGATGGGATGCTTTGGGCGATTTGTCACAATATGCATCTCGCGAAGACATGAGGTTAGAAATAAAGAAGTTCTTTCCTACTGATGGCAATGCTAAAAATGACTCATTAGCTGTATGGCAGTTTGCAAACGAGATGAAACCTGGTGATATCGTGTTTGCCAAGAAAGGTATCACTAAAATAATCGGTCGTGGTATAGTAGAATCTGATTATTATTTTGATGATACCTATCCTGATTTTAAACATGTCAGAAAAATCAAATGGACAAATGTTGGCGAATGGGTAACAGTTGACAAGCACGCAATGAAGACTCTCACTAATGTTACCCCATATACTGATTATGTGGATAGGCTAAATAAAATAATTGAAGGAGAGGAGATTCCTGAAACAGCAGGATCATCAGCTCAGAACTATTGGTGGCTGGTGGCAAATCCCAAAATTTGGAGCATAACTGGAATGAAGATTGGCGAGGAACAAAGTTATAGTCTGTATAATGAAAACGGACATAAGAGAAACGTCTTCCAAAATTTCCTTGATGCGAAAGCTGGTGATATCGTTTTAGGTTATGAGTCATCACCCACGAAACAAGTTGTTTGTTTGCTGACAATCTCTAAAGAGAATGATGGTAAAGAGTTGTATTTTAGGATGACAGAGAAATTACCGACTCCAATAGATTTCTCTACTCTGAGAAATACTCCAGGATTAGAGAAAATGGAGTATATGAGGAATCAACAAGGTTCATTCTTCAGAGTCTCAGCTGATGAATTCGACATTATCATGGAGCTGGTGCGAGGTGAAAATCCATTGCCTAAAAATGAAGTTAAGGAAGAATATGATAGGGACAAATTCTTAGATGAAGTATATGTAACGTATGATGATTACGAGCATATTAAGAACTTGTTGCTTAGAAAGAAGAACTTAATTCTACAAGGTGCTCCAGGCGTTGGTAAGACTTTTGCAGCAAGACGTCTGGCCTATGCCATCATGGGCGAGAAAGACGATAGCAGAGTGATGCAAGTGCAGTTCCACCAGAACTATAGCTATGAAGATTTCGTGATGGGCTATAAGCCAAATGAGAATGGCGGATTTAATATGAAATTAGGCGTATTCCGCAAGTTCTGTAATCGAGCTGCTGTTGATAAAGAGCATAAGTATTTCTTTATAATCGATGAGATAAATCGTGGTAATCTCAGTAAGATATTTGGTGAGTTGTTGATGCTGATAGAAACCGACTATCGAGACAAGCCGATCCAGCTGTCATACAATGATGAGACATTTGCTGTCCCATCGAATATCTATATTATAGGCATGATGAATACGGCAGACCGTTCGTTGGCAATGATTGATTATGCTCTACGTCGCAGATTCTCGTTCTTTGAGATGAAACCTGGGTTCGAAACTCCGTTATTTAAGGACTATATCAGCAAAAAGTATGATCCTCAATTGAGCAATCTGGTTAAGGCGATTATAGAACTGAATAAAGCAATTGCTGACGACGATTCGCTTGGCTCGGGATTCTGTATTGGTCATAGCTATCTTTGCAATCTGAATAATAACTATCAGTTAGAGAGTATTGTAGAATACGACATCGTTCCTATGCTAAGAGAGTATTGGTTTGACAACGACGAACAGTTTAATCTGCAGGCAGATAAACTTAGAAACGCTCTGAAATGACAGAAGATAAAGGTATATTGATTCACAACGTGTATTACATGTTGGCCTATGCTTTCCAGGAGCTTAGGCAGAATAACTATGCCGAGATAACAGGAGAGGCGTTTGATGATATTTATGATCTGTTTGCTGAAATTATAGCACGAGGCATATCTTATCAGCTAAAACAGGGATTGTATCGCCAGTATGTGGCTAAAAACGAGTCGATGCAAACCGTACGGGGCAAGATAGACTTAAACGGTACCATCGCCAACAAAATGCGCAATATCCATCATATAGCGTGCGATTACGACGAACTATCGGAGAATAATATCTATAACCAAATATTGCTTACAACAGCCACTTTATTGATAAAACACTCGGATGTAAAGAAAGAAAAGAAGTCGAAGCTTAAGCGGTTGATGCTGTTCTTCCAGAATGTACAACCGATAGATGTACATACCATACGTTGGAATACACTTCGTTTTGATCGTAATAATCAGAACTATCGCATGTTGCTGTATCTGTGCTACTTTATTATCAACGAGTGGCTGATGACAACAGATAGCGGTAAATACAAGCTGCGCGATTTCTCTGATGACCACATGTGCAGACTCTATGAGAAGTTTATTTTGGCATATTATAAGAAGCATCATCCAGAGTTGAAACCATGTGCTGCCCGAATAGACTGGAATATCGACAAGGAACAATCTACTACAAACATTCTGCCGATTATGCAGACAGACATCCTGTTGACAATGGGAGAGCGCACGCTGATTATCGATGCCAAATATTATACTCGCTCAATGCAGAAGCAATACGACAAATCGACCATTCATTCTAATAATCTCTATCAGATACATACGTATGTAACAGAGTGCGATGAAGACCATAAAGGTAATGTGGACGGAATGTTACTCTATGCAAAGACGCAGGAAGATATCGTTCCAGATGGGCAGATGAAGCGTAAGGACGGCAATTATATCTATTTCAGGACTCTTAATTTGAACACAGATTTCAACACCATAAAAGAACGGCTGGATAGTTTTGTAATAAGATAGTGCCAAAAGGGTAAATCTATGTAACTATTACCCCCACTCTCGCAAAATCGAAAAAACACTTTTACAAAGAAACAGTTTCTAATGAAACCGCTCTTGATTTAAAAAGTATGTGCTAACTTAGTTTACTTAACTAACTTAGCACATTTTACAACATTCGCTACTTGAACAAACTTTGTTTGTTTTGCAAAGTTAGCGCTTTTTTACCATGTTTCTTTTGAACAGCATCTAACCCTTTCTGGAGCAATTGTTCGGCCGCAGAGACTTCTGAACACGAGAAATAATGGGCAACCGCCTTAATTTGGTCTATCATCGTCTGAGGAAGAACATAAGTATGCCTTATATATCCAGGTTTGCACCCCGCAGCGGCACCCTTTGAAGGGCGTGTTTCAGTTTTTAAGCCAAGTGATTCAAGCCCCATCTGATCAGGTGCTTTCTCGTTGCAAATATCACTAAATGTATCTAAAGTTAATGCCGTCTTTGTTTCTCTCTTTGCCATATTAACTAACTTAACTAACAATACTAATTTTACAAAAAACACTAATTATCCAAAGCTTTTAGCAACTCTTCGATAGAGTCCATTATTGCTTTTGTTTGGTAATTATCGATTGGACGTATCGTAGATACGCGCTGAATAGCCACACCCTGCTTAATCCTGGGCAGTATAATGCCAACTTTGTGTAACATATTCCTAATAGATTCCTCATTCGGATTTTTAATCCTTACGTCTATGCTATTGGGCAAAAACCACCAAATAGCATTTATTTGGGCAGCCTTGAGAACCTTAACGAAGGTCATTGTTCGAAGAACAACAACGTCGTCATACCTAAAGGGAATCACAATGGCATCAGCGCACTTAAAGAACGGGAGAAGATTAGGGTTAAGCGAACCAGGACAATCTACTAAAACGTACACGTCGCCCAAGGCTTTGACTTTTTCTACAAACGCTTGAGAATTAGTCGAAGCGTTCCATACGTCCCAAGGTTTCTCCGCATCAGGATTCGCCTTAACCTCCATTTTTCTTAGTTCATTTACTGTCTGGCCTTCGTCTGCATCCAGAATAACAACTTTCTTGCCTTTTGCTACCAAGTAGTTCGCAAACTGCATACAAATGGTACTTTTACCGGTACCACCTTTCGAATTTGAAATTACTATAATTTTTGCCATAATCTATAATTTAAGCAGATTGATTTGCGGATTTACCTAAAATTTTGTAGTTCAACTTAAAACCACAACCAAAATATTTCGGCAATACTCGCCCCATTTTTTGAGCAAAATTTGCTTCAATATAATCATACGTTTCTTTGTTTGGCACACCCAAAAGAATTACTTTTGAAGATGTGTCATAGTTTAAGAAACTTACATTATCGTAGACCTTCGCCTTTCCATCGGAACCCACGCTTTTCGTTATCTCTTCTAATGAAAGCTTCCAAAGTTGACCGGGATCCGAAAGAGTTGCTGGTTTAGTACACTTGGAACTTTTCTTTTTACCATCTGCAGCAAGCTTCTCCTGTTTAAACAACCAGTCATTGAAATGCTGCTTAAAATCGCTTAAGCTTTCGTGTCCTTCCTTACCACGGCAAGAACATTCACAAACAAAAGAATCTAACCATTCGATGATGTATTCTGCAGACATCTTATGACGGCGAACCATCTGGCTTATCCATTGGCCATCTTTTTTTAGTAATTCGGCAGCATCTGCAGCAATTATCTCATCACTTTCTAAGCCACCAAGTTCTCGCGTATGCGCGGGTGATGTTGTTGTTGATGGAGAGAATATTCTTTCTTTAATATTCTTACTATATATATAGGGGTTGTCGGCAAGGTTGTCGGCCTTGTTGTCGGTTCCCATAATGGAAAGGTTGTCGGTTTCACTCCATTGCGAACCTCCTAAAACATCCTGTTTATGGGAATATTCCACAATTTCAAGGTTGTCGGCCTTTTCTGGTAGAAGGTTGTCGGCAAGGTTGTCGGCAAGGTTGTCGGTCGTATTAAGGTTGTCGACAAGGTTGTCGGTTTGCTTACCGTTTAATCTCTTGAAAGTACTTTGTTTATCGGTATTCTGGATATGTTCAGGGTTGTCGGCAAGGTTGTCGGTGTCATCCTCTAAATCATAATCAAGAATAGTTATTATTGAAATGTTATTCTTGGTTGTTTTAATAATAAGGCCTTTTGTCTCCAAGACCTTTATATATTTGATAATCATATCCTTGCTTCGATCCCAACGCTTCACGAGATCATTTATACTCGCAATAAGCTGTCCTCTATGTAATGATATGGGTATAGATCCTACCATAACGGTTTCGGACTTCCAGCAAGCACAGTGCATTAAATCCCCCCACCACAATAAATACTGTGGATTTTTAAAAAACCATTCATCATGAAGATCATTTCTCATTTTATAAAATGAATGCATTGTTACTGATAATTAATCTATTTCTTTCAAATAATTTGGAAGTTTCGCAGAAAATTCGTACCTTTGCATTTGGAGAATGGAAGGTATAACATCTGCGAAGATTATCCCGGGCAAATTGCTCGGGACCTTTCTTTTTATTTCGTTAGTTTTTCAATGTCGGAACGGCGATAATAGATTTTCTTTCCAACTCTCACAGGAACAAGAAAACCTCTCTGTTCCCACTTCCATAACGTGGTATGACTTACGCCCAAACCAGTTATTACACTTTTTTTACTAACCATATCCTTGTTCTGTTCCGGAAACAATCCGCAATCGTTTTTTTGCTCCATTTGAAGATTTGTTCCTTCCTCAATAGCAAAGGTCTGCAGAGCTTTTATGAAAGCTAATACTCCGTTACCAGTGAGAGTTACCGAGACATGATTGGGGCTCCGATGTACCTCTGATACCAATTTACTTGCAAGTAACTTTCTCTCGAAATCCAAATCCAAAGTTTGTGGATTGGAGACGTCGTTCAGATTGTTAACACTCTGTGTCATAAGTTTTTTTTATTTTATTTTGTTATATAATTATTTATTTGTATTTTTGCACCCAGATACGGCATGTGTATTATTGGGGCATTGAAACTTGCTGCAAATATACACAAAACACTTGAGACGCAATATATTTGCGTATATTATTTAATAACTTTTAACTGAGTTGCTGTATATTTGTGTATGATTGAAGATTTAAATATAGGAAAAAAAATAAGGGAAATAATTGCCGAGAAAGGTATTTCTCAGGCACAATTGGGACGTATGTTAGAGAAACCGCCAACATATGTTACCCGTCTTCTAAACAAGGAAACAATAGATACAGAAACTCTATGTGGTATATGCGAACACTTGAAATACAATCTCTTTGCGGATTTTTCCAAATCCGAATTACTTGATCCTGTATATCAATTATGTATTAATTTAAAAGGTGAAGATGATGACATATGGGCTGGAGGATGTGTCCTGCGTCATCCACATATCGGCAATAGAATAATAGACATTCTGAAAAAGAATAAAGTAACTCAAGCAGAACTTGGAGATTTCTTAGGTGTTTCACATCAAGAGGTTAGCAGACTTTTAAAGAACGACTCGATTGATACAGGAAAATTGGTTTTAATATCCAATTTCTTGAAATACGATTTTTTTAGCTGCTATTATTGGTTGGAGACCTGTAGTGAAATGATTGCAGGCGAGACTATAGACAATATTTTGGTTAAATATGTTGATGAACTTTCCATAGAAGACACTGTTACCGCCGTCTTGATGGATTATGATGTTATGGCCAAGTATGGAAAGAACATAAAAAACATGGTTAATCTTATTAATAGTCTATGGAAGGAGAACCAAGAGCTTAAAAGCATTAAGAAACCATAGCACATCTTTTTAAATATGCTATGGTTAAGTGCTTTGATTAAATACTACCCAATAAGATCTATTACATCCTTAAGAGTTTCATCTTCGATATTGCGGTAACGTTTAAAGGCCTTAGACCCTTCAACATGTCCGCTCATCTTACCGATCAAGTTAGGATCGGCTACCTTGAAGTAAGCATTGCCAATGAAAGTACGGCGAGCAAGATGACTTGAAGCAATCTCATTGATTGGTCGCAGTTCATATTCACCTGTCAGTGAATTACGAACCTCGACATTCCTGGTAATCCCGGCCATTGTGAATATCGCTTTTATGGCATCATTATATTTTTGAGCAGAAACAAAGGGGAAGAGTCTTCCTTTCTTGTCTTGGCCTTTATATTTCTTTATCAGTTCAATAGCTTTAGGATGCAGTGGAACTCTGGCCTGAATTGCCTCCTCTTGATCATCCGTTTTTTGGGGCGTGTATGCAAGTATTTTATTTTCAATGTACTGGGGAGTAAACTTCACAAGGTCACTTACTCGACATCCTATAAAACATTGAAAAACAAAAATATCTCTGCATGCTATAATGGTTTCGATTTTCACGTTTATGCTCTTACGAAAGTCATCATCCATCTCCAACCATTTCTGTTCAAGATCACAGTCTGCAATTTTATTTCTCTCCTCAATACTTATGTAATAAGGTGTACCGACCTTGGCAGTGCCAATCTTGACACCATCAAAAGGGCGATTTGAAGTCATGCCCTCCTCAACAAAGAACAGGAAGAGCGACTTCAGGCGCGTACGCATTTTGATAATAGTATTCTCACCTCGCGCCTCTATAACATTGCGTCCTTTCTTTACTGAAGCAGGATATTCCTCAATCAATTTTGCAAATAGATTTGGATACATCTCTGACAACTCTTTCTCATGGCGCATATATTCACTTAACTCCTCTATGTCGTCACGAGTAACGGCATCTATGGAGAAAGCATAATCCTTCCTCGCTTTATCAGTAGCTCTGACATATCCTTGATATCTGGCTATAACGCGAGATAGAACGCGAAAAGTTCTTGCATGAGACTCTGCAAGCTGATGACGACTGATATACAATTCAACAAGATCGAAAAATGACTTATCTGTCGTCTTTATGTTATACTTTTCCGGATGATGAAACATGTCAACCACCTCTTTAAGCCATTCACTTGAAAGACCACTCTTATCGACACTTTCATAACGATCAAGAATGAATTTCTTCAATTTTTCAATGCGTTCAACCTGTTCACGATGGTATTTTACCTCAGGCGTTTCTAAACGCTGCTTGAAAACAATAGTACCACTCTTACGAAGCGCATAACCATTTTTCTCAGCTTTCTCAACAGACGACGTAATAGCGTTACCAGGAACCTTTACACCTGCTTTCTCCGTTTTCTCACGATTAATATAATACTCGAAGTACTCAGGATTTACAAATATCCCACTTTTGGAATAAAGATCAAATGATGTTCCTTGAAAGAAACGCACCATGATTTCACTCCTTCCAGTTTCCTTCTGTACCTTACTCGATATTCTAAGTTCTATCTGTGCCATATCAAAAAATTACTCTTCACTGTCAATAGTGTTTTCAATTCTGGCCTTTGCGACCTCCAATGATTTTTGAATCTGCTGCATCAAAACATGACGAGGCGGCAGCTCTGTTAAGTAATTGGCCACCTTTATGCCAGCATTGTCGAGTTGAAGCAGTTCTATTTGCTCCTCACTACCTTCAGTGCATAGCAACAATCCCAGAGGAGTTTCCTCTCCTGGCTCCATTTCATTCTGTTCCAACCATCGAAGATAAAGTTCCATCTGGCCTTTGTATTGTGCCTTGAAACGCCCTTTCTTAAGATCAATGGCTATCAAACGATGTAAACGACGGTGGTAGAATAGCAGATCAAGATAAAAGTCCTCTCCATCGATTATCATGCGTTTCTGGCGGGCTACAAAAGTAAAGCCATTGCCCAACTCGATGATGAACTGCTCCAAATGAGCCACTAAACAATCCTCCAGACTTTTCTCACTGTACATACCTTTCAGTCCTGTAAACTCCAAGAAATATGGACTTTTAAATACAATGTCTGGCGACATTACGTTATTATCTCGCAAAGAGGATAATTCTTTCTTGATAAACTCATCTGACTTACCACTGATTGCTGTACGCTCATAGAGCATACCGTCTATCTCTTTGCGAAGGCGGTCACGGCCCCATCTTTCAGAAGCGGCCAGAGTTATATAAAACTCACGCTGAAGACCATCTTTCAGCGGTAAAACCTCTATAAAATGCGACCAAGTCAATTGTGTCGCAGCCTGCGACACAATTTCCTCTTGCGGAAAAAGAGAAGCAAACTGCATCATCCTTCTGATATTTCTTGTCTCAAATCCTCTCTTTCCATACTCCTCTTGTAATTGTGTCGCAACCTGCGTCACAATTTGTTTTCCATACTCTGCACGTTGGTTACCAAGCAAATCGCGATTAATTCGTTCGCCAATATGCCAATACATCATTGTCAGTTCATAATTTGCTGTAGCAGCCACATGACTACGTGCCTGCTTGACAATCTGGCGCAAATCTTCTATCAGCATCTGTGCTTCTGGCTGCGCATACTTCCCGACCTCTTCCATCAGATATATCCTAATAAATTTGTTATTCTCAACTAAATATCGTACCTTTGCCACGAATATATAAAGCGAACTTTAAAATATTGAGCATTAAAATACGGCTGCAAAGATACACAAAAAAAGCCACGGGAATGCATAATTTTTCCCGTGTTTTTCCCGTGATAACACAAATTTAACATTACTTAAGACAATACAAGTTGTTTGTAAAATCCTGGAAACCCCTATAAAATCAGGCTTTTTAAAAAACTTCGATTTTTACCGATTTCTTTCAATCACCATGTGTCGAGTCCGGGTACCCCAACTAAAAAGGTCGCTAAGTTTTGAACTTAGCGATTTTTTTATTATAAGCATTTTACAGCGTTTTTCTTGCTTAATTCAGCTAAAAAATGTATCTTTGCCACGATTTTTAAAACGAAAATCGAAATATGGCAAAAGAACAATCGGCAACAAAAGAGCGGCAGCACACCAACCTGCGCGAGCCGCGGCGATACAAAGTAACAATATACAACGACGATTTTACCACGATGGAATTTGTGGTGAAGATACTTACACAAGTGTTTTTTAAAAGTGAGACAGAGGCCGAGGCACTCATGCTGCAGGTACACCATAGCGACAAAGCAGTGGTGGGTATCTATAGCTATGACGTTGCCACATCGAAGGTGCGTAAAGCCACCAACATGGCCCGTGAAGAGGGATTTCCCCTCCGTTTAACTGTTGAACCTGAGGAATAACTATGGCAGAGATAAAGCAAACCAAACGCGCCGCCAGGATGCTCAGCGATACTATGAAGTGCTGCAAAGAGTACCGACATGAGTTTATCATGCCCGAGCACCTGCTGTTGGTAATGATGGACGACAATGAGTTTTACAACACACTCGACAGCTACTATTCGGCCAACCTGTTTCAGGAGCGAATAGAAAACAAGTTAGACGAAGTAGAGACCGTACCCGAAGACATAGATTACGAACCCGAAGCATCGACACAAATGGGACAACTGATAGAGTTTGCCTGCGCGCAAATCATCAATAGCAGTGCAACAGCACTCGATGTTCCTCACTTGGTGATGGGGTTACTTAATCTACCAGAATCTTGGGCCTGTTACCTACTGAAAGATGCGTTAGGCGATAATGAAAGCAACTTTATGAGCGACCTGATTAGCGCCTACGAGTTAGCCGACCAACTGGGCACAGGCGACCAGCAAAAGGGCCAGGAAGCCTGGCGCCGACTGGTTACCTGTATGAACACACTGTACCAACAGCACAACCCACTGATTGGTCGCGAGCAGGAGTTGCAGCGTACTATACAAGTACTTTGTCGACGTGACAAAAACAACCCGCTGCACGTGGGCGAACCCGGTGTAGGCAAAACAGCCCTAGTTTGGGGACTTGCACGCATGATTGAGGAGGACCAGAACCTACCTGAACGCCTGAAAGGCAGCAAGATATACCAGCTTGACCTGGGCACACTGTTGGCAGGCACTCAGTATCGCGGCGACTTTGAGAACCGCATTAAGCAAATAATGGAGGGCATACAAGAGGAAAGCGACAAAAACATCGTTTACATCGACGAGATACATACGCTGGTAGGCGCAGGTGCCACCGGCGAGGGCGCCATGGATGCTTCGAACATGCTGAAACCTTATTTAGAAGCTGGCGGCATCCGTTTTATCGGATCGACAACCTACGAAGAGTACAACCGTCACTTTGCCCGTTCAAAAGGTCTGGTGCGCCGTTTCCAGCAAATCGACATTCCCGAGCCAACGCCCGAAGAAACCAAGCACATCGTGCGCCAGTTACGCTCGCAATACGAGAGTTTCCATCACGTCACATACGACGAGGCGGCACTCGACTTTGCCGTTGATGCCAGCTATAAATACGTAAACGACCGTTTTCTACCCGATAAAGCCATCGACTTGATAGACGAAGCAGGAGCTGCAGCAGAGCTTAAAGATGGCGCACAACCTGCAAACGTCAACAAAGTCGATATTGCCGATGTACTGGCAAAAACCTGCAAGGTAGACACTATGGCTATGAACAGCGATGACGATAACGCTCAACTGGAAACACTGGCCCCACGTCTACTCCAGAAGATATACGGACAGGACGAGGCTATCCGTCAGGTAGTAGAAGCTGTACAGATGTCGAAAGCCGGACTGCTTGAT
Source organism: Prevotella sp. khp1 (assembly GCF_900102205.1). Lineage (NCBI taxonomy): Bacteria > Pseudomonadati > Bacteroidota > Bacteroidia > Bacteroidales > Prevotellaceae > Prevotella > Prevotella sp. khp1. The sequence continues at coordinate 215,857 of NZ_FNJZ01000005.1, forward strand.
GACAATAAGCCGCTGGCATCACTATTGTTTGTTGGTCCCACAGGTGTGGGCAAAACAGAGGTGGCACGCGTGCTGGCCAAAGAGCTTGGCATAGCGTTGCTACGTTTCGATATGAGTGAATATACCGAGAAGCACACCGTTGCCAAGCTGATAGGCTCGCCTGCAGGCTATATAGGCTACGAGGATGGCGGACTACTTACCGATGCCATCCGCAAAACACCTAACTGCGTGTTACTACTCGACGAGATAGAAAAAGCGCATCAGGACATCTATAATATCCTGCTGCAGGTAATGGACTATGCACGCTTGACCGACAACAAAGGGCGCAAGGCCGACTTCCGCAACGTGATACTGATTATGACCTCGAACGCAGGTGCCCAATATGCTGCACAAGCCAACATAGGCTTTACAGGTAACACATCGCGCGGCGAGGCCATGTTGAAACAGGTAAAGAAAACATTCAAGCCCGAATTCATCAACCGTCTGTCGGGCACGGTAGTGTTCAACGATATGGATCATGAGATGGCCACACTCATCCTAAAGAAGAAGTTAAGCGAGTTGCAGGACAAACTGACCGCGAAACAAGTAGAGATGACACTGAGCGACGAGGCCTTTAAGCTGCTGCTTGACGAGGGTTACACCCACGAATACGGTGCCCGCGAGATGGACCGCGTGATAGCCCAGCGACTGAAACCGCTACTCATGCGCGAGATACTGTTCGGCAGTCTGAAACAAGGTGGACATATTATAATAAGTACACGCGATGGCAGTTTATCAATTGGATAACGATCTGTGGTTTCCAGATCCACACCTTGGCGAAGAGGATGGATTAGTGGCTGTGGGCGGCGATCTATCTGTTGACAGACTTCTACTAGCCTACAGCAATGGTTTCTTCCCCTGGTTTGCCTACCGACACCAGCAGGAGCCGCTATGGTACTGTCCGCTGCAGCGCTTCGTTATATTTCCTAACGAAGTACATATAAGCCACTCCATGCAACAAGTTATCAGGAAGGGCGAACTACAGATAACCATCAATCAAGACTTTGAAGGGGTGATACGTGGCTGCGCCACCGCCCAAAACCGCAACAACGACGAAGGCGCCTGGTTAGGTCCTGAAATGATTGAGGCCTATACCGAGATGCACCGACAGGGATTTGCTGCCAGTGTTGAAGTGTGGCAGGGCGAGACACTAGTGGGAGGTCTGTACGGCATAAACCTAGGTACAGCCTTTTTCGGCGAGAGTATGTTCTCATTAGTACCCAACGCCTCAAAGTTAGCCCTGATACATCTGGCACAAACCTTCGATAAACTGGGCGGCAAACTGATTGACTGCCAGTTTGAAACACCACATTTAAAGCACATGGGAGGCCGTTTTATACCCTACGAAACCTATATCAGACTCCTAAAATCGTGAAAAATTGTAGCGCACTGTAAACAAGTGTAAAAAAGACCCGTTTTCGCACACAAATCGATTGTGTTCGCACACAACAGCTTGATGTATATCAAAAGAAGTGCACTTTTTTGAGGAAAGTACATCATATTTCTTGTGTGGTTGCAAAAATCGTCGTACCTTTGCAACGTCAAAAGAAAACAAGAGTTCTTTAATAGAAGCATAGAAAACAATACAGAGGTATTAGTTAAGGTATATAAAGATTGATTGATTTAGGTTTTAGTTAGAGTTAATAGTTAGTTAGAATTTGGTTTTAGGTTTATTAGTTAAATTGGAGATAGGTATTTCTAAGGTGTTAGAAAAGATTTGTTAGTAAGGATAACAAAGACGCAGTGGTGACACTCCGTTTTTTCTCAGAAAAAGGTTTTTAGTTATTCATAGATTGTTGGTGCCGCCCTCGAGTCGTTGATGACCCTTGAGCGGCTTTTTTTTGCTAACTACTAAAACAGTAAAATATGAATTAAGCTTGCTTGAGTTTCAACTTATCAGCCCAACTTCCTTTGAACAAGCGCACAAGGAAGATAATACCACGGAAGGTAAGTTCGATGGCCATAGCAGTCCATACACCCAGTAAACCCCATTTGGGAGCCAGTGTGGCAGCCAACGACAAACGAACAGCCCACATAGAAGCCAAACTCATGATGGCCGGGATGATGGTATCGCCTGCACCCACGAAAATACCGTTAACTACAATGGCAGCAGCAAACATCGGCTCGGCCCATGCTTCGATACGCAGAACCTGAGCACCCAGAGCTATCACTTCATCAACAGGCGACATGATAGCCATCAACTGTGGTGCAAAAGTCCACATCAGCACACCCATCAGTGTCATTACCATCATGCCTAAACCAACCGACATATGGGCAAACGAGCGGGTAAGCTGTTTCTGCCCTGCACCTATACCCTGTCCCACCAATGTAGTGGCAGCCTCGGCTATACCGAAACCAGGCATATAGCATAAACTCTCTACCGTAATAGCCAACGAATGGGCAGCAATAGCAATCGTACCCAATGGTGCCACAATCAGCGTGCTCACCATCTGAGCCGAACCCATTAGCAGATGCTGCAAACCCATGGGGGCACCAATTCTGAAAGCTGTACCAATGGTATCAGCTTTTGGCTTGAATGAACCTGGGCGTCCTACCAATGAGAGCATTTTTGAGCGTACCAATAGGAAATACAGCATCAGACTAGCTGTAACCAGCATGGCCATACCTGTACCAATGGCAGCACCCATCACACCCAAACCTAAAATATAAATAAACAGGTAGTTAAACACCACATCCATCACGCACATGCCGATATTCAACATCGAGGGAATCTTCATGTTACCCGAGCACTTGAGCATAGAACCTGCCAATCCCTCCATCTGAAAAAAGATACCACAAGCTCCGAAAATACCGAAATACAATGAGGCATCGCGGGCAATCTCAGCCGTTCCTCCCATCCAATAAGGCAGGAATGGACTGATAGCTACCGATGTAATGGATATCAATAGTGCCCAAACCATACAGCACACTAAAGCCTGGCGCAAGACACGACGGGCCGCCTCAAAGTCGTTGGCACCAATAAAATGCGCCACCTGCACCGAAAAGCCCATGTTAGCTGCCGAAGCCAAACCACCCAACAGCCAACCGGTAGTTTCCACCAGACCTATTGAAGCCGATGCCTTGGCGCCCAAATGGCCCACCATCGAGGCATCGATAAAAAACATGATGGTAGCTGATATCTGTGCCAGGATCGAAGGAATACTCAAACTAACAATCAACCAAAGTTTTTCTCTTTGGCTCATCTCACGTCCTTCACGGATGTATGAAAGCAGTAGTTCGCTATTCTTAACCTTCTTCATGTGGCAGTTATGTCTGTTGTTAAATGAAAAAAGGATGTGACCGAAATCACATCCTAACTTGTTGTTGTGGGCGTTGACGGATTCGAACCGCCGACCCTCTGCTTGTAAGGCAGATGCTCTAAACCAGCTGAGCTAAACGCCCTCATTTCTTGTAAGCGGGTGCAAAGGTAAGAAGATTTTTTGAAACTACCGCATGTTTTACAAGAAATCTGTCAGAATTTAACCTTCATTCACATTTTAACCCAATAAATGCTCAATATCGCCCTGTGGAAGTATGCAAAGTATAGCTTTTCCATCGGGTGTATAATTGACGTTCGAGCACGAGAAAAGATCGTTAATGATGCTCTCAATTTCGTCATTAGTCAGTATCTGACCATAAGGAATGGCAGCACTCTGGGCTAGGCGGAGTGCCAAAGCAGCATGAATAGCCTCTATCGAATCGGCTGCACTCGTTGATGACAGCATGTCGTGCAGCAGGTTCTGCGGATTAATACCTTCGAGTCCAGCAGGAATACCATTCACAGCATAGGTATTACCACCTAAATCGCTCAGGTCGAAACCATAAGCGGTAAGTTCGGGCAACAGCTGCTGCATGGTAACACCCTCGGACGGAGAGAATGTAATCGTTTCAGGGAACAGCATTTTCTGGGTGCTGATAACATGACCGTCGTGCTGACTCAGGTAACGATCGTAAAGCACACGGATGCTGGCACGATGCTGGTCGATAATCATCAGACCAGATTTTACTGCCGTCATCAGGTACTTGCCCTTATACTGGTAGTGAGCAGGCGACTTCTCAGAGAGAATCTCGGTAGCCGACTGTGGCGCCACAACGTTTTCATCGTCAAAGAACGATGGTTGCTGTACAGGTTCCTCACGGAACGAGCCCTGTTCCACACCCTGATACAAACTCTCCCACTGATTAGGCACACTGCTGGAACTACTTCCACCACTCTGCTTAAACGGATTATAATCTGGGTTATAGTTAACCTTGGGCGCAGCAAAACTATCTTGGAAAGTGTTGCTGTTATTATCAAACAAGGGAATGTCTGGTTGTCCCTGAGTATCGAAATCAATCGAAGGCACTTCGCAGTACTTGCCAATACCATCACGAACAGCTGCCGACAGAATCTGCCAGATGGCCTGTTCATTCTCAAACTTAATTTCGGTCTTGGTAGGATGTATGTTCACATCTATCTCGCCTGGCTCTACTTCTATATACAAGAAATAAGGTACAGCCATACCTTCGGGCACCAAACGGTCGTAAGCTTTCATCACAGCCTTGTGAAAGTAAGGGTGCTTCATAAAGCGACCATTGACGAAGAAATAGTCGCACCCAGTTTTTTTGCGGGCAGCCTCAGGTTTACCCACAAAACCAGAAACCGTACACATGGCTGTATGCACCTCAACAGGTACTAAATCCTGATTATACTGTTTTCCAAACACATCTGCAATGCGCTGACGTACAGAGCCTGCACGCAGGTTCAGCATCTCTACCCCATTATTGTGCAAGGTAAAATGAATATCGGGATAAACGAGCACGATACGCTCGAAAGCTGTCAAGATATTATTCAGCTCGGTAGCATTCGTCTTCAGGAACTTGCGACGGGCAGGTACATTGAAGAACAGGTTATCAACCTTAAAGTTAGATCCCACCGGACAAGATACCGGTTCCTGTCGAGTTACCTTCGACCCAGCAATTGAAACCTTGGTTCCTATCTCATCTTCCTGTCGACGTGTTTGCAGTTCAACCTGTGCCACGGCAGCAATCGAAGCCAAAGCCTCGCCACGGAATCCCATGGTGTGCAGGGCAAACAGATCGTCGGCCTGCGAGATCTTCGATGTAGCATGGCGCTCGAACGCCAATCGTGCATCGGTCTCACTCATGCCCTTACCATCGTCGATAACCTGAATAGAGGTACGACCAGCATCCACCACAATCACATGGATGGTCTTGGCACCTGCATCAACAGAATTCTCAACCAGCTCCTTGATAACAGAAGCCGGACGCTGTATTACCTCACCAGCGGCAATCTGGTTAGCAACACTATCGGGAAGAAGATGTATTAAATCCATTTTTCAGTCTTAGTTTTCAACGCTTTTCTTTTCGCGCCAATTGAAAATGTCGTAGCGATTCATTGGGCGCACGTAGTTATACCACGCAAAGCCTGGCAGATGCTTACGATCATTAGGGATCTGGTTTAGCGGATACATCGTACCACTGCTCTTGGGTGTCCATACCTTTTGCAGTTTACGGTCCTTCAGGAACATACGAAGTTCGGATGTTTCCTGGTAATTATAGATAATCGCCACGCTGTCGCCCTCCTCAAAATAATAACCTATCAGCACATTACCCTTAGCTTGGGCTTCGTGGATGGCACCATCAATAAAGTAGGCAAACATCTCCTTCGACGACACCTGATTATAAAGCGTAGTATCGCTACGAAGTTGTTGTATCGAGAAACAGTTGTCGATAACATGGGCATGATCGATCAGCGAATCTTTCATAAACACCTCGATACGGTCGCCCACCAACTGCTGGTTATTGTTCCACACGATAGGATCGTGATAGAGCGTCATACACGAATCGAGCGAGTTATAGATAAGTGAGTCGCAAACAGCCTGCACATCGTTTCGGAATGCACGCACATGATGGAAAGCAAAGATTTTGCGATACACCGAATCGGTTTCAATATTATAGGTTACCACCTTAAATGTATCGGCATGCATAAACAACGAGTCTCCCTGCGAGTAGTCGATGGCTACGGCACTATCCGTACACAGCGCAAAACCGGTATTCTCGTAGTACTCGCCATAGTTACCTGTAAGTTTATTCTTGTTTACAGAATCCACATACACCACGTTGCGGAAGGCCTGGCTAAAGCCCTGTTTGCTATCGTAGTAAACACTATCTCCCACCATCATCTTACCCTGGTTAGAGAGAACCGAGCGGTTCATCAGACGAGCACGGTCGTTCTTGGTATCATAATAGCCTTGCTCGGAATAGATATGGCTCTCTCCCGAGGTGATATTTGATGGACCAACAATATGAGCCATCGACAAACGGGTGTCGTAATAAAGAGTATCGGTAGTGAGGAAGAACTTGGGACTCTTCATCTTCACATCGTAATTGAATACCGACATTTTGCTCTTGGTGTTATATTCTCCCCAGTCGGAGGTAAGCGTAGTCTTACCGTCAATCATCTTTCCACCCTCAAAGAAGTAGGCATTATCATACAAACGGTCGTAATCAAGGCTATCGGTATAAAGAGTGGTCTTCTTATGCTTCAGCACCACATTATAACGGGCACGAGCCATCTGCTCGTTACCATCGTAATAAGCATAATCGCTCAACAGCGAGAGCGTATCGCCCTGGTACATCTTCACATGTCCGAACGCCTCGAACGAATTGCTGGCCTCATAGAAATAGGCACTATCGCAATACAATCGGGCACCCTGATGTGTAAAATGTACCTTACCATTCAGAATGGTGGCATCGGGATTCTTCAGCTGGTCGTAATGCAGCACATCGGCATGCACCAGATACACACGTGTATCCTTAGCCTTAGCCGTTTTACGTGCAGCCGGACGACGACGCTGCTGCTTTTGCTGGGCAAATGCAGAAACGAAGCCAACCATCAGAACGATTGACAGGAATAGAGCAGCTCTACTTAATCCAACCTTCATATTCGAAATTGCAATCCTTATAATCGTCGTTCAGTCGGGTATAAGTACTCTTAATCTTATCTACTACCCACTGATGGATACGGTCCTCACGACGCTTATTCAGCACCACGTCCTTCATAATCTGGAAGTCCTCGGTTACAGAGGCCTTATGACCTTCGGTACGACTCTTCAGCTTAGCAATCACACATACGGTCTTACCACGCTGGTTAATCATCTGGAAGGCATTAGAGATCTCACCCACCTTCAGTGTATCAACAGCCTTGGCAATCTCAGCAGGCAGGTCCTGCATACGGAACTTAGATGAGGTCTTACCAGTACGCATCTGATCGGTACTCAACAGTCCCTTGGCGTTACGGGTATCCTTATCGTCAGAAATCAGTGAGGCAGCATCCTCAAAGCTGAATTTCTCGGCACGCAAATCGGCCGCAATAGAATCCAGACGACCCAAAGCACGGTCAACAGACTCCTGCGATACCACAGGCTTACGCAGGATATGACGTACATTCACCTTGTCACCACGCTTCTCAATCAGCTGGATGATATGGAAACCGAACTCCGACTCAACAATCTTCGACACCTTTTTAGGATCGGTAAGATTGAAAGCAACAGCAGCAAAGGCAGGATCAAGGGTACCACGTCCCATCAGACCGAGCTCACCACCACGACGAGCAGAACCTGGGTCCTCAGAATACAACTGTGCCAAAGTCTGGAATCGGGTTTCACCCTTATTTACACGCTCTGTATAGTTACGCAGTTCATCCTTTACACGGTTCAGTTCCTCCTGTTCAATCTTTGGGGTAAGCTGTACAATCTGTACTTCAACCTCGGTAGGAACAAAAGGCAGACTATCCTGTGGCAGGGCACTGAAATAGCGACGAACCTCAGCAGGTGTAACGGCAATATCCTCAACAAGCTTCTGCTTCATTTTCTGTACCATCTGACGATCTTTCATTTCCTCGCGCAGGTCGGCACGAATCTGTGTCAGGTTCTGGTGCTTGTACTCCTCGAGGCGCTCACGTGAACCATCAACCATCTCGAGCCAGTAGCTAATCTGCTGCTCTACCTCCTGTGCCACATCGGCATCGGTCACCTCAATACTATCAATCTGAGCCTGGTGCTTGAACAGTTTCTGAACTGCAATCTGCTCTGGAATAGTGCAGTCGGGGTTTCCACTCCATTTTACACCTTCCATAGCCGACTGCATGCGCAGGGCTTCAACATCCGAACGGAGGATGGCTTCATCGCCAACCACCCATACCACTTCGTCGATGACGGTACCAATAGAATCCTTCTTCTGGGCAGTAGCTACCAAAGGCAAGGCCAGAAGCGCCAGTGTCATTACTTTCTTTATAATACTCATAGATGTTTATTTACAGTTTTCAATACTTCTTGATTCACTTCTACCTGATAACGATGGCGTAAGGCATCAACCCACTCCTGCTCCAGGTAATCCTGCAGATCCTCAACCACTTGCTGACGCACATCCTGATAGTTATCTGGACGTTTCAGTTTCTTGCCATATACAGCATCGATGGGATAATTAGCATCAGATGTTGAACTGGTAGCCTGCTTAAACACCATCTTATCAATGGTAGGATTATCGCCAAGTTTAAACAGTCCTTTCTCCACACGGATGCGGATCACAGAATCGGGGTTAAAGGTAGTACGCAAAGCCTCTGCCCACTGATCGAAAGGCAGATTCTTTACACATTGCTTTACAGCCTTTACATCTTGCTTGGTTTTCACGTGGTAGGCAATGCCGCGGTAACGGGGTTCCTTCCATGTGTATTTCTTTTTATGGGTGTCGAACCAAGCCTTCAGTGCAATTTCATCATTCTGGGCTTTGCTCCACACCTCGCGGTTGCTGATTTCGTAAAGCAACAAACCGTCGTGATACTCTTTAAACAGATATTTCAGCTCGCTGTTGGCAGCAGCTACCGAATCGGCTTTCTGCTGCATCACATCATTGGGCTTCAGCTTGCCTGCCGACGCTGCCACACGGTTACGTAACTTCATATCTGCAATCTCGTTACGGATACCATGACGCTCAAGCGATGCAACAATGCTCTGTTTCAACGAGTCGAATGGTTCCAGTTGTTTACGTTCTTTCATCAAGATGATGTGGTAACCAACAGGACTCAGGAATGGCTGACTTAACTGACCAGGTGCCAGCGAATAAGCCACATCCTCGAACTCCTTCAGTGTTTGTGAAGGTGCAATCCAAGGCAGTTCGCCTCCACGGACAGCCGAACCAGTATCTTCAGAAACCTTCTTGGCCAATTCCGCGAAATCAGCTCCTGCTTGCAGGGCACGATAAACAGAATCGATACGCTGGTGTATCTTTTCCTGCTGCTGAACGGTAGCTTGCGTCGACAACTTTAATAGGATGTGCGCTGGGCGTACCAATCCTTTCGAGCCAATCATCGCCTGAGTGCGTTCGTACATCTGTCGGGCCTGATCAAGCACCTCGGCATCGGTCACCATCGTTGGGCGCACCTGCTGGTCGCGATACATCTGGTATTCCTGACGGAACGACGACAGCGTATCGAGTTTAGCATCGAGGGCTGCAGCCACCTTCAGCTTATAATTTATAAATAAGGTGACATACTCATCCACCGACAGTTTGTCGATTACCCCTTCGCCATTGTTCTTATTGTACGAATACTCGAACTCTGAACGAGAAACAGGAACACCGGCCACGGTCATTACAACCGGGTCGGTAGTCTGTGCCAATGTTTGCTGCGAGGTAATCGCAGCAAACAATGAAAGGGCTATGGTGAGTTGTCTCATCATTAATCGTTTGGACGGCTGTAGTTAGGAGCCTCACTGGTGATAGTGATATCGTGTGGATGCGACTCGTTTACACCGGCATTGGTAATGCGTGTAAACTTGGCATCATGCAACTTCTCGATAGTCTGGGCACCGCAGTAACCCATACCTGAGCGCAAGCCACCAACCATCTGATAAATCACTTCCTGAACGGTTCCCTTGTAAGGAACACGACCAGCGATACCCTCTGGTACAAGCTTCTTCACATCCTTGGTGTCGGCCTGGAAGTAGCGGTCCTTCGAACCATGCTCCATAGCCTCGAGCGAACCCATACCACGATAGCTCTTGAACTTACGTCCGTTATAGATAATGGTATCGCCAGGGCTCTCCTCGGTACCAGCCACAAGCGAACCAATCATGACGCTGCTACCACCGGCAGCAAGTGCCTTTACGATATCGCCTGAGTAGCGCAAACCGCCATCAGCAATCAGAGGAACATTAGTTCCCTTCAGGGCGCTGTATACATCATAAACAGCACTCAGCTGAGGCACACCAACACCAGCAACCACACGAGTGGTGCAGATTGAGCCTGGGCCAATACCAACCTTTACAGCGTCGGCACCGTTGTCAACCAGCATCTTAGCGGCAGCACCGGTAGCAATATTTCCTACCACGATATCGATATTGGGGAACGAAGCCTTTGCCTCGCGCAGCTTCTCGATAACACTCTTTGAGTGTCCGTGGGCTGTATCAATAACAATGGCATCAACACCTGCGTTAACCAGAGCCTGCATACGGTCGAGGGTATCAACGGTTACACCTACACCGGCTGCAACACGCAAACGTCCCTTATCGTCCTTACAAGCCATGGGCTTATCCTTTGCCTTGGTGATGTCCTTATAGGTAATCAGTCCAATCAATCGGTTATCCTTATCTACAACAGGAAGTTTCTCAATCTTGTTCTCCTGCAGAATCTGTGCAGCAGCAGTCAGATCGGTCTGCTGATGGGTGGTTACCAGGTTCTCCTTCGACATGATTTCCTCTACGGGACGATCCAAGCGACGCTCAAAGCGCAGGTCGCGGTTGGTTACGATACCCACCAGGCGACGGTCATCGTCAACCACGGGGATACCACCGATATGGTACTCCGACATGATTTCGAGGGCCTGAGCCACGGTGCTTCCCAATGGAATAGTGATGGGGTCGTAGATCATACCATTCTCAGCACGCTTTACAATCGCTACCTCGCGTGCCTGGTTGTCTATCGACATGTTCTTGTGAATCACTCCGATACCTCCCTCACGGGCGATGGCAATAGCCATCTGGCTTTCGGTTACTGTATCCATAGCTGCCGTTACAAAAGGAACGTTCAGCTCAATGTGCTTCGAAAAACGGGTTTTCAGCTCCACCGTTTTGGGCAGCACCTCCGAATAAGCGGGAATCAACAGGACGTCGTCGAATGTCAGACCGTCCATCACAATCTTGTCTGCAATAAATGATGCCATAATCTTTATCTCTTTTTAATTCTTCAAATCTTCAATTCTTAGTTCGCCATCTCCGAAATGAACTTAATGCGTACCAGTCGGATTTCGTCTTCCGAGTAGTCCTCGCCAAGCTCTTCCTCAGCCACACTCAGCTTATCGGTTTCGCTCTCGGCAAAGTAGTCGTAGATATCATCTACGTGATCTTCATCCATTACCTCCTCAAGGAAGTAATCAATATCCAGTTTGGTACCGCTATAAACGATTGCCTCAACCTCGTCGAGCAGTTCCTCGAACTCAATACCCTGTGCTTCAGCGATATCGTCGAGTGCTATCTGACGGTCGATACTCTGGATAATCTTGACTTTCAGCATTGACTTTTTAGCAACGGTACGCACGCGCATGTCAACCTGTCGTTCAATCTCATTCTCTTCGCAGTAGGCCTTAATCAGGTCTACAAACTCTTGAGCATAAGGCTGCTTAACCTTACCTTCGCCCACACCCTGGATACACTTCAGCTCCTCGAGTGTAATAGGATAGTCGGTTGCCATCTGGTCGATCGACACATCCTGGAAGATAACGTAAGGTGGACGACCTAACTGTCGCGAAACCTTCTTACGAAGGTCAAGCAACATAGCCGTCAGCACAGGATCAAGGGCGCTTAGTCCACCCTCCTGATCAGCCGACTCATAGTCGTCGTTAAATTCAGCATCCTTCACGATCATAAACGATTTGGGAGCCTTTATAAACTTCTTACCAGCGGCAGTCAGTTTCAGCAGTCCGTAGTTCTCTACCTCTTTACGCAGGTAGCCGGCTATCAGCGCCTGACGGATTACTGGGTTCCAAATCTTCTCATCGTCATCGGCTCCAGCACCAAACAGTTCCTGCTCGTCGTGATGATGAGCCAGAATCTCTTCGGTAGGTTTACCGATAATAAAGTCAATCACATAGTCCGAGCGGAAATTCTCCTTGATAACCTGGATCGTTTTCAGTACAATAACCAACTGTTCTTGAGCTTCGATCTTGGTCTTGGGGTGCAGACAGTTATCGCAGTTACCACAGTTATCCTTCTCGTAGGTCTCACCGAAATAGTGTAACAACATCTTACGGCGACAAACCGACGTCTCTGCATAAGCAGCGGTCTCAACCAACAACTGACGACCGATATCCTGCTCGGCCACAGGTTTACCCTCCATAAACTTATCGAGCTTCTGCAAGTCCTTATACGAGTAGAAGGCCAGGCAGATTCCCTCGCCACCGTCACGTCCGGCACGACCAGTTTCCTGATAATAGCCTTCCAACGACTTAGGTATGTCGTAGTGAATCACAAAGCGCACATCGGGCTTATCGATACCCATACCAAAGGCGATGGTAGCCACAATCACATCGATATTCTCCATCAGGAACTCATCCTGGGTATTCGAACGTGTATTCGAGTCAAGTCCGGCATGATAGGCAGCAGCCTTAATACCATTCACACGCAGGATCTCGGCCAACTCTTCTACCTTCTTTCTCGACAGGCAGTAGATAATACCGCTCTTTCCTGGGTGCTGCTTAATGAACTTGATGATATCCTTATCTACATTCGCAGTCTTTGGACGTACCTCGTAATACAGATTCGGACGGTTGAACGAGCTTTTGAACTCAGCAGCATCCACAATACCAAGGTTTTTCTTGATATCAGTACGAACCTTATCGGTAGCAGTAGCCGTAAGCGCAATGATAGGTGCCTTACCTATTTCATTTACGATAGGACGGATTTTGCGATACTCAGGACGGAAATCGTGACCCCATTCTGAAATACAGTGAGCCTCATCGATGGCATAGAAAGATATCTTAACCGAACGCAGGAACTCTACGTTCTCTTCTTTTGTCAACGACTCTGGAGCAACATATAACAGTTTGGTTCTACCAGCCATCACATCCGATTTAACCTGATCAATAGCCGCTTTGTTCAGCGACGAGTTCAGGTAGTGGGCAGTACCCTCGGTTTCGCTCATGCTGGTAATCACATCCACCTGATTCTTCATCAGCGCAATCAGCGGCGAAATCACAATGGCTGTACCCTCCATCAGTAGCGAGGGCAACTGGTAGCACAATGATTTTCCACCGCCTGTTGGCATCAGCACAAAGGTATCGTTGCCATCCATCAGGTTCTGGATAATACGCTCCTGATCGCCTTTGAATGTGTCGAATCCAAAGTACTTCTTCAGGGCTGCTGTGAGATTCATCTTTTCGCTCATATATTATAGTTAGTTAGGCTTCCAACTTCTGGAGGTATGATTTATCAAGCTGCTTACTGACGTAATCAGCCGTCACATTGAATTTCTTAGTTTTCTTCGATGGCAGGTCGTACATAGCGTCCATCATCACACTCTCAACAATCGAACGCAGTCCGCGAGCACCAAGCTTGTACTCTACAGCCTTGTCTACCAGCGTGTCGAGTGCCTCCTGATCGAAAGTCAACGCAACACCATCCATCTCAAACAGTTTCTTGTACTGACGGATGATAGAATTCTTAGGCTCAGTCAGGATTCTTTCCAATGCCTTACGGTCCAACGGATTCAGATGTGTGAGCACTGGCAGACGACCGATAATCTCAGGAATAAGTCCGAACGACTTCAGATCCTGAGGAACGATATACTTCATCAAATCATTCTTATCAATCTTTCTGACGTTGGTTACCGAGTTATAACCTACCACATGGGTGTTCATACGCTGTGCAATCTTACGCTCGATACCATCAAAGGCGCCACCGCATATAAACAGGATATTACGGGTATCTACATGGATGTAATCCTGGTCGGGATGCTTACGGCCACCCTTGGGTGGAACATTCACCATGGTACCCTCTAATAATTTCAACAATCCCTGCTGCACGCCCTCGCCACTAACGTCGCGGGTGATAGAAGGGTTGTCGCTCTTACGAGCAATCTTATCTATCTCGTCGATAAACACGATACCGCGCTGAGCAGCCTCAACATTGTAATCAGCCACCTGCAACAGTCGTGACAATATGCTTTCTACGTCCTCACCTACATAACCAGCCTCGGTAAACACCGTAGCATCTACAATAGTAAAGGGCACATCAAGCAGTTTGGCAATGGTACGTGCCAGCAAGGTTTTACCCGTACCAGTACTACCTACCATAATAATATTACTCTTCTCAATCTCTACACCATCATCATCCACGGGCTGCTGCAAACGCTTGTAGTGGTTGTAAACAGCCACAGCCAGATAACGCTTGGCATCGTCCTGACCGATCACATACTGGTCGAGGTACTCTTTGATTTCCTTGGGTTTAGGCACCTTCAGGTTTTCGGGCTTTTCAGCGGCTTTTCCTTTCTTCTTTGCAACAGGCGCCTCGCGCAGGTTATCATTTATAATCTGATAAGCCTGCTCCACGCAGTTCTCGCAAATCTGACCGTTAAGGCCCGAGATCAACAGTTTTACCTCGTTTTCGCCTCTACCACAGAAACTACATACTTTCTTCATCGGCATTATTTCTTCCGTGTCAGCACCTCGTCAATCATTCCGTAAGCCTTTGCTTCCTCGGCCGTCATCCAATAGTTACGGTCAGAGTCGGCATAAACCTTATCGTATGGTGTATGCGAATGTTCCGAGATAATAGTGTATAACTCTTTCTTGAACTTCAAAATCTCCTTGGCCTCGATCTCGATATCTGAAGCCTGACCCTGTACACCACCCAGAGGCTGGTGAATCATCACACGACTGTGGGGCAGAGCCGAACGCTTACCCTCGGCACCAGCCACAAGCAGCACGGCACCCATAGAGGCAGCCATACCTGTACAGATAGTAGCCACATCGCTGGTGATAAACTGCATAGTGTCATAGATACCCAAACCAGCAGTTACGCTACCGCCAGGTGAGTTGATATAAATCGAGATATCCTTACCAGGGTCGGTTGAATCCAGGAACAGCAGCTGTGCCTGCAATGTGTTGGCGGTATAATCGTCTATCTGAGTACCAAGGAAAATGATACGGTCCATCATCAGGCGTGAGAACACATCCATCTGAGTAACGTTCAACTGGCGCTCCTCAAGAATATAGGGATTCAAGTACTGGTTCTGGGCCTTGATTACATCATCGACCACCAGACCATTCATTCCTAAATGCTGTACAGCATACTTTCTGAAATCATTATTCATACTATCAATTCCTTTCTTTTTAATATAGAGAAAAGGTTATCGACCTTCCTCATCTTGCGTTTGGGACACAAAGATAATACAAAAAGTCGATAACCCTCGTATTTTAGGGGTTATTTTTTCCTAAAAAAGCTTATTTTTCTGTCATAAGCTTATTAAACTCCTCAAATGTGACCTCTTTTGCATTCAGCTTAACCACATTTTTGAGGGCTTCAGTAAGCTTAACATCAACGGCACGATCAACGAAGTTGTCGATATTCTCGCGCTTCTTGAGCTGCTCGTTGGCATAGTTCTCTAGAACATCATCGGGTACATTGCTCATACCGTACTGAGCAAACTGAGCACGCATAGCCTCCTTAGCAACGTTCTTGATGTCAGCCTCCTCAACCTTGATGTTCTGAGCGGCAACCAGCTGCTCCTTAATCAGGTGCCAAGCCAGCTCCTTAATGCTACCCTCGAAGTTCTTCTCTACGAAGTCGGCACCCTTATCCTGGTTATTCTGCAGCATAACACGCTTGAGCAGAGCCTCTGGGAACTCCAGCTTACCAACCTTCTTCTCCATGTGCTTACGAACATCGAGCAGGAACTTATAGTCGCTATTCTGCTGCAGCTGTGGAGCGATACCCTCAGCAATCTTAGCACGGAAAGCCTTCTCGTCCTTAACCTCACCCTCACCGAATACACGGTCGAAGAGCTTCTGGTCAACCTCTGCAGGCTGGAAGTGACGGATCTCAGTAATCTGGAAGCTGAAGTCAGCATTCAGATCCTTAACCTCCTCCTTCTTAACCTTCAGCAGGGCAGCAACCTCAGCATCGTTATCGGGGTAAGCCTTCTTGGGGTTGAAAGTGATGATGTCGCCAGCCTTAGCACCGTCGAACAGCTTCTTCTGGTCGTCGGCCTTGATGTAAGCAGGCATAACCATGGCAGCCTCGGTAGTGATACCACCTTCCTTGGTGTTACCGTTCTCGTCAAGCTCGCGCATGTCACCAGTCAGTGTATCGTTACCGCTGAATACCTCAGCCTTAACGAACTCACCAGCCTGCGATGCATACATCTGTACCTGATCGTCGAGCATCTTATCATCAACCTTGATGGTGTAATAGTCAATCTTATCTCTGCCAGTCAGCTCAGCCTTGAACTCAGGAGCTACGGCAATATCGAACACGAATGTCAGATCATCAGCGTTCTCAAAGTCCTGGGGTACCTGCTTCTCCTGGTTTGGGAGGGGCTCACCCAGCATCTGGATCTTGTTCTCACGAACATACTCATACAGCTTCTCGCCCAGCAGCTTGTTAACCTCGTCAACCTTTACTGCTGTGCCATACTGCTTCTTAATCATTCCCATGGGAACCATACCTGGACGGAATCCAGGAACCTGTGCTTTCTTACGATAATTTTTCAGCTGCTTCTCTACTGCATCCTGATAATCTGCCTTCTCAACGGTCATAGTCAACAGACCATTGATCTTGTCGGCGCACTCAAACGAAATTTTCATCTTCTTATGTACTTATTTATAATATATATTCAAATATTGGGGTGCAAAAGTACAAAAAAACGGCGTAACCAACGCCGATTTTTCAATTTTTAACTTTTCTCCGCCTGCTCCTTGGCATTGCGCTCCATCTCTATCTGCTGGAAGTTTTTCTTTCTCAATTCGAACGATTCCGTCAGATATTTTTCACGCACTATCTGGTTAGCAGCCAGCTCTTCTGGTGTTCCCTGAAACAGGATTCTACCTTCGAACAACAGATAAGCACGATCGGTGATAGCCAGCGTCTCATCCACATTATGGTCGGTAATCAGAATACCGATGTTCAGATATTTCAGTTTATACACAATCTGCTGGATATCCTCTACAGCGATAGGGTCAACACCAGCAAAAGGCTCGTCGAGCATGATAAACTTTGGTTCGATAGCCAAGCAACGGGCAATCTCTGTACGTCGGCGCTCACCTCCCGACAGTCGGTCGCCTAAGTTCTTGCGCACCTTTTCCAGTCGGAACTCCCTAATAAGCTCCTCCAGTTTATTCAGCTGATAGTCGCGAGGCTTGCCAGTCATTTCCAGCACCGAGAGGATATTATCCTCTACAGTCATCTTACGGAACACGCTGGCCTCCTGAGCCAGATAGCCGATACCAGCACGGGCACGCTTGTAAACAGGGAATTTGGTAACATCCTCCTCACCCAGATAGATATGGCCGCCATTGGGAACAATCAGTCCTGTGGTCATATAGAACGAGGTTGTCTTACCGGCACCATTAGGTCCCAGCAGTCCCACAATCTCACCCTGCTTCACGTCGAAGCTCACATCGTTAACCACCGTGCGCTTACCGTAGCGTTTCACGAGGCCTTCTGTTCGTAGTACTATACGCTCTTCTTCCATAATCGGCTGCAAAGTTACAAAAAATAAGGCACGGATTACACGGATTACACGGATTTTTTCAAATTTTTATTATTAATCTGTGTTAATCCGTGTAATCCGTGCCAAAAAAATAACTACCTTTGCACCCGAATAATTAGTTTGTTGGCAATGTTATTACATAAATGGCTGACCACCTTTGGTCGATATTTGATGCTGATGGGCCGTGTTTTCTCACGCCCCGAGCGTATGAGAATGTTCCTGAAACAGTACATTACCGAGATGACCCAGTTGGGCATCAATTCTATCGGCATCGTACTCATCATCTCATTTTTCATCGGCGCCGTCATCTGTATTCAGATGAAGCTGAATATTCAGAGCCCTTGGATGCCACGCTGGGTTGCCGGCTATACCACCCGCGAGATTCTGCTGCTGGAGTTCTCAAGTTCCATCATGTGCTTAATCCTGGCAGGAAAAGTAGGTTCCAACATCGCCTCAGAGCTGGGCACCATGCGTGTTACCCAGCAGATCGACGCTCTCGAGATTATGGGCATCAATTCGGCCTGCTATCTGATTCTGCCCAAAATCATCGGTCTGCTCACCATCATGCCATTCCTGGTCATCTTCTCTTCGGCCACAGGTATCATTGGTGCATACGGCACGGCTTATATAGGACATATCATCGCACCCGACGACCTGACGGCTGGACTGCAGCACGCATTCATCCCATGGTTCGTATGGATGAGTATCATCAAAAGTCAGTTTTTTGCATTCATCATCTCCAGCGTGCCAGCCTTCTGCGGCTACACGGTCGAGGGTGGCAGTGTAAACGTAGGTAAGGCATCAACCGATGCTGTAGTAACCTCGAGTGTACTCATTCTTTTTTCGGATGTATTCTTAACCCAGTTACTGTCATGATCGAAGTAAAGCATTTATATAAGAGTTTTGAGGACAGAGAAGTCCTGAAAGATATCAATACCGTATTCGAAGACGGTAAGACCAACCTCATTATCGGACAGAGCGGTTCCGGCAAGACGGTACTGATGAAAAATCTTGTCGGACTTTTCGAGCCAACCCGCGGCGAGATTCTGTACGATGGTCGTAACTTTGTGAGCATGAGCAAGCACGAGAAAGTGATGATGCGACGCGAGATGGGCATGATTTTCCAAAGCGCTGCCCTCTTCGACTCCATGACGGTTCTCGAGAACGTGATGTTCCCGCTCGACATGTTCTCGTCAATGACCTTACGTGAACGTATCCGCCGTGCACAGGACTGTCTGGACCGCGTAAACCTGACGGGTGCCGACGAGAAATTCCCAGGCGAAATATCAGGTGGCATGCAAAAGCGCGTAGCCATCGCTCGTGCCATCGCCCTCAATCCCAAATATCTGTTTTGCGACGAGCCCAACTCTGGTCTCGACCCCAAAACATCGCTTGTTATCGATGAACTGTTACACTCCATCACTCAGGAATACAACATGACCACCATCATAAACACCCACGACATGAACTCGGTCATGGGCATCGGCGAAAATATCATTTTTATTTACGAAGGAAATAAGGAATGGCAAGGCGTAAGCAGTCAGGTTATGGGTGCCGAAAATCCCCGATTAACCGACTTTATCTTCGCCAGCGATCTGCTCAAAAATATGCGACGAATCGTTATCGACAACGGACTCTCATTATAAGTGTTTCAAGAAAAAACACCTTATTATTAAATAAATTTTTCTTAAAAGTTTGTTCGATTCAGATTTTTTACTTACTTTTGCAGCAATAATTCGAATTATAACATCCAATTTTAGCATTTTTATATGAAGAAAGAAATTAAGATTAAGAATCAGGTAGGCGAGTTAGAGAAAGTAAACGCCTTCATCGAAGAGATCGGAGAGGAACTTCAGCTTGACATGGAGCTGCTGATGAACCTGAACCTGGTAATGGAAGAGATGGTATCTAACGTTATCTTCTATGCTTATCCCGAAGGAAAAACTGCCGACATCGAATTGACAGCCGAGTGCATTGGCCACACGCTCACATTTGTGCTTAGCGACAAGGGCCGCGAGTTTGACCCCACCATGAAGGAGGACATCGACACTGCTACCGATCCAGCTGATCGCGAACTGGGTGGTCTTGGCATCTACATTGTCAAGAACATCATGAACGAGGTTACCTATCAGCGCCTGGAGGGCAAGAACCTGCTCACCATGAAAAAGGATTTAGAGGATTAATTACAAAACAATTAGATAACACATAATTATGACACAGATTATCAAAGAAGGTGGAAAAACCATTATTAAGACCGGTTCACGAATCGACACTATGAACGCCAACCAGTTCGAGCAGGACATCCAGCCCGCCCTTAAGGAGGGAGGTGTTGACCTCGAAATGGACTGCACAGAACTCACCTACATGGCCAGCTCAGGTCTGCGTATCATCCAGAAGACTATGCGCATTGTTACTCAGCTCAAGGGTCAGTTCAAAATCACCAACGTGTCGCCCGAAATTTACAAGATTCTGGCTATGACCGGATTCACCAAATTCATGAAGGTAGAACAGAAAAAAGCATAGCATATGATCTGGTTGGTTGTCTCACTTGTTATTATACTCCTCATCGTCTGCATTATTCTGCAGATGAAGATTAAGCACAGTCGTGAGCAGGAGGCCGAAGGCAAGCAGTTGCTCGAGGACTACCAGAAGCGCGTCAACGAGATGGAGAAGTTGCTCAAGGACTACCGTTCGCTCGAGCAGAACTTCGACAACGTTGGTCAGGGTTACGAAGAGGCCCTGATGGCTTTCGACAAGATGGAAGAGGAGAAGCAGAAAGTGCTGAAGGTAAAAGAGGCCATCGAGAAGCAGTCAAACGAGGTTATGGCTGCCAAGCAGGAGCTTGAGGAAACCATGCTCAAGAAGAAGAATATGATTGAGCAGTATGCCGAGGCCATCAAGCAGAAGTTAGACTACACCCATCCTAATGCTGGTAACATCGCTCTCACAGCCAATCAGATTCTCAATGTTATCGACATCGAGATGGAGCAGCCCTTGCGATGCGAGGATAACGTGATGGCTCAGGATATCGCCGCCATGGCCATCCAGGAGTCAGGCATCCAGAGCTACCAGAAGGCCGAATTCAAGTGTCAGATGGTAGAGGAAGCCCAGGCCACCATGGTGTTCACCAACAGCAAGCATGCCGTGCGCGCATTGGTAGCACTGCTCGATAATGCGATGAAGTTCACCGCCCAGGGCGAGATCCTGTTGCTTATCAACGTCGCAGGCTCAAACCTCGAGTTCTGTGTTGAAGATACTGGCACAGGCGTTCTTTCCGACTACGCTGAGAAGATTTTCGAGCCATACGTAAAGCTCAACGATTTCTTCGAGGGTAACGGTATCGGTCTCACCGTAGCACGTAGCATCGCCCGCCGTTTGGGTGGCGATATTCGTCTCGACACCGATTACCGCGGCGGTTCACGCTTCGTGTTCTCACTGCCCATCTAACGCAAACGTAGATAATTAAGAAATAGGGAGCTAACCGGTCATCCGTTAGCTCCCATATTTTTTATCGCCTTTTAAAAGTTATTTCCTGATACTTCCCTTGTTGCACCTGTTTACGTAGCAGCATCTGCCGTTGGGTTAACGTAACCACCTCGCAAGCGGTACGCCCGTCGATTGTCAACCGTCTGCCGTCAAAAGTGTAGCCAGCAGTGGTAATGGCTGCAGCATTCACCTGCTGATACTCGGTGATGGTGCGGGCTGTGATTACCCAATAGCCACCTGCGGGACCAGGCTTACCGTAACCCTCGTTATCAGCATAGTACTGCTGACTGATGGCATCCCACGTTCCAATCAAATCTGCATCGTTTTCGTTGTTGCCATCATAATCCACACTACATGCGGACATACTTAAACTCACGAAACCAGCCATCACGGCCGCCATTACGTATAACATATTCTTCGTCATAGGCTAACTTGTCTTAGGTTAATAGTAGTACTTCTTGTTGGCAAATATAGGTAAATTATTCTAAACTTCCAAATTTTTAGCCAAAATTTTTACATAACAAGAAAGAAGATATTTGTTTTTCGCAGCAGAAAATTCCATTTTCTAATGCAGAAAACAGAGTTTTCCCCGGCAGAAAGTAACATTTTCTGTCGGGGAAAACAAATATAAAATAGAAACCGTATCTACCATCTACCATCTTTCTACCACCACCTCGCAATCCTGCATAAACAAAGGTATTTCGAGCGATTGGTGGTAGAGTGGTAGATAAAATTAAAAATTAGAAGTTCCACTTAACAGCCAAAGTTGGGTTAATGAAGAACTTTTTATCGTTATAGGTGTTATAAATGAAGTTGTTGCTAACCTCTACCTCGGTACCGATGCTGAAATGCTCGGTGGCATTGTACCAGAGCTGCGGCTCGGTCAAGAGAACCAGCTGACCGTGACCGTCGGCCTTTTCGCCACGCCAGAAATCAATGAAACCAGAGAAGGTACCCTTCTTGTTAGCGAAGTTCAGGCCCCATACACCAGTGAGCTGTACCGAATTATAGGCGCTGGTATTGTCGTAGCTCTTAAAGAAGCGCTTATACATCAACTGTACAGAATAGGTCTTTGAGAAGTCAGCATTATGACCATTCCACGCAGCACCAACCAATGCGGCCTGCTGGAACGAACCGAAACGGTTCAGACCACCATCATACTCTACGTGGGCAGCAAAACCTTTCTTACCAATATTAAACTCACGAGAGATTTCACCATAAGCTCCCTCGGTGAACTTACGACTGAAGTCGATATCCACAAAGTAGAACCAAGAACCCCACTGGTCGGCCTTGAACTGCTCGAGGGTTAATGTAACCTTCTGACGACCAGCCTCTTCATCAGAGTAGAAATTACGACCAAAATCATAATGCAACTGCACATTCTGTGCACTAGCGCTCATAGCTGCTACAGCCAGCAACGCAATAGAAAAAAACTTTTTCATAATTAATATATAATGTATAATGTTTAATCTTTAATCTTTAATGTTTAATGTTTAATGTTTAATGTTTCATGCTTAACGTATCCAAGATGAGCCGCGCCGCATTTTCGGGAGCTTTTTCATCGCCTAATGCCTGTTTTACCTCCTGATAGCCCTGGAGCATACGATCACGATCGGGACCGGAAAGAATCTTCTGGAGTTCACTACGGATGTTGGCTACCGAGAAATCTTCGAGCAGCTCCTTTACAACTTCACGACCTGCAACAAGGTTTACAAGCGAAACATATTTTACCTTTAAGAAATGGCGACGTAAGAACCCTAAAACAGCAGGCAGGGGTATTTTATAGCATACCACCTGTGGCACACCAAACAAACAGGTCTCCAACGTAGCCGTACCACTGGTAACCAAGGCTGCATGGGACTTTGCGAGCAAGGCATAGGTCTGACCGAACACGATATCGGCCTGCGAGCCTTGCATAAACTGCTGATAATACGAAGGCTCGATGCCAGGCGCTCCAGCTACCACAATTTGGTAATTGTTTTCGTAAGGTTTTACAGCCTGGAGCATAGCAGGCAAGTTGTCTTTAATCTCCTGTTTACGCGATCCAGCCAACAGGGCTATAATCGGTTCTTTGTTTGCCACCGGCGATGACTGCAAGAATGCTCTCACCTCGTCGGCCGTGGGATTACCTACATAATGGATGGGGTAATGATGCTTCTTCTCGAAGAAATCCACCTCGAAAGGCAGGATAGAGAAGAGCTGGTCGACATCGCGTTTGATATTCTTAATACGATACTCTTTCCAAGCCCAGATTTTAGGTGAGATATAATAATATACAGGTATATTTGTATGACTTTTTACAAACTCGGCTATCTTGAGATTAAAACCTGGATAATCTACCAATATCAAACAGTCGGGGTACCAATCCACCACATCCTGCTTACACATCTTCATATTGCGAAGTATGGTAGGCAAGTGCATCAGCACAGGAATAAAGCCCATATAAGCCAGCTCCTTATAATGGCGAACTCGGGTACCACCAACGGCCGTCATCAGGTCGCCACCAAAGAAACGAAACTCAGCCTCAGCGTCAATATCTTTCAACGCCCGCATCAAATGCGATGCATGCAAATCACCCGAGGCCTCGCCAACTATCAGATAGTACTTCATTTAACGTTAAACATTAAAGATTAAACATTAAACCAACTACTAATCTGATCCATGGCCTGATAGGCGGTGACATCAATCTGGGTAGGCGTAATGGCAATATAGCCATGATGCAGTGCCCAATTATCGGTATCCTCGGCTTCTGGCTCATCATTACGATAATGACCAATCATCCACCAGTAGTCGTAGCCACGTGAATGGTGGTGCTTCTCGGTTTCGTTATACCAAGTACCAAAGGCCATGCGACAAACCTTAACCCCCTGATAAACCGGAACCAATGGAAAGTTAACATTCAAGCACACGCCTTTGGGCAATCCTTCGTTGAGCACCCTCTGGGTAATCTCACGCACATAAGGACGGAGAGGCTCGAAGTCGGCATCGGCATGCTGATCGCAAAGCGAGAAGGCAACCGAGGGAATGTACTTGAGACAGCCCTCGATGGTAACACCCATCGTACCACTGTAGTGCGTATTTACCGAAGCATTATCGCCATGATTAATACCGCCAATCACCATATCGGGTTGACGCTTGCAGATATTGGCCAGCGCCATCTTTACACAATCAACGGGGGTACCATTACAACTCCACACCTCTACCCCCTGCTCTTTCCGATGCAGATTCAGGCGCAAAGGGATACCAGCCGAGAAGGCACACGAGTAGCCGCTGCGGGCATCATCGGGTGCACAAACTATGATATCGCCTATATCCTTCAGCATATCTATCAAGCAATTAATACCTTTTGCCTGATAGCCGTCATCGTTCGAAATGAGCAATAAAGGTCGTTTAATTTCCATAAAATATTAATAATTTGGCTGCAAAGTTACAAAAATCTCTTAATTCATAACGATTAATTCTTAATTTTTTAGTAACTTTGTGCCCAAATTTCTTATTTTTATCAAGATTAAGTCAAAATCAAATGGGAAAGATTATTGCTTTAGCAAACCAAAAAGGCGGTGTAGGCAAAACCACCACTACCATCAACCTGGCAGCATCGCTGGCTACACTGGAAAAAACAGTGCTGGTTGTTGACGCTGACCCTCAGGCCAACGCATCGAGTGGCTTGGGTGTAGACATCAAGGATGTAGAATGCTCGCTATACGAATGCATTATCAACAAGGCCGATGTGCGAGACGCCATCTATACCACCGATATCGACGGACTGGATATCATACCCAGCCATATCGACCTGGTTGGTGCCGAGATTGAGATGCTGAACCTGAACGATCGTGAGAAAGTGATCAAGAAAATGCTTGAGCCTATTCGTAACGAATACGACTTTATCCTCATCGACTGTTCACCATCACTGGGCCTGATCACCGTTAACTCACTCACAGCAGCCAACTCGGTGATTATCCCTGTACAGTGCGAGTACTTTGCCCTGGAGGGTATCAGCAAACTGCTGAACACCATCAAGATCATCAAGAATAAATTGAACCCAACACTGGAGATAGAAGGTTTCCTGCTGACGATGTACGACAGCCGTCTGCGCCTGGCCAACCAGATTTACGACGAGGTGAAGCGCCACTTCCAGGAGCTGGTGTTCAAAACCGTTATTCAGCGTAACGTAAAATTAAGCGAGGCACCAAGTCATGGTTTGCCCGTAATCCTCTATGATGCCGACTCAACAGGTGCAAAGAACCACCTGGCACTGGCTCAGGAAATCATCTTTAAGAACAGAAAATAACTATGGCAGTAAGAAAGAAATACGACCACAACGTACTGGGTCGCGGACTCGACAATATCGGCACCGGCAGAGGCATGGGGCTGGATGCACTTATCAACACTAACGACATCAACACCCAAGGTACATCAAACCTGAATGAGATAGCCATCGAGCTGATAGAACCTAACCCCGACCAGCCACGACATGAGTTCGATGAGAATGCACTGAACGAGCTGGCAGCCAGTATCCGTGAGATTGGCATCATCACCCCTATCACTGTTCGTGAGATGCCTTCAGGACACTATCAGATTATTGCCGGTGAGCGCCGTTGGCGTGCATCGCAGTTGGCAGGGCTTAAAGCTATACCTGCTTACATCAAGACCACCGACGATAAGCTGACCATGGAGATGGCACTGGTTGAGAATATTCAGCGCGAGGATTTGAATGCCATCGAGATTGCACTGGCCTACCAGCGATTGTCGGAATCTACAGGTATGACACAGGAGCGCATGTCGGAGCGTCTGGGTAAGAGCCGCACCTCGATCACCAACTATATGCGACTGCTGAAGTTGCCTGCACAGATACAGATGGCACTGAAGAACCGCGACATCGACATGGGACATGCCCGTGCACTGCTCTCACTCGAAAGTCCATCGGCACAGCTCAAACTGTTTAAGGACGTACACCGCAACGGCTACTCGGTACGTAAGGTTGAGGAGATGGTACAGATGGTGAAGAACGGCGACACCCTGCAGAATGCCCGTAAGACCGTGGCTCCTAACCAGCTGCCATTGGAGTACAGCATTCTGAGAGACCGCTTGTCGGACCTGTTCAAAACAAAAGTACAGATGACCTGCTCTGCCCAGTCGAAGGGGCGTATCAGCATTTCCTTTGCCAATGAGGATGAACTGGAGTATATCATGAATGTCTTCGACAAACTGAAGAAGAAGTAAAACAAGAACATGAAGAATAGATGTAAGCTGTTGATAACAGGCATGCTGCTGGCCACAGGTTTCGGAACGGTCCGAGCCCAGGAGGAGGTGGTATTGGAGCACGACTCGTTGTCGCAAGCCATCAATAACGAGGTGTCGGTGCTGGTTGATTCGGCCCGCATCCCCACCAAACCCCTCAAGGACATGAGCACCTGGCGCCCCGATCCCAAACGTGCGCTATGGCTGGCTCTGGTAATACCTGGCGGCGGACAGATTTACAACCGAAAATACTGGAAACTGCCATTGGTTTACGGCGGTTTCATCGGCTGTTTGTACGCAATGAACTGGAATAACACCATGTACAAGGACTACTCGCAGGCCTATATCGACATTATGGACAACGACCCTGGCACGCAGAGTTACAACCAGTTCCTGCACAACGGCGCCACCATCAACGGACAGGAAGAGCGATACAAGAAACTCTTCAAGCAGCGTAAGGACCGCTACCGTCGTTGGCGCGATATGAGTTTCTTTGTACTGGTAGGCGTCTATGCCCTTTCAGTCATCGACGCTTACGTGGATGCTGAGCTGTCGGTGTTCGATATCAGTAAAGATCTGAGTCTGAGCATCGAGCCCACCATTCTCGACACCCACACCTCACGCAACCCGCTCAATACCGGAGCCGTTGGGGTGCAATGTAACATCAAATTTTAATGGAATATGATAGTAAAGAGTTATATAAAGATTTTAAGTTTTGCGGTACTGCTCTTTAGTAGCGCACCGCTGTCGGCACAGACTATTTTAGACGATCCCGAAGAGGAGGAAGAAGAAGAGGTTGACAGCCTGTTCGTCCCCATCGAGGATGAGATTTCGGTAAGAGACATGCAGGGCAACGAGGAGCTCATCGAGTTTCCCGAGGCCATGACATTCAACCTCGACAGTCTGCTCGAGCTCTACATGACCAAGACTTATCTGAGCAAGGGCGATTGCGAGATGAAGGATGAGAACCCCACCTACACACCAGAGGAGTATATTGAACGACTTCGCCGTATGCCTACTGTCATGGAGATGGCCTACAACGATATCGTACAGCGCTTCATCGACCGTTACATGGGCCGTCTGCGCCACTCGGTCAGTCTGATGTTGGGTGCAGCCAATTTCTACATCCCCATCTTCGAAGAGGCCCTCGAAGCATATCAGGTACCCTTGGAACTGAAGTACCTGCCCGTTATCGAGAGTGCACTGAACCCCAAGGCCGTATCACGTGTAGGTGCCACTGGCTTGTGGCAGTTTATGCTTACAACTGGTAAGCAGTACGGACTGGAGGTAAACTCACTGGTTGACGAGCGCCGCGATCCTGTGAAGGCATCGTATGCTGCTGCCCGCTATCTGCGCGACCTGTATCGTGTGTTTGGCGACTGGAACCTGGTGATTGCCGCTTACAACTGTGGTCCTGGCAACATCAACAAGGCCATCCACCGTGCCGGAGGCGAGAAGGACTACTGGCAGTTGTATCCCTACCTGCCCGCCGAAACGCGTGGTTATGTACCAGCATTCATCGCTGCCAACTATGCCATGACATACTATTGCGAGCATAACATCTGCCCCATGAACACCCGTCTGCCTCTGCAGACTGATACAGTGGTGGTGGATCGCGATGTGCACCTGCAGCAGGTGGCCGCCGTGCTCGATCTGGATATTGAGATGATACGTTCGTTAAACCCCGAATATCGCCGCGACATTGTGCCTGGCGCCAACAAGAAGCATGCCATCCGCCTACCAATGGCAGATGCCATCCGCTTTATCGACCTGCAGGACAGCATCTACAGCTATCATACCGACGAGTTGCTCACCAAGCGTGCCGTAGCCGAGGTTAACGACGATCAGCCCACCTATCGTAGCAAGAAGAGCAGCCGACGCAGTCGCAGTAGTCGCGCCAGTCGCAATTCACGCCGTGGCGGTTCCAGCGTCACCGTCCGCTCTGGTCAGACACTGGGCGAGATAGCCCGTCGTAATGGCACTACCGTTGCAAAACTGAAAAGACTCAACGGTCTCCGTGGCAATAATATCCGAGCTGGTAAGAAGCTCCGAGTAAGATAAAGCAGATTTGACGTTTATAAATGAAGTAAAAGAGGTATGGCAGAAGAAAAACAATTAACCCAAGAAGAAAAAGATGATCAGATGATCAATGAGGCGTTTCAGCAATTGTTGAACGATTATATCTCGTCGCGTCATCGTAAGAAAGTCGACCTCATCACAAAGGCCTTCAACTTTGCACGTCAGGCCCATAAGGGCGTTCGCCGCCTGTCGGGCGAGCCATATATCATGCACCCCATCGCCGTTGCGCAGATTGCCTGCAGCGAGGTGGGCTTAGGCTCAACCAGTATCTGTGCAGCCCTGTTGCACGATGTGGTAGAAGATACCGACTATACCGTAGAGGACATCGAGAATATCTTTGGTGCCAAGATCGCACAGATTGTGGATGGTCTGACCAAGATCAGCGGTGGTATCTTTGGCGAGCAGGCTTCGGCACAGGCCGAGAACTTCAAGAAACTTCTTCTCACCATGAGCGATGATATCCGTGTGATTATCATCAAGATCTGCGACCGTTTGCACAATATGCGCACCTTGGAGAGTCAGCCTGCCAACAAACAGTACAAGATTGCCGGCGAGACCCTTTACATCTATGCGCCTTTGGCTAATCGTCTGGGATTGAACAAGATTAAGAGCGAACTGGAGAACCTGAGCTTTAAGTTTGAGCATCCTGATGCATATGCCAAGATAGAGAGCAAGCTGAAGTTGACCCGTGAGGACCGCGACGAGTTGTTCTCACAGTTCACTTCACCCATCGAGGACGCCCTCAATAGCATGGGTATCAAATACGAGATTAAGGAGCGTGTAAAAACGCCTTACTCTATATGGAACAAGATGCAGAACAAGCACGTGAGCTTCGAGGAGATCTATGATATCCTGGCCGTGCGCATCATTTTTACACCTAACAACCGCGACGACGAGGTGAACGAGTGCTTCAAGATCTACGTAGCTATCTCAAAAATCTACAAGTCGCACCCCGACCGTCTGCGCGACTGGCTCTCGCAGCCTAAGGCCAACGGTTATCAGGCCCTGCACGTTACACTGATGTCGAAAACCGGTCAGTGGATTGAAGTGCAGATACGCTCCGACCGTATGGACGAGATAGCCGAGCAGGGCTTTGCTGCCCATTGGAAATATAAAGACGGTGTTGGCGAGGAATACACCGAGGACGAGAACGAGTTGAACGAGTGGTTGCGCACCATCAAGGAGATATTGGACGACCCACAACCCGATGCCATGGACTTCCTCGACACCATCAAACTCAACCTCTTTGCAAGCGAGATATTCGTATTTACCCCCAAGGGCGAAATCCGCACCCTGCCTGCAGGCTGTACGGCACTCGACTTTGCCTTCTCTATCCACACTTTCTTAGGTAGTCATTGTATCGGTGCCAAGGTGAACCACAAGCTGGTACCTCTGAGTTACAAACTGCAGAGTGGCGACCAGGTAGAGATTCTTACCTCTAAGTCGCAGCATGTAAACCCCGCATGGATCAATTTTGTATCTACCGCCAAGGCCAAAGCCAAGATACAGGCCATTCTGCGTCGCGACAACCGCGAAGTACAGCGCGAGGGCGAGGAGATTCTGATTGCCTTCCTGAAGAAGAATGGTTTCGAACCTACCGTAGCACTGGCCGACAAGTTGGCCGAATACCACGAGTACAACAAGCGTTCTGAGTTCTTCCAGGCCTTGGGCGAAAAGATTGTGCTGTTAGGCGAGAAAGATGTTGATGAGCTGAACGGCAAGAACAAGGAGGCCGACAGCAATTCAGGTTGGCGTAAGTTCGTACCTTTTGTGGGCAAGAAGAAAAAGGAGGAGCACAGCCGTCAGGAACTGTTTGTGGTACCCGAGAAGTTCAACCGCAAAAAACCGGTATATATCTCTGAGGAGAACTATAACCAGTTTAAGTTCATGGGCTGCTGTCACCCCATCCCCGGCGACGATGCTTTAGGCTATATCAACAATAAGAACCAGATAGAGATTCACAAACGTGCCTGTCCGGTAGCAGCCAAGCTCAAGACCAGCTACGGCAACCGTATTCTCGACATCAAGTGGGACATGCACAAGAAGCTCTACTTCGATGCTACCATCCGTATCAGCGGTATCGACCGTCTGGGTATGTTAAGCGAGATGACACAGGTTATCTCGTCTGAAATGAATGTGAACATCCACAAGATACTTATCACCTGCGAAGAAGGTATCTTCGAGGGAACCATCGAAATGCGTGTACACGACCGCGACAACGTACGTGCCATCATGGAGAACCTGAAGAAGATTCCCGACCTCAAGGAGATTTCCGAAATTATGTAAACTACTTTATAGAAATGAAAAAACTACTACTATTACTGGCCATCATGGCCTCTTCTCAAGTCAGCCTGGCTGCTGGCAAATACGACAACCCCGATACCATTGTGGTTGCTCGCGATGGCACGGGGCAGTTCCGCACAATAGACGAAGCTATCGAGGTGTGCCGTGCATTTATGGATTACCACAAGGTGATTTTTGTAAAGAACGGCACTTACAAGGAAAAACTGATTATCCCTTCGTGGTTGCAGAACATCGAGATTTGCGGTGAGGATGCCGAGAAAACCATCATCACCTACGACGACCATGCCAACATCGCCCGTGCCGAGACAGGCAAGCCCATGGGCACGTTCCGCACATACACCCTGAAGATTGAGGGCAATGATATCACGCTGAAGAATATCACCATCGAGAACAACTCAGCCCGCTTGGGTCAGGCAGTGGCACTGCATACCGAGGGCGACCGACTGGTATTTGTAGGCTGCCGATTCATCGGTCATCAGGATACGGTCTACACCGGAGTGGCAGGCACACGCCTGTACTTCAAAGACTGTTTTATCTGCGGCACCACCGATTTTATCTTCGGTCCCTCTACAGCCTGGTTCGAGGGTTGCACCATCGAGAGTCGTATCAACTCATACGTCACAGCAGCCTCAACACCACAGGATCAGCCTTACGGCTACATCTTCAACAACTGCCGTCTGATAGCTACCCCTGAGGCTACGCAGGTTTATTTGGGTCGCCCTTGGCGCGACTATGGCTATACGCTCTTTATGAACTGCGAGTTAGGCAGCCACATCCGTCCTGAGGGCTGGCATCACTGGGAGAAGCACCGTGAGCAGACCGCCCGCTACTTAGAGTACAACAACCGTGGTGCCGGTGCTAACATCAGCCAGCGTGTGCCCTGGAGCCGCCAGCTCACCAAGAAAGAGGCCGCTAAGATTACACCCCAAACAGTATTCAACAAAAATGATGGTTGGAGCCCTAGGAAATAACCAACACCTAACACCCAACACCCATTCACTAATATAATAAGGTATATATATGAAGAAATTACTAATTACATTTTTAACCACTACACTGTCACTCGTGGCCATCGCTCAGGAGCGTCCTCTCTGGATGCGTTTCTGCGCCATTTCGCCCGACGGACAGACGATTGCTTTTTCGTACAAGGGCGATCTGTTTACAGTGCCTGTTACAGGTGGCACAGCCAAGCAGCTTACCACCAACCCTGCTTACGACTACAACCCAGTTTGGAGCCCCGACGGCAGCAAGATTGCTTTTGCTTCCGACCGTGAGGGGGGCATCAATGTATGGGTGATGCCCAGCAAGGGCGGACAGCCACAACAGATTACCACCAGTAGTCATTTTAAGAACGTACTGACGTTTGCCGACAACGACCACGTGCTGTTCAGCATGGCCGACATGCCCACACGCCAGAGCATCATCCCCAGCCTTGGGAAGTTTCCTCAGGTTTACGAGGTGAGCGTAAAGGGCGGTCGTCCACGCTTGTTCTCCGGACTGATGATGGCCGATATCAACATCAACCGTAAAACGGGCGATGTGCTCTATCACGACATCAAAGGCAGCGAGGATATGTATCGCAAGCACCACAAGTCGGCTATCTGCCGCGACATCTGGTTGCTGTCGAAAGGAAAATACACCAAGCTTACCGACTTTGCCGGTGAAGACCGCACACCTGTGTGGACCGCCGATGGTAAGGGTTATTACTACCTGAGCGAGCAGGATGGTACCTTTAATGTTTGGTACCGCAGTCTGGATGGCAAGCAGAACCAGCAGATTACACGTCATAAGACCAATCCTGTACGTTTCCTCACTGCCGCTGACAACGGCACCCTGTGCTATGGCTACGATGGCGAGATCTACACCGTACGCCAGGGCAGTCAGCCTCAGCGTGTAAACATCAATATCGTCAGCGACAAGACCGACCGCGAACTCATCCGTGAGGTGCTCACCAAGGGTGCTACCGAGGTTGTGGCATCACCCAGCGGCAAAGAGGTGGCTTTTGTGATTCACGGCGAGGTATATGTAACAGCAACCGATTACAAGACCACCCGTCGCATCACCGACACCCCCGAACTGGAGCGCAACCTGAGTTTCTCACCCGATGGTCGTTCGCTGGCCTACGCCTCTGAGCGTAATGGTTGCTGGAATATCTATCAGACAACTATCAAAAACAAGGACGAAAAGCAGTTTACGTATGCTACCGACCTGACCGAGGAGCAGCTCACCAAGCAAAACCACACCTCGTTCTATCCACGTTATAGTCCCGACGGCAAAGAGCTGGCTTTCTTCGAGGATCGCGGCACCATCCGTATCATCAATTTGGCCTCAAAGAAAATCCGTACTGTGATGGACGGCAAGGACCTCTTCTCATACTCTGATGGCGACATCGACTTTGAGTGGAGTCCCGACAGCCGTTGGCTGCTGGCCACCTACTACGGAGATGGCGGCTACCACCACGATGATATTGCGCTGATTGATGCCTCGGGTAAACAGAAACCCTACAATCTGACCAATAGTTCTTACTACGACACGAACCCTCACTGGGTTCTCGGTGGAAAGGCCATGCTGTTCACAAGCAACCGCAGAGGCTTCAAGAACCACGGCGGACACGGATGGCAGAACGACTATTTCCTGATGTTCTTTGATATCGATGCCTACGAACGTTTCCAAATGTCGAAGGAGGAGAAGGCTATCTACGACGAGGCCCACAAGCCTGCTAAGAAAGAGACTGCTGCAACCGACAGCAAGGATAAGAAAGCTACTGAAAAAAAGCCTGCCGTTGAGCCTTTGCAGTTCGATCTGGAGAATGCCAAGGACCGCATTGTACGTCTTACCGCCCACTCTACCCGCTTGGGCGATGCCTACCTCACTCCAAAAGGCGACACCCTGTACTACCAGGCTGCCTACGAGGATGGCTACGACCTGTGGAAGTACGACCTGCTGGAGGATAAGAGCGAGCTGGTGATTCGTGGCGTAGGCAACGGACGCCTGAGCACCGACAAGAAAGGTAAAAACCTATTCTTTATGAATAAGGGTTCGCTGCGCCGTATCGACATCGCGAAAGGCAGCCGTAAGGCTATTGATTTCGAAGCCGACTTCAACAACCGTCCGTTTGAAGAGCGCCAGCATCTGTTCGAGCACATCTGGCGTCAGGTTGACGATAAGTTCTATCGCGACGACCTGCATGGTGTGGACTGGGCTGGCTATAAAAAGATTTACGAGAAGTTCCTGCCATACATCAACAACGTGTACGACTTCCGCGATATGCTGGCCGAGATGTTAGGTGAGCTGAATGCCTCGCATACTGGTGCACGTTACCAGAATCCCGTTGAGTTCCGGACTGCTTCATTAGGTTTGTTCCTTGACGACAGCTACAAGGGCGACGGACTGAAGATTGCCGAGATTCCAAAGGGTTCGCCATTGGCTGTACGTAACACCGGTGTAAAGGCTGGTGATATTATCGAGGCCATCGACGGCACACCAATCAGAAAAGGCGACGACTACTATCCCCTGCTGGCTGGAAAGACCGGTAAGGTGGTACGTCTCACCATCAATGGTCGCAACGTTAACACCAAAGCCATCTCGCTCACCGCTTACAACAATATCCTCTACGATCGTTGGGTAGAGCGCAACCGCAAACTGGTCGACAGTCTGTCACACGGCCGTTTGGCTTATGTACACATCTCGTCGATGAACGGCGATAAATTCCGTAAGCTGTACGAGGAAATACTGAACGAGACCAACCGCGGGCGCGATGCCGTGATTGTAGATGAGCGCCATAATGGTGGTGGCTACCTGCACGACGATCTGTGCCACCTGCTCAACGGTCGTCAGCACTCACACTTCATGGCCCATGGCAAGTACTTAGGTATCGAGCCATCAGCCCAGTGGAATAAGCCTTCGTGCGTGGTACTTTGCGAGGACGACTACAGCAATGCCTGCGGATTCCCCCGTCAGTATCAGGACATGAAGATTGGTAAGCTGATTGGTACCCCTGTAGCCGGAACATCTACCAGCGTTTGGTGGGAGACACTCATCAACGGTGTGGTATTCGGTATTCCACAGGTAGGTCGTATCGATGTACGTGGCGACTATGGTGAGAACACCCCACTGCGCCCCGACATCGAGGTTTACAACAGCCCTGAGGATTACCTCAACGGTCACGACCGTCAGTTAGAGCGTGCCGTACAGGAGATGCTCAAGGAAGGCGCCGCCTTCAAGGAAAAGACCAAGAATGATTTTGGAGGTCACAAACGATAAACAGTAAGCCCCGCCGGTTGGCGGGGCTTATTTATTTAGAGCGCATCGAGATGACTTTTAAGCACTTGCAAATCTTCGCGCAACGCAATCAGGTTCTGTAAGGCATCGGCTGTTTTCTGCACGCCTTGTCGGTTTTTAGTCAACATCTCACGTGCAGCAGCAATCTTGAATCCACGCACTTTCACCAGGTTGTGTATCAGGCGTATCTGATCCAGATCTTTCTCCTGATACTGACGTATTTTCGCAGTTCCCGAGGTCTTTGGCTTCAGGAATGGAAACTCAGTTTCCCAGTAGCGCAGCGTACTCTCGTTCAAATCGAACATCTCGGCAACCTCCCTAATGGAGTAGTACGTTTTCAGCCTCCTATTCAAATTCAGTGCCATAATTACTACTATTTTGCTGCAAAGGTAAACTTTTTCACCGAAATCTCAAAACTTTTACGAAAAAAATGTGTAACTTTGCACCCAAATTTATAAATGGTAAATCATAAATTGTCAAATAGTAAAATAAGATGATGACAGCAAATGAGATTCGCGACTCATTTAAGAAGTTTTTCGAGTCGAAGCAGCACGCTATCGTACCATCAGCCCCAATGGTGATCAAGGACGATCCCACACTGATGTTTACGAACGCAGGTATGAACCAATGGAAAGATATCATTCTGGGTACTCGCGATCCAGAGCCACGCCGTCGAGCGGATACACAGAAATGCCTGCGTGTATCAGGAAAGCACAACGACCTTGAAGAGGTTGGACACGATACTTATCACCACACCATGTTCGAGATGCTCGGTAACTGGAGCTTTGGCGACTACTTTAAGGAGGGCGCCATCGATATGGCATGGGAGTATCTGGTTGACGTGCTGAAGCTGAATCCCGAGGATCTCTATGTAACTGTATTCGAGGGTTCGCCCGAGGAGAACATCCCTCGCGACGACGAGGCTGCCAAGTACTGGGCAAAGCACGTACCCGAGGATCACATCATCAACGGAAACAAGCACGACAACTTCTGGGAGATGGGCGATACAGGTCCATGCGGACCTTGCTCTGAGATCCACGTAGATAGCCGTACCCCTGAGCAGAAGGCTGCCAGCGGCAAGACCGGTCGTGAGCTGGTTAACCAGGACGACCCACAGGTTATCGAAATCTGGAACATCGTGTTCATGCAGTTCAACCGCAAGGCCGATGGTTCACTCGAGCCACTGTCAATGAACGTAATTGATACCGGTATGGGCTTTGAGCGTCTGGTCCGCATGATGCAGGGCAAGCACTCTAACTACGATACCGACGTATTCCAGCCTATCATCAAGGCCGAGCAGCAGATTACCGGACTGAAGTACTTCACCTTCGAGGAGGAGACCGAGAGTCCAATCAGCAAGGAGCAGGACGACATCAACGTGGCCATGCGTGTTTGCGCCGACCACCTGCGTGCCGTTGCCTTCTCAATCGCCGACGGTCAGCTGCCTTCTAATGCCAAGGCAGGTTATGTGATTCGTCGTATCTTGCGCCGTGCCGTACGTTATGCCTATACCTTCCTGAATCAGAAGGATGGTTTCCTGTACAAGCTTGTTCCAACACTCGTTGCCGAGATGGGCGGTGCCTTCCCCGAGTTGGAGGCCCAGCAGCAGCTTGTCACCAAGGTGATTAAGGAAGAGGAAGAGTCGTTCCTCCGCACCCTCGAAAAGGGTATCGGCATGCTGAACGACGCTATGAATACCCTCAAGGCTGAGGGTAAGACCGAGTTGGATGGCGTACAGGCCTTCCGTTTGTTCGACACCTACGGATTCCCTCTCGACCTCACCGAACTCATCTGTCGTGAAAACGGTTTTACCGTTAACGAGGAGCAGTTCAATGTTGAGATGCAGAAGCAGAAGGACCGTGCCCGTAATGCCGCTGCCGTTGAGAACAGCGACTGGGTAGAGCTGGCCGCCGGTGAGCAGCAGTTCGTTGGTTACGACTATACCGAATACGAGTGCCATATCATCCGCTACCGCAAGGTAACTCAGAAAAAGAATGAGTTCTACGAGCTGGTACTCGATAACACCCCATTCTATGGTGAGATGGGTGGACAGGTTGGTGATTGCGGTGTACTCGTTAACGAGGCCGAGACCATCAACATCATCGACACCAAGCGTGAGAACGGTCAGAGCGTTCACATCGTAAAGCAGTTGCCAAAGGATCCCGCAGCCCAGTTCATGGCATGCGTTGATACCGACAAGCGTAACGCTTCGGCCGCTAACCATACCGCTACTCACCTGCTCGACTATGCCTTGAAGCAGATTCTGGGCGACCACGTAGAGCAGAAGGGTTCGTTTGTAAGCCCCGACACCCTGCGCTTCGACTTCTCACACTTCGAGAAGGTTACCGACGAGCAGCTGCGCGAGGTTGAACGTATGGTAAACGATATGATCCGTCAGGACATCCACATC
Source organism: Prevotella sp. khp1 (assembly GCF_900102205.1). Classification (NCBI taxonomy): domain Bacteria; kingdom Pseudomonadati; phylum Bacteroidota; class Bacteroidia; order Bacteroidales; family Prevotellaceae; genus Prevotella; species Prevotella sp. khp1. The sequence continues at coordinate 253,460 of NZ_FNJZ01000005.1, forward strand.
GACGAGCACCGCGACGTGCCTTTCGACGAGGCTAAGAAGCTTGGTGCTATCGCCCTGTTCGGCGAGAAGTACGGCGATAAGGTTCGTGTGGTTCGCTTCGGTCCAAGTTGCGAGTTCTGTGGTGGTATCCACGCTTCAAGCACCGGTCGTATCGGATTCTTCAAGATTATCTCTGAGAGCAGTGTAGCTGCCGGCATCCGTCGTATCGAGGCCAAGACCGGACAGGAGTGCGAGGAGCTGCTGTATCAGACCGAGGATATCCTGAAAGCTGTTAAGGCATTCTTCAACAATGCCAAGGACCTACAGGGCGTTATCAAGAAGTATATCGAGGAGCACGACTCCATGAAGAAAGAGATTGAGGCTTTCCAGGCACAGGCTGTAGAGCGCGCTGCCAAGCAGCTGGTCGACAAGGCTCGTGAGGTAAACGGCGTAAAGGTAGTTTCTGCCGTTCTGCCTATGAATCCTGCTGCTGCCAAGGATCTGGCATTTAAGATTCGTGCAGCTGTAGAGGGCTCACTGCTGTGTGTACTGGGTACTCACGACAACAATAAACCACAGCTTAGCATCATGATGAGCGATGATATGGTAAGCGACCACGGACTGAATGCCGGTCAGATGGTTCGCGAGGCCGCTAAGCTCATCCAGGGTGGTGGTGGCGGTCAGCCTCACTTTGCCCAGGCTGGTGGTAAGAATGCCGACGGCTTGAGCGCCGCCGTTGACAAGGTGTTAGAGCTGGCAAAGCTTAACTAACCTGTTTTTGCTAGTACACGTAGAAAATAATACGGCTACGTGTACTAGCAATTTTTTCTACGTGTACTAAAAACCGCAGCATAAAAAAGGAATGGACGACGAGATTAAAGAGATTGAACAGTCGGAACAGCACTCCGACTATAAACCAAGCAACCGCTTTGATGCCGCAGCGGTTCATCATCTTAGCGGCATGTATCAGAACTGGTTTCTGGATTACGCCAGCTACGTAATCCTGGAGCGTGCCGTACCCCATCTGGGCGACGGACTGAAACCCGTACAGCGTAGAATTCTGCACTCTATGAAACGTATGGACGATGGCCGCTACAACAAGGTAGCCAACATCGTAGGTCATACCATGCAGTTCCACCCTCACGGTGATGCTTCTATCGGCGACGCCTTAGTGCAGTTGGGACAGAAAGATCTGCTCATCGACACGCAGGGTAACTGGGGAAACATCCTCACGGGCTCATCGGCCGCTGCCCCACGATACATCGAGGCACGCCTTTCTAAGTTCGCCCTCGACACGGTGTTTAATCCCAAGACCACCGAGTGGAAGATGTCGTACGACGGTCGTAACAAGGAGCCAATCACACTCCCTGTCAAATTCCCATTGCTGTTGGCACAGGGTGCCGAGGGTATCGCCGTAGGACTAAGTTCAAAAATCCTGCCACACAACTTCTGCGAAATCTGCGATGCAGCCATCAGCTATCTGCACCAGCAGCCATTCGCACTCTACCCCGACTTCCCCACCAGCGGTAGCATTGACGTCTCGAAATATAACGACGGTCAGCGTGGCGGCGTCATCAAGGTACGCGCCAAGATCGAGAAGATAGATCAGAAAACACTGGTCATCCGCGAGATACCATTCTCAAAAACCTCCGAGACCCTGCAGGACTCTATAGTAAAGGCGATTGAGAAAGGAAAAATCAAGGCCCGTAAGGTTGAAGACCTCACTGCTGCCGAGGTTGAAATCCAGGTACACCTGGCACCAGGCGTATCGAGCGATAAAACCATCGACGCCCTCTATGCCTTTACCGACTGCGAGGTAAGCATCTCGCCAAACTGCTGCGTGATCGAGGACAACAAACCACAGTTCCTCACCGTGAGCGATGTGCTGCGCCACTCGGTTGATCGCACCAAGGATCTCATTCGTCAGGAGCTCGAAATCCGCAAGGGAGAGCTGTTAGAACAGTTGCACTTCCAAAGTCTGGAACGCATCTTCATCGAGGAGCGTATCTATAAGGACAAGAAATTTGAACAGGCACCTAACGTAGATGCCGTTTGCGAACATATCGACGAGCGACTCACACCTTACTATCCACAGTTTATCCGCGAGGTAACCAAGGACGATATCCTGAAGCTGCTCGAAATCAAGATGCAGCGCATCCTGAAATTCAATAAGGATAAAGCCGACGAGCTCATGGCACGTCTGAAGGCAGAGATTGAGGAGATCGACCGCGATCTGGCTAACCTGGTAGAGGTAACAGCCAACTGGTTCCAGTTCCTAAAGGATAAGTACGGCAAGGACCATCCACGTCTGACCGAGATTCGCAATTTCGACACCATCGACTCAGCCAAAGTGGCCGAGGCCAACCAGAAGTTGTACATCAACCGCAGCGATGGCTTTATCGGTACCGGACTGAAAAAGGACGAGTTTGTATGCAACTGCTCCGACCTCGATGATGTCATCATTTTTTACAAGGATGGTAAATACAAGATTGTACGCGTAGCCGAGAAACTGTTCGTGGGTAAGAACATCCTGTATGTGAACGTGTTCAAGAAGAACGACTCACGTACCATCTACAATGCCGTTTATCGTGATGGTAAGAAGGGCGCCTGCTACATCAAGCGCTTCAACGTTACCAGCATGACCCGCGACAAGGAGTACGACCTGACGCAGGGCACCGACGGCAGTCGCGTGATGTACTTCACCGCCAACCCCAACGGCGAGGCCGAGGTGATCAAGGTAACACTCGACCCCTCACAAAACATCAAACGCGTGTTCTTAGTCAAAGATTTTTCAGAGATTATGATCAAGGGACGCGCCTCGAAGGGTAACCTGCTCACCAAGTATCAGGTAACCCGCATCGGACTGAAGAGTCACGGACACTCTACACTGGGTGGTCGCAAGGTTTGGTTCGATCCAGACGTGAACCGCTTGAACTACGACGACCATGGAAAGATGTTAGGCGAGTTCTACGACGATGACCAGATTCTGGTCATCCTCTCGAATGGCGACTACTATCTGAGCAACTTTGATTTGGCCAACCACTACGAGTCGAACATCCTGCGCATCGAGAAATACGATGCCGACAAGGTTTGGACGGCCGTACTCTACGATGCCGACAACCAGGGCTATCCTTATCTCAAGCGATTCCAGATGGATGCCACTAAGAAAAAGCAGAACTGGCTTTCGGACAATCCTGCATCGCAGTTGCTGTTGCTTACCGATACACCTTATCCACGTTTGCAGGTAACCTACGGCGGTGCCGATGCCTTCCGTGGCAGCGAGGAGATTGATGCCGAGCAGTTCATTGCCGTAAAGGGTTATAAGGCCAAGGGTAAGCGCCTCACCACCTATGCCCTTGAGAGCATCGAGGAGTTGGAGCCCACCCGCTTCCCAGAGCCACCGGCCGAGACAGCGGATACTGATACCGAACCTGAGGAAGAAGACCTTGATCCAGATGCCGGCAAAAGTGAGCAGCAGGTACGCGATGAGCTCACCGGTCAGCTAAATCTTTTTGATAATGAAGATTTTAAATAGTATATTGTGTGTTTTGTGCTTTGCTGCAACCGCGGCAAATGCACAAAACAAATCACACATGATAGGCCTTGGCCCAACCAAAGTTCTCGATACTTACCTAACCCCCGAGAACTTTAGCGGCACGGGTATAACCTATATGTACATCAAAGAGCAGCGCGACACCACCCGCCATTGGAGCAACACCTATGAGCACGAGGTCGACCTCTCGAACACCCACGACCGTAGCCATAACATCAACGATCTGGAAATCACTTACAATCTCTATTGGGCACGCTACTACAATTTCCGTCCTGTACTCAACGGACTGAAACTGCAAGCTGGTGTAGCCGTCAACCTCTGCGCTGGCGCCATCTACAACATGACCAGCAGCAACAACCCCGCCCAGGCTCGTGCTGCACTCAACATCATGCCAAGTGCAACTGCTACGTACGGTTTCCACATCAGTCGTCATCATTTTACAGCCCGTTACGAACTCAACCTGCCACTGGTAGGCGTGATGTTCAGTCCCAACTACGGACAGAGCTACTACGAAATCTTTTCACGGGGCAACTACGATCATAACATCGTACCCACCACTTTTGTTTCAGCCCCCACCTTCCGCCAGTTGGCCTCGGTGGATTGGCACTGCACACAAAAATGGGCACTGCGCCTGGCCTACCTCGGTAACTACCAGCAAGCCCAAGTCAACAACCTCAAGCAGCACACCTATACCCACCGTATCCTGCTTGGCATCACCCGCAGCCTATGAAAAAAATAACGCTGTTATTTCTCCTGATATTTACACTTACTTCCTGCGTAAAGGAGGAAGAACGCCCCGATACACCCACAGGCAACTTCGAGGCCTTGTGGCATATCATCGATGAGCACTACTGCTTTTTCGACTACAAAGATATTGATTGGAACCAGATTTACCAGACCTATAAGGTACGTGTAAACGACAATATGAACCGCGAGCAGCTGTTCGAGGTGCTCACCGATATGCTATCCGAACTGCGCGACGGACATGTAAACCTCTACACCGCGTTCGACAACGGTCGTTACTGGAACTGGCACGAGGACTACCCCACCAACTTCAGCGATACCCTGCAGCGCCGTTACTTAGGTACCGACTACCGTATTGCCGGCGGCTTGCGCTACCGCATCCTCGACGATAACATCGGCTATGTATATTATGGCAGCTTTTCAAGTTCTGTGGGCGAAGGTAATCTCGACGAGGTGATACAGCACCTCATGTTCTGCCAGGGCATGATACTCGACATTCGCAGCAACGGCGGTGGCGACCTGACCAATGCCGAAAAACTGGCTGCCCGTTTCTGCAACCAGAAAACACTGGTTGGCTACATACAACATAAAACCGGTAAAGGTCATAACGACTTCTCGGCACAGGAGCCGCAGTATATCGAGCCCAGCAGCAACTTGCGCTGGCAGAAAAAGGTGGTACTGCTTACCAACCGCGGTGTGTTTAGTGCTGCCAACGAGTTTACCACTTATATGAAATGTATGCCACAGGTAACCGTAGTGGGCGACCGTACCGGTGGTGGCAGTGGCCTGCCCTTCACCGCCAGTCTGCCTAACGGATGGACAGTGCGTTTCTCGGCCTGCCCCACCTACGATGCCAACCACAACCAGACCGAGTTTGGTCTCGACCCTGACTACAACGTGGCACTGACCGACGAAGATTTTAACAAAGGTAAAGATACTATAATAGAGCACGCGCGTACCTTACTTAATAATAATTAAAAAAAATCCGTTAAATCCGTAGGTCAAATAAAAAAAAAGCATTACCTTTGCACCCGAAAAAGCTTCAAAGAAGCGAATTGACTAACGTCGATTCTGCTTTAAAAAGCGAATTGACTAACGTCGATTCTGCGCCTGTGGCGGAATTGGTAGACGCGCTAGACTTAGGATCTAGTGTTTACGACGTGCAGGTTCGAGTCCTGTCAGGCGCACATCACTTAAAATAACATAAAAAGGAGCTATAAATGGAAAAAACTACCATATTGCAGGTATTTCGGCAGAAATTTGCGGTTTTTTGAAAAAAAAACCTAATATTTCTTGCAAGTTTCAATTATATTTCCTACTTTTGTCACCGATTTATATAAATTAACGTACGATATTATTGTTTTATTTATTTGTTTAATTATAATTTTTAAGTTCAATGAAAAAGAAAATTATCAATGGTATTCTGATGGTAGCCCTCGTAGGTGCTACATCAACATCATTCGTTTCTTGTAAGGACACAAGCGAGGATGTAAAGACAGACTTGATGGCACAGGTAAATGCCGTTAAGGCTAACCTCGAGCCACGCGTAGAGCAGGCTGAGAAGGACATCGACGCACTCGAAGGCCGTATGACCACTGCTGAGGGCGACATCAAGACTCTGAAGAGCGACGTTACAAGCCTGAAGAACCGTGTATCTACTCTGGAGCAGGAGAAGGATAGCCTGGCTCAGGTTACAAAGACTATCGAGGGTCAGCTCACTCAGGTTGAGTCTAAGATCAGCACTATCGTTGAGGCTCTCTCAAAGATGGTTACAAGCGTAACTGTTAACGCTACATCTACAAGCATTCTCGAGAACAGCAAGCTGTTCCCTGGTCTGAACATTCAGTTCCTGGGTACTGCTATGGGTAAGGCTACCACAACTGGTAAGTTCCCTTCAACAACAACTATGGAAGGTCACGGTACAGCTCTTGAGGCTGCTGACTTCGCTGGTGTTAAGGAGATCTACAAGTGGAGCAATGGCGACATCCTGCCAAAGGCTGACGAGGATACAGAGGTTGCCGACGCTGGTACACTCTGGTTCTCTCTGAACCCATCTAACGTTGTAGCTACCGACCTCAAGGCTCTGAAGCTGGTTGACAGCCAGGGTAACGAGAGCTTCGTAACTATCAACAAGGACAGCGTTAAGGTTGACGACGAGACCGTTCTGTCATGGGGCGTTACTCGTGGTGCGGAGTTCAACCTGTGGAAGGTACAGGCTGGCATCAACCTCGAGGCTACTGACCTTGCTACTATCGATCCTGTTAAGATCATCGACTACAAGTCAATCGCTTCTGACGTTCGTTCAATGATGCGCGAGATCAAGGCTGCCGCTAAGACAGCTAACAGCAGCAACTACGCAGCTGTAACAAAGACTACTGCTAAGGATGTTCTGAAGAACTCTACTCAGATTGTAGCTTCTCTGCTCAAGGCTAAGGTTCCTTCACTTCCTGCACTGGCTCTCCAGGCTCAGTGGGAGGATACTGTAGGTGTTCGTAGCGTACTGTCTGACTTCTCTATCGCTGCTACAGCTTACAAGCCACTGTCATTCGACTTCGGTAAGGACCTCATCGAGGGTCGCACCATTAGCCTCGACAAGGCTGACAAGGCTGCTGCTAAGATCATCGACAAGGTAATGGATAAGATCAACCGCGCTGGTGTTAAGATCCAGGCTATTCCTGAGATCTCATTCGATGATGCTTATTCTTCAGCAAATCTGAAGGTTTACATGGCAATTGATGCAACTGGCAATGTTCTTATAACAAACACAAAACCTGGTGCCGCTTATACTTATTGGGATGGCACTGCTGCTACAGCTCCTGGCGCTGGTGTTGCATACTACACAGAGCTCGATCTGGAGACCAGCATCAAGACTGTTACAAACGCTATTCCTGTAGCTGAGCTGAACGCTCTGATCGCTGAGGCTAAGCAGGCTCTGATCGACATCACAGCTTTTGCTGACCGCACAAAGACCTTCGAGGCTCGCGTAAGCGACTTCTTGGAGCGTGAGCTGAACCGCGTTGTAACTAAGGTTTCTACCGACGGTCTGACACGTATCCTCGAGCCTATCATCCTGTTCCAGGCTGGTGAGAACTACAGCGTAACTCGCTTCGTTGACGGTGCTGCTGTTCCTGCTGGTGAGATCACTCTGATTCCTACCACAATGACAAACGAGCTCCTGGCTCCTGCATTCAAGAAGTACGTTGCTGTTAAGGCTGCTGACGGTTCATTCGCTCTCCAGTCACTGAAGACTAAGGGTGACAAGGACTTCAACAAGCTGACAGTTAACCTGAAGGCTGGTAACTACACTGTTATCTACAGCGCCCTCGACTTCTATGGCAACCAGGTTTCTAAGAAGTACGACATCGTAGTGAAGTAATTAACATTCGCGAATTAAAAAATTAGTAAACAGAATATGAAAATGAAGAAAACAATATTGTCTTGCCTGATGCTGTTGGCTGGTATCTCAGCAAATGCACAGGAGCAGAAGGGCACGACTGAATACGTCTTCGAGCCACACTGGTATGTACAGGTTCAGCCTCTGGGCGCTCAGTACACACTTGGTGAGGTAAGCTTCGGCGATCTGCTGTCATACAACGTACAGGCTACTGTAGGCCGTCAGTTCTCAAAGCTGTGGGGTGCCCGCTTGGCCGTTAACGCTTGGCAGAGCAAGGCTGGTAGCAAGTTCGACATTGCTAACAAGGAGTATAAGTGGAAGTGGAACTATGTAGCTCCTACAATCGACGCTACATTCAACCTCTCAAACGCACTGTTTGGCTTCAATCCTAATCGTGTATTCGATCTGAGCGCTTTCGCTGGTATCGGTGTAAACATCGGTTGGGGTAACAGCGAGGCTGCTACAGCTGATCAGGCTATCCGCGCTATGGGTACTTTGGTTGGTGCCAACGGTACTACCTACACCACAAACCGTGGTCTGGAGTATCTGTGGGACGGTACAAAGGTTCGCCTCGTAGGTCAGTTCGGTCTGATGGGTGACTTCAAGGTAAGCGATAAGGTTAAGATCGGTCTTGAGCTGAGCGCTAACACCCTGAACGACAAGTACAACTCAAAGAAGGCTAAGAACTGGGATTGGTACTTCAACGCACTTGCTGGTGTGAAGATTGCCCTCGGTAACACTTACTCTACACGTTTCATCCCTGCTCCAGAGCCAGAGATTCGCTACGTAGAGAAGATTGTTGAGAAGATTGTTGAGGTTCCTGCTAAGGCTGAGGAGCCAGAGGCTAAGACTGAGGCTCTCCGTCGTGATATCTTCTTCGCTATCGGTAAGACTGTTATCCGCAAGAGCGAGCAGCAGAAGGTTGACGAGGTAGTTGCTTACCTGAACGCTAACCCTGAGGCTAAGGTTAACATCACTGGTTACGCTGACGCTGGTACAGGTAACGATCGCATCAACGATCGCCTGGCTGCTGGTCGTGCCGACGTTGTTGTTAAGGCTCTGAAGAAGGCTGGCATCGCTGCAAGCCGCATCAGCTACGACAGCAAGGGTGCTCGTGTACAGCCATTCGCTGACAACGACAGCAACCGTGTATCTATCGTAATCGCAGAGTAATCTACGGATTAAGATATTAAGCATGAGCCCAGTCCCATTTGGGGCTGGGCTTTTTCTATAAAACCAAAAAAGGATTACCCGATGAAAAGAACAGTTCTAATCACTCTCGTAAGCATCCTTACTACAGTACAGGCCACAGCACAGAGCGTGGCTAACGGTTACTATCGTATCCAAAACAATGCAAGTTCACGTTATATCACCATCAGAGATGATCAGGTAGGTGAAATAGATTACTCAAGCACCAACGTAGATCTGAGTAACATTGTTACATGGCGTGGGTATGACTACGTAAAGAGCAATCCTGGCTCTATCATCTACGTAGAACAACATGGAACGGAATACGACCTAAAAACACAAGGTACCAGTATCTATCAGATTACCGGTAATAGAAGATATCTGGGTTTGCGTCCAAAAGATGGCGGAACCTATTTTATGTATATATCATATAACGGTACAGAATATCGCTTATACGATAGTACAACTGACGATGACGAGGGCTATGTAACTTACAAAAAGACTGGAGATGGTTATCAGTACTGGAAATTCGTTCCCATCGACACAGAGAATAACTATATTGGCCTACAACCTACCGTACAGGTTGGCGATAGCTACTATGGCACCCTGTATGCCAGCTATCCCTTCAAAGTGGTTTCAGAAGGCGTTAAAGTATATGTAGTTGACGGTGTGAAGGAGGGCGTATTCCAGATGCAGGAAATCACCGACGAGGTAAAGCCCGCAGCTACCCCATTGTTATTCATGTGTAGCAGCAACGATCCTGCCAACAACAAGATTATGCCTGTTACCGACGCTACAACACCTGCTGATAACAACCAGATGGGTGGCACCTACTTTGCCCGCACTTCAGGTCACAAAGTAAACGTAAGATACGACGAGTCAACCATGCGTGTATTAGGCAAGAACGATGCTGGCGAATTGGTATTTAAAAAAGCGACAAAAGCTGACCTGGTCAGCAGCCACTACATACCCGCAAATACCTGTTGGTTAAACATGCCATCAGGTCTCTCAGGCGAATTTAAATACGTTAGCCGCGAGGATTATACAGGCATTCGTGACATAAAGGCTGATAACAAAGCTAATAGTGCTGATGATGCGATTTATACCCTCACAGGTACTCGTGCTAACAGCAAAACCCTTCGTCCTGGTATCTACATCCAGAACGGCAAGAAGAAGGTTATAAAATAAACAATAAAAGGTTCCCGATTGGGAACCTTTTTTTCTAGGTACTTTTCAATTGTAAAGTACTTAGGTTGCAATTGAAAAGTACTTAGAGAAAAACAGACTTAAAAAATGGTCTTGGTAAAACGAACTTGAAGTACGGGATAAACCTTGAAACCACCCAAGAAATCAACCCAAGTGCCAACCTTACCCGAGATATTCTCTACATCCTTAGTGAGGTTAGTACCATCGTGAGTAATCAAGCTAGGAGTGCCACCCCAGAACATCATACCAGCATCAAAAGATACCTGCCAGTCGTCGCGGCTCTTCATCAGCTTGCCACCATAACCAAAGCCTAAGTAGGGCTTAAAACTATTGCTCTTAGCACGAACCTTAACCATACCACTCTCGGCGTCAGCCTCCATGATATAAGGCTCACCAGAGTCCTTCTTATCACCTACATGGAAACCCATGCGGCCGTAGTTTACAATGCGCTGACGATAAGCCTCATTAAAGTAAATAGTCATACCAGGATTCTGAGCTGTACCATCACCATCTATATCAATAATAGGATCATCGTTCACGCACTTCTGGTAAATCTGATTGTACATGCTTACAGCCAGCAGCGAACTCATGGCTGAGGTTGAGTTCTCGGCATAGGCGAACTGTGAGGGGCCCCAATAGAAACCACCAGTTACATGCCAATGCTTATTCTTGAAGGGGAATACATCAACCAAGAACTTAAAGTTGTTGATAGTTGGCTTACCAACCATCTCAACCTCATCCTCGACTGTAAAGCCAGTCAGATCGTGGAGCATCTTTGAGAGGCGATCGAAAGTGGTCTCTACACGATTGCCGGCATCATCGTAAGCCACTGCAGGCTCACCACCAACCTCTACAGGAAAGTAGATGCTCTTCTTGAAACGAGGCATATACTCATAACCCATACGCAGCTGTACGTTCTCGTGAACGCGAGATGCTACATCGATACCGATACCTGTGGTACCTGCGGTTACAGATACATCGAGATTCTGGAAAACACCGTTATCCTTCATCCAATCGGTAACAGTAGAGAGCGTAAACTTCTTGCTTTCGGTAGCAAACACGTTCTTCTTGCTGCTGCCATCGGTGTTGCCCTGTGCATAAGCCAGGTTAACAGTCAAAGCAGCAGCTATTGCTAAAACAATCTTTTTCATTTCTTACTTTTTATAATTTAGTTATTCTTAAGTTACTTCATCATCCAGCGGCCATTGCGTTCCACCATCGGCACTACCACCTCCTCGGTGGTGCTATCGCCATAGCAAAGCATCAGCAGCACATTGGTATAGCCAGCCAAGCTGTCGGTATAAGCACGCGACACAGAAACCTCTTGTAAACCTTTTCGGGCTTCTAACTGCTGAGCAACGAACTGCTTATAGCCCTCGATCAGTTGCGAGCGGTAATCGGCAGGCAGCGAATCGGCCATAAAACGGCCCTCGACAAACTGCTCGAACTCACCCTGAACTAAATGAGTATAGTAGCCTTTAGCAGCCAAAGCCGCTTGTTCTTCGCGACTTACACCGGTGCTACAGGCTACTACTATAACTATCAATATAAGATAGACGAGCTTACGCATTACTTCTGGCGGATAAACACATTAATGGGACTACCAGTAAGCTCCCAGTTCTCACGAATCTTATTCTCCAGGAAGCGCTTGTAAGGCTCCTTCACGTACTGTGGCAGGTTGGCATAGAACACAAAGGTAGGAATCTGCGTGTCGGGCACCTGAGCCACATACTTAATCTTAATGTACTTACCCTTAACCGATGGTGGTGGGAAGGCCTCGATGAGAGGCAGCATCACCTCGTTAAGCTTAGAGGTACCAATCTTGGCCTTACGATTCAGATAAACCTGCTTGGCAGTCTCGAGCACCTTATAGATACGCTGCTTGGTAAGTGCCGAAGCGAAGATGATGGGGAAATCGACAAACGGTGCCATACGCTTACGGATGGCGTTCTCGAAGGTCTTGATTACCTCCTGCGACTTATCCTCAACCAGATCCCACTTGTTAACAACTACAACCAGCGATTTGTTATTCTTCTGAATGAGCTGGAAGATGTTCATATCCTGAGCCTCGATACCACGGGTGGCGTCGAGCATGAGCACACACACATCACTATTCTCGATGGCACGGATAGAGCGCATTACCGAATAGAACTCCAGATCCTCAGTTACCTTATTCTTACGACGGATACCTGCGGTATCTACCAGATAGAAATCGAAACCGAACTTATCGTAACGGGTGTAGATACTATCGCGGGTAGTACCGGCGATATCGGTTACAATGTTACGATCCTCGCCGATAAAGGCGTTGATGATGCTCGACTTACCGGCATTAGGACGACCTACCACCGCAAAACGGGGGATACCATCCTCGAGCTCGTCCTTGGGTTTCTCGGGCAATATCTCGAGCACCTTGTCGAGCAGATCGCCTGTACCGCTACCAGTGGCAGCAGAGATAGGATACGGATCGCCAAGACCAAGCTTATAGAACTCGTACTGGTCGTACAGGTCCTTACCATCGTCGGCTTTGTTGGCCACCAGGATAACGGGCAGTTTGGCACGGCGCAGAATCTGCGCTACGTCCATATCCCAACCTGTGACACCATTATTAATATCGCAGAGGAAGAGTACGAGATCGGCCTCTTCGGTGGCAATAATCACCTGCTTGCGGATCTCCTCTTCGAATACATCGTCGCTGTTGACGACCCAGCCGCCGGTATCGACAACTGAGAACTCGCGACCGTTCCATTCGCACTTGCCATACTGGCGGTCGCGAGTGGTACCAGCCTCGTCGCTGACAATCGCATGGCGCGTTTTTGTCAGTCGGTTGAACAGTGTAGACTTACCCACATTAGGGCGTCCTACGATTGCTACTAAATTTCCCATACTATATTTATTTTGGCACGGATTACATGGATTAACACGGAAGAACCTACTCGGGGTTGTACCCGAAGTGATTCAATTCTTTTTCTGATGAACGCCAGTCCTTATCTACTTTCACGAAAATCTCGAGGAAGATAGGCTTGGCGAAGAACTTTTCGAGCGATTTGCGAGCCTCGGTGCTTACCTTTTTGAGGGCTACACCCTGGTGACCGATGATGATACCCTTCTGTGAATCGCGCTCCACATAAATAATAGCATTGATGTGGATGTGCTTATCATCCTCTTTGAATCGCTCCACAGCTACCTCTACACTGTAAGGAATCTCCTTATCGTAGTAGAGCAGTATCTTTTCGCGGATAATCTCCGACACGAAGAATCGTGCGGGCTTATCGGTTAACTGATCTTTATCGAAATAAGCGGGGCTCTCGGGCAGGAGCTCTTGGATACGCTTCAGCAACATATCCACACCGAACTTATTCTTGGCCGAAATAGGCAGAATCTCTGCCTTCGGCAGCAGGGCATGCCATTTCTCAACAATGGCTGCCAATTGTGCATTACCACCAGTAAGCTCATCAATCTTGTTAATGAGCAGCAATACCGGCATATCCAGTTTCTGCACCTTTGCAAGGAAGTCCATATTCTTTTCAGGGTTCTCTACCACGTCGGTCACGTAGAGCAGCACATCCGCATCCTGGAGGGCCGACTCAGAGAACGCCAACATTGACTCCTGTAGTTTGTAGTTTGGCTTGAGCACACCTGGGGTATCCGAGAACACAATCTGCATCTCGGGTGTATTCACGATACCCATGATACGATGACGGGTTGTCTGAGCCTTAAATGTGGCAATAGAAATACGCTCACCAACCAGCTGGTTCATGAGCGTACTTTTGCCTACGTTGGGATTTCCAACAATATTAACGAATCCTGCTTTATGCATTATTCACTATTCATTATTCACTATTCACTACTTATTGCCATCATAGGCCCACTTGTAATAAGAAGCTCCGTGAACGAATCCTGCACCAAAGGCGGTGAGGATCAGATTGTCGCCCTTCTTCAACTTATTCTCGTATTCCCAGATAGCCAGCGGTATCGTGGCGGCACTCGTGTTTCCGTAGCGTTCGATGTTTACCATCACCTGCTCCATTGGCAACTCCAGGCGCTTGGCTACAGCCTCGATGATACGCATGTTAGCCTGATGAGGAACCACCCACTGGATGTTGTCCTTGTTCAGACCGTTGCGCTCAGCGATGATAGCGCAGTCGTTACTCATATTCGTCACTGCATAACGGAACACAGTGCGACCCTCCTGATAGAGGTAGTGCAGACGATGATCAACAGTGAAATGCGACGGTGGGCAGACCGAACCTCCAGCCTTCAGATGCAGGAATGGCAGTCCCTTACCATCTGTGCGGAAATAAGAGTCCATCACACCGATATTCTGTTCCTCGGTAGCCTCGAGCAGAACGGCAGCTGCACCATCTCCGAAGAGAGGACAGGTCTGACGATCCTTATAGTCAACAACCGACGACATCTTATCGGCACCGATCACGATGATTTTCTTGTAGCGTCCGCTCTGAATCATCGTAGCTGCCACGTCGAGTGTGTAGAGGAATCCACAGCAAGCACCCCAGAAATCGAATGCGAATGCATTCTTCAGTCCGAGTTTGCCTAATACGATAGAGGCTGTGGAAGGGAACTTATAATCAGCTGTTGAGGTGGTTACGATGACGGCATCGATTGAGTCGGGATCGACTCCGGTCTTCTGCATCAGCTGCTTGGCAGCCTTACGCGCCATGTAGCTGGTGCCGAGACCTTCCTCCGTAAGTATGTGACGCTCCTTGATACCAACACGCGTCATAATCCACTCATCGTTGGTGTCGACCATACGTGACAACTCATCGTTGTTCAGAATATAGTCGGGCACATAACCGCCTACACCAGTGATTATCGCATTGATTCTATCCATTACTCAGCTACGCTTTCCTCGATCTTGATAGCTACCTTACCACGATAGTAACCGCAAGTGGGGCATACAGTGTGATAAACATAATATGCACCACAGTTAGGACATACTGCCAGTGTGGGAGCTACTGCCTTGTCATGAGTACGACGCTTGAGTGTACGAGTCTTTGACTGTCTTCTTTTAGGATGTGCCATAATTCTATAATACTTTTAAATGTTTAAACTTTTAAATTCTTTAATTTTTCCCAGCGGGGGTCGATGGGCTGGTCGGACTCCTCATCGCTGCTTCGGTCAGCTGACAGCTCTTCCAGAGCTTTCGTCATGGCAGGGTTGCACTTGCCAGGTGCATGCACATGCCTGATGGGTATTACCAGGGCCACAAACTCATAGATGATCCACGAGGTGTCGAGTATTCCTTCGTCCTCAGGCACTACGATGATATCATCTTCCTCTGAGTATTCGCTACCGAGCTTGACAATCAAACGGTTGTCGGTTTCTACCGGCTGTTCCATATCGTCTAAGCATCGGTCGCACTGTACAATAACGGTGCCTTCGGTATGGAACAGGAGTTCGAAAAAGCCGGTTGCCTTGCGTATAGACACCGACACGTGCAAAGAGCCCCTCTTCACTTCAGCACCATCCAAAGCCTCGAAGTAAGTATCGTTCAAGTCGAAAGCCAAGGATGTTTCCTCGCTTACCAAACTCTTCAGATCTATCTTCAACGACTCCAGACTATTCATTATTCTACACTTTTAAGCGCAATAATGCGCTATACGGGCTGCAAAGTTACAACTTTTTTTTCAATGAAAGCACGCTTATTTTATTTTTTTATCATTTTAGTGCAAATTCCTTAGTTATCAGGCCCTTATATTACACAAAACGAGGGTTATTTGTGCAATTCTACGCGAAAAGTGGTGCCTTTTCCGACTTCGGATGACTTCACAAAAATCTTACCTTTATGATAGTCTTCAACAATACGACGCGCCAACGAAAGTCCCAATCCCCAACCACGTTGCTTGGTGGTAAAACCTGGGGTGAACACATGGTTGATATCCTTTTTGCGGATACCTTTACCTGTATCCGTAACTTCGATAGCCACACGATGGTCATCGTCAATCAACTGGATAGAAATCTTACCAGCACCTTCCATCGCATCTACCGCATTCTTACAGAGGTTCTCAATCACCCACTCAAAAAGCGAAGCATTCATATTAACAACCACGTCGTGATCAGGAATTTGTGTAGTAATTTCTACTTTATTTGAAGTTCGCCTACGCATATAATCAACCACATGTGCAATCACCTCGTTCATCGAGCCTGGTGTTGGTTCGGGCAAAGAACCTATCTTCGAGAATCGTTCGGCAATACGTTCCAAACGCTTTACATCCTTATCCATCTCGGGTATCAGGTCATCATCTGGATGATTCTCTTTCAAGATTTCAACCCATGCCATCAAACTGGAGATAGGCGTACCCAACTGATGAGCCGTTTCTTTAGATAGTCCAACCCAAACCTTATTCTGTTCAGCCTTCTTAGATGAGAGTAAGGCAAAGATGGCAACCACCACAAAAATCATCACCACACCTAACTGCCAATAGGGATACTGTGACAGGCGTTTAAGCAGTACCGACTCATCGTAACACACAATCTGACTACCTACAACAATCGTATCACCAGCCTTCAGCATACGCTGGGCTATCTGATCCAGATGCAGCGTATCCTGGATATTACGGTAATCATCAATTCCACCTTTATCATTCAACACAATCACAGGGATGGTCGTGTTACCTTGCATTACGTCAAGAACCAATGAAAGGTCGGTATTCTCATCGGCATGGTTCAAGGCATGAAGTGCCTGCGCCCATACTTCCATCTTCTTTCGCTCTTCGTTAGAGAGGTCTTTTACCAGAAAATGCGATATCAACAAAGAGGTAACAGCTATTACCACAGCTGCTATTACCAGAAGTATTTTGGTTTGTCTAATTCTGTCTGTCCATTGCATACATATATATAAACGAAAAAGCCCCGAGAATATTGTATTCTCGAGGCTCTTCTTTAAAAAAGACGGCGGCTTCCTACTCTCCCGCATTGCATTGCAGTACCATCGGCGCAGGTGGGCTTAACTTCTCTGTTCGGAATGGGAAGAGGTGGGACCCCACTGCAATAACCACCTAATATAGGTTATTGACATTGTCGACACAAGAAACGTAGTT
>NZ_FNJZ01000004.1:0-325198 GCF_900102205.1 Prevotella sp. khp1
AGCATCTAAGTGCGAAGCCAGCCGCAAGATGAGGACTCCATTGAGGGTCGTCATAGACGATGACGTTGATAGGGTGCAGGTGTAAAGACGGTGACGTCAAAGCCGAGCACTACTAATTGCCCGAACTCTTTCGCTTCATGCTGATATTATCAGATGTAGTTGTTTCCAAGAGCAATCTTGAACTACGTTTCTTGTGTCGACAATGTCAATAACCTATATTAGGTGGTTATTGCAGTGGGGTCCCACCTCTTCCCATTCCGAACAGAGAAGTTAAGCCCACCTGCGCCGATGGTACTGCAATGCAATGCGGGAGAGTAGGAAGCCGCCGTCTTTTTAAAACGAAGTAGGAATCACTTTCGAGTGGTTCCTATTTTTTTGTATTTATTATTTGGTATTACAAAGAAAAACGAGTTTTCCTTTGGTATTTCACTCGATTTGCACTATCTTTGCAGTGATGAATCTATTGAAAGGCAGTTTGGTTTGGTTAGGGCGTATCCATCAATGCCGAGGTTTTGGCATCCAGTCGCCTACCGATTACTCGTTTGTACGTTATGTGATAAACGAGCATTGGCCTTATTATGCCTACGAACAGTTGAAAGGCGATGATTGGCTCACTACCAAACTGGGACGGTTATACTTTCGATTAGCCAATTGGCGCCAGCCAGCTATGATGATTCCAGATGAATATCAACGCTACTGGCAGGCAGGATGCCATCAAACAGCTTTTACACCTATTATTAATAAAGTAGAGCTGGCAAGAGTTACCATTGAGGATAATGCCTCCTGGGAAGCCTTAATGCCAAAATGCGATAATCAATCTGTTATAGTAGTCGAAGGTATCTGGCGTGATTGGGAACGTTGGCATGAGATAGAGTCTGACGATAGAACAGTGATTACCTACGACCTTTACTATTGCGGTATCGTATGCTTTGATAAAACGAGATTTAAACATAACTATAAGATTAACTTCTAACCAATCAATTTATGAAAATAACTAAAGTCTATACCCGAGGTGGCGATATGGGTAAAACATCGCTTGTAGGCGGTCAGCGTGTATCGAAGGCCAGTGAGCGTCTTGAGGCATATGGCACGGTAGATGAACTGAGCAGTCATTTAGGACTGCTGGTCTCGCTTTTACCTGATGGTGATGACAAGGCGATGATTATGCGTATTCAGAACTGTTTGTTTAATGTATGTACCAATTTAGCTACCGATCAGGATCAAACAGTCTTATCTCCCTCTGCATATTTGCCTGAGGGCGAAATAGAGATGGTAGAACATCAGATAGACGATATTATGAAGTTGCTGCCCGAGAAACAAGGGTTTGTATTGCCAGGAGGTACTCGTGAAGCTGCACAGGCCCATGTGTGTCGTACGGTGTGTCGTAGGGCCGAACGCCGCATTGTCGCTTTGTCGGAAGTGGCTAAAATTAGTCCCGAAATATTGCAATATGTGAACAGATTGAGCGATTATCTGTTTGTTTTGGCAAAAAAAATAAATTTTAACGCAAATCAGAGTGAAATAGTATGGCAAAATGTTGGTAGATAGAAATTAATTCATTACTTTTGCGGCCGAATAAAAAATGAATTAGTTAAACTAACAAACTTGTATTATGTATTGGACACTTGAATTAGCTTCGAAATTAGAAGACGCACCTTGGCCCGCTACCAAGGATGAACTCATAGATTATGCCATCCGTTCGGGAGCTCCACTCGAAGTATTGGAGAATCTGCAAGAGATTGAGGATGAAGGTGAGGTGTATGAGAGCATCGAAGACATCTGGCCCGACTATCCTACTAAAGAAGATTTCTTGTTCAACGAGGATGAGTACTAATTGCTGAAAACAAACGAGCTCTAACCTTAGACGTCTTTTAATGAGCAACATGACATAATCTGCGTGATTTGTCATGTTGCTTATTTTATATTTCTGTTATACACACGTGTTGTTTGTTGAATTGTTAACTACTTGATAATCAGTATGTATTTTGTTCGTAAAGGCTTATATTGCCTTATACAAATCTTTTTTATTGGCGAATAATGGATATAAGAGGTTAACTTTGCACCGCAAATCAATCCAAAGCTAACAAATTAACAATTTAACAAAAAATGAAGAAACAACTAACCAAAATTTGTCACTTCTGGTTACCTGCCAGTTCTGTGATGCTTTGCAGCCTGACTATGCTGATGGCTGCTCCGTTGTTGCCTCAGGCTCCTGCGGCTGTGGCGCAAAGCGTACAGACCAACCAGGTAACAGGTCTTGTAACCGATAAGCAGAAAGAACCGCTTATTGGTGTTACCGTAACTTTGGTGGGTACTGAAACTCGTGCCATTACCGATGCTGATGGTATGTTCCGAATTAACGTGCCCGCTAAGAGTGGTACTACGTTAGAGTTTAATTACATTGGTTTTGCCAGCAAACAGGTAAAGGTAAATGGTTCGCGCCTGCTGAATGTGATGCTGGAGGAAGAAACCAATGAGTTTACCGAAGTGGTAGTAACTGGTTATTCCAGTCAGAAGAAAGCATCTATCATTGGTGCTATCGAGACCATCAAGCCTGCTGAGCTGCAGTTCGGTTCTACGCGTACCTTATCTAATAATCTGGCTGGTAAGCTGAGTGGTGTTATTGGTATTCAACGCTCAGGTGAGCCTGGCTATGATGACTCAAACTTCTGGATTCGAGGTATCTCAACCTTCTCTGGTAGCAACAACCCATTGATTTTGGTTGATGGTGTGGAGCGCGACTTGGATAACGTAGATGTTGCTGAAATTGAGTCGTTTTCTATATTGAAAGATGCTTCGGCGTCGGCCATGTATGGTGTCCGAGGTGCTAACGGTGTGATTGTGATTACCACCAAGCGTGGTAAGATAGGAGCACCTCAGGTGAGTTTCCATGTTGAACACGCTATTAATCAGCCCACTCAGTTGCCAAAGTTCCTGAATGCGCCCGACTATATGTCGCTGCTCAACGAGTTGGCTGCTCAGGACAGGGTGGCTCAGCCTTTTACACAGCAGCAGATTGACCGTACCCGTTCTGGCTATGATCCCGACCTTTATCCTGATGTGAACTGGGTGGATGCCATTACAAAGGATTATGCCTATACCACTCGTGGTAATCTGGAGGTGAGCGGTGGTTCCGACTTCCTGCGCTACTCGATTGTCACTTCATATTTCAAGGAGACAGGTCTGCTGGAGCAGGATAAGAGTTTGGTTTTCGATAATGCAACTAACAACCAGCAGTATAACCTGCGCACCAACATTGATATGGACGTGACCAAGACCACCATGCTCCGTGTAAACATTGGTGGTTATCTGAACCGATTCAAGAAGCAGCGTTGCAATACCAATGATGCGTTTGGAGAGGCTTTCCGTACCTTGCCTTTCGTGCATCCAGCCCGTTATAGTGATGGTGCTATCCCTGTGATTTCGTATCGTGCTAACCCCTGGCGTACGGTCACTCAGCAAGGTTACGACTTCATTACTTCAAGTAAAATTCAGACACTGTTCAGTGTTGAGCAGGATTTGAAGATGATTCTGCCAGGATTGAAGGCTAAGGGGCTGTTTAGTTTCGACCGCTGGAACCGTAGCCGTCGTAGTCGTACGGCTAAACCAAGTACCGTATTCCCCGCTACTGGACGTGATGAAGAGGGTAACCTGATTTACTCGCAGCATGAAGCTGGCGACGAGTCGCTGGGCAACGAGCAGGGTAATGAATATGGTAACACCCGCGTGTATTTCGAGACCGACCTGATGTATAACCATCGTTTTGGTAAAACCGATGTGGATGCCATGTTGCTCTACAATCAGCAGGCCTATGATGATGGTAGTATTCAGGACTACCGTAAGCAGGGTATCGCCGGTCGCTTGTCGGCCACCTATGACAACCGCTATGTGGCTGAGTTCAACTTCGGTTACAACGGTTCTGAGAACTTTGCCAAGGGTAAGCGTTTCGGTTTTTTCCCTTCTTTTGCTATCGGATGGTTGCTCAGTGAGGAGCACTTCATGGAGAAACTGAAACCTATCTTCCATAAGATCAAGTTCCGTGCCAGCATTGGTCAGGCCGGTGATGATAATATTGGTGGTCGCCGTTTTGCCTATCTGGGCACACTTTTCACCAACGAGGAGGGCTATATTTGGGGAACCAATGGTCAGAAAAACTATGATCGCGATGGTGTCAAGGGTATCACCGAAGGTGAGATTGGTGTTGATAACCTGACTTGGGAGACCGTGACCAAGAAGAACCTTGGTATCGAGGTCGGTTTGTGGAATATGCTCGACCTGAATGTGGATATCTTCAGTGAGAAGCGTAAGAATATCTTTATGGAGCGTAGCATCATTCCCACTCAGACTGGTTTTGTGAAGGCTCCTTGGGCTAACTTCGGTCAGGTATCAAACAAAGGTTTAGAGGTGACACTCAATTTCCACAAGCAGTGGAACAAGGACCTGTTCACTTCGGCCTATGGTAACTTTACTTATGCCAAGAACCGTGTAGATGAGAAAGACGAGCCAGAGGCTCTGAAGGGCACTCACCGTTCGGCTACAGGTCGTTCAATGAACGAGTTGTGGGGTTTGGTTGCTGAGCGCTTATTCACCTACGACGACTTTAATGCCGACGGAACCTTAAAGGATGGTATTCCTACACAGGATGGTGTGGGTGCTGCCATTCTGCATCCTGGCGACATTAAGTATGTAGATGTGGATGGTGATGGTGCTATTACCGAGGCCGACGAAGGTTACATTGGTGGTACTGAAGACCCACGCATCGTGTATGGTTTCGGTGGTGTGATTAGCTACAAGAACTTCGATTTCAATTTCTTCTTCCAAGGCACAGGTGATATGTATCGTGTGATTGGTAATCAGCCTTACTTCCTGCCTGGTGGTGGTACTACTACGGAGGGTAACGCCTACAGTTATAATCTCGACGATCGCTGGACAGAGACCAATCAGGATCCATATGCCTTCTGGCCCCGTCTGACCTATGGTCCTAACGTGAACAACTACCGTCGTTCTACCTGGTGGAAGAAAGATATGAGCTTCCTGCGTTGTAAGACTCTTGAGGTTGGTTATACCTTGCCCAAGTCTTGGTTGCAGAGTTTCTATGTGAAGAGTTGTCGTGTGTATGTCAGTGGCAATAACCTGTTCTGCCTCTCGTCGTTCAAGCTGTGGGATCCTGAATTGGGTACCAACGATGGTTTGAAATATCCAATGAACCGTTCAGTGATGTTCGGTATCGACATTAACTTTTAGTTTATCGTATTATTGTTATGAAGAAGAAACTTCTATATATTTTCTGTGCGCTTAGCGCCATCAGCGGCTCGTTAGTGTCGTGCTCCGACTATCTCGACAAGGAGCCTGATACCGAGCTGACCACCGATATGGTGTTCGAGAACCGTGAAAAGGTCTATCAATGGTTGGCCTATGTCTATAATGTGATTCATACGCCTGACAAGTGGGAGCTGAAGACCGATGGTTATGAGGTGTTCGCCGATGATATGACTCCTTCAAAGCGTTGGCAGCAGTGGGATTGGAGCAAAGTTATCCCAAAGATTTTCGGCCAGTGGACCATTAACTCACAGTGGGATGCCAATTACTGGCAGATGATGCCCCGTTATATCCGTCATGGCTACATTTTTAATAATATGGTAAAGGCGATGCCCGATCACGACCTGCCACAGTCGGAGGTTGACAACATGAAGAACGAGGTGAAGTTCCTTACCGCTTATGGCTGGTGGCAGTTGGCCGAGAACCATGGTGGTATCCCCTTCAAGCCCGATTATATTGCTCCTACCGACTTTGATTTGGCAGATTTGATGGTAGGTCAGTCTAAGTTCGACGATGTGGTTGATTACTGTGATAAGCAGATGTTGGAGGCTGCTATGGCACTGCCTGCTGTATATGACGATCCTTCGAAATATGGTCGTATCAACCGCATCATGGCGCTCACCGTTCGTTCGCGCATGTTGCTCTTTGCTGCTAGTCCTTTGGTAAATGGTAACCCTTGGTACAAGGATTATGTGAACAACGAAGGTGAACAGATTTTTAATCCTACCTACGATCCACAGAAATGGGTGCGTGCCGTAGAAGCTTTGAAACTCTGTATCGACGAGGCCGAGAAAGCTGGCTATGCTCTCTATACCGAGAAAGGTCCTAATGGTGAGATCGACCCCTTCATGAGTACCTATAACGTGCACATCAAGCGTTGGAGCGAGGGTAACCACGAGATTACCTTCCCTGTAACTAAGAATAATAGTTATAATTTCTTCCTGGTTAAGGTGAGTGTACGTGAGTATGGCGGCGGTTGTGGCCTGGGTGTTTATCAGGGCTTGGTTGATGCCTTCTTTACCAAGAACGGTCTGCCCATCAGCGATCCTAACTCAGGTTATGTAGAGGATGGTATGTCAACCACTATCGACGATCGTTCGGATATCACCAACTGGGAGTATGGTACCGGTAAGCCCGGACAGGTAACCGATCGTGGTACCTATAATATGTACTGCAACCGCGAGCCCCGTTTCTACAATGCCGTATCGTTCCATGGCGCTTGGTTGGCAGTAGGCAATCGTAAATACGATTTCTTCTATAACGGTCGTGATAATATCCAGACATCATCACCCCACGATGCCCCACAGAATGGTTACCTGGCTCGTAAGGGCTTGAACGTGCTCGATAATAACCTTACAGGATCAATTACCCCACGTCAGGGCTTCACCTATCGTCTGGCCTTCACCTATCTCGACTATGCCGAGGCTGTGAACGAGTGCTACGACAACAGCTCTTCGCGCCAGGAGGCTCTGAAGTATCTGAACCGTATCCGTGAGCGTGCCGGTGTGCGCCAATACACTACTGCTGACGTGAGCCCGATGGACGAGAAGTTCATCCATGTGGATGACACCCAGGCCGAGCTGCGCCGTGTGATTCGTGCTGAGCGCCGTGTGGAGCTGTGCTGCGAGAACAACCGCTGGTATGATATCCGTCGCTGGAAGGAGGCAGAAAACCTGCCCGAGATGTGTGGCGACGACTATGGTATGAACTTCCAGGGTAGCACTCCTGAGGAATTCTTCAAGCGCACCGTGTTCCAGACCCGTATCTGGAAGCGCCAGTACTACTGGATGCCTATCTATATCGACGAGTACGAGAAGAACCCCAACTTGCGCGAGGCCCCATTCTGGGTAAACGAAAATGGTAATTAAGCTATAAATGAATACGATTATGAAGAAATATGCAATGATATTCAGTGCCTTGTGCACAGGACTGCTGTTCACATCGTGCAACAAGGACCCAGAGTATTTCACGCTGGAGGAGAACCCCGACGAGATGCACGTGAAGAGCTCGGTTGAGGAGATTACCCTCAGCAAGAGTGCTGCCGACCAGACGGCTGTTACCTTCAGTTGGGATGCGGCCACAAGTGTCGACCCATCAACCGAAGGCATCAGCTACAAGCTATGCCTATATCCCACCGGTCAGAAAGACAGCCACTCTGACTATAAGGAGTTGGGTACTAACCTGACTTATTCGATGACCCACGACGAGCTGAACACGATGCTGAGCCAGTGGGCTCTGCCAGGTCAGGCTGTCAAGGTAACAGCTCAGTTGCTGGCTGTCTTCAAGAACGAGCAGCGCTATATCAAGCCTGAGCTCTCGACTGTCGAGTTCACAGCTACAGGCTACGAGAAATACTCACCCTACCTGTACATGCAGATTACCACCGATGATGGTAAGAAGAGTACCCAGCGCTTGGATCAGCGCCAGCTGGGTACCGGTATCTACGAGGCTACGTTGAACATGAGTGCCTGCAAGTTCCACTTCACCACCACACCAGAGGCTTATCCTGCCTATGGTATAGCCGAAGGCGAGCAGTTGGAGTACTATACAGACGGTGATGTGCGCGATTTCCGTTTCGATGGCAATGGCAAGCGTACGGTTATCGTGGATACCAACGTCGGCTTCAACGACTGTCGTGTACTTGACATCGTTCAGTTGCCCACACCAGGACAGATCTGGATTTGTGGAAACGGCTGTTCGGTAGGTTGGAATACAAACACCTCTAATGGTCGTTTGGAGATGGTAGGTAGCGCACGCGAACCCTACTATTATGCTTGGACTGGCGATTTCAATGCTGGTGGTGAGTTTAAGATTGGTGTTGGTAATGGCTGGGGCGATCCCTTCTTCTTCGCGCCTGACTATAATGCCGACCCCGTGAGTGATCATCGTCTGTCACCCTTCCGTTATCAGGACAATGGTGGCGACGTGAAGTGGGTGCCCTCGGTAAGCGGTCGCTACACGTTGACACTCTGTTTGCTGGCCACAGATATGTGGACTAAGTTCGAACCAGCTAATTAGTAAGTAGTAAAGTAATATTTCGGCCGATGGGCAGTTAGTAGCTCTCTGTGAGCTATTAATTGCCTATTGGTTTTTATGGCGTTAATTATTGTTATATTTTGAATTGAGATGGTGCGTGGTTGGGTTTTTATCTTTAACTTTGGCTGCGATTAACGAAGACTCAAACTAAAATGAAGATTAGGAAACCTATACTAACATGTTTATTGGTATTTTTAATGGTGCCTGTTAAGGCTGCAATTGATAAAAATACTGCCGACTGGTTAAACAAACTGGATGCCAGTCTTGCCAAGCGTGACTATTATGAGAAACAGCGTATCGACCGTATTGAAAGTCTGAAAGAGGGTATGGCTAAAGCCAAGGCCGAAGGTCGCGAATTTACCCAGATGTACGCCTTGTATAACGAATACAAAAGCTACCGTTACGACTCAGCCCGTCACTACTCTTATGCTTGTTTGGGATTAGCCACTCGTCTGCAGAATCCACAGTATATCGCCCAGTCGCAAGAGGCTATTGCTTTCTCGTTGATATCGGCTGGTATCTTGAGCGAGGCTCACGATGTGATGCTCTCGATAGATCGTAGTGCCTTGAGCGGAAAATTGCTCGAGGATTATTATGAGATTAACAGCTTGCTGTGGCGCAATATGGCCGATTACATCAAGGAAGAACCCTTTTATACCAAATATATCAATAGAAGTAATGGGTATCTCGACTCGCTTAAGCAGATTGTGCCGCCCAATTCCTGCATGTGGTGGTCGGTTACTGGTACGCGCCAGTTGCGTGAGCACGAGCATCAGAAAGCACTCGAGTCGCTGCAACATGTACTTGATGGATGTGGTGACGACTTGCACATGCGTGCCAAAGCGATGGCAGAGATGGCATGGGCTCATATCTTGTTGGAGCATGAGGATAAGGCTATAGTATGTTTCGCCCAAGCGGCTATGGCTGATAACGAAACGGCAACACGTGAGATAACCGCTCTTTATCATTTGGCTCGTCTGATTTTTAAGGAGGGTGAGCATGAACGTGCCAGCGTGTATGTGCATCAGGCTTTAGAGGATGTAAACTTCTACGGAACCCGACTCCGTAAGGTGGAAATCAATGATATCCTGCCTATTATCGAACAAGATCGCTACGATGGTATGCGTGGTCAGCGAAACTGGCTGTTTGTGGCAACGGCCCTGTTCGTTATCCTGTTGTTGGCATGTCTATGGAGCTACTGGACTATCCGCCGTAAGAACCTAAAGCTTACCGAGGCGCGTGAAACCATTGCCGGGCAGTTGGAGCAGCTCAAGCTCACCAATCTGCAGTTGCAGGAGGATGATAAGATCAAGAATGCCTATATCGGTCGTTCATTCTATACCAATGCCGAGTTTATTGCCAAGTTGGAGAAACTTTATCTGGCTATCGATCGTAAGATAGCTGCGCGCCAGTATGAGGACTTGCGCTCGATGATGAAACTCTCGACGCTGAATACGGAGCGCGCGAGTATGTACGAAGCTTTCGACCAGACATTCTTGAAACTGTTCCCCGACTTTGTGGAGCGTTATAATGCGCTGTTCGAGGAGAAAGATCGTAAGCTGCCAGATAACGATCAGTCGCTGACATCCGAGATGCGTATCTTTGCCCTGATTCGATTAGGTATCAACGATAGCGAGCGCATTGCCAAGTTCCTGGATTACTCGGTACATACGGTGAATACGTATAAAACTCGAATAAAGAACCGATCGACGGTTGACAACGAGCAGTTTGAGCACCTGATTATGGAAATCTAGGCGGCTCGCTGCTCAATATTTCTGTTATACAAACAACTAACTCGACTTAAGTGAACTTGCTGATTATCAGCGCCATCTTTGTTATACGACTGATTATTCGTTATACATTTACTTGCTTTCTTTTGTATGTGATCTATTTGCAGTACTTTTGTGCATGAAATAACAAAAACGTAATATATAAAAATGAAACGAATTCTAACTTTATTATTCATTTGTCTGAGTATCAATACAGCGTGGGCACAGGAGTTGAATCCTGTGGCTCATCCCGATGCTGTTGTACGCTCAGGAAAGGCGCGTTTTACTGTATTAACGCCCGAAATGATCCGTATTCAGTACAGCGATCGCTCGTTGTTCGAAGATCGTGCAACGTTTGCTATCGTAAACCGTCGTTTACCCGTTCCTGCCTTTACGGCTGTAGAGAAGGATGGTTATCTTGAAATCAAGACATCGGCCCTGACACTTAAATATAAGATAGGTGGCGTGATTGATGGTCGCAAGCCATCGGCCGAGGTGCTCAACATCTCGATGCAGCTTAACGGTCGCCCCGTGTTGTGGTATCCTGGTAAGGACGATGCGATGAACCTGAAGGGTACAACTCGCACCCTCGACGGACAGATTGGTGATAACAAGCGCCAGGAACTGGAGAATGGTTTGTTGTCGCGTGCCGGTTGGAGCATTATCGACGAGTCGCCATTGGCCCGTCGTGGCGATGGCTCAACCACATTCGCATTCGACAAGCAGGTGGATGGTATCGACTGGGTGGCCGAGCCTGTGGATAAGCAGGCCATCGATTGGTACTTCCTGGGTTATGGCCATCAGTATAAGAAAGCTTTAGGCGATTTCATCAAGGTGGCTGGTCGCCAGCCCATGCCGCCACTCTACGTGCTGGGTTACTGGTACAGCAAATACCAGCGTTACACCTCGGATGAGTTTATGGAGATTGTGAACGATGTGAAGCGCTTCAACATCCCCATGGATGTGATGATTTTTGATATGGACTGGCACACACAGGGATGGACTGGTTGGACTTGGGACCGCACAGCTATTCCCGATCCTGAGGGACTGATTGACTGGATGCACCAGCATGGTTTGAAGGTGTCACTGAATCTTCACCCAGCCGATGGCGTGGATGATGATGAGGACTTCTTCAACGATCTGCGCGAGGACATGGGATTGGATAAACAGACCAAACGCGTGCCCTGGAACCTGAGCGATGGCCGTTTCTATCATAACATGTTCAAGCACATTATCCGTGCTCGCGAGCGTCAGGGTGTTGATTTCTGGTGGCTCGACTGGCAGCAGAACCTCACCAGCAAGTATGTTGACGGACTGGGCGAGACCTTCTGGTGCAACCATGTGTTCTATAACGATATGCGACTGAATCGTCCCAACCATCGTCCGCTGATTTTCCATCGTTGGGGCGGACTGGGCAGCCACCGTTACCCGATTGGTTTCTCTGGCGACTCGTTCACAACCTATGGCACCCTGGCTTGGCAGCCTTACTTTACTGCCACAGCTTCGAATGTAGGCTTTGGCTACTGGGGCCACGATTTAGGCGGACACCAGCAGACAGGTGGCAACGATCCTGAGATTTATCTGCGCTGGATGCAGTTCGGTGTGTTTACCCCCATCTTCCGTACCCATGCCACTAACTGGGAGGGTATCGAGCGTCGCATCTGGAAGTATTCTAACTTCCCCTCGCTGCTTGAGACGGTTAAGTTGCGCTATGCGCTGATGCCTTATATCTATACCGCAGCCCGCCAGGCTTACGATACGGGTGTTAGTCTGTGTCGTCCGCTTTATTACGAGTGGCCCGAGGCCAACAATGCCTATCTGTTTGAGGATGAGTATATGTTTGGCGACGATATCTTAGTGGCCCCAGTGGTTACCAAGCCTGAGAAGGATGGCACCACAGCCCGCCGCACATGGCTGCCAGAGGGACGTTGGTTTGATGTGTGTCGCAACAAGGTGGTTGAGGGTAACCGAACCTTTACCGACCGTTATGCCATGGAGGAGATTCCTTACTTCTTCCGTGCCGGTAGTGTGATAGTGAACAACCCACCGATGATGAATCTCAACACACGTCCTGACCGTCTGATACTGAAGGTGGTGCCTGGTGGCAATGGACAGACCAAGCTTTACGAGGACGAGGGCGATACCGAGGGCTATAAGCAGGGTGCTTATACCACGACAACCATCAGTCACGAAGGTAACACGCTCACCATTCTTCCCCGTGAGGGAAAATTTGCGGGCATGCCTGAGAGCCGTTCCTACACCGTAGAGTTCCTGGCAGTTAACCGTCCAAAAGCCGTGGTTATCGATGGTCGCCAGTTGACCGATGGTAGCTGGAACTATGATCAGCAGCGCCGTTTGCTCACCGTTAATGTGGCTCGTACAGCGTGTGATAAGAAAACAGTGGTAACTATTAAATAATGTAAGCGTGATGAAAAGATTATATATGATGATGGCTGCACTGGTGGTGTGTATCACCTTGTGTGCCCAGCAGTATCAGGAACTGTGGATTATCGGAACCGCTGTGCCTGGTGGTGCCCAGAAACTTACCAAGGTAAGTGATAACGATTTTAAGTATGCTGGCCGCTTGAAGGCAGGCGAACTGCGCGTTGCCACAGCCAAGAAGGCAGGTAAGCGTACGACCTATCTGGTGGCCGACGCCCCCGATGCCAATATCGTAAACAAAGGTGTCGACTATACCATCACTACCGATGCCAAGCAGGCCGCCTGGCAGGTGGTGGTAAGCGAGGATCGTTACCGTTTCCATATCGATACTGAGAAAAAACAGTTGCGTGGCGAACTGTTCCAGCCTTGGGGCGAGTTGTTCTTGGCTGGCGGTGCCACCGAGGTAGGCTGGAAGTCAGAGGGCCATATGCTTCTGATGAAACAGGACCTGAATAATCCTTGTATCTGGACTTGGGAGGGCGAGCTGAAACGTCATCCCGAGGTTGAGGAACCTGGCAGCTTTAAGTTCCAGGGCCAGGATCGTTGGCATCCCAAATCCATCCATCCTTATGCTGCCGATACGGATATTCTTAAGGATCAGCGTTTTCACACTGGTGGCGATGATACTAAGTGGACGTTGTCGGTCGATGGGCGTTATCGCATCAAAGTAGATTTGTTTAACGAAACCATCCAGGCAGAGTTAGTGAAATGAAAAAACAATTGGGTTAATTAATAGTTAGTAATCATGACTGTAAGAATCAGTTTTATCCTTAGTAGTCTGGCCATCGCATCTGTTGCGATGGCTCAGTCTGCATTTATCACCAACGATAGTGTGGCTGTGTTTTATCCTGCCCATTACGATGCTAAGCAGCATCAGCCTTCGCCCATTTTTGAACAGGAGCCTGCAGCTGTTAATCCGTTGGATGCCAAGTGGCCTCTGCGCGTGGCTTTCAGTCAGCAGAATGGTCATAGTATTGCTACTATCCGCGTGGCCGACGACGTGGATTTCTATGGCACAGGCGAGGTAACAGGTCCGCTGCGACGTAATGGTCGAACCATCGAGTTGTGGAATGTTGATACCCCTGCCTATGGTGTTGATGGCGGTACTCACCTTTACCAGAGTCACCCATGGGTGATGGGATTACGCAAGGATGGTACAGCCTTTGGTATCATTGCCGATAACACCTGGCGACAGAAGATAACCACCGCCGACCACGAGGTGATATTCGATAGTGAGGGTCCTGCTTTCCGCGTATTCGTTATCGAGCGCCAGAGTCCTCAAGCTCTTATGCAGGCATTGGTTGGTCTCACCGGTACTATGTCGCTGCCACCCTTGTGGTCGTTAGGTTACCACCAATGTAAGTTTACCTACTATCCAGATAGTAAGGTGATGGAGGTGGCCGACAAGCTGCGCAAGCATCGTATCCCATCAGATGTAATCTGGATGGATATCGACTATATGGACGGCTATCGTATTTTTACTTTCGATCCAAAGGGCTTCAGCAATCCTAATCGTCTGAACGATTATCTGCATCAGAATAACTTTAAGTCGGTGTATATGATCGATCCAGGTGTGAAGGTAGAGAAAGGTTACTTTGTTGACGATCAGGGTACCGCTGGCGACTACTGGGTGAAAACACGTGATGGAAAGCCTTTCGAGGGCGATGTGTGGCCAGGCGCTTGTCACTTCCCTGATTTTACCCGTCCCGAGGTGCGTACCTGGTGGGCCACATTATATAAGGACTTTATGGCCAAGGGTGTGGATGGTGTTTGGAATGATATGAACGAACCCGCCGTGTTTGGACAGAAAGAGAGCACCATGCCGCGCGATAACCAGCACCTCAATGGCGATGGTGGCGCTGCAGGTCCACATCTGCGTTTCCATAATGTGTTCGGCCTGAATATGGTGCGTGCCAGCCGTCAGGGTCTGCTGTTGGCTAACCCGCAGAAGCGTCCGTTCATCCTTTCACGTTCAAACTTCTTAGGTGGTCATCGCTATGCGGCTACCTGGACAGGCGATAACCTCTCATCGCCCGAGCAGATGAAACTCAGCGTGCCCATGACGCTTACCTTGGGCTTGAGTGGTCAGCCATTCAATGGGCCTGATATCGGTGGATTCTGTGAGAACTCCAATGCCGAGTTGGTGGCTCAGTGGACGGCACTGGGTGTTTACTTCCCCTTTGTGCGCAACCACAATACTAAGGGTACTATCGATCAGGAGCCATGGGCTTTCGACGAAAAGGTGCTCGATGTGTGTCGTACTGCCATCAACCGCCGCTATATGCTCATGCCTTATATCTACACCTGTTTCCGCGAGGCCAGTGTGGATGGCATGCCTGTGATGCGCCCGCTGTTTATGAGCAATCCTAAGGATCTGAGTCTGCGTAGCGAGGATCGTGCCTTCCTGTTGGGTGCCGATCTGATGGTCCGTCCACAATGGGCAACCGATGTGGCTCAGCCTGATGGTGGCAGCTGGCAGAAGCTGACACTCGAGGCCAATACCGATAGCTATCAGGCCGAACTGCGCCAGCGCCCTGGTTCGATTATTCCCCTGGCTAATCTGGCTCAGAGCACAGCCGAGATGCGTACCGACTCGCTTACCTTGCTGGTGTGTGTTGATGCCAACGGTCAGGCTCAAGGTCAGTTGTATGAGGATGCCGGCGATGGTTTCGACTACAAGAAAGGGGCTTATCGCCTGACAGAACTGAAAGCTGTGAAGCAGAAAAAGCAGCTGAAGGTGACTTTGACGCAGAAGGACGGACAACTGGCTCCCATCCAGCGCCAGTTGCGTATCGGCTACGTAAATGGTGGCAGAGTAAAGTACAGTGCCTGGAAAACAGGCTCAGAAATTACCGTTTCCATCAAATAACTACAAAAAAGGCAGAAATGAGAACTCCGGTTTAGGTATAATTGGCTACTTTTGCGGCACCAACCCATTAATAAACATTCTATGATTAAGAAAAATTCTAAAAAATTTTTATCGGTGGCTGTGGCTGCGCTGCTCTCGTCGGGAGCTATGGCGCAGACCGTGAAGAAAGCCTACATGGTAGCCGATGCCCATCTTGACACCCAGTGGAACTGGGACGTGCAAACCACTATTCGCGATTACGTGAAGAGTACCATCGACCAGAACTTGATGCTTTTGAAAAAGTATCCAAGTTACATCTTTAATTTTGAGGGTGCTGTGAAGTACAGCTGGATGAAGGAGTACTATCCGATGCAGTTTGCCGAGTTGAAACACTATGTGGCCAATGGCCGCTGGCACCTGACCGGTAGCGGCTGGGATGCCAACGAGGTGATAATCTGCTCGCCCGAATCGTGGTTGCGTAACATCTTGCTGGGTCAGACGTTCTACCGTCAGGAGTTCAATACAGAGAGTACCGATGTGTTCTTGCCCGACTGCTTTGGTTTTGGTTACACGCTGCCCACACTGGCAGCTCACTGCGGCTTGATTGGTTTCTCGTCGCAGAAACTGGTGTGGCGTACCAATCCCTTCTACGAGGGTGGCAAGCGTTATCCTTACACCATTGGCCTGTGGCAGGGTATCGATGGCAGTCGCATCATGATGACCCACGGTTTTAACTACAGTCAGCGATACAACGACGAAGACCTGTCGCAGAACCAACAGTTGCTGCGCGAGATCGGTGAGAGTCCGCTTGGTCAGGCCTATCATTACTATGGTACTGGCGATATCGGTGGTTCGCCCACCATCGCTTCAGTGCGTGCTATCGAGAAAGGTATCAAAGGTAGCGGTCCGATTAAGATTGTGAGTGCTACCAGCGATCAGATCTACAAAGATTATCTGCCTTACGACAAGCACCCTGAACTGCCAGTATTCAACGGTGAGTTGCCTATGGACGTTCATGGCAACGGCTGCTATACTTCGCAGGCTGCCATGAAACTGTATAACCGTCAGAACGAACACCTGGGTGATGCGGCTGAACGTACAGCAGTGATGGCCGACTGGCTGGGCGCTGCCAGCTATCCAGCTGATGTGATGACCGATACGTGGAAGCGCGTCATCTGGCATCAGTTCCACGATGACCTGACTGGTACCAGCATTCCCCGTGCCTACGAGTTCTCGTGGAACGACGAGCTGCTGGCACTCAAGAAGTTCTCTGATGTGCTGACACACAGCGTTTCTGGCATCGCCCGTCAGATGGATACACGTGTTTCTGGTCAGCCTGTTGTGGTTTATAACAATGAGACGACACCCGTCCGTGCCATCGCACAGGTGGAACTGAATGATAACCGCGATTACCGTGTAACCGATGCTAATGGTCGTAGTGTGGCTTCGCAGGTAGTAGAGCGCGATGGTAAGCGCGTGCTGCTGTTCGATGCCGATGTACCTGCTACTGGTATGGCTGTATATGGTGTTAAGGCTGCTGGCAATAAGAAGATGGGTGCTGCCGCTGCAGGTCGCACCATCCAGTCGTCGCGTTATCAGCTCACCGTAGATGATTTTGGTGATGTAGTATCCCTCATCGATAAAAAGAATAACCGCCAGCTGGTGGCTAACGGAAAAAGTCTGCGCCTGGTGGTGTTTGACGACTGCCGTTCAGAGAGATGGCCTGCTTGGGAAATCCTGAAGCGTACACTCGACAAGGCTCCACTGCCTGTTCACGATGGTGTACAGATCTCTGTTGAGCCAGGCACTCTGCGCCAGACACTGGTGATTAAGAAGAAATATGGCGAGAGCGACATCATCCAGCGCATCCATCTGTACGAGGGTGCACAGGCCGATCGTATCGACTTTGAGAACGAGGTAGACTGGCGTTCGCTCAATGCCCTGCTTAAGGCTGAGTTCCCACTTAGTGTAGCTAATGCTGAGGCTACCTACGATATCGGTTTGGGTAGCGTGCGCCGTGGTAACAACCGCGATAACAGTTTCGAGGTGTATGCCCACGAGTGGACCGACCTGACCGACCGCAAGGGCGACTATGGTGTGACATTGCTCAACGATTCGCGCTACGGTTGGGATAAACCCGCCGACAACACCCTGCGCCTGTCGCTGCTCTATTCGCCAAAGCCCGGTCGTAGCTATGCTTATCAGGCCCGTCAGGACTTCGGTCATCATGTGTTCACTTATAGTCTGGTAGGTCATCAGGGTGAGCTTGATGCTGTTGAGGCTGTTCGCCAGGCCGACCGTCTCAACAGTCCGCTTCGTACTTTCCATGCCGACCGCCATGCAGGTCAGTTAGGCCGTCAGTTCTCGTTTGTAAATTCTGATAATAAAAATGTTGTTGTTCGTGCCCTGAAGCGTGCCGAGGTGAGCAATGAGTATGTGATTCGTGTGTATGAGATGAGTGGTAAGGGAGCGCAGCAGGCTCGCATCAGCTTCCCTGCTGCTATTGTGAAGGCTGTTGAGGCCGATGGTACAGAACGCACCTTGACCGATGCCAAGACCGATGGCACCCAGCTGCTGGTAGATATCAAGCCTTACAGCGTCAAGACCTATAAGGTTCAGCTGGCAGGTCAGAAGTCTGCCGCTGTCGATGCCCAGTCGGTGGCACTCGATTTCGACCGCCACTGTTTCAGTTTCAACGAGTTCCGCACCTCGGGCAACTTCGAGGGTGGTAACAGCTATGCAGCCGAACTGCTGCCCGACGAAGGTATCACCGTGGGCGATATCCCCTTCACCTTTGGCGAGAAAGATGCTGCCAATGGCTTGACCTGTAAGGGTCAGACCTTGCAGCTTCCCACTGATAAGGACTACCGTCACTTGTATCTGCTGGTAGCTTCGGACAACGACGACCGTCAGGCCACCTTCACCGTTGCTGGCAAACAGCAAACCGTAGGTGTGCCCTACTACACAGGCTTTATTGGCCAGTGGGGACACGATGGTCAGACCGTTGGTTATCTCAAGGATGCCGAGGTGGCATGGGTGGGCAGTCACCGCCACTCAGGAGCCGGCGACGAGCCTTATGAGTTCACCTATATGTTCCGTGTACGCATCGATCTGCCTAAGGGCGTTCGCGAGGTTCAGTTGCCTGCTGACGAGCATGTGGTAGTGTTTGCTGCTACTGTAGCTAATGATGCCAACGATGGCACTGCTGCAGCCCCATTGTTCCAAACATCTATCCTGCCCAATGCACAAACCACAGCTGCTGCTACCCAGCCCCAGGTGAACTTGTTGCGCGATGCTAAGGTTATCGCCACCTCAGGCGAGGTGAATAATAGCGAAAGCGCAGCCATGCTGATGGATGGCGACCCTGATACCAAGTGGTGCGATGCCCAGGCTGCTCCAAACTATGTTGTATTCGATTTTGGCAAGCCTACCACTATCACCCGTTGGCGTGTGCTGAGTGCTGCTTGTGAGCAGTCGGCTTATATCACCCGTACCTGTCTGCTGCAGGGCCGTAATAGCGATACCGAAGAGTGGCAAACGCTGGATATGTTCGAAGGCAATCGCAACAACTACACCGATCGCAGCTTCACTGCAACCAGCGTGCGTTACTTGCGACTTTTTGTGATAGCTCCTACACAGGGGCAGGATTCTGCCTCTCGTATCTACGAGTTAGAGGTTTATTAAATACAAAAAAGAGAGCTGACAAACATCAGCTCTCTTTTTTTGTTTGTGACCACGATTATTTCTTTGTATTTGGCAGGTCGGCTGTGCGGGTAAGTACAAAGTCCATGGCCGAGAACCATTTTGCGCGGCAGGTTTCGCCAGTGAATACCGCATCAGACGACATGCCGTAGGCTATCGAATCGCCAGCTACTACTATGCTATCGATGGTGATGGGCTTCCAACCCATTTCGTCTTCTGGGTTATTGTTTACAGGGATGGTTTGTAGATGTTTCTCTTTACCCATGGCATAGATAAAGGTGCCAGGCCCCTCGGCGCGGGCGTAGCATGTAAGCTGGTAAATGCCTGGTTCAACCTTTTCCTTACGCTCGGCTTGGAATATCTCCTCGCAACGATCGTTAAACACATCCAAAAAACGCGCGTTATTATACCCCTGGCTATCCATAGCATAATACGTATAATGATCGCAGTTCTTGGCCTTTACCAGATTCCAGCTGCCACGTCGCAGGAAATCGGCATCATTCTCATCCATTTTTACACCCTGATAGGTGGTAGTAGAATCGATTTGGTAACGCTCCTGGTAATAGTCGTAATGATAATTGGCTATGGTGATACCTAAGGGCACTGCGATGCATACGGCGATAACCCAAAGCACGATGTTTACGATGCGCTGAATAACACCCATAGGGCGGATCTTGCCTGTGAGTGAGAGCACCATGTGGATAATGGCATAGATGGGCAGAAGCAATACCAGGAACAGGGCGATTACAAAGATGATAAGCATCTTGGGGTTGCTAACCCATGCGCCTTCCAGTCCCATAGCTCCGAGGCTGAACGGTAGGGTACTGTTTAGTGGAAGCACCATCGCACTGACCGTGGCAATGAGCACGCCGAAGAATCCGAGCGACAGGGCAATGCACACGACGATTGAAATGATAACGACAAAGGCTATAACCATCTTCATGAGGATGATGAACAACAGACGCATAAAACCGGGGCGCTGTACGTGCTGCTTTTCGCCCTCAACCACTACATCGGCCAGGTTCTGCGGCGTTATATCCTTGCCTTCCATCTGCAACAACTGCTCGGGAGTTCTGGCTTCGGGAATAACGAGTGCCAACACAAGATAGATAAAGATACCCACACCATAGCAGAAGGTAAACAATATCATCAGGAATCGCCAGATAACAGGGTCGGTATTGGTATATACAGCAATACCAGACAGTACGCCTGCCAGCATCTTATCCTTGGGGTTGCGATACAGTTTTTTGCCAGCTGTACGTGCACGTACATTCTCATAAATCTTCTGACCAGCCGAACGGGCCTGCTCTTCCCAGTTGGTGCCGTTGCCTTCTTGTTGCTTCTCGCCATCCTCGCCAGTAAGCTCTTCGGGCTTGCCGATACGGGTGATGATTTCCTTAACATGCTCGATGGTGATGGCCTCGATGCCTTGCAGGCGTAGTTCGTCGAAGAGTTCGGCGATGCGGGTCTCGATGTCGTCCACAATCTCGTCGCCGCCCTCCTGTTTTCCAAACGATGAACGGAGCGAGTTAATGTACTGCTGCAGCAGCTCGTAGGCATCCTCGTCTATCTGAAACAGACGCCCACACAGGTTGATGGTAATATTCTTTTTCATAACTTTAATCTTTCAATTCTTCAATCCTTTACTTCCAATAACTTGGGGGTTACATTCTTTAGATAATTAATGGTGTTAGAGAGTTCCTGCCAGGCTGCATCCAACCCTTCGAGAAACTTTTCACCCTCTTTGCTCAGGGCGTAATACTTACGAGGCGGTCCTTGGGTTGACTCCTGCCATTCGTACTGCAGCAAACCATCGTTCTTAAGTCGGGTTAATAGTGGGTAGAGTGTGCCCTCAACCACCAGTAGCTCGGCGTTTTTTAGTTGTTGGATAATGTCGCTGGCATACGATGGGCGATGCTTCAAGAGTAGCAGTACACAATACTCGAGCATGCCTTTACGCATTTGCGACTTTGCATTTTCAATGTTCATATCTTTACCGTTTTAAAAGATTTCTGCGGCAAAGATAAGCAAAAACTTAGTACCTTGTATAACAAAGTACCAAGTTTTTGCAAGGAATTATATCTATTTAACAATTAGGCTGTTATTTGAGAACGAGTAGGGGAGACTGTTCTCGTTAGTGCCTCGTTGCTGATTGGGCTTTGACGACATACGATAATCGATACGGCCACCCTTCAGCAGGTCGGTGTGCTCCAGATAGTTCTTATCATAAGCAGCACCATTCACGCTCATCTCGCTTACGTAGCAGTTTTCTGTGCTGTTACTGTCGGCATTGATAACCAGTGTTTTGCCGTTGGCCAGATGCAGGGTTATCTTATTAAAGTAAGGTGTGCCCAGTGCATACTGCCCTGAACCCGGACAAACGGGATAGAAACCGAGAGCTGAGAACACATACCAGGCCGAAGTCTGTCCGTTGTCCTCATCGCCGCAGTAGCCATCAGGTGCGGCCTGATACATGCGGTCCATCACCTGACGCACCCAGTACTGAGCCTTCCAAGGCTGTCCTGCCCAGTCGTACAGATAAATCATGTGCTGGATGGGCTGGTTACCATGGGCATAGTTACCCATATTCATGATCTGCATCTCGCGAATCTCGTGAATCACTGCACGATAATAGCTCTCGTCGAAAACAGGTGGCAGGTTAAATACGGAGTCGAGCATAGCTACAAAGTTCTCCTTACCTCCCATCAGACGAATCAATCCTGCAGGATCGTGGAAAACCGACCAGGTGTAGTGCCATGAGTTACCCTCGGTAAAGGCGTCGCCCCACTTCAGTGGATTAAAGGGACTCTGGAAGGTACCATCCTCATTTCTGCCACGCATCAATCGGGTTTCCTTGTCGAACACGTTCTGGTAGTTCAAGGCACGCTCCTTATAAGGTTTCAGTTCTTTCTTAGATTTTCCGAGTGCCTGTCCTAAACGATAGATACACCAGTCGTCGTATGCATATTCTAAGGTGCGTGCCACATTTTCTTTGATACCAACATTATAAGGCACATAGCCCAGACGGTTATAATATTCAAATCCCAGTCGGCCTGTGCTTGATACCTGAGGATGAACAGCATTGGCACCGTGCTTTACAGCCTGCCAGAGTGTCTCCACATCGTAGCCGCGCATGCCTTTCAGATAGGCATCGGCCACCACCGCGGCTGAGTTGTTGCCCACCATGCAGCCGCGATGACCAGGACTGGCCCACTCTGGTAGGAATCCACTCTCCTTATAGGTGTTCACCAATCCCTCCTGCATCTGCTGGCTCATCTCAGGATATACCAGGTTGAGCAGTGGAAAGAGCGAACGGAAGGTATCCCAGAAACCAGTATCGGTGAACAGACGTCCGCTGTGCACCTGTCCGTCGAAAGGACTGTAGTGTACAATCTCGCCAGCCTTGTTTACCTCGTGGAACATACGGGGGAATAGAACCGAACGATACAAACAAGAATAGAAGGTGCGCAAGTGATCAACATTGTTGTCTTCAACCTCCAGTCTACTAAGGATGGTGTTCCAACGCTGGCGACCGTCATTGCATACGGTGTCGAACGAGCGATTGCTAACCTCTTTCAGGTTCTGTCGGGCCTGCTCGGCGCTGATGAACGATGAGGCTATACGCAAGGTTACAGTCTCGCCACGAACCGTTTGGAATCCTACTACTGCACCGGCATGATTACCTTCAAAATCGCGTTTGTCGGCCTGTATCTTGCCATCTGCTACTGTAGAGAGGAATGTGAACGGCTTGTCGCTCTCAATCACAAAATAGTTCTTAAAGTTCTCAGGTACGCCGCCACTATTCTTGGTGGTATAACCCTCAATGTGGCAATCGTCGATAATGCGTACCATCGAACCCTTATCAAAAGCATCCACTACGATGCGTGACTCTTTGGAGTCGGGGTAAGTGAATCGCATCACAGCGGCACGTTCAGTGGGTGTTACCTCGGCTGTGATGTCGTAATCAGCCAGATACACCTTATAGTAATACGGACGGGCCGTTTCGGCCTTATGCGAGAACCAGGAGGCACGCTTGTCCTCATCGAACACGGTGCCAACAGTGGGAAGGATGGCAAACTGTCCGTAGTCGTTTATCCAGGGCGAAGGCTGATGGGTCTGCTTCAATCCGCGAATCTTACTTGCGTCGTAGGTATAAGCCCATCCGTCGCCCATCTTTCCAGTCTGAGGCATCCAGAAATTCATGCCCCAGGGGAGTGCGATAGCAGGGTAGGTATTGCCAGTTGAGAGTGCGTGGTTTGATTGTGTGCCTACCAGCGTGTTGACATAATCAACAGGTGCGGTGGCTGCCACAGCACTGCCCCCAAGGAGCAGTGCCACAGCCAAAAGACTCTTTCTCAGATTCTTTTTCATAACAACAATATTACTTAACTAACAATCTCATCCAATAACCACCAATAACCGAGCGAGCTTTGAACCCAACCATCATTCCGGTCTTTGTCTCGTGCCAGTCGCTGATAGGCACGCGCGACTGCGTCTCGTCTATATATTTGTAGATAGGTTCCACAAACTTCAGGAAGGTATCCTTATCGTTGGCCATCGCTGCACTCCACATAATCCAGTCGGTCTTAGTATAGTCCTTACGGATGTCGAGTGGCAGACCGTAGGTGTTCTGCTGCTTCAGGTAGTAGCTTACCTCGCGCTGCATCACCTCATCGCCAAACAGGTTGGTGTTCCACAGTTTGTCCCAGATCATATTGTACTTCTGACTCCAAGTGTTCTGGCGGTCGAATGCCAACTTGTAGTGATCGCCCTCACGAGCATCGGCCTCCCATTTCTTGGCCATCTGGCGGGCACGGTTCATATAGCGCTCGGATGTAGCGGCATCGCCTTTCATGCGGGCCATCAGCGCATAGCCTGCTACGCCCATGATAGCTTTAACCGAAAGGTTACAGTTGTGTGGCCAGTGGCCAGCAAAGTCGTCGGTACACAACTGGTTCGATGGGTCCTGTCCGTTCTCTACCAGATAGTCGGTCCACTGGGTAAGAATGTCCCAGTAAGGCTTTACGTAATCGATGTTACCATCCTGGATGCAGAGCTGTGCAGCCAGAGTCAGCATGTTACCTGCCTCTTCGATAGGCATGTCGCCACCATATACCTGTCCGTTGGCAATGGGGTAGGTGCCCAGGTCGTGAGCAGCAAAGGGCTTGGTCCAGCGACCAGAGCGACTATACTCAAAAATACTGGTCATCATGGCTTTCTGCAACTCAGGGTTGTAAGCCAGGAAGAGTGGTGCCGAAGGATAGGTAAGATCCACGGTGTTTACGCAACCGTTAGAGTTGTTCTCCTTCGAGAAGTACAGCAGATGTCCCTCGTTGTCCTCGAACAGCTTATGTGCTGCCAGCACGTGGCGATAAGAGCCAGAGAGAATCTCGGCATAGTGCGCATTACCTACCTTCAGGGCATCGTCGTAAATCTGCTTATCCATGGCGCGGCAACGCTCCATAATGCTCTTGTAATTACGGTTCAGCTTATTGAAAGCGTCGAAGATATCCACCTTGCCACCATGTGCCCAGTAGGCCTTGTAGCGCTGGTACATATACTCGATATCCTCAACCTCGTCGTAGCCAATCAGCGAGAACGATGCCTGTGGCTGTTGGTCAACCTTACCAAAGTTATGAACATAGGCCAGTACTGGGGTGTCGTTTTGCTTGTAAGCACGCACCAGCTGCTGACCGCAGTTCAGGTCGCCCTTGGCCATAAAGCCGTTGATAATGTTGTTGTAGCTGTCGAGTGATACCTTGCCGTTGAAGTCGGCTACATACAGATAACCCCAATCTATGCCGATGCCATCGCCTTTCTTGGCCAGGATGGGCTGATCGATAGTACCTGTCTTAAGATACTTCACACCATTCACTGAAACCACTGTCGACTCTGTGGGCTGATGAGGCTTGTTGGTTGCAATCTGTGGACTTGCCAACAATGCAAACTGCACGTCGTGCTTCTTGCGGTCTAAGCTCTTTACCTGATACGAAACATACGAAACGGGGGTAGAGAGCAGGTCGAGATCATCAATCAGCATAGGCGATGTGAACACCACATCCAATGCTACCGGACCGCAGGTAAATGTGTAGTAGGTTGAAGTGGCCATCACGTCGACGCTCTTCTGTACAGCCGTCTTAACCGAGGTTGCCTCGATACCGATGTTGGCATACAATCCAAAGTCGGCATAGGCACCGCCCGCATTATTGTATACGTGCAGAGCCATCACGTTGCGTCCCTCGTGCAGCAGCTGCTTCTGCTGGGCATTCAGGTGTACCGACTCATTGAATACGGCATCCATACGACCTGTTGCCACCTGTGTGCCGTTGATATACAACTCGCAGGCATCATCGTGTGAGTACAAGGCATAGAGGTCGCCTTTCAAATCCTCGGCTGTCAGGTTAATCTCACGACGGATATAGATATCACTATGTTCCTTGCTCCAACCAGTGTGGATGTTGTCGCCGGCATTACCAAATGCTGCGCGGCCAGTCTGCCAGCCATTGGCCTTGAGGTCGGGCTTCTGCCAGCCATCAGTCTGCTTGTTCTCGGTGTACTGACCCTCCCAGGCTGCTTCGTCGCTCATGGGGGCGAGCGCCTTCAGCACCTTATGCTCCTTGTCGCCCATAAAGCGATAGGTGGTGCCATCTACACGAAGCAATCCTTCCAAAGGTTTCTCGTCGCCTGTCCAAAGACGTGTGTTGCCTTCGGTTAACTTGTCGTAGGGCGACCAGATTGAAAAATAGGGATCGTTAACCACAATGGGTACTGCAGGGAGTCGGAGCGCTGTTTGTTTGTAGGGTTTAAACAGTTCTGTTTGTGCAAAGGCACAGGTAACGGCTAATGCCATACCTAATAAGGTAGTAAGTTTCTTTTGCATACTAAGTTTTTAATTTTTGTGTTAAATAAAATAAGTCGGTTGCAAAAATACTGCTTTTCGCCCAATTGCGAGGTTAATTATCGGTTATTTATCACTTAAAAATGTTAAACGCCTCCAAACACAATAAACAGCGCGGAAATACGTTTTATAATATGTGAAACGTATCATTATCGCAATAGTAGGGCTGTGGATTGTGGCTGCAACGGTGCGGGCGCAATACGATGTTTCCTTTGCTCATTACTGGGCAATGGAGCCGTCGTTTAACCCTGCAGCTGTGGGTAAGGAGGCTAAGCTGAATGTGACTGGGGCCTATGGGCTGCAGCTGGCAGGCTTTGAGCACAACCCTAAAACCATGTATGCGGCTGCCGATATGCAACTGTATGGCTTGGGTACCTATCATGGCGTTGGTGTTCAGCTGCTGAACGATGATATCGGATTGTT
Organism: Prevotella sp. khp1; assembly: GCF_900102205.1. Classification (NCBI taxonomy): domain Bacteria; kingdom Pseudomonadati; phylum Bacteroidota; class Bacteroidia; order Bacteroidales; family Prevotellaceae; genus Prevotella; species Prevotella sp. khp1. The sequence continues at coordinate 26,438 of NZ_FNJZ01000004.1, forward strand.
CTCGCACAAACGTCTGGCTGTGCAGTATGCCTACCAGCGACGGGTGGTGAAAGGCAAGTTGAGCGTAGGTGTGCAGTTGGGTATGCTGGGCGAGACGTTTGATGGCAGCAAGGCTGAAATGCCCGAGGATGGCAGTGACCCCATACTATCGAGCTCGTCGATAAACGGTTCGGGACTTGATGTGTCGGCAGGCATCTATTATCAGGCACTTAACTGGTACATGGGAGCATCGGTTCTGCACTTGAACAACCCGGTGGTAGCATTGGGCGAAACCAGCGAACTGAGTATTGATGCAACATATTATTTTACCGCAGGATACAATATTCAGCTAAATCATCCGTTTTTTAAAATACAGACCTCTGTGTTAGGACGCACCGATGGGGTGGCCTGGCGGGCCGATGTAACAGGGCGCGTAAGGTACGAACACGATAAAAAGATGTTGTACGCAGGCCTTTCGTATAGTCCTACCAACTCAGTAACGGTGCTGGTAGGTGGCCGATGGCACGGCATACATCTGGGCTACAGCTACGAGTGCTATACCAGCGCCATTAACGTGGGTAACGGCAGTCATGAACTGTTTGTGGGCTACGAGACAGAGTTGAATCTGTATAAAAAGGGCAGAAATCTGCATAAGAGCGTAAGATTACTATAGTAAATAAGATATATATATGAAGAAACTGATAGGACTATGCACCGTTGCGGCACTGATGCTTACTAGCTGTTTTGGCGGTAAGCTGATGACAGCCAATGGCGGTGAGGTGACAGGTACCAGTGGCAGGGCTTTTACCGAACCTACGCCCTACGGTATGGTGCTGGTTAAGCGTGGCCATGTGAAAATGGGTATTGAGAACCAGGATTCGCTGTGGGGTAAGAAAACACCCGTACGCGATATCTCGGTAGATGGATTCTGGATGGACGAGACCGAGGTTACCAACTCGAAGTATCGCCAGTTTGTGAATTATGTACGCGACTCTATCCTGCGCGAGCGTCTTTCAGAGATTGACGAAACCTACAAGACGGTAAAGACCGACCGTGAAGGTAACGAGATTTCGACCGTACTGAATTGGAAGAAACCACTGCCACGCCGCCCCAGCGAAGATGAGCAGGAGATTATCGATGCCATGTACGTAACCAATCCCGTAACAGGCGATAAAATGCTGGATTTCCGACAGCTTAACTACCGCTACGAGGTGTACGACTATACCGCCGCAGCCCTGCGTCGTAACCGACTGAACCCCCAGGAGCGCAACCTGAATACCGACCTGACAGTTGATCCCGACGAGCAGGTGTGGATATCGAAAGATACAGCCTATGTGGATGACGAGGGGCGTATTGTCCGCGAGAGTATCAATCGTCCGCTTTCGGGACCGTGGGATTTCCTGAATACCTATATCGTAAACGTATTCCCCGACACCACGTGCTGGGTAAACGATTTCCCCAATGCTGATAACGAGATGTATCTGCGTTACTATTTCTCGAATCCCGCTTACAACGATTACCCCGTGGTGGGTGTTACCTGGGAGCAGGCCAATGCTTACTGTGCCTGGCGTACTGAGTATCTGCTGAAAGGCTTAGGTCCCGCAGCCCGTTATGTGCAGCGTTACCGCTTGCCAACCGAGGCAGAGTGGGAGTATGCCGCCCGTGGCAAGGATCAGAACGAGTTCCCATGGGATAACGAAGATGTGGCCAGTGGCAAGGGTTGTTTTTATGCCAACTTTAAGCCCGATAATGGCAACTATACCAAGGATGGCAATCTGATTACCAGTAGGGTGGGCATCTATTCGGCCAACTCGAATGGACTTTACGATATGGCAGGTAATGTGGCCGAGTGGACCAGCACCATCTATACCGAGGCAGGTGTTGAGGCAATGAACGATATCAACCCCACACTGAAGTACAACGCTGCTCAGGAGGATCCCTATCGCCTGAAGCGTAAGAGTGTGCGTGGTGGTTCGTGGAAGGATCCCGAGTCGTATATTCGTTCGGCCTGGCGTACAGCTGAGTATCAGAACCAGCCCCGTTCGTATATTGGATTCCGCTGTGTGCGCAGTCTGGCCAATTCAACCAGCGAGCGCGCCAAAAGCACAAAAGGTAAGAGAAAGTAAACACTAAATACGCAATAGTTATGACGATATACAGCAAATATAATGTAATTTACCGCTTGCAGAAGTGGATGGACAGTGTGCCAGGACAGACGTTCCTGAACTACGCCTACTCGTGGGGCGCAGCAATCGTTATCTTAGGTACGCTGTTTAAGCTTACCCACCTGAAGGGCGCCGATTTCTTCTTGTTCCTTGGTATGGGTACCGAGGTGCTGGTTTTTTTCCTTTCGGCCTTCGATCGTCCGTTCGACAAGACTACCGATGGTATGGTGCTGGATACCCACGTGAACGTGAATGGTGAAGCGCCCGTTGCAAGTAAAGGCGGCAGCGCAACTGTAGTAGGTGGCAATGGTGGAACCATCATCATTAATGGTAATGGTGGCAGCTACACAGGCTCATCGACCAATTCACCGTCGACACCCAGCGCCCAGCCGGCAGCTGTTCAGTCGGCAGTTGCAGTCCAGCCGATATCTGTTTCGGCTCATCCCGAGCTGGATGCTGCTACATCTACCTACGTAGAGGAACTGAAGCATCTGACTGAGACCCTCTCGAAGGTATCGGCCCAGAACGAGAAGCTGGCTCACGACTCTGAGGAGATGGAGAACCTGAACCGCACGCTAACTGGCATCTGCAAGGTTTACGAGATGCAGTTGAAGAGTGCCAGCGCCCAGATTGGTACGATCGATGATATTAACGAACAAACCAAGAAGATGGCCGCCCAGATAGCAGAACTGAATAAGATTTATAGCCGTATGATTGAGGCAATGACGGCTAAGATGAACGCATAACGACTATGGCAATCAAGAAAAGACCCGTTTCTCCACGTCAGAGGATGATTAACCTGATGTACGTTGTCCTGATGGCGATGTTGGCACTTAACGTTTCGAACGAGGTGCTCAACGGTTTTTCGATTGTGGAGGAAAGTCTGAACCGCACTACAGGTAACTCCGCCAAGGAGAACCTGGCCATCTACAAAACCTTTGAGCAGCAGCTGAAAGCTAACCCGCAGAAAACCCGCGAGTGGTACGACAAAGCCCAGCAGGTGCGCCAGATGAGCGACTCGTTGTATAACTTTGCTGCCAGTCTGAAGCAGGCCATCGTGGTTGAGGCCGATGGCAAGGATGGCGATGTCACTAATATCCGCAATAAGGAGGATCAGGAGCCTGCTAACTACGTGATGCTCTCGCCTACCAACGGACAGGGACAGAAACTGTACAAGGCTATCAACAGTTTCCGTGAGCGTATGCTGACGATGGTAACTGATGAGAAACAGCGACAGATTATAGCCAGCAATCTTACTACCCAGGTGCCCAAGCGTGCTATGGGTAAGAACTGGGCCGAATATATGTTTGAGTCGATGCCCGCTGCGGCTGCCGTTACGCTGCTGTCGAAACTGCAGAGTGATGTGCGCTATGCCGAGGGCGAGGTTCTGCATACTCTGGTACAGAACATCGACGTGAAGGATGTTCGTGTAAACCTGTTGGATGCCTTTGTGATTCCCAACTCAAAAACGATTGTTCGTGGCGACCGTTTCTCGGCCCGTATCGTGATGGCTGCTGTTGATACCACCCAGGTACCCGATATCTTTATCGGCGGACAGAAGGTAAACCTTCAGAACGGACTGTACGAAACCGTGTGTGGCAAGACTGGCGACTTTACGCTGAAGGGCTATATGGAGATGGTGAATGGTAATGGCGACCGCATACGCCGTGAGTTTACACAGGACTACACCGTAGTTGAGCCCAGCGCTACTGTATCGGCCGACCTGATGAACATGCTTTATGCAGGTTATGCCAACCCCATCAGCATCAGTGTGCCAGGTGTGCCGCTGAATAAGATTCAGGCCTCGATGACCAATGGTACGTTGCAGAGCGTGGGGCCTGGCAAGTACATTGCACGTCCAGCAAAGATAGGACAGAACGCTGTGATTACCGTTACCAGCACCAATACCGGTCATGCCCAGCAGATGGGGCAGTACACCTTCCGTGTCAGGAAATTGCCCGATCCTACACCTTATATAGCGATGAAGGATGAGCATGGCAATCCCGCCCGATACAAGGGTGGAGCCTTGAGCAAGGGACAGCTGGTGGCTGTAGAACATCTGGGTGCTGCTATCGACGATGGCATACTGGATATTGCATTCCGTGTGCAGAGCTTCGAAACGGTGTTCTTCGACAATATGGGTAACGCCGTGCCGATGGCATCGGATGGTGCACAGTTTTCGGCTCGTCAGAAGGATACCTTCCGCAAGCTGGCTCGTAATCGCCGATTCTATATTTCGAGGGTAACGGTAACCGGTCCCGATGGATTAACCCGCACCCTGACTAACCCCATGGAAGTGATTGTAAAATAAATAAGGTATAAGATAGTATGAAGAGATTATTGTTCATATCAACCCTCGTGCTGATGGTGAGTGCAGCAGTGGCTCAGCCACCACAGCGCCGTGCCGAGCAGCAGACTCAGCAGCAAGCCAAGCAGAATTCAGCATCTTCGGCTATGTCGATGCGCGCACAGATATCATTCCCCACAGCTGTAGAGATGCCCGAAGAGGTGGTGTGGCGTCGCGATATCTATCGTGAGATTTCGTTGGAAGACGATGCCAATGGCGGACTCTACTATCCTGTGGAGCCTCAGGGCAAACAGTTGAACTTGTTTACCTATATCTTCAAATTGGCACTTAACGGCTATATCCCCGTGTATGAGTATCCTACCGATGGCAGTGATGTGTTTACCGATGCCACCAAGGCCGATATGAAGGCCCTACTGGATAACTACCACATTTATTACGAGGAAAAGGATGGTAAGATACGTGTGGATAACAGCGATATCCCTTCGGCGATGGTGAAGAAGTTCTATCTGAAGGAGAGTGCCTATTACGATCAGGCCAACTCTTCGTTCCATATCAAGGTGCAGGCCTTGTGTCCCATTATGATGGACGAGTTTGGTGGCGAGGCAACGCAGTACCCCTTGTTCTGGGTGAAATACAGTGACTTGGAACCCTACCTGAACCGTCAGACAGTGATGGCCAGCAGTATGAACAATGCCGCTACCGTATCGATGGACGACTTCTTTACGCTCAATATGTATCGTGGCAAAATCTATAAAACCAACAATGCACAGGGTAAAACACTGCTGCAGTTGTGCGGTGGCGATGAGGCTAAGATGACTGCCGAACAGAAACGTATCGAAGCTGAACTGGAAGGTTTTAAGAAAACGATTTTTGGCGATCCTGCCAAGCGCGACTCATTGGATAGCATAGCTGCTTTGAAGGATACCAAGGCCGATAAGAAGGTGAAGGCTGCCAAGAACAAACCCGCCGCAACCAAGGGCGTAAAGGTGGCTAAGCAGAAGAGTGCCAAGACCGAGAAATCGAGTGGCAGTAGCAACAGTGGTGCCCGCGTGTCGGTACGTCGACAGCGTCACTAACTAGTCAAAATACAAGGGAATAATCGAAAAAAAACGGTTATTCCCTTTTCGATTCCAACTTTTTTCGTAACTTTGCGCCGTGGAATGATTCAATAACATTAATAATTGGTATAAGTTATGAAGAAATTTTTTACTTTAGTAGTGCTGCTGGCAACAATGACTGTTGCTGCTCAGGCACAGGTGAAGTTTGGTGTTAAGGGTGGCCTTAACCTGACTAATATGAAGTTTGACAATTCGGTCGTTGACAAGTCGAATCAGACAGGTTTCTTTATCGGTCCGACTCTTAATTTTACGCTCCCAGTGGTAGGTCTTGGCATTGATGCATCGGCCTTGTACGATCAGCGTTCGGCTAAGATCGAAGGTTCTGAGGATAAGCTGAAGCAGCAGTCAATCCAGATCCCCATCAACCTGCGTTATGGCTTTGGTCTGGGTAACACCGCCAGCCTCTATATCTTTGCTGGTCCTCAGTTCGGCTTTAATATTGGTGACAAGTCGGCCAATATCGTTGATAATGCCCTGGAGTGGCGTTTGAAGGATTCAAATCTGAGTGCTAACGTGGGTGTAGGTTTGATGCTGTTGAATCATCTGCAGGTATCGGCCAACTATAACATTGCGCTTGGAACAACTGGTGAAACAAACGTTCTCAGTTCGACTACATCAACTGTTGCTAATCTTGTTACTGGCAAAACCAAGGCTAATGCTTGGCAGCTTTCGGTTGCTTACTTCTTCTAAGGGGTGAGTTACGCGGATATCATATTACCTGTTCCGTTAACAGGACTTTTTACCTACGCCGTGCCTGATGGCATGAGCGTAGGTATTGGTATGCGCGTACTGGTAACTTTCGGGCGTAGCAAAACCTACTTGGGTATTGTGGCCCGATTGCACCATGAAAAACCGAAAGATTATCAGGTGAAGCCCATCAGCCAGGTGATGGATGCCACACCTATCATTACCGATAACCAGCTGAAGCTGTGGCAGTGGATAGCCGACTACTATATGTCGCCCATTGGCGAGGTGTATAAGGCAGCACTCCCATCGGGACTGAAAGCCGAGGATGGTTATCGTCCACGTACCGAACTCTACATCCAGCTGTCGCCTAAGTTCCGCAGCGAGCAGGCCCTGCACGTGGCTATTGATATGCTGCAGCGTGCTCCCAAGCAGCTCAAGGCTTTCCTGGATTATCTGGAACTCTCGGGTTGGGACCAGTTAGGACAGACCGAAGAACAGTTCGAGATAACCCGCGACGAGTTGATTAACCAGGGACACACCTTGCAGTCGGTAAACGCCTTGGTGCAGCGAGGTGTGTTGGAAACTTATGATAAAGAGGTGGGGCGATTGAATTTTGGTGGCGATCCGCATCCTGAACATATCAAACCGCTGAGCGATGTACAGCAGGAAGCGTTTAACCAGATACAGTTCTCGTTTCTGCAGAAAAACGTGACGCTGCTGCATGGTGTTACCTCGAGCGGTAAAACCGAGATTTATATCCACCTGATACAGCAGGCATTGGATAAGCATCAGCAGGTGCTCTATCTGTTGCCCGAAATAGCGCTTACCGTGCAGATGATGCAACGCCTGCAGCGAGTGTTTGGTAATCGCCTGGGCATCTATCACAGTAAATACTCGGATGCCGAGCGTGTGGAAATATGGCAGAAACAGCTTTCGAAGCATTCCTATGATGTGATTCTGGGTGCGCGCAGTGCCGTGCTGCTGCCTTTCCAGAACTTAGGACTGATTATTGTGGATGAGGAGCATGTAACCTCGTATAAACAGCAGGACCCTGCACCGCGTTATCATGCCCGTTCGGCAGCTATCATGCTGGCACAGATGTATGGCGCCAAAACGTTATTGGGTACTGCCACACCATCGCTCGAGACCTACCATAATGCCAAAACAGGTAAGTATGGTTTGGTAGAGCTTTTCCAACGTTATAAAGGTATTCAGCTGCCTGATATCCAGGTGGTGGATATCAAGGACCTGCAGCATCGTAAGATGATGAACGGTGCGTTCTCACCTTTGTTGTTGGCGAAGACCCGCGAGGCATTGGAGCGAGGCGAGCAGGTGATTTACTTCCAGAACCGTCGTGGCTATGCACCCATGATAGAGTGTAAGCAATGTGGCTGGGTGCCCCATTGTCAGCATTGTGATGTGTCGCTGACGTTGCATCGCAACATGAATCAGCTTACCTGTCACTACTGCGGCTACACCTACCAGGTACCCACTGAGTGCCCGGCCTGTGGCGGGCATGATCTGATAACCAAGGGATATGGCACCGAGAAGATTGAAGACCAGTTGCGTGATATCTTCCCTGAGGCCCGTATTGCCCGTATGGACCTTGATACCACCCGTACCCGTAATGCCTACGAACGTATCATCAGCGATTTCTCGGCAGGGCGTACCAATCTGTTGATAGGTACCCAGATGATATCCAAGGGCTTGGATTTTGATAAGGTGTCGGTAGTAGGCATTCTGAATGCCGACAACATGCTGAACTATCCCGATTTCCGTGCTTACGAGCAGGCTTATATGATGATGGCTCAGGTGGCAGGTCGTGCCGGTCGCAAGGGCAAGCAGGGTTTGGTAATCCTACAAACCAAATCGCCTACGCTGCCAGTTATCCAACAGGTAGTGCAGAACGATTATGCCGGATTATACCGTTCGCTGATTGCCGAACGCCAGCATTTCCATTATCCGCCTTATTATCGCTTAATCTATGTTTACCTGAAACACCGCTCGGATGCAGTGGTTGAGTCGGCAGGTATTGAGATGGGTAGCAGATTGCGCCAGTGGTTCTCGGCCCGTGTGTTAGGTCCTGACAAGCCTGCCATCGCTAAAGTTAAGTCGCTCTCTATTCGTAAGTTGGTGCTTAAGTTAGAACCAGGCATCGGTATGGCCGACGTTCGTAAATATTTAGCGCTTGCCCAGCAGCAGATGCTACAAGACAAGCGCTATTCGTCGCTCCAGATCTACTTCGATGTAGATCCGCAATAATCGTTCTTTTTAGAGATTCAGCTCACAGCCGATACCCAGTACGCGGTTGGTACGGGTGAACGAGTCGCTCATACCAGAGAGTGGGGGATAGTCGTTACGATTGTAATCGTCGTAGTTGGTCTGGAAGTAGGCAGCTTTCAAGGTAATCTTGTCGCTGGCCTTGTAGTTGAAACCAAGTCCGAAGCTGTAGCTGTTGGTTACAAACGACATATCGTTCATGTAGTCATCAGTAAGACCATAGCGTGTTACCTGACCTCCTGCTGAGATGGTGAGTTTGTCGCTCAGATCCCATTCTACACCTGCCAGATACTCGTTTGAGTCGTGGTCGAGCAGTTTCTGGGCATTGTTATACCATGAAGCGTCTTTGTCGAAATAATGGTGATAGCCTAAGTTAATACGGATATCCTCAACAGGGCTCCACATGGCACCTACTGTCAGCAGAGCAGGAACATCTTCATTCACCTCTTCGCCATCGCGGAACTTGTTGACTGCAGCAATCTCGCTGGCTTCATTCACCGTTGATTCGTTTTTCATGCGAATCTGTGTCTTGAACTCGTATTTGGCAGCAAAGTTGAAATTGCCAAACGTATAGTCAACGCTGACGATAGGAGCGATGCCTACACTCGACTGGTTGCAAAGCAGGTTCACACCCTCGGCATATTTCGACAGAGTGGCCAACTGACCTGAGCTCTGTTGAAGCTGTGACAAACCAGCTGTCAGCGATGCCTGTGCCTGCTTGAGCTGATCGGTCATCATGCCTGCCTGTTCAACCTTGCTGAGCAGTGCCAGATGCTGCTGAGCCACAGCAGCATTCTGTTGTGCCTGAGCAGGAACATTGGGCAGGAAATTGCTAAAATCCACATAGCCGCCCTGTGTGCCTACCATGATGTTGCTGATCTTGGCTTTATAAGTGGCTGTACCATAGAGCACGCGCAAACCTCCGTAAACAGCGAGGTTCTTATTAATCTTGTAGGCCGTACCCAACTGGAAACCGAAGTAATACTGGCGTCCCTGCATATAGCCGTTCATGTCATAGCCATTCACACCATAGGTATTGATAGCGTTGGGGGCAGCCTGTCCCATCATGGCATAGAGGGGGGTGAGCTGTGAGGTGAGACCATTGAGCTGAGTGGCCATGCCATCAAGCGTCATGAAACTGCTGGCGATGTTACCAACTACGCTCTCGAACGAACCCAGACCGTCCTGGAACTCACAGGCACCGCCGCCCCCAGGAACCGAGAAGTTGAACTGCACACTCCAGTTGCCCTTGTTGTAGGCTGCCTGGATTGAGGGCAGGAAGGGGGCGTCGGCCACACCTTCGAAAGTCTTGGTGGTCTGACCTCCGTTCTTTCTTCCTAATGCAAAGAATGGACTGGTACTCTCGATGGTACGGGTTTGATGGGCATACTGCCAGTTGAAACCGAGGTGGAAACCTTCGGGCATGAAGGCTACACCGGCGGGGTTACTGTATACTCCATCAAGACCGATGGCTGCATCTCGCGCAGGATTGCGCAAAAAGTCGATACTCTGATTGGTGTTGGTTAAGATGCCACCAGCTGTGGCTGTTGTTGTAGCTGCTGTCAGCATCAGGCTGGCCAGCAAGACATTCATCTTTTTCATAATTTAAACACTTTTTTTCAAAATCGGCTGCAAAGGTATAGTGAATGTTTCAAAATCTTATGTTTACGCACACAAAGTTAACGTTGTTTAACGAAAATTGCACACAAACCTGCACAAATGTGCAAAAGTGTGCAGGTTTTTGCACACTTTTGGGTGGTTTTGTGCATAAATGGATTTACTTTTTCAGCTCAGGATAGCTCAAACGGGTGTGATAGATGGTCTTCAGCTTCTCTATCAGCACGGTTTTGGCATAGGCAATATCACGGAAGGTGATGGGGCACTCCTTAAAGTAACCCTCGGCCACCTGAGCATCAATCAGTCTGTTAACCAGTTCGCGAATCGACTTTTCGGTGTAGTCGGGCAGCGAGCGCGAGGCGGCTTCTACGGTGTCGGCCATCATCAGGATGGCCTGCTCCTTAGTAAACGGATTAGGCCCTGGGTAGGTAAACAGCAGGTCGTCGACATCGTCGTTGGGGTGAGCATTCTTATATTGTACGTAGAAGTACTTGGTTTTTCCCTGTCCGTGGTGGGTGGTAATAAATTCCTTGATCACATCGGGCAGGTTGTACTTGTCGGCCAGTTTGGTTCCCTCGGTAACATGACTGATAATCATCTGGGCGCTGTCTATCGGATTCATTTTCTCGTGTGGATTCACGCCAGACTGATTCTCTGTGAAATAGATAGGATTAACAATCTTACCGATATCATGATACAGTGCACCAGTACGTACCAACTGACTCTTGGCACCAATCTTGTTGGCAATCTCGGCAGCCAGGTTACCTACCTGAATAGAGTGCTGGAAGGTGCCTGGGGCAACCTCGCTCATCTTGCGCAGTACAGCCTTGTTCATATCCGATAGCTCAATCAGCGTAATGTTGGATGTAAAACCGAATGCTTTCTCGATAACATAGAGCAAGGGGTATGAGCAGAATAGTAGTACACCGTTGATAATCAGGTAGTTGTATTCGCTATAACTGATTTTTGATATGTCGTTGATGCGAATCCAGTCGAGTGCCAGGTTGGTCAGGATGCCTGCAACCGTAACCGATACGGCAGTCCAGAACAGCTGCGAGCGACTGGACAGTTCGCGCAGCGAGAAGATGGCTACCAATCCGGCTACCAGTTCAACGGCCACGAACTCCAGCGGGTACTGCAGGAAGCAGGCGCAGGTGAGCACCATGGTGGCATGAGCCATGAAGGCTGTTCGCGAATCCATAAACACACGGATGAAGATAGGCACCATGGCAAACGGAACGATGTAAACGTGCAGCACACTATGTTCTACCATTGCGGATGCAATAATCGTAAACAGCACGATGAGTGCATACAACATGGTGGTAGATCGTACTTTCTCAAAGTAATCTTTTCTGAACAGGGTAAGGAAGATGGTAAAGCAAGTAATCAGGATGGCTGTGTACAGCAACTGGCCCATGATGTTCAGACGAATCTTCTCCTGGTCCACATTCTGGCGCTCCATCTCCTTCTGGAACGATAGCAGTTTATTGTAGGTCTTGCCGTCAACGATATCACCACGGTCGATAATCTTCTCACCTCGCTGTACCAGTCCGCTGGCCAGTGGAATACTGTTCTGCAGGTCGTTCAAGCTGGCCTCACTACGTTCCTTGTCGTAGGTGAGGTTGGGAGTGATATAATCATTCAGGTTGCATTTCTGCAGCACCTCGCGATGCTTGGCAAGTGTCTGATCCTGAAATAGTTGTTCGTAGGCTGATACCACCGAGTATACATGGCTGATTTGTGAGCTGGTGGCGTTCTTACCGCTGACGATACGTACAAATCGAGAGGTGTCCTTACTGATTTTGGCATACTCGGAATTGCTCATGATACCCTGCTCATACAGACGGTGCAGACGGTTTGAGATAATGCTGATGTAATCGTTATGCAGTCCGGGGATGCCGTTTGAGTAGTCTTTCGAGAACTGGCGTACCTGTTTGCCCACAATCTCGCTGTTCATGATGTAATACGGCTCGTATTGCTTCATGATGCTGTCGCGCTCGGCCCTCACGGCTTCGTCACTCTTGTAGATGGGGAAGTCGAATGGCGCTTTCAGGTCGGTATATATCCAAGGTCGGCCTTTTTCGATCTTGAAATTGTGCTGACTGCTGCGTGGCATCATCCATACGATGATGGCAACAGTTATGATGATCAGACCCAAACGAATGAGAAAATCACGCCAAGTTAGGTCGTTTTTAATGTTAAAACTACTCATTTCTACGTATTTTATGCAATTATGGTGCAAAAATACGAAAAAACTCTCAATTTTTTTGTAACTTTGCACACAAATTTTAATTGATTATGTCAGAAAGAAGAGTTAGAGTACGTTTTGCACCCAGTCCAACGGGTGCTTTGCACATTGGTGGTGTGCGCACAGCATTGTATAACTACCTGTTTGCCAAGCAGCATGGTGGCGATCTGGTTTTCCGTATCGAGGATACCGATAGTAACCGTTTCGTACCTGGTGCCGAGGAGTATATCATCGAGTCGTTCAAGTGGCTCGGTATCAAGTTTGATGAAGGTGTTAGCTTTGGTGGCGACAAGGGTCCTTATCGCCAGAGCGAACGTCGTGATATTTACAAGAAATATGTTCAGCAGTTGCTGGATGCCGATAAGGCTTATATTGCTTTCGATACGCCAGAGGAGTTGGAGGCTAAGCGTGCTGAGATTCAGAACTTCCAGTACGATTGTCATACCCGCAGTCAGATGCGTAACTCGCTGACCATGCCTAAGGAAGAGGTTGAGAAGCTGATTGCCGAGGGTAAACAGTATGTGGTTCGCTTCAAGGTTGAGGCTGGTCAGGAGATCCTGGTTAACGACCTGATTCGTGGCGAGGTACGTGTTAAGAGCGATATCTGTGATGATAAGGTGCTTTATAAGAGTGCCGACCAGCTGCCTACCTATCATCTGGCTAACATCGTTGACGACCATCTGATGGAAATCTCGCATGTCATCCGTGGTGAGGAGTGGTTGCCATCTGCTCCATTGCACGTCATGTTGTATCGTGCTTTCGGTTGGGAGGACACCATGCCTCAGTTTGCTCACCTGCCATTGCTGCTCAAGCCCGATGGTAAGGGTAAACTGTCGAAGCGTGACGGCGACCGTCTGGGATTCCCTGTATTCCCACTGCTGTGGAAGGATCCTAAGAGTGGTGAGACTTCTCGCGGTTATCGTGAGGATGGTTACTTCCCCGAGGCTGTTATCAACTTCCTGGCTCTGCTGGGATGGAATCCTGGAACCGAGCAGGAAATCTTCTCACTCGATGAGCTGGTTCCTCTGTTCGATATCTCTAAGTGCTCTAAGGCTGGTGCCAAGTTCGCCTTCGAGAAGGCTGTTTGGTTCAACCACGAGTATATTCTGAAGAAGAGCAACGAGGAGATTGCAGCTCTCTTCGAGCCTATCGTTAAGGAGCACTGTCCTAACGAGACCTCAGAGCGCATCCTCAAGGTTACCGAGATGATGAAGGATCGTGTATCGTTTGTTCACGAGATGTGGCCACTTTGCTCGTTCTTCTTCGAGGCTCCTACAGCCTACGATGAGAAGACTGCTAAGAAGCGCTGGAAGGAAGATAGTGCTCAGGTGATGACCGAACTGATTGGTGTGCTTGAGGGTATCGACGACTTCTCGCTCGAGAATCAGGAGCAGATTGTACATGCTTGGGTTGAGCAGAAGGAGTATAAGCTGGGTAATGTAATGAACGCATGGCGACTCACTCTCGTTGGCGAGGGTAAGGGTCCTGGCATGTTCGATATCTCTGCCTTCTTGGGTAAGGAGGAGACCATCGCCAGAATGAAACGTGCGATTGAGGTATTAGGCTGATGTATAATCTCGTAATATATATGTATCTTCTTGGAGTGGCTATTTATAGCTGCTTCAATGAGAAGGTACGTAAAATGTGGCGTGGCGAGCGCGAGGCATTCAAGATTCTACGCGAAAAGGTAGATCCGAATGCCAAGTACGTGTGGTTCCATGCTGCCTCGCTGGGTGAGTTTGAGCAGGGACGCCCCTTGATGGAGCAGCTGCGCAAGGATCATCCTGAATACAAGATTCTGCTCACATTCTTCTCGCCCTCAGGTTATGAGGTGCGTAAGAACTACGAGGGTGCTGATATCATCACCTATCTGCCACTCGACACCATCACCAACGCACGTCGTTTCCTGCGTACCGTACGTCCTGTGATGGCTTTCTTCATCAAGTACGAGTTCTGGTACAACTACCTGCATATTCTGAAGCATCGTGGTGTGCCTGTTTATAGTGTGTCGAGTATCTTCCGTCCTGAGCAGGTGTTCTTTAAGTGGTACGGTCGTCAGTACGGTCGTGTGCTTAATTGCTTCACTCATTTCTTTGTGCAGAACGAGATCAGCAAGGAACTGCTGGCCAAGATTGGTATCACCGATACTACTGTGGTGGGTGATACCCGTTTCGATCGTGTGCTGCAGATTAAAGAGGCTGCCAAGCAACTGCCTATCGTTGAGTCGTTTGTGAAAGATGCTCCTCAGGTATTCGTGGCTGGTTCGTCATGGCCTCCCGATGAGGAGATTTTCATTAAATACTTCTTAGACAAGCTAAGCGGCAAAGCCGAGCGTAATGAGCATAAGAACTGGAAACTGATTATAGCCCCTCATGTGATTGGCGAGGATCATCTCAAGCAGATTGAGAAACTGCTCGAGGGCCGCAAGGTAATCCGTTACACCGAGGCAGAGAAAATGGTCAATGGTCAATTGTCAATGGTCAATGACTACGAAGTTCTTATCATCAACTGCTTCGGCTTGCTGTCGAGCATCTATCACTATGGCAATGTGGCTTATGTCGGTGGAGGCTTTGGTGTTGGTATCCACAACCTGTTGGAGGCTGCTGTTTGGGATGTGCCCGTATTCTTCGGACCTAACAATCAGAAGTTCCAGGAGGCTCAGGGACTGAAGACCAGCGGTGGCTTTGAGATTAGCAGCTACGAGGACTTTGCTGCACAGATGGATCGCTTTGCTGCCGATGACGCTTACCTGCAGGAGCAGGGCCAGAAGGCTGGTCATTTTGTAAAGGGCCAGTCGGGTGCCACGCAGAAGGTGCTCTCGTCTGTCGCTCTGTAATTTTTTTGTAAAGCATGAAAACTATGTGGATGATACTATTCCTGTTATTACCATTCTTGGCTATCGGCTATCTGGCTTGGCACATCTGGGTGATGCTGCCTGTGCAGGCTTGGCTCAAGTCGCTTATTATCGCTATAGGCGTACTGAGTTTTGTGATGCTGTTCCTGAATTTCCGTCGCGCCTTTGATAGCTTACCTTTATGGACGGCTCGTTGGGCTTACGAGATTGGTACATCCTCATTGTTTGTTCTGCTTTATCTGGTGATGATTTTCCTGGTACTCGATCTGGGCCGGTTGGTTCGTCTGGTGCCCAAGTCAATTCTTTACCAAAACGGATATACAGCCCTTGGCATCTTGGTGCTGATGCTGGGCGTGTTTGTATATGGCAATCTGCATTATCATCATAAGGAACGTGTAGGCATCGATTTAAAGTCGGCAAAACCATTGGCGAAAGAATATAAGATTGTGATGGCGAGCGATCTCCATATTGGCTATCACAATCCGCGAAAGGAGCTGGCGCGCTGGGTGGATATGATGAATGCTGAAAATCCAGACTTTATCCTGATTGCTGGTGATATCATCGATGGTAGCATGCGTCCGGTTATCGAGGAGCAGATGGCCGAGGAGTTCCGTCGGCTCAAGGCGCCTGTCTATGCCTGCTTGGGCAATCACGAGTTTTATGCTGGTGTGCCCGAGGCACAGCAGTTCTACAAGGATGCCGGCATCCATTTGTTGGTAGATGAGGCAGCCGTTATCGATAGCAGTATCGTGATTATTGGTCGCGACGATCGTACCAACATGCGCCGCAAACCCATCAAGGATTTGGTTAAAGTTCAAAGTTCAAAGCTCCATGTTCAAAGTCCATACATTCTTGTGCTCGATCATCAGCCCTACAATCTTGATAGGGCTGAGGCGGCAGGTGTCGACTTTCAATTAAGTGGCCACACCCATCGTGGACAGGTATGGCCAATTTCTTGGATTACGGATCGTATCTACGAATGCTCTTGGGGTAGCCACCAGCGTGGCAAAACCCAGTACTATGTCTCATCGGGCATAGGCATCTGGGGCGGAAAGTTCCGCATTGGTACCCAGAGCGAGTATGTTGTAGCTACGCTAAAATAAATACTTAGAATTTTGTAGGTTCTGTTTCGCCCTCCTCCAGATAGAATTTGGAGTAGGCCACATAGTGCTTGGCATTATCCGTCTGTCCTGGGCGTACGGGCTTGATGTATTTGGCAGGTACGCCACCCCAAATCTCGCCAGCAGGAATCTTGGTGTTCTGCAGCACCAAGGCGCCAGCAGCTACGATCGAGCCTTCGCCTATCTCACAACCATCCAGCAGGGTGCTACCCATACCAATCAAGGCGTTATCATGAATGGTGCAGGCATGAACGGTTACGTTATGCCCGATAGTAACGTAGTTGCCTATATGTGTAGGACCTGTTTCGTGGGTTACGTGTACACAACTGCCGTCCTGAATGTTGGTGCAGTTGCCGATGGTGATAGGCGCCACATCGCCGCGTACTACTGCATTAAACCACACCGAGCACTCGTCGCCCATCGTTACATCGCCCACAATCGTAGCGTTCTCGCTAAAATAACAGTCTCGCCCCCATTTGGGAGCGAGACCGCGATATGATTTTATTAGAGCCATAGTCTCTAAATACTTAATTCAAAATCCTGAATTAATTACAGGTTGGCGTTGTCCTTAGCCCAATCCTCAACAGCGGGGATGATACCAAGGCTGATGATCTCGTCGCGCATCTTCTGCAGGTGCTCGTACGAAGCCTGGAGTGAAGCCATCTCCTCAGCTGTGCCCTCGGGCTCAGTGAAGTGTACACCGTCCTTGTCGATAACGGTAGGCATAGCCATCATCACGTTCTTGAAGCCGTAAGCATTTACATAGCAACCAGCAGGCCACTTGAAAGGCTCACCACCCATAGCACCCTCAATCATCTTAACAGCCTGATAAGCAGGGCTCTGGAATGAAGAACGGCCACGGAGCTTGATGATGTTGCTACCACCCTGAGTTGTCATGTGCTTGATCTCAGCCCAACGCTCCTCAGAGAGAGGAAGCTCAGAGAGAGGCTTGCCATCGATGAGAGCCTTGCTGGCGAATACTGCCATCTGCTCACCGTGACCACCGTAGGTGTAAGCGTTTGTAACCTTATCCTGCTGTACACCGAACTCCTGAGCCAGCTGCTGCTGCAGACGGGTAGAGTCGAGAGCTGCCAGAGAGGTCAGCTGGTTGGGCTTCAAACCTGAGTGAATCAGAGCTGTAAGAGCTGTTACGTCAGCTGGGTTGAAGATAACTACCACGTGCTTAACGTCTGGGCAGTACTTCTTGATGTTCTCACCGAAGTCGGCTGCGATCTGGCAGTTGCCCTTCAGCAGGTCCTCACGGGTCATACCCTCCTTACGTGGAGCACCACCTGAAGAGATGATGTACTTAGCACCAGTGAAAGCCTCCTTAGGATCTACAGTGTAAGAAATGTTTGCACCTGGGAAAGCGCAGTGGCACATCTCATCATATACACCATGAACACCTGGCTCATAGATATCATACAAACAAATGTTGGGAGTCAAGCCCAGCATCAACACACTCTGTACCATGTTAGAGCCAATCATACCACCGGCACCAACAATCACCAATTTCTCGTTAGTTAAAAAAGCCATAATTGTATTTTTATTATTGTTATTTTTAAAGTGCTGCAAAGTTACGAAAAAAGACTCATATAAAGTGTTTTTTTATTATTAATCTGTGTTAATCATGTGATTTTCTGCTAGTTATTTTGTACCTTTGTAATCTCGAAATTACAAAACACGATGATGATGACTGTGAATCAACGAATTGAAGCTCTTCGCGAGGTGATGAAACGTGAACATCTCGCTGCGTTTATCTTTCCAAGTACCGACCCTCATCAGGGCGAATATGTGCCCGATCATTGGAAGGGGCGCGAGTTTATCAGTGGTTTTAACGGCTCGGCTGGTACGGCTGTAGTGACGATGACTTCGGCAGCCTTGTGGACCGACTCACGCTATTTTATTGCGGCCGAGGAGCAGTTGCGTGGCACCGAGTTCCAGCTGATGAAACTGAAGATGCCCGGAACGCCTACCATCGCTGAGTGGATAGGCAAGGAGTGTGCTGCCGGGGCCGAAGTGGCACTCGATGGCTGGTGCTCGTCGGTGAATGCTGTGAAGGAGCTGATAGCCGATCTGCGTCAGCAGGGTGGCATCACGTTGCGTACCAATCTCGATCCGTTGGCACAGATCTGGACCGATCGCCCTGTTATCCCAGAGCATGTTGTCGAGATTTTTCCATTGCAGTATGCTGGTGAGAGCTGTCATGAAAAGATAGTCCGTATCCGTCAGGCACTGCGCCAGAAACATGCCGATGGTATGCTGATGTCGGCTCTCGATGATATTGCCTGGACGCTGAATCTGCGAGGCACTGATGTGCATTGCAATCCCGTGTTTGTCGCTTATCTGCTTATTTCATCCAAAGCTGTTACCTTATATATAAATAAGGTGAAGCTTACCCCCGAGGTTGAGACTTATCTTAAAGCCGAAGGGGTAGGGGTGGCACCTTACGAGGCAGTGGCAAAAGGTCTGAAGGATTATTTTGAGTATAACATCCTGCTCGATCCTGATGAGGTTAACTATACGCTTTATAAGCAGGTCACCCGTGAGATAGTAGAGGTGGAATCGCCCGTCAAGCGCATGAAAACCGTCAAGAACGCTACAGAGATTGAAGGTTTTAAATCGGCCATGCTCAAAGATGGTATTGCGATGGCAAAATTCTTGTGTTGGTTGAAACCTGCCGTTGAGGCTGGAGGACAGACGGAGATATCTATTGACCAGAAGCTCACCTCGCTCCGTGCCGAACAACCGCTCTATCGTGATATCTCGTTCGATACCATCGCTGGCTATCAGGCACATGGTGCCATCGTGCATTACGAGGCTACGCCTGATACCGATATCCCCTTGAAGCCCGAAGGCTTCCTGCTGTTGGATAGTGGTGCGCAGTATCTGGATGGTACTACCGACATCACCCGTACAATCACCCTTGGTCCGCTCACCGAGGAGCAGAAGCGAATCTATACACTGGTGCTTAAAGGTCATATCCAGATAGAATTATGTAAGTTCCCCAGCGGTGCCAGTGGTACCCAGATAGATATTCTGGCCCGCGAGGCGATGTGGCGCGAGGGATTGAACTATCTGCATGGCACAGGTCACGGCGTGGGTACCTATCTGAATGTGCACGAAGGTCCTCATCAGTTCCGTATGGAGTGGAAACCAGCCCCCCTTGTAGCTGGTATGACCATTACCGACGAACCAGGTATCTATCTCGAGGGTAAGTTTGGTGTACGTATCGAGAATACCCTCTTGATTACACCCTATAAGGAAACCCAGTTTGGAGAGTTCCTGCAGTTCGAGAGTCTCACCCTCTGTCCTATCGACACCACGCCCATCGTCAAGGAAATGCTCTTGGACGAAGAAATCGCTTGGCTCAACCAATATCACCAGCATGTTTTCGAAACCCTGTCGCCCCATCTGACAGCTGAAGAAGTGGCATGGCTTAAAAACGCTTGTGCCGCGATATAATAGACATATCAAAATATATGTTTTTGACTATCAGGAGGGTACGAAAACGCAAGAAATTACGTTTTATTTGATAAAAATCGTGTAAAAACTTGGTAGATTTGTAAAAAATCAGTAACTTTGCACCCGCTTTTCGAGGCACTGGGCCCGAAAGCATTAAGTTTAACATAAATAATTAAAAGCAAAACAAATGATTATTGTACCAGTAAAGGAAGGCGAGAACATTGAGAAGGCTCTCAAGAAGTTCAAGAGAAAGTTCGAGAAGACAGGTGTTGTAAAGGAGCTGCGTCGTCGTCAGCAGTTTGACAAGCCATCTGTACTGAAGCGCCTTAAGATGGAGCACGCTGTATATGTTCAGCAGCTTCGCGCTAACGAGGAATAAAAAAGTTCCCCGAAAATTTGGTAGTTTCGAGAAATTTCCGTAAATTCGTACCCAAATACTAAAGGTTGCGATTTTATGATGATTAACCAGTTTCTGGACTACCTGCGCTACGAGCGGAATAAATCTCCGCTAACAGTGCAGACATACGAGGAAAGTCTTAGGGATTTTGAGTCGTATGTGACTTTTAGGGATAAAGAACTCTCTATAAGTTCGGTAGATACCGATCTGATCCGTGACTGGATGGAGAGTCTGATGGATAAAGGAAACTCTGCGTCGACTATTAATAAAAAGTTGAGTGCATTGCGTTCCTTTTACCGCTTTGCCCTAAAGAGACAACTGGTTAAGACCGATCCGGCACATGCTGTGATAGGTCCAAAGAAATCAAAACCACTGCCGCAGTTCCTTCGCGAAGGAGAAATGGACCGCCTGATAGACGGCATAGAGTGGGATAGTTCATTTAATAATGTACGTGCGCGTACCATATTATTACTATTCTATGAGGCCGGTTTACGACGTGCGGAACTTGTAAGTCTGAACGATAAGGATGTAGACTTTGAAGCGGCACAACTGAAAGTAACGGGAAAAAGGAATAAGCAGCGCATAGTGCCCTTCGGGGCTGAGCTGGCCGAGGCGCTCAAGCAGTATCAGACTGCTCGCAACGAACAATTCGGCGAAACCGGCGGCGCGCTTTTTCTGAGTGACAAAGGGCAACGGATATCCGACAGTCAGGTTTATCAGATCGTAAAGAGGTATCTTTCGATGGTTACCTCGCTGAAAAAACGTTCGCCACACGTGCTTAGGCATACCTTTGCCACTGCCATGCTGAACAACGGTGCAGGGTTGGAAACAATCAAGAGCTTGTTAGGACACGCCAGTGTGAGCACAACCGAGATTTATACCCACACCACGTTTGAGCAGCTGAAGCGAATTTACAAAGAGGCTCATCCAAGAGCCTGAACCTTTTTTATTAATAACTATTTTAAAATAGGAGGTAACTATGGAGATTAAGATTAAGTCGATTCACTTCGACGCTACCGAGAAGTTAGAGGCGTTCATCGAAAAGAAGGTCGCCAAGTTAGAAAAATCGTTTGAGGATATACAGAAAGTAGAGGTGCAACTTAAAGTAGTCAAGCCAGCCACGGCTCAAAATAAGGAAGCAAGTCTTGAGGTTTTCGTTCCAGGAACCACTCTCTTCGTAGACAAGACATGTGACACTTTTGAGGAAGGAATTGACCTTTGTGTAGATTCAATGAGGGCTCAATTGACGAAATTCAAGGAAAAATTGAGAAATAGATAAAAAAAACTCGAAAAAGTTTTGGTAATTCAAAAATAAGTCGTAACTTTGCAGCCGTTTTCCGACAGGTCGTAAATCTGAAACAGAGAACGGCTGCTTAGAAAAGCCTCTTTAGCTCAGTTGGCCAGAGCACGTGATTTGTAATCTCGGGGTCGTTGGTTCGAATCCGACAAGAGGCTCAAGAAGGAAGGAGGAGGATAGGCGAAAGCCAATCCGCTTGGTTCGAAAGAACAAAAGGGAAGGTCGTCCCTCGCTTAATAAGCGAAAATGACATGGGTGTTTTCCAGAGTGGCCAAATGGGGCAGACTGTAAATCTGCTGTCTTTCGACTTCGGTGGTTCGAATCCATCAGCACCCACTACAAGAGATGTTTGCGGAAATAGCTCAGTTGATAGAGCACTAGCCTTCCAAGCTGGGGGTCGCGGGTTTGAGCCCCGTTTTCCGCTCAAAGAACATGCTGTAATAGCTCAGTGGTAGAGCACTTCCTTGGTAAGGAAGAGGTCCTGAGTTCAACTCTCAGTTACAGCTCTCTTGCGATTAGAAGGAGGAAACTGAAAATTCGTAATAATTAACAAAATTAATAACAAGTAAAATGGCAAAAGAGAATTTTGTGCGCACCAAACCGCACGTAAACATCGGTACTATCGGTCACGTTGACCACGGTAAGACAACTCTGACAGCTGCTATCACTACTGTGCTGGCAAAGGCTGGTCTCTCTGAGGTTAAGTCATTCGATCAGATTGATAACGCTCCTGAGGAGAAGGAGCGTGGTATCACTATTAACACCGCTCACGTTGAGTATGAGACTGCAAAGCGTCACTACGCTCACGTTGACTGCCCAGGACACGCTGACTATGTAAAGAACATGGTAACTGGTGCTGCTCAGATGGACGGTGCTATTCTTGTTGTAGCTGCTACTGACGGTCCTATGCCTCAGACTCGTGAGCACGTTCTGCTCGCTCGTCAGGTAAACGTTCCCCGTCTGGTTGTATTCCTGAACAAGTGCGATATGGTTGAGGATGAGGAGATGCTGGAGCTCGTTGAGATGGAGGTCCGCGAGATTCTGGAGCAGTATGAGTTTGAAGAGGATACTCCTATTATCCGCGGTTCTGCCCTTGGTGCACTGAACGGTGTTGCTAAGTGGGAGGAGAAGGTAATGGAGCTCATGAACACTTGTGATGAATGGATCCAGGAGCCTCCTCGTGCAACTGACAAGCCATTCTTGATGCCTGTTGAGGATGTATTCTCAATCACAGGTCGTGGTACAGTTGCTACTGGTCGTATCGAGACTGGTGTTATCCACGTAGGTGATGAGGTTGAGCTGCTCGGTCTTGGTGAGGACAAGAAGTCAGTTGTAACTGGCGTTGAGATGTTCCGCAAGATTCTTGATGAGGGTCAGGCTGGTGATAACGTAGGTCTGCTGCTCCGCGGTATCGACAAGAACGAGATCAAGCGTGGTATGGTACTCTGCCACCCAGGTCAGATCAAGCCATTCAAGAAGTTCAAGGCTTCTATCTATGTTCTGAAGAAGGAAGAGGGTGGTCGTCACACTCCATTCGGAAACAAGTATCGTCCTCAGTTCTATCTCCGCACAATGGACTGCACAGGTGAGATTTCACTGCCCGCAGGTGTTGAGATGGTAATGCCTGGTGATAACGTAGAGATCACTGTTGAGCTTATCTACGCTGTAGCTCTGAACCCAGGTCTGCGCTTCGCTATCCGTGAGGGTGGTCGCACAGTAGGTTCTGGTCAGATCACAGAGGTTTACGAGGACTAATCCTCAGTAAGCTCTAGATAATCTAGAATTTTCTAGTAAACACTAGATAAACCAAGCCCCCGTTTTTAATGGGCGGGGGCTTACTTACGGGAATAGCTCAGTTGGTAGAGCATCGGTCTCCAAAACCGAGGGTCGTGGGTTCGAGTCCTCCTTCCCGTGCTAAATAAGAAATAATATGTTTAAGAAGTTTATCGATTATTGCAAAGCTTGTTACGACGAGTTGGCACATAAGACAACTTGGCCTTCTCGCAAAGAGTTGACTCATAGTGCAGTAGTGGTGCTTTCAGCATCGCTTATTATTGCATTAGTAGTATGGGCCATGGACTTTGTGTTCAAGTCGGTAATGAGTATGGTTTATCCCGGTTAATAAACGTTGTTTGAGAGATGGCTCAGTCAGGAATGAAATGGTACGTACTTCGCGCTGTTAGCGGTAAAGAGGCCAAGGTAAAGGAATACCTTGAGGCCTTGATGAAGCGTGACTCTTTCCTCCAAGCAAACGTTGGTCAGGTGTTACTGCCTACCGAGAAATATGCTCAGCTGCGTAATGGTAAGCGTGTGGTTAAGGAGAAGCTGTTCTTGCCAGGTTATGTGTTGGTAGAGGCCAACCTTCAGGGTGAGATGGCTCACACACTGCGCTTTATGCCTAATGTGTTAGGCTTCTTGGGCGGTTTGGATAATCCAACCCCTGTAAAGCAGAGTGATATTAACAGAATCCTTGGTACTGCCGAGGAGACGGAGATAAAGAGTGAAGAGATTGGTGTACCTTATGCTGTGGATGAAGCAGTTAAGGTAACAGATGGACCTTTCAGCGGATTCAGCGGAATTATCGAAGAGGTGAATGCCGAGAAACACAAGCTGAAAGTTATGGTTAAGATTTTCGGTCGCAAGACTCCATTGGAGCTTGGATACAATCAGGTAGAAAAGGAATAGGGTGAATGTTACGGTTCGCCTGTTCTCTATATCGGTAGAGGGAGGCTTCCACTCCTGATGCTTATATAACAAAATTCAATTAATAACAAACAGAAATGGCTAAAGAAGTTGCTGGATTAATCAAATTACAGATTAAAGGTGGCGCTGCGAATCCCTCACCTCCAGTAGGACCTGCACTGGGTTCTAAGGGAATTAACATTATGGGATTCTGCAAAGAGTTCAACGCCAGAACCCAGGATAAGGCAGGAAAGATTATTCCTGTTGTTATCACCTACTACACTGACAAGTCATTCTCTTTCGAGCTGAAGACTCCTCCCGCAGCTGTACAGCTGAAGGAAGCTGCTAAGCTGAAGAGCGGTAGTGCTGAGCCAAACCGTAAGAAGGTAGCCAAGGTAACTTGGGATCAGGTTCGCGTTATTGCTGAGGACAAGCTGAAGGACTTGAACTGCTTTACCGTAGAGTCAGCTATGAAGCTGATCGCTGGTACAGCGCGTAGTATGGGTATCACTGTAGAAGGGGAGTTCCCTGGTAAATAATTAATAACTTCAATTAGAGACAATGAGTAAACTGACAAAAAATCAAAAGTTGGTCGCTGATAAGGTTGAAGCAGGGAAAGCATACTCTTTGAAGGAAGCCGCCGCACTGGTGAAGGAAATTACCACCACTAAGTTCGACGCTTCAGTTGATATCGATGTACGCTTGGGCGTTGATCCACGTAAGGCTAACCAGATGGTTCGTGGCGTTGTATCGCTGCCAAACGGAACTGGTAAGGTTACACGTGTGCTCGCTCTCTGTACTCCTGATCAGGAGGCTGCTGCTAAGGAAGCAGGTGCCGACTATGTTGGTCTTGACGAGTATATCGAGAAGATCAAGGGTGGTTGGACAGATGTTGATGTTATCATCACAATGCCTTCTTGCATGGGTAAGCTCGGTCCTTTGGGCCGTGTGCTCGGTCCCCGCGGACTGATGCCAAACCCCAAGAGTGGTACTGTTACTATGGATGTTGCTAAGGCAGTTAAGGAAGTTAAGCAGGGTAAGATTGACTTTAAGGTTGATAAGGCAGGTATCGTGCACACATCAATTGGTAAGATCAACTTCACTGGTGATCAGATCTTTGAGAATGCTAAGGAGTTTATCTCTACCATTATCAAGCTGAAGCCCGCCGCTGCTAAGGGTACATACATTAAGAGTATCTTCCTCTCAAGCACTATGAGCATGGGTATCAAGGTAGATCCTAAATCAGTTGAATAACTCGTTAAAAGATTAGACAAATGAAAAAGGAAGTAAAAGATACTATCATTGTAGAACTTGGAGAGAAACTGAAGGCATATCCTCATTTCTATCTTGTTGACCTGACCGGTCTCGATGCCGCTAAGACATCAGAGCTCCGTGAGAAGTGCTTCAAGAATGAGATTAAGTTGCTGGTGGTGAAGAATACTCTTCTCCAGAAGGCATTTGAGGCTTCAGAAATCGATTTCACTCCACTTTATGAGTGCTTGAAGGGTAACACAGCTGTTATGTTCGCACAGACAGCTAACGTTCCTGCTAAGCTGATCAAGGAGTACAAGAAGGAAGGTATCCCTGCCCTGAAGGGTGCATATGCTGAGGAGAGCTTCTTCGTAGGTGCTGACAAGCTTGATGAGCTCGTAGCAATCAAGAGCAAGAACGAACTGATCGCCGAGGTTGTAGCTCTGCTGCAGTCTCCAATCAAGAATGTTGTTTCTGGCTTGAACGCTGGTGGCAAGGTTCACGGTCTGCTTGACGCTATCGCTGAGCGTAACAAATAAGCGAAATAAGTAACATTCAAATTAAAAACAATTAAAATTTTAAATAAAATGGCAGATATTAAAGCTATTGCAGAAGAGTTGGTAAACCTTACTGTAAAAGAAGTTAATGAGTTGGCAACTGTCCTGAAGGACGAGTATGGAATTGAGCCCGCCGCTGCAGCTGTTGCTGTTGCCGCTGGTCCTGCTGCAGCTGGTGCTGCTGATGCAGCTGAGGAGAAGACTTCATTCGACGTAGTTCTGAAGTCAGCCGGTGCTGCTAAGCTGCAGGTTGTAAAGGCCGTTAAGGAGGCTTGTGGTCTTGGTCTGAAAGAGGCTAAGGATCTCGTAGACGGTGCTCCTGCTACCGTTAAGGAGGGTCTGAGCAAGGAAGAGGCTGAGAACCTGAAGAAGACCATCGAGGCCGCTGGTGCCGAGGTTGAGCTGAAGTAATCAGTTACATACAAATAGCAATCGGTTAGGGACTCCCCAGTCGGGGGTTCCTAGCCTTTTTATTTAAATTATAATTTATGGCTTCAAAAATAATAGATAACAGAGTAAACTTTGGCAGCGTCAAAAATCCGATGCCATTCCCGGATTTCCTTGATGTGCAATTAAAGTCGTTCAAAGACTTCCTGCAGTTGGATACTCCGCCTGAGGAACGCAAGAATGACGGCTTGTATAAGGTGTTCGCTGAGAACTTCCCTATCACCGATACACGTAATAATTTCGTTCTTGAGTTCTTGGATTACTATATCGACCCACCTCGTTACAGCATCGATGAGTGCTTGGAGCGTGGTTTGACTTATAGCGTGCCCCTGAAGGCTAAGCTGAAACTGTATTGTACTGATCCGGATCATGAGGATTTCGGAACTGTGATTCAGGATGTATTCCTGGGTCCTATCCCTTACATGACCGCCAATGGTACATTCGTTATCAATGGAGCCGAGCGCGTAGTTGTTTCACAGTTGCACCGTTCACCTGGCGTATTCTTCGGCCAGAGCGTACACGCTAACGGTACCCTGCTGTATTCGGCTCGTGTTATCCCATTCAAGGGTTCATGGATCGAGTTTGCTACCGACATCAACAATGTGATGTACGCATACATCGACCGTAAGAAGAAGTTGCCCGTAACAACTCTGCTGCGTGCTATCGGTTTCGAGGCCGATAAGGACATCCTGCAGATCTTCAACCTGGCTGAGGAGGTTAAGGTTAACAAGAAGAGCCTGAAGGCTGTGATTGGCTGCAAGCTTGCTGCCCGCGTACTGAAGAGCTGGAACGAGGACTTCGTTGATGAGGATACTGGTGAGGTAGTATCAATCGAGCGTAACCAGATGATTATGGAGCGTGAGACTGAGATTACCGAGGAGAACATGATGGACATCCTTGAGAGTGGCGCACAGACTATCCTGGTGCACAAGGACGCATCTGTTGCTTCGGATTACAGCATCATCTTCAACACACTGGCCAAAGACCCATCTAACTCTGAGAAGGAGGCTGTGCTTTACATCTACCGTCAGCTGCGTAATGCCGATCCTGCCGATGATGCCAGCGCACGTGAGGTTATCCAGAACCTGTTCTTCTCTGACAAGCGTTACGATCTGGGTGATGTTGGTCGTTACCGTATCAACAAGAAGCTTGGTTTGAACACCGATATGGATGTTCGCGTTCTGACCAAGGAAGATATTATCGAGATTATCAAGTATCTGATTCAGTTGGTTAACTCTAAGGCTACTGTCGACGATATCGACCACCTGTCGAACCGTCGCGTACGTACCGTAGGCGAGCAGCTGGCTAATCAGTTCTCTATAGGTCTGGCTCGTATGAGCCGTACCATCCGTGAGCGCATGAACGTTCGCGATAACGAGGTGTTCACACCAACCGATCTGATCAACGCCAAGACTATCTCTAGCGTTATCAACTCGTTCTTCGGTACCAATCCTCTGTCGCAGTTCATGGACCAGACCAACCCTCTGGCCGAGGTTACTCACAAGCGTCGTCTCTCAGCCCTGGGTCCTGGTGGTCTGAGCCGTGAGCGCGCCGGATTCGAGGTTCGTGACGTACACTATACACACTATGGTCGTCTGTGTCCTATCGAGAGCCCTGAGGGACCAAACATCGGTCTGATCTCATCTCTCTGTGTATATGCTAAGATCAACGAGCTCGGATTTATCCAGACTCCTTACCGTAAGGTAGAGAATGGTGTTGCCGACCTGAGCGACAATGGTATCGTTTACCTCACCGCTGAGGAGGAGGCTGAGCACATCATCGGTCAGGGTAACGCACCTCTGAACGACGATGGTACATTTATCCGCTCGGTTGTTAAGTGTCGTCAGGATGCCGACTTCCCTGTAGTTCCACCTACAGACGTTGACCTGATGGATGTATCGCCACAGCAGATTGCCTCTATCGCTGCATCTCTTATCCCATTCCTGGAGCACGACGATGCTCACCGTGCGCTGATGGGATCTAACATGATGCGCCAGGCCGTACCTCTGTTGCACAACGAGGCACCTATCGTAGGTACCGGTATCGAGAAGCAGGTATGTGAGGATTCACGTACCATGGTTACTGCCGAGGGTGATGGTGTTATCGAGTACGTTGATGCTACAACCATCCGTATTCTGTACGATCGCACCGAGGACGAGGAGTTCGTAAGCTTCGAGCCCGCCCTGAAGGAGTACCGTATCGCTAAGTTCCGTCGTACCAACCAGAATATGACCATCGACCTGCGTCCTATCTGTGAGAAGGGACAGCGCGTAAAGGCCGGTGATATCCTGACTGAGGGTTACGCTACCGAGGACGGTGAGCTGGCTCTGGGCCGCAACCTGCTGGTAGCCTACATGCCTTGGAAGGGTTACAACTATGAGGATGCTATCGTGCTTAACGAGCGCATTGTTCGCGACGACGTACTTACCTCTGTACACGTTGATGAGTACTCACTCGATGTACGTGAGACCAAGCGTGGTGTTGAGGAGTTCACAGCTGATATTCCTAACGTAAGTGAGGAGGCCACAAAGGATTTGGACGACAACGGTGTTATCCGTGTTGGTGCCCGTGTTGAGCCAGGCGACATCCTGATTGGTAAGATTTCACCTAAGGGTGAGAGCGATCCTTCACCTGAGGAGAAGCTGCTCCGTGCCATCTTCGGTGACAAGGCTGGTGATGTGAAGGATTCTTCACTCAAGGCTAACCCATCACTGAGTGGTGTTATTATTGATAAGAAGATGTTCCAGCGTGCCATCAAGGACCGTAAGTCTAAGCAGCAGGATAAGATCGTGCTTGCTAAGATCGACGAGGAGTACGAGGCAAAGGTTGAGGACCTGAAGGATATCCTGATTGACAAGCTTATGGAGCTTACTAAGGGTAAGACCTCACAGGGTGTTAAGGACTACACCGGTGCCGAGATCATCACCAAGGGTAGCAAGTTCACTGCTACAGCCCTGCGCAACCTTGAGTATGGCGATGTACAGATTAGCAACTGGACAACAGACGAGCATAAGAACGAGCTGATTGCCAAGCTGATTATCAACTTCATGAAGAAGTATAAGCTGCTTGATGCTGAGATGAAGCGTAAGAAGTTCGCTATCACTATCGGTGACGAGCTGCCAAACGGCATCCTGCAGATGGCTAAGGTATATGTAGCTAAGAAGCGTAAGATCGGCGTAGGTGATAAGCTGGCCGGACGTCACGGTAACAAGGGTATCGTATCTAAGATCGTACGTCAGGAGGATATGCCATTCCTCGAGGATGGTCGTCCAGTCGACCTGGTACTGAACCCTCTGGGTGTGCCTTCTCGAATGAACCTTGGTCAGATTTTCGAGGCTATCCTCGGTGCTGCCGGTAAGAAGCTCGGTGTTAAGTTCGCTACACCTATCTTCGACGGTGCTAAGCTCGAAGACCTTGCTGAGTGGACTGATAAGGCAGGTCTGCCACGCCTGTGCTCTACCCACCTGTATGATGGTGAGACCGGTGAGCGTTTCGACCAGCCTGCTACAGTAGGTATCACCTACTTCCTGAAGCTCGGTCACATGGTTGAGGATAAGATGCACGCCCGTTCAATCGGTCCGTACAGCTTGATTACTCAGCAGCCTCTTGGTGGTAAGGCCCAGTTCGGTGGTCAGCGATTCGGAGAGATGGAGGTTTGGGCCCTTGAGGCCTTCGGCGCCAGCCATGTTCTTCAGGAGATCCTGACAATCAAGTCGGATGATACCGTAGGTCGCTCTAAGGCTTACGAGGCTATCGTTAAGGGCGAGCCAATGCCTACACCAGGTATCCCCGAGTCTCTCAATGTGCTGCTGCACGAGTTGCGTGGTCTTGGTTTGAGTATTACCCTCGACTAAGTGAGTTAAGTATTAAGAGTTAAGAATTAAGAGAAAGATAATATATATGGCTTTCAAGAAGGATTCAAAAATAAAGAATAATTTTACGAAGATTACCATCGGACTTGCTTCTCCTGAAGAGATTCTGGAGAGCAGCTTCGGTGAGGTTACCAAGCCAGAGACCATCAACTATCGTACCTATAAGCCTGAGCGCGATGGTTTGTTCTGCGAGCGCATCTTCGGTCCTACCAAGGATTACGAGTGTGCCTGCGGTAAGTACAAGCGCATCCGTTATAAGGGTATTGTCTGCGACCGTTGTGGTGTAGAGGTAACAGAGAAGAAGGTTCGTCGTGAGCGTTCTGGTCACATCGAGCTCGTTGTGCCCGTAGCACATATCTGGTACTTCCGTAGTCTTCCTAATAAGATAGGTTACCTGCTGGGTCTGCCCACCAAGAAGCTCGATGCAGTTATCTACTACGAGCGCTACGTGGTTATCCAGCCAGGTGTAATGGCAGGCCGTAAGGATGCCGAGGGTAACGATGCCCTGGGTTCTAATAAGTTCGACCTGCTCTCAGAGGATGAGTACTCAGAGATTGTAGAGAATCAGCTTTCACCCGATAACGAGTATCTCGACGATAGCGATCCTAACAAGTTCATCGCTAAGATGGGTGCCGAGGCTATCTACGACCTCCTGACACGTATCGACCTCGACTCACTGTCGTACGAGCTGCGCGACCGTGCTAACAGCGACTCTTCAGTTCAGCGTAAGAACGAGGCTCTGAAGCGTCTGCAGGTAGTAGAGGCTTTCCGTACATCAGTTGAGAAGGGCATCAACCGCCCCGAGTGGATGATCATGAAGATTATCCCTGTTACACCTCCTGAGCTCCGTCCTCTGGTACCACTGGATGGTGGACGTTTCGCTACATCTGACTTGAACGACCTCTATCGTCGTGTCATCATCCGTAACAACCGTCTGAAGCGTCTGATGGAGATTAAGGCTCCTGAGGTAATTCTCCGAAACGAGAAGCGTATGCTGCAGGAGGCTGTGGATTCACTCTTCGACAACAGCCGTAAGTCGTCTGCTGTTAAGAGCGATAGCAACCGTCCTCTGAAGTCACTCTCTGACTCGCTGAAAGGTAAGCAGGGACGTTTCCGTCAGAACTTGCTGGGTAAGCGTGTTGACTATTCAGCCCGTTCGGTTATCGTTGTAGGTCCTGAGCTGAAGATGGGTGAGTGCGGTCTGCCAAAGCTGATGGCTGCCGAGCTGTATAAGCCATTCATTATCCGTAAGCTCATCGAGCGCGGTATTGTGAAGACTGTTAAGAGCGCCAAGAAGATTGTTGACCGTCGTGAGCCAGTTATCTGGGATATCCTTGAGAACGTGATGAAGGGTCACCCTGTACTCCTGAACCGTGCACCAACACTGCACCGTCTGGGTATCCAGGCCTTCCAGCCAAAGATGATCGAGGGTAAGGCTATCCAGCTGCACCCACTGGCATGTACTGCGTTCAACGCCGACTTCGACGGTGACCAGATGGCTGTACACCTCCCATTGAGTAACGAGGCTATCCTCGAGGCTCAGCTGCTCATGCTGCAGAGCCATAACATTCTGAACCCTGCCAACGGTGCACCTATCACCGTGCCTTCACAGGATATGGTACTTGGTTTGTACTACATTACCAAGATCCGTCCAGGTGCAAAGGGTGAGGGACTTACCTTCTACGGTCCTGAAGAGGCTATCATCGCACACAACGAGGGTAAGTGCGAACTGCACGCCCAGGTTAAGGTTATCGTTGATGATATCGTCGACGGTCAGCCTGTTCGCCACATGGTAGAGACTTCAGTAGGTCGTGTAATCGTAAACGGCATCATTCCAAAGGAGGTTGGTTACGTTAATAAGATTATTTCTAAGAAGAGTCTGCGCGACATTATCGGTGCTGTAATTAAGAATGTAGGTTTCGCCGAGGCTTGTGAGTTCCTTGATGGAATCAAGAACCTGGGTTACCGCATGGCTTACGTGGCCGGTCTGTCGTTCAACCTCGATGATATCATTATTCCTAAGGAGAAGGCTGAGCTGATTGCCAAGGGTAATGAGGAGGTACAGCAGATTACCGACAACTACAACATGGGATTCATCACCGACAACGAGCGTTATAATCAGGTTATTGATACCTGGACCCACGTCAACAACGATATCGGTAACATCCTGCTGAAGCAGATGACCGAGGCCGACCAGGGATTCAACGCTGTATTCATGATGCTTGACTCAGGTGCCCGTGGTAGTAAGGACCAGATTAAGCAGCTTTCAGGTATCCGTGGTCTGATGGCTAAGCCTCAGAAGGCCGGTGCCGAAGGTCACCAGATTATTGAAAACCCAATCCTTTCTAACTTTAAGGAGGGTATGTCAGTGCTCGAGTACTTTATCTCTACTCACGGTGCTCGTAAGGGTCTGGCTGATACCGCTATGAAAACAGCCGACGCTGGTT
Source organism: Prevotella sp. khp1 (assembly GCF_900102205.1). Classification (NCBI taxonomy): domain Bacteria; kingdom Pseudomonadati; phylum Bacteroidota; class Bacteroidia; order Bacteroidales; family Prevotellaceae; genus Prevotella; species Prevotella sp. khp1. Next base: position 59,230 of record NZ_FNJZ01000004.1, read on the forward strand.
ACCTGACACGTCGATTGGTTGACGTATCGCACGATGTGATCATTACCGAGGAGGACTGCGGTACCCTGCGTGGTTTGCAGTGCACAGCCCTGAAGAGCGGCGACGAGGTTATCTCAAGCCTGTCAGAGCGTATCCTGGGTCGTGTATCAGTTCACGATGTGATCAATCCTAAGACCGGTGAGGTGATTGTAGCTGCCGGTGAGGAGATCACCGAGTCTATTGCCGACGCTATCGAGGCATCTGATATCGAGATGGTCGAGATCCGTTCAGTGCTCACTTGTGAGTCGAAGAAGGGTGTCTGCATGAAGTGTTACGGACGTAACCTCGCTACCCGTCGTATGGTACAGAAAGGTGAGGCTGTTGGTGTGATTGCCGCTCAGGCTATCGGTGAGCCAGGTACACAGCTTACTCTGCGTACGTTCCACGCCGGTGGTGTGGCTGCCAACGCCGCAGCAAATGCAAGCATCGTATCTAAATATGATCGCGCTATGATCGAGTTTGAAGAGGTTCGTACCGTTCCATTCGATGAGGATGGCCGCGAGTGTCAGATGGTTGTAAGCCGTTTGGGTGAGATGCGTTTCGTTGATCCTAACACCAAGATCGTTCTCTCTACCGTTAACGTGCCTTACGGTTCGTCACTCTACTTTGGTCACGGCGACGAGGTTGCCAAGGGCGACAAGATTGCTCAGTGGGACCCATTCAACGCCGTTATCGTTACTGAGTACGCTGGTACCCTGAAGTTCAACGATGTGATCGAGGGTATTACCTTCCGTGCCGAGACCGACGAAACCACTGGTCTGACTGAAAAGATTGTTACCGAGTCGCGCGACCGTACTAAGGTTCCTACCTGTGATGTTATCGGTGCCGATGGCGAGGTAATCGGAACATATAGCTTCCCTGTAGGTGGACACGTTGTTGTTGAGGATGGCCAGACAGTTTCAACTGGTGAAACCCTCGTTAAGATTCCACGTGCTGCTGCCAAGGGTGGTGATATTACCGGAGGTCTGCCCCGTGTAACCGAGCTGTTCGAGGCTCGTAACCCATCTAACCCTGCTGTTGTATCCGAGATCGATGGTGAGGTAACCATGGGTAAGGTAAAGCGTGGTAACCGTGAGATTATCGTAACCTCTAAGACTGGTGAGCAGCGTCGTTATCTCGTATCGCTGTCGAAGCAGATCCTGGTACAGGAGCACGATGCCGTACGTGCTGGTACACCACTCTCTGATGGTGTTATCACTCCAGGCGACATCCTGGCCATTAAGGGTCCCACCGCTGTACAGGAGTATATTGTGAACGAGGTTCAGGACGTATACCGTCTGCAGGGTGTAAAGATTAACGATAAGCACTTCGAGATCATCGTTCGTCAGATGATGCGTAAGGTACAGATCAACGAACCAGGTGATACCTCGTTCCTCGAGCAGGAGATTGTCGACAAGCTCGACTTCGCTGAGGAGAACGATCGTATCTGGGGTAAGAAGGTTGTTACCGATGCCGGTGACTCTGAGAACCTGCAGAAGGGTCAGATCGTTACCGCCCGCAAGCTGCGCGACGAGAACTCTATGCTGAAGCGTCGTGACCTCCGTCTGGTACAGGTTCGTGATGCAGTGCCCGCTACATCTACTCAGATTCTGCAGGGTATCACACGTGCTGCTCTTCAGACTAAGTCGTTCATGTCGGCTGCATCGTTCCAGGAGACAACCAAGGTACTTAACGAGGCTGCCATCCGTGGTAAGGTAGATCACCTGGTAGGTATGAAGGAGAACGTAATCTGCGGACACCTGATTCCTGCTGGTACCGGTCTGCGTGAGTTCGAGAAGATTATCGTTGGTTCAAAGGAGGAGTATGAGCGCATTCAGGCTAACCGCAAGAACGTTCTCGACTTCGCTGATGAGACCATTCTCGAGGAGAAATAAGGCTATCTTTGATTAGCAAAATATGTTAAGAGTGCTGCATGTATGTGCGGCACTCTTTTTTCTTCATTTTGTGCATAATCTACTATTAATTAATTCAAAAAACGTTATTTCTTGTTAAATCAAGGGTTTAAACTTGCATTTTCTCCATATAAGTTAGGTGGAATCGGAAAATAGTTGTACCTTTGCAGCCCGAAACGCCCCTATTAAGCGAGATAGGGTGTGTAAAGCGCTGATTATAAATAAAATAACATATATATAAATTAAAAATTAAAGTATTATGCCTACAATTTCACAATTGGTAAGAAAAGGCAGAAAGGTAATTGTTGACAAGTCAAAGTCACCTGCTTTGGACAACTGTCCTCAGCGTCGTGGTGTCTGCGTACGTGTTTACACAACAACACCTAAGAAGCCTAATTCGGCTATGCGTAAGGTAGCCCGTGTTCGTCTGACAAATCAGAAGGAAGTTAACTCTTACATCCCTGGAGAGGGACACAACCTGCAGGAGCACTCAATCGTGCTTGTTCGCGGTGGTCGTGTAAAGGACCTGCCAGGTGTACGTTACCACATCGTTCGCGGTACTCTTGATACTGCTGGTGTAGCTAACCGTACACAGCGCCGTTCTAAGTATGGTGCTAAGCGTCCAAAGGCTAAGAAGTAAAATGACCGGAGATGGTCAGTCAGGCCAAAAAGAAACAAAAAATTTAATCCGTTTTGCTGGAGATAATGTTATAAAGGTTGAGTAAATGTCCGAGCGAAGTGACGTTGAAGAACAAGTAAGAACAGCCCTCAAGCAGAATTTTAATTCAAAAACAAAATGAGAAAAGCAAAACCAAAGAAGCGTGTGATCCTGCCAGATCCCGTATTCAACGATCAGAAGGTGTCTAAGTTTGTAAACCACCTGATGTTTGATGGTAAGAAGACCAAGTCTTATGAGATCTTCTACAATGCACTGGAGACAGTGAAGAGCAAAATGAGCAACGAGGAGAAGTCTGCCCTGGAGATCTGGAAGCAGGCTCTCGACAACATTACCCCACAGGTTGAGGTAAAGAGCCGCCGTATCGGTGGTGCTACTTTCCAGGTACCTACCGAGATCCGTCCCGACCGTAAGGAGAGTATCTCAATGAAGAACATGATTCAGTTCGCTCGTAAGCGTTCTGGTAAGTCAATGGCCGATAAGCTGGCTGCTGAGATCATGGACGCCTTCAACAATCAGGGTGGTGCCTTCAAGCGTAAGGAGGATATGCATCGCATGGCCGAGGCTAACCGCGCATTTGCTCACTTCCGTTTCTAATAAATAAGGTAAGAAGTTAAAAGGATACAAAACAATGGCAAACCGCGATTTACATTTAACAAGAAATATCGGTATTATGGCTCACATCGATGCCGGTAAGACAACCACTTCTGAGCGTATCCTGTTCTACACAGGTAAGACTCATAAGATTGGTGAGGTACACGATGGAGCTGCTACCATGGACTGGATGGCTCAGGAGCAGGAGCGTGGTATTACTATCACATCTGCTGCTACCACCTGTAACTGGACATGGAATGGTAAGAACTTCAAGATCAACTTGATCGATACTCCGGGACACGTTGACTTTACCGCTGAGGTAGAGCGTTCACTCCGTGTACTGGATGGTGCTGTTGCTACTTACTCTGCTGCCGACGGTGTTCAGCCTCAGTCAGAGACTGTATGGCGCCAGGCCGACAAGTACAACGTACCTCGTATCGGTTACGTTAATAAGATGGACCGTTCAGGTGCTGACTTCTTCGAGACTGTTCAGCAGATGAAGGACATCCTGGGTGCTAACCCTGTTGTTATCCAGGTGCCCATCGGTGCTGAGGAGAACTTCAAGGGTCTGGTTGACCTGATCAAGATGAAGGCTATCCTGTGGCACGATGAGACCATGGGTGCTGAGTACGATGTTGAGGATATCCCCGCCGACCTGGAGGCTGAGTGCGACGAGTGGCGTAACAAGCTGCTTGAGGCTGCTGCTGAGTACGACGAGGCTCTGATGGAGAAGTACTTCGACGATCCTAACTCAATCACTGAGGACGAGATCATCGCTGCTATCCGTAAGGGTACTATCTCAATGCAGTGTACTCCTATGCTGCTCGGTTCTTCTTATAAGAACAAGGGTGTGCAGCCTCTGCTCGACTACGTATGTGCATTCCTGCCCGCACCTGTTGACGTAGAGGTTATTAAGGGTACCAACCCTGATACCGATGAGGAAGAGGATCGTAAGCCTTCTGAGGACGAGCCTACATCGGCTCTGGCCTTTAAGATTGCTACCGACCCATACATGGGCCGTCTGGTATTCTTCCGCGTTTACTCTGGTAAGATCACTGCCGGATCATACGTTTACAACCCACGTTCGGGTAAGAAGGAGCGTATCAGCCGTCTGTTCCAGATGAACTCAAACAAGGAAATTCCTATGGAGAGCATCGACGCTGGTGATATCGGCGCAGGTGTAGGTTTCAAGGATATCCGTACTGGTGATACCCTCTGCTCTGAGGATGCACCTATCGTACTGGAGTCAATGAGCTTCCCCGACACTGTGATCTCTATCGCAGTTGAGCCAAAGAGCCAGGCCGACGTTGCTAAGCTCGATAACGGTCTTGCTAAGCTGGCCGAAGAGGACCCAACATTCACCGTTCGTACCGACGAGCAGAGTGGTCAGACCATTATCTCAGGTATGGGTGAGCTTCACCTCGATATCATTATCGACCGTCTGAAGCGTGAGTTCAAGGTTGAGTGTAACCAGGGTAAGCCTCAGGTTAACTACAAGGAGGCCATCACCAAGACTGTTAACCTCCGTGAGGTTTACAAGAAGCAGTCGGGTGGTCGCGGTAAGTTCGCTGATATCATCGTAAACGTTGGTCCTGTTGACGACGATTGGGATATCGCTAAGGACGGCGGTCTGCAGTTCGTTAACGAGGTTAAGGGTGGTAACATTCCTAAGGAGTTCATCCCATCTATCCAGAAGGGATTCGAGAACGCTATGAAGAATGGTATCCTCGGTGGTTACCCAATGGATTCACTGAAGGTAACTGTACTCGACGGTTCGTTCCACCCCGTTGACTCTGACCAGCTCTCATTCGAGATCGCTGCTCTGCAGGCATACAAGAACGCATGCGCTCAGGCTAAGCCCGTACTGATGGAGCCTATCATGAAGCTCGAGGTTGTAACACCTGAGGAGAACATGGGTGACGTTATCGGTGACCTGAACAAGCGTCGTGGCCAGGTAGAGGGTATGGAAGAGGCTCGCAGCGGTGCCCGTGTTGTTAAGGCTCAGGTGCCCCTGTCAGAGATGTTCGGTTATGTAACCGCTCTGCGTACCATCACTTCAGGTCGTGCTACCAGCTCAATGGAGTACGATCACCACGCTCCTCTGTCAAGCTCTATCGCTAAGGCAGTTCTGGAGGAGGTTAAGGGCCGTGCCGACCTCGTGTAAGCGCTGCGCGCAATGTAAAAATGTAAAAAATAGAAAATGGGGTCTGCCGCTGAGCAAATGACTCTTTAGTGACAGCCCCATTTTTACATTATTAAATTATATAATTATTAAATTTTAGAAATGAGTCAGAAAATTCGTATCAAGCTGAAGAGCTACGACCACAAACTCGTAGACAAGTCAGCCGAGAAGATTGTGAAGGCTGTTAAGGCCACAGGTGCTATCATCAGCGGTCCTATCCCCCTTCCTACACACAAGCGTATCTACACCGTTAACCGCTCTACCTTCGTAAACAAGAAGGCTCGTGAGCAGTTCCAGCTCTCAGACTACAAGCGTCTGATCGACATCTACAGCTCAACTGCTAAGACTGTTGACGCTCTGATGAAGCTCGAGCTCCCCAGCGGTGTTGAGGTTGAGATCAAGGTATAGTTTTATCTTTATCTGATTATAAAGCAGCGTATCCCCAAGGATGCGCTGTTTTTTTTGTTTTGATAGCCTGAATAATCGTTAAAACCATCCTTAACTAATTAATTTAGTTTAAAAACTATATCTTTTAGTTGTATCTAACGAAAACTTTTAGTTACTTTGCATTCGGATATTGATTACAACGCGCAATTTGATTTTCGAACTTAAAGCAAACTGTAGTAAAATGAAAAAGTTAACAAACAAGGAAAAGGAGATCATGGATTTGTATTGGCAGCATGGTCCGATGTTCGTCAAGGAGCTCTTAGAGTACTACGACGAGCCGCGTCCGCACTTCAATACGCTATCTACGATGGTACGCATTCTGGAGAAGGAAGGCTATCTTGATCATAAGCAGTTTGGTAATACCTATCAGTACTATCCCCTCATCACCGAGGCTGAGTACGGTCGTAAATCCATTGCCGGTGTTATCAAGAACTACTTTAATAACTCTTATCTTTCAGCAGTGTCTGCTTTCGTTAAGGAAGAGAAGATTTCTGTTGAAGAACTCCGGGAACTTCTCGATCAGATAGAAAAGAACCAATAGTCGAAATCGTAAATAACTAAATTGTACAATGATAGATTTTCTGACCTACGACCTGAAAGTGGCTGCTATCTTGGCGGTGTTCTACATGTTCTATCGTTTGATGCTGTCTCACGAAACGTTCCATCGTGTTAATCGCATGGTGCTTCTGGCTACAGCTGTGGCATCGTTTGTACTGCCGCTGTGCGTCATCACTCTGCATAAAACCGTTGTGGTAGAGTCGGCCCCCAGTGTGTCGTTTGGCGCCTTCGAGGCTGTGGCCGATATGTCGACCGAAACCGGTATGTATCCGCTTTGGCAGTCTGTGGCCATTGCCCTGTTCTTCATCGGCATGGCTGCCACGCTTGGTCATACCCTCTGGTCGTTGTTCAGAATCGTAAAACTCATTAAGCATAGTCAAAAGTATCCGCAGTCTGATGGTACCGTGATCTGTGTGACCGGTAACCCCGATCTGGCCCCATTCAGTTGGATGCATTATATCGTGATGAACCGCAGCGATTACTTGGCTAACGATGCGGCTATTCTCACACATGAACGAGGGCATATCCGTTACCACCACTCGTGGGACCTGCTCTTTGTTGATACCCTCACCGCCCTCCAGTGGTTTAATCCCGCCATTTGGATGCTGCGCAGCGATCTGCGTGCCATCCACGAATACGAGGCCGATGGTGCAGTACTCTCTCAAGGGATCAATGCGCGTCAATATCAATACCTGTTAATCACAAAAGCCGCAAGCATTGGTGGGTACTCCCTTGCTAACGGTATCTCTCACAGTACCCTCAAAAACCGAATTAATATGATGTTACATACTAAATCTCCCCGTCAGCGCTACCTTAAACTGCTGGCACTCCTGCCTATCGTAGCTGTAGCGCTCGCTGTTAATGCCGAGACTGTTACCGACTATGTTTATGCCCAGCCCCAGCAGCAAACACCCGTTAAGAAAGGTGCAAAAGCTGGTACCATTAAGATGGGTAGCAAGTCAATCAAGGTTGTCAAGGCCGATGCCCAGTCAAAGACCGATGCTGCAACCGCTCAGACCAGCAAGCAGCGCCCCTTCGATGTGGTAGAGCATATGCCGGAGTATCCTGGTGGCGCATCAGCTCTCTTCGAGTTCCTGGCTAAAAACGTTAAGTATCCTGCTGCAGCCGAAAAGGCTGGCACCCAGGGCCGTGTCATCGTTACCTTCGTCGTTGAGCAGGATGGCTCTATTGGCGAACCAACTGTAACCCGATCGGTTAGTCCCGAACTCGATGCCGAGGCAGTGCGTGTTATCAACGCCATGCCTAACTGGAAGCCCGGTACGCAGAATGGCAAGGCCGTACGTGTAAAATATACCGTACCTATCAATTTTGCACTCCAGGGTGGTCGCTCTAATTCGAAGATTGACGACAAGGGTAATCCCGAAGGAAAAAATGTGTTAGGTCCACTGGTAATCGTAGGCTATGATAAGACCAGTACTACTGAACTCGAAACGGCCCCGTTGGTGATTCTTGATGGCAAGGCTGTAGATTACGCTCAGATGAGAGCAATCGATACGAATACCATCAGTCACATGGAAATCCTGAAGGATAAGGCAGCCACCGAGAAGTATGGCGACAAGGCCAAGAACGGTGTCATCCTGATTACAACAAAGAAATAAAATCTCTCTCTCTTTATCATGAAGATAGTGTTAACTATTGTAGCCCTCGTTCTCTTGGCGGTTTCTCCCGCCAAGGGCGAGGTTCTCGACTCGCTTACCATCTGCCTGCAGTCTGGCGACAGCTGCATGCAGCAGTATAATACTTTCGAAGCGCTGAAGTGCTATCAAAAAGCTTTTGGTCTGAGGGATACATTGATAACCCGCACCAAACTGGCCGACTGCTACTATAAGCGTGCTAATTATCGTCAGGCAGCCGAACTGCTCAAGAATGTCCCCGAGGATAGCCTGTCGCACGATGCCTTCCGTCAGTTGGCTCAGAGCTATAAGAAACAGAGTGATCTGGACTCTTATGTGTTTTGGACAAGTCAGTTGTTGGCGCGTTTCCCTATGGATGGGGAGATGGTGGCAGGACTCACCTTGGCATATGCGCAGTTGGAACAACCACAAAACGGCATCAAGTGCGGACAGCAGTACTTTGCTGTTGACTCTACTAACGTTGAGGTGAATCGTGCCTTGGCCGATGCCTGGTTTGTAAATCGTAGCTTCACTGCTGCTGCCATGATGTACGAGCGTTTGTTGGAACAGGGTGATTCAACTTTTAATACCCTTTATTCGGCAGGCATGAGCTACTCGCAGTTAGATGATCTTGAGCGTGCCTACAAGTATCTGCAGATGGCTTTTCTCCTGAGTGGTATGAAGCACGCCGGCTGTGCCTATCGCTTGGGCGTGGTATGTGTCGATACTCAGCGCTATTCCGAGGGACTGAACTATCTGGCACTGGCAAAGGAACTGATGCGCCCCGATACTACCGTGATGAAAGCTATCACCCTGTCTGAAGGTGAGGGGTATTATCTCACTCATCAATACTCCGAGGCAGTGGCGGCTTGGAAAGAGCATCTCGGTTATAATCCCTCGTCGGTAGCTACCTATTATAATATAGCTAATGCCTATTGCTATCTTATCAAGGATGAGGAGCAGGCAAAAAGTTATTATCAACAATTCATGGAGCAGGCTGCCGGTGTAGAGAAGCCAACCAAACAACTGACTGAGATGATAGAGAAAACCAAGGAGATGCTGCGTGTCTATGAGTTGCGCGAGAAATTCAAAGCAAGAAAAAAATAACGCCGAGTTCTCATTGTAAATTTTTTCCTGTAGAATGTGCTGAATGTTGTAGAAAAGTATTACCTTTGCGGCGCAAATGCCATGTTGCTTTAACATTGAAGTATGATTCTACGCGATAACGAACTATTCTATCAGCTGCTGCGCCTGTCGTTAGGACTGTCGCAGGAGTTTCCTGATGGCGTGAATGCAGATGACTGGCGATGGCTGTATCAGATGGCTGTGCGTCAGTCGCTCGTAGGCGTTTGCTACCAAGGCGTTTGCCAGTTGTCGGGTAAGCAACAGCTACCTGTAGATATAGCTATGCAGTGGACTTGCGAGGCCGAGACGATAAAGGGACTGAACGAACTGCTCTATCAGGAGGCGGCCAGACTCACACGGGAGTTTTCAGAGAAAGGGCGCCAGACGGCGATACTGAAAGGTCAGGCCAACGCGCGCCTCTATCCCGAAAAAAATGCCCGCCAGCCTGGCGATATCGATATCTGGGTAGAGGGCGGTCGTGAGAGTGTGTTGGCACTCATTGATGGCGAGGCTATTGTAGCGTACCACCATGCCCATCTGCCCAAGAACGAGAAAGGGGTTGAGGTTGAGATACATTTCCGTCCGGCATCGGGTCATTTCAATCCCATCACCAACCGTCGCTTGCAGTGCTGGCTGGAGCAGGAGATACAGCATACCGAGCTTTCGCCCGAAGGTTTTTATGTACCATCGGTAAGGTTCGCCCTGGTCATGCAGTTGGCACACATACAGCGCCATTTCTTAGGCGAAGGGGTAGGGCTGCGCCAGGTGTGCGATTATTATTGGCTGCTGCAGAATGCTACCGACGACGACAGGCAGTGTGTGAGTGCTCAGTTACGTCGTTTGGGCTTACTTCATGCGGCAGGTGCCCTGATGTGGGTGCTGGCTGAGGTGCTGCACCTGCCAAAGGAACAGATGCTTTGTAAACCAGATAGCTACCGTGGCGGGTGGATGCTGCGCGAAATCATGGCTGGTGGCAACTTCGGACGTTATGCCAAACGCACACAACTGGGGGTGTGGCGCAGGGTTGCACAGAGCAAACGTCGCCGATTGCAGCTGATGCGGTTTAACGCCTTCGAGATACTGTGGCAAGAGCTGTTCTATTGGAAACGTATCGTGCGTACGTTGCACATACGTATTCGACTCAGAAGTATATCATTAAGAGACTATCCGGAATGTGTATAACCAGATATTATGAAGTGGCAGAACATCTGTTCTGCGTGCGTGGCGATGAGGCTTGTTTATCGCTCATGACCAACTATGTGCCGTTTGCCTGTGCCGAAGGCGACGTGCTGTTTACCTTGGATATCACCAGCGGCGATGCACCCGCCTATACCGAGGAACTGCGACAGGAAGATAATGAACAGATCATTATCTGCGGTCATACCGCTACTGGTCAGATGGTGTTCCAGTTTGGTTGGTTTGGCGTAAATGCCGGTTGGCTGGTTTGCAAGGCCGACTATAGTGAGGGCCGACTGATAATGACTGCCCATCACGTAAAAATGGCTATCGATAACGCCTTGATGATTATGTTTGCCCTGGCAACGGCCGATAAGTGCACGGCGCTGTTCCATGCGGCTATCGTGAGTTATCAGGATAAGGGCTATATGTTCCTGGGCCCCAGCGGCACGGGTAAGAGTACACATGCCCGCCTGTGGCTACAGTATATCGATGGCACCGAACTGGTTAACGATGATAATCCCGTGGTACGTATTGGTGCGGATGGCGCGGCTACGGTCTTCGGCTCGCCCTGGAGCGGTAAAACACCCTGCTATCGTAACGTGCGCTATCCCTTGGGGGGTATCGTGATGCTCAGTCAGGCGCCTTACAATAAGATACAGCCATTAGGCGGACTGCAGGCCTATGCAGCTCTGGTGCCCAGCATCAGTGGCAAGCGCTGGGACGCACGTATAGCCGATGGTCTGCATGCCACCGAGAACAACCTGGCCATGCAAGTGCCCATGTGGCACCTGGAGTGCCTGCCCGACGAGGCTGCAGCACGGTTGTGCTGGAGCAATGTAAAAATGTAATAATGTAAAAATGAAATAATTGTGACGGATCATGAGATCATAGAGGAAGCCATCCGACTGGTGAGGGAAGGAGTGAGCGTGACACTGCCCGTGAATGGCCACAGCATGCTGCCGTTTATCATCGGTGGTAAGGAGAGTGTGGTTTTGCAGAAGCCCGATAAGCTGAAGGTAGGCGATGTGGTGCTGGCTTGGGTTGATAATAGCAAATATGTGGTGCACAGGATTATACTTTTTGATGGCCGTAACGTCATATTGATGGGTGACGGCAATCTGGTAGGCACCGAGCGTTGTACGCTGCAGGATGTAAAGGCCGTGGCTACCCATGTGGTTGGTGCCAACGAGCAGATGCACGATCTGTACACCCCGTGGCGCTGTCGTGCTGCCCGCCTGTGGTGGCATCTGCGCCCCATCCGCCGATACTTGCTGGCCATTTATAGGAGAATGTAAAAATGTAAGAATGTAAAAATTAGAAAAATGAGAATAAAGAATGGATTTGTGCTGCGCCAGGTGTGCGGCGAGAATGTGATAGTAGGCGAGGGCCTTGGCGCCATCAATTTTGGTAAGATGCTGGCGCTGAACGAGACGGCCGCCTGGCTGTGGCAGCAGGCTGTGGCAATGGACGGTTTCACCATCGATACCCTCGCCCAGAAACTCTGTGACGAATACGAAGTTTCAGTCGGTGAGGCCAAAACCGATGTCGCCGCCATCGTTGCCGAATGGCAGCAGGTCGGCGTATTAGAATAAATCCGTGTAATCCGTGCCTAAAATATGAACTACATCGCGTGGCTTTGGCATAACTCACGTGGCATCCGCTTTAATACGGTGGTGCGTATCGTTACGGGTATCGGTCAGGTGGCACTTGGCCTGCTGATGGTATGGCTCAGTCGTAAGTTCATCGACGAAACCATCCGCACTGGCTCGGCCGACGATGTGTTGCGTATGGTGCTACTGTTGGTGCTCACCGTATTGGGTGGCGTGGCGCTCCGTCAGGTGGGCTACTGGCTCACCACCACGGCTGGCGTGCATCAAACCAATGCCCTGCGCCTGCGTATCTTCAGCAGTCTGTTCCGCCGTCAGCTATATACCGAACAAGAGCTGCACTCGGGCGATGTTACCTCGCGACTGGTCAAGGATATCGAGACCATTAGCAGCGTGTGTACCGACACCATCCCCCAGATAGCCATCACCTTTATACAGCTGTGTGGTGCTTTCCTGCTCATGCGTTGGTTCGACGCCCGCCTGGCCTGGGCACTGCTGTTGCTCACGCCTATGGCCATTGTGTTTGGTAAGCTGATATCCCGCCGTTTGCGCAAGATGACGCTCGACATCCGTGAGGACGAGAGTCGCATACAGATGCAGGTGCAAGAGAGCATGGAGCACAATGCCGTGCTGCGCTCGCTGGGCTCAGAGCAGTGGGTTACCGATCGCCTGGAGTCGATGCAGCAACGGTTGAAAGGCAATGTGATGCGTCGCATGCGGTTCACCGTGGCCATGAGGATTGTGATGGGCTGTGTGTTCGGTCTGGGCTATCTGTTAGCCTTCGTCTGGGGTGGCATTTCTTTGCGTAACGGCACCATCACCTTTGGCGTCATGACCTCGTTCCTGCAGCTGGTAGGTATGATTCAGCACCCCATTCTGCAGCTGCTTAACATGGTGCCCACGGTGATACACTGCACCGCCAGTATCGATAGGTTAGAGGAACTGTCTGTTCAGGACAAAAAAGAAGTCCGTGTATCTCCGTGTTCATCCGTGCCAAATAAAATGGTAAGGCTTGATGACGTGAGCTTCCGCTATGCGAATGGCGACAGCGAGATATTACAGCATTTTTCGCACCAGTTTGCCCCTGGCACCAAGACGGCTATCATGGGTCAGACGGGTATTGGCAAAACCACCCTGTTCCGCTTGATACTTGGCTTTATCCAGCCCTCCAGCGGACGGGTAGAGGTAGGTGGTAACATCTGTTACGTGCCGCAGGGCAACACCCTGATGAGCGGCACCATCCGTTACAACCTGCAACTGGCTAAGCCCGATGCCACCGACGACGAGTTGCGCCAGGTACTGCATACCGCCTGTGCCGACTTTGTGTTCGATCTACCCGACGTTCTTGATACCGAACTTGGCGAGCAGGGTAGTGGCCTGAGCGAGGGTCAGGCTCAGCGCATAGCCATCGCCCGCGGCTTGCTGCATGGTGGCGACATCTTCCTGCTGGATGAAATCAGCAGCTCGCTCGACGAACCCACCGAACGCGAGCTCTACCAGCGCATTTTTACGGCTCACCCCCATAAAACCATGCTTTTCATCACCCATCGCCCCACCGTATGTCAACTCTGCGATGAGTCGATCCTGACCCTAAGTTAAAGAAATAAAATAAGAATACAATGACAATAGAACATTATTATTACGGACTAGCGGCACTCATGTACCTTACCACCTGCTGGATGTTTGCAGCAGTACGCTGGTTCCACACTTGTAAACAACCCAAGAGCACCCACCGCTATATCTGGCCCGACCGCAAGCTGCAGTGCCTGCTTTATAGCTGCGCCTCGGTGCTGCTGCCTTACGTCTACAACCCCACCGACGCATCGGCATGGCTGCTCATCAAGAGCTACTTCCCCGCCACCTATTATTTCTACTGCGGCGTGCTGCTGCTCTGCTTTGCCGGCACCGTCAAGCAGTGGAGCCAGTGGAAAGGCATCAGTTGGGTGGCTGCCATCATCGTTATCGGCACCATGCTGGTGCCCGTGCTTAACGCTTGGCTTCCCACCGGCATTCTCAGTGCCGACGGGTTGCGCATCTGGCAGAATGTGGTGCTGGCCGAGAGTATGGTGATGGTGGGCTATGTGGCACTGGCCATGTGGCAGGTGAAACACTGGATGGACGAGGCCCGCGATGCCAACTACTCTAACCCCGACGACTTCCCCGCCGATTACGCCAGTCGTGTATTGCTCTATCCTGTATTCCTCACGCCCCTGATATGGCCTGCCTACATACTCGATTCGCCTGCTGCCATGGCCATCCAGAATGTGCTGCTGGCAGTGTCTAACGTGTGTCTGCTCATCACCGTCATGCCCGTTTGGCGCCGCAAGGCCCTCCTTGTTACGCCCGAAACCGCCCACATACAAGAGTGCGACGATCATGAGGATGACGATCATGAGGATCTCATCGGCCAGACCGCTATCGAGATCGAGGCATACATCCGCGACCAGCAGGCCTATCTTAATCCTCACTTAAAGATCGACGATGTAGTAGAGCATTGCCAGTTGGGCCGTTCTTACGTGTCGCTCACGTTCAGCCGTCGCTTCACCTCGTTTGCCTACTATGTCAACAGTCTGCGCCTGGCGCACTTCGATCAGTACATGGTCGACCATCCTGATGAGACCAAGGAGGCAGCCGCCCTCGCTTCCGGCTACGCATCCTATAATTCCTATTACCGCGCCAAACAGAAAATGGAGCGTGCGTAACGCATATAGTGTAAAACATTAAAAAAGTCCGAGTTCATCGGGCTTTTTTTGTGTGGATTCTTGCATGCTATGGACAATTTTCAATGTTTATTGTGCTAAAATGCAATCAATTTGCACCGTATTGCAACATACATGTACAATTTTCAATGCCCTGTTTCATGGAAATAGTGTACCTTTGCGGACAAAATAATAAAACTTAAAAATAGTTATGAATCAACTATCATCAATTACTCCTTTGGAGATTATTCTTATTGCCCTCGCAGCCGTGGGCATCTTTTTCTTTTTCCGGGCCTGCTGGCGCATCATCAAGCGCAGCCGTCAGCACCTCAGTGTAGCCCTGCTCACCCTCATGATGTCCCTCACCGCCCAAACAGCGTGGGCGGGGACGGTCGATGTAACCGTCAACGTGACGGGCAGCGGCTCGGTGTCTATTGGCAATCAAACGGCTACGGCGGGCAATCCGTTCACTACGTCGGTTGATGATGGCGCAAGCGTTACGCTGAACTTCGCGCCTGATGCCGGTAATATCGTGACCGGTGCAAAACTATCATATAAACCGAGTGAGTATGGTTCCACCGAGGGCGACATCACCGTCAGCGGCTCGACAGCCACATTCCAGATGCCCAACGACATCTGGAATGGTACGGGAGTGACAATAAATGTCACGTTTGGCGACGGTCTCATCGGCGGTGCTGACGAAGCCTCGGCTGTGGCCTTGACGGATGCGACGGTGAGTAATCTGGCCGGAGGATATTACAAGGTAGAGAGCGACATCTCGTTTGACCACACGCTCAACCTCATCGGCAACACCTACCTCGTCATTGCCAGCGGAGCGAAGATGACCGTCAGCTCTTCCGAATATGGTATCAATGGCGAGTCGTATGCGCTTAACGTCCTCGGCGAGGGAACGCTCAACGTTACGACTACAGGCTCATATAAGATAGCCGTAGATGTTTCCAGTTACACGCAATCGGGCTGCTCTGTAAATCTGACTACATCATTCATGGGAATGCGATGCCTTAATGGTAGCTTTAATATCAGCGGCGGCTCGTTCACCACAAACGGTTCGACGGGTATCTGGCCGGATAATGCTGTTAACATCAGCGGCGGCAAGCTGGAAGCATCGAAGATCGATGCCAATATCAACCTGAGCTATAGCAGCACTGACGATTACATAAAGGTGGATACCTATACCAATGGCAAAACAATGACGATAGCCAACGGGCAGACTTTCACCGACGGCGCGACTAACTACAGCGGCACGATTGAAAATTTATCCACGTTGAACGGCAAGAAGCTATTTCCTTTTGTTTATACGCACTTGACGGTAAGGGCGGCAACCTGTACAGAAGTGGGCATCAAGAAGGAGTGCTGGCAGCGCAGCAGCGACGGTAAGTATTTCTCGGACGCGAACGGAACGAATGAACTCAACGCATCGGATGTTGAGATTCCTATGATTGCTCACACGGGCGTACACAACGATGCTACGGACACGCACATCGCGTATTGGCAGTGCTCCATGTGCGGCAAGTATTTCAGCAACGAGGCTTGCACCACGGAGATAACGGAAGAGGACACCAAGATTTACCGCACCATCACGATTGCCGATGGTATCAGCAGTCTTGTCACGAGCAATGTTGACAAGGCTGTTGCAGGGACAACCGTGACGCTTACCGTCAGCCATCTGATAGATGCAAGCACTCTTCGGGTGAATGACGGCAGTGTCGCGCTGACGGATGCAGGAAACGGAACTTACACCTTCACCGTACCTGCGGCAGACGTAACCGTGACGGCATCCACCGCTACCACCTATTCCGTCAATCTGCCTGCCAATATGGAGATTGTAAGCGCAACGATCACAGCAGATGGCGACGGCAAGTACATTTCGGGAACGGTTGTCACGTTCAAGGCGAGCTTTTCCTATACGGCATCTAATGTGCATGACGGCGCGAACACACTGACGGCTGACGGCAGCGGCTACTACAGCGTTACCGTAGGCACAGCCGACATAACCGTGACGGCCACCATCGAACACAGCAGCAACATCGACCTGTCGCAAGCCCCCGGTGACTTCACCGTCGTCGATGGCGACATCTTGACCGCTGCGACGAGCCATACCGTGACGATTGCTGAAAATGCAAAGATTACGCTCAGCAATGCAACCATCAGCGGCGGCATCGTTTGTGATGGAACAGCGGAGATTACTCTTGTCGGCACGAATAGCGTGACGGGCGCATCCTTCAAGGCGGGCATCCAGGTTGGCGGCTTTGGCACTACGCTCACGATTAAGGGCAACGGTTCGCTGACGGCAAATGGCGGTAATCAATCCGCAGGTATCGGTCTGAGCCGTGCGTGGAATCCTGATGATAACGTCATCGGTGGCGATATTATCATCGAGGGCGGAAACATCACAGCCAACGGCGGCAGTAAGTGGGGCGCAGGCATCGGCACGGGCGTTATCTATGGTGGTAGTAAAACTGCAAGGCTTGGCAATATCACCATCAAGGGTGGCACTGTAAAGGCAACGGGCGGCACATCAGCAGACGGCATCGGCACGGGATTTTCCTATAGCGGTTGTACCAACGAAATCGGAACGATTACCATCACCACAGGCATTGACATTGTGGACGCATCGAGCATCAAGAACAGCGGAAGCATCGTCTATAAGCACGAAGAAAATGACGTGACTGCAAGCACCAGCGACTACTTCACAATCATTGAGAACGGCAACCGCCGCATCATTGTGCAGAAAGTCACTCCAACCATTGCCGATGTTCCCGACCAGACCTATACAGGCAGTGCCATCACCCCCGAGCCGACAGTCATCGCTGGCTCGCTCAGCCTTACCAAAGGCACGGATTATGAATATTCCTACACAAATAATACGAATGTTGGCACAGCTAAGGTGAGAGCTACCTTCCAAGGCGACTATGTATCGCTGGGCTCTGTGGAGAAGGAGTTCGCCATAGTAAAGGCTACACCCACTGTTAATGCTCCGACTGCAGTCGCAGACCTTGTATATAACGGCTCGGCACAGGCGCTTGTGAATGCAGGTTCTACAGACTTCGGAACCCTGCTTTACAGCCTTGATGGCGAGACATATTCTGAGGACATCCCAACAGCGACTAGTGCTGGAACTCATACCGTATATTATAAGGTAGCGGGCGATAACAATCACAACGATGTTTTTGGTTCTCTTGATGTGACCATCGCCCCGAAGGCCGTGACGAACGAGGACATCACCGTCACCATTCCGTCGCAGACATGGACGGGCAACGAATTGACACCCGACATCATCGTGAAGGACGGCGAGAACGTGCTCACTGAGAATACCGACTACACCGTGACTGCTCCGAGTGGGCCAGTCGAGGATTCTGGCAACCATGCCTATACCATCACCGGCATGGGCAACTATGCTGGCTCAAGAGAAGCGATGTTTACCATAACACCCTACTTAGCAGATCAATTTGGTGCAGTATACGTTTATCAAGACCAGAACGGAAAAACAGCGTTATTAGAAGGCACATCGGTAGAGCCAGTCGATATTCCTTCTGTTATTAACAAAACCGTGAATCACGTAACCAGCAACCGCGTGTTCACTCCCGGCAAGGCATCTACGGTGATGCTTCCATTCAACTATACCTGCAATGGCGAAGAGGGCGGCACGTTCTATAAGTTTGTGGGCGTAAAGAAAGAAAACGATAAGTGGGTTGCTACGATGCAGGAAACAGGCAATGATGCAAATAATGAGGGCACGCTGATTGCCAACACGCCGTATCTGTTTATGCCTACAGCGACAGAAATGACGTTCCCCAATATTAATGGGAGTGTGGCGCTCAGCACGGAAGGCGGCGGCAACTGCGAGACGGCTGACCCTGGCAGCCACTGGACGTTTAAGGGAACATACTGGTTTAAAGAATGGAATTCCAATGATTATTATTATACCGCAGAAGAGATAGGCCGTGCCTACGGCTTTGCCGGCGTGGCGAAAGATGGCATTAATGTGGGTGACTTCGTAAGGGTAGCCAGCGGCGCCAAGATTCGCCCGATGAGGGCATACCTGCTGTGGAACGATACACCCAATAATACTCGTAGCATGACGCGTGGAACCATAGATGAACTGCCCAGTAGCATCGTAGTCAGACTACTGTCGAATGTAGGACCTGGTAATCAGGGCGACGACGACAATCAGGGCGGTACAACAGCCATCGGTACACTCGATACCGAGACTGGTGAGATTGACTTTGGTGGCTGGTACGACATGAGCGGTCACAAACTCTCAGCTCAGCCCACCAAGAAGGGACTGTATATTCATAATGGTAAAAAGGTTATTATAAAGTAAGGAAACAAAAAAATGAAAAAGAAAGCATATATTAAGCCATCAGTACAGGTGATAGAACTGCAACATCGTGCATGTCTGCTTCAGGCAAGTGGTGAACAACCTCCCGCTGACTACTACGACGACTGGCTGGATTAACATCTGATGAGCTATGAGTATGATTCATATAATAGCATTTATCGTTCTACTTCAGGCAAGTGGTGAGCAACAACCTGAAAATGTACCAGATTACGATGATTTGTTTGGATAATGAGCAACCTATTCTTTAAACTCCTGCGCCTATCGTTAGGTATGGCGCAGGAGTCTCTTTATATCAAATAATAAATTTTTAAATTCATATAGCCTCGTAGTAATTCGCTACGGGGATTGATTTTTGTACTCACATAAACAATTAAAAGATGAAAAAAAACGATTTACCAGCCACAGCTGAATGTGCGCAAAGTAATGAACCAAAAAGAGGTAGATGACCAATGGTTAGCCGACAGGATTAACATTAGTAGAACGTCGGTGAATAAGATTATTAATGGCCATACCGATCCCAAGTTAAGTAGGTTGTATCAGATAGCAGATGCTTTGGAAGTGAGCATTCTGGAACTGTTCAGATAGCCACTTGTTAAGCGGCACTTAACAGTTTTGCGCTGCGATGTGAAATTGTGGCGCAAAAACTTGTGCGTGCCAAATTTTATCAGTAATTTAGCAGCGTGATTCAACGATAAATCTTAATAGAATGAAACAAAAAAGTGGCGATGCTCCAAAAGAGCATAAGCAAAACTGGCGCGAGGTGCGTGCCTCTGAGGAGGACATACAGAAATTCCTGATGGGCACGCTCTACCTGCGCCACAATGTGATAACGGGTAAGGACGAATTCCGAGTGCCCGAAATCAGCGAGTATGCGGCCATGGGGATTAAATATCCCACGGGTAAAACGCCATTGGACGAATGGCGATCGCCCGACCAGTGGTTCGAAGTGAAGGACCGGTTGGTTAACTCACTGTGTAGTATGCTGTCGAAACAGAAGGATGTGAATGCCAAGAAAATCTGGCAGGTTATCGACTCTGATTTTGTGCCGCTGTATAATCCGCTCAGAGAGTACCTGAACCGCTTGCCGCCATGGGACGAGACTACTAACCCCATACTCTCGTTGGCGATGGATGTAAACGTAAAGGGCGGTCCCGACGAACAACTGCTGTTTTACGCCTGTTTGCGCAAATGGCTGGTGGGCGTGGTGGCAGGGTGGCTGGAGGAGAAAGTGGTGAACGAGGAAGTGCTGGTGCTGGTAGGCGAACAGGGTATCTACAAAACCCGTTGGCTTGAGAATCTGATACCTCCCGAACTGTCGGCCTATTTCCACTCTACTTCTACTTTCGGTAAGATGGATAAGGACGAGGTGCTGAAACTGTCATCGTTCGGACTGATTTGTCTGGATGAGATAGATGCGCTGAAGACAGAGGCAATGAGTAGGCTGAAATGGGCTGTGACCACAAAAGCTACCGATGCCCGCAAACCGTATGCGCACAATTCGGAACGTCGTGTACACATAGCCAGCTACTGTGGTACCAGTAACAACCTGCAGTTTATCGACGACGATACGGGCACCCGCCGCTGGTTGCCGTTCGAGGTGGAGAGTATCCGTTCGCCCTACGAGTATCCTATCCATCACGATGAGATTTTTGCCCAGGCCTATGCCCTGTATCTGCGGGGATTCCACTATTGGTTTGAGAAAAAGGAAATGGATGTTGTGCAGCTGCATAACAAACGGTTCGAGGTGTCGAAGCCCGAACAGGAGCTGGTAAGCAAGTTCTATCGTGTGCCTGCTAAGAACGAACCGTGCGTGTTTGTGAGTGCCTCGGAGATTATGCAAACCATTGGCGGCTTGCTGATACACCGATTGACACCCAACAAGCTGGGGCGTGCCATGAAGGCCATGGGCTTTGTAAGCGTGCGCTCACGTGGTGAGCGTGGCTATAACGTGGTGGCGTATAGTGGTGCCGATATCGACCTGAACAGAACCCTGATGGCCCAGGAAGCCAAGCCAGAGGACGAGGTGTCGGTGATAAGCCACGAAGTTATACTTGACACATTTGACGCATTGTTTTAGGAATGCCTCGCGCGTACCGCGCACGCACCTACACGGTACGCACGTAACTTTTACAAATTAATCTGTCAAAAGCGTCAAATTTCTCTAAGTACTTTTCAAATGCAAAGTAGTTAGCGTGCAAAAAAACATTAGGTACTTTTCAAAAAAAACAAAAAGATAGCTTATGAAAACAATGACAAGAAAGCAACTGGCCGAGCATGCCGGTGTAACAACACAGACACTCAAGAACTGGATGGGGCCACACCTGGACTACCTACATTCCATTGGTATGCCAACCGGAAAGGGTGCCCTGCCACCAAATGTAGTGAAATATATCGTAGATACTTTTGATATCGACAAGTAACTGAAAGAATCACCGAGAATCACCAAGAATCCCAAAACGCCCCTAGAAAATGTTGTATCTTTGCCATGTCAATCAGACAATCTTTAATGTTTAATTTTTAATGTTTAATGTTTAATGTTTATGTAGCTTATGGCAATTAAAGTAAAAGCAGTAGAGCGCGAGCTCAAGGTAGGCAAGGATGCAGGCAAGTATCGTTTTATGATGCAGGCCGAGATCTACAACACGTTGTCGGCACAGAAGGTGATTAGCGAAGCCTCTGTTCGCAGTGGTATCGCCGAGGGTGCACTGAGTGCGGCATGGGATGCCATCGGACAGGTGGTAAAGGTTTGGGCCACCGAGGGACACTCCATCGCCATCCCTGGTCTGGGCCGTATGCGATTTGGTGTAAAGGCCACCACGGTGGATGACGTGAACAAGGTAAGTACGGGACTGATTACCACCCGACGTGTGATTTTCTCACCATCGGTTGAGATCAAGGATGAGCTGAAGGATACGGCCATCAACATTACCTGTTACGACCGTGAGGGTAAGATCGTAAAGCGTGTTACCAGTACCGATCCTGGCAATATCGAGGACCCTGATTCGCCAACCGATCAGCCTTCGACTGGTGGTAATGATAACCCAGGCAATGGTGGTAACACCGGCGGTGGTAACAGTGGCGGTAACTCAAGTCACGAGCCAATTGGTGATTAATCTGTAAAAAAATAAAAGCGTATGGTAAAAGTAAATTGGAATAGAGTAGCTAAGGTGTTGCGATTTGTGGCAACAGTGATTACAACAGTTCTGGGAACTATTGCTGTGCAGTCATGCGGACGATAACCCTGATAGTGATTCATTGTTCGGCAGTGAAACCTGAACAGACTTCTTCGGCAGCCCAGATAGATACATGGCACCGCCAGCGAGGCTTTAAGCTCGGTATTGGCTACCATTACGTGGTGCGTCGGAACGGAGAGATTGAACAGGGTAGGCCTGAATGGCTGGTTGGGGCTCACTGTATGAACCATAACAAGTACTCCATCGGCGTGTGCTACGAGGGAGGCTTGGATGCCCGCGGACAACCTGCCGATACGCGTACACCAGAACAGAAGGCGGCCCTGCGCACACTACTGGCTGATTTGCATCGGCGCTATCCCCGTGCGGTTATCGTAGGTCATCACGATCTGAACCCGCAAAAGGCCTGCCCGTGTATCGCAAATGTCACAAAAGAGTACGCTGCTTTGCAGCCATAGATTGACGATTCCCTGCTCAGAAGAGTGGGGAATTGTTGTGTTTTTGGAGGTGTAAAGTATAAAAATACTTAAAAGTTACTACTAAGCTTTAATAATATTTGTGTATATTATATATTATTTGTACCTTTGCACCCGCAAAAGTGAGTATTGCGCTGGCCGTGGAGCTAACAATGCCCTGATAAATAGCGACTTAGCCTTCGAAAACGAAGTAGTTGAAGTTCCTTTTTAAGTGGGTGTTTTGTGTGCACGGAAGTTGCGAGAACCACTTAAAAAGGAACATTTATTATATATTTTATAAACATTATTAATTTTTAAACTGAAATGCCAGGATTAATTGGAAGAAAAATCGGAATGACATCCGTTTTCAGTGCCGACGGTAAGAATGTACCGTGCACTGTTATCGAAGCTGGTCCTTGTGTTGTAACTCAGGTTAAGTCTGTTGAGAAGGATGGCTATGAGGCTGTTCAGCTCGCCTTCGGTGAGAAGAAGGAGAAGAATACCACAAAAGCAATGATGGGTATCTTCAAGAAGGCTAACACTACACCAAAGGCCCACTTGGCCGAGTTCAAGTTTGATACCGAGTTGAATCTCGGTGACACCGTTACAGTCGACATCTTCGAGGGTGCCGAGTTTGTTGACGTTGTAGGAACTTCAAAAGGTAAAGGTTTTCAGGGCGTTGTGAAGCGTCATGGTTTTGGTGGCGTAGGCCAGGCTACTCACGGTCAGGACGACCGTCTGCGTAAGCCAGGTTCTATCGGTGCCTGTTCTTATCCCGCCAAGGTATTCAAGGGAATGCGCATGGGCGGCCAGATGGGAGGCGATCGAGTTACTACTCAGAACCTCAAAGTGTTAAAGGTAATTCCAGAGCACAATCTTATCCTTGTTAAGGGTAGCTGCGCTGGTTATAATGGTTCAACTGTTTTAATTAACAAGTAAGATGGAAGTTAGCGTATTGAATATCAAAGGTCAGGAGACCGGACGTAAGGTAACTCTGAACGAGGCTATCTTCGGTATTGAACCTAATGACCACGTTCTCTACCTGGACGTTAAGCAGTATCTCGCTAACCAGCGTCAGGGTACAGCTAAGTCAAAGGAGAGAAGCGAGATTTCTGGTTCTACTCGTAAGCTTGGACGTCAGAAGGGTGGCGGCGGTGCCCGTCACGGAGATATCAACTCACCTCTGCTGCGTGGTGGTGGTCGTGTGTTTGGTCCTACACCTCGTGACTACAGCTTCAAGCTGAATAAGAAGGTTAAGGCTCTTGCTCGTAAGTCAGCTCTGTCATACAAGGCTCAGGAGAATGCAATCGTAGTTGTTGAGGACTTCACCATGGAGGCTCCTAAGACTAAGGAGTTCATCAACATTGCAAAGAACCTGAAGGTTGACGGCAAGAAGACTCTCTTCGTAATGTCAGGTACTAATAACAATGTATATCTGTCGGCTCGCAATCTGCAGGGCACAGAGGTAATGGAGGCTTCACTGGTTAACACCTACAAGGTGCTGAACGCTGATGTACTCGTTATCACTGAGAAGTCGCTGGAGACAATCGACGGTATCTTAAACAAGTAAAAGGAGGACTAAGGATATGGCATTTATCATTAAACCCCTGGTCACTGAGAAGATGACCAAGATTACAGACAAGTCTTCTGTAGAGAAAACTTATAAGGTAAAGGGCGAGGAGCGTACCAAGAAGGCTGAGGCCAAGTATGGTTTCATCGTTCGTCCTGAGGCTAATAAGCTTGAGATTAAGAATGAGGTTGAGGCTCTGTACAATGTTACAGTAATCGACGTGAACACTGTTCGTTACGCCGGCAAGCGTAGCTCACGCTACACTAAGGCTGGTCTGATCAAGGGTCAGAAGAACGCGTTCAAGAAGGCAATCGTTACTCTTAAGGAGGGCGATGTAATTGATTTTTATAGCAATATTCAGTAATAAAAATGGCAGTACGTAAATTAAAGCCCGTAACTCCGGGTCAAAGACACAAGATTATTGGCACGTTCGAGGATATTACTGCATCCGTGCCAGAGAAGTCTCTCGTTTACGGTAAGCGTTCAACCGGTGGTCGAAACAACACCGGTAAGATGACTGTTCGCTACATGGGCGGTGGTCACAAGAAGAAGTATCGTCTGATCGACTTCAAGCGAGAGAAAGATGGTGTTCCAGCTGTAGTAAAGACAATCGAGTACGATCCTAACCGTTCAGCTCGCATTGCACTTCTTTTCTACGCTGATGGTGAAAAACGTTATATCATTGCTCCTAATGGACTGCAGGTTGGTGCAACTCTGATGTCGGGTGCTGATGCAGTACCCGAGGTTGGTAACGCCCTTCCTTTGGCAAACATCCCTGTAGGTACAGTCATCCACAACATTGAGATGCGTCCTGGTCAGGGTGCCAAGCTGGTTCGTTCGGCTGGTAATTTCGCTCAGTTGACTTCTCGTGAGGGTAGCTATTGTGTAATCAAGCTTCCTTCAGGCGAGACTCGTCAGATTCTCTCAGCTTGTAAAGCAACTGTAGGTAGTGTAGGTAACTCAGATCACGCTCTGGAGGCATCAGGTAAGGCTGGTCGCTCTCGCTGGTTGGGTCAGCGTCCTCACAACCGTGGTGTAGTTATGAACCCACATGATCACCCAATGGGTGGTGGTGAAGGACGTCAGTCTGGAGGTCACCCACGTTCACGTAAGGGCTTGTACGCTAAGGGTCTTAAGACTCGTGCACCTAAGAAGCTTTCAAACAAGTACATTATTGAAAGAGCTAACAAGAAGTAAACAAGTTAATTAGAGTAAATTATGAGTCGTTCATTAAAGAAGGGTCCATACATCAACGTATCACTCGAGAAGAAGATTCTCGCTATGAATGAGAGTGGTAAGAAGAATGTCGTTAAGACATGGGCCAGAGCATCAATGATCTCACCCGATTTCGTGGGACACACTGTTGCAGTTCATAACGGTAACAAATTTATCCCTGTTTACGTTACAGAAAACATGGTTGGTCACAAGCTCGGAGAGTTTGCACCTACACGTCGTTTCGGTGGTCACGCCGGTAACAAGAAGTAATCCCAGGGAGAATTAAGAATTAAAAAATTAAAGAATTAAAATGGGAGCAAGAAAACATATTAAGGCTGAAGAAAGAAAAGCAGCACTTAAGACACAGTATTTTGCCAAGCTCAACGGCTGCCCCTCTTCACCCCGCAAGATGCGCTATGTTGTGGACATGATCCGCGGCATGGAGGTTAATCGCGCTCTGGGTGTACTCCGTTTCTCGAAGAAGGCAGCTGCAGCTAATGTAGAGAAACTCCTCCGTTCGGCCATCGCTAACTGGGAAGCCAAGAACGATCGCAAGGCTGAGGATGGTGAGCTGTTCATCACTCGCGTATTCGTTGACGAGGGTGTTACAATGAAGAGAATGAGACCTGCACCACAGGGTCGCGGCTATCGTATCCGCAAGCGTTCTAATCACGTGACTCTGTTTGTTGATGCTAAAACTAATGATGTAAAAGAATAAGTATGGGACAGAAAGTTAATCCAATTAGCAACCGTCTTGGAATCGTAAGAGGTTGGGATTCAAATTGGTTCGGAGGCAAGGACTTCGGAGATAACCTGGTAGAGGATCAGAAAATCCGTAAGTACCTGAACGAGCGTCTGGCTAAGGCCAGCGTATCGAAGATTGTCATCGAGCGCACATTGAAGCTGGTTACCATTACTATTTGCACAGCCCGTCCAGGTCTCGTCATTGGTAAAGGTGGACAAGATGTCGACAAACTGAAGGAAGAACTGAAGAAGCTCTATGATAAGGAGATTCAGATAAATATCTTCGAGGTAAAGCGTCCTGAGCTCGATGCCACGATTGTTGCCAACAACATCGCTCGCCAGGTAGAGGGTAAGATCGCTTATCGCCGTGCCATCAAGATGGCTATCCAGAACACAATGCGTGCTGGTGCCGAGGGTATTAAGGTTCAGATTTCAGGTCGTCTTAATGGAGCTGAAATCGCACGTAGCGAGATGCTGAAGGAGGGTCGTACTCCTCTGCACACTTATCGTGCTGACATTGACTACTGCCACGCTGAGGCTCTGACCAAGGTTGGTATTCTGGGTATCAAGGTATGGATTTGCCGTGGTGAGATCTACGGAAACGTTGACCTCGCACCTAACTTCACTCAGGAGAAATCAAATGGTCGCTCTAACGGCGGTAATGGTCGTGACAGAAAGTTCCGTAATAAGAAGAAGTAATAACGATTTAAAGTAGAAACTTATTATGTTACAGCCCAAAAGAGTAAGATATAGAAGACCTCAGGATGGTCGTGGCAACAAAGGCAACGCCCACAGAGGAACAACACTGGCTTTCGGATCTTTCGGTATCAAGACAATGGATGCCAAGTGGATCGACAGCCGCCAGATTGAGGCAGCCCGTGTTGCTATCAATCGTTATATGAACCGTGAAGGTCAGGTATGGATTCGCATCTTCCCTGATAAGCCAATCACTCGCAAGCCTGCTGACGTGCGAATGGGTAAAGGTAAGGGAGATCCCGCAGGATGGGTTGCACCTGTTACACCAGGCCGTATTCTCTTTGAAGTAGAGGGTGTACCTTTCGACATCGCTAAGGAGGCTCTTCGCCTCGGTGCTCAGAAGCTGCCCGTAAAGACTAAGTTTGTTGTAAGACGTGATTTCGATAAAAACGCTTAATTGAGTATGAAGATTAAAGAAGTAAGAGAGCTCGAGACCAAGGATCTGGCAGAGCGCATTGAGGCTGAGGTTGCAAAGTACAACCAGATGAAGTTGAACCACGCAATCACTCCACTTGAGAATCCATCTCAGATTAAGGCCGCTCGTCGCGATATCGCACGAATGAAATCAGAACTTCATCAGAGAGAACTTAATAAATAACAATGGTCCAGATGGAAACAAGAAATTTAAGAAAGACAAGACAGGGTGTCGTTATCAGCAACAAGATGGATAAAACCATTGTTATTGCAGCCAAGTTCAAGGAGAAGCACCCTATGTATGGTAAGTTTGTCCAGAAGACAAAGAAGTATCACGCACACGATGAGAATAACGAGTGCAATGTAGGTGATACAGTGCTCATTATGGAAACCCGTCCTCTGTCAAAGACAAAGAGATGGAGATTAGTTAACATCGTAGAAAAAGCTAAGTAATTATGATACAGACAGAATCAAGACTTACAGTAGCTGACAACAGCGGTGCACGCGAGGCTCTCTGCATCCGTGTATTGGGCGGTACCAAGCGCCGTTATGCCAGCGTAGGTGATATCATCGTTGTGTCTATCAAGAACGCGATCCCTACAAGTGATGTAAAGAAGGGTGCAGTATCAAAGGCTTTGGTTGTTCGCACTAAGAAGGAAATCCGTCGTGCTGATGGTTCTTACATCCGTTTCGACGACAATGCCTGCGTACTGCTGAACAATGCAGGTGAGCTCCGCGGTAGCCGTATCTTCGGCCCCGTTGCCCGTGAGCTCCGTGCCGTGAATATGAAGGTCGTTTCTTTGGCACCTGAGGTACTGTAATAGTTAATAATTAACAGTTAAGAGTTAAGAGAAATGGCAAAGTTCAATATTAAGAAAAACGATACAGTCATCGTTCTGGCCGGTGAGGACAAGGGCAAGACTGGTAAGGTACTGAAGGTTCTGACCGACAAGCAGCGTGCTCTCGTAGAGGGCATCAACATGGTGAACAAGAGTGCCAAGCCAAGCGCCAAGAATCCTCAGGGAGGCTTTGTGAAGATGGAGGCTCCTATTCACATTTCGAATATTAGTTTGATTGATCCGAAGAGTGGCAAGGCTACCCGTGTTGCTATCAAGCGCGAGGGTAAGAATGTCGTTCGTATCGCTAAAAAGTCAGGAGAGGAGATTAAGTAATGGCAAATACAGCACAGTTAAAGAAAGAGTACAAGGAGAAGATTGCTCCTGCTCTTCAGAAGCAGTTCAACTACACTTCTGCAATGCAGATTCCTGTCCTGAAGAAGATCGTAGTAAACCAGGGTCTTGGTGACGCTACTCAGGATAAGAAGATCATCGAGGTTGCTATCAACGAGATTACCGCTATCTGTGGTCAGAAGGCAGTTGCTACATATTCTAAGAAGGATATCGCAAACTTCAAGCTTCGTAAGAAGATGCCTATCGGTGTGATGGTAACTCTTCGTCGTGAGCGCATGTACGAGTTCCTCGAGAAGCTCGTTCGCATCGCTCTCCCTCGTATCCGCGACTTCAAGGGTATCGAGAGCAAGTTCGATGGCCGTGGTAACTACACACTGGGTATCCAGGAGCAGATTATCTTCCCAGAGATCAATATCGATTCAGTTGACCGCATTCAGGGTATGAACATCACCTTCGTTACATCGGCTCAGACCGACGAGGAAGGTTTCGCACTGCTGAAGGCTTTCGGTCTTCCATTCAAGAACGCTAAAAACGATTAAGAGATATGGCAAAAGAATCAATGAAAGCCCGCGAGGTAAAGCGCGCTAAGCTCGTTGCTCGCTACGCTGAGAAACGTGCAACTCTGAAGAAGGTGATCGCTACTACTGAGGATCCCGCAGAGGCTTATGAGGCAGCTCGCAAGTTGCAGAGCATCCCTAAGAACGCTAACCCTATCCGTCTGCACAACCGTTGCAAGATCACAGGTCGTCCAAAGGGATATATGCGTCAGTTCGGTCTTTCTCGTATCCAGTTCCGTGAGATGGCATCAAACGGTCTGATTCCTGGAGTAAAGAAGGCCAGCTGGTAATCTACCTGATTTAAGCAAAAAAGAGATTTATTAATTTAATATTGTCGGGGTAGTCCCGATTAATTAAAACATTTATTTTTATGACAGATCCAATAGCAGATTATCTGACAAGACTCAGAAACGCCATCATGGCACATCACCGTGTCGTTGAGGTTCCTGCGTCAAACTTGAAGAAAGAGATCACTAAGATCCTCTTCGAGAAGGGTTACATCCTGAACTACAAGTTCATCGAGGATGGTCCTCAGGGTACTATCAAGGTTGCTTTGAAGTACAACCCAGCTACTCGTGAAAACGCTATCAAGTGCTTGAAGCGAGTTTCAACCCCAGGTCTTCGCCAGTACACTGGCTACAAAGACATGCCGAGAGTAATTAACGGACTTGGAATTGCCATCCTTTCCACGTCTAAAGGTGTAATGACAGACAAAGAGGCCGCAGCCCTGAAGATCGGTGGTGAGGTTCTTTGCTATGTATATTAATTGGAGGATAGAATATGTCAAGAATAGGAAAATTGCCAATTAGTATCCCTGCAGGCGTTACTGTTGCTCAGGACAAGGACGGTGTTGTTACCGTTAAGGGTCCAAAGGGAGAGCTGACACAGAAGGTTGACCCCTCTATCAAGATGACTATCGAGGACGGTCAGATTAAGTTTGAGATCGACGAGAACAGCCCTGTTAACATCAAGCAGAAGCAGGCTTTCCACGGTCTGTATCGTGCGCTTGTTAACAACATGGTAGTAGGCGTAAGCGAAGGTTATAAGAAGGAGATGGAGCTCGTAGGTGTAGGTTACCGTGTTTCTAACCAGGGTAACATCATCGAGTTCGCTCTGGGTTATACTCACCCCATCTTCATCCAGCTTCCTAAGGAGGTTAAGGTTGAGACCAAGTCTGAGCGTAACCAGAATCCTCAGATTATCCTCGAGTCATGCGACAAGGCACTGCTCGGTCTGATTTGTGCTAAGATTCGTTCTTTCCGTATGCCTGAGCCTTACAAAGGAAAGGGTATTTTGTTCAAGGGTGAGGTTATCCGTCGTAAGTCGGGTAAGTCAGCTTCAGCTAAGTAATCTTGAAAATTAACATCATTAAAAATTGAAGATTATGACAACAAAGAAAGTAGAAAGACGAATTAAGATCAAATATAGAATTCGTAAGAACGTATTCGGCACAGCCGAGCGTCCTCGTCTGAGCGTTTTCCGCAGCAACAAGCAGATCTATGCTCAGGTGATCAATGATTTGGAAGGTAAAACACTTGCTTCTGCATCTTCACTGGGTCTCGAGGCTATGCCTAAGATCGAGCAGGCTGAGAAGGTAGGTGAGCTGGTAGCCAAGAAGGCTCAGGAGGCTGGCGTTAGCGCCGTTGTCTTCGACCGTAACGGTTATCTGTATCACGGCCGCGTAAAGTCGCTTGCAGACGCAGCTCGTAAAGGTGGACTTAAATTCTAAACGATTATGGCAATGAACAAAGTTAAAGTAAATAGTGACGTAGAGTTGAAAGACAGACTGGTTGCCATCAACCGTGTTACCAAGGTAACAAAGGGAGGTCGCACCTTTACATTCGCAGCCATTGTAGTTGTCGGCGACGGCAACGGTATCATCGGCTGGGGTCTTGGTAAGGCTGGTGAGGTTACAGCAGCTATCGCCAAGGGTGTTGAGGCAGCTAAGAAGAATCTTGTTAAAGTTCCCGTACTCAAGGGTACCATCCCTCATGAGATGGAGGCTCGCTTCGGCGGTGCTCAGGTATTCCTGAAGCCAGCTGCTGCTGGTACCGGTCTTGTTGCCGGTGGTGCTATGCGTGCCGTACTGGAGAGTGTTGGTATCAAGGATGTGCTCGCTAAGTCAAAGGGCTCATCTAACCCTCACAACCTGGTTAAGGCAACTATCGTAGCTCTGAGTCAGATGCGTGATGCCTATACTGTAGCAGGTACTCGTGGAATCAGTATGGATAAAGTATTTAGAGGTTAAAGGAGAAAATAACTATGGCAACAATTAAGGTAAAGCAGATTAAGAGTAAGATCGGTTATCCAGTTGATCAGAAGCGCACTCTCGAGGCTCTCGGCCTGCGCAAGATCTCTCAGGTTGTTGAGGTAGAGGATACTCCTTCAATCCGTGGTATGATCCGTAAGGTACACCACCTGGTAACAGTAGTTGAGTAATTAACATTTTAAAAGTAGATTCGATTATGAAACTGAATAATTTAAAGCCGGCTGAGGGTTCTACCCACTCAAGTCGTCGTATCGGTCGCGGACCTGGTTCAGGTCTGGGTGGTACTTCTACTCGTGGACACAAGGGTGCCAAGGCTCGTTCTGGTTATAAGAGAAAGATTGGATTCGAAGGTGGTCAGATGCCACTCCAGCGTCGCGTTCCGAAGTCTGGTTTCAAGAACATCAACCACAAGGAGTACTTTGCAGTTAACCTCTCTACACTGCAGAAGCTTGCTGAGGAGAAGAACCTCACCAAGATCGGCATTGAGGAGTTGATCGCTGCTGGTCTTACCAATGGCAAGGTGCTGGTAAAGGTTCTTGGCAACGGTGAGCTCAAGGCTAAGGTTGACGTAGAAGCTAACGCTTTCTCAAAGACTGCTGAAGAGGCAATCAAGGCAGTAGGTGGTAACGCAACAAAAATCTAACATTAAAAATGAAGAAGTTAATAGAGACACTGAAGAACATCTGGAAGATTGAGGACCTGCGCCAGCGCATCCTCATCACTCTCCTGTTCGTAGCAATTTATCGTTTTGGTTCGTTCGTTGTACTTCCTGGTATCAACCCAGCCATGTTAAGCCAATTGCAGTCACAGACTGCCGGTGGTTTGATGTCATTGCTCGACATGTTCTCCGGTGGTGCATTCTCCAACGCATCTATCTTTGCGCTTGGAATCATGCCTTACATCTCTGCTTCTATCGTAATGCAGCTTCTTGCTGTCGCTGTTCCCTACGTGCAGAAAATGCAGCGCGAAGGTGAAAGCGGCCGCAAGAAGATCAGCATGTACACCCGTTGGCTCACTGTAGCCATCCTGATGTTCCAGGCACCGGGTTACCTGATGAACCTGAAGATGACTTCGGGAGCTGCCCTGGCAACAGGCATCTCATGGTCATACTTCATGGTTCCTGCTGTTATCATTCTGGCTGCAGGTAGCATGTTTATCCTGTGGTTGGGTGAGCGCATTACGGATAAGGGTATAGGTAATGGTATCTCACTGATTATTATGATCGGTATTATCGCACGTCTGCCTCAGGCATTCATCCAGGAGGTTAGCTCGCGATTCACTGCCATCACTGGTGGTGGACTGGTTATGTTCTTGGTCGAGATCATCATTCTCTATGCAGTTGTTTGCGCATCAATTGTTCTGGTACAGGGTGTTCGCAAAGTGCCCGTTCAGTACGCTAAGCGCCTCGTAGGTAACAAGCAGGTAGGTGGAGCACGTCAGTATATCCCCCTGAAGCTGTTCGCTGCCAATGTAATGCCTATCATCTTTGCTCAGGCTCTGATGTTCATTCCATTGACTATCGTACAGTATTCAGCTCCTGAGAATGCAAGTTGGTTCGTTCGCACGATGCTCGATCATCACAGCTGGACCTACAACATCATTTTCGCTATACTGATTATCGCTTTCACATACTTCTACACAGCCATCACTCTGAATCCTACTCAGATGGCTGAGGACATGAAGCGTAACAATGGTTTCATCCCCGGAGTTAAGCCCGGTAAGGAGACCGCTGAGTACATCGACACAGTTATGAGTCGCATTACTCTCCCCGGTTCATTGTTCATCGCATTCATAGCTATCATGCCTGCATTGGCAAGCTTGCTGAATGTTCAGGATGCGTTCTCTCAGTTCTTCGGTGGAACATCGTTGCTGATTCTGGTGGGCGTTGTGCTCGACACACTCGCTCAGATCGAGAGTCACCTGCTGATGCGTCATTACGACGGTCTGCTCAGTTCAGGTCGTATTCACGGACGTGGAATGGCCGCATACTAATCTTCTATGAAGATATATCTAAAAACTGAAGATGAGATAGAGCTGATGCGCCAGGCCAACCAACTTGTTGGCAAAACGCTTGGCGAATTGGCTAAACATATTAAGCCTGGTATAACGACCCTCCAGTTGGATAAGATAGCGGATGAGTTCATTAGAGATAATGGTGCTATCCCAACTTTCAAGGGTTTCCCCAATCCATATGGAGGGCCGTTTCCTGCCAGCATCTGCACATCGGTGAACGACGTAGTGGTTCATGGCGTGCCCAACGCTGAGACTGTTCTCAAAGAGGGCGACATCATTTCGATCGACTGCGGTACACTGTTGAACGGCTTTAATGGAGATTCGTGTTACACATTCTGTGTGGGCGAGGTTTCCGACGAGGTCAAGCAGCTGTTGAAGACTACCAAGGAGTCGCTTTACAAAGGTATCGAAAGTGCCGTTGCAGGCAAACACCTGGGGGATATCAGCGCTGCAGTGCAGGAGCATTGTGAGGCACAGAAGTACGGCATCGTACGTGAGTTGACCGGTCACGGTATCGGTCGCGAGATGCACGAAGACCCACAGGTGCCTAACTATGGTCGACGTGGCAACGGTATCATGCTGAAAGCCGGTATGTGCTTGGCAATCGAGCCTATGGTAACAATGGGTAACCGAGCCATCTGGATGGATGCTGATCGCTGGACAATCCGTACACGCGACGGAAAGCCAGCAGCTCATTTTGAGCATACCATTGCTGTAAGAAAAGGTCAGGCCGAAATCCTGTCTTCTTTTGAAGAAGTGGAGAAATTAGAAGGTAAGTTATATTAAACATTAAGTATGGCAAAACAATCCGCTATTGAGCAGGACGGAACAATTGTAGAATCGCTGTCGAATGCGATGTTTCGTGTAGAACTTGAAAATGGGGTCCAGATTATTGCGCATATCTCTGGTAAGATGAGAATGCACTATATCAAGATCCTCCCCGGTGATAAGGTTAAGGTGGAAATGAGCCCCTATGACCTGACAAAGGGACGAATTGTATTCAGATACAAATAAACAATACGAATTAATATGAAGACAAGAGCATCATTGAAGAAGCGTACCCCAGACTGCAAAATCGTACGTCGTAAGGGCCGCCTGTTCGTTATCAACAAGAAGAACCCTAAGTACAAAATGCGTCAGGGTTAATGTTAAAAATGCATAAAATGGCGGAGAATTGAAAAATTCTTCGTACCTTTGCATGCTTTTTAGCAAGAAATGTAATTTTTAGAGTAATTTATTTTTATCTTTTTAATTAACAATGGCAATAAGAATTGTTGGAGTAGATTTGCCCCAGAATAAGCGTGGCGAAATCGCATTGACCTATATCTACGGTATTGGTCGAAGTAGTTCAGCAAAGATATTGGATAAGGCAGGTGTCAGCCGTGACCTGAAGGTTAACGAGTGGACTGACGACCAGGCAGCCAAAATCCGTGAAATTATCGGCGCTGAATTCAAAGTAGAAGGTGATCTCCGTTCAGAGATCCAGTTGAATATCAAGCGACTGATGGATATTGGTTGCTATCGTGGCGTCCGTCATCGTAACGGTCTTCCCGTTCGCGGTCAGAGCACTAAGAATAATGCTCGTACTCGTAAGGGTAAGAAGAAGACTGTTGCTAACAAGAAGAAGGCTACGAAGTAATTCTAAGTTGAACATTTAAGAAATTAGGAATTATGGCAAAGAAAACAGTCACTTCAAAGAAGAGAAACGTGAGAGTAAACGCTATCGGCCAGCTCCACGTACACAGTTCTTTTAATAATATTATTGTATCGCTGGCTAACGACGAGGGTCAGATCATCTCTTGGTCATCAGCTGGTAAGATGGGCTTCCGTGGCTCTAAGAAGAATACTCCTTATGCTGCCCAGATGGCTGCTGAGGATTGCGCTAAGGTTGCTTACGACCTGGGTCTTCGCAAGGTTAAGGCTTATGTTAAGGGTCCCGGTAACGGTCGTGAGTCAGCTATCCGTGCCATTCATGGTGCTGGTATCGAGGTAATGGAGATTATCGATGTAACTCCACTGCCACACAACGGATGTCGTCCTCCAAAGCGTCGTCGCGTATAATTATTAGAAGGATTATTAAGAAGAAACATATTTTATTATTATGGCAAGATATTTAGGACCGAAATCAAAAATTGCGCGTCGTTTTGGTGAGCCCATCTTCGGCGCAGACAAAGTTTTGTCTAGGAGAAACTTCCCTCCTGGACAGCATGGCAACAACCGTCGTCGTAAGATGTCGGAGTATGCAGTCATGCTGGCAGAGAAGCAGAAAGCCAAGTATACCTATGGTGTACTCGAGCGTCAGTTCCGTAATATGTTTGAGAAGGCAGCTAAGGCTGAGGGTATCACTGGTGAGGTTCTGCTGCAGAACCTCGAGAGTCGTCTCGACAACGTAGTATTCCGTCTTGGTATTGCTCCAACTCGCGCTGCTGCTCGTCAGCTCGTAGGTCACAAGCACATTACAGTTGATGGTCAGGTTGTTAATATTCCTTCTTATGCTGTTAAGCCTGGTCAGGTTGTAGCTGTTCGTGAGAAGTCTAAGTCACTTGAGGTTATTGAGGCTGCTCTCGCAGGTTTCAATCACAGCAAGTATCCTTGGATTGAGTGGGATGAGAATGTAAAGGGCGGTAAGTTCCTGCACAAGCCTGAGCGCGCCGACATCCCCGAGAATATTAAGGAGCAGTTAATCGTTGAGTTGTACTCTAAGAACTAAAATCATTTAAATTAATGGCGATATTAGCATTTCAAAAACCCGATAAAGTCGTAATGTTGGAGGCCAACGACAAGTTCGGCAAGTTCGAATTCCGTCCTTTGGAGCCTGGCTTTGGTGTGACCATTGGTAACGCCCTTCGCCGCATTCTGCTTTCATCACTCGAGGGTTATGCTATCAACACCATCCGCATTGCTGGTGTTGAGCATGAATTCTCATCAGTTCCCGGTGTAAAGGAAGATGTAACCAACATTATCTTGAATCTGAAGCAAGTTCGATTCAAGCAAATAGTAGAAGAATTCGAGAACGAGAAAGTAAGTATCACGGTCGAGAATTCTACAGAATTCAAGGCTGGTGATATCAGCAAGTATCTTTCTGGATTTGAAGTGTTAAATCCCGATTTGGTGATTTGTCATTTAGATTCCAAAGCATCGATGCAGATTGATATTACAATCAACAAAGGTCGTGGATATGTTCCCGCCGATGAGAATCGCGAGTTCTGCACCGACGTTAATGTAATTGCAATCGATTCTATTTACACTCCGATCCGTAACGTAAAGTACGCTGTTGAGCCATATCGTGTTGAACAGAAGACCGACTATGACAAGCTGGTACTCGAGGTTACTACGGACGGTTCCATCCACCCAAAGGATGCACTGAAAGAGGCTGCTAAGATCCTCATCTACCACTTCATGCTGTTCTCTGACGAGAAGATCTCTCTCGAGAGTTCTGAGACTGAGAGCAACCAGGAGTTCGACGAGGAGATCCTGCACATGCGCCAGCTGCTTAAGACTCGTCTCGTTGACATGAACCTCTCGGTTCGTGCCCTCAACTGCCTCAAGGCCGCTGATGTTGAGACACTTGGCGATCTGGTACAGTACAATAAGACAGACCTCCTGAAGTTCCGTAACTTTGGTAAGAAATCGCTCACTGAGCTTGATGATTTGCTCGAGAGTCTGAATCTGTCGTTTGGAACTGATATTTCAAAATACAAACTGGACAGAGAGTAATCTCTTGCCCAATAAAAGCAAAAAATAATTATGAGACATAATAAGAAATTTAATCATCTCGGTCGTACTGCATCTCACCGCAGTGCCATGCTCGCAAACATGGCTATCTCGCTGATCATGCACAAAAGAATCACTACGACCGTAGCAAAGGCTAAGGCCCTGAAGAAGTATGTAGAGCCCCTGATCACTAAGGCTAAGGAGGATTCTACCAACTCTCGTCGTGTAGTATTCAGCTACCTCCAGAACAAGGAGGCTATCAAGGAGCTTTTCTCTACTGTAAGTGAGAAGGTTGGCGATCGTCCCGGTGGATACACTCGTATCATTAAGCTCGGTACTCGTCAGGGTGACGCTGCTCAGGTTTGCTTCATCGAGCTCGTTGACTTTGATCCAGAGATGGCAAAGGACACTAAGAAGAAGTCAACCCGTCGTTCACGCAAGGCTGCTCCTAAGGCAGAGGCTGCTGAGGCTCCCGTAGCTGAGGCTCCTGCAACTGAGGCTCCTGCTGAAGAGGCTAAGGCTGAGTAATCGTTAGAATTTTATATTCTAATTATAAAGAATAGGGATTTTCCTACCAAAGTGTGGGGGAATTCCTTTTCTTTTTTTTGTATATATGCGTATCTTTGCACCGAAATAGTTAATTAGTTAGTTAGATTGGTTATGAAGAAGTTGTTTGTTATGTCGCTTGGTGCCATGCTGCTGCTGAGTAGTTGTGGCACCTACACGGAGACAGGGGCTACCACAGGTGCCTGGTTCGGATCAATCATCGGTTCGGCTATCGGAGGCCTTTCTGGCGGTCCACGTGGCAGTGATGTCGGTACGCTGATTGGCATGGCCGGCGGTGCAATTGTTGGTGCAGCTGTAGGACAAGCAGCCGATGAAGCACATCAAAAGAAGATGGAGGAGTATCAGCAGCGCCGTATGGATCGTGGCAGCGTTCAACGCCAGTCGGATTATGATTATCCCGATGATCGCATATATATGGATAATACACCAGCTCGCACACCTGATGTGTTGGAGATCCGCCGTCCGATGCTGATCG
Organism: Prevotella sp. khp1; assembly: GCF_900102205.1. Lineage (NCBI taxonomy): Bacteria > Pseudomonadati > Bacteroidota > Bacteroidia > Bacteroidales > Prevotellaceae > Prevotella > Prevotella sp. khp1. The sequence continues at coordinate 97,355 of NZ_FNJZ01000004.1, forward strand.
ACAGTAGTCGCGACCAGGTGCTGGCACGTGGTGAGGAGGCCAGAATTGTGTTCGAGGTTTTCAATACTACGGATAAGATTCTATACCGCGTACGTCCCAATGTAACAGAAATAAGCGGAAACAAGCATATAGAGGTTTCTGACAACGTTATGATAGAGAGTATAGCCCCAGGCAAGGGCATCAGATATACAGCGCTCGTACGGGCTGATAATGGATTAAGAGATGGCGAGGCTGTTTTCCGTATAGGAGTTTTTCTAGGTCGTAATGAGATTGTTTCCCAGACAAGGGAGTTCAGGATTCAAACAAGTAAGCGATAGGGTTCGTCCTATCGCTTCTTTTTTTCTTTATGCTCCTGCTGCTTTTTCAGTTTCATCTGTTGGTTTAGTTCAACCCAGATTGGTGTGGCGGCATCGCCATCGCTGGTACTTAAGTCGAGCTCTGGCTTGCTGAATACCTCGGCAGGTTTGAACGGGATGACCGACTCGTTAAACTCCTCGACAATCACAGGGGCTATGCCCTGGGCGATGATGCCTAACTCTTTGGCGGCACGATGCGAGAGGTCGATAACGCGACCTTTAACGTACGGACCACGGTCGATGACCTTTACGATAACATGGTTACCATTGGCTGGGTTGGTTACTAACAGCAGTGTACCGAAAGGGTAGGTGCGGTGGGCGCATGTAAGACTGTCGTGATGCAGTCGCACACCGCTGGCCGTTCGGCGGCCGCTGGAGCTTTTAGAATAAAACGAAGCCTTACCGCTCTCGGTTTGCGCCTGAGCGGTAAAGCTTATTATTAGTGTTAGTGTCGTTGCGACTATCTTTATGAATTTGATCATACAATGCCTTCATGCCGAAGCATGGCAGAATAGACCTTGGCTATCGCCGCCAATGCCTGACAGCATGGCAGAATAGACCTTGGCTATCGCCGAGCTCTATACGATGCCCTGAGCGAGCATAGCCTTAGCGACCTTCATGAAGCCGGCTACGTTGGCACCCTTTACATAGTTAATGTAGTTGCCTTCCTTACCGTACTTCACGCACTGCTCGTGGATACCACTCATAATCTGGTGCAGACGCTGGTCAACCTCCTCAGCGGTCCAGCTCATGCGCATTGAGTTCTGAGTCATCTCCAAACCTGATGTGGCTACACCACCGGCGTTAACAGCCTTACCAGGAGCGAACAGCTGACCAGCGGCGATGAACTTGTTGACAGCCTCGGCTGTGCAACCCATGTTAGATACCTCGGCTACGCAGAGTGGCTTGTTGGCCAGAATCATGTCGGCATCAGCACCATTCAGCTCGTTCTGAGTAGCACATGGCAGATAGATGTCGGCCTTCTGCTCCCAAGGCTTCTTGCCTGCGAAGAACTTAGAACCCTCGAACTCCTCCTCGTATGGCTGACATACGTCGTTACCACTGGCACGGAGCTCCAGCATGTACTCAATCTTCTCTGCATCGAGACCTGCGGGATCGTAGATGTATCCATCAGGACCTGAGATGGTGATAACCTTGGCACCCATCTCGGTGGCCTTCTTGGCAGCACCCCATGCTACGTTACCGAAACCTGACAGAGCAACGGTCTTACCCTTGATGTCGAGTCCGTGAGTCTCCAGCATGTGGTGAACAAAGTAGAGTGCACCATAACCTGTAGCCTCTGGGCGCAGGATAGAGCCGCCCCATTCCATACCCTTACCAGTGAGGGTAGCGCCATGGAACTGGCTGGTGAGCTTCTTGTAGTAGCCGAACAGATAACCAATCTCGCGACCACCTACGCCGATATCACCGGCAGGTACGTCCATATCAGGACCGATCACCTTGTACAGCTCGCACATGAATGCCTGGCAGAAACGCATAATCTCGGCATCGCTCTTACCACGGGGAGCAAAGTCGGATCCGCCCTTACCGCCACCCATAGGCAGGGTGGTAAGTGCATTCTTGAAGGTCTGCTCGAAACCGAGGAACTTCAGGATACTGAGGTTTACTGATGGGTGGAAACGCAAACCGCCTTTGTAGGGGCCGATGGCGCTATTGAACTGCACACGGTAGCCAATGTTTACCTGTACCTCGCCCTTGTCGTCGACCCAGGGCACACGGAAGGTTGTGATACGCTCTGGCTCTACGATGCGCTCTATGATTTTGGCTTTCTCAAACTCGGGGTGCTGGTTGTACACATCCTTAATGCTGTCCAACACCTCTCTTACTGCCTGTAAGTACTCCATTTCGCCTGGATGCTTCTGCTCCAAGGCCTGCATAATTTTCTCAACTTCCATTGTCGTTAAAACGTTTTAAGTTTACATTTTGTTACTAATTGTACTGCAAAAGTAGGAAAATTACCGATACCATCCAAGTAAAAACCCGAAAATTTTTATCGCAAAGTTACATTTTGTTAATTGTGCGCGTTCCCAGGAATTTATGGAAGGCATCTTGGTAGCCATCGGGCACGTGAATAATCTCGTTTCCGATGTAAATGCAATCGTTGCGGTCAACCTTTCTTATTTTGTCAACCGCTATAATATATGATCGGTGTACACGCAGAAATTTCTCAGGTGGCAGCATCTCCTCAACAGCTTTCATCGTGAGGTGGGTGATGAGTGGCTTGGGCTCGCTGTCGAGATAGAACATCACGTAATCCTTCATACCATTTACATAGATGATATCACTGATGGTGATATTACGCAACTCGCCATCCACGCGAACGAAGATGGCTGATGGGTGATTGGTGATGGGGGATGGGTGTTGGCTGATAGGCGATTCGCTTTTGGCAAACCACTCCTTGGCTTTCTCTACGGCCACCATGAACTTGTTATAGCGGATGGGCTTGAGCAGGAAGTCGAGGGCACTCACCTCGTAACTCTCAAAGGCATACTCCTTGAAGGCGGTGGTGAACACCACACGTGTTTCGGCTGGAATCATGTGGGCCAGCTCCATGCCGTTCAGGTCGGGCATCTGTATGTCGAGAAACAATAGGTTGGGTTTCTGCTCTTTCACGGCATTGATGGCCTCGACAGAGTCGGTAAAACTGCCCAGCAGTTTCAAGTCGGGTGTCTTAGCTACAAACGATTCCATCAGCTTTACGGCCAGTGGCTCATCATCTACTATAATACAGGTTAATGGCATATAATGTTTAATGTTTAATCTTTAATGTTTAATGTATAATGTTTAATGTATAATGTTTAAAGTAATCCTCACGTGATAGATATCATCTTCGAGCGTTTGCTCCCAGGTATAATGCCCCTTGTACATCAGGTCGAGGCGGCGACGGGTGTTCTCCAGTCCGATGCCCGAACCACTACGGTCGGCATCATCCTTGGGGAAGTTGGTGTTGTCGCAGTTGAATATCAGTTCGTCGGCGTTCTGCAGCAATCGGATGTCGATCTTCGACGGACGGTTGCTGCTCACACCATGTTTAAAGGCATTCTCAACCAACGAGATAAACAGCAATGGGGCAATCTCCATGGTCTGTTTTACATCGAACGATGTGGTTACCTCGGTCTTTTCGTTGCAGCGCAGTTTCATCAGTTCGATATAGTTACGCATAAACTCCACCTCGCCCTCGATGGGCACCGTTTTCTTATTTGTCTCGTACATAGCGTAGCGCAACAAATCGCTCAGTTGTGCGATAGCATCCTGGGCGGCATCTGCATCTATTTGACACAAACTCGAAATATTGTTGAGTGTATTAAATAAGAAATGTGGGTTTATCTGATTTTTGAGCCAAGCCAGTTCGGCCTCAGTGTTCTTGGCTTTCTCATCTTTCAGTTGCTGTTTGATTTGTCGGATGCGCATAAAGTGACGGATGCCGATGGCAATGGCGCCCACAAAGCAGTTGAGCAGTATGAACATCAACATACCTGCAAAGATACCTATCCACATGTTTGGTGTCATCGTTATCTCATGCGGAATGCGGTCACGATGGAACCATAGCATGAAGAACTGACTGTTCATCAGTAGGATAGTGAGCAGGTTGCACAGTGCGAACCACCAGAACCTGCGGCGGAAAAACAGGAATGGACCGAACAGGTAGAAGTTGATGAAATAGATTACGAAGGGCGAGTGTAGAATACCCCAAACCACAAAGAACGAGGTCTTTGTGGCATGTAAGTCTTGCGTGCTAAGGAATGTGGCCAGCGGCATTGCCAGTATGATGATGGCCCAAACACCAAGTTGTGTCAGTAGTAACCAGATATTTTTTTTATCTATCTTCTTCATAACGCTTGCAAATATATGAAATAATTTAGAATAAAGCGTCCTTTTTTGTAAAAAGAACGCTTTATTCCATCTTTTTCTTACATATCGCTGCCGATGCTGTTCAACATCTCGCCCTGCGACTGCTGCTCGATGAAGTCGTTCTGTACGCGGCTCTGATGCTGCTTCTGCGATACTCTTGAGTTGCCGAAGGTGTAGCTGACGGTGAAGGTTACGCCGTAGATGGGCACCTTGATGCTGGTGTTGCTGGTAAAGTCCTTACCGCGGCTTGATGTCTCAATATTGATGTTGCCGCCCTTGTTCAGTCCCATCAGTCCTGAAATGCTCAGGTTCAGCTTATCCTTGAGCAGACTCTTCGATACGCTGGCTGTTACCAGGTTGAAACCGCCGCTGTAGCCCTGCAGGTTGTAGCTCTTGGTAGAGGTGATGGCAAAGGCGCTCAGCTTCAGGTCCCAAGGCAGTGTCTGCTGTATGCCGGCCATGATGTTAGCTGTCCAACCGCTGTTTTTCTGGTCGAGGGCTGTACTGCGCAGGTCGGTGTAGTTCAGACCGCCGTTGAAGAAGATACGGGTATCCTTTGTGAGCAGGTAGTTAACATAGCCGCTCAAACCAGTCTGATGACTCTTTACAACGTTGCCGTAGGTGGTGTTCAACAGGTTGTCGGTATCGTAGAAACTGTACTGCGAGATGGCGTTATCCACAAAATTGTGATGCAGGTTCAGGTTCACCATCAACTTTGATGTAAAGGCATTGTAAACCAGTGATACGTTATGTGCCTTCTCTACATCCAGGTCGGGGTTACCGTAGCTCAGTGCAATGGGGTTGGTTTTATCTACGTATGGGTTAAGATATGAGATACCAGGACGACTGATTCGCATATTGTAGGTAAGACCGAGATTTGAACCTTGCGAGATGGTGTACTGCATGCTGGCTGTAGGAACCAGACTACCGTAACTGGTGCTGAAGTCCTGACCGTTACCCAAATGGTACTCTACATCCTGCCAGGTATATTCGTAACGCAAGCCTGCCTTCATACCGAACTTGCCAAAGTTGCCTACATACTCGCCATAGCCAGCCAAGATAGAGTTCTTGTACTCGTAATCGGAGCTTGAGTTGGGATCGTAGGTGCCCTTCAGATAGTACTTGGCATCTGATGTGGCATCGTGCAGTTGCAATTTACTACCCATACTCAGTGTTTGTCCCTGTGCCAGTGGCATGGTGTAGTCGAGCTGGAAGATGTGGTTGGTGGTCTTATCCTTATTCTCCGAGAAACGGTCGGTCAGATCGATAATGGTCGAGCTTGTTCCAAAGTTGTTGGTCATCTCGGTGGTGGCGGGGCTGTAGTTCAACTGGTAGGTCAGAGCCAGGCTTTGGGTGTGCTCCTTGTTGAAGAAGCGCTGGTAATCGATACTTCCGCTGAATGAAGTACGCGAGTTCTTCATATCTGTAGTACTGCCGTAACTGAATCCATTGCCGTAAGCGTTGCCACCCATGGTGGTGGTAGATGTGCCGGTGCTCTTCATGTTCATCGAGTTCACCTGGGCAGTCAGGTTCAGCACACTCATCGAGTCGAGCTGGTATCCCAGACTCAAGCTTCCCATGGTGAATGGTGTTTTTACGTTGTTGCTCGATGTCATCAACTGGCTAACTCCGTTGTCCTGAATCTGCTCCATTTCGGTGGTGGTGTTACCAGGCTTGTTGTAGCTGGTCATCACGTTAGCGCTATAGCTCAGCTTACCCTGCTGTCCGTTCAGGAACAGGCTTCCGCCCAACTGCTTGTTACCAGCCGATGCACGTACAGTTCCGTTATAGCCGTTCATGCTCTGTGCAGCCTGTGGGTTCTGCTTGTTCATCACGATGTTCAGTACACCTGCGGCACCCTCGGCATCGTACTTGGCGCCTGGGTTGGTCATTACCTCGATGCTCTTAACGGCTGAGGCTGGCATGCTTTTGAATACCATCGATGGATTGCTCGAGAACATCACGTTGGGCATACCATCTACATATACCTTGAATGATGACGATCCGTTAACGGTGATGTTATCCTGTCCGTCAACCGTTACCATGGGCACCTTACGCAGCATATCCAGTACGGTATTCGATTTCGAATCCTCGTCCTCGGCTACGTTGTAGCTCATCTTGTCGACCTCCATTTTTACCAATGGCTTCTGGGCTACTACCTCAACGCCCTTCAGCATGGTCTCGTTCTCCTTCATAAAAATGGTGCCCAGATCGAGTGGTGTTTCTTTTCCCAGTTCGATGCTCTGGCGCAGCTCTTCCTTACCTACGCTGCTGAATACGATGTCGAACTTACCCTTACCTTTTACCTCCTGCTGGAAGCGACCGTTCTCGTCGGTGATAAACATGGCGATGGGTTTATCGCTCTTGCCTGCCTTAAACACGCGTACGGTGGCAAATGGTTCGCCCTCGTTCAGGGTCTTGTCCATCAGCACACCACTAACGGTAGTCTTCTGTGCCATTACTACTGCTGAGAGTGTCAGCATCATTGTTACCAGGAAAAATCTAATCTGTTTCATACCTTTTATATTTTTAATTTTTACATTCTTGAATTTTTAAATTTTTCTGCTGCAAAGGTATGAAAAATGGGGGCAAGCGTGAAATCTCTTTCGACGTTTACCCCCATGTGTTTCGACGTTTGCCGTCGGCTTATATCTTTTCGAGTGCCTGCTTGATGTCGTCCAGGATATCCTCTACATCCTCGATACCTACTGAAAGACGGATCAAGTCGGGTGCTACACCAGCCTCGCGCAGCTGCTCATCGCTGAGCTGACGGTGGGTGTGACTGGCAGGATGCAGCACACAGGTGCGGGCATCGGCCACGTGGGTTACGATGTTGATCATCTCCAGCGAGTCCATCCACTTAATGGCTGTCTCGCGAGTACCCTTCAGTCCGAAGGCAATCACACCGCAACTGCCGTTGGGCAGATACTTCTGTCCCAGTGCGTAGTACTTATCTGTAGGCAGTCCGCAGTAGTGTACCCAAGCCACCTTATCGTTGGCGTTCAGGAACTCGGCCACCTTCTGAGCATTCTTGCAGTGCTGGGCCATGCGCAGGTGCAGTGTCTGCAGTCCCATGTTCAGCAGGAACGAGTTCTGTGGGGCAGGGATAGAGCCCAGGTCGCGCATCAGCTGAGCCACCAGTTTGGTCATGTAGCCCATCTTGCCAAAGGCCTTTACGTAGGTAAGTCCGTGGTAGCTCTCATCAGGTGTACATAGTCCGGGGAACTTCTCGGCATGAGCCAACCAGTCGAAGTTACCGCTATCCACAACACAACCGCCAACCTGTGTGGCCATTCCGTCCATATACTTGGTGGTACTGTGGGTTACGATATCGGCACCCCACTCAAAGGGGCGGCAGTTTACTGGTGTGGCAAAGGTGTTATCCACAATCAGGGGAACACCGTTCTTGTGAGCAATCTTAGCGAAACGCTCAATATCGAACACGGCACAACCAGGGTTCGAGATAGTCTCGCCAAACACAGCCTTTGTGTTCGGGCGGAAGGCTGCCTGAATCTCCTCGTCGCTGGCTTCGGGCGATACGAAGGTACATTCGATGCCCAGCTTCTTCATGGTGACGCCAAAGAGGTTGTAAGTGCCACCATAAATCTCGTTCGATGTGATGAAGTGGTCGCCAGCCTGGCAGATATTGAACATAGCGTAGAAGTTAGCTGCCTGACCGCTAGATGTGAGCATAGCACCTACACCGCCTTCGAGTGTGCAGATCTTAGCTGCTACCGCATCGTTGGTGGGATTCTGCAGGCGGGTATAGAAATAGCCCTCCTTCTCCAGGTCGAACAACTTTGCCATCTCCTCAGAGTCGTCGTACTTAAACGTGGTACTCTGGATGATGGGCAACTCAATTGGTTCTCCGTTCTTGGCCTTGTAGCCGGCCTGTACACAAAGTGTACCTTGTCTTAGTTTCTTTACCATCTTGATCCTCTTGTTTTACAATTTGCCGGCAAAAGTACAAAAAAGATGGCAATATGCCAAATTTTGGGCGTTTTTCTTGCATAAATTGAAAGAATTGTTTATCTTTGCAACAGAAACATGTCTCCGTGACTATCTATTAACTTTATGACGAAAACAATTGTACCACCACCGTTTCTAATACCGGGTGATAAGGTCGCATTGGTGTCGCCTGCCTACAGGGTAGATGAGGCAGTGATAGCCGAAGCCGCAGCAGTTATCGAGAGCTGGGGCTTACAACCTGTTATCGGTCCTCATACCAACTGTTTGAATGCTGATGTGTATGCAGGCACAGCCGATGAGCGTGCAGCCGATATGATGTGGGCACTGCAGGATGATAGCATTAAGGCCATCATCTGTAGTCGAGGTGGTTACGGCTCTATCCATCTGCTTAACCGTATCAGTAGGGAGAGTTATCGTCAGCACCCCAAGTGGCTGGTGGGGCATGGCGATATTACCACACTGCTTTATGCTGAGGCTGGGGCAGGGGTGATGAGCATGCACGGACCGATGGCATTCCAGTTGGCAGGTAATCTGGAGCCCTGTTCTACGTTGATGCGCAATATGCTGTTTGGCATGGTGCCGCTTTTTAAGGTGCCTGGTAATCCACACAACCAGTGCGGTCATGGCGAAGGTATTCTGATAGGTGGAAATCTGTCGAGCTATTCGGCCATCGCAGGAACAAAGTTCAACCTGCCCGAAGATCAGGACATTATTCTGTTTCTTGAGGAGATGGAAGAGTCGTTGCACGATATCGACCGTTTGTTCTATATGTTGCGACTGCAGTTAGATTTCTCGCGTGTAAAAGGTATTATCTTCGGTACTTTCAGTTCTATCAGGTTCGATATTCAGTACGATAGCGTTGAGCAGATGCTTATTGCGCATCTTAACGATCTGGATATTCCTATTGCCTGCGGACTGCCCTTTGGTGCTAACAGGTGTATGCCGCTGTATGTGGGAGCTACATGCACACTTGATGTAACACCCGATGTAACTACGCTTGCCTTTGATGTTGAGGGCGACGTACAGACTGTTGATGTGGCACCTGCCGATCAACAACTCTTGAAATCACAAAAAGATTAAGTTCTTACCACAGGTAATCTTCTACCTCCCCGTCGAACTTGATGGGGCCTTGCCAGTTGTTGGCACGCATTACCTGTTCTATCACCTTTTGCTGGTCGGGTGTTATCAGGCGTTCGCCCTTACGCATCTGGAAATACTGCTTGCGCCCGAACTTGGCAATCAGCTGTCGACGTATCTTAAACTCCAGGTGCCAAGGCATGTCGTAATACATGTTGGTAAAGCCTTTCTTCTTGATAACACGTATATCTTCGCGATACAACGGACAACTGTCGCTTCCCATCAGTGGGTTATGTGGGTTAACAGACAGGTATGTTTCTCTACTGGTATCGGCATAACGGCCTACCATCCATCTCAAACAGTGCCTGTGCAACGGGCAACTGTCTATAAAACATATAGTATAGTGGTCAACTTTATCTTTCATGTGGCAAATATACAAATAAATACCGAATGTGCATCACTTTTTGCAATAATTTTTCTATCTTTGCGGCATGATTATGAAAAAAATAACTATAAGCCTAATGGTTTTGCTGTTGTGCGCGGTTACGGCAACGGCGCAAGAGAGTAGTGAACTGGTGGTTAGCACCAAGAGTGGAAAGGTGAGCGGCATTGTGCAGGAGGGCACGATGGCGTGGCTGGGTATTCCCTATGCCAAGGTGGAACGACTGATGCCGCCACTGCCTGTGGATAAGTGGAAGGGCATACGCAAGTGCGACCACTGGGGACCGCAGGTGATGCAGCAGACGTGGGGGCAGCAGCTCTCTGAGGATGAGATGTCGGAGAAGAACTCGTGCGTGCTGAATGTGTGGAGCACCGACCTGAAAGCCCGTAAGCCTGTGATGCTGTGGTTGCATGGTGGTGGTTTCGATTCGGGCACGTCGGCCTGGAATCCAGGTATGCAGTTGGCTAAGAAGGATGTGGTAGTGGTAAGCATCAACCACCGTTTGAACATCCTGGGCTTTCTCGACCTCTCGGCAGTATCCAAGAAATACGAATACTCGGGTAATGTAGGTATGCTGGATGTGGTGCAGGCCTTGGAGTGGATTCGTGATAACATCGCTAACTTTGGTGGCGACCCTAAGAACGTAACCGTGTTCGGTGAGTCGGGTGGTGGCGGTAAGGTAGGCACGCTGATGTGTATGCCTCAGGCCAAAGGTTTATTCCATAAAGCCATTATTATGAGTGGCACCATCCTGAACGTGAACAACCACGAGATGACACAGACACTCGGTAAGGCTGTGCTGAAGGAGCTTGGCATCAGCGAGGCCGAAGTGGATAAAATAAAAGATGTGCCTTATCAGACACTCTATGATGCCGGTCAGCGTGCGATGGCTGCCAGTATCGGTACCCGCAAACCGGGCACGCCTATGATGTGGGGCTTCGGTCCAACACCCGATGGTAAGGTGCTGTTGCAACAGCCTTTCCAGCCTACGTTTGCCCAGATATCAGACGACATCCCCGTGATGATTGGTACTACCTTTAACGAGTTACAGCGCCTGCGTTACGATCAGCCCATGACCGAAGATGAGGCTCGTGAGCAGCTGAAGGCTACCTTTGGCGATGATACCGATGCTTATATTGCCGCCTTTGCCAAGGCACATCCCGACTATGTGCCACAGGATTTGCTGTGTATCGACTGGCTGTTCCGTCCCAAAACACTGATTACTGCCGATGCCATGACCAAGAGTCGTAAGACACCTACCTATATGTATATGTTTACCTGGCGCTCGCCTGTAAACAAGGGCTCGGTACATGGTCACGAGTTGAAGTTCTGTTTCAACACCTTGCATCAGTCGCCTAATGAGTTGCCACAGCCATCGGCTCAGGATCTGCTGTTGGCCGATAAGATGAGCAGTGCTTGGGCGCAGTTTGCCCATACCGGTAATCCAAATATCAAAGGGCTACCAGGCTGGCATCCTTATTCGGCTGTGAATGGCGAACTGATGGTGTTCGATCATCGTTGCTATATCCGCAACAATCCCGACCGCCAGTTGCAGCAAATCATCAACCGCCACTGCTTTAAGCAGTTAGATGCGTTTAAACAATCGCACTAAGTTACTGTTTAGTATATTCGGATGGTGCCACGCCAACTACTTTCTTGAATACCTTTGAGAAGTAGTTGGGGTCGGCAAAGCCGCAGCTGTAGGCTGTTTCCGAAACATTATGTCCGTCGGTAATCATCTGGCAAGCCTTTTGTATGCGCTTGTGGCGGATGTAGTCGCCAGCCGAGGTGTTCATCAGATTCTTCATCTTGGTGTGCAGCAGACTGCGACTCATACCTAATTCGGTGGTGATATCGGTAACCGAGAAGTTGGCGTTGCCGATGTTGCTGTCCACCAGTTCCATCAGTCGCTGGATAAAGTCGCGGTCGAGCTGCGTCAGACTGTCGTTCTGTTTCAGCGATTCTTCACCGTCATTAAAGATGGATTGCTGACGGTTCTGTATCAGTTTGAGCAGGTTACTGATCTGTAGCGAAAGCGATTCGGGGTCGAAAGGCTTCAGTACATAGGCATCGGCACCGTTGCGATAACCATCCTTCACGTCCTCGGGATCGCCCTTGGCAGTGAGCAGAATCACGGGTATATGACTGGTGCTCATGTTGCCTTTTATCATGTTACATAGCTCGGCACCGGTCATCACAGGCATCATCACATCCGATACCACCAGGTCGATATCCGAACGACTGATGGCGATGTCCCATGCCTGCTGTCCGTCGGGCGCCGTTATCACGTTGTAATCGGCAGCAAACAGCTGCTCCAGGAATTTCAGCATATCCTCATTATCCTCAACCACCAGCAAGGTATGTTTATGTGTTGCTGAGGCCGATGGGGCAGCAGTGGCCGAAACGGCACTGCCCGCAATGGTAACGGGTGTGGCATCGAGTTTACTGAGATAGTTGCTTACCGTGGCTTGTTCGCTATCGCCTGCTATCTTGTTCTTATCCGAGAATGCGTTGCCAGAGATGTTCAGCAGTATCGTAAACGTGCTGCCCTTGCCCAGCTCGCTCTCTACCGATACCGAGCCTTTATGGATCTCAACCAGTCGGCGGATGAGCGCCAGACCGATACCCCAGCCACTGCTGTTGGTGCTGTAGCCGCGCTTGGTTTGGTAGAAACGTTCAAATATATTCTTCTGCTCGTCTTTGATAATGCCGATACCGGTATCGGTTACCTGCATCTTCAGAAACAGGTCGGGCGAATCCGCCGTCTGTGTAATCTCGGCATGGATGGTGATGGCGCCGCCGTTACCTGTGAACTTGATGGCGTTCGACATGAGGTTGTTCAGTATATGCTCGATATACGAGGGCGAGAACCAACCGTCTTCGCCGTTGTCGATGCAGTTCACGGTGAGGTGTAAGCCCTTGGCCTGAACGGCCTCGTTAAAGTTATCGGCCACCACACCCACAAACTCTACAGGGTTGCCCTGTTGCACGTAGAACGGGAAATTGTCTGACTCAATCTTGTTGAAGGTCACCAGCTCGTTAATCAGGTGTTCCATCTTAGAGCAGTTGCGAATGGCAAGGTTCAGCGATTCGCCCACCTCCTTATCCACCTCGCTGGCGCTGATACTCTTTAGTGGCGCGATGATGAGCGAGAGTGGTGTCTTGAGCTCATGTGATACCATCGTGAAGAAGTTCGACTTCATGCGGTCGATCTCCTCAACCTTGGCTTTCTCCATGTTGGCATAGCGCACCTTGGCCTGCTCTTTCATGCGGATATTGTAGAGCGTGAGTCCGCCCCACACCAGTGCGGCAAAACATATAAAGTATATAATGTACGCGAGGGTGGAGAGATAGAACGGTGCCTTGATAACGATGGTAAGCGTGCGTTCAGGACATTTATCCCAGTCGCTGTCGCAGGTGTTTGCCCTTACGTGCAGCTGGTAGGTGCCCGGACTGAGCAGATAACCATAGAACCGGCTTTCGGCACCTACACTGCGCCATTCCTTATCAATACCATCCACCTTTATCTGATACTGTATGCCCTGCACATTCTCGGGCATCACTACACCATACTCGATGTGGAACGAGTGCGACTCTTCGTAGGTGAGTGTGATGCAGTCGGTATAGTCGATCTGCGAGCGTACCTGATCGTTTACAAACAGTTTCTTGAAATGCACATACATGTTCCTGGCCTCGGTGTGCATCTGTTTGGGCTGGAAGGCTATCAGACCGTCGAAGGTTCCCATCAGCACGCGTCCGTCGGTGGCCAGATAGGTTGATGTGAAGTTAAACTGGTTGACGGGCAGTTCGGCACCTGCCGAGAAACAGCGGGTATGCCCATCGCTCAGTCGGTGGCTGAACAAACCTTGGTCGGTACCAATCCACAAGCTACCCGTTTTATCCTCAACAATGCTGCAAACCGTACATTGGCGGGGTATCCATGTGCCTGCCTGATGAATTTTTCCGTTCTTGTTGTCGAGCCAGAACAAGCCGTTGTTGTTGGTGCCTATCCACAGGCGACCTTTCGAGTCCTCGAATGATGATATGATGTAATTATCGGTCAGTCCGCTGCCGTTATCCCTGCTGTAACTTGTTACCTTGCCGTTGCTGATGCAATACAAGCCGCAAGCTACAGTGCTGGCCCATAACTGGTTGTGGCGATCTACAAACAGCGAGTAGATAAATGTGCGGTCCAGCAGGTCGTCGCCTATCGTGCAGAACGTATCCGATTGCTCGTCGTAGTAGCGCAGTCCCTCCATGGTGGCTATCCACAAGCGTCTGTTCTTATCACGGGTCAGGTAAAAAATACCCTCCGATGTAAGTCCCTTGGTACGGTAATACTGGGTGGTTTTGCGGGTTTGCAGGTTGTAGCGGTACAACCCTTTGAATCGTGTACCAATCCAGATGTCGGCAGTCTTGGCATCGTAGTAGATGCTGTGCGTGTTCGAGTCGAGACCAGGAATCTCGGTAAAAGGTGTGAACAGACCTGTGATAGAGTTGTAGATGTTTACACCCTGGTCTTCGCTAGCAATCCAGAAGATGCCAGGCGATGTCTCGGTAATCATGCGTGGTATGCGCGCCTTTAACTCGCCTTTCGCGGCACTGGGCTCGAAATGGCGGAACTGCGGTTTCTGAGTCGACAGATAATCTACGCCACCGAAGTATGAGCCTATCCAGATGTTGTTCTGACGGTCGGCCAGGATAGTATATACCGCATTGTCCGACAGACCGTCGCTACCATAGTGCTTCTGTGTGAGTATGCTGCTGCCATCGGGATTCAACGTCAGGATGCCGTTCTCGGTACCAAACCAGATGCGGTGCTGCTTGTCCTCGATAATCACACGGATGATGCCGCCGGTTAGTTGGTTGGCGGTATAACGCTGTTGGGCATGACTCTTCAGATTGTAGCAGATGGCACTACCATCGTTGCAGCCCACCCATAGGCGCTGTTTTGAATCAACTAGCAAGGGGAGGATGGCGTTATGGCTTACGGGCTGTCCATCGTTAAGACTGATGTTTAGCGGTAGTATTTTGGTGAGGTTGGCGCTCATCGAGAATATCATCTGACTGGCCGACACGTAGATGTTGCCAGCCCTATCCTTAGCCAGCGAGGCAATGGTGCCGGCATTGAGCGATGGAATCACTACAAACGAGTCGGTCTTGGCATCGTAAGCATACAACTGTCCCGAGCCGGTGAGTATCCTGCCATCGTTGGTTTCTACAAAACTGGTACAGTAGCCCCGCACGTTGAAATAGTTACGGAAGTCGTTGGTTTGGGGGCGATACATGCTCACACCGTTCTCGGTACTAATCCATAGGCGGTGCTTGCTATCCACAAACAATCCATGAACAAAGTTATGCACTAATGAGTTGGGCTGTCCCTCAACATGGTAGTAGGTATCTACATTATAACCATCATATCTGGCCAGTCCGTTACGTGTACCTATCCATATATAGCCGTTGTTATCCTGCACCATGCACTCGACCTGCTGGTTGGGTAAACCGCACGAGGTGTTCAGATGCTGGAACTTAAAGTCGGCAGCATTTACCATGACGCTGGCAAATATCCAAGTAAGGAGTAACGTTATATATCGCATTGCTTCGTTTTTATCTGTGTGCAAATTTAGCGATTAATTCTGATTTTAACCCTATTTTTGTGCAGTAATTCTGTACTTTTGACGATATTACCCGTTTTCAGAACAATATTACCCGTGCCTAATAATCCTTTTTATTACTTTTGCCGCCGAAATCTTTATTACCAACCCAATTGTAACTAAATGTATAAGAAAGCCAATTTAAGATTATCGATGACTCTGATGGCAGTATTTACTGTTTTACCATCATGTAGTTCGAACGACACGGGTAGCGCAGTAGCACCTGTGCCCGAGAAACCATCTGTACCCCAACAGGAAGTGCTGACTGAAGCCGACCCCACCATTTTTGTTGATACCGATGGCACCTATTATTTATATGGTACAGGTAGCAACTCGGATACTGGTTTCTATGTATACCGTTCTGCCGATATGAAAACCTGGCAGGGACCAGTTGGTAAAGCCAATGGATTCTGCTTAACAGGAGCTACCTCGTATGGTACTACAGGTTTCTGGGCACCACAGGTAGTGAAGCGTGGTGATACCTATTATATGTTCTACACAGCCAACGAGCAGATTGCCGTAGCAATAGCCACCTCGCCCAAAGGACCTTTTACCCAGCAGGAGAAAAAGTGCATTGCTACCCCAGGAAAAGCGATCGATCCTTTTCTGCTGTTTGATACCGACGGTAAGGTTTATCTGTATCATGTGCGATTGCAGGATGGCAACCGTATCTTTGTGGCCGAGATGACCGACGACCTGATGGGCATTAAGGAAGAAACAGCCCAGGAGTGTATCCATGCCTCGGAGCTGTGGGAGAATACGGCACAGGCCAGTTGGGGAGTAACCGAGGGTCCTACTGTACTGCATCTTGGCGATACCTATTATATGTTCTACTCGGCTAACGATTTCCGTAATATCGACTATGCCGTTGGTGTGGCTACAGCCTCGTCGCCTTTCGGTCCTTGGACCAAATCATCGCAGTCGGTTATCAATCGTGCCAACATAGGCTATTACGGCACCGGTCATGGTGATATGTTTAAGGATGCCCAGGGCCAGTGGAACTACGTGTTCCATACCCATAACAGCTTTACCGAGGTGAGACCCCGAAAAACTGCCGTTGTAGGATTATCACAGACCAGTCAAGGTTTTGCTGTTACCAATGGCACGTTCCATTACTTATATAAAGAGTAACCCACGCAAGCAACCAACAAAAACTTTTATTATATGTTCAACAAAACTTTTTTATTAACAGTCTTTGCTGCTTTATCGATGAATGCTTCTGCTATCAACATCCAAACGCAGATTAGTATCAAGCAGCCAGGCAACGAGGCAAAAGTTATCCAACTGCAGGCTGATGGCAATCAGCTAAAGCCTGCCGATGGTAAGGCATTGCCTTTACACATAAGTGCGCAGTTGGCAAACGATGGCAACGATCAGGTCTATACCGTTACCATCAAGGCCGATGCCACTACGTATTACAACTTCGGTGCGCAGCTTGCCACAGGCATCAAGTCGGCCGATAGTGAGTTCTATCTGCCAGGTTTCTGGTATCACCGCAACCTGCGCTCGCCCAAGCAGGCGCCGGCTTTCCACACTTCAAAAAGTTGGAACTTCCGCGAGGATCGTCTGTCGTCGCCTATGACCAGTGTCTATGATGAGGCTAATGGTAAGTCGGTGGCTGTTATCCGTCAGCTTGACACCCCACAGGAGTGTATGACTACCCATCAGGCAGGCGAGATTATCCTGAGTGGCGAAACTTCTCTGGGTTACCTGGGTCTTGATTGCGAGCAGCAGGAGGCCAAGCTTACCTTCGGCTATCCTTATATCGAGACCCCTAAGCGCTACATCCGTAAGCTTACCTTGGCTGCCCCCGTATTTGCTTTTGCAAAGATCGAGAAAGGCGAGACCAAGACTATCCAGTGGCGCATCAGTGAGACCGAGGCCAAGGACTTTGGCGAGCACGTAACACTGATGTGGCAGCGCTGCTTCGATAACCTGAAGCCACAGGCATTGAAGCCACTCTTTACGCCTGAGGAGATGAAGAAGGGACTGACTAACTATTTCCGTCAATCGTATGTAAGCAACTATCCCTTGAAGTACAACTCGGGTCACACCTTGCTTACCAGCGATTGTAAGCCTTTCCCCGAGGCACAGGTAGGTTTCTGTGGTCGTGTGCTGCTGAATGCCTTCAATGCTATCGAGTACGGCGAACAGCATGGCGAGCAGGATCTCGTAACCATGGGTAATGAGATTCTGGAGAGCTATCTGCAGCATGGTCTTACCAGTGCAGGTTACTTCTACGATAACGTGAACTTTACACGTGGTTTTCCAAGCGATGATAAGGTAGTACACTCTATCCGTCAGCAGTCAGAGGGTGTTTATGCCATTCTGTTATATCTCAAGTACGAGAAGGCACACGGTCGTCGCCATCCCCAGTGGGAGGCACGTATAAAGGGTATCCTGGATGGATTCCTGAAACTGCAGAAGGCCGATGGCAGCTTTGCCCGTAAGTATCACGACAATGGTACCGACGTGGATGGCACTGGTGGTAGCACACCATCGTCTACCTCAGCCTTGGTGATGGGTTACCGCTACTTCGGTAAGAAACAGTACCTGGAGGCTGCCCGTCGCACTGTTGACTATCTGGAGCAGAATATCATCTCAAAGAGCGATTACTTCTCATCAACCCTCGATGCTAACTGCGAGGATAAAGAGGCTGCCATTGCTGCTGTTACTGCTACCTATTACCTGGCAGCTGTAACCAAGGGTAAGGAGCGCCAGCGTTATATCGACCTGTGTGAAAAGGCTGCTTACTTTGCCTTGTCGTGGTATTACATGTGGGATGTACCCTTTGCACAGGGTCAGATGCTGGGCGACTTAGGTTTGAAGACCCGTGGCTGGAGTAACGTGTCGGTAGAGAACAACCATATTGATGTGTTTGTATTCGAGTTGCCACACATTGTAAAGTGGTTGGGCCAGCAGAAGGGTAACCAGCGTTTTCTGCAGATGCACGATGTGATCTTTAACTCGCTCTCACAGCTGATGCCTACACCCGAGCGCCTTTGTGGTATCTCAGTACCCGGATTCTATCCCGAGGTAGTACAGCACACCACTTGGGATTATGGTATGAATGGTAAGGGATTCTATAATAACCTCTTTGCACCAGGCTGGACTATCGCCTCGCTCTGGGAAATGTATTCACCAACACGAACAGATGATTTTCTGAAGAAATAAACAAAAACAATTAAACCTAAACATCAAGAAATGGAAAAAAGATTAATTACCTCGTTGGTAGGCGCAGCTATGCTGATGGCAGCTTCGCCAGCTTTAGCCGAACGAAATCTGGCCTTATCGGTTCATTCCAGTACTGTAGCAGCCACTCAGCAGCAACGTACTGTTACTGGTACGGTGGTTGATGCACAGGGTGAACCCCTGATTGGCGTTACCGTTAAGGAACAGGGGACGCAGAATGCCGCTGTTACCGATATGGACGGACGTTTTAAACTGCAGCTCAGTAAGAGCGATGCACAAGTGGTGTTTACCTATATCGGTTACGTAGATGTGACTGCTCGTGCAACCGATAACATGGTAGTAACCATGAAGGAAGACCGCAACGAACTGAACGAGATAGTAGTAGTAGGTTACGGTACCCAGAAAAAGGTGAACCTGACAGGTTCGGTGGTATCGGTAAATCTTGAGAAGGAAGCCAACTCGCGTCCTGTTACCACTGTGGCCCAGGCATTGCAGGGCATGGCTGCCGGTCTTGATATCCTGCAGGGCTCAGGTAAGCCCGGCGCCGAGAACTTCTCGGTAAACATCCGTGGTGTGGGAACCATGAACGATGCCAGTCCGCTGGTATTGGTAGATGGTATGGAGATGAGTCTCTCGGATGTGAACCCCATGGATATCGAGAGTATCTCGATCCTGAAGGATGCTGCATCGTGTGCCATCTATGGTAACCGTGGTGCTAACGGTGTTATCCTGGTTACTACCAAGAGTGGTACCGAGGGTAAGGTGAATGTAACCTATACCGGAAGGTTGTCGATCAATAAACCGTCAAGGCTGGTTCGCTTTATGTCGAACTATGCCGACTATATGGAGATGGTGAACGAGGCCAGCGAGAATATCGGTACAGCCGGCAAATATCCACAAAGCGTGATTGACCAGTGGCGTCAGGCTGAGGCTAATCCTAATGGCATTGCCGAGTCGGGCTATCCCAACTACGTGGCTTATCCTAATACCGACTGGTATGATGAAATTTACCAGACCAAGGTAATGCAGGAGCACGCTATCTCTTTGTCGGGTAAGGACACCCGCACACGTTATAACCTTGGATTAACCTACCTTGATAACCCTGGTATGATTGTTCGTTCGGGCGAGCAGAAGTACTCTATCAACCTGAAGCTGATTTCGGATGTAACTAACTGGTTACAGCTGGGTGCTCAGGTATGGGGTACACACAGCGATCGCGACCGTAACAACGTGGATGCCCTATCGAGCTGGGAGTTTCTGAAGACCGTGCCAGGTATCTATCCTTATTACGATGGTAAGTTTGGTGGTATCGAGACTTCGGTTGAGGATGGTGCTGCCCACAACCCCATGCAACTGTTGAATGGCGATGGCGACAGTTACTATAAGACTACCCACGCTTACAGTACCGCCTATGCTCAGGTGAAGTTCCTGAAGGATTTTACCTTCAAGTCAACCTTTGGTTACGACTACTACAATGCCCGTCATAAGTACACCGACGGACAGAACGAGAGCTATAGCTTCAGTCGTAACGAGGTGGTGGCATCGCCTGCTGCACTCGAGGCCCTCTCAAGCTATATGTACTATCACCACTACTATAACTGGAAGATTACCAACACCCTGAACTGGGCTCACACTTTTGCCCAGAAGCACGATGTAGGTGCGTTGGTAGGTTTCGAGGAAGGTAAGAACAGCGATGGTAATACCGATGTGAAGAAGATGGGTATGATTGATGCCACACTGACCGACCTGAATACCCTGACCTCGGAGGAGTACACACGTGGTAACTTTACCGGTTATACCTATCGTTCTTGGTTCGGTCGTTTGAACTATGCCTACGATTCACGTTACCTGTTAGAGGCTAACTTCCGTTATGATGGCTCGTCGCGTTTCTCACCCGATAACCGTTGGGGCTTCTTCCCCTCTGCATCGGCAGGCTGGCGTATCAGCGAGGAGGCTTTTGCCAAGAACTCATTCCTCAGCGTATTCGATAACCTGAAGCTGCGCGCCTCTTATGGTAAGCTGGGAAACTCATCGGTTGATAACTATGCTTATCAGTCGTGGTACGAAACAGGTTACACCACCATGGGTGGCAAGAAGGTGCCCCGTTTCTACCTGAAGAACCTGCCTAACATGAACGTAACTTGGGAGACTACCAAGACCTTCAACCTGGGTCTCGACTTCAGTATCCTCGGTGGTCGTCTGTCGGGTGTTATCGACTACTACGACAAGCAGACTTCTGGTATCCTCTACCGTCCGTCTATCGGACTGATCTTCGGTGATAAGGTGGCTCCATTGCAGAACCTGGCTGGTGTTAGCAACCGCGGTTTGGAGATGACCTTCCGTTGGGAGGATAAGATTGGCGATGTAACCTATGGTGTGGCTGTTAACGGCTCGTTCAACAAGAACAAGGTAACCGACTATAAGGGTGGCATCATTCAGGGATGGGGTGCCGATCCTAACAATCCCGATCCTAACGTGTATTACTCTAACCTTGGTGAGGTTTCGTCGGGTGGTACCCAGCGCCTGGTTGAGGGACACATGATGAACGAGTTCTATGTATATCCTATCTATAGCGGTAACGGAACCTATTACGATGCCAACGGTGTGGTTAACCCCAATGGTGGTCCACGCGATGGTATGATCCGTACGCCCGAAGACCTGAAGTGGGTACAGGATATGATTGCTGCCGGCTACTCGTTCGAGCCACAGCACGCTGTTACCCAGAATGCTATCTGGTATGGTGAGTATATCTATGCCGATACCAATGGCGATAAGGTTTATGGTGGCAGTCACGACCAGCAGTTCATGGGCGAGTCGAATGTGCCTAAGTTCACCTTCGGAATGCAGATGCATGCAGAGTGGAAGGGTATCGACCTCTCGATGAACTGGGGTGGAGCCACAGGTTTCTCAACCTACTGGCGTGAGATTGGTCAGAACTCATCAAACGTGGTATTTGGTTTGAGCATCCCACAGTGGATTGCCGACGATCACTACTTCTATGATCCCAATAACCCCAACGATCCTCGTACCAACATCACTTCGAAGAATCCACGTATGTCGCTCGAGAATCCAAGTATGAGTGATGCCCTCGACAATACATTCCATCTCTATAGCTGCGATTACCTGAAGCTGCGTAACCTTACTATCGGTTACACATTGCCAAAGAGCATCAGCAGAAAGATCTATGCCGAGAACCTGCGTGTTTACTTCTCGGGCGAGAACCTGTGGACTATCACCAGCTTCCCCGGACTTGATCCTGAGATGCGCTCTGGTGAGGGTTATGCTACCATGCGTCAGCTCTCATTCGGACTGAATGTAACATTTTAACCATCAACAATGAATAACCAATATGGAAAAGAAAATAATTAATAATATGTGTCGCAGTCTTATTCTGGCTGCATCGAGTATCGCACTCACGGCTTGTAATGCCGATTTCCTGGATACTCAACCTTCCGACCGTGTAGGTACCGACTTGGTATGGAGTACCTATAACATGGCTGATGCCGTGGTGAATGGCGCCTACGAACGTTTCTACTGGGAGCAGCAGGGCGAATGCCCCGACTGGCAGAACTTTGATGCTGCTACCGATGTTTGCGACCTGGATGCTAACTGGGGTGGTTACGATTGGGCCCGTGGCCGTTGTAATGCCGGTTACTGGGGATTCAACGACTGGTGGAAGCGCTTGTATGAGGAGATTTATCGTACCAGCAACGTGATTAATAATCTGGATAGATGCGAGGCCATGGCGGCCAGCGAGCGTGCCCGTGATATTGCCGAGTGCAAGTTCCTGCGTGCCTGGGCTTACTATCGTGCCAACGTGCTGTGGCGTGGTGTGCCCATCTACACCGAACCTGTTGAGTATGGTGAGGACACCAAGCCCCGTAACACTGCCGATGAGGTATGGCAGCAGATTATCAAGGATTGCTCTGAGGCTATCAACGAGCCCAGTCTGCCAAATAAGTACGCCACCTCTGATAAGAACTACGGTCGTGTAACCAAGGCTTGTGCTTACTATCTGCGTGGTCAGGTTTACATGTGGCTGAAGGATTGGAGCAAGGCTGAGGCTGATTTTGCGGCTATCACCACCATGGGGTTCCAGCTGTTCCCCGACTATAAGAATATGTTCAAGGCTGCCAATGAGCGCAACGATGAGTATATCTTCCAGTATCAGTACACCGACGAGGAGGGTATGGGCTCGCTGTTAGGTCGTACACATGGTAACCGCAATACTTATACCGCCGATGGTTTTGGTTGCTGGAACAACCTGATTCCTAATCCTTACTTTGTAGATTCTTACGAGTATGCCGATGGTAAGCCATTTAATATGGATGAGGTGTTCCCTGGTTACTCAAAGATGGATCCTAAGGCCCGTTCGGTTTACTTCCTGCGCGATGGTCTTGATCCAAATGCTGCCAGCGATAAGCTGAAGGCCGGCTACCAGCAGATGGTAACCTACGGTGCCGACATGAGTCAGTACGATATGGATGGTAACGAGGCCCGCATTCTGGCTATCTATCAGAACCGCGACCCACGTATGCTGATGAACTTCATCACCCCGTACTCTACTTATAAAGGTGGTTCAACTGCCGACTGCTGGGATTATACCCTGCGTTGGCCTTACATTGGATCGGATAATGCTGCTCCTTACGACCTGCGTACCGATACCAACGACCGCTTCTACTACCTGTGGCGTAAGTTTGTGCCCGAGGGTCGTGAAACCAAGAACGGCTTGAACAGCGATATCGATACACCTATCTTCCGTTATGCCGGTGCACTCATCTCTTTGGCTGAGGCTCTGAACGAGCAGGGAAAGACCGATGAGGCCGTGAAATACATCAATATGGTTCGTGCCCGTATTCCAGGATTGGCTCTGCTTAATAGCAACGAGTACACCAAGGTAACTGGTCAGGACAACATGCGTGAGCGTATCCGTAATGAGTATGGCTGGGAGCTTTGTGGCGAGGGCCAGCTCTACTGGAAGCAGCTGCGTTGGGATACATGGCTCGATCGTAAGTTGGGCACCAACCGCGCACTGGTTAGCGATCCTTCACAGCTGAATGGTGCTAATGGTATGACCGAAATCTGGGGTACCAAGCGCTACACCAATAACTATATTGGCGAGCACGTAAAACTGTTTGCTGTGCCACAGGGCGAACTGGAGCGTAATCCTAATCTCACACAAAATCCTGGTTGGTAATATGTTAGTAAAGAATAAAAGAAGTTACATGTTTTCTATAGTTAGTATAATTGTTGGCTTTATGCCTATTCTGGGTTGCTCATCGTCGGACGACGGTGGGCACTCTCAGGATAACAAACCTATCCCTGTTGTTCAGAAGTATCGTAATCCTATCATTGCAACCTCGTTGCCCGATCCCTCTATAGTAAAGTCGCCCGATGGCGTGTTCTATCTCTTTGCTACCGAGGATATCCGCAACCTGCCCATCTATCGTTCTACCGATTTGCTGAAGTGGCAGTATGTGGGTACGGCTTTTACTGATGAGAGTCGCCCCAAGTGGAATCCTGGTGGTGGTATCTGGGCACCCGATATAAATTATGTTGATGGTAAATATATGCTCTATTACTCTAAGTCGACTTGGGGTGGTGAGTGGACTTGCGGTTTAGGTGTTGCTTCGGCCACCCAACCGCAGGGACCTTACACCGATCATGGTGCACTGTTTATCAGCGAGGATATCGGCATACAGAACTGTATCGATCCCTTCTATATCGAGGATGATGGTAAGAAGTATCTGTTCTGGGGCTCGTTCCATGGTATCTATGGTGTAGAGTTGAGTGCCGACGGACTCACGCTTAAGCCCGGTGCCAAGCCTGTACAGATAGCTGGCAACCAGATGGAGGCTACCTATATCCACCATCGCGATGGCTATTACTATCTGTTTGGATCAAACGGCTCGTGCTGCGAGGGCAACAACAGTACCTATCAGGTTATCTACGGACGCTCTGAGAATCTGTTCGGACCGTATGTTACCAAGGATGGCAAGCGTATGTTAGATGGTGCATTCGATGTGCTGTTGCATGGCAGTAACAACGTGGCAGGCCCTGGGCATAATGCCGAGTTTGTTACCGATGATGCCGGTCAGGACTGGATGATATATCATGGTTACATGAGGAGCGATCCTGATGCTGGCCGACAGGTGTTGATGGATCGTGTTGAATGGGTTAATGGCTGGCCTTTGATAGCAGGCAGCCAGTCGTCGGTAGAAAGTAGTTATCCGACGTTTAATTGTAAGTAATTGGTTGGATGGGAGACTTTAACCGGTCTCCCATTTTTATGTATATTTGTGCAAAAATTATAAAAAACCTCAAAATAATACCATACACCCAATAAAAATGCTTATCTTTGCCCGAAATATAACGTAAACAATTATACGATAAAGGATCATGATGAACAACGACAAGCTGATGTTGAATGCCAACCCTATTGTAGAGGCACTTCAGAAACCCGCGGCAGAGTTTACTAAAGCCGACATTATTGATTACATTGTGAACAACGATATCCGCATGGTTAACTTTATGTATCCAGGCGGCGACGGCAGATTAAAAACACTTAATTTTGTAATTAACGATCTGGCTTATCTTGATACCATACTTACTTGTGGCGAGCGTGTGGATGGCAGTAGCTTGTTCTCGTTTATTCAGGCTGGCAGCAGCGATTTGTATGTGTTGCCACGCTACCGTACGGCTTTTGTCGATCCGTTTGCCGAGATTCCAACCGTATCATTGCTCTGCTCGTTCTTCGATAAGGATGGCAATCCGTTGGAGTCATCGCCCGAGCACACACTCCACAAGGCTGCTGAGGCTTTCCGTCAGGTAACAGGTATGGAGTTCCAGGCCATGGGCGAGTTAGAGTATTATGTGATTAGCAACGACGAGGGCATGTTCCCTGCTCAGGATCAGCGTGGCTACCACGAGTCGGCACCTTATGCCAAGGCCAATGAGTTCCGCACCCGTTGTATGAAGTATATTGCCCAAGCTGGTGGTCAGATTAAGTATGGACACTCTGAGGTGGGTAACTTCAGTCTGGATGGTAAGAACTACGAGCAGAACGAGATTGAGTTCCTGCCTGTGGCTGTTGAGCAGGCTGCCGACCAGTTGATGATTGCCAAGTGGGTCATCCGCAATCTGGCTTATGAGTTGGGTTATGATGTAACCTTTGCTCCTAAGATTACCACAGGTAAGGCTGGCTCTGGTTTGCATATTCACATGCGTATGATGAAGGATGGTAAGAACCAGATGCTGGAGAATGGTGTACTGAGCGAGGCTGCCCGTAAGATGATAGCAGGTATGATGGTGCTGGCACCTTCGATTACCGCTTTTGGAAATAAGAATCCTACCAGCTACTTCCGTCTGGTTCCCCATCAGGAGGCACCTACCAATGTTTGTTGGGGCGACAGAAACCGCAGCGTATTGGTACGTGTGCCATTAGGCTGGGCTGCAGATGTGGATATGTGCCATGCTGCGAATCCGTTGGAGCCACAAACTCACTATGATACCAGCATCAAGCAGACCGTTGAGATGCGTTCACCTGATGGCTCTGCCGATCTCTATCAGTTGTTGGCTGGTTTGTGTGTAGCCTGCCGTTATGGCTTTGAGCTGGATGGCGCGCTTAAACTGGCCGAGAAAACTTACGTGAATGTAAACATCCATGCTGCCGAGAATGCCGATCGTCTGGCTAATCTGGCACAGCTGCCCGACTCATGTGTAGCTTCTGCCGATTGTCTGAACCGTCAGCGTAGGGCCTACGAGGAGTATGGCGTGTTCTCGCCTGCCATGATAGATGGTATCATCGAACAGCTTCGTGCCTTCGACGATAAGAACCTCCGTCTTACGATAGAGAATTATCCAGAGGAAATCCAGAAGTTGGTTACTAAGTATTTCCATTGTGGCTGATGCTATGCCACGGGTATCTCGAAGATAAACCGGCTACCCTCATGGTAGGTGGTGTCGAGTATCAGGTTTCCACCCAATGTTTCTGCATGACGTTTAGTAAGGGGCAGGCCCAGGCCTAAGCCCTCGCTAAAGTCGTCCACCTTGGTAAAGAACTTAAAAATGTGCTCACGGTCGGCCTCGGCAATACCCTTACCCGTATCCTGTACTACGAAACGTACAAACTCCTTGTTACGTGTTACGTGCAGCGAGATGTGCTGCTGGTCGGAATAGCGTACGGCATTGCTGAGTAACTCTTCCAGACTGTATTCCAGGTAACGGTAGTTGGTATGGATGCAGAAGTCGTCGGCCAACTCGGTCTTGAACTCAACAGGTACTTCGGGATTGTACTTGGTTGTGAATTTCAGTGCAACCCGGCACACATCGTTGCATGCCACCATCTCGCGTTTATCGCAATTGGCAGTCTCGGCCTTGCCGTTATCAGAGCTGTCGAACAGCATCATCACCATACGTATAAGCAGTCGACTGTTGTGCGTCATGGTGCTGGCAATACTCTTAATCTCATCCTGTCCTAACTCTTCGCTCAGCGATGTGTCGTCGGTAGGGCAATTCAGTATCTGTGCAAAGCCCATAATGATATTAAGCGGTGTGCGTATCTGGTGCGTAACGTTCTGGATGAAAACAGTTTTCTGGCGTTGGGCCTCTACTGCAAGTTGGGTGGTATGCTCCAGCTCACGGTTATAACGCTTGGTCTGATCGGTAGCGGTACGCACGCTGTTGATATAATAGTTGAGCGACTCCAACATGGTGGCAAAGCTGTTCTGTAATCCGCCTATCACATCTGTTCGCTTGGTATGGGCTATATCCACATCTAAATGGCCGTTGCTAACAGCTTTGGTTTTTTCAAGCAGTTGCTGTAGCGGACTGAGCGAAACGGTTACCGCCTTATGACAGTTGATAAAGATGAGCAGCAAACCTACAATCAGTAGTGCCACTACAATGTAGGTAAGACGGTAGAATCCTCTCAAGATATCGCTATGCGGACAAACAATAGCCAGGCTCCATGGAGTGCCTTCAACGGGCATATAACATACCAGCGATTTTTTGCCATTGATTTTTACCGACATGCTACCTTTATTACCCTTGGTCATCTCGTAACCTAAGGCTATCAGGTCGGCCTGATGTTGTGGGTCGGCCACGCTGAAGATAGTTTGGTTGAATAGGCGGGTAGAATCGGGATGACCCACATAACGTCCTTTCTCGTCAATCATCACATAGTACGAGTGCGGATAGGGTCGTACCTCGGCCATAATATTGGAGATGTGCTGCAATGAGAGCCAGATTGAAATAACGCCAACAAACTTACCTTTCTTGTTGAACAAGGGTTGCGTATAGGCGGCTATCGTAGCATCTTCGTCGGTTTCCTGTTCCCTGTTCTTGTCGTTAAACACCACCCAGGTTGGTTTGCGCTGTGTACGAGGAATACTGTACCAACGTTCCTGGAAGTAGCTGTGGTCGGGCTCAATAAAGGTATTGACGCTGTCTTTGGTATTGAACGAAACCGACATGAATCCATCGGGATACTGGGGGATAACACCTGGCTCGGTACTGATGGCACAACCATCGGTATAGGGATTGGTGGTTGCTATGCGGTTGGTTATGGCCTGTATCGAGTCGGGGTATAGTGATTGCTCAACTATCCAGGCATTAGTATGACTTGCCGTCTTGGTCGTTATCAGATAACGGTTAATACGGTGCATGGCACAAGCCAGTACATTGCTGGCTTTATCAACAGCCTCGGCACGTATCAGTTTGTGCGACTGCCAGAACAGTACACCTACCGATGCCAGGAAAACTGGTACTGCTAACAGCAGAACCCACATGATGACCTTTGCCGAGAATGAACGACGAATACTCATCATAACTTACCTCCTTTCTCCTCCAGGTCTTCTTCTTTCTCCGAGAGGTTGATCAGATTATTCAGTATCTGCGTAATGGTGTCGCCGTTTTGCTGGATGTCCTCCACTAACTGGCTCACCGTCTGGGTGCTTGTTTTTTTATCAAAATGACTTAATGCCGACACATCCTCGTCGATGGCAAACGATGGGGCCAACATCTGGTCGGTCATGTTATGCAGGAAAGCCGTCTTCATTCGGTCGGCCTTCTGAGCTTGCTCGTAAGCCTCATGTAACTCTTTACTGCGTTCCTGTATGGTTTGGGTCAGTTCGTGCAGTTCGTTGATGTTGGCTGCCACCGAGCGTTGCATCTGCTGGAAATGGCCTTGCAGCATACCTATCTCGTCCTTATTCCGATGGCGTGAGGGTAGGGGCTCGTTATAATGTCCATGGGCAATGCGATCCGTAAGTTCTGTAAGCATCCTGAGTGGCTTTAAGCGGTGACGGATAATCAGACGGGTGTGCAGATACATCAGTACCATGCCCACGATGGCGATGATGATTACAAAATTGAATAGTGCATTGTACTCGCCAAAGATGTCGTTTTCTGAGAATGCTACGCCGATACTCCAGCCAGGATTGGTTATCAAGGTGCGATAGGGCACTTGGGCCATCCTGAATGGTTGGTAGAACAGATAAAACTTGTGTCCGTTGAGTTCGAATGGCAGATAGCCTTTATTACCCGACGTCATTGTTTTTACGGCCTCCTGAACTGAGTTGCCTGGCAGGTTGAAAGCCTTTGTTTTTGAGAGATAGCTGACAGTGGGATCAACAATAAACGATCCGTCGTTATCTAACAGCGCACAATAGGAGTTGGGCGAAGGCCTGGCGGCTGAGATAATGCTTGAAAGCAGTTGTAGTGGCACATGTACGCTGATAACACCTATCGGACTGTGATTAGCGTCGAGTATAGGCGCACAGAACGAGGTGAGTGGCTCTATGTCCGACTTCATGCCGAGTAGCGGGTTCATCCACATGGCTCTGTTCTTACCTATCGGACGATTAAACCATATCTGTTCGGTATAGGGCTTGGTGCCGAAACTGTTACTGTGAACAATGTTGGCAGTGGATTGATCCTGATGGGTACTATCAGTACTATGTGCATATACCATAAACAGGTCGTGCCCCTTAAAGTATCCGGGCTTAAAGGCGATGACGCAGCCCGACACGTATGGGTTGGTTTCTACAATCTTATGGGCATAGGTGTACATCCGTTCCGGATCATCAAACTTCATGTTGAAATATATGTTGCCAGCCGTTTCCTCTACGCTCAGCAGGATGTTATCGATGTTGTTGGTGGCGCGATCGAGTGTATAGGTGGCTCTATTCAGCGCATCATCTTTCATAGAGTTACGCGAAGAATGAAGCATGACAAGCAGTGTTACTGTTAACAGCAGCGCCATGGCAAGCACTATCATCAGACTGATGCGTAATGGCAAATCACGTTTAATCTTTGCAGCTAGTTTCGACATGTTTTGGACTATGTTAATAGATTGGAATTGCACTTGTGCAAAGGTATGAAAAAAAATTTTTCAAACCAAGTTTTCTGTTTAATTTTTTGTTTATTTAGTAAAAAGCCCTGCTAGCAATCTGATTATTGCAGCAGGGCCTGTATCTCATCGCAGTACTACGCCTGTTTGTTTCTTACCATCCATCATGATTTTCAGCGGATGGTCGAAGCGCACGTGACGTACGAACTGGGTTTCTTCTACAGCGGGCATCTGGTCGAGCAACTCCTTCTGGAATACCCCATCGCCTGTATAGGTGTTGATGGTGAAGTAGCCCACACCAAACGAGGTGAGATTCTGGAAGAAGTGTGTGCCCTGCGAAGGATCCACACGATAGTTCTTCAAACCAACCTCAACAATTACCCTTGCTGCTGATATGTGAGGCCATTTTACGGGAATGCCCAGCCAGTAATCGCTCGAACCCCAGCGGCCCGGACCAATCAGTACGTAGTTCTTGTCGGCCTGTAGGAACTTGCGGTTAATCTCCTCAATCTCGCTGGCGATAGTGGGATTGTTGACTGCGGTAAAATCGTCGTCGGTCTTTACATATACCACATCCACCACATCCTCGGAAATACCATGCCCCAGTGAGTTGTTCGAGCGCAGCAAGCAGTCGCTATCGGGTATCTGTTGCAGGTCTTCATCCAGCACCTGCTTGGCATCTACGATAGGACGTATCTGCAGCAGGTAGAACTCGCCTGTACGGTCGTCGTTCAGGTTGCAGGCAAACTCAATCTCTACGGGGCGCTTCATCTCGTCGGCACCCAGCTTCTGTGCCATCTGCAACAGCTCGGGTAATGGGAATACATCGTGCTGCAGCACACCGCAGAACGAGATTACCTTTCGGCCGCCCTCGTAGATACCATCGCGGATAATCTGATCTACGGGGTCGTAGGTCGAGGCCAGATAGGTCAGGGCTCCATCTTCGGCTGCCTGCTTTACACGTACCTTCTTGATGTTAAAGCCGTCGTCAACCTTAAAGTCGTCGCCTACATGGGCCATGTCCAAGGCGTAGAATCGGGTTTGGGTCTCGCTCAGGGCAGTCTCCATCTCCGATGTCTGCAGCACCTGCTTGGGGTGATAGGGCGACACGCGCAGGGTTTGACCGCCATCTACGATATATTTGCCTAATCCTACAGCCAGCGATGCAATACCCTCTTCGGCAGTCTCGTCGCCGATGGGGTAGTAGTTCAACGAACGTAGCACACCACTGAAGTTGGGGTAGTACAGGTCGCCATACTGCTTGCCCACTACCTCCTGCAGAATCACAGCCATCTTCTCCTGGTCGATAACATTCTGTGTGGCCAGCATGTAGGCCTTCGAGTCCTTATAGTAAACCGAGGCATACACACCCTTGATGGCACAGGCCAACATGCGCAGCATCTCGTACTTATCATCCAGATATGGAATCATGTAGGTAGAGTAGATACCTGCAAAGGGCTGGTAGTGCGAATCCTCGAGCAACGAACTTGAACGGATGGCGATAGGACTCTTTACGGCATCAAAGAAGGTAAAGAAGTCGGCTATCAGCGAGTCGGGCAACTGGGCACGCATAAAGTGCTGCAGAATCTCCTCGTCGCTGGCATCGCTCAGGGCAATTGTCCACAGGTTGTTCTTCTCCATAAACTCGTCGAAGAAATCGGTACACAATACCACCGTTTTGGGAATCGATACCTTGGCCTGTTCAAACTGGTTCAGCTCGGGGTGGCGCTTGATAATGTTATCAAGGAATGCCAGACCACGACCTTTACCGCCCAAAGAACCTTCACCGATACGGGCAAAGTGGGCATAGCGGTCGAACTTCAATCGGTCGAACACAGCTACCACACCAATATTCTTCATCCTTCGGTACTGTACGATGGCATCAAAGATAATCTGTCGGTGGGCATCCACGTCCTGCAGCTTATGCCAGGTAACATGCTTCAAGAAGGCCGAAACAGGGAAGATGGCACGTGCTGTAAGCCAGCGACTCATGTGGTTGCGACTCACGTGGTAGAGCATCGAGTCGTAAGGAATCTTGAAAATGTTGTCCTGCAGTTCCTTCAGCGATGATACGCGGAACACCTCTTCCTTGGTTTTCGGATCGCGGAATATAAAGTCGCCAAACCCCATGTGTTCCTCCATCAGGTGGTGCAGGTCCACATTCATCTTGGTCGAGTTCTTATCTATAAAGTGGAATCCCTCAGCCTCGGCTTTTTCTTTGTTGGTTATCTCCGAAGAGTCGAGAATCAGGGGCACGTACTCGTCGCGACGGCGAATCTCCCTCAGCAGTTTCAATCCTGCCTCTGGGTCGCCATCCTCTACGTGGCTCAGTCGGCCCTCGTGTACTTGCATGGGGAATCGGGTATCACTAATAACACCTAAGGTGTTCTCGTGATACTTCTCGTACAGCTGCATGGCCTCCTCGTAGGTGGTAGCCAGTACCACTTTGGGGCGTCCGCGTTTACGCTGGGCTGCAGCATGCGGGTTCAGCGCCTCGGTCGAGAAACGCTTACTCTGAGCCAGAATATAGTTATAGAGGTTTGGCAGCACACTCGAGTAGAAGCGGATGTTATCCTCAACCAGCATAATCATCTGTACGCCAGCCTCCTTGATGTCGTGCTCGATGTTCATCTTGTCCTCAATCAGCTTGATGATGCTCATGATGAGGTTGGTGTTACCCAACCAGCAGAACACGTAGTCGAACACCGACATATCCTCGTCCTGAATACGTTTGGTGATACCATGCGAGAAGGGGGTAAGCACCACGCAAGGAATGTTGGGATGCTCGGCCTTGATTTCGCGTGCCACGGTAAAGGCGTCGTTATCCGCATTACCAGGCATACAGATTACCAGGTCGATATCCGTGTTGTGTAGCACTTCGTGTGCCTCCTCGGTTGTCGACACCTGTCGGAACGTGGGTGGGTATCGCATACCCAGCTCCATATACTCGTCGAAGATCTTCTCATCCACACGACCGTCGTCTTCGAGCATAAACGCATCGTAGGGATTGGCCACAATCAGCACATTAAAGATGCGTCGTGTCATCAGGTTCACGAACGACACATCCTTCAAGTAGAATTTGTTCCACTCCTGTGGTATCTTGCTTACTTCTTCCATATTCGGCGACAAAGTTATAAAATTTTCCCCAAAGAGCGTTGTGCTTTTGGGGAAATTTTATTTTTGTGGGATTTTACCTACTTAGATAATCTTCTCGTAAGGCAGACCGAATACATCAGCCACAGCCTTGTAGGTTACCTTTCCTTCTACAATGTTCAGTCCCTTAGCCAGTGCCGGGTCGTCCTTGCATGCCTGCTGCCAGCCCTTATCTGCCAGTGCAATGGCATATCGCAACGTAGCATTGGTGAGGGCGAGGGTAGAGGTGTTAGGTACCGCACCAGGAATGTTGGCCACGCAATAGTGTACAATGCCCTCCTCGGTATAAACGGGTTCGCTATGCGTGGTGGGGTGTGATGTCTCGAAACAGCCACCCTGGTCGATAGCCACATCAACCAGCACCGTTCCTGGCTCCATCAGTCTCAGCATCTCACGTGTAATCAGGTGTGGTGTCTTATCGCCTGGCACTAACACACTACCTACCACAATATCAACTGTTGGCAACATCTGTCGGATGTTATGCTCCGACGAATACAGGGTATGCACGTTGGCTGGTGTCTCAATATCTAGTTGGCGCAAACGTGGCAGCGAGATATCGGCGATAGTCACGTCGGCCCCCAGTCCTGCGGCCATCAAGGCTGCTGCCTCGCCAACCACACCGCCACCAAGTACCAGCACCTTAGCCGGACTCACACCTGGCACACCACTAATCAGTTTACCCTTTCCGCCTTTGGTTTTCTGCAGATAATAGGCACCATTCAGTGTGGCCATGCGTCCGGCCACCTCGCTCATAGGCTGCAACAGGGGGAGCGAACCGTTAGGCAGTTGTACTGTTTCGTAAGCCAGACAAACTGCTTTGCTCTTCAGCATCGCCTCTGTAAGCTCCTTTTCGCAGGCAAAGTGGAAATAGGTAAATAGCAACTGTCCCTCGCGAACCAGTTCATACTCGGGCTCAATGGGCTCTTTTACCTTCACAATCATGTCGCATTCACGATACACAGCCTCGATGCTAGGCAGTATGCGCGCACCAGCTTTCACATAGTCGTCGTCGCTGAATCCGCTACCTTCGCCAGCCGTATGCTGCACACTTACCTCATGACCGCGACGTGTGAGTTCGGCCACACCCGCAGGCGTCATACCAACACGGTTCTCATTGTTCTTAATCTCTTTTGGAATTCCTACTTTCATAAGCTCAAGGTTTTTAGTAATACATGTTTTATGGTGCGAATATACGAAAAAATCTGTTTGGTGGTGCAGTCTTTCCAACTTTTTTTGTATTTTTGCAACCGATATCAATCATGCAAC
Organism: Prevotella sp. khp1; assembly: GCF_900102205.1. Classification (NCBI taxonomy): domain Bacteria; kingdom Pseudomonadati; phylum Bacteroidota; class Bacteroidia; order Bacteroidales; family Prevotellaceae; genus Prevotella; species Prevotella sp. khp1. Next base: position 131,687 of record NZ_FNJZ01000004.1, read on the forward strand.
AATAAAAAAGCTATAAGTTATGAATTCATTGAAACCGTATTATCGTCTGCTGGCCTACGGATTGGGAGGCTTTGTGTTTATTCTGATTCTGTTTACCACCTGCTGTACAGTAGTTGATTCAGGTGAGGTGGGTATCCGTTTCCACAAATGGTCGCTCAACGAGCAGGACTATGGTGGCGTTGAGGGCACTTGTAAGGGTTGGGTGTTCTATAACCCCATCACCACCAACGTGTTTACCTATCCTACGTTCACCCAGCGTAAGCAGTACGAAACCTTCTCGGTAAATGCCAAGGATGCTTCGCTCTTCGAGATGGATCCTACCATTGCCTACCGCATCAATCCCGACAAGGCCTGCGATATATTCACCAAGTATCGTGTGGGTGTTAAGGAACTCGAGGAGGGCTATATCCGCACATGTATCTACGAGGCCTATCGTACCTGTGCTAACCAGTACACCTCTGATTCACTCATGTCTAACCGTGCCAATTTCGAGCGCGATGTGCGTGCCCGTTTGGAGAAGTCGCTCATGAGCGAGGGCTTCCTGGTTGAGGAGTTCACCTCAAAGATTACCCCACCATCATCGCTCCTCTCGATGATCGATGCCAAGAACACCGCCATCCAGAGTGCCCTGAAGGCTGAGAACGAGGTGAAAGAGGCAGAGGCTAATGCCAAGATTGCTGTAGCTAAAGCCGAGGGTAATGCCAAGGCCATGAAGATTAAGGCCGATGCCGAGGCCTACTACAACCGCACCATCGCCGCATCACTCTCGCCCATGATTGTTCAGGAAGACATGATTGAGAAGTGGGATGGCAAGATGCCTCAGATCATGACCGGTAACGGCGGCATGATGATGGACATCTCGAAAGTCATCGGTGCCAAGAAATAAATAATGAATATTTAATGCATCACATATTAAGATACTTTACTGGCTTAACATTCTCTGTTATAGCCTGCGCTTCTATGCAGGCGCAAGAAATTCTGCCACTGATACAAACCCAATGGGGACAAGCCGCACCTTATAATATGTTCTGCCCTAAGGAGTCGCTGGCAGGTCCTAATAGTCTTGCAGGCTGCGGCGCTCTCGCTATGGCACAGGTTATGCGCTACCTGCAAGAGCCGTCAGTATCGCCCAAGGGCGAGAAATATCAGTGGGACTTGATGCCTCAGCGCCCGTCTACACCTGAAGAGGCACGTGCTATCGCTCGATTGGTTACCGATTGTGGCGTCAATGCTTTTACTGCGTACGGCAAAAACAGCAGTGGAACCAATCCCTTCAACGTGCTTTGTGCGATGAAGAAGTGCTTCGGATTAAATCCGTACATCTATATCATCATGCGCGAACAATATCCTGGCGATGAAGGCAGAAGGCTTTGGCGAAGGTTGATTATGGACGAATTGCAGGGCGGCCGACCGGTCATGATGATAGGCTCACTTCTGAATGGAGACAAAAATCTAGGCCACATATTTATTATTGATGGCGTGCGTGGCTCGCGTGTACACGTGAACTTCGGCTGGGATGGTAAAGGCGACGGTTATTATGCGCTCGACGATCTTGGGGGATTCAACATTAACCAATCTGCAATTATAGGAATAGGTAAGGCCGACTATGTGCCAGAGTCTAAGGTGGTAAAGACCGAGCATGCCGGACAGTTGGCCGAGCTGCTGCCACAGAACGAGTGGAAACAGATTCGACATCTGCGCGTTAGCGGACCACTCGACAAGAGCGACTTCAAGGTATTGCAGCAGATGGCACAAATGGATCGTTTTGTCGGCAAGGGAGGCGACCTGCACACACTCGATCTGAGAGATGCCGAGGTGGAATATCTGCCCGATTCCGCATTATGCGCTACGCAGACGCTGTTCTATGTCCGTCTGCCTAAGAAGCTCAAGCAGATAGGGCGTGATGCGTTTAATACTTGTATAATGCTTAATGAAGTCGACATTCCCTCGTCGGTATGGCGTATACGTAAGGGGGCATTCAATTTTTGTCCCAATCTGTTGAGTATCCACATCCCTGAGGGTGTGCGTAATATTCTGAGTGGTACATTCTGTGGATGTAAGAACCTTACCGAAGTGACGTTACCAGAATCTATCGACACGCTGGGAGCTGGAGTATTTGAAAACTGCACCCTGCTGGAGCGCCTCTATATTCCAGCTTCTACTCATCAGATAGGTGTCGATCTTGTGAAAGGTTGTCCTAATCTTCGCGAGGTAATTATCGACCCAGCCAACATGGAGTTTGCCTTTCGTGATGGCAAGATTGTTGGCCTCACCAAGCGTGCTCAGGAACAGTTAGGCCAGATTGCCCATCCAGCTATTGATCCAAAAAACTTCAACCAAATAGGCATTCGCCGCGTACGCAAAGTAAAAGCAGTAAAGCGCAACGGCAAATGGGTAGAAGTGAAATAAAAGAGGCACCTCAAAAATTCCTAAGGACTTTTCAATTGCAAAGTACTTAGAGTGCAAAATTTCTCTAGGTACTTTGCAAATTTTACTTTATCTCTACCACTGTTAATACATTATCTGCTACCTTAAAACGGATGTCGAAGGTGAGGAACGGCATGCCGTAGATGCGGTTGGGATCGTTGTGATAACGGGGACGGGGGTCTTGCTGCAGGGTGGCAATTAAGGATGCTACCTGATCAGTTGGGATTTTGTTTTCCAACTCTTTTGGGAGTTCCACTTTTAAAGGTTCCCACTCGGTGTTGTCCACAAAGCCACTACGGGCATCGGGGTGGGCATCGGCATAGGCCACATAGGGCTTGATGTCGTAGATGGGTGTTTGGTGCATCAGGTCGGCACCTTTTACATAGATGACGGGACCTAATTTGGCATCGTGCTCAATGCGATCGATACGCACACACGACAATCCGAGATTGTTTGGACGGAATGGCGAACGGGTGGCAAACACACCCATACGCTGATTGCCGCCTAAACGGGGCGGACGAACAGTCAAGCTCGTTTCGGCATCGCGATTGGCTGAGAACTCCCAGATAATCCACAGGTAATCGAATGCTTCAAGTCCGCGAACGGCCTCCATCTGTCGGTACTCTGGTGCAAACACGATACACCCCGTCAGGTCGGGCACCAACCCGCTCTGACGAGGAATACCAAACTTGGTGGGGAATGGTGATTCAAACCATGCTATGGGTTGTATCTCCATGTATTACTCTGAGTATTGAAATGCGAAATCCAACAGGGTGCACAACGACTTCTGCTTGGTATTCGACTTGAATACAAAGTAGATGGCGTGCTTACCTGAAAGCTTGGCCAACTCAGGCAGGTCGAAAACAGCTTCGGTTGCCTCCTGTGGCATGTCGGCCTTGAGTTCGAAGCTACCAAGAAGCTTTTCTTTCTGCGATGTCCAAGGCCGATCGAGCATCAGCTGAATAGTACCATCGATACCTGTAGGGATGAGATTCAACGACAGCTTCAGATTATTCTTGCCCTTGCTCTCGTTGAGGTTAAAGTACTTGTAGCCTACGATTGAACCATCGGTATTGTTAACCACACGGTTGGTATTGCAGGCCAGGGCATAAGGATCGTCGAAGTTCTTATCGTTACCATACGATACCTCGACATACGAACCCGAGAACTTGTTGTTTGGCCACTCGTGAACGGCAGGTGTAGGACCAGTAAGCCAGCAAGCGATACCAGCTGAGTGGCGCTCGAATGGATTCAAACCAGCGAGTGCAAAACCCTCGGAGTTATATTCGCCCTCGGTAATCTCTACCTTACCACCTTCGCCTTCCTCGACAGTCACTTTGATAGGAGCCACCATGGCCTGGCGTGCATACTCGTTGGTGCCTGTCTGGCGGTGATAGAACACATACCACTGTCCGTTAATCTCGCAGATACTGCCATGGGTGTTGCCATCTGGAACAGCCGATGCTATGGTGTCGCCCTTCTCGTTAATCTCGCGACCACGCGCATCGATAATGGTACCACCATAGGTCCAAGGACCTAATGGCTGGTCGCTATAGGCATAGGCTAAGTTGTAGTTGCTAGTGGGCAAACCAAACTCGCCATCCTTGGTAAAGCGACTGTAGATAAACACATATTTATCTTTGATTTTACGGATGCTCGATGCCTCGAAGAAACTGAAGATACCCTCTTCGTTGCGGCCTGATACCATGCCATCAATCATCTCCGTGCCAGGTTTAACGGTACACATGGTGGCAGGATCAATCTCTGCGGCGTATGAGTGCTCAAAGCCCCAATAGCCATACACACGACCATCATCGTCGACAAACACAGCGGGGTCGAAACCATAGATTCCCTCAACCTGGTTGGGGTTCTTCTTGCTCCAGTTGCATACTTCGAAAGGCCCATCCGGACGGTCGCTCTTGGCAATCAGTGCATTGCGGTAGCCTGTCTGGTCGTTGGGGAACAGATAATATGTCTTTTTGCCTATGCTATCGGTTACAAAAGTGATATCGGGTGCATACAGCACGTCGGCTGTAGCTGCTGAGTCGAATACCTCGCCTCGGGCATTTCGGTTTACGGTGAGGATGATGCCATCGTAACGCCAGTGACTCAGATCGTCGGTTGGAGCCGACCATACCACTTGGTCGCGACCACAATAGGCATCCTTCAGGTTATCGTGCGAACCATAGATGTACACACGCTGCTTACCTGGATTATCAGGGTCGTCGAACACGTAGGGCTCGCCATCAGGAATATGCTCCCACAAGGGCAGATAGGGGTTTCCAACGGTGTTGAGTGTTGTAAGTTCCTGACTTTCTACAACTGCAGCCTTTTGGGCGCACGATGCAGCCAGACCCATGCAACATAAAGCTGCGATACTAAGTTTAAGAACGTTCGTCTTCATCTTCTTTGTATTGTTAGGTTTATTATCAGGCTGCAAATATACAAAAAAAATCCGAAAGCATGATACTTTCGGACTTTTTTTATAATGTGATGCTTGGATTATCCGAGCTTGCCGTCTGAACCGAGTACGTTCACAATCTTGTGGATGTACATCTTCTTCATGTTCTCACGAGCGGGCTTCAGGTACTGGCGAGGATCGAAGTGATCGGGGTGCTCAGCCAGGTACTTACGGATAGCAGCAGTCATAGCCAGACGAGAGTCAGAGTCGATGTTGATCTTGCAAACAGCGCTCTTAGAAGCCTCGCGGAGCTGCTCCTCGGGGATACCTACAGCGTCGGGCAGGTTACCACCGAACTTGTTGATAGTGTCAACCTCGTCCTGAGGAACTGAAGAAGAACCGTGGAGAACGATGGGGAATCCAGGAAGCTTCTTCTCGATCTCGTGCAGAACGTCGAATGCGAGTGGGGGAGGAACGAGCTTGCCAGTCTTAGGATCGCGTGTGCACTGCTCGGGCTTGAACTTGTAAGCACCGTGAGAAGTACCGATTGAGATAGCCAGTGAGTCGCAACCTGTACGTGTAGCGAAGTCGATAACCTCCTCAGGCTTTGTGTAGTGGCTCTCCTCAGCTACTACCTCATCCTCAACACCAGCGAGAACGCCGAGCTCAGCCTCAACAGTTACGTCGAACTGATGAGCGTACTCAACAACCTGCTTTGTCAGGGCGATGTTATCCTCGTAAGGCAGTGAAGAACCGTCGATCATAACGCTTGAGAAACCGTTGTCGATGCAGTCCTTGCAGAGCTCGAAGCTATCACCGTGGTCGAGGTGAAGAACGATCTCGGGCTTCTCGCAACCCAGCTCCTTAGCATACTCTACAGCACCCTTAGCGAGGTTACGCAGGATGGTACCGTTAGCATAGTTACGAGCACCCTTTGAAACCTGCATGATAACAGGTGACTTGGTCTCAACAGCAGCCTGTACGATAGCCTGCATCTGCTCCATTGTGTTGAAGTTGAAAGCGGGGATAGCGTAGCCACCAGCTACTGCCTTCTTGAACATCTCGCGAGTATTCACGAGTCCTAATTCCTTGTAATTAACCATAATATCTTTAAATTTAAATTAATAATTGTCGCTTTAACGCCTGCAAAGGTACAAAAAAAAGTAAAAAGGAAAAGAAGTAAAAGGGTAAAAGTTATTAATGATTTCTTAAATTATCACTTTTTTACTTTTCTACCCTTTTACTTTTTTACCTTTTGTAAAACGCAGTTTGCAATCTTACACCAGCGTATGCTCGTCGAAGTACTTCTGAACCTCTTCCTTGTAGTTGTCGGAGATAGGAATCATCACGTCGTCGAACACAATGCGGAACTTATCCACGAGTGGTGTCTCCTTCATATGTACGATGAATGAACGGTGGGTACGAAGGAACTCTGGCTTAGGCAGATATTCCTCGAGTTTCTTCATCGACATCAGCGACATAATCTTATCGCCATTCTTCAGGTAGAAGCGTACGTAGTCCTTTAATCCCTCGACATACAGGATGTCGTCGAGGTTAACACGCTGCAGCTTGTAGTCGCTCTTTACGAACATAAAGCGGTCGCGGCGGTAAACGTCCTGACGCAAGGCAACGGTAAACCACTCGATGGCCTTGTCGGTAGCCTTAATGAAGTCGTCGTACGAAATGGGTTTCAGCAGATAATCCAAACCATTAACTTTAAAGCCCTCGATAGCATACTGAGGGAATGCGGTAGTAAAGATTACCTTTGTGTCTTTGGGGAGAATCTTGGCAAACTCGATGCCTGACAGTTCGGGCATCTGAATGTCTAAGAACAACAGCTGTACGGGGTTCTCACGAAGATCCTTCATGGCCTGTACGGCACTGTTGTAGGTTCCCTGCAAACTCAGGTAAGGAGTTTTTTTGGCATAGCTCTCAAGCAGACCTGCTGCCAGAGGCTCATCGTCGATGATAGCACAAGTAATTGTCATAACTGGATATGTATTGTTGATGTGTAAATATTTCCTTCTTTATTAACGCCCTTTTCCCAGGTGTAACGTCCGGGATAGGACAACTCTAAGCGGCGCTGCACCTGACTGAGACCGATGCCATGGCCACTACGGTCGTCGTGCGACTTGGGGTGGTTCGAGTTCTCAATCTGGCAGGTAATGTCGTGTTCTGTGGCGGTAATGCTGATGTGTACAAAACTGGGCTCAACAGGACTTACGCCATGTTTAAAGGCATTCTCAATCAGCGAGATGAAGATAAGCGGTGCCACCTTAATACCAGGCAGAGCCACCTGTCGATGGAACGTTACATCCACGTTCTGCGACAAGCGGATCTTCATCAGCGCAATGTAGTTCTCGATAAACTGCATCTCATCCGTGAGCGTTACCTCGCGTTCCTGATTATCGTATAGCAGATGCCGCAGCATTTTTGACAGCTGTTGGATGGCATTCTGGGCGCGTGTCTGGTCGATAGCCGTGAGCGCATAGATGTTATTCAGTGTGTTGAGCAGGAAGTGAGGGTTGATCTGCGATCGTAAGTTTTTCAGCTCGCTCTGGATGCGTGCAGTCTCAGATTCTCTCAGCTTCTGTTCGGCAGTTACCCATTTGCGTGCCAGGGCTAAAGCGGTAGAACCACCTGCGAAAATGCAGAAGTTCAGTCCCTCGCGCAGAATGTTGGTTACGTCGTTAATCGTGTCGTCGAAACGCTGGCGTACACCGAAGAGATCGTTGGTAAAATCGGTCCAGTAGTGAAGGGTGATACTGAATACCGAAATCATTGCCAAGTTGATGAGCAGGTCGTAGCGATGCTTACCTGCCACGAAGAGCTTGGGAGCCAGATACAGATAATTGAGATAGAACACTATCATCAGCATTGCTGGCTGCATGCAGTACATCAGGTACTGCATAAACTTGATTCCTGTGCCTCGCCAGAATGTAAGAGGCGACAGGAACATAAATGCCCAAAGGGCCACGTGGCATAGGCCTGCTAAATGTTTATTCATGTCTTATAGCTTCTATAGGATCCATATTTGCTGCTTTCTGTGCAGGAATGTAACCGAATAGTACACCGATAAACACACATACCAGGAACGATACGTAGATACTCCAGGCGGGTACGCTTGATGGCATGCCGAACGATGCTAAGAACGTGCTGGCGCCAACGCCCACTATCACGCCTATCAGTCCGCCTGTAAAGGATATCAGCACACTCTCTATCAGGAACTGTAGCGATATAACGGGTCCGGTAGCACCTACCGCCATGCGCAGTCCAATCTCCTTGGTGCGCTCGGTTACACTTACCAGCATAATGTTCATAATACCAATACCAGCTACCAACAGCGAGAAGGCTGCAGCCACTACCAGAATGATGGTAACGGTGTCCATCGTACTCGACATGGTCTCCATCATCTCGGCCTGCGAGCGGATGGTAAAGTCGTCGTCGGCATCCTCCTTCAGCTTGTGGTTGTCGCGTAGTATCTGTGTGAGCTCCTCGATGGCAGCATCACTCAGCTCCTCGGTTACAGCCGAGCAGACAATACTTGAGAAATAGGTCTGGGCAGCAATACGCTTCATCACTGTGGTGTAGGGAGCGATAATCACGTTGTCCTGGTCCATACCCCACGAGTTGTAGCCCTTAGATTTCAGTACGCCCACAATACGCATGGGGATACTCTTGAAGCGGATGGTCTTACCGATACACTCGGCACCTTCGCCAAACAGCTCCTTAACGATGGTAGCACCAACCACGCACACCTTCGAGGCTTTTTTGATGTCCTCCTCGGTAAAGCACTCGCCCTCTTCGATGGTCCACAGTCGGATGTCCAGATAATCTATCGATTCGCCATACATCGAGGCGTTGGTGTTCTTGCTGCCATAGATGGCCTGACCGCTGGCTGTTACCTCGGGCGATACCTTGGTAACAAAACGCTTCTCACGAACAATACGCTCGTAGTCGGCCATCTTCAGCGTCTGCATGCTCGACGGATCCTGTCGTACGCCACCTCGCATATCGGCACCAGGACGGATTGTGAGCAGGTTGGTACCCATTGTCGAGAGTTCGGCACGGATGCTCTCTTTCGAGCCCTGACCGATGCTCATCATAATAATCACCGCTGCTACGCCGATGATGATACCCAGCATCGACAGGAACGAGCGCATCTTATTATTCGCTACGGCCTTCAGACTTACTTTAAACAGATTCAGTATATTCATTAATCTTTAATGTTTCATGTTTAATGTTTAATCATCCTGCGGAGCAGGCAACTGTGCCAGTGCCTCGGCTGCCGACTTGATATTGGTATTGATGGTATCCTCGCGAATCTTACCATCGCGCAGGTTGATATTTCGACTCGAATACTCGGCAATCTCAGGGTTGTGGGTCACAAAGATAATAGTGTGGCCCTGCTTGTAGAGCTCCTGGAACAGTACCAGCATTTCGAACGATGTTCGTGTATCAAGGTTACCTGTTGCCTCGTCGGCCAACAGCACAGCGGGATCGTTAACCAGCGCACGGGCGATGGCTACACGCTGCATCTGGCCACCCGACATCTGGTTCGACTTGTGATACATACGGTCTTCAAGTCCCACAGCCTTCAGGGCTTCCATGGCTTTGCGACGACGCTCTGAGGCCGAAATCTCAGAGTTGTACATCAATGGCAGTTCCACATTTTCCAAAGCTGTGGTCTTGGCCAGCAGATTGTAATTCTGGAACACAAAGCCAATCTTGCGGTTGCGCAGTTTGGCGCGCTGGGTCTTCGACATGGTGCGCACGGCAATGCCATCCAGCAGATACTCGCCGCTGGTAGGCGTGTCGAGACAGCCCAACTGGTTAAGCAGCGTACTCTTACCTGAGCCCGATGTACCTTGGATGGTAACAAACTCGCCCTCGTAAATCTTGAACGAGACACCTCGCAAGGCTTTCACCGTCTCACTGCCCACCTGGAAGTAGCGCTTTACGTTCTGCAGTTCAATAACTACTTTCTTCTCTTCTTCCATAATGCTTATCTTTGTGGTGCACCACCGCCAGCTTGTCCGCCTTGCTTGTTATTGTTGTTATTTCTGTTTCCACCTGGACGTGGCATGAATGGGTTGCCGGCCTGCTGCTGTTCAGCCTCGCCTGCTCCGCCACTGATGTTAAAGTCGGTAAGAATCTCTGTGCCAACCTTTATGCCGCCGGTAATCTCGGTCATGATACCGTTGCTGGTACCAACCTCAACCTTATGAGCCTTGAATACAGTTCCTTCCTTGGTCCACAACTTGTGGTCGCCCTCGCAATCCTCGATGGTCTCACCCTTCTGCAACAGTGCCTCGTTGGGGTGGAATCGCAATGCCTTGGCAGGTACAGCCAGTACGTCGTTCTTCTCTAAGGTAAAAATGGTTACGTTGGCTGTCAAGCCAGGCTTCAGCTTCAGGTCGTTGTTAGGAGCCGAAATTACTACCTCGTAGGTTACCACATTGCTCTCGGTGGTTGCCTGCTGGCGAACCTGTGTTACGCGACCCTCGAACTGATCATCGGGGAAAGCATCTACGGTAAAGCTTACACGCTGTCCCTCCTTAACACCACCTATGTCGGCCTCGTCGATATCGGCAATCACACGCATGTCGGTCAGGTCCTGAGCAATCACAAACAGCTCTGGGGTGTTGAACGAGGCGGCTACGGTCTGACCTTCTTCAACTGATTTCGACAGGATGACACCATCGATAGGCGATGTGATAGTGGCATAGCCCAGGTTAGTCTGAGCCTTCTGTACGTTCTCCTTCGATGTGTTTACCTGCTCCTTGGCCTGCAGATACTGCAAACGGGCGCTTTCGTACTCATCGGCGCTTACTAGTCCCTTGTTGTACAGTTCCTTATACCTATTATAATTACTCTGCTGGTAGTTAAGCGAGCTCTGGGCACTGCTCAGGTTAGCCTTGGCTGTGTTCAGTTCGCTAATCAGGTTGGTGCGGTCCAACTCGGCAATCACCTGTCCCTTCTTTACCACGCTGTTGTAATCTACATACAGATGACTTACAATACCACTCACCTGGGTACCAACGGTTACGCTGGTTACAGGCTCGATGGTGCCAGTAGCTGTAATGCTGGTCTGGATATTTGTTTTCTCAACCTTTGCGGTATCAAAGCTAATCTTCTCTTCTTTTTTGCCACCTGTGCATTTTACCAGGGCAAAAATTACGATAACGGCCACAACGCCGATACCAATCCATCCTTTCTTACCGATCTTTTTCATATCTCTAAAATTCTCAATTCTCAATTGTAAATTGTCAATTATTACATCTCTCCCGTTTCGTAGAACTTCAGCATCTGCTGGTTGTAGATGGTCTGATACTTCGACTGCAACTGGTTCTGCTGAGCCGAGAGCAGGTTGTCCTTACCAGTCATCAGTTCCACGATGTTCTTCAGTCCCAGACGGAACTGCTCCTGCAGCAGATCGAAACTCTGCTGTTCGCTCTCAACGGTAGCGCAGGCAGCCTTGTACTTCTGCTGGTTGGTTTGAGCATTCAGCCAGTACTCCTGAATGGTAGAGTAGAGGGTCTTCTGCTGGTCTAGCAGGTCGAGCTGTGCCGACAACTGCTGTATCTTAGCCTTGTTAACCGATGTCTTGGTAGATCTGCCATCAAAGATGGGTACACTAACCGAAACACCTGCCATCGCATCAAAGTTGGTTTTCATCTGCTTGCCCCAGCCGTTCGAACTCAGCGAGTTGGTGCTGGTGCCGAAGCTACCTGTCATACTAACGGTGGGAAGCCAACCGGCCTTTGCTACCGAGAGGTTCACGTCGCTGCTCTTGATGGCTAACTTAGAGCGCTCAATCTCAGGACGGTTCAGCAGTGCCTGCTCGTAAACACCCTGCAGGGTGGGCACCTCTTTCAGTACCATCGTGTCGGTAATCTCAGGGATAGCCACGTCAAACTCTGTCTCGTCGGTAATCTCCAACAACTGCTTCAGTTGCAGTTTATAGTTCAACAGCTGACTGCGAGTCTCTACAATGTTATACTCGTCGGTGGCTCGCTGGGCACTCAGCTGGGCCAGGTCGGCCTTGCTCATCTTACCCACGTTTACCATCTCCTGTCCGCGCTCCTCGTTTTTCTTAGCGGTTTCCAGCATCTGCTCGTTCACCTTCACGTTCTCATCCAGATACAGAATCTGGGTGTAGAGTTGGGCAATACGCTCCTGAATGCTGTTGGCCGTTTCCTTGCTTTGCAGTTCGGCTTCGTCTTCGGTTATCTTGTTTAACTTGATGGTATTGGTATTCCGGTTGCCGTTCCAAACTGTCCATTGGGCGTTAACGGCATACGAACCATTATAATACGTCTTGTCAACCTTGGTGTTTACCATGCCATTGGTAACAGTAGATACACCTGAATCCTTCCAGGGCTGGTAACCCACGCTCTGGTTGGTAGATGCGTTAAGAGTAGGCAGCAATGCAGCCTTCGAACCCTTCAGGTCTTCGGTTGCACTCTGCTTCTGCAGTTTTGACTTCTGCAGAGTTATGTTGTTGGCCATAGCATAGTCGATGCACTCCTGCATAGTCCATTTCTTCTGAGCTGATATCGTCAGCGTCAGCATCAACATACTTAATACAACTAATCTTTTTTTCATCCCAATCATATTTGATTTCGTCGGCAAAGGTAATAAGTTTATCGATAACTTCCAAATAAAATAGACAAAAAATTGACGGTTAGTAGATTTTAACCGCCAATTAGTGGATTATTTCAATATTTTTATAATATTTTGTTAACTGTAAGATGCTATTGTATGTTACCTAACTGCTTGATACGCCGTTCGAAACTCTCGCGATTGTCTAATGCACCGTTCTTGATACGCGCACGATAATTATATATGGTATTTACACTGTAATGCAGGAATTCGGCAATCTTCGACGAGTCTTCGATTCCCAGTCGTATCAGGGCGAAAATTCTTATTTCTGTGGTCAGTCGGTTCTCCTCCTTGGGGTGTACCTGCATATCGTCCTGTAGCAGGGCGTTAAAGTCGTTCACGAAATTGGGGAACAGGTGCAGAAATACCGAGTCGAAGTTCTGATACAACTCTTCCAGCTCTTTCTCCTTGAGTTCGGTAGATTTCGACATACGGAACAGATCCTCCAACTCCTTGTTCTTCATCTTCTTGTTCACCATCTTTCGATAGTCGTCCAATTTGTCGATATACTGCGAACACAGACTCATGAATCGGCCGATATACTCCTCTTTTACGCGGTTACTCTCGGATAATTGAGAGTTGAGAGATGATAATTGAGAGTTAAGCGTTGACAACTCTTCGGTTTGTGTGGCTAACTGACTGTTGGCTGTGGCCAGTTCGTCGTTCTTGCCTTTCAGAGCCATACGGGCAGCATCCAACTGCAGGTTGCGGCGGCGCAGGAAGAACAGTACGCCTAACAGCAGTAACAGCAACAGGCTGATGGCAACCAACAGCATGCGTAGCTGGTTTGTGGTATGTTCGCTCTTGGTTTTGTAGTTCTTGGCAATCGTAGTCAGGAGCGGGGCTATCTGCCAGTTGCGTTGGCGCGATCCGTAGCGGTTGGCGCAGTCGCTGGTAAAGCTGATGTAGCTCGATGCCTTGTCGATATCACCGTTCAGCATCAGTTCGTTGGCCAGTTCCCACATCGATCCCTGGTCCATGGCAGCATTACGTATATCGGCTAACACCGATTCAACCAGCCAGTGCATCATTTGGGGCTTGTCGCCTCTCAATTTATATTCTATATAACGGTATAGAGCCACCATTGCGTAGGGGTGACTGCCTGGCTCAACGGTTTTTAGCCATGCATCGTTAATCTTCATCGCATCGTCCAGTCGGCCTTCGCCCTGCGCAGCCTGTTCCAATCTCAGAAAACGGGTTTCGTAGGTGGGGGGCAGAATGTCCATCATCAATTGTTTGTAATGGTCGGCTTTGGCCTGGTACGTCTGTCGCATGTGCTCCAAACGAGTGTAGTAGGCCAGCTCGCTATATACATTATTATATGCCTCGTAGTAAATACCCAGCGAGAGTGTGTCGATACCCACGGGATGTATCGAGTCGAGTGTGTTCAGTGCTTCATCATACATTCCGATGTTCGAACATCTGATAGCCATCAGCGCACGGCATTTTACGGCACCCGATGCATCGCCCAACTGGTCGGCCAGTTTTATACACTCCGTCAGGTGGTACATGGCCGAGTCGCTTACAAAAGCACGGTACAACTCGTAAAGCTGAAAGTTTATCTGATATTTGTTTTTGGGTGTTGTTTCGAATGCCAGTGCCCTTTTGGTCTCGCTAATTTTTTTCTCGTGTGCTGCCACATAGTCGGCAGAGTGTGCTATAGCATGGTCAATCTGCTGGCAGTAAGCCTCCAGATTCAGTTTCTCATCGGCCAGCATCGTGTTGGTTATAGCCAGCAATAAGCATAGAAGTAGTTCTTTCCTCATCTTTTAGTTAATTGTTTTGGCTGCAAATATACCTATTTTTATTTTAAAGACCAAGTAATTTGCCAAAAAAGTTTATTCTTACCTCTCCCGGCTCTTAATCCTCGAACGCATGCTTCTTACCGATGTACGCTTTACATTCAAGGCATTAGCAATGGCCTCGTCGTCGTAGTGTAGGTCGTCTTGCATAATAAGAAATACGTATTGTGCAGTTGAAAGATTGCTGTATTGACGGTTCCACTCCTGCCAGCGCTTCGGGCGCAGTTGGGTGAAGTAATCTACTAAGCATTGTTGTTCCTTAGCGGTGGCCTCGGCGATGCACTGGCGTTGCTGCAATTGGCTGAACATCTGCGTGCCAATCAGCAGTGTTCCTGAGATTCGCTCCATGCGGTTCTCCAGTTCCTTTTTCATACGCTCCATTTCCTGCCCGTTCTCAGCTCCACTCTTTTCCAGTTGTTCAATATTCGTGCGTAGTTCGCTGATACGTCTGGTATCTTCGTCCAGTCGGAAACTTAACTTGCGTACCTTCCTGCGATGCCACCACATACCAATTACGATGCCCAGCGCAACCATCGCAATCAAGGCAATTATCAGTCCTTGCATCCATGACGTTCGGCGGTAGAAATCCTTCGTCTGCTGCACTTCGTCAAACTTCTGCTGCCAATCTGCCATCTGTATGGTCTGATTCACATATCTCATGGAGTCATTATATGCCTTCACTTTTCTTCCGGCCTCTAATGCCTGTTCCTGTCTGCCTGTCAGTTCATAGAGTTCGGAGAGAAGTTCCAAGCCTTTCATGCGGGTCTTCTGGTCATTACCAGCCATACCCACCTCTGCTTCCGCCAGTATGATGGCCTTCTCATATTGCCTTTGTGCTTTTCGTATGCGGGCCAATGTCAGGTGGCCTAAATTGCTGTGAGTTTCCATCCATCCTCCATCGCTTGACGGGAAATATACATTGACATAGCCGCCATTTTCTTCCCACTTCTTAATGTATTCCTCTGCCTTTGCAAACTCTCCCTTCTCCTCATATATCAATGCCATGATGCTGTAGATATTGGCCAGCAAGTCTTGGCTTGCATATTTCTTCAGTTGAAGGCATTTCGACATGTAAGTGTATGCACTGTCCTTCTGATCCATGTCGGCATAGGCTGTAGCACAATTAAAGAGACCTCTTAGTATCTTCATACTATCCTTGAGTTCGATACTACTGTCGAGCCACTTATGCGCGTATTTTAAGGTTTGCGATTGATTATCGATGATGATGTTCACATAATGCAGGCTGTTATAGACGAGGTTTTTCAATTCCTCATCGTCAGCATCCTCCGATATTATCTCCGCCACTTTGAAGTCTTTGACGGCACCAGGCATATTGCCGAGTTTCGACATTCTGATGGCACCACGATAAAAATAGGCACGGCCACGGTGCCATTCGTCACCGTGCTGGTTGTAATATGCTATGCTGGCGGATATGAGCGAGTCGTTGTCAATCATTCCATAAACCATATACATACCATGCGTCTTGGAGATCAGTATTGTCTTCAATAGTCCGTATTCAGCCTTGTCTTGCTCCGACAGGGAGTTTGTATGCACCTTCGCCAAAACGACTTTGGCCGATTCAGGATTAACTTCTATCAGACCCCAGACCTGCCTTAGTAGAGGATGTTGCTGTTCAGTGCATCCAAACACGACAGCCATGACTGCCAGTATGATGAATAGTTTCTTCATATTAATGATTATTTTGCTGCAAAATTACGGCTATTTCATTATATATGCAAGTCTTTTTTATGGTTTTTCCCTCTTTCGCCCGTTCCTCTCAGCCACTTTTTTCTTTGTTTGTTTTTATTTATCTTGTTTATTATCAATCAATTATCTTCAAAAAGCATGCAACACCCCCTATGGCAATTTCCCCCTCAAAACCTTGCGCGGTTCATATATTCATCCTATCTTTGCCATCGGATTAAGTTAAACAAATCATTAAAATACAAAACGATTATGAAGAAGAAAAGTATCTTATTTTTATGTCTGGTCGGTATAACATCATTCGTGTCGTGTTCAGACAAAAGCAGTGCGGAATTTGAAGTGTCTCTAGAGGGACAACTTGTAAAGACAGACGTGAATAAGGGCAAATGGCCAAAATGGATGTTTGGGGACAATATCTATGCAATAGATCATGACAGAAGTATTTATTCAAGTAAACTGACAAGTACAGAATGGCAGAAAGCAGAGAAAGTATTGGTCCATGGACATGGGCAGAATGAGTTTGGTGATGTGGTCTTATCGAAAGATAATGTTGAGGCATTATATGTTATTGATCATCCTTTTGAAGGTGACATGGGTAGTCTGGCGATGGCCTCTCTGACGAAAATTAAACAAACTGACAATATTGCCGCAATCAAGAACCCGGATAATTGGGAGAAGTATGACCTTTCGAAAATGCCTTTTTGGTTGTGTGGCGATCAGTTCGAAGTCTTGTCCGACTCCACTATTCTTACGGTAGGAACACCCCAAGACGATATACACCATATTTTCTCTGTCATCAACTTTAAGAACCAGACAGTAACTCCGCTTGACTATTGGCCCAACGATAGTACGCCAGAGGTTTTAGATGATGAGAAACTGATGGTATATACCCATGGTAGTGGAATCAAAGGGAATGGTAAAGACAGATTCCTGTATTGGGATGATTCGGGAAAGCTCGCTTTCATCTTTACTATTGATGGCACAAAAACGAATATTTTGAACTCTATTTATTCAGACCCCCTCCCAATCCCTGGGATTGCTAAAACGCCATCAACCGAACGAATACATTGTTGCACAGATAATGACAGAATTTATCTGCTTTATAAGCATTCCAACCGCAAGGGTGAAATCATGGAGGAATATGATATGAAGGAACCCTTCCCGTGGGGTAATACCGTCGAGGTGTATAACTGGGATGGCGTCAAGCAACACATCATTCATCTTGATAAGTTTGGACAAGAGATTATGTTATCCCAGGATGGTAAGACCCTTTACCTTTATTCTGATTTTATCGATGACGAAACTGAGCCTTATATTTACTCATACGATTTAAGTTTCCTGAAATAAATATCTAATGAGCCAAGTTATGAACAAAAAATATATACAGGTTACAATTATCTCAATCGTTGGTATATTACTCATTTGTGGTTGTACGCAAACATCCAAAAACACGAAGGACTCCCAAAAAAGATCTGAACTGGAGGCGGTCGATACTTTGCATATCCTGCAGGTGGGAGAAAAAGCCGTTGATGCAGAACTATTCGACATGCAAGGCAACAAGCATCGTCTGTTTGAAGCTTTCGCCGATAACCGCTATGTGCTGTTCGACTTTTGGAATCTTCATTGTGGAGCGTGCCGAAAGGCAGAGTCGGAGTTGCTGGAGGTCTATGACCGGATGAAAGGCCGACTTGAAATCGTTGCCATTAACTTGGATTCTATCTCAGAGTGGCAAGCGCACGAATGGAGCAAGAAGATTGTTTGGAAGAACTGGAATGACGGCAAGAAGTTCAAGCAAGGAGGTATCAAGAGCCACTATTACGATTTTAATGCCGTACCTTTCTACGTATTATTGTCGCCTGATGGCCGTATTCTGTGGGAGATGGCAGGTTATGGCACAGGTTGTTTCCTTGGAATTGCCGAGGCTTTGAATGGTCCCAAGCAAGACAATTATGCCAATCCAAATCTTGCCATCAGGAAAATCGATACCAACGCCAACGGCACCACCATCGGTTTCCGCTATTATACACAAAAAGATTTCTGGTTCAGCATTGCCCACGATTCTCACCTCACCGCCAACGGCAAGAAATACAAACTGACATCAGCCGACGGCATCAAGCTCGACGAGGATAACACGCCCCAAACCAAAGCCTACACCGTCAGGGCGAAATACGGAGCCGACATTAACTATTGCGACTTCACCCTTACCTTCGAACCGTTCAACACCATCCCCACCACCTTCGACTTCAAGACAGGTGACGGCGAGGACGACTTTGTTATCCGAAATGTTTCAGTATAATAACCAATTATGAACAAGAAAAGTATTATTACGATGATGCTCGCACTCGTCACAATGGCGGGGCAGGCACAGACAAAGACTGCAACTATCACAGGTTATTCACCCGCTCTGAAAGAAGGCACATTGGTTATTGGTGGTGCTGGCACTTCATGGGAAATTGTAGACAGTGTTAGGGCTGGACATTTCAGCCTGACTGTTCCTGTAGAAGAACTCTCTGTTGGTGGTATGTCTTGTATTGGCGAAGGTCTCCCTAATTTTACTTTAAACCTGATGCTGAAGCCTGGAGTGACGGTGACAGTATCGGGCACAGATTGCCTCTTTCCTCTATGGAAAGTAGAAAGCCCGATTCCTGAACAGCAGACGTTAAACCGCATAAGAGATTATTGTCGTGAAACTATCGTAGATTTTATCAAAATAGAACAGAACAGAGATATGGCAAAGTTCGACTCTATCAACTTGGTATTAATGAAGCAAGAGCTTGACATTCTTTCCTCATTACCTGTGGATGTTGCCTCAATCAGCAAACTTAGTAACATAGCCAGGATGCCGAAAAATATGAAAGACTTTCCATATATGGAGCAATTGAAGAATCTTGAGAAGACTTTTGCTGCTCGCTCGCCGAAAGGATTTGAAGCTCAGCTGGCAGAGATACACACCTATATTTATCCCCCAAAAGTCCTACAGTTGGGCGATGAAACCGTTGATGCAGAGCTCTTCGATATGCAGGGAAAAAAACATCATTTGTTTGATGCCTTCGCCGATGGGCGCTATGTATTGCTAGATTTCTGGGGAATCGGATGTGGCCCGTGCAGAATGTCTGAACCAGAGATGAGAGAGGTCTATGAGAGAATGAAAGGAAAGCTTGAAATCATTGGTATTAATGAGGATGATGTTTCTACTTGGAAAAATAGCGATTTCAGCAAGAGCATTATTTGGAAGAACTGGAACGACGGCATGAGGGGAAGCAGCGTCAACAGTATATATTGCGATATGGGAGCCATACCTTATTATGTGTTGATCACGCCTGATAAACGCATCGTCTGGAAAGCCATGGGTTATAATCCGGGATGGTTCTTAGGTATAGCCGACGTCGTAAACGGACTCAGAATCAAGCAAGACAACAGTGCCAATTACCATTTCAGCGTCCGCCAGATAAATACCAACGCCAACGGCACCACCATCAAGTTCCGCTATTATGGTCATAAAGACTATTGGTTCCGCATCGTAAAGGAATCCTATCTTGAAGCCAATGGCAAGAGATATAGGCTAATGACAGCCGATGGGATAACTCTTGATGAGAACAACTATCCCGCTGTAAAAGCAACAGATGCTACCAATGGCTTTCAAAGTGGCTTGAACTATTCTGAATTCACGCTTTCTTTCGAACCCTTCGAAACCATTCCCCAAACATTCGACTTCAAGGAAGGCGACGGCGAAGGAGCTTTCGTCATCCGCAATATTAGTCTGTAAAAAAAGAAGCTTGCTCGAATTAATCGAGCAAGCCTTTTTCTTCGCGGTGGACGCTGAGGCCGAAGCCGTAGAGAGCTACCACGATATAACAGAGTAGAGGGATGATGAAGGGCACCACCATGTCGGTGGCATCGGCTATGATACCTACCAGCAGGAAGCCACATCCGCCCACAGGCGTCATCATCAGAATGCTGGAAGCACTCTTGGTGAGTGAACCTAATCCGCGAACTGCGAGTGAGAAAATGGTGGGGAACATAATGGCTTCGAACAGATAGTTGCCCAGCAGACCTATCAGCGACAGGCGGCCGAAATTCATGAGCACTGCCATGATGCACAGCACGCAACCGCAACCGCAGATAAGCAGCATGTGTTCGGCTGGCAGCCAGCGCATGATAAAACTGCCTACAAAACGGCCCACCATGAAGAATGCCAGGGCACCCGTCAGCACCATCGAGGCCGTGCGGTCGTCCATCCACCCCATGCCCGTAACATAGTTGATGAAATAGCTGTTGATAGAAATCTCGGCTACCTCGTAAGACAGTAAGGCGATGAGACCATAGACAAAATACTTATGACTCCAGATGCGCTTCAATGGCTCGCGACCATACTTGGCTTTCTCTTCCAATCCGTCGTTGTGCTTGATTTCAGGCAGTTTTACACGCGCAAAAATGCAGGCTATCACTAACACCACTGCACCTAAGATGACATAAGGTATCGCGATGTTGCCACCATCATCGCTGAACAGGAACTGGCCCACGGCAAAGGTGGCAAACAGGCAACCCAGACCATTGAACGACTGCGAGAGGTTTAATCTGCTGGAGGCCGTTTCCTTGCCGCCTAGTTCTGTGACGTAAGGGTTGGCAGCAGTCTCCAGGAATACCAGGCCCACGCTGATGATGAACAGCGCAAACAGGTAGGCATCTAAGGTACCAGCCTCGGTACAAGGCACAAACAACCATGAGCCCAGACCAAACAGTAGCAATCCGAATACTACGCCACGACGATAGCCGAAGCGGTTAATAAACAAACCTGCAGGGATAGCCATCAGGAAGTAGCCCATATAGGTGGTTACCTGGATGAGGCTCGACTGGGTGATGCTGATGTGCATCTCGTTCTGGAAGTGTTTGTTAAGCACATCGAGAATGGCACGGGCAAATCCCCACAAGAAAAAGAGAGTTGTAATCAATACAAACGGCACCAAATAGTTGGCGCCGTTTGCCCTAAAAAGTCCGTTGTTTTGTTTCACTGTAGTTAATTTCCTTTTTATATATTTATTTATCTGAATCAATCAGTTTCCAGATACCTGCTGCACATGCACCACCAACAAAAGGACCAACAATGAAAATCCAGAGATTAGACAAAGCTGTGCCGCCCTCGAAGATGGCAGGAGCGATAGAACGGGCAGGATTTACCGATGTGCCTGTATAGCGGATGCAAACCAAGTGAACCAGAATAAGCGACAGACCGATAGCCAGTCCGGCAAAGTTGTTGGTAGCACCATTGGTCTTGGCAGTAGCGCCCAGCACTACGAGCACAAATACACAAGTAAAGATAATCTCGGCCAGCAGTCCGCCCAGCACGCTTACGTTAGCCTGCAGATCGTTGGCGCCAGTACCCTCCAAACCTGGTACATTCTCGGTAAGTATATACAATAGCAGAGAGCCGATGAAAGCACCAATCACCTGGAACAGCATGTACATGCCACAATCCTTGCCACTGATACGACCGCTCAGGAAGCATCCTAAGGTGATGGCAGGATTAATGTGGCAACCACTGATGCCACCGATGGTATAGGCCATTGCCACCACCGATAAGCCAAAGGCAAATGCCGTACCTACCACAGCGGGGATGTTGTTTACTGGGTCGCAACCCAAACTAACTGCTACACCGCAGCCCATCAACACGAGCACCATAGTGCCCACCATTTCTGCTAAATACTTTTTCATAACATAGAAGTTTAAAATGTTGATTGATATGTAGATTTTTGCTTGCAAAGATACAAATTATTTCGTTCCGTGCAAATTTTTTCGCGGTATTTTTGTAATTTTGCACCATGATGGATTTATTTAAAGGTAAAAAAGTAATGTATGTGCATGGCTTTGCCTCGTCGGGGCAGAGTGGCACTGTAACTCGTATCCGTGAGATGTTGACCGAGGCCGAGGTGATTGCCCCCGACCTGCCCATCCACCCCGAGGAGGCGATGGCTCTATTATATAAGATATGTGAAACCGAGAAGCCCGATCTGATTATCGGCACTTCGATGGGTGGCATGTATGCCGAGATGCTGCATGGCTATGACCGCATATTGGTGAACCCTGCCATGCAGATGGGCGATACAATGAAAGAGCACGGTATGATTGGTGCCCAGCACTTTCAGAACCCACGACAGGATGGCGTGCAGGATTTTATCGTCACCAAGGCCCTGGTAAAGGAGTATAAGGATATCACCGAGAAGTGCTTTGCCGATACCAGCGAAGCCGAGCAGCAGCATGTCTGGGGCCTCTTTGGCGACGAGGATACGACGGTGAACACCTACGACCTGTTTCGCGAGCACTATCAGCAGGCTGTGCGTTTTCATGGCGAGCACCGTATGAACGATGGCTCGTTTATGCACTCGGTGGTGCCTGTCATCCGTTGGGTGAGCGATAAACAGGAGGGTAGGGAGCGTCCCATTGTGTATATCTGCACCAACACGCTGATTGATCAGTATGGCAAACCACGCAGTTCGTCGCAGAAAGCCATCCGTCAGTTGCTCGAAACCTATCAACTCTACTTTGTGGCTCCTGCTACGGTAGATGCTAAGGATTATGCCGACGTGAATGCCTGGCTGTACGAATACATCAACGTGCCTGCCTACGGGCATACCATTTTTACCAACCAGAAACAACTGCTCTATGGCGATTATCTGATTGATACACAGAAGGTTGATGGCATGGCTACGCTGATAGAGTTTGGTAGCGATACCTTTAAGACATGGGATGATGTGATACCCTACTTTGAACGTCTGGGCGGACAATAAATAAGATTTAGCATTATTTAGAGGAAAGAATTTGGTGGTTACATAAAATCTTCATATTTTTGCAGAAAGTTTTAATGACTATACTTTACAGATGAAATATATCGCCTTACCTACTAACGAACCCCGTCGCCTAAGTTTCTATCTGGCGATGGAGGAGTATGTAGCGCGAAATCTGAACGAACCCGACTGCTTTTTTATGTGGCAAGTAGAGCCCAGTGTTATCTATGGTCGCAACCAGGTGGTTGAGAACGAGGTAAACTTGGCCTATTGTCGCGAGCACGGCATCCAGGTGTATCACCGTAAGAGTGGTGGTGGATGTGTGTATGCCGATATGGACAACCTGATGCTCTCGATGATTACGGATGGCGACAATGTAGGTTTTACCTTTAACCGTTTTGTAACGATGGTGCAACTGGTGCTACATAAGATGGGCGTCGAAGCCACCAGCACCACGCATAACGATATTATGATAGGTGATAAAAAAGTGTGCGGCACGGCTTTCTATCAGTTGCCTGGGCGCAGCATCGTTCATAGCACCATGCTCTACGACACCAATATGGAGCACATGCTGAATGCCATCACGCCAGGGCCGGAGAAGTTAGAGAAGAAAGGCATACAGAGCGTGCGGCAACGCATCACCTTTTTAAAAGACCACACCACGTTATCGCTCGATGAGATAAAAACAATGATACGGCAAACCCTGTGTGATGGCGAGGTGATGCTCACAAACCAACAAATTAAGGACATTGAACAAATAGAATCATTAAAATACAATAATTAAAAATACAATAATCTATGGCAATAAAACAAGAACTAGAAAAGAAAGAAAAGCGTACTTGCTTGTACGACAAGCATCTACAGCTTGGTGCCACCATGGTAACGTTTGGTGGTTTTGACATGCCCTTGCTTTATCAGATGGCTGGTATTGCTCCCGAGCATACGGCCGTTCGCGAGCATGTGGGCTTGTTTGATGTTTCGCACATGGGCGAGGTAACCGTAAAAGGTCCTGATGCCGAGCGTTATGTGCAGCACATTTTTACCAACGATATCGCTGGTGCTCCTGTGGGCAAGATCTACTATGGTATGATGTGCTACGAGAATGGAGGTACGGTTGACGATCTGTTGGTGTATAAGATGGGCGAGAACGATTTCTTCCTGGTCATCAATGCCGCTAACATCGATAAGGACTGGGCCTGGATGCAACAGAATGCCGAGGGCTTTGATATCGACCTGCAGAACCGTTCCGACTTCTATGGTCAGATAGCCGTTCAGGGTCCTGAGAGCGAGCATATCGTTGAAACGGTATTGGGCTTGCCTTGTGCCGAACTGGTGTTCTATACTTGTAAGACTATTGGCGATGTTATCATCTCTCGTACAGGTTATACGGGCGAGGATGGATTTGAAATTTATGCCAATCACGACTATATCCGTGAGTGCTGGGACAAGCTGATTGCAGCAGGTGTTCAGGCTTGTGGACTGGGTTGTCGCGATACCCTGCGTTTCGAGGTGGGCTTGCCACTTTATGGCGACGAACTCTCGGAGGATATCACACCTATCATGGCTGGCTTGGGCATGTTCGTTAAGTTGGATAAGACCGAGTTTATTGGTAAGGAGGCACTGGCCAAGCAAAAGGCCGAAGGTCCTGCTAAGAAACTGGTGGGTATCGAACTGATGGATAAGGCCATCCCCCGTCATGGTTACACCGTGCTGAATATGGCAGGCGAACCTATCGGTGAGGTAACAACTGGCTATCACACCTTATCTACTGATAAGAGCGTGTGTATGGCACTCATCGATGCCGCATACGCCAAACTGGATACCGAAGTGCAGATTCAGATTCGCAAAAAGGTATTCCCTGGCAAGGTGGTAAAAAAGCAATTCTATACTAAAAATTATAAGAAATAAATATTATGGCTAAAGTAATTGAAGGACTCTACTACTCAGAGTCTCACGAATTTGTTAGAGTAGAAGGTGATTTTGGTTTTGTAGGTATTACCGACTATGCTCAGAATGCGCTGGGCAATGTGGTTTATGTAGATATGCCTGATGTTGACGACGAAGTTGAAGCAGGTGAGGAGTTTGGTGCCGTTGAAAGCGTAAAGGCTGCATCGGATCTGATTTCGCCCGTTAGTGGCACCGTTGTAGAGGTTAACGAAGCTCTCGACGACCAGCCTGAACTCATCAACCAGGATGCCTTTGAGAACTGGATTATCAAAGTACAGCTCAGCGATCCTTCTGAGGTTGAAAACCTGATGGATGCCAAGGCCTACGCTGCTTTCTGCGAAAAATAATTATTAGGCACGGATTAACACGGCTTTATAAATAAAGACGCGGCTCTTTACAAAAAAAAGCAGTGCCTCTCTAAAGAGAGCCGTGTTAATCCGTGCCAAAAATATACTATCTATGGATTACAAGTATTTTCCACATACAGAAACCGACTTGCAGGCGATGATGGAGAAGGTGGGGGTGACAGACTTGGATGGTCTGTATGCCCAGATACCCGATGCCATCCGCTTTAAGGGCGACTACCAGTTGCCCTCGGAGATGAGCGAGTTGGAAGTGCGCCAACTGTTTGATAAGTTGGGTTCGCAGAACCAACAGCTTACCTGCTTTGCTGGCTATGGTGTTTACGATCACTATATGCCATCTGTTATCCCAAGTTTGCTGCAACGTTCAGAGTTCCTTACCTCGTACACCCCGTACCAGGCTGAGATATCACAGGGCACTTTGCACTATATCTTTGAGTATCAGAGCATGATGGCCGAACTGACAGGTATGGACATCTCTAACGCTTCGATGTACGATGGTACTACCGCTACTGCCGAGGCTATGATGATGGCTGTTGCCGCAGGTAAGAAACAGAACAAGGTGCTGGTATCAGCAGGTCTGAATCCCAAGACCCGCGAGGTGCTCGATACCTATGCCCTGCATCAAGGAATCGAACTCGAAACCATCCCTCTGAAGGATGGTGCTACCGATCTCTCAATGCTCAAATCTCAACTCGCAAATGGTGGTGTGGCTGGTGCTATTGTGCAACAGCCTAACGTGTATGGTATTGTTGAAGACTTTACCGGTTTTGCTGAGGCTTGTCATGAGCAGAAGGCTCTGTTTGTCATGAACAGTGTGATTGCCGACTTGGCTGTGCTGAAGACACCAGGCGAGTGGGGTGCTGATATTGCCGTGGGCGATGGTCAGAGCTTGGGTATCCCCATGCAGTTTGGTGGTCCTTACGTAGGCTATATGTGTTGCACCGAGAAGTTGATTCGTAAGATGCCAGGACGCATTGTGGGTATGACCAAGGATAACCGAGGGCAGCGAGCATTTGTGCTCACCCTGCAGGCTCGCGAACAGCATATCCGTCGTCAGAAAGCCACTTCAAACATCTGTTCTAACCAGAGTCTGATGGCGCTCTTTGTTACCATGTATCTGTCGTTGATGGGTAAGCAGGGAGTGAAAGAGGCCGCAGAGCTCTCGTATGCCGGTGCACATTATCTGTGCGACGAACTGGTTAAAACTGGTAAGTTCCATCTGGCTTTCGACAAACCATTCTTTAATGAGTTCTTCGTAAAGTATGATGGCAATGTTGATACTCTCTCTAAGCACTTGCTGGATGCAGGTATATTGGGTGGCGTAAAGCTGGGTGATGGCATTCTGTTTGCCGTTACCGAGAAGCGTACCAAGGAAGAAATTGATAACCTCGTAAACATTGCTGCCCTATGAACAACCGATTATATGGAAATCTGATCTTTGAGCTCTCAAAGGAGGGCCGCAAAGGCTATAGTCTGCCTAAGAATCATTTTGGCAGTTACGAGATACCTGCAGAGATGAAACGTGCCGAAGAGGCTCAGTTGCCTGAGTGCGACGAACTCACCGTGGTGCGCCATTATACCAACCTCTCTAATAATAACTTTGGTGTTGATACGGGCTTCTATCCGCTGGGTTCATGTACCATGAAGTACAATCCCAAAATCAACGAGGAGATGTCCGCTCTGCCCCAGTTCCAGAATCTGCACCCTGAGCAACCTGTCGAAACGGTACGTGGTGCGCAGGCTTTGGTAACCCTGTTGGAAAAGTCGCTCTGCGCACTCACAGGTCTGGCTCACTTCACCTTTAAGCCCTATGCTGGTGCCCATGGTGAGTTAACGGGACTGATGACTATCGACAATTATCATCGTAGTCGTGGTGATATGGCGCGCAAAAAGGTGATTGTGCCCGATAGCGCCCATGGTACCAATCCTGCCTCGGCCGCTGTGTGTGGCTTGGAGATTGTTGAGGTGAAATCGTTGGCTAATGGTCAGGTTGATTTCGAGGATCTGCAACGCTTGGTAGCTGAGCAGGGAACTGAGATTGCCGCTATGATGATGACCAATCCTAATACCCTCGGACTGTTTGAAACTCGTATTCCTGAGATTGCCCAGTTGATTCATGACTGTGGCGGATTGATGTACTATGATGGTGCCAACCTGAACCCGATGCTGGGCGCTTGTCGTCCTGGTGATATGGGCTTTGATGTGATGCATATTAACCTGCATAAGACCTTCTCAACGCCTCATGGCGGTGGTGGTCCTGGCGCTGGTCCTGTGGGTGTTCGCGAAGGATTGCAGGATTGCTTCCCATTTGTGTCGCCCTATCAGGGTAACTATGGTGTGATGATGCGTGCCTATGCTTACATCCTCTCGTTGGGTCGTGAACATGTCAAGGAGGTTGGTCCGTTAGCCACCTTGAATGCCAACTATATCAAGGAGTCGCTCAAGGATGTGTACGAACTGCCTATCGACACCATCTGTTGTCATGAGTTTGTGTTCGACGGACTGAAGGATAAATCGACGGGTGTTACCACGATGGACGTGGCTAAGCGATTGCTCGATTACGGCTATCATGCGCCAACCATCTACTTCCCCTTGTTGTTCCACGAGAGCTTGATGATCGAGCCTACGGAGAACGAGTCGAAGGAAACGCTGGATGGCTTTATTGCCGTGATGCGACAGATTGCCGAGGAGGCTAAGACCGATCCCGAACTGGTGAAGGGCGCTCCACACGATACGCCTATTGGCCGTGTCGACGATGTCCTCGCTGCTAAGCATCCTGTTACGACCTACCGTCAACTCCAGGCAGAAAATGTTTAATGTTTAATCTTTAATGTTTAATGTCTAAGGTTGATTTGATTATCATCGGCGCGGGCCCAGGTGGTTACCGCGCCGCTGAATATGCCGCTAAGCAAGGCTTAAAGGTGGTTATCTTCGAAGGCTCAGAGGTGGGGGGTACCTGTTTGAATGTGGGTTGTATACCCACCAAGACCTATGTGCATAGTGCTACCTTTGCTGAGGCTCGCGAACGCATGGCAACAGTTGTTAGTCAGCTTCGTCAGGGTGTTGAGGGCATCCTTTCGCATCCCAATATCACGTTGGTTCGTGAGAAGGGTGTGTTTACAGATGCTCATACCGTTGGCGATTATACTGCCGATAACATCATCATTGCTACCGGCTCCGAAACCAAGTGGCTTCCCATCAAGGGTAAAGATAATCCTCGTGTAGTCGACTCTACTGGCTTGTTGAATCTCGAAACCCAGCCCAAGCGCCTGGCTATTATTGGTGCTGGTGTGATAGGTATGGAGTTCGCCTCGGTGTTCAATCGCTTTGGTACCGAGGTAACGGTGATTGAGTATCTGAAGGAGTGCTTGCCAGCCCTTGATAGCGATATCGCCAAGCGCCTGCGTAAGTATCTTGAAAGGCCACGGGTAGGCGACGGAACGTCGGGAATGAAAGGCGGTATCACCTTTAAGATGAAGACTGCCGTAGAAGATATCGCCGATATCGATGCCGATGTTGTCCTGATGGCTACAGGTAGAAAACCTCGTGTGCAGGCTGACTTTGCCAATGCTGGTATTGAGTTCGATGAGCGCAAGGGCGTTACCGTAGATGATCACTTCAAGACTACCGTTAATGGCATCTTCGCTATTGGCGATGTAAATGGCAAGCAGATGCTGGCTCATGCCGCTGAGATGCAGGCCATCCATGTGGTGAATCAGATTATCGGCAAACCCGACAATATCCGTTTTGATATCATGCCTGCGGCCATCTTTACACAGCCCGAAGCCGCTTGTGTGGGTCCAACCGAAGACCAGCTCAAAGCCGAAGGTATTGCTTATGAGTGCAGAAAGTCGTTCTGGCGCGCTAATGGTAAAGCTATGGCGATGAACGAAACCGAAGGCATGCTGAAGTTGTTTGTATCACCTGATGATGGTGCCATCTTAGGTTGTCATGCCTATGGCGCCCATTCGGCTGATATTGTACAGGAGGTGAGCGTGCTGATGTGCAAACATACCACAATCGCCGAACTCGCCGATATGGTACATATCCATCCGACACTGTCAGAAATATTAAAGTCCGCTGTAGAGTAACAACGGACTTTATAACTTTACAGATTGTTTAATACTTCCTCAACAACCTTGGGGAAGTATTTCATTTCCAGTTGGTGCTCTTTCTCGGCGATGTCATCTACAGTGTCATTGGGAGAGATGGCAACCTTGTATTGGGCGATAATCTCACCTGAATCGCATACAGGCGTTACCCAATGAACAGTCATGCCAGTCTCGGTCTCGCCAGCCTTTTTCACCGCCTCGTGTACGTGGCGCCCCCACATACCTTTTCCACCATACTTTGGCAAAAGAGCGGGGTGGATGTTGATAATGCGGTGTGGATAGGCATCTATCAGAAAACTGGGAACCAATGGCAGAAAGCCTGCCAATACGATAAAATCGATGTCGTACTTCTTCAGCAGAGGTAGCATTATTTTAGGGTCGTTCAGTTCGGCTTTAGGTGTTACAGCTGTTGGCACATTCAAACGCTCGGCACGAACCAGAGCGTAGGCATCAAACTTATTGCTGACTACGAGAGCGCAATTCACGTTCTCGGAGCCAGTAAAATATTTAATCAGGTTTTCGCAGTTGGTACCGCCACCTGATACGAAAATCGCAATATTCATTTATACCAGATGCTCAATAAGGTCGGCACGGTCACCAGGCAGCATATCAATGACAGGAATCTCTACCATTGTGTAGCATCCGGGTTGCAGACGCATAGAGGCACGAGCAACGTTAACCAGAACCTGACCAGTGAGTGCAGGGTTGTTAATGCTCATGTTGAATTCCAGACGCTGGTTCTGAGTCTTACCGCTCACACCCTTGCGTACCAGATTTACACCATGTCCCATATCGCGAACGTCGTCAACGCTCTCTACCTGGAACACGTGAGTCTCGTCAGAAGCGAAGTAAGGATCGGCCTTGATAGCCTTTGTTACCTCTTCGAGCTTAGCGCCCTCTTCCAGCTCTACATATACCATACGGCGGTGGATACCCTCGCCCAAGGGGATAGTCATGCTCAGTGCATTCTTAACACCCTCCTTAGAACGTACGCATACACTGTGGCCCATCGACATACCAGGTCCGAAGTTGGTGTAGCTCAATCCCTTTGGAGCCAAGCTCTGCATCAGGGTGCGTACGATTGAATCAGAACCTGGATCCCATCCTGCGGCAATCACACTAACGGTGTTTGTCTCTTTGTTCAGCTTCATCAGACGCTCACGATAGCCACGAATCTGTGTGTGGATATCGAAAGAGTCAACAGTGTTAATGCCCAATGGCAGAATCTGGTTAGCATACTCCTCACAGCTACGTGTTGGGGTAGCGAGGATAGCTACATCTACATCCTTCAGGTCGCGGATATCCTTCACAACCTCATACTGTGCCAACTCGGCGGGCTTGTTCTCAGCGCCATTACGACGCACGATACCAGCTACTTCAAAGTCGGGAGCGGTCTCGAGAGCCTCAAGCGCATACTTACCGATGTTGCCGTAACCTACTACGGCTGCTCTGATTTTCTTCATGTTTTATTTATTCTTTTGATGATTATTTCTATGTTTGCGGTTGCAAAAGTAATGCTTTTATCTTAAATCGCGTAACTATTTGACGTGAAAATTATCTAAAAACTTTCAATTTGTGACGAATTGAAACTTTCTTGCCTTAAAATACAATAAATTGTAAGGCTTCTACGTTTATTTAGATGTATATATACAAAATAGTAAGTTTATGATTGAATACATTAAGGGAGAACTGACCGAGTTGACTCCCGCTTTAGCAACTGTCGAGGCATGTGGTGTAGGCTACGGTCTGAACATATCACTGAATACATTCAGTGCCATCCAGGGAAAGAAGGAGGTAAAACTCTATGTTTACGAGGCTATTCGCGAGGATGCGCACGTGTTGTTTGGCTTTGTAAACAAGAAGGAGCGCGAGATGTTCCTGTTGTTGATAACCGTGAGTGGTGTGGGTGCCAACACAGCGCGTATGATGCTCTCGGGCATGAGCGTGGCCGAGCTTTGTAATGCCATTTCAACGGGCAATGCCAAGTTGATACAGGGCATTAAGGGCATTGGCAAGATGACGGCCCAGCGTATCATCGTTGATCTGAGGGATAAGATAGTAACGTTGGGTATCTCGGACGAGATTCCTGCAGGTGGACAGATAGCGGCACCGGTCAACAATCAGGTCAAGGACGAGGCTATTGCGGCACTCACCATGCTTGGTTTTGCCCCAGCCCCCACACAAAAAGTGGTGCTTCAAATCCTACAGTCGCAACCCAATGCCCCTGTTGAGGAAGTCGTAAAACTCGCCCTTAAGCAAATCAAGTGATAAATATAGGCACGAATTACACGAATTAACACGGATTATTTTTATTCTCCGCGAGGAAAATCTGTGTAATCCGCGTAATCCGTGCCAAAAATAATTGTTATGAAGCGGATTGTTGGATTACTGATGGTGGCTTTGTTCGCGTGCGCGGGGGCGTATGCGCAGACGAAGAACTACCTGAAGACACCCGAAAATATCCGCGAAACGGTGGAGTATAACGATTCGCTGAACGTTTATTACATCGGACAGAAGATGGGCGATTCGTACCTGAATGTGCCCACGCTGATGACACCCGAGGAGTATCGTCAGTATGTTGAGAAACGTGCCTTGCACGATTTCTTTCACAAGAAAAACGAAGAGAACATCCAGAACGCCGGTAAGGATAAGTTCGACCTGATGGATATGCACTTCGACCTGGGACCGGCCGAGAAGATTTTCGGTCCTGGTGGTGTGCGTATCAAAACCCAGGGAACGGCCGAATTGAAGATTGGTGGTAACATCAAGAAGATTGATAACCCCTCATTGCCCATCCGTAACCGCAAGACCACCTCGTTTGATTTCGACGAGAAGGTGAATCTGAACCTGAACGGAAAGGTGGGCGATAAGGTGAACATGAACCTGAACTACAATACCGATGCCACGTTTGATTTCGATGCCCAGAATCTGAAGTTGAAGTACGAGGGTAAGGAGGACGAGATTATCAAACTGGTCGAGGCTGGTAACATCACCTTCCCCAGTAACAACTCGTTGGTAAAAGGTGCCAGCAGTTTGTTTGGTGTGCGTACCGATATGCAGTTCGGACGACTGAAACTCCAGGCCGTACTCTCGCAGAAGAAATCATCATCCAAGAGCGTCTCATCGAAAGGTGGCACACAGACCACTGCTTTCGAACTCGATGTGGCCGATTACGAGGAGAACCGTCACTTCTTCTTGTCGCATTACTTCCGCAACCGCTACGATCAGGCCATGAGCACCCTGCCAAACCTCACTACCGGTATCGAGATTACTCGTGTGGAGATTTGGGTGACCAATAAAACGGGAACCACCTCGAACACCCGTAATATTGTGGCTGTAGCCGACTTGGGTGAGGGTTCGCAGCGTGTGCCTGATAATGCCGCTAACAACCTGTATAACACCCTGACTACCCAGTATGCCGATGCGCGTGATATCGACCAGACCAATAGTGTGCTGGCTGGTATGCCCGATTTTGAGAGTGGTCGCGACTACGAGAAACTGGCCAGTGCCCGTTTGCTCACCTCATCCGAATACACCGTTAACAAGGCCTTGGGTTATATCTCACTGAAGAGCGGACTCCAGACCGATCAGGTGCTGGCCGTGGCCTTCGAGTTTACCTCGGGTGGCGTGACCTATAAGGTGGGCGAGTTTGCCGCAGATATTACCGAGACCTCCAAGGCACTCTTTGTGAAGTCGCTGAAGAATACCTCGAATAATCCTTCGCAATCCAACTGGAAACTGATGATGAAAAACGTGTATTATCTGGCTTCGAAGGTCGAGAAAACCAAGTTCCGTCTGGATATCAAGTTCCAGAGCGATACAGCAGGTGTGTATCTCACCTATATCCCCGATCAGCGTGTGAAAAACACAACGCTCCTGAAGATGTTGGGTTGCGATCGTCTGGATAATAACAACAAACTGCATTCTAATGGCTACTTCGATTTTGTTGAGGGCTACACCGTAAGCGATGGTCGTGTATTCCTGCCTTCTGCCGAACCCTTTGGTGACTACCTGCGCCAGCAGTTGAAGAAGAACGGTTTGCCCGCATCCGAGGCCGAGAAGTACGTGTTCAGCGAACTGTACGACTCAACCAAGACGGTGGCCAAGCTGATAGCCGAGAAGGATAAATACATGCTGGTGGGCCAGTATAAAGGCTCGTCGGCCAATGTCATCTCGTTAGGTGCCATGAACGTGCCTCACGGCTCGGTGGTGGTTACGGCAGGTGGCATGGTGCTGACCGAAGGTTCAGATTATTCGGTAGATTACTCAGCAGGCGAGGTAACCATCCTGAACCAGAGCATCATCGATGCGGGTACCAACGTGAACGTGTCGCTCGAGTCGGATACCGAATACGGTATGCAGCGTAAAACCATGTTAGGCGTCAACTGGGAGTACGAACTCTCCAAGAGTCTCACTATCGGTGGTACGCTGATGCACCTGAGCGAGCAGGCACTTACCTCGAAGGTGACCATGGGCGAGGAACCCTTGAGCAACACCATCTGGGGTCTGAGCGTAAACTGGAAACAGGAGAGTCAGTGGCTCACTACCATGCTCAATAAAATACCTTTCCTGCATGTAAAAGAACCCTCGCACATCTCGTTTACAGGCGAGTTTGCCCAGTTGATAGCCGGTCGTGCCCGTGGCACCCAGGATAACGCCTCGTATGTGGATGATTTCGAGAATACCAAGAGCTATCTGGATATGAGCAACCCCAAGGAGTGGACACTCTCGAGTGTGCCCTCGATGTTCCCCGAGAGTGGCGATAAAACGGGTGTTACCAGTGGTTATAACCGTGCCCTGTTGGCTTGGTATAATGTCGATCCCATCTTTACCCGTCGCAGTTCTACGCTTACTCCTGCCCATATCAAGAGCGACCTGAATCAGCTCTCCAACCACTATGTGCGCGAGGTGTATGTCAAGGAACTGTATCCCAACCGCGACCAGAGCACCTATAACGGCGCCACCTCAACACTGCCCATTCTTAACCTGGCTTACTACCCCCAGGAGCGTGGTCCTTACAACCTCTCGTTGGGACTTAACAGCGATGGTACCCTGCAACAGCCCGAAACCAAGTGGGGCGGTATGATGCGTAAGATTGATACCAACGATTTTGAGCAGGCCAACATCGAGTATATCGAGTTCTGGTTGCTCGATCCGTTCATCTATACCCGCGAGCAGGGTAGGGCTTCGGATTATGCGGGCGACCTGTATTTTAATCTGGGCGAGATATCCGAGGATATCCTGCGCGATGGCAAGAAATTCTATGAGAGTGGCATGCCCGTGGATGGCAGTAACAATTTTACCACCACTCAGTGGGGAAAGATACCCGTGCAGGCCACCCAGACCTATGCTTTTGCTACCACCACCGGCTCGCGTAAAAAGCAGGATGTGGGTTACAATGGATTAACGGATGAAGAGGAGCAACAGTATGGTGCCTACCACGATTGGTTGAATGCTGTGAGTGGTGTGGTAACCAACGACAGCACCCTACAGGCCTGGCGACAGGACCCTGCAGGCGACGATTATCACTACTATCGTGGCACCGATTTCGACAACGAGCGCAAGAGCATCCTCGAACGCTACAAGCGTATCAACAACCCTCAGGGCAACTCACCCGAGACCGAGGACCAGACCGAGAGTTACGATACCAGCTATAAGAGCGGTCCAGATGTTGAGGATATCAACCAGGACTACACCCTGAACGAGTACGAGCGCTACTACCAGTACAAGGTGCGTATCAGTCCCGAGATACTCGAAGCCTACCGTAATG
Organism: Prevotella sp. khp1; assembly: GCF_900102205.1. Lineage (NCBI taxonomy): Bacteria > Pseudomonadati > Bacteroidota > Bacteroidia > Bacteroidales > Prevotellaceae > Prevotella > Prevotella sp. khp1. The sequence continues at coordinate 166,662 of NZ_FNJZ01000004.1, forward strand.
GTGTGCCCCCTGCCGATTGCTTTATCACCGATATGCGTACCAGTAGCGTTAAGTTGCGTAACGGCGATACCACCAGCGTTAACTGGTATCAGTTCCGCATTCCCCTTACCGAGTACGAGCGCAAGGTGGGTAGCATCAGCGATTTTACCAGTGTGCGCTTTATGCGTATGTTTATGACGGGCTTCCAGAAGCCTATCGTACTGCGATTCGGTTCGCTCGACCTGGTGCGTGGCGAGTGGCGTGTGTATAAGCAGAGTTTGGGCACAGGTGCCGAGGGTGGAACCATCGAGGTGAGTGCTGTGAACATCGAGGAGAACAACGATAAAACACCCGTTAACTACGTGTTGCCCCCAGGCATCAGTCGTGTTACCGACCCCTCACAGCCCCAGTTGGTTGAGAACAACGAGCAGTCGCTCGATATGGTGGTGAAGGATTTGCAGCATGGCGAGTCGAAGGCCGTTTATCGTAACATGAACCTCGACCTGCGCCAGTACAAGCACATGCAGATGTTTGTGCATGCCAACCACCTGGTGCCCGATGCCACCCAGTTGCAGAACGGCCAGTTGGCTGTGTTTGTGCGTATGGGTAGCGACTATAAGAATAACTACTACGAGTACGAGATACCCCTTCAGCTCACCCCCGACCGTAGCGATTACAGTAAGTATGCCACGGCCGATCGCCGTATGGTGTGGCCCGAAGAGAACATGCTGGATATCAATCTTGATGTGTTTACCAAACTGAAGAAAGCCCGTAACCAGGCCAAGGCACAGGGTATCGGTAGCTTTAATCAGGTTTATAGCGAGCCCGACCCTCGCAAACCCAACAACACGGTACGTGTGCAGGGTAACCCTACTCTGGGCGAGGTGAAGGTGATGATGATTGGTGTGCGTAACATCTCCGACCAGGTGAAGTCGGGTGAGGTGTGGGTGAACGAGCTCCGATTGATGGATGCCAACAACAATGGCGGTTGGGCGGCATCGGGCACCATGAACGTGCAACTGTCTGATTTCGGTACCGTGAACCTCTCGGGCCGATACATCAGCGATGGCTTTGGTGGACTGGAGGAGAGTGTGATGCAACGCTCTACCGACACCCAGAAGGAATACTCGTTTACCGCCCAGTTAGAGTTGGGTAAGTTCTTCCCCGACAAGGCCAAGGTAAGTGCGCCATTGTATTACTCGGTGAGTCACGAGGAGGTGCGCCCACGTTATAATCCGCTCGATTCGGATATGCGCCTGAGCGATGCCTTGGAGAGTGCCGCCAACCAGCACGAGCGCGACAGCATCGAGAGTATTGCTGTTACCAAAACACGTAACACCAACTTCGCGCTGTCGAACCTGCGCTGGGGATTGAAAACCAAGCGTCATCCTATGCCTTACGATCCCGCCAACTTCTCGTTCTCGTACAGTCATGCCCATCGTAACACCTCGGGTAAGACCACCGTTTACGAGCGTGAAGACCAGTGGCGTGGCGCCCTGAACTACGCTTACTCGCCCGTGTATAAGACCTGGGAGCCGTTTAAGAAACTCAAGGGTAAGTCGAAGTGGCTCAACTTCCCTAAGTCGATAGGTCTGAACTACTTGCCCCAGAGCATCTCGTTCAATACCGAGATGACGCGTAACTACTACGAACTGCAGGAGCGCGATCTGGAGAGTCTGGAGAATCAGAACCTGCCACTTACATTCTCCGAGCAGTTCCTGTGGAACCGTGATTTCTCCCTGCGATGGGACTTTACCAAGAACCTGCATTTCACCTTCCAGTCGGCCACCCGTGCTGAGATCGAAGAGCCCTATACGCCGATCAACAAGGACCTGTATCCCGATCAGTATGTGGCTTGGAAGGATTCGGTAAAACAGAGCATCCGCAACTGGGGTACACCGCTCGATTACCAGCAACAGGTAACTGCCTCGTACCAGTTCCCGCTCAACAAACTGCCCATCTTCGATTGGGTGAATGCCGATGCCTCGTATAGCGGTCGCTACACCTGGGTGCGTGGTACCGAGTTAGAGGATGGCACCAGTCTGGGTAACACCATCACCAGCAACCGTCAGGTAAACATGAACGTGGCGCTTAATTTCGTCACCCTCTATAACCACATCCCCGCTCTGCAAAAGGCCAACAAGAGCAACAAGGGGCCCCTACGTGTGCTCATGATGCTGCGTAGTATGAACATCAGCTTTCGCACCCAGTATTCGATGCTGTTGCCTGGCTTTATGCCCAATGTGGGCGATATGTTGGGTCAGAATCGTACTGATGGATTGCTGACACCAGGACTGGATTTTGCTTTCGGACTGATGGGCGATGGCTATATCGATAAGGCCCTCGGTCGCAACTGGCTGTTGCAGAACGATAGCGTATCCACCCCTGCCAATATCAACACCAGTAAGGATCTGCAGATAAAGGCTGTGCTCGAGCCTATCCGCGACCTGAAGATCGATCTCACCGCCTCGCGTACCGATACCCGCGCCAAGAGTGTACAGTATATGTACGATGGCATGCCCACCACCTTGAGTGGTACGTTTAATATCACTACCATTTCTTTGCGAGGGGCACTGGCAGGTATGGGTAATGCCAACAACGGCTATCGTTCGGCCGCTTTCGACCATTTCCGCGAGCTCATCCCCGAGTTCCAGCAAAGGGTAGGCGAGGAGTATTCACCCCAGGTGCTTATCCCGGCTTTCCTGTCGGCCTATACCTCGGGTGCAGGCAAGTCGCTGGCCATCTTCCCGTCGCTGGCCCGCCTGTTGCCCAACTGGAGTGTGCGTTATGGCGGACTGTCGAAACTAGCCTGGGTAAAGGAGCATCTGAAGAGTCTGAACCTGAACCATGCCTATAAGAGCATTTATAGTGTGGGTAGCTACGTCAACACCAGCTACTCTACCGTGAGCATCAACGAGGCCTTCTCGCCCCTGCTGGGTGTGGATGCTACCTTCCAAAACGACCTTACGGCAAAGCTGGAATACCGCACCACCCGTGTGCTCAACCTCTCGATGACCAGCATTCAGCTCAACGAGTCGCTCAGTAAGGACTGGGTGGTTGGTCTGGCTTATAAAATCCGCGATTTTAATCTGTTTGGTGCCAAGGGCAACCGCACCATCAGCAAAGCCCAGAACCCAAGAAATTCTAGAAGTTCCAGTAAGTCTGGCGATGCCAGCAACGCTGGCAACACCAGACAGGCTAGCTTCTCTAGAAAGACCGGTGTTAACCACGACTTGAACCTTCGCCTTGATATCTCGTTGCGCAAGCAGGCGGCCATCACCCGCGATATCGCCACGGGCGTGTCGTCGGCATCCAGTGGTAACACAGCCTTCAAACTCTCGTTTATGGCCGATTACACACTCTCGCGTTTGCTCACCCTCACGGCTTATTACGATACACAAACAAATACGCCGTTGTTGTCAAGCAATAGCTATCCCACAACGACGCATGATTTTGGTTTATCTATGAAGTTCTCGTTAACCCGATAAACTTTCTTACGGTTTCATAAATACAAAATATACGGCCATCACCAGGCAGAGTGCTGCGGCGGCATGGTTCCAGTGCAGTTGCTCGTGCTGGAAACAGAAGTTGGCAATCACGGCAAACACTACCAGCGATATGCACTCCTGAATCACCTTTAGCTGTACCAGGTTGAACGGACCGCCATTGTCGATAAATCCGATGCGGTTGGCGGGGACCTGACAGCAGTACTCGAAAAAGGCAATCATCCATGAAAAGGCAATCACCAGATACAGTGGCCAGTTGCTCGAAATGCCCGACTGTTGCAGGCGCAGATGACCGTACCAGGCGAAGGTCATAAACACATTGCTCAATATGAGCAGTAAGATGGTATATATTCCGTTTGTCATAATGTTTTAGAATGCTTTTAACTTAAATCCAAATACAAAATAAGCGTGCTCGCTGGATGGGTTGCCTGTTATCTGGGCAAACACGGGCAGACTGAAGTGGTCGGTAATCTTGATATCACGATCGGCACGCAGTGTCACATTATTTATAATAAAGCCCTCGGCATCGTAAAAGGTGGTGTAGAAGGGCACGGCACCTATTGTGGCCTGCCACTGGCAACCACCCAGCTTAAAGGGGGCTGTGGCCTCTACATAACTGCTGTAGGCACGATGATCGCAACAGGTAAAGCCATCGTTACCCGCAATATTGGTGTACCACTGTAATGCCAGCGGACCGAAGTCGTAACCTACGTTAGCCTCAATCACATGGTTGGTAGAGTGTGCATTGTAACGGAAATAGCGGTTCTCGGGATCAAGACCCTCGTTAAACCAGTAGTCGCCAATGCCGAAGTTAAATCTGCCGGTGGTGTATTTCAAGGCCACGTCAAACTCGCGTGTGTCGTTGCTGTCGGTCAGTCCTACGCTGCCCCATGCTTCGAGTGTTAATCCCTTGTAACTCACGGCCAGCGTGGGCTGTAGCGATACATGTCCCAAGTCCATACCACGCCAGATATACTGACTTACTACGTCGGCCTCTACTGTTGTTTCTACCTTGTCCTGCGCTTGGATGGTAGCGTTGCCAAAAAGACACGCAAAAGCAATAAATATGTACTTTTTCATCTCAATATTCATTTTTCGGCTGCAAAATTACAACATTTTGGCATAATTAAGCAATCTTTCGTACTTATTTAATTGCACAAATTGCTCGATTTGTGCACATTCGGCGTATTTTTGTGCATTTTATTTGGCTGTATGCTCAAAAAAGTGTATTTTTGCAGCCGATTTTGAAATTTCATTCACATTATTAATAAATATGGCTTTAAAGATTGTTGTGCTGGCCAAGCAAGTGCCAGACACCCGAAATGTGGGTAAGGATGCAATGACTGCCGAAGGCACCGTAAACCGTGCAGCCCTTCCCGCCATCTTCAATCCAGAAGATTTGAACGCCTTGGAGCAGGCCCTTCGTCTGAAGGAGCAGAACCCAGGCTCAACAGTAGGAATCCTCACGATGGGTCCTCCACGTGCAGGTGAGATTATCCGTCAGGGATTATATCGTGGCGCTGATACAGGTTGGTTGCTTACCGATCGTCTCTTCGCTGGTGCTGATACCCTCGCTACTTCTTATGCTCTGGCTACTGCCATCAAGAAGATTGGCGATGTTGACATCGTTATCGGTGGTCGTCAGGCTATCGATGGTGATACCGCTCAGGTAGGTCCTCAGGTGGCTCAGAAGCTGGGTCTCAACCAGGTAACTTACGCTGAGGAGGTTCTCTCAGTAAAGGATGGTAAGGCTACCATCAAGCGTGTGATCGACGGTGGTGTGGAGACTGTTGAGGCTCCTCTGCCTGTTGTAATCACTGTTAACGGAAGCGCTGCTCCTTGTCGCCCCCAGAATGCTAAGCTGGTGATGAAGTACAAGCGCGCTACCTGTCCTATGGAGCGTCCTGCCGAGGGTACTGCCTACGACTATCTGTACGAGCAGCGCCCTGAGTTGACACTGAACCAGTGGAGCGTAGCTGATGTTGATGGCGATGTAAACCAGTGCGGTTTGAGTGGCTCACCTACCAAGGTAAAGGCCATCAAGAACATCGTGTTCCAGGCTAAGGAGTCGAAGACTTTGACGGCTTCTGATGCTGATATCGAGGGAATGATCAAAGAATTGTTGGACGAAAAAATCATTGGATAACGAGATATGGCTAATAACGTATTTGTATATTGCGAAATTGAAGGTACTCAGGTACAGGAAGTATCTCAGGAGCTGTTGACTAAGGGTCGCAAGCTCGCCAATGAACTGAACGTAGAGCTCCACGCCATTGTTGCCGGTACTGGCATCAAGGGTAAGGTCGAGGATCAGATTCTGCCTTACGGTGTTGATAAGCTGTTTGTTTTCGATGCTAAGGACCTGTTCCCTTACACCTCAGCTCCACACACTGATATTCTGGTTAACCTCTTCAAGGAGGAGCAGCCACAGATCTGTTTGATGGGTGCTACCGTTATCGGTCGTGACCTCGGTCCACGTGTATCGTCTTCACTGACCTCTGGTCTGACTGCCGACTGCACAGAGCTGGAGATTGGTCCTTTCGAGGATAAGAAGGCTGGTAAGACCTACGAGAATCTGCTTTATCAGATTCGTCCTGCTTTCGGTGGTAACATCGTTGCAACTATCGTTAACCCCGACCACCGTCCACAGATGGCTACAGTACGCTCTGGCGTAATGCAGAAGGCTCTGTACGATGGCGAGTGCCGCAAGGAGGTTGTTTACCCAGAGGTAAGCAAGTATGTAAGCCCCGAGGCTTTCGTCGTTAAGGTACTCGACCACCACGTAGAGGCTGCTAAGCACAACTTGAAGGGTGCACCTATCGTTGTTGCTGGTGGTTATGGTGTTGGCTCTAAGGAGAACTTCGACATGCTGTTCGAGCTGGCTAAGGTGCTCCATGGTGAGGTTGGTGGTAGCCGTGCTGCTGTGGATGCAGGCTGGTTGGATCACGACCGTCAGATTGGTCAGACTGGTGTTACCGTTCATCCAAAGGTGTACATCGCCTGTGGTATCTCTGGACAGATTCAGCACATCGCTGGTATGCAGGATTCTGGTATCATCATCTCTGTAAACAGCGATCCCGATGCTCCTATCAACAAGATTGCCGACTACGTCATCGTTGGCACCGTTGAGGAGGTTGTTCCAAAGTTGATCAAGTACTACAAGCAGAACTCAAAGTAAGATGAAAGCTTTAGATTATTTCCTCATTCTCTGTACCATCGTACTGCTCGGTATATCGTATTATCTGATGACGATCGACCAGCATGCAGGTGCTGCGATAGTAAACATCGGCGCTTATGCTTGCGGTATCCCCGTTGGTGCAAGAATAGGAGGTAGAATATATAAGAAGAATCAAGAAAACAAAGAATAATTATGGCAAACTATTATAGCGATCATCCTGAGATCGGGTTCTACTTGAACCACCCCCTGATGGCTCGTATCGTTGAGCTGAAGGAAAAAGGCTTTGCTGATGCAAAGGAATATGACTATGCTCCCGTTGACTTGGGCGATGCCATCGAGAACTACAAGCAGATTCTCGACATCACCGGCGACGTGGCTGCCAATATCATCGAGCCAAACTCTGAGAGCGTCGACCTCGAAGGTCCACACCTCGAGAATGGTCGTATGATCTACGCCTCTAAGACTTACGAGAACCTCGACGCCACCCGTAAGGCTGGTCTGTGGGGTGTAAGTATGCCTCGCCGTTACGGCGGTCTGAACCTGCCTAACGCTGTGTTCTCAATGCTCTCTGAGATGATTTCGGCCGCTGATGCCGGTTTCCAGAACATCTGGAGCTTGCAGAGCTGTATCGACACTCTGTATGAGTTCGGTTCAGAGGAGCAGCGCCAGAAGTACATCCCACGCGTTTGCGCTGGTGAGGGTATGAGTATGGACCTGACTGAGCCTGATGCTGGTTCTGACTTGCAGCGCGTCATGCTGAAGGCTACCTTCGACGAGAAGGAGAACTGCTGGCGCCTGAACGGTGTGAAGCGTTTCATCACCAACGGTGATAGCGACATCCACCTCGTGCTGGCCCGTTCTGAGGAGGGCACTAAGGACGGACGTGGTCTGTCAATGTTCATCTACGACAAGCGCCAGGGCGGTGTTGATGTTCGTCACATCGAGCACAAGCTGGGTATCCATGGCTCACCTACCTGTGAGCTCACCTATAAGAACGCTAAGGCCGAGCTCTGCGGTAGCACACGTCTGGGTCTGATCAAGTACGTGATGGCTCTGATGAACGGTGCCCGTCTGGGTATCGCTGCACAGAGTGTAGGTGTTGAGCAGGAGGCTTACAACGAGGGCCTGGCTTACGCTAAGGAGCGTCAGCAGTTCGGTGATAAGATCATCAACTTCCCCGCTGTTTACGATATGCTCTCTCGCATGAAGGCTAAGCTCGATGCTGGTCGTTCACTCCTGTACGAGACAGCCGCTTACGTTGATATCTACAAGTGCTTGGAGGATATCGAGCGCGACCGCAAGCTTACTCCCGAGGAGAAGCAGGAGCTCAAGAAGTACCAGCGCCTGGCCGATGCTTTCACACCACTGGCCAAGGGTATGAACTCTGAGTACGCCAACCAGAACGCTTACGATGCTATCAGCATCCACGGTGGTTCAGGTTTCATCATGGAGTACAAGAGCCAGCGCCTGTTCCGCGACGCACGTATCTTCTCTATCTACGAGGGGACCACTCAGTTGCAGGTTGTAGCTGCTATCCGCTACATCACCAACGGCACTATGCTCAACAACATCAAGGACATGCTGGCTGCACTGCCTGCTGAGGCTAACGCTGCTCTCAAGGCCCGTGTTGAGAAGCTCATCCCCGTTTACGAGGAGGCTCTCGCCGCTGTTAAGGCTCTCGACAATCAGGATGCTCACGACTTCCTGGCTCGCCGTCTGTACGACATGACAGCCGAGCTCGTGATGTGTCTGCTCATCCTCCGCGATGCTGCTAAGGCTCCTGAGCTGTTCGCTAAGAGCGCTAACGTATATGTTCGCATGGCCGAAGAGGATATCCTTGGTAAGGCTGCTTACATCAAGGCCTTCCAGGTTGAGGACCTCGAGAACTTCAAGGCTAACGACGAGGAGACTGCCGAGTAAGCAATCCTGAAACGCTATTATAAATAGAGCATCCTGCATAAGGGTGCTCTTTTTTTATTTGTTAATCTTCATTAACTATCGCAGGCGGCATTTTACTTTTTGCCCTCTCGGGTGTCAAACAAGTAACATAATAAACCTAACAATTGTTATAACATAACTTATGAAGAAAACTATTTTATTAATGGCAGCTTTCGTGGCTGTATCGGCAAGTGCCCAAGTAACTGAAGACTTTAAGCCTGCAAGTACTAATCAGGAGGGAAAACAGTATCCCATGGTAAATTCACAGCGCATGGTTCGCGCCCAGATTTCAGCCCCCGAGGCTAATAGCGTAAAGCTCGACATCGGTGGTGTGAAGTACGAGATGAAGAAGGATGCTAACGGTGTGTGGACTGGTGAGTCGGCTCCACAGGACGAGGGCTTCCACTACTATCAGCTCAACATCGATGGTGCCTCAGTGCCCGATCCAGGTAGCAAATACTATTACGGAGCCAGCCGTTGGGGTAGCGGTATCGATATCCCTGCCGCCGACGAGGACTTCTACACGGTAAAGAACGTGCCTCAGGGCTCTGTCAACGAGGTTTACTACTATTCATCAGTAACCCAGCAGATGCGTCACGGCTATATCTATCTGCCCGCCGAGTATTATGCCAACCCCACTAAGAAGTTCCCTGTGCTCTACCTGCAGCATGGTATGGGCGAGAACGAGACCGGTTGGGGTGCACAGGGTAAGACAGGTATCATCATGGATAACCTCATTGCCGCTGGCAAGGCCGTGCCTTTCATCATCTTTATGGACAATGGTTTGAATGCCCGCAAGCCAGGTGAGCAGCCTATGGGCTTTGGTGGTCCACGTCCAGGCGGTCCACGTCCACAGGGTGGAGCACGTCCAGCAGGTGGTCAGCGCCCCCGCATGAGCGGTGCCGACTTTGCTAAGATGGCCCGCCGCATGGGTGGTGCATTCGAAGAGGTGCTCATTAAGGATATCATCCCCATGGTTGAAAAGAACTATCGTGTGATTGCCGATGCCGATCATCGCGCTATGGCAGGTTTGTCGATGGGTGGCATGCAGACCCACGGCATCACCCTCAACAATCCTAAGACCTTTGCTTACGTTGGTATCTTCAGTGGTGGTACCATTGGTGCCGACGAGCTCACCGATGTACCCGATTTCAAGGCAACCAACAAGGTGCTCTTTATGAGTGCCGGTGGTAAGGAGAAGGGCATGGCCGAAGGTGAGGGTAGTGTGATCAATGCCGCCGAGGGTCTGAAGAAGATAGGCATCAACGCCCACTCATACATCTCACCCGAGACCGCTCACGAGTGGCAAACCTGGCGCCGCAGCCTCTACCAGTTCGCCCAGTTGCTGTTTAAGTAATCATAAACAGCACTTTTCTACGATTATCCTTGGGACGTACTGCCAAGTGCAACCATACGGCCCCATAACGATTCCTCTCAATCAGCAGTTCATCAAACTGCTGATTGTTTTTGTTGGCATAGTCAATCAATATGGCTGCATACTGTATGGCCTGTTCGTAGCCCGATGTGCGTATATCCACCGCGCACCCCGTTAGATGGTTCGAGTTCGCCGCCCCGCCAACCTTTCGATTAAGTTGAGGTGATCTGTACCCTGAGTTGATGATGATAGGTCGCAAGGCCCTTTCTCGCAAAAACTCAAGCCATTGGCAAAGCTTGGTGAGGTTCGCTATCGCCTCGTGACTGGGTATGTTATATACTTCAGGGTATTTGCTCCTGGTAAACTCCCCGAGCACAAAATGCTCGGAGAGTTTGGCTTTACTATTAAGCTGCACTATAGATTCCATAATCTTTAATGTTTAATGTTTAATGTTTAATGTTCAATGTTTAATGTAAATGTTACTGTGATACTGCGATTAACACATGGCACCAACCTTTCTGTAGATGGCTTTGGTGGTGCCGTTGTCGACAAACTCGTCTGTCTTCTCAATCAGATGGTCTTTCATCAGTCTGCTGATCTTTACACGTGCCACCGTGGGGTTCGAGATGGCAAAGCAAGTCATCACGTCGTCAACCGCAAACTCCTCGGGTAATCGGTTAAACCCATCGTACGTTTTCTGTCTTCGGTGAGTGGTAGTTAAAACATCGCGTTGCTGGTCGTCGAAGTATTTCTCAGCCATAGCCAGAAAGAAGTGGCGCTGACAGGCGTACTGTATGTTGACGATTAGCTCAGCCAACTTCCAATCCACCTCGTCGGTCTCAAACTCTCCGCAGTAGTAGGCACCATCCTGATGCATCTGTTCCCAATGGCGCATCACAATAAACGGGGCGGCAAAGTTTAGTCCGTGGTAGGCACAACGCTTCAGCAGCATCTCTTCGGCTTTCGAGTTGTTCTCCTTGGCATCGGCCATGCGACGTGCCGTCCAGTCGTACAGCTCATCCACAATCTTCTCTACACTCAGCACACCCTTCATACGGTCCAACTTCTCACCCCATTCCTTTAGTCGATGGTCGCTCTCACGGTCAACCACGCTTTCGCGGGTCATCATCTCAAAGTTAGTGGGAGGCAAGGGGATACAGGTTAATCGTGTGGCCAATCCCGATCCAAAGTTGCGTTCGTTTATTTTTGCCTTCAGGGCCAGTGGCGTGCCGGTATATATAAAGTTCCAGGTTACGCAGAAGTTCTCAATCACCGAGTCCATGTTCGAATAAGCCTGACCGTCCTCCTCGTTGTGGAAAGCTTTCAACTCCAGCGATTGCTTGTCAATCCAACTACCACCTTTCTGAATCGAGAGGGTATTGTCCAGCTCAGTATCAAAAGTGAGCATGTGCAACTGCATGGGCTCGCCATCCACCTCTTCAACCGCATTCACCATGTCCTGAATAAACTGGGCATTACTGGTGCGGGCAGGATGCACACGTACCACCACTTTGGGTTTCTTCGGTTTCTCCTTGTTGGCACCCTTGATTTTCATCTGTTCGCGATAAGCGTTGATGGCATCCTTACCTATACGGTCGGCGGCGATAATCGGAGCTATCAGCAGTTTGTACAACCGGGTAGCAAAACTCTTTCCGCTGGCAGGATCACCAATCACCATCACCTCGCAGTTCAGGCGTCGCAATTCTTCTGGTCGATGATAAAAGCTGTATCGGCATCGCGTCATCAACGTCATCATAAATCCACCACTCACAAACAAGGCCGAAGCATACTGGTTGCGTTTAAGTCCTTTGCACACATCGCGTAGTATCGGAAAGTCGTCAAATAATTTCTCTATCTGCTCTCCCCAATCCCACAGCCATTGGTCGATATCGTGTTCTGATTGTTCAGACGGATTCTTATTCCCCTCCAGTACACTCCGCATGGCTTTTGAAAGACCTTTTGGCGTTTCCTTGCAGGCACTCTCCACAATGCTGCGAACCTCCTCTTCGCTCAGTCCCAGGCGTGGCATAATCTCCATCAGCAACTGTCGGTTGTTGTCGCAAATGGCCCTCAAACTCACCGCCAACTGGTACAGTTTTACATTCCTTTCGCCCTCCTGTGGCACCCCTCCATTCTGCCGCCACCACTCATCAATAATCTCCGAGTACGCAACCCCCTTGAATTGTTTTTGGCACGAATTACACGAATTATCACGAATTTTATTTTCTTCGCGTAAATTCGCGTAATTCGTGCCTAATTCATCCTCTCTCGTAGCCTGGCTATGACCGTCTCGATATAGAGCAGTATATCGCTCAGCAAATTCCTTGTTCTCATACGTAAAAAGTTCTTTGTTTAAATACAAAATATCCGATTCCTTACAGATGAAGCTCATACGACTGGCATCCTTGCAACTCTCATCAACCTCCACCCCAAGCACCTTGGCCATGGCATGTTGGTTGTCGATGAGGTTGCCTACTGCCACATCAGCTTTAAACACAACTTTCAGCCCTTTTCCGCTAGGCGTTATATACACCAAAAGTATTCTCCCAGCCGCGTCTTTATTTATAAAGCCGTGTTCATCCGTGCCTAATCCCCATTGGTCAAATACCTCACGAGGTTTTTCGACATGGTCGATATCCATCACCACTAAGCCCGTTAGTTGGGTAGCCGCCTGTTTGCGCCAGGCACCCGTTTTGCCCGCTTTCGATGTGGTCTCGTCGAACGTAGCCTGGAAGATAAACGCAGGCAGTTTTCGCTTCAACGCAGCATCACCAGTTTCACGATACTTATCAATGTTCTCGTTCCATTTTTCTGCCCTGACGAGGGCCCAGAACTGGGCCTCGTCAACCGGCAACGTAGGATTACTAAAGTTCTTCTGATAACAAAATCCCATAATTAATTTTCAATGTTCAATGTTCAATGGTCAATGGTCAATGTCTAGCAAAACTCTTTCAGCTCCATGTCAATCAGCGCATCGTTGGCCTGGGCTACATGGTCGTTAAAGATGGCTATGGTTTGCGCTGTTCCCAACACCTGTGGCACACTCAGTCGTAGAATGTTGTTGCGAATACTCTGTTTAAGTGCTCCCCATGGCAGTTTCTTAATCAGTTTGGGTTTGGTTCGTTGGTAGTAGCCGGGTTGATACTTGGCCAGGTTGTAAGGCTTGAACGTCAGATGGTGTGTGTGCTTGTCGATAAACATAACGCCCTCAATGGTAAGGCCTCTCGATGCACGGTTCATAACTACGGTGATGTCCTGAATGTTGATAAGTTTCTTTTTCATAAGTTAGTTAAAAATCGATGTTATAAGTTTTATGTTCTTTTAAATAGTTATTTTGCATCTCTTCGATCGGGGTGGGGGTGATGTTGTAACCTTGGGCTATCCACCTTTGCTCGTCCTGTGCTATCTCCATGGCATAGCGCAGATAGGGCTTGGTGTGGATGTCGCCATATGGTGTACCGGCATTCCTTAGGGCTTGGGTCATGCGCCATTTGTTGCAGTAACCTTTCTCGTTGTTTCTGAACAGGGTACAGATGCGGTTGCCCTCACCATCGTACATCTTCCACTTACATGAGATACAGCCCTTCTTGACCGTTATTCCCCTTTTGTTCTTCTTTGCTTTCATGCAGCGCGTTCTTTAAATTAAACACTTGTGATTTCAGTTCGTTTACCTCTTTCTGTAGCTTGCGCTCCAGACTTCCATCGCCCATAGCCTTCAGTATCGCATCGCGTCCATACTTGGTGGTCGGACTCTTTCGTCCCAATCCCACGTGAATGCAAACACCCTTTACCAGATCTAACGTGTTAAAGTATAAATACTCCTTCTCGTTTACTGTCAACGCATAGCCGTTGGGCTTGGTTGTAACCGTGATTTTTTCTTCAATTTTTCTCATACTTGTTTGCTTTAATTTCTTTTTGACGATGCAAAGATATGATGAAATAAATAGGTGGTGGGGCTGATGCGTCAGTGCGTCAGAATCGCGTCGTTATTTGCGTCGATGGGCGATAAACAGCGTCAGTTATGCGTCAGAATCTGTTGCATCAGTATATTCCAATAGGTATCACAAAGCTCGCTCCATGGGTTCTCTTCCATGTCGTAGTAAGCTTCCAGTCGGTCTTTGTAGGTCACACATCTACCAAAGTTGCTCAGTGTTCGTGCGCCTATCTGCAGTTCCTTGGGCCACCAGTCGCGGGTAAGGTTCATCATCAGTCGTGTAAATCGGGTTTTGCTTATTCGTCCATTCAGCCTGTCCTTGATTACCAGGTAGATACCCGCCCAATCGGTTTTCGAGCAGAATAGGTTGCGGTGATTGGTTAGCAGTAGCTTCAGACTGTTGGTTACTACCAGTTCCCGACCTTCCTGGTTCATGGCTTTGTATAGCTTTCTTGCCACATCGGCGTGATGGGTTTGGTTGCAGGTAGTGGCCTGTCCCATCTCCTTGGCTATGGGGATAGGTACCACGTGGTAATAATCACGTATCTCGTTTACCTTATATATATAGTTGCGGATACCATGGTTAAGGCCATGCGCCATCAACGAAAATAGATAAGGCTTAGCCGATTCGTAACATCCTGCTGTTTTAGCCATGCTAATCAGCAGGTCTTCGGGGATAGTAGCCCCGTCGTGCCAAATGTACTGCACTTCATTGTTGTTCTGCTTCATTGTTGTTAAAGTTTAAGAAACAGAATGGGCCCATGCCTGTCTCAGGTTTTTAATTATTGTTGTGCTCAGCGGCCGCAAAAATATAGCATCCGGCTGATATGCGCAAATAAAAAAACTGATTATTTCGGCCGAGTGCCGATTTGACCAGAATAGTTGTGATAAGTTCAGAAAAGTTAAGCGTTTTGGAGTATTTAGATGGCTGACTCCTTTATTTGTTTGAATCTGATGTAGGCGTTTTTGTAGAGTTCGTATTTCTTGTATCCGTTATAATTCGGGTTGGTATAAGTGCTATACTGCTCTTTTGATACCAGATGGCCACAGTTAAACACCGTTATAAAATCGTTGTAGCTTGGTCTTATAATCACCCCTGCATCCATAGCCGCTCGTAGTCCGCACATCAGCGCTTTCCTGTCTTTCCTGCCTTTGGTAAGTTCGTAGAGCAACGATATCACCATGCTGGCTTTACGTTGGTCGGTTAAGGCGCTGGTAAACAGTTGTGCTGCTAATAGGGCATTCTCGTCATACTCATGTTTCATCGCGTCGCATGTACCAAACTGAAGGTTGAGTGAGTCTTCAAGTTGCTGGTTGATAATAGCACAAGCCGACATCAGGGCAAAGTTATCGGTTTGCTTGATGAAGTTGTAATCAGAACCTATAAATAATTGATGACTCGACAGACTATGGTTAAGCCCTCTGCACAGTATCTTCACCACGTCTTCAACCCTATCAAATGCACGCTCGTTATCCTCAACATAGAAACAAGTACCATCCTTTCTACTGACTATGACGATAACTGTAAAGAACCGGTCTTCCCAAGGTCGCTTTCTCCAGAATTCTTCATCATCACTATCTACGTACCTATTTGCTAGTTTAAGTACGGCTATGCCATCCTTGGGTTGGTATATGTATTTGTGCGAATAGATGTGGTTGCCGCTTTTGTCAGTGAATAGTAATTTTTTGTTTTGTCGTAGGAAGTCATCTCGCGTCACTGTCGCCAGGACTTCCTGTGGTTGAAACCCATCGGGCTGGGCGTACCATTTCTCGCTGCTTGCTATCCTGAATGGGCATATGTAATATTCCATATTGCAAAGGTATTGCAAAATTCTTAGATATACAAGATTTATGCGCAATTTTTGTTCTGATGTATCTGTTTCCACGCAGTATCACAGTAACATTACGATACTGCGAGTAGGTTAGGCGGCGATAGGTAGTAATATATATAATTATAGTATTATAAATATTATATATATTTAATATATATAATATTCAATATAGCCAGTTTTTCTACAGAATAGGCAAAATCGGTTATGTTACTGTGATACTGCGTGCCTGGAACGAGGTGGCACTTATCTCATCGATATCCGTTAGATCGTAAATCACGAAGTTACGGATTGTGAACGATGAAGTGGTAGCTGATTTTTGTTAACACTGTTTAACTAAGTGGAGGCCTAAAAAGTTTGTAGATTACATTCTATAGTAGTACCTTTGCATCGTCAAACTTAATAATTAACCCATTTAAAACCTTTTACACATTATGGCAAAGATCTTTTATCTGTTGAAGCAAAACAACATCAAGAATTCGAAGATTTTCGGTAAGTGGTTTGCCCACAGCAAGACCGTCGAGACGCTGAACACTCGTAAGATGGCCAACCACATCGCCGAGCACGGCAGTATCTACACTCCCGACGTGGTGTTCGGAGTGCTGGAGAAGTTCCGTAGTTGTCTGTTGGAGATGCTCCTGAACTCCAAGCGCGTCAAGATCGACGGTCTGGGCATCTTCTTTACCACCTTGGAGAACGAGAAGGGTGGTGCTCTGAAGAAGGAGGACTTCTCACCTCAGAAGAACCTGAAGGCCCTCCACATCCGATTCCTGCCCGATCAGGAGGCCGAGACCAACATCTCAAGCCGTGAGTTCATCAAGAAGGCCGAGTTTGTAAATGCCGAGGCGTTTGCTGGCCAGCTTATCGAGGATGATAAGCCAGGTAATACCGGTGGCGGCACTCAGGGTGGCAATACCGGCGGCGGTGGAAACACTGGCGGTGGCGGCAATACCGGCGGCGGTGGCCACGAGCCCATTGGCGACTAATGGTTGGGGCACAAGCCCCACCATTTTTACCATGAAACACAAAGTATTAACCATATAACCTAAACCATTATGACAAAGAAAGAAACACTGAAGTTCATCGTCCAGATGATTGCATCCATCGCTACAGCCATCGTAACCGCCCTCGGCGCCACCAGCTGTGTAGGTTCGTAGAGAATCTAACCCCAACGTAACGAATCGCAATAGGCCAAAAACCTGTTGCGATTTTTTTTTGTCTTTTTTGTTTATATTCCAGAAAAAGTTGTATCTTTGCAGACGAATAAAGTTGTATTAAGATGTTGGAACTTCAAGACTGCATTAACAAGTTAGCTGGTTTCAAGAGTGCATTCGCACAGAAATTTGGCATAACAAAACTCGGTATTTTTGGTTCTGTAGCCAGAAAAGAGAATACCGAGGATAGTGACATTGACATTGTGGTCGAAGTTCAGAAGCCCTCTTTGCAGTTAATGTATGAGCTCAAAGAAGCCCTGAAGCAACTATTTAATTGCGAGGTTGATCTTGTAAGATTCCGCGATTCACTACGTCCCCTATTCAAGTCCAACATCCAAAAAGATGTAATTTATGTCTGATAATCTCTTAACGATACACGATAGACTCGAAGACATCTTGGACTCCATCAATCTTATCCAAGAATGGAGCAATGGTCGTACAAATGTAAATGACTTCATGGAGTCATCAACGGGAGTTATGGCATTCAATGCATGCGTAATGAGATTCCAGGTTATTGGCGAACATGTGGGTAAACTCCTAAAAAGCGAAGATAAACCACTGGATTCTTTCCCTTCTATCCCATGGAACGCCATTTATGGCCTGCGTAATATAATATCTCACGAATATGCTAACATCGACGAAGAGATAATCGTATCCGTAATTAATGATGACTTGCAACCATTAAAGGAAGCTATAGAAGATTTACTGAAGAAATATTAATCGAATTTCATTATTCTACAATACACGCCATTACTCCCTGCTGAGTGGAGTGATGGCGTTTTTCTTTTCCACAAGCCTTGTGGAATGCACTTTTTTTACAAAAAAAATATTCTATTTCAGAAAAAGTTGTATCTTTGCAGCGATGACTTTCTAAATACAAGTATATGGAACAGAAAAGAGTGACGCCGGAGCGGATAACGGAGCTTGGTGAGAACGAGGTGTTTGTGTTTGGTAGTAACCTGGCTGGGGCGCATGGTGGCGGGGCCGCCTTGTTGGCTTATCGTAAGTTTGGTGCCATCTGGGGCCAGGGCGTAGGTCTACAAGGACAGAGCTATGGCATCCCCACCATGCATGGCGGTGTAGATGCCATCAAACCCTATGTGGATGAGTTCATAGAGTTTGCTAAAACGCGACCTGACCTTACGTTCCTGGTAACTCGTGTGGGGTGCGGTATCGCAGGTTTTACCAACGAGGATATATCGCCCCTGTTTGCTAAGGCTCACGAAGTGGAGAACATCGTGCTGCCATCAGGGTGGTAAAACTTTTAATACATCAAGATGACCGACAAGCACCTGATGGATACAAAGAATTTTAAAGCAATATATTAATGATGACAGATAAAGAATTAGACGAGAGAGTAAATCGTGCAGTAGATAATTTTATGCAGGGGTATGGCTGTTGCCAAAGTGTGGTGGCGGCATTTGCCGACCTGTATGGGCTTGACGATACCCTGGCTAAGAAGATAGCCGCAGGATTTGGCGGTGGCGTGGGACGCCTGCGTATGATGTGCGGTGCCGTATCGGGGATTGTGATGCTGGTAGGTCTGGACTGTGGACAGACTGAAGGTAGCGACCGCGAGGGCAAGAGCGCCTGCTACAAGGTGGTGCAGGATTTGCTGGACAAATCGAAGGAGGAGAATGGCAGTATCATCTGTGCGGAGATTCTCGGACTGAAAGGCTACGAGAAAGCACACAACAATTATGTGGCTTCGGAGCGTACTGCGGAATATTACAAGTCGCGTCCTTGTGCTGCGAAGGTGGAGAGTGCAGCAAGGATATTTGCTAATTATCTGAAGGCAAAAGGCTGCTGAGCAGTTTCTCAATAAGTCGGGGCTTGGCGTAATCGTCGAGCTCCGATTCTTTTATCCATATATAATCAGCTGGTAGCTTCGGGCGCTCATCTACTTCTAAAAGATAGAAGTCGGCATAGAGCACCCGATGGGTCAGCACGTGCTTCACATTCTTACGCAGTATCACAGTATCATGAGGGATTTGGGTTGGTGATTCTACCAGCCAGGGTTCCCACAACCCTTGCCAGATGTCGCCGGGACCACGGCGATGGATGGCGGTTTGACCATTGCAACTGATATAGACATAGGCCAGATGACGCTCGGTAACTTTGAGCGTTTTGAGTTTTACAGGGAGTTCGGCAACCGTACCTGAACGGAAGGCAACACACGACTCTACGAGCGGACAAAACATGCAGTTGGGCGATGCGGGGGTACACTGGATGGCACCGAAGTCCATGATGGCCTGATTATATTCAGAATTGACAGTTGATAATTGACAATTGACAGTTGGGAGTAGCTCCTGGGCCAGCGCTGCAAACACCTTTTTGCCTTCGGTGGTGTTGATGGGAGTGTCGATGCCGAAGTGGCGGGCGAGCACACGATAAACGTTGCCATCTACCACTGCTGCAGGGATGCCGAAGGCAAAGCTGGCAATGGCCGCGGCAGTGTAATCGCCAACGCCTTTCAGCTTCTTGATATCCTCTAACGTATCAGGGAAATGCCCCATGGCCACAATCTGCTTAGCGGCAAAGTGCAGGTTGCGGGCACGACTGTAGTAGCCCAGACCCTGCCACTCGCGTAGCACCTCATCCTCGGTAGCCGACGCCAGCGCCTCTACGGTGGGCCAGCGATGCATAAAGCGGGTCCAGTAATCCCAGCCCTGCTTTACCTGCGTTTGCTGTAGGATGATTTCGGAGAGCCAGATGGCGTATGGATCGTGAGTTTGCCGCCAGGGCAAATCACGACCGTATTCCTTGTACCAATTAAGTAGTGTAGTAGAAAAATCCGCGTTCATTTACATCACACCTTGGTCGCCAAGATACGAATCCTTGAATCCTAAGAAATAGAGTACGCCATCAAGACCGATGGTGTTAATGCTCTGTTCGGCATTGGCCACCACACGGGGCTTGGCGTGGAAAGCGATACCCAGACCGGCCTCTGAGATCATAGGCAGGTCGTTGGCACCATCGCCCACGGCAATGGTCTGTGCCAGGTTCACCTTCTCAACCTGGGCAATCAACTTCAGCAGTTCGGCCTTGCGATGGCCATCTACTATCTCGCCCACATAACGACCTGTGAGCTTGCCATCGGGGCCAATCTCCAGTTCGTTAGCATATACATAATCAATACCATAACGGCGCTGCAGGTATTCGCCAAAGTAAGTGAATCCTCCTGAGAGAATGGCAATTTTATATCCATAGCGTTTCAGGGTAGTCATCAAACGATCTACACCCTCGGTGATAGGTAGTTTCTCGGCTATCTCCTGCATCACGCTCACGTCGAGACCCTTGAGCAGACTGACACGACGGGTGAAACTCTCCTTAAAGTCGATCTCGCCACGCATGGCACTCTCGGTGATGGCGCGTACCTGTGCACCAACGCCATTGCGCTCGGCCAGCTCGTCGATACACTCGGTCTGAATCAGTGTAGAGTCCATATCGAAACAAATCAGACGGCGCATGCGACGGAACATGTCATCGAGCTGGAACGAGAAGTCGATCTCCATCTCGCTCGACAGCTTCATCAGTTTCGACTGCATTTCCTGACGGTCCTTGGGCTCGCCACGCAGCGAGAACTCGATGCAGGCACGGGTGTGCTTGGCGGGGTTCTTGATGCTCTTACGACCGGTAAGACGGATGATAGAGTCGATATTTAACCCCTGCTCGGCAATCACCGAGGTTGCGGCCTCAATCTGGCGTGCCTCTAACTGGCGACCCATCACGGTGAGAATGTAACGGTTCTTACCCTGATGACCTACCCAGTCCTCATACTCATTGTCGCTAATAGGCGAGAAACCTATCTGCACACCCAGCTCGGTGGCCTTGAAAAGCAACTCCTTCATTACCTGACCTGAGTTGGTCTCGTCCATACGGATGAGGATACCCAGCGACAGGGTAGAGTGGATATCGGCCTGGCCGATGTCGAGAATCTGTGCATCGTATTTTGCGAGGATGCCCATTACTGAGGCGGTAAGGCCTGGGCGATCCTGACCTGTAATTCTAACTAGTATCTGTTCTTTCTTCATGATAATCGTTAATCTTTTAATGTTTAATCTTTAATTTTTAATGTTTCATGTTTAATGTCATTTGCACATCGCTGTGCATACTTTATCCTGAAAGTTACGTCCTTGATCGTTCTTCATAACGCCTTGATTGATGATGGCAAATGCCAACACATGGTTGTTGGTGGCTACAGCATAGCCTGCCAACGATGATATACCAGTGAGGGTACCCGTTTTGGCACGCACGCTGATTTGTGCAGGGGTATCCTTCATGCGTTTCTTCAGAGTGCCATCCTCGCCTGCTACGGGTAGCGATACGTACAGGTAGCGATAGATGCTGGGGTGGCGATAGGCATAAACCAGCAGTTTGGTGAGCAACTCGGGGGTTACATAGTTGTAAAGCGAGAGTCCGCTACCATCGGCTATCTTATAATGCGAACCTGTGATGCCGGCCTTATGCAGGGTGCGCTTGATGGCGTTGCGGGCATGCGACGACTTGGCTGGGCGTGCACCTGTAGCGGCACCAAGCTGATAGAATACCGACTCGGCATAGAGGTTGTTGCTGTCCTTCATCATCGGTACCAGCACATCCTCTAACGAGTGGCTACGCTGGCATAGCAGAACGGCATCCTTTGGCAGGGCTGCATTTTCGGCAGGGCCATCGGGGAAGATGCTGTCCTTATCGAGCTGTTGTGCGAACTGACTGATGAAATCGTCCTTGTCATTGATGAGCAGTGAGCTGAGCGATGGGTTATCATCATCCCAACACCAGCCTTCGCCAAGCAGGTCCTGATCCTTAAAGGTATTTACATCTACCAGTTTGCCTTTCAGCGTATGGATGCCTAATGCCTTGACACTGGCCGAGAAAGCCTGCATATCGGTAGTGTCGAACAAGGGATCCATACCGCCCACACAATACAGATCGCCTACCAGCACGCTATCCACTACCTCGCCAGTGTAATACAGTGAGGTGCGGAACTTGTGCTTAATGCCTAACTGATCGAGTGCGGTGATGGCTGTGAGCAGCTTCATGGTTGAGGCTGGGCGCAGTATCTGTTTGGCACCATAAGTGTAAAGGGTTGAGTCGGCAGTGATATCGTAAACCATCAGGCCCAGTTGGGTATAGTCGAACATCTTATCGCTGGTAAGCGTGTCTAACCGGGCCTGCAGGTTCTGTGGCCAGGGCAGTTCAACGATGGTATCTGTGGCGCAGGTATCTACTACGAGTGTATCGACCGTTTGCGCCTGCAAACTGCCTACCGTACCTGCCAATAAGAGTGAAAAAATCCAATTCCTTATATTCTGCTTCATTTTAAATTACTACCTAATCAATTGCGCTGGTAAGTTGATACCAGTTTGCGTATCGCTTTATCCAGCGATTCTGAGGGTTCTATAATGTTGTAGTTGTTCCAGTATTCTGGATCCATAAAATATTCTACCTTGTCGTAATAGGCATCGTGCGAGTCGAACGAGTTGCGACTGACGATGGGCTGTACACCTTCCGACTGACTATCGGTGACAGCCATCTCGCAGGTGGCGGTAAACGATGTGCTGAACAGACGTTTCTTCCAGTCGCAGTTGAACTTAAAGGTGTTACGCAGATAGCTGATGCGTGTAATACCGTCGGTATAGCGATAATCGACTACACACGACAGCTCGCGTGGCTTGAACTTCACACCGAACGGCTTGCGTACCAGCATGGTACGGGTGGCTTTCTCCTTATCGCTCATGTCGAGACTGAGTTCGATGCGGGTAAATGCCAGGCGCTCGTTGTCGATATACAGTTTGCCATGATACAGCGCATACTCCTTGCTGAAGAGAGGCTCTATCAGAACCACCATCTGCAGGCGGTCGTTGATCATCTCTGGTGTGCCCCAGCTGTAGCTGTAGGCATCCATGTCCTCCTGGTTGAGCAGTAACTCGGTGTTCTTTACCACATCGAGCTGTACAGGCAGTACCGGACCGCCCATGACCTTTAAGCCCAGGGTGTCGCCCTGTTTCTGACTGAGCAGTCGGCGACCTTTGATGATAGCCACTCTGTCGCGACCTACACCGCGTGTGTAGCTGGTTTTGTACATGTCCTCCACGCCCTCGGCCACATAGATGAAGTGCTTGCGCTTCATGGCTGTTTCGCGATAGAACGCCTTGAGCAACTCGGGCTGGCGACTGTAGTTCTCGGGAATCTTCTTGATGGCGATCTCTACAATGTCGCGTGGATTACCAGTACGTATCACCACCTCGCGCAGTTGTATGGTGGTGGGTTGAAGTTTTATCTTCAGGTTCTCGGTCTCGCCTGCGCGTAATGCCACCTTCTTGGTTTTGTAACCTAAGTGCGATACCGTGATGTTTGCGGGCTTATCGCCCAGTTTTAGAAGGAAGGCACCATCCTCGTTTGTGACCACAGAGATGCGGCCAGCAGCAACACTCACCTGGGGCAATGGGCGCCCCGATTTCTCGTCGATAATGGTTCCACCTACGGTAGTCTGTTGTGCCAGTGCCACCATCGGAACCATCAGCATGAATATAAGCGCTAGTTGTTTCATTGTTGTAATGAGTTTGGTGTCTATTTGCTGCAAAGTTACAAAAAAATTGATAAGATGCAAAGAATATTGGAAATTTTAAGTAATTTTGCAGCAGATTTGTGACAAAATATAACATCAGCACATGGTATACAAATATGATTTCCTGGTGATAGGAGCTGGCGTGGCCGGTATGAGCTACGCACTGAAGGTGGCTCGCGCCAACAAGGGTAGGGTGTGTATGATATGCAAGACCTCGCTGGATGAGGCCAACACATCGTTTGCTCAGGGTGGCGTGGCATCGGTTACCAATCTCGAACTGGATAACTTCGAGAAACACATAGAAGACACGATGATTGCGGGCGACTACATCAGCGACCCCAAAGCCGTAGAACAAGTAGTAAGAATGGCGCCCGAACAGATTAAAGAACTGGTAAACTGGGGCGTGAACTTTGATAAGAACCACGATGGCAAATTTGATTTGCATCGCGAGGGCGGACACTCTGAGTTCCGTATTCTGCACCACAAGGATGATACGGGTGCCGAGATACAGCGCGGACTGATGGAGGCTGTGCGCAACAATCCCAATATCGACATTAAGGAGAACCACTTTGCGGTGGAGATTATCACCCAGCACCACTTAGGTGCCAGAATTACACGTCGTTCGCCATACATTAACTGCTATGGTGCCTACGTGCTGAATCCTGATACCCAGAAGGTGGATACCTATCTGGCTAAGATGACCGTGATGTGTACCGGTGGTTGCGGTGCTGTGTATCTGACCACATCGAACCCCGTGATTGCTACAGGCGATGGTATTGCTATGGTGTATCGTGCCAAGGGTACGGTGGCCGATATGGAGTTTGTACAGTTCCACCCCACCGTGCTGCATAACCCTAACGAAACGCACCCCGCCTTCCTGATTACCGAGGCTATGCGTGGTTATGGTGGCATACTGAAGTTGCCTAATGGCGAGACGTTTATGGAGAAGTACGACGAGCGTCTGTCGCTGGCACCACGTGATATCGTGGCGCGTGCCATCGATAAGGAGATGAAGATTCACGGCTTGGATCACGTATGTCTGGATGTGACCCATAAGGATCCCGCCGAGACACGCAAGCACTTCCCCAATATCTACCAGAAGTGCCTGTCGATGGGTATCGATATCACTACCGATTATATCCCCGTTCGTCCTGCCGCCCACTATATGTGCGGTGGTATCAAGGTGGACCTGAACGGACAAACCAGCATAGAACAGCTGTATGCCCTTGGTGAGTGCTCGTGCACTGGTTTGCACGGTGGTAACCGCTTGGCCAGCAACTCGCTGATTGAGGCAGTGGTTTATGCCGAGACGGCCGCAAAGCACTCGCTGGAGCATGTGGATTTCTACGACTTCAACGAGAAGGTGCCTGAGTGGAACGACGAGGGTACACTGACCAACGAGGAGAAGGTGCTGATTACCCAGAGCGTGAAGGAGGTAAACCTGATTATGTCGAACTACGTAGGTATTGTGCGTAGCGACCTGCGTTTGCATCGTGCCTGGGACCGTCTGGATATGCTTTACGAGGAGACCGAGCGCCTGTTTAAGCGTGTAAAGGCCTCGAAGGATATCTGCGAATTGCGTAACATGATTAACGTGGGCTATCTGATTACACGTTGGGCTTTGGAGCGCAAGGAGTGTCGCGGTTTGCACTATACTACTGATTATCCTGTACACGCTTACGATAAGTAGGATGATTGACAGACAAACGATAGACAAGATACTTGATGCCACGAACATCGTTGACGTGGTGGGCGAGTTTGTAACGCTGCGAAAATCGGGCGTTAACTATAAAGGCTTGTGCCCGTTCCACGACGATAAAACGCCATCGTTCATGGTGTCGCCAACCAAGCAGATATGCAAGTGCTTCTCGTGTGGTGAGGGCGGAACGGCCATTAACTTCCTGATGAAGCACGAGCAGATTACCTATCCCGAGGCTCTGCGCTGGCTGGCCAAGAAATACAATATCGAGATACAGGAAAAGGAACTGACCGAGGAGGAGAAACGTGAGCAGAGCGACCGCGAGTCGATGTTCATTGTTAACGAGTGGGCCATGAACTACTTTAAGGATGTGCTGAACAACGATCCCGACGGTGTGGCCATCGGTCGCCAGTACTTCCGTAGTCGTGGTATCCGCGATGATATTGTGGAGAAGTTCAACCTGGGTTTCTCGCTTTCAAAGCGCGATGCGCTTGATATTGCCGCTAAGAAAGCGGGCTATCAGGAGGAGTTCCTGATTAAGACGGGCTTGTGTATCAAAGGCGAGAAGGGTGTGTACGATCGCTATGCGGGTCGTGTTATCTTCCCCTGGTTCAACGTAAGTGGAAAGGTGGTGGCCTTTGGTGGACGACTGCTGGATGCGCGTACCAAGGGTGTGCAACAGAAATACGTGAACTCGCCCGACTCGGAAATCTACCACAAGGAGCGCGAGCTGTATGGTTTGTACCAAGGTAAGAAAGCCATTGCCAAGGAAGACTGTGTGTATATGGTTGAGGGCTATACCGATGTGATTGCCATGCACCAGTGCGGACTGGAGAATGTGGTAGCCAACAGTGGTACGGCTCTCTCGAAATATCAGATAAAACTTCTGCGACGATTTACGCCTAACATCATCCTGCTGTATGATGGCGACGAGGCCGGTATCCATGCCGCCATGCGAGGAACAGATATGCTGTTGGCCGAAGGCTTGAAGGTAAAAGTGCTGTTACTGCCCGATGGCGACGACCCGGATTCGTTCTCACGTAAGCATACCGCCCAGGAGTTTAAGGCGTATATCGAAGAGCATGCCGAGGACTTTATCTCGTTCAAAACCAAACTGACGGTTGAGAACGTGAGCGACCCCGTGAAGCGTTCGGAGGCTATCGGTGGTATCGTGAAGAGTATCTCGGTGGTAGATGATAACCTGTTGCGCGATGAGTATCTGACCCAGTTGTCGCGTCGATTGGGCATCAAGGAGGAAACCCTGCTCCAATCGATGAACGGCATGATTAGTCGCGACCGCGAGGAGAAGGAAAAGGAATACAATCGCGAGCAGGCACAGAACGCCATCCAACAGGAGCGCGAGGCGCAGGGCAAGCCCATGGCTATCGGTCTGCATACCATCAGCGACCAGATTCAGCAGGTAGAGGACCTGTTGATAAAAACCATTGTTCGCGATGGCGAGAAGATTATCTACGAAAACCTTCAGACCGAAGACGGGCAAACCATCAACCTCTCGGTAGCACAGTTTATCAGCTACGATATGGGCGAGGACGGACTGAGTTTCAGTAAGCCTGTATATAACAAGATTCTGCAAGAGGTGGTGGCTCATTGCGGCGAAGAAGGTTTTAAGGCCGAGGAATACCTGACGCGCCATACCGATTACGAAATCAGTTCGATAGCGGCCAGCATGGCTGTGGATTCATATCAGCTGGGTAAGGGATTCCAACTGAAAGAACGTGAGGGCGGTTTGCGGTCGCATGTGGAGCATATTGTGCTCGACTTCCGTTATTACTGCCTGGGTGCCAAGGTGAAGGAACTGTTGGCCTCTATCAAGAAAGGCGAGGGCGATGTGATGGCAACGCTGGCCGAGTATCAACATGTTGACTTGATATATAAGGAAGTAGCAAAGAAATTAGGACGATGAGTTGGCTGAATATCATATTCATAGTGTACCAGATCATTGCTATCATGGCGGTGGTACACGTGATTATGGACAACCGTCAACCTGCAAAGACGATGGCTTGGGCGCTGGTGATTTATTTTGTGCCAGTGGTGGGCATCGTCTTTTATTTGTTTTTTGGCATTAACCATCGCAAGGAGCGCTATGTGAGCGAACGTTCGATGAACCAGCTTACCAAGCGTTCGATGCTGGAGTTTGCTGAGCAACAGAACCTGCGACTGCCCGAGCGCCACAAACCATTGATCGACTTGTTTATTAACCAGAACCTGTCGCTGCCTTTTAAGGATAACCTGGTGGATATCTGTACCGATGGCTATCAGTTTATAGCCGAGCTGATGGAGGATATCGGCAAGGCCAAGGACCACATACATTTGGATATGTATATCTTTGCCGACGATGCCTTGGGCATGTTGGTGGCTGATGCCTTGATTGACAAGGCCCGTGAGGGTGTTGAGGTAAAGGTGATTTACGATGATGTGGGTTGTTGGAATGTGCACCATCGCTTTTTTGAACGGATGCGCGAGGCGGGTATCGAGGTGCGCTCGTTTATGCCTGTGCGATTCCCGTCGTTTACCAGTAAGGTGAACTATCGTAACCACCGCAAGATTATTGTGATTGATGGTCTGGTGGGCTATATCGGTGGTATGAATATTGCCCAGCGCTACGTAAAAGGTACTGGCGATATGCCTTGGCGCGACACCATGCTGAGGGTTAGCGGAGGTGGTGTGCATGCCTTACAGCGTGCGTTCCTGGTTGACTGGTATTTTGTGGATCGTACCTTGTTGTCGGATAAAAAGTACTATCCACGATGCGAGGATATCAACAACAACTGTCTGGCACAGGTGGTTACCAGCGGTCCTACCACGCCTTACCCTGAGATTATGCAGGGTTATGTGCGCATTATCTTAGGTGCCAAGCGTTATCTGTATCTCGAAACGCCTTATTTCCTGCCAAACGATTCGGTGCTGTTTGCTCTGAAAACAGCCGCTTTGGGTGGTGTGGATGTGCGA
This sequence comes from Prevotella sp. khp1, assembly GCF_900102205.1. Classification (NCBI taxonomy): domain Bacteria; kingdom Pseudomonadati; phylum Bacteroidota; class Bacteroidia; order Bacteroidales; family Prevotellaceae; genus Prevotella; species Prevotella sp. khp1. The sequence continues at coordinate 194,855 of NZ_FNJZ01000004.1, forward strand.
GTGATTTGTCCGCGTCGCAGCGATGCCAAGTTTGTGGAGTGGGCCAGCAGGAGCTATCTGCGCGAGGTACTTGAGGCAGGTGTACAGGTTAGCTTGTACGAGGCAGGTTTCCTGCACTCAAAAATGCTGGTGTGCGATGATGCGATCACCACCTGTGGATCAACCAATCTCGATTTCCGTAGTTTCGAGAATAACTTCGAAGCCAACATCTTCTTCTTCGACGAAGGTGTGGCTATGCGAATGAAAACCATTTTCTTACGCGACCTTGAGCAGAGTGTACTGCTGAAGGACCTGAAGAAACGCATGCGTAACAATTTCCTGGTACGCCTGTGGGAGAGTGTTACAAGGATGCTGTCGCCTCTTTTCTGAAAATCGAAAAGTTTACGCTACCATAGCTGCGATGCTCTACAAAGTGTGGGGCGTTAGAAAAATCGTGCTCCTTACCATGCTCGAACACCAGGATACCGCCATCCTTCAGCAGGTTCTTCTCGAAAATCAGTCCAGGGATGGTGGGCAGTTCCTTGAGTGCGTAAGGGGGATCGGCAAAAATAAAGTCGAACTGCTGTTTGCACGATTTGATATAGCGGAACACATCGCCGCGCAAGGGCAGGCAAACGTCGGTATCAAGCTTTTTCAGACATTCGGTAATAAACTTGTGATGGTCGCGGTCCATCTCAACGCTTACCACATGTTCGCAACCACGCGATACCAGCTCGAGCGAGATACTACCAGTACCCGAAAACAGGTCGAGGGCGTTGATACCTTCGAAATCGATATAGCTGTTCAGTACATTAAAAATGTTCTCCTTGGCAAAATCGGTGGTAGGGCGTGCCTTGAACGAGCGGGGGATATCAAAATGTCGCCCCTTATAGATACCTGTAATAATTCTCATCGTCCGCGTGATATAAAGGTTATTAAATCGTAGGGCATACCCTTGATGCCGGTAGCGGGCGAATCGGGGAATTCGGCCGTAGCATTAATCAGGTAGGCGTTGTGCAGGAATCGCTTTAACTCCTGCAGCAACCACTCTTCTTCGGGTATGTTGCCTAGGATATGCAGTTCGTCGTGCTCAGGTTCCAGTCGCAGTTGCTTCCACACGTACATCAGATAGTAAAGAGCATCGTGTGCATGGGCAGCATCAAACGTGTTGCAGAACTTAAAGCGGTTCTGCTGGAAACTGAAGATATGAAGCTTCTTGCTGTTGAAGTAGCCATACAACTTGTTGCGATGACCAGTAAAGCTACGCTGATGCAGTTGGCGCCAAACAGGTGTAAGGGCATGCACAAAGTTGTAGCCACTCTCAAAACGGTCCTTGATAACCGTATCCAGATTCTTGTTGATGGCGAAGACGCAAACGGCCTTCAGGTCGGGCAATACGTTGTACAGTATTACACGCTTTTCCTGACCAGGAGGGTACGAATACGAAAAGAGCGCCTCCATATCGTTCTCGTCGAACTGCTCGATGGGTACCAGCAACGAAGGGGTATCTACCATGATAAAAACCTTGGCAGTATCCTCGTCTACATAGTCGCCTGTCTTGAATGCCTCGCGCAGATTGGCCGACATCGAGATACCGCCACGAACCACGTACGGACGATAGTCGATGGGGTGCACGGTGTTGGCAACATCGAGTGCGGTGAATGAGAGCGTGTTGCGCCCTATGCGTATGATTGTTGTCTTCGCGTCCATCTACTTCACGTTCATCACACTGGCCACGCACAGCGCAAGCAAGCACGCAGCTATCACAGCCAGCACAATATTCACTAATTTGTTGTTGATATGCATATCTGGGTGCAAAATTAATAAAAATTCGTGTAATTCGTGTAATTCGTGCCTAAAAAAGTGTAACTTTGTGGCCGAAATGATTAGCGACGAGTTTAAATTCCGCATTCGGGAGGCTATGGGCATGGTGCCTACGGCCGAACAAGAGCACGCCATCGACGTGTTCTCGCTTTTTATGACCGACCGCGACGACCACGTGGTGATGATTCTGCGTGGTTCGGCAGGTACGGGTAAAACCACCTTGGCGGGTGCCATCGTAAGGGCGATGAATGTGTTGAAACAGAAGATGATTCTGTTGGCCCCAACAGGCCGTGCAGCAAAGGTGTTTGCACTCAACGCTGGTCATCCGGCTTACACCATCCATCGTCGTATCTATCGTCAGAAATCGGCTGGCGATATCTCGGCCTTTAATCTGAACTTCAACAATAACCGCGATACCTTGTTTATGATAGATGAGGCATCGATGATTGCCAACCAAGGCTATGGCGAGAGCGCGTTTGGTAGCGGATGCCTGTTGGACGACCTGATGCAGTTTGTGTATAGTGGACAGAACTGTCGTATGGTGCTGGTAGGTGATAAGGCCCAGTTGCCACCTGTGGGCGAGGATGAGAGTCCGGCGCTGATGAGCGATGTGCTACGTGCCTACGGTATGAAAGTGTACGAGTGCGACCTGAACCAGGTGCTGAGACAATCAGAGGATTCGGGTATTCTTTGGAATGCTACCCGTATCAGAACGCTGATTGACGATTGGATTCTGCCCAAAATCCGATTCCAGGGTTTTGCTGATATTGTGCGTGTGCCAGGCGATGAGCTGATAGAATCGTTGGCCACCAGCTATAGTCGAGTGGGGATGGACGAGACGATGGTGATTACCCGTAGTAACAAACGCGCTAACATCTACAATCAGGGTATCCGCAATACGGTGTTGGATCGCGAAGACGAACTGTGTCGTGGCGACCAACTGATGATTGTGAAGAACAACTATTACTGGACTGAACAATCCAAGGAGATATCGTTCCTGGCCAACGGCGACATCGCTGTGGTGCAGCGTGTACGCAATGTACAAGAACTGTTCGGGTTCCGCTTTGCTGATGTGACGATGACGCTACCCGATTACGATAGCTACGAACTCACTGCTACCGTGATTCTTGATTCGCTGACTACCGAATCGCCTGCTCTCTCTCGTGAACAACAGGAACAACTGTATAATGCGGTAATGGAAGATTATGCCGATATTCCCCTGAAGGCCGACCGCATTAAGCAACTGAAGAAAGATAAATACTTTAATGCCCTGCAGATAAAGTTTGCCTATGCCGTTACCTGTCATAAGGCGCAGGGCGGACAATGGGCGCATGTGTATATCGACCAAGGTTATATGACGGACGATATGTTGACGCCCGACTATATCCACTGGCTTTACACCGCTTTTACACGTGCTACCGAAAAACTGTTTTTGGTAAACTGGCCTACCACTCAGATAGAGGAGAGTACAAACGTAACATGACAACCTGGTAGATTCTTTTCTGCCAGATCCAGCATGCCACCTTGTTGTATCATCATTCGTCGGCTTAACGACAAGCCGATACCGCTACCTGTGCGCTTGGTGGTAAAGAATGGCACAAACAGCGACTGGCGGTTTTCGGCAGGGATAGGACTGCCATCGTTGCCGATAAGTAGGGTGATAGGTGATGGGTGTTGGGTGTTAGGTGAAGGCTGGTTGGTGAGTTCAATGATAATCTTGGTGGCTTCGGCCTCGATGGCGTTCTTGATGAGGTTCATCAATATCTGTCGCAGCATGCCCTTATCGGCTTTTAAGATAGTATCGGCAGGCACATCGATGGTCCAAGCCAACTGCTGATAGGTTTTGCAAAGCTCGTCCAGCATAGGGCGCAAGGGCACTTCGGAAAGGACAGGCTTTTCGAGCTCCGACATCTTACGATAATTGGTTACGAAATCGCTCAGATGGCGCGAGGTGTCGTAGATGGCTTTGATACCATCTTCGAGGAGTGTGCCCTTTACGTCGGGACGGCTCAGTAACGACTGACTGATGCTGGTGATAGGTGCAGTGGCGTTCATCATCTCGTGGGTAAGCACACGGGTTAATCGCTCCCACGATTCTACCTCGTTCTTGTTCATCTGTTGACGGATATTCTCGCCTAGCTCGTTGAGCGCCTCCTGCATGGCACGCTCGCCAGGTAACAGATTGTTGGTGGGCAGGCGAAACGAGAAGTCCTGATTGCGTATGGCCTCTTTCATCAGGTGGGCACGCAATCGCAACTTATGCTGGTGGTGCACAATGGCTATCACCAACACTACCAGTACCACACCTATAATAATACACAAGGTAACCATAACTGTCAATTATCAATTGTCAATTATCAATTGTCAATTATCTAAAGTCGCTTCATCTTGTTGTAAAGAGTCTGACGGGTGATGCCCAATAACTGGGCGGCTTGAGTGAGATTACCATGACAGTGGTCGATGGTGCGACGGATATGCTCCTGTTCTACCTCGTCGAGACTGACGATTTCGTTCTGCATGTCCAGCACATCCTTCAGTTTGCGTAGCAGTTCGTCGTTGTCCCAAGGCTTGGTGATAAAGTCGGCGGCGCCGTTCTTCAATCCCTTTACCGCCAGGTTAATGTCGGCATAGGCTGTGAGCAGTACCACAGGTGTCTCTGGGTGTTGTTTGCGGATGGTGCGAAGCCAGAAAAGGCCCTCGTTACCATTGTTTACACCAAGGGTAAAGTTCATGTCGAGTACTACGATGTCGATGGTTTGCTGGGCCATCAGTTTCAGAATGTCATCGGGGTTGGTCGAGGTCAGCACCTGTTCGAAAGTGCCGTCAAGCAGATAACGCATAGCGGTAAGGATGGCCGCGTTATCATCAACGATTAATATGGTTCCGTACTTGTTCATAATGTAATTTTTGTGTGCAAAGATACGAAGAATTGTATAAAAGTCATACAAAAGGGTGTATAAATTTTAGACAATCAGCCTTTGGAGCCCTATTTTTGCTTGGCAGGTAATATTTATTACCCTATCTTTGCAATAAAAATTGCGAGAACCAAAATTTAAAAATAACGCGATATGAAAAAGTCGATCATCCTCTGTATCTCTGTATCTCTGTGTTTGAATTCGGTTCAGGCGCAACAGATGACCATGCAGCAATGCATGCAGTATGCGGTGCAGCATAATCACGAGGTGAAACAGGCCGAGTTGGAACTCGACAACTATAAGGCATCGAAGACCGGTGCTATCGGTAATTTCCTGCCTTCTGTGGATGGATACATCGGTGCCCAGTATAACTTTGGACGTGCCATCGACCCAGAGACCAACGGCTATACCGATGTGAGTACCTTTTATAATGGCTATCAACTCTCGGCATCGTTGCCAGTATTCGACGGATTCAGTCGTCTGCATGCCCTCAAGGCCGCTAAGGCCAGCGAGTTGATGGGACGCGCCAGTCTGCGCCAGCGTCAGGATCAGAAGGCACTCGATGTACTGCAGGCCTATACCAGCGTGGCTTATTACGATGGATTAGTAAAAATGGCCGCGGAGAAAGTTGAAGAGACGTTGTTGTTGCTCAAGCAGGTAAAAGTGCTTGAAGAGGTGGGGCGAAAGAGTGCTGCTGATGTGGCTCAGGTGGAATCGCAACAGGCTGAGGCCGATTACGAACTGACACGCCAGCAGAACCTTTATGCCTCGGCTATATTGGAACTGAAAAAGGCCATGAACTATCCCTTGGGTGATAGTCTGAGCCTGGAATATATTCCCAACGTGGGAATGTTTGATTCCCAGTGTGGGAACAATTCATTCCCAACGTGGGAAATCGGCTCGCCGCTTGCTACCAACGGGACGCAAGAAAAAAATCTGGATAACGAGCGCCATCCAGAACTTCAGGTGGCCCGTTATCGCATGCAGGCATCGAAACATGAGTGGCATCAGGCTCGCGCTTCTCTTTATCCATCACTCTCTCTCAGTGCGGGTCTGAGCACCACTTATTACAAAACGCTACATAACGATGCTGCGGAGACATTCCGCAACCAGATGAAGAATAATATGGGTGAATACTTTGGCGTATCAGTCAACATCCCCCTGTTCAACCGTTTGCAAACCCTTACCAGCATCCGCAAGGCCAAGAATAACTACAAGATTGCCCAGGAGGCTTACGACCAGAAACAACTGGAATTGGCCAAACTGAGTAGCGAGGCTTGGCAGGACTGGCAGGGCTATCAGAAGCAGACCATACAGATGGAGAAGAAGGTTGAGGCCGATAGCATCGCCTATCAGCTTACCCGTCGACAGTTCGAAGAGGGACTTGCAACAGCCATCGATCTGCACACTACATCGGCACAGCTACTCAACTCAAAAGCCACTCTGCTGCAATGTCAGCTCATGGCTATGGTAAAGGAACAATTAGTAAGATATTATAAAGGAGAAACAATATGGACAGAGTAATCGAAAAAACTAAGAGTCAGCAACTGAAGAAGTATTGGCCATACGCAGCAGGCGGTAGCTTGTTGTTAGTTATGTTAGCTTGGCTGATTTTTGGCAACCATGCCTCGACGCTCAAGGTGAGCAAGGACGAGATGACCATCAGCGAAGCACAGCGTGCTGAGTTTAAGGACTATGTACGTACCAACGGACAGGTGCTGCCCATCCAGATAGTACAGATTTCGCCCGAAGAAGGTGGTATCGTGATGGAGAAGGTGGTTGAGGAAGGTACGATGGTGCACAAGGGCGATGTGATTGTTCGATTGAGCAACTCGAACCTCGACCTGCAGATTCTGAATGCCGAGGCCGAACTGGCCGAGAAGCAGAACCTGCTGCGTAACACCCAGGTGGCTATGCAACAGGACCGTCTGAACAACCAGACCGAACAGGCTCAGTTGGATATGGACACCCATCGCAAACAGCGTACCTACGATCAGAACAAGCGCCTGTATGCCGAGAAACTGATTAGCAAGGAGGATTACATCAAGTCGCAGGAGGATTACCAGCTCTCTGCCAAGAAGCGCTCGCTCATTACCAAGCGCCTGAAGCAGGACTCTATCTATCGCACTGTTCAGATGGACCAGATGGAGGACAACCTGCAGAACATGCGTAAGAACGTGGTGCTGGTGCGCCAGCGTAAGGATAAGCTCGAGATACGTTCGGCTATCGATGGCGAACTGGGATTGCTGGATGTGGAGTTAGGACAGAGCATTCAGCCTGGACAGAAGATTGGTCAGTTGAACGACCTCTCTGACTACAAGGTGCAGGCCAGCATCGACGAGCATTATATCGACCGCGTTCGTCCAGGTCTTTCGGCTACCTTTACCCGTGGCGACAAGCAGTACCAGTTGCAGGTGCGCAAGGTGTATCCCGAGGTGCGCGATGGTAAGTTCCGTTGTGATTTCGTATTCAAAGGCGAGCGTCCTGAGAACATCCGTTCTGGTCAGACCTATTATATCGACCTTGAACTGGGTCAGCCCGAGCAGGCCATCATCATTCCTCGTGGTACCTTCTTCCAGACCACAGGTGGACAGTGGATATTTGTACTCGACAAGAGTGGCTCTAAGGCTTATCGTCGTAACATCCGTGTAGGTCGCCAGAACCCTCAGTACTACGAGATTCTCGAAGGTTTGGAGCCAGGCGAGCGCGTGGTTACCAGTGGTTACGAAGCATTTAAGGATAACGAAGTGTTAGTGATTAAGTAAAGCGTTATGAAAAGCTATTTTAAGTTCCTGGGTCGCCATCGCCTGTTTACCATTATTAATATTGTGGGCCTGTGCCTGTCGATGGCCTTCCTGTTGCTGTTGGGCGATCTCATCTATCGTCAGACATCAGTAGAGAACTACCAGACCCGTGGCGAGAGTATCTTCGCCCTTGGTAACGAGGAGTTCACCATGTCGCACTTCCGTGTGGGTCAGAAATTGCAGGACCGTTTCCCTGAAATAGAGGCGTGGTGCTCTGTCTCTGGTTATGATGCCTCCTTCGATATCCGAGGCATGGAGGCCAAAACCAAAATCCTGGTGGTGGCGCCTAACTTCTTTGAGTTCTTCGACTACCAGTTGCTGACTGGCGACAAGCATAAAGTGCTCGAAGCCCCCAATCAGATGGTGGTGAGCAAGAAGTTTGCCGAGCGCTATTGGCCCGAGGGCGATGCGGTAGGTAAGGAGGTGGTGCTGGGTGATAAGAACGATCCCGACGGGCATGTTACCTATACCATCAGCGGCATCATGGACGATTTCGACCGCTCTGTCATCCCCAGCAGTCATGAGTGTGTGGTCAACCTCGAGAGTCATAAGCATTTTAACTATTCGGCTTATACCGAGGAGATGACCAATGCCGGCAGTACGGTACTGTTTCTGATGGAGAAAGAGGGTTGCGACCTGCGCAGCAAGGCCGACGCGATGCGCGACTACATGAAAACCTTCTTCTGGCTCTATCGTATGGATGCAGTAAAGCAGGTGGTGCTTACATCGCTGACCAATCTGTATTACGATGCCAAGGAATGCTCATTCCAGTCGGGCGACCTCGAGCATGGCAATCGCGATATGGCTCACCTCTATGTGGTGATAGCTCTGTTGGTGCTGGTGTTCGCCATCTTTAATTATGTCAACCTGAGTGTGTCGCTCACCACAGAGCGTTCGAAGGAGATGGCCACACGCCGATTGTTAGGTCTCTCGCGTTTGCAGGTGTTCCTGAAGCTGATAGGCGAGAGCATCTTCTTTACTGCTATCGCCTTTGCTGTGGCCTATCTGGTTGCCCTTGCCCTGCAGGATAAGGCTATCGAGATGGCCGCCTGTCCGATGGATCTGTTGAAGGATACTGGCATCGTTACAATCATCGGCTTTGTGCTCATCATTGCTGTGGTAGGTGCGTTGGCAGGTTTTGTGCCCGCCTCGATACTCAGTGGCTATCAGCCTATCGATATCGTTCGTGGCACCTTCCGTCGCCGTGTGCGCCAGCGCTGGAGTCATGTGCTGATGGTGATTCAGGCTGTGTTTGCCATCGTGATGCTCACTGTAACCTTGTTGCTCAGTAGCAATATCCGCGAAAAGATGCATCAGCCTCTGGGTTACGATTACGAGAATATTCTGGAAACCTGGGGACTTCATAACCTGAGTCTGACACAGCGTCAGAGCTACCGCCAGCAGCTGTTGCAACTGCCTGAGGTTGATGCTGTGGGCTTTGGCTATGGTACACCGCTCGATTTCTTGGAGAACAACACTACCCAGGCCGACGATGGTACAGTGGTAAGTATGCGCTACCTGATGGGCGACAGCTGTTTCTTCAATATCCTGAACCTGCATCCTGAGAAGACTTATTCGGATAATGGAGTAGGTGTGAACCACCAGTTACTGCGCCAGTTTGGTAAGAGTGATGATACCCGAGAGATAGTGAGCACCAGTGGTCACTTCAATATGACTATTTCGGCTGTTTATCCCGATATTATTTATCAGACCGTGATGAACGAGGAGATGCATCCCACACCTATCATGATGTTGAAAACGGATGAATATGTTAACGACACCACCAGTTTTGTGCAGCGTATGTACGGCTCGCCACGTATGGCAATCGTGAAATATCATGGTAATCGCGAGCGGGTAGAGGCAAAGATGAAAACCTTGTTCCAGGAGCTGACTGGTCATGAGGCTTCCGAGGTTCATTCGCTGAGTCAGAAACATCAGGAATGGTACGAGGATTACGAGCGGTTCCTGAGTGTGCTTACCGTGTTTACGTTTGTGGCTTTGCTGATAGCTATCCTGGGACTGATGGCGATGAACAGTTACTTCGTAGGTCAGCGTAGGCGTGAGATTGCTGTGCGTCGAGTGTTTGGTGCCGAAGTAAGCAGTATCACCCTGCACTTGTTACGAACGGTGTTTGTACAGTCGCTGGTAGCCGCCATCATTGCTATCCCGTTGGCTTACTGGCTGGCACCTACGGCAGGCAGTATATCAGGTTTGCATGTAGAGATGCAGTTCACGCCGTTGGTACTCTCGCTGATCATCGTGCTGGTAGTAAATGTGCTTACTGCCGCCCTGCAGGGATGGCGCGCCGCAACCGAGAATCCTATCAACAACATTAAGAACGAATAAACCATAAAACCGTATGAAAAGTTACTTCCGCTTCCTATCGCGCAACAAGCTCTACACATTAATCAATGTGGTAGGGCTTGTCGTGTCGTTAATGTTTATCATCCTGCTGGGCGACTACACCTGGCGCCAGTACAGCATCGACTCGTGGCACAAGAATGCCGATCGTATTTATCTGGTGGGGGACCAGACAAGTTTCTCCATGTGGCCTCAGGCTGGAGATAGGATTAAGGAGATGTGTCCTGAGATAGAGCAGAAATGCTGTGTGATGAGTGTGAGGGGAAAAATCAAGTATGGTCGGCAGGAGGTGAAGGACGGCGAAAACGAAAATGGCATCATCATGGTGGCAGACTCCACTTTTTTCCAGTTCTTCGACTTTGAGTTGGAGACAGGAAGTCGTCAAACAGCCTTAAACTCCCCAGATAAATGTGTCATCACAGAACGACTGGCTCACCGAATGTTTGGAGATAAGAATCCTATTGGCGAATCAGTACAGATTGTAGGCGAGTATGATGTGGAGCCTGGCAATACCGTTTACGACAGCACGTTGGTATATACCGTCAGTGCCGTTGCAAAGGACTTCGACCATACAGTGCTGCCTAACGAGACGCAGATCATCGCTAATATGAAACGCTATCCACAGATGCTGAGTGCAGAGTTTCCTAGCTACTCCTATGCATTCAGTAATGCAGGTGCCTGCAAGGTGTTCTTCATGCTCCGTCCAGGGATGACTCTCGATAACAAGAAGAAAACCATTGATAACTATATAGTCAATAACTATTTCATTCCTTTCGGAGAATATAAGGTGAGTGTAACGCCGCTCAAAGAAGTGATGTTTGCACCTCAGAATGATGGAAAGGGACTGCAGAAAGGCGACAAAACACGCCTGCATATTTTGATTACAGCCGTGCTTGCTCTGCTATTCTTTGCCATCACCAACTATATCAATCTAACTGTAGCCAATACGGGATTCCGATCCAAAGAAATGGCTACCCGACGGCTCTTCGGTAGTAGTCAACGAATGATTGCGTGGAAGCTGATAGCCGAATCGACATTGATGGTAGCACTTGCTTTTGCTATAGGATTGGCTTTGGCGCTGTGCTTCCAGGATGATGCCATCAGTCTGTTTAAAGGTAAGATAGCCATCACAGATGATATCAATATTGTGAGTGTGAGCCTCTGTCTTGGAGGTATCTTCCTGGTTGGTATTGTTTCAGGTCTTTTGCCCTCATGGCAGATGACCCGCTATCAGCCCATCGATATCGTGAAAGGTAATTTCCGCTTTCGTTCCAAAATGGTACTTGGTAAGGTGTTCATCATCCTACAGAATGTTATTACTGTTACGATGCTCACGGCCAGTTTGGTTATCTGGCTTCAGTTGCACCATCTTATCCATGCCCCCCTTGGCTTTAATACAGAAAATCTCTTCTATATCATCAGTCCCGAAGGGAAGGAGCAGGTTGTCAGAAGTAAGCTGGAGAAGATGCCTTTTGTAGAGAGAATAGGAACCTTTAACGGGTGCACATTCAATCAGTTTCATACAGGTGTTTATATCATTGTCCGTGACGACAAGTTTGTATCTATGTTTGAGACGGATATGGACAAGACTACTTTCGAATTGTTGGGACTGCAAATCAAGCATAATCATGGAACCAGTAATGACGGTATTTATCTGAATGAAGAGGCACTACGGCAGTTAGACAATAAAATCGATGCCCGAGAATTAGGTTGGTATGATGGGGGAAAAGAACCGGTTGCTGGAGTACTCGAAGAGTTCCATTCTGTCAATGTTCTTTCGCCTATACAACCATTTGCTATCCGAGTACAGAAGGACAAAGAGTTCCCAATGTTTCTGGTAAAAACAAATGGTGATAAGCAGGCAAAGGCTGCCTTTGATGAGATGATGAAAAAACTGAATGGATCTGCAGAAAATAGAGTGCAGAGTATTGAGGAAAGCATTGCTGAGACATTCAAGGATCAACAACATACGCTGAAGCTCATCACGCTCTTTACGCTCATTGCCATCGTGGTGTCTGTCTTGGGCTTTATCGGCATGTCGCTCTTCTTCATCCGTCAGCGACAGAAGGATATCGGTATTCGTAAAATTATGGGTAGCACCTCAAGCGAGGTGATGATGCTGATGCTGCGCACTTTCTGTGTGCCGTTGCTGGTATCGTTTGTGATGGCCATCCCCCTGTCGTGGTATGTGATGAACGATTGGCTCTCGAACTTCAGTTATCGCATCAGTCTCAGTCCATGGATATTCGTCGCCACTTGTGCTTTCTCCCTTTTGGTGGCTGTCCTTTCTGTCAGCATTCAGATTATGAAGGCTGTGCGTACCAACCCTGTTGAGAGTATCAAAACCGAATAATCAGGGTGGTGTAAATAAATCATACGATAGTGTGTATAAAGATTAGACGAACGCCCTCCGGACACTCAAAAAAGCTTGCATATCATATAAAATGATCGTAACTTTGCAATGTGAAAATTAAAAAACAAAGTAATAACAATAAAAAAGTACGATTATGAAAAAGTTTATGATTAGCTCGATGATGTGCCTGATGGCTCTGACCTCAAATGCACAAGTAATGACATCTGCAACAGTCGATAAGATTTTCGACACAGTCTCTCAAGCCTCCGACGCAGAGTTTGTTTACAATGCTGATCGTGATGCCGATGGTAAGATTGCTACGATGGTGGTATATCAGGAACAGCCCCAGCGCAAGGGTAACTTCACCCTGAAGCCCATCTACCGCTACCAGTACAACTATGCTGCCGATGGCATGCTTACCAGTCGTACTAAGTATGTATGGCGCAAGAACCAGTGGCAGTGCGCAGGTCGCCACAGCTACTCGCTGGATGCCGGATTCTACACCGCCACCTATAGTCGCTGGAACAAGAAGAAGGCCGACTTCGACGAGCCCGTAGGTAAGATTACCTATACCCTGATGCCCGATGAAAGCATCGCCAGCGTGGCTTGTTACACCCGTCAGCGCAGCAAAACCGATTTGCAACTGGAGTGGCAGGCACCTGTTGAGAGTCATACACTGAACATGGATTATTATCTTACACAGAAATAAAAAAATAAAGAATAAAAGATGAAGAGTTATTTCCGTTTCCTCTCACGCAACAAGCTCTACACATTAATCAATGTGGTAGGGCTTGTAGTGTCACTCATGTTTATCATCCTGCTGGGCGACTACACCTGGCGCCAGTTTACTATCGACTCGTGGCACAAGCATGCCGACCAGATTGTTCTGATAGGTAGTCAGGATAATTTCTTTATGTGGCCTCAGGCTGCCACCGATATCAAAGCGATGTGCCCTGAGGTGGAGCAGACTTGCTGTGTGATGAGTCAGAGTGGAAAAATCAAGTATGGCGACCGCGTGGTGGAAGATGGCGACGACAAGAGTACGATCATGCTGGCCGACTCTACTTTCTTCAACATCTTCGACTATGAGTTGACACAGGGTAACAAGCGTTATGCACTTGATAAACCCGATAAGTGCGTGATTACAGAGCGACTGGCCAAGCGCCTGTTTGGCGATAAGAACCCCATTGGCGAGTCGGTGCAGATTACCGGCGAACGCCATGTACGTATCGGACACGACGACCCTTACGACAGTACACTGGTATATACCGTTAGTGCGATAGCAAAGGACTTTGATCATACGGTACTGCCTAACGAAACGCAGATTATCGTTAACATGCAGCGCTATCCACAGGTGATGGGCTACAAGCTCGAGAACTATACAATGGCCTACGGCCCCCATGGTTGTAGTAAGGTGTTCTTGATGCTGCGCCCAGGTGCAAACCTCGACAGCAAGAAAGCTATCATCGCCGATTATATGTCAAAGAATTACTATGGTAAGTGGGATGAGAATCCTCTGACTTTTACGCCGCTCAAGGACGTGATGTTTGCACCGCAGAACAATGGCACGGGCATGCTGAAAGGCGATAAGACGCGACTTCACATCCTGCTTGCTGCCGTGTTGGCCATCCTGTTCTTTGCCATCAGCAACTATATCAACCTGACTGTTGCCAATACGGGCTTCCGTGCCAAGGAGATGGCCACCCGAAAACTCTTCGGTAGTAGTCAGAAAGATATCTCGCTGAAGCTGATTGCCGAATCAACCCTGATGGTAGCCGTATCGTTTGCCATCGGTCTGGCTTTAGCCTTTGCCTTGCAGGATGAGGCTATCGATTTGTTTAAGGGTAAGATCGACCTTGCTGGCGATATCAGTCTGGGTACCGTTAGTGTTAGCATCGCTTTCATCCTGTTGGTGGGTATCATCTCGGGCATCATGCCTTCGTGGCAGATCTCACGCTTCCAGCCTATCGACATCGTGAAGGGCAGTTTCCGTTTCCGTTCCAAGATGGTGCTGGGCAAAATATTTATCATTCTGCAGAATGTAGTTACGGTAGTGATGCTTACCTCGGCGCTTGTGATTTGGTTGCAACTCAACCATCTGATTCATGCACCGCTGGGTTACAATACTGAGAATATGTTTGTAATAAACGCGCCCGACGGTAAGGATCAGACGGTAAGAAACCTTCTGGAGAAGATGCCTTTTGTTGAGAAGATAGGTACGTTCTCGCATACCTCGCTGGCAGGTGGTAGCAGTAGCATGCGCAGTATCAGGCGCGACGAAAAACTCGTCACCATCTACCTGATCGACCTTGACAAAACCGCCTACGACCTTTATGGCTTTAAGAAGAAAAAAGACTATGGATTAACCAGCGACGGTTACTATCTGACGGAGGAAACCATGCGCCAGATGGAATATGCCGACAGCACCAAAGAGATTTCCTGGGGCGGAGAGAATAAGAATCCTATCGCGGGTGTGCTTTACGATGTCCATCGTGTCAACGTGCTGAAAGGTGTTGATCCGTTCGCCATCCGAATTACGGATACATTCAACTATCCTTCGTACTTGGTGAAGACCAATGGCGACAAGCAGGCCAAGGCCGCCTTTATTGATATGCTGAAGGAACAAGGTGTGCCCGAGGCCGATATGGAGTGGTATGTGCAGTCGCTCGAGGAAAACATTGCCAACACCTTCGAGGATCAGCAGAATACATTGAAAATCATCTCGCTCTTTACCATTGTGGCGATTGTAATTTCGGTGATGGGCTTCATCGGCATGTCGCTCTTCTTTATCCGTCAGCGACAGAAGGAGATTGGTATCCGCAAGATTATGGGTTCAACCTCGCACGAGGTGATGACGCTCATGCTGCGCACCTTCTGTGCACCATTGCTGGTATCGTTTGTCATCGCCATCCCGCTGTCGTGGTACGTGATGACCGACTGGTTGAGCAACTTCAGCTATCGCATCAGCCTGAGTCCTTGGATATTCGCCGTTACCTGTGCTTTTGCCCTGCTGGTAGCTGTACTCTCGGTTAGCATCCAGATAATCAAAGCCGTGCGTACCAACCCGGTTGAGAGCATTAAAACCGAGTAACTGGTGGCAAGTGTATAAAAATCATACAGTGAACCGTATAATGTTTAGACATACCGCCTACGGGCCGTGCAAAAAGCTTGCAGATATAGGTTAATAGCCGTATCTTTGCAGCGTAAACATCAACAAATAATGAACATGAACGTAATCAAATCTCTCAATCAGCGTGGTCAGCACAACTGGATTAAGATTCTCTGTCTGGCTGTTGGTCTGGCTACGGGTATCGTATTAATTGGCAAGGCTGGTTTCGAACAGTCGTGGGATAAGGACTTTGATACGAGCGACCGCATCTATGTGCTCTATGAGGATATCATCCGCGATGGTGAATATCAGCATTACTCACAAACCTCGGGTGCTATCGCTCACGGCTTGAAGCGCTACTGCCCGCAGGTTGAGGCCGCTACCCGCTATACAGGCTTTGGTTGGGACCTGCCACTAGTTACCGAAGACGATAAGCGCATACGTACCAATTTCTTCTTTACCGATAGCTGTTTCTTCGATGTGTTTCCCTACCGTATTCTGGCAGGTAATCCTAAGAAGACGCTCAGCCAGCCTAACTACTGCATGATTCCGCAGTCGATAGCCGAGAAACTGGGTGGCGACGTGATTGGTAAGAAGGTGTATTATAATAAGCGTGGCAATCTGGCACTCACTATTGGCGGTATCTACGAGGATATCCCCCTGAATACCCGACTGCACGACTTGGAGGTGCTGGTATCGATGCCTACACTGCCCCAGATAACCTGGGACGGTCGCGACAACTGGGTGGGTAACGACCGCTACTTTGGCTATGTGCGATTGGCTAAGGGCGTTACCCCCGACGATTTGAAAGCACAGATTGCGAAGATGCGCCATGATAACCTGCCTGCCGACGAACTGAAGAAGGCTGGTGTGGATCTCGACTACTCGCTGCGCCCATTGGCCGACTATCATACACAGGACGATGCTACACGTCGCATGATTTGGATTGTATCGTTGCTGGCCATGGTGCTGATTGGCTGTGCGGTGATGAACTATCTGTTGCTGGTGATTGGTGGCATTAGTCGCCGAGCCCGCGAGATGGCTGTACACCGTTGCTATGGTGCCGAGGCATGTAACATCTACGGTCGCGTAATGTTCGAGAGTGTGCTGCACCTGCTGTTATCGCTGGCACTGGCCGCTGGCATGCTGTTCATCTTCCAGGATACCATCCAGGAACTTACGGGCACGCCACTACCGGTCATCCTTACTACAGGTCATAACATCGGGTTCATCGTCCTTACTTGTTTGGTGGTGCTGGTTATCACAGGTCTGGTGCCTGGTTGGGCTTATACCCACATCCCCATGACTGCCGCCTTTAAGCACTACAATCATTCGCACCGCGTGTGGAAGCTACTGTTGCTGGGATTGCAGTTCGGTTCGGCCACCTTCCTCTTTGTACTGCTGCTGGTGGTAGGTCGCCAGTATCAGCTGATGGTGAACGATAATCCAGGTTACGACTATTCGACCCTGGCCGATCTCAATACCGACGAGCTCTCGTTGACACAGAAACGATTGGTGGTTAGTGAGCTCAAAAAGCTGTCGGGTGTGAAAGGTGTTACCACATCTTATGCCTACCTGCCTGAGATGCAGAGTGGCGATAATATCTTCCTGCCAGGCGATGACAAGGAATACATGAATGTGGCCGACCTGTTTGATGTAGGCGATGATTACTTCGAGGTGATGGGCATACCCGTGATTGCTGGTCGTACCTTTACGCAGCAGACCGACACCATGCGCGAGGCGATGGTAAGTCGTAAGTTCGAGGAGAAGATGAAGCAGTTGGCTGGTTGGGATCAGGCTGTTGGCAAGCAGGTAATCTGTACCTCTTACGAAGGTCCTTACACCATCGTGGGTGTGTTCGACGATCCCCGTATCGGTAGTATCACCCATCCCGACACGCGTCCCAGCATCTGTTTCTACGACCAGCATATGAGATACACCCACCATATCACCGTGCGTTTCCACGATATGGGTGCGCTCGATGCCGCCAACAAGCGTTTGCACGAGCTGATTCCCGAGAATCCCGATGTAGTCATGCGCCCCTATACCATGTTGATGACGCAGCTTTATACCGACGCGCAGCGTTTCCGCAGTACGGTGATGATTGGTGGAATGGTAGCTTTGATTATTGCCCTGATCGGACTGATTGGTTATCTGGCAGGTGAGATGGCTCGCCGACAGAAGGAGATTGCCGTGCGCAAGGTGAACGGTGCCCATATCATCGACGTGCTGCAGCTGTTTATCACCGACATTCTGCGCCTGGCCTTGCCTGCAGTGGTTATCGGTGCCATCGGTGGCTGGTATGTGTCGCGCTTGTGGTTAGAGCAGTTCAGCGAGAAGGCTGTTCTGTCGCCAGTACTCTTCGGCCTTTGTGCCCTGGCAGTAGTGGTGGTTATCCTCTCGGTGGTTTGCATCGGCTGTTATCGTGTGGCCAGCAGCAACCCGGTTGATTATCTTAAGAACGAATAAATAGTGAAATAGTAAATAGTCAAATAGTACAATAAGCTTATGATTAAGTTAGAAAACATTCAGAAGGTGTTCCGTACCGAAGAGGTGGAGACCGTTGCATTGGGCGGTGTATCGCTCGAAGTAAAGAAAGGCGAGTTCGTGGCCATCATGGGTCCATCGGGCTGTGGTAAATCAACCTTACTTAACATTCTGGGTTTGCTCGATAATCCTACCAGTGGTCAGTATCTGCTGGATGGTCAGGATGTGGGCTCGCTCAAGGAGAGTCAGCGTACCAAGGTTCGCAAGGGCCAGATTGGTTTCGTGTTCCAGAGCTTTAACCTGATTGATGAATTGAATGTTGAAGAGAATGTAGAGTTGCCTCTTACTTATCTGGGTGTGCCCAAGAAGGAACGCAAGGCAAGGGTCGAGGAGGTACTGCGCCGCATGGCCATCAGTCATCGTGCCCACCACTTCCCCCAGCAGTTGTCAGGAGGTCAGCAACAGCGTGTGGCCATCGCCCGTGCCGTAGTGATGAATCCTAAGATTATCCTCGCCGATGAGCCCACTGGTAACCTCGACTCAAAGAACGGTCTTGAGGTGATGCAGCTTCTTACCCAGCTGAATCAGGAGGGTACCACCGTGGTAATGGTAACCCACTCGGAGCGCGATGCCGGTTATGCCCAGCGTGTGATTAATCTGCTTGATGGTCAGGTTGTGCCCGAGGTTACGCTGTAAGCGCCGCATTGTCATAACAGAAAAACGACCCTTCCTCCGAAAAGGAAGGGCCGCTTTTTTTAATAGGCCTGCTCATGCACGCCTTTGGAACGTGAAGGCGTTCCGTTAATAGGCCTGCTCATGCACGCCTTTAACGGCACGACCGCTGGGGTCGTTTAAGTTCTTGAAGGCCTCGTCCCATTCCAGGGCGATGGCGGTAGAGCATGCTACGCTGGCCTCGCTGGGCACACTCAGGGCAGCTGAATCGCTGGGGAAGTGCTCGGCAAAGATAGAGCGGTAGTAATACTCCTCTTTATTTTTGGGTGGGTTTATTGGGAATCGCTCGGCGGCGTGGGCCATCTGCTCGTCGGTAACGGCCTTGGCGGTTATCTGCTTCAGGGTGTCGATCCACGAGTAGCCTACACCATCGCTGAACTGCTCCTTCTGGCGCCAGGCTACGGCTTCGGGCAGCATGTCGGCAAAGGCCTCGCGTACAATCTTCTTCTCAACGGTTTTGCCTGGGCACATCTTGGCTTCGGGGTTGGTGCGCATGGCCACATCCAGGAACTCCTTGTCGAGGAATGGCACACGACCCTCAACACCCCATGCCGAAAGACTCTTGTTGGCACGCAGGCAGTCGTAGAGGTGCAGCTTAGAGAGCTTACGAACGGTTTCCTCGTGGAAGTCCTTGGCCGTTGGGGCTTTGTGGAAGTACAGGTAGCCACCGAAAATCTCGTCGGCACCTTCGCCGCTCAGCACCATCTTGATACCCATCGACTTGATGACACGCGCCAGCAGATACATAGGTGTTGAGGCACGTACGGTGGTCACGTCGTAGGTCTCGATAAAGTAGATTACGTCGCGGATGGCATCCAGACCTTCCTGTATGGTGTAGTTGATTTCGTGGTGAACGGTACCGATGTGGTCGGCCACCAGCTTGGCCTTGGCCAGATCGGGTGCACCCTTCAGTCCTACGGCAAACGAGTGCAGGCGGGGCCAGTAGGCTTTGGTTTTCGAGTCGTCCTCGATACGCATCTCGCTGTATTTCTCGGCGATGGCCGAGATTACACTCGAGTCGAGTCCGCCCGACAGCAGTACACCGTAAGGCACGTCGCTCATCAGCTGGCGCTTAACGGCACCTTCGAGTGCGTCGTGGATAGCCTCTACCGATGCGGGGTTGTCCTTCACGGCATCGTACTCCATCCAGTCGCGCTTGTAGTAACGCTTCTGTCCTGGGTCGGCACTCCAGTAGTAATGGCCGGGCAAGAAAGGCTCGTAGTGCTCGCACTGGCCCTCGAGGGCTTTCAGCTCCGAGGCTACGTACACCTTTCCGTCGGCATCGCAACCAATGTACAGTGGGATAACGCCAATAGGGTCGCGAGCAATCAGGAATTCGTCGGCTTCTTGGTCGTAAAGGGCAAAGGCAAAGATACCGCTCAGGTCTTCCAGGAAGTCGATACCTTTTTCGCGGTACAAGGCCAGGATTACCTCGCAGTCGCTACCCGTCTGGAAATCGTACTTACCGGCATAGCGGCGACGTATCTCCTGATGGTTGTAAATCTCGCCGTTAACGGCAAGCACCTGTTTGTGGTCGGGCGAGAACAGGGGCTGACCACCCGACTCTGGATCAACAATACTTAATCGCTCGTGGGCTAAGATAGCCGAGCCGCCACAGTAGATACCACTCCAATCGGGACCACGATGGCGAATTTTCTGACTCATCTTCAAAGCCTTCTGTCGCATTTGCTGCGACTGCTCTTTTACGTTGAAAATACCTACTATTCCACACATAATATTATTGTTTTTTAGTTGTTTTGAATGTTTGCTTTTTTTAAAGAGTCCTTGGACTCACGGCTGAAGCGTGAATCCAAAGACGAAGTATGCCTTTTGGGCACAGGGGTTAGCAGCCACCTGGGCGAACACTGGGATGCTAAACGAATCGGTTACTTTAATATCCTTTGTAGCTTTGAGTGCCAGGTTGGTGATGGCAAAGCCATCGGTACCATAGAAACTGGTGGCGTAAGGCACAACACCTACGGTGGCGCTCCAATCTACTGCGGCTACCTTGAAGGGCACGCCCAGCTCTACGTACGAGCTGTAGGCACGCTTACCATCCTTGTTCACACCGTCGTTACCAGAGAGGTTGGTAAACCACTGGATGCTAGCGGCACCAAAGTCGTAACCGATGTTTGCCTCGAAGATATGGTTGGTGCCATGGGCATCGTACTTAAAGTAGCGACCCTCAGGATCCAGTCCGGCGTTGAACCAGTAGTCGGTCAAACCGATGTTGAAACCACCTGCAGTGTAGGCCAGTGTCAGGTCGAACTCCTTGGCATCGTTGGTGTCAACTAGTCCGTAGCTGCCCCATGCTGTGAGCGAGAGGCCTTTGTAGCCAATGCCCAGTGTAGGCTGGATGGCTGCACTTCCGCAATCCTGGCCACGCCAGATATACGAACTTACTACATCTGCAGCTACTGTTGTCATTCCCGAGCTGCGCTCGCCTACCCGTAGCCTTTCAACTTCATCCTGTGCCGAAGCACCCATTCCTGCGGCGAACATAAGCGCCATTAAAACAATCTTTTTCATAATTCGTTCTCTTTTAATTTTTAACTAATGGTAAAATCTCTCTCTTTAATTTGTTTCTCTCTCAATTGTCAATTCTCAATTGTCAATTCTCAATTAGTTGTAGCACATTTCTCCGTGCTCGTAGATATCCAAGCCCTCTTCCTCGATACGCTTGCTAACACGCAGACCGTGAATCTTCTTAATGCTGTAGAACAATACTACACCACAGGCAGCAGCCCAGAGGTCGATAACCAGAACACCGAACAGCTCAGCACCGAAGAAACCGAAACCGTGACCGTAGAAAGCACCGTTTGAGGTTGACAGCAGACCGGTCATCAGGGTACCCAGGATACCGCAAACACCGTGTACTGACGAAGCACCTACAGGGTCGTCGATGTGCAGCTTGTGATCGATAAACTCGATGGCGTAAACCAGTACGATACCGCAAACAAGACCGATGACAACTGCGCCGAAGGGTGATACCAGGTCGCAACCGGCGGTGATACCTACCAATCCTGCCAGCACACCGTTAAGGGTGAGTGAGAGTGATGGTTTGCCATACTTGATATAGGTAAGGAACATGGTAGCAGTTCCACCAGCTACAGCAGCCAGGTTAGTGGTAAGGAATACGTGGCTGATGGCAATGCGGTTAACCTCGCCGCTGGCAGCCAGCTGTGAACCGGGGTTGAATCCGAACCATCCCAACCACAGGATGAATACGCCCAGAGCAGCCATGGCCAGGTTGTGACCAGGAATAGCGCGGCTCTTGCCGTCCTCACCATACTTGCCTACACGGGGACCAAGGGCGATAGCACCTACCAGGGCCAGCACACCACCTACGCTGTGTACGATAGCCGAACCGGCAAAGTCGTGGAACACATCACCAAAGGTAGTCATCATAAAGCTATCGGCAGCATCGTTGCAAAGCCAGCCGCCACCCCATGTCCAGTGACCCTCTACAGGGTAGATAATCAGTGAGATAACTGCACTGTAAACCAGATACATCGAGAACTTTGTGCGCTCGGCCATAGCACCACTAACGATGGTTGCGGCAGTGGCACAGAATACGGTTTCGAAAATCAGGAAACCCTCTACAGGCAGGTCGCTCTCGTAAAAGCTCAGGTCGCCCCAGTTAGGCATACCGATAAAACCGCCCAGCACGTCGCCACCAAACATAAAGCCGAAGCCAAGGAAGAAGAACAGCAGCGAGCCGAACATAAAATCTACAAAGTTCTTCATCAGGATGTTAGCGGTGTTCTTACTGCGTGTAAATCCAGCTTCACACAGCGCAAAACCTGGCTGCATCCAGAAAACCAACATAGCTGCCAATAGCATCCATACGGTATCGAGTGAAATTCCAATTTCGTTCATAATCCTGAAAATGTTTAATGTTTAATTTTTAATGTTCAATATTTAATGTTTAATGTTTAATGTTTAATATTGAACTATTTCTTATCTCTCAATACGGTGTCGCCGTTCTCGCCTGTGCGAATGCTCCAAGTGTCAATCACATCGCTTACAAAGATACGACCGTCGCCGATTTCACCTGTGTGAGCTACCTGCAGAATAACCTTTACGGTTGGATCGAGGAATATGTCGCGGCACACAATGGTGATGGCCACACGCTCGATCACGTCGGTACTGTACTGTACACCACGATAGATGCGCTCCTGACGGCTCTGACCAATGCCGTGAACGTCGTGGTACTCAAACCAGTCGATGTCGGATGATAGCAAAGCAGCTTTCACCTCCTCGAACTTAGTCTTTCGGATAATCGCTTCAATCTTTTTCATACCTCTTAAACTTTTACCTAATTATTATAATAAACTGTTAAATTGATGACACTTTGTCATTTCTTGGGTGCAAAGTTAATGCATTTTGTAAGTAAAACAAGTGTTTTTCGTTTCATTTTGTTATAAAAGATTTTGTGTCGTTATCTTTTTGTTAGCGTTAACAGTGTTTTACTTTTAAATTGTAAGCAAAACAACTATCAATGCTTACAAATTGTTACTTTTCATTAAATCGAAGGTGATTATGCTAAGTATTTTTTGAATTTTCTTTCAAAAAGTGCTACCTTTGCACCCGAAATTAAATAGGTTTATATTATATGGCATTAGTAAACGACCACTTCTTGAAGCTGCCGAACAATTATCTGTTCGCCGACATTGCAAAAAAGGTAAACGCCTTTAAGGCCATGCATCCCAAGGTGGATGTCATCTCACTGGGCATAGGCGATGTAACGCAACCACTGGCACCAGCCGTTATCGAGGCTATCCACAAGGCTGCCGACGAAATGGCCACCCGTCAAGGGTTCCGTGGCTACGGACCTGAGCAGGGCTACGATTTCTTGCGCGATGCTATCTTGAAGAACGATTTCCTGCCACGTGGTATCCATCTGGATCGCGACGAGGTGTTTATCAACGATGGCGCCAAGAGCGATACGGGTAACATTCAGGAACTGGTGCGCTGGGATAACTCTATCGGCGTTACCGATCCTATCTATCCTGTTTACATCGATTCGAACGTGATGATTGGTCGTGCGGGAGTTCAGGAGAATGGTCGTTGGTCTAATGTGCTGTATATGCCTTGCAATGCCGAGAACGGTTTTGTGCCCCAGCTGCCCGACCGCCGCGTTGATGTGATCTACCTGTGCTATCCTAACAACCCCACAGGTACCGTTATCTCTAAGGCCGAGCTGCGCAAGTGGGTAAACTACGCGCTTAAGAACGATACACTCATCTTCTACGATGCTGCTTATCAGGCTTACATCCAGGACGATGAGATTCCCCATAGCATCTACGAGATTCGTGGTGCCCGCAAGTGCGCTATCGAGTTCCATTCGTACTCCAAGACGGCAGGCTTTACCGGTGTGCGCTGCGGCTACACCATCGTGCCTAAGGAGGTTACGGCTGCCACGCTCGATGGCGAGCGCATCCCTCTTAACCCCCTGTGGAACCGTCGCCAGTGTACCAAGTTTAATGGTACCAGCTACATTTCGCAGCGTGCTGCCGAGGCCATCTATACCCCCGAGGGTAAGCAGCAGGTTAAGGAAACTATCAACTACTACATGCAGAACGCCAAGAAGATGCTTACCACCCTGCGTGGCTTAGGCTTTGAGTGTTACGGTGGCGAGAATGCCCCTTACATCTGGGCCAAGACACCAGGTATTTCGGGATCGTGGAAGTTCTTCGAAGAGATGCTGTACGGTGCCCATGTGGTTTGTACGCCAGGTGTGGGCTTCGGTCCATCGGGCGAAGGTTACGTACGATTCACTGCCTTCGGCAGTCACGAACAAACCGACGAGGCGCTGCACCGCATCGAGAATTGGTTAAAAAAATAGGTTCCAATCGGAACCTATTTTTTTGTTACCTTGTCTACGTAATTTATAAACGCCTGGTTTACCAGTCTTACGCCACCCGGAGTGGGGTAGTGGCCTGTAAAGTACCAGTCGCCTGGGTGGTTGGGGCAAGCCTTGTGCAGGCCCTCGATACTCTGGAAAACCAGTTCGATGGGTGCCTGCATGTCGGCTGGTCGCAACATCTCAACAATTTTCTTATTAATCTCATCTACTGTAAACGGCTCGTACACGGCGCGCACGCAGTTCTGCATCTCCTCCTTGGGCTTCTGCAGCTCGCGTTTGCAGGCCAGGTAAGTGTCGTTTACCAGCTGCCACATGCCGCGCTCCTCAATCAGGGCCATGGTGGCACGGAAGGCGCAGAACTCCTCCAGTCGGGCCATGTCGATACCATAGTAGTCGGGGTAACGGATCTGTGGCGAGCTCGATACCATCACAATCTTCTTGGGGTGCAGGCGGTCCAGAATCTTAAAGATGCTCTCCTTCAGGGTGGTGCCGCGCACAATCGAGTCGTCGATAATCACCAGGTTATCCACACCGGCCTGCAAGCTGCCGTAGCTGATGTCGTAAACGTGGGCAGCCAGATCGTTGCGCTCGCTGTTGTCGGTAATAAAGGTGCGCAGTTTAATATCCTTCCACACCACCTTCTCGGTGCGCACGTCGCCGTGCAGCTTACGGAATCCGTCTGTCATCCCATAAAAGGCCACCTCGGCGGTGTTAGGGATATAGGAAAAAACTGAATGGGTTACATCGCCGTCGATGGCCTTTAAGATGGGTTGAGTCAGCTGTTCGCCCAGTCGTTTGCGCTCCTGGTAGATGTCGCAGTCGGAACCGCGACTAAAGTAGATGCGCTCGAACGAGCAGGCGCTCAGTTTCTGGGCAGGCATAATCTGCTCCAGTCGGCTTTCGCCGTTTTTATGTACTATCAGTGCCTGACCTGGCAGCAGCTCATGCACGTCGTTACTATCAATATCAAATGTGGTTTGCAGCACGGGGCGCTCGCTGGCCAGGGCTATAATCTCGTCGTCGCGGTAGTAGAATGCGGGTCGTATGCCCCAGGGGTCGCGTACGCTGAACATCTCGCCACTACCCGTGAGTCCGCACATCACAAAACCGCCGTCGTAGTGCTGCATGGTGGTGCGCAGTACGTTGGCCATCTCAATGTGGTTGTCGATATAGTTGGTAATGTCGATGCCTGTCAGACCCTGTGCGGTGGCCTCCTGATACAGGCGTTCCACCTCGCGGTCCAGTCGGTGTCCCATCAGTTCCAGGGTGATATACGAGTCGCCGTAGATACGTGGACTCTGTCCCTGGGCGGTCAGGAAGTCGAACACCTCGTCGATGTTGGTCATGTTAAAGTTACCGCAAAGGCAGAGGTTCTTGGCGCGCCAGTTGTTTCGGCGCAGGAAGGGATGTACAAACGTCAGCCCGCTCTTGCCGGTAGTCGAGTAGCGTAGGTGGCCCATCAACAGCTCGCCCTTCATCTCCTCGGTAACGCGACTGAATATCTCGGTAATGGCATTCTTGCCCTCCGCCTTTTCGCGGAACATATACTCGGTGCCGGGCTTGTTGTTCAGGTTTACGCTGGCTATACCGGCGCCCTCCTGTCCGCGGTTGTGCTGTTTCTCCATCATCAGGTACAGCTTGTTAAAACCGTAGGCCCAGGTACCGTATTTCTTCTCGTAGTAATCCAGCGGCTTCAGCAGGCGAATCATCGCCACTCCGCACTCATGCTTCAGTTGCTCCATTAATGTTTAATCTTTAATGTTTAATCTTTAATGTTTAATGTTTAATGCTTAATGTTTGCATTCTGCAATGAAGCTCATAAACAGTGGGTGTGGGTTCAGTACCGTAGATGAGTATTCGGGGTGGAACTGGGTACCGATGTACCAGCGCTTCTCGGGAATCTCAACGATTTCTACCAGGTTGGCATCGGGGTTGATACCTACGCACTTCATGCCCTTGGCCTCGTACTCCTCCTGGTACTTGTTGTTAAACTCGTAGCGGTGGCGGTGGCGCTCCTTGATGAGTGTCATCCCCGACGTTCCGTCGCCTACCCGTAGCCCTTCCTCGCCGTAAGCCTCGTACACGCGGCTGCCCTTTACCAGCTCGCACTCGTAAGCGCCCAGGCGCATGGTGCCGCCCATCTCGGTAATATTCTTCTGCTCCTCCATAATGTCTATCACGTTGTGTGGCGTCTTCTCGTCCATCTCCATGCTGTTGGCATCCTTGTAGCCCAGCACGTTGCGTGCAAACTCAATCACCATCATCTGCATACCCAGACAGATACCGAATGTGGGGATATCGTTGGTGCGGGTGTATTCGGCGGCAATGATCTTACCTTCGATGCCACGCTGACCGAATCCCGGACAAACCACGATGCCGGCCAGACCCTTCAGCTTCTCGGCCACATTGGCTTTGGTAATCTCCTCGCTGTTCACAAAGTGCATTTTTACCTTCACATCGTTGTAGATACCAGCCAGGTTCAGGCTCTCGCGAATACTCTTGTAAGCATCCTGCAGGTCGTATTTTCCTACCAGTCCGATGTGTACCTCGTTGGTGGCACGGCGCTGCTTGTCAAGGAAATCGCGCCAGGGCTTCATGGCAGGTGTCTCGCCTACGGGGATACCAATCTTACGCATAATGGCTGCGTCCAGTCCCTGGTGCTGCATGTTCACGGGCACCTCGTAAATGCTGGGCAGGTCCTCGCTCTGCACCACGCACTCCAGATCCACGTTGCAGAACGATGCCACCTTCATGCGCATGCCGTCGTCAAGATGGCGCTCGGTGCGCAGTACCAGAATATCGGGCTGAATACCCATACCCTGCAGCTCCTTTACGCTGTGCTGTGTGGGCTTGGTCTTCAACTCGTCGGCGGCTTTTAAGTAAGGTACGTACGTAAGGTGTACGCATACGGCATTGCGGCCCAACTGGTAACGCAGCTGTCGGATAGCCTCCATAAATGGGGCACTCTCAATGTCGCCGATGGTGCCGCCCACCTCGGTAATGATAAAGTCGAAGCCCTCGTTCAGGTCTTCTCTAAGCATGCGGTGCTTAATCTCATCTGTGATGTGTGGCACTACCTGGATCGTTTTACCCAGGTAGTCGCCGCGACGCTCACGGTCGATTACCGTTTTATAAATGCGTCCTGTTGTTATGCTGTTGTTTCGTGTTGTGTGTATGCCTGTAAATCGCTCGTAGTGTCCCAGGTCCAGGTCGGTCTCAAAGCCGTCGGCTGTTACGTAGCACTCGCCGTGCTCGTAGGGGTTCAGCGTGCCCGGGTCGATGTTAATGTACGGGTCGAATTTCTGTATAGTTACTTTGTAGCCGCGTGCCTGCAGCAACTTTCCAATGCTGGCCGATATAATTCCCTTGCCTAATGAGGAAACCACGCCACCTGTTACGAAAATGTACTTTGTTTCCATAAAAACCTTATCCTTTTTATGGACTGCAAAGGTAAGCATTTTCCCGTTTCCAGTCAATATTAGGGCATAATTTTAAATCTTCATTTTGGCTCCAACTATCAACCTGAAAGCAATCGCTTTTATTTTGCTTACAGATTAAAACAAAAACGACCACCAATCTCATTGATTGATGGCCGCTCCGTTCACATGCCCATGCCGCTTCGTTCACATGCCCATGCAGCTGGTTGTCCCCAGTGCTCGATGTGTTCGGACATGGTTTTTATTATGCAGGTTGCTGCTATTAATGGTAACAGTTGCTGCTATTAATGGTAACAGTTGCTACTATTAATGGTAACAATTGCTTCTATTAATAGAAACGGATCATCCTGTTGCTACGCGCTACAGCGCTACAGTTGTTTTTCGCCCCATCGCACACACAAAAATACTTCTATATTTATATATATTATATATTAATATAGGGACTTACGTTGAGTGTTGGATGGCATGATTTCTAACTGTAGCACTGTAGCACTGTAGCGCGTAGCGTGCGATTTGCCCCCATCGACAGTGCCTATAGCGTAGCCTTTCCGCATAGTACACCGTTAAATGTTAATAAGAAAAAGAAAAATTAGTTTCAATCTGTAAGCATTTCAATGCGATTTGCTTACAGATTGTTATTTTCGATAAAAATGTAGATAAAAACGTCAGCGTTTTGGCTTGTTTGATAGCAAAACGTTATACCTTTGCGGTCGAAATCGGACAAAATGTAAGATTAACAAAGGATAATATGACAAAAAGAAAGCAAACTCAACCCAAAAAAGGACTCTACCAATCTGACTATGAGCATGATGCTTGCGGCGTGGGTATGGTGGTTAACATACACGGCGGAAAAAGTCATGATCTGGTTGACAATGCACTGAAGGTGCTTGAGAACATGGAACACCGTGGCGCCGAGACACGCGACAAGACCGGTGATGGTGCGGGTATCATGGTACAGATACCCCACGAGTTTATTTTGTTACAGGGTATCCCTGTGCCCGAGAAAGGTAAGTACGGCACAGGTCTGGTTTTTCTGCCTAAGGACGAGAAGGCCCAGCAGCAGATTCTGAGCGTGATGATTGAGGAGATTGAGCGCGAGGGCCTGCAGCTGATGCACCTGCGCACGGTGCCCACCAACCCCGAGGTGCTGGGTGTGGCTGCCCGCGAGGTGGAACCCGACATTAAGCAGATATTTGTAACGGGCGTGTCGGAGGATAACGTGCCCGTGTTTGAGCGTATATTATATAAGGTACGCAAGCGCATCGAGAACCGCATTGATGATGAGGACTTCTACTTGTGCTCGCTATCAAGCAAGAATATTATCTACAAGGGAATGCTTACCAGCGGACAGCTGCGTCGCTATTTCCCTGATCTTTCGAACGATTACTTTACGAGCGGTCTGGCCTTGGTTCACTCGCGTTTCTCGACTAATACATTCCCAAAATGGAAGCTGGCACAGCCTTTCCGTCTGCTGGCCCACAACGGTGAGATTAACACCATTCGTGGTAACCGCGGCTGGATGAAGGCAAGAGAGAGTGTGCTGAGCAGCGAGGCGCTGGGCGATATCAAGGACTTGCGCCCGATTGTGCAGGACGGCATGAGCGACTCGGCCAGCTTGGACAACGTATTCGAGTTCCTGATGATGAGCGGACTCTCGTTGCCACAGGCCATGGCCATCCTGGTGCCCGAGAGCTTTAACGATAAGAACCCTATTTCAGAAGATTTGAAAGCCTTCTACGAATATCACTCTATCCTGATGGAGCCGTGGGACGGTCCTGCCGCACTGCTGTTTAGCGATGGTCGCTACGCAGGCGGTATGCTGGACCGCAACGGACTGCGCCCCAGCCGCTACACCATCACCAAGCAAGGTATGATGGTGGTAGCCTCTGAGGTTGGCGTAATGGACTTTGAGCCCGGCGACGTGGTTTCGAAGGGACGCCTGCAGCCAGGAAAGATTCTGCTGATTGATACGCAGGAAGGCAAGATTTACTACGATGGCGAGATTAAGGAGAAGCTGGCCAAGGCGCATCCTTACCGCGAGTGGC
Source organism: Prevotella sp. khp1 (assembly GCF_900102205.1). Lineage (NCBI taxonomy): Bacteria > Pseudomonadati > Bacteroidota > Bacteroidia > Bacteroidales > Prevotellaceae > Prevotella > Prevotella sp. khp1. Next base: position 224,770 of record NZ_FNJZ01000004.1, read on the forward strand.
TGGCCGAGAACCGCGTGCAGCTTGAGAAACTGAAGAGCGGACGTAAGGTGGATAACGGTGTGAGCGACTTGCAGCAGAAGCTGGTTACCTTCGGATTCGGTCAGGAGGATATCGACAAGACAATTATCCCTATGGCCACAGCCGGACAGGAGCCTGTAGCTGCCATGGGTAACGACACACCGCTGGCCGTTATCAGCGACCGCCCACAGGTGCTGTTCAACTACTTCCGTCAGCAGTTTGCACAGGTTACCAACCCTGCCATCGACCCTATCCGCGAGGAACTGGTGATGAGTCTAACCGAGTATATCGGCGCTGTAGGCACCAACATTCTAACACCCGACGCATCTAACTGTAAGATGGTGCGCCTGCCACAACCAGTTTTAACCAACACACAACTTGATATACTTTGTAACATCCGCTACAAGGGCTTCAACACCAAGAAGTTGCCTATCGTGTTTGAGATGGCCAAGGGTGAGGAAGGCTTGCGCCAGGCTCTTGACGACCTGTGCCACCAGGCCGAAGCCAGTGTAGATGAGGGTGTGAACTACATTATCCTGAGCGACCGCGACTTGGACGATACCCATGCCGCCATCCCATCGCTGTTGGCCGTTAGTGCTGTTCACCACTACCTGATTAGCGTAGGTAAGCGTGTGCAGACAGCTCTGATTGTTGAGAGCGGTGAGATTCGCGAGGTAATGCACGCAGCCCTGCTGCTGGGTTACGGAGCCAGCGCCCTGTGCCCATACATGACATTTGCGGTACTCGACGATCTGGTGAAGCACCACAAGATTCAGGAGGAGTACGCCACTGCCGAGAAGAACTACATCAAGGCCGTGGATAAGGGTCTGAAGAAGATTATGAGTAAGATGGGTATCAGCACCATCCGCAGCTACCGCGGTGCCAAGATCTTTGAGAGCATCGGACTGAGCGAGGATCTGCTGCGCCGCTACTTCGGTACCGAGGTGAGCACCATTGGTGGTGTGGGCCTGAAGGAGATTGCCCGTGATGCCATTGCCTTACATGAGGCTGCCAAGGAGCAGACACTGCTGCAGAACCAGGGCCAGTTTGCATGGCGCAAGGATGGTATCAAGCATGCCTGGAACCCCGAGACCATCGCTAAACTGCAGTTGGCTACCCGTCAGGGTAACTACGAAAAGTTCAAGCAGTGGTCGCGGCTGGTCGATGAGAAAGAATCGCCCATCTTTATCCGTGACTTCTTCGGATTCAAGAAGGCTGCTAAGCCAACCCCAATTGACGAGGTTGAGAGCGTAGAGAGCATTGTTAAGCATTTTGTTACAGGTGCCATGAGTTTCGGTGCCCTGAGCATCGAGGCCCACGAGGCACTGGCACTGGCCATGAACAAACTGGGCGCCCGCAGTAACACCGGTGAGGGTGGTGAGGACAACGCCCGCTACCACTCGGAGGTTGACGGTGTAAGCTTGAGCTCGAAGACCAAGCAGATTGCCAGTGGCCGCTTTGGTGTAACCGCCGAGTACCTGGTGAATGCCGAGGAGATACAGATTAAGGTGGCACAAGGAGCAAAACCTGGTGAGGGCGGACAGCTGCCTGGCTTTAAGGTTAACGAGATTATCGCCAAGACACGTAACGCCATCCCCGGTATCTCGCTCATCTCGCCTCCACCTCATCACGATATCTACAGTATCGAGGACCTGGCACAGCTCATCTTCGACCTGAAGAATATCAACCCCACAGCTGCCGTCAGCGTAAAACTGGTGGCCGAGAGCGGTGTAGGAACCATTGCCGCTGGTGTGGCAAAGGCCAAGGCCGACCTGATTGTTATCAGTGGTGCCGAGGGTGGTACAGGTGCCAGCCCTGCTTCAAGTATGCGATTTGCAGGTATCAGTCCTGAGATCGGACTGGCCGAGACCCAGCAGACACTGGTGATGAACGGCCTGCGTAACCAGGTTCGCCTGCAGACCGACGGACAGCTGAAGACTGCCAAGGACGTGATTATCATGGCTATGCTTGGTGCCGACGAGTTCTCGTTCGGAACACTGCCCCTGATTGTTCTGGGCTGTGTGATGATGCGTAAGTGTAACACCAATACCTGCCCCATGGGTGTGGCTACCCAGAACCCCGAGCTGCGTAAGCACTTTGAGGGTAGAGCCGAGTACGTGGTTAACTTCTTTACCTTCCTGGCCGAGCAGGTGCGCGAATACCTGAGTGAAATCGGCGTGAAGAGTCTGAAGGAGATTATCGGACACACCGAACTGATTGAGGTGAACACCGAGAACGCTACCGACAAGCAGAAGACCATCGACTTTGCCCGCTTGCTGCACAAGCCTGCAACCGACAAGGCTCTGTACTGGGATCGCGGTGCCTACACCAAGGTGACAGGTGTGAAGGACGAGGAGATGATTAAGGCTGCACAGAAGGCTATCGAGAACCAGGAAGAGGTAACACTCGACTATGCCATCAAGAATACCGACCGCGCCGTGGGTACCATGCTGAGTGGTGTGATAGCCCAGAAGTACGGCGAGGAAGGACTGCCCGACGGAACCATCAAGATTAAGTTCAAGGGCTCGGCTGGTCAGAGTTTCGGTGCCTTTGCCGTGAAGGGACTGGATTTGCGCCTCGAGGGTGAGACCAACGACTACTTTGGTAAGGGTCTTTCGGGTGGTCGTATCTCTATTCTGCCTCCAGCTCGCCGCAGCGACGACTTTAAGGCTGAAGAAAATATTATCGCAGGTAACACCGGACTTTACGGTGCTACATCGGGCGAACTCTATATAAATGGTAAGGTAGGCGAGCGCTTCGGAGTGCGTAACTCAGGAGCCATCGCTGTGATTGAAGGTGCCGGCGACCACTGCTGCGAGTATATGACTGGCGGACGTGTGGTAGTGCTGGGTAAGACAGGCCGAAACTTTGCTGCCGGTATGAGTGGTGGTGTGGCCTATGTTTACGACCCCGATCACACATTCGACTACTTCTGCAACATGGATATGGTTGAACTCTCGCTGGTTGAGGACAGCGTATCGCGCAAAGAACTGTTGGAGCTGATTCGTGAGCACTATCTGCACACAGGCTCGGCCCAGGCAGGACGTATGCTCGACGACTGGCACCGCTACATCGAGGACTTTATCCAGGTTGTGCCTATCGAGTACAAACGCGTGCTCGAAGAAGAGAAGATGGCGCGCCTGCACGAAAAAATCGCCGACATCCAGCGCGACTATTAGTAAAATGTAAAAATTAGAAAATGTAATAATGTAAAAGTTGTCGCATTTCATTTTTAAATTTTTAAATTCTTAAATTTTTAAATTTTACACAATGGGAAATCCAAAAGCATTTTTAGAGATACACCGCCAGGAGGCGGGTTACCGTCCGATTCACGATAGAATCCACGATTTTGGCGAGGTAGAGCAGACGCTCAGCACTCGCGAACGCAAACTGCAGGCCAGCCGCTGTATGGATTGCGGCGTGCCCTTCTGCCACTGGGCCTGTCCGCTGGGCAACAAAGCACCCGAGTGGAACGACGCCCTGTACAAAGGCGACTTTGAGTTGGCCTATCAGTTGCTGAACACCACCAACCCCTTCCCCGAGTTCACAGGTCGTATCTGTCCTGCACTGTGCGAGAAGGCTTGCGTGCTGAACCGCTTTAACCACGAGCCAACCACCAACCGTGAGGACGAGGCTGCCATCACCGAGATGGCATTTCAGGAGGGCTTTATCCAGCCTAAGACCGACATCGTTCGCAACGGTAAGAAGGTGGCTGTGATTGGTGCCGGCCCTGCCGGACTGGCTGCTGCCAACGACCTGAACCACATGGGATATACCGTTACCGTGTTTGAGAAAAACGAAGCTGCAGGCGGATTGCTGCGCTACGGTATCCCTAACTTTAAACTGAACAAGGCCGTTATCGACCGTCGTATCGCCCTGCTGGAGCAGGAGGGTATCGAGTTTGTATACGGCTGTGCCGTATCAATTGATAATGGAAAATTGAAAATTGACAATTGCTCTACCATCGATAATTCTCAATTATCAATTATCAATTCTCAATTTGATGCAATCGTGATTGCATCAGGTACTCCAACAGCCCGCGATCTGAAAGCCCCTGGCCGCGAACTCAAGGGCGTACACTTTGCTCTCGACATGCTGTCGCAGCAGAACCGCGTGCTGGCAGGCATGGAGTTCAGTAAGGACGAGCGCGTAACAGCCAAAGGCAAGGACGTGCTGGTAATAGGTGGTGGTGATACAGGTAGCGACTGCATTGGTACAGCCCATCGTCAGGGTTGTAAGAGCGTTACCCAGATTGAGATTATGCCTAAGCCCGTTGAGGGTCCCGAAGACCCACAGAACCCTTGGCCCGAATGGCCTCGCACCCTGAAGACTACATCAAGTCATGAGGAGGGCTGCACCCGCCGTTGGAACATCAACACCCTTGAATTCTTGGGTAAGGACGGTAAGCTTACCGGCGTAAAGGTACAGGAGATAGATTGGAAACCAAATCCCGAAGGCGGTCGCCCCATCATGGTTGAGAAGGGCAAGCCCGAGATTATAAAAGCTGAACTGGTATTGTTGGCCATGGGATTCTTGAAGCCAGAGCATCCCGCTTATGGTAATAATGTGTTTGTTTGTGGCGATGCGGCCAATGGCGCCTCTCTCGTAGTGCGCGCTATGGCCAGCGGCCGCCAGACAGCCCAGAAGGTGAACAGCTTTTTAAGTGCAAAAATGTAAAAATGCAAAAATGTAAAAATTAGCATGAGCAAGATCCATTTCACCAAGATGCACGGCTGTGGTAACGACTACATCTACGTTGACACCACGCAGTACAATATACCCGACCCTGAGGCGGCCTCCATTAAGTGGAGCCACCGCCACAAGGGCATCGGTTCCGACGGACTGGTACTCATTGGCAAATCTACCGTTCCTGAGGCTGATTTTACCATGCGCATTTTTAATGCCGACGGTAGCGAGGCCATGATGTGCGGTAATGCCAGTCGCTGTATAGGTAAGTACCTTTACGAGCGCGGTATGACCGACCTGACCGAGATCCGTCTGCTCACCCTTTCGGGTGTAAAGGTGCTCAGTCTGCATGTAACCGATGGTATTGTAGAGAGTGTTACCGTAGATATGGGCGAGCCTGTACTTGAAAACGAGTCGCAGTTCCTGTCATCGCGTAACCCTGGTCACGGCACATTCGTATCGATGGGCAATCCCCACTACGTGATATTTACCGATGATGTGGATCAGGTAGGCGAAGCAGGCCCCGCACTCGAATATCACCCTGCATTCCCACAAAGATGTAACATCGAGTTTGCCCGTGTAGAGGCTGACGGCGGCATCCGTACCCGTGTGTGGGAGCGTGGCAGTGGTATCACCCAGGCTTGCGGTACAGGCGCCTGCGCCACCGCTGTGGCCGCCGCACTTACAGGTAAGGCCAATCGCACATCGCAGATTGTGATGGATGGCGGCACACTTACCATCGAGTGGAGCGAACAGGACAACCACGTGTACATGACTGGTCCGGCCGAGTTTGTGTGTGATGGCGAAATAGCTTTATAAAGGTATTAGCTAAATCCCGTATTTTGATTACAATCTGTAAGAAAATACATATACAGAACTTACAATTTGTAATTTTGAAATAAAAACAAGATAAAAAGTGTCGATAAAATAGGTAATTTACTTTCAATTTGTAGTACCTTTGCATCGAAATCATAGCAAAGTGTAAGCAAATTGTATAACAACATAAACAGTAATTATGGAAGCATTAAGATTTCAGGTTGTCGGCGAGGCTTTTAAGAAGAAGCCACTCGACGTAAAAGCACCAAGTGAGAGACCTTGCGAGTATTTTGGCAAGAAGGTCTTTAATCGTGAGAAAATGTACAAGTACCTGCCAAAGGACGTGTACGAGAAAATGGTCGACGTAATTGATAATGGCGCACGTTTGGATCGTACTGTTGCCGACGCTGTAGCTGCTGGTATCAAGCAGTGGGCTACCGAGAATGGCGTAACTCACTATACTCACTGGTTCCAACCCCTGACCGAAGGTACTGCCGAGAAGCACGACTCGTTTATCGAGCATGATGGCAAGGGCGGTATGGTTGAAGAGTTCAGCGGAAAGCTGCTCGTTCAGCAGGAGCCTGATGCTTCTTCATTCCCCTCTGGTGGCATCCGTTCTACATTCGAGGCACGTGGTTATTCTGCATGGGATCCCACATCTCCAGTATTTATTATAGACGATACACTTTGTATCCCCACAGTATTTATCAGTTATAGCGGTGAGGCCCTTGACTATAAGGCTCCTCTGCTGCGCGCTCTTCATGCAGTCAACGTGGCTGCTACTGATGTTTGCCATTACTTTGATCCCGCAGTAAAGAAAGTAACCTCAAACCTCGGATGGGAACAGGAGTACTTCCTGGTAGATGAGGGACTGTATGCTGCACGCCCCGACCTGCTGCTTACCGGTCGTACCCTGATGGGACACGATAGTGCCAAGAACCAGCAGATGGACGACCACTACTTTGGTTCAATCCCCGAGCGTGTGGCTGCTTTCATGCGCGACCTTGAGATTCAGGCTTTGGAACTCGGTGTTCCTTGCAAGACCCGTCATAACGAGGTGGCACCTAACCAGTTTGAGCTGGCACCAATCTTTGAAGAAACTAACCTGGCTGTTGACCACAATATGCTGCTGATGTCGGTGATGAAGCGTGTAGCCCGTAAGCACGGTTTCCGCGTGCTGCTGCACGAAAAGCCATTCGCTGGCATCAACGGTTCGGGTAAGCACAACAACTGGAGCTTGAGCACCGACAATGGTGTACTGCTGCACGCTCCTGGTAAGACTCCCGAGGCCAACCTGCGCTTTGCTACCTTTATTGTTGAGACCCTGATGGGTGTTTACAAGCACAACGGACTGCTGAAGGCCAGCATCATGAGTGCTACCAACGCTCACCGTCTGGGTGCTAACGAGGCTCCCCCAGCCATCGTATCTTCGTTCCTCGGTAAGCAGGTTTCTGAGCTGCTCGACCACATCGAGACTGCCGATAAGGACTTCCTCGCTATGGCTGGCAAGCAGGGACTGAAGATGGATATCCCCGAGATTCCTGAGCTGCTCATCGATAACACCGACCGTAACCGTACATCACCATTCGCCTTTACCGGTAACCGCTTTGAGTTCCGTGCCGTAGGTAGTGAGGCTAACTGTGCCAGCGCTATGATTGCCCTGAACAGTGCCGTAGCCGAGGCTCTGGTTGACTTCAAGAAGCGTGTTGATGCTCGCATTCCTGAGTTCGAGAAGAAGTTGGCTGGTACTGAGCACAGCGCTAAGTTCCACGCTATCATCGACGTGCTCCGCGAGGATATCAAGACCTGTAAGCCTATCCGCTTTGATGGTAACGGCTACTCAGACGAGTGGGTTATCGAGGCCGAGAAACGCGGTCTGGATGTTGAGAAGAGCTGTCCAAAAATCTTTGAGCGTTACCTCGACGACGCCAGCGTTAAGATGTTTGAGAGCCTGGGTGTAATGACCAAGAAGGAGCTTGAGGCACGTAACGAGGTGAAGTGGGAGACCTACACCAAGAAGATTCAGATTGAGGCTCGCGTACTGGGCGACCTGAGCATGAACCACATCATTCCAGTGGCTACCAGCTATCAGAGCCAGCTGCTGAAGAATGTAGAAAATATGGTGGCTGTATTCCCCGTTGACAAAGCGGAGAAGCTGAATGCCCGTAACCTGAAGATTATCGAGGAGATTGCCGAGCGCACATCTGCCATCGAGAAGGGTGTTGAGGAGTTGGTTAACGCTCGCAAGCTGGCCAACAAGATCGAGGACGAGCATGAGAAGGCTATCGCTTATCATGATAAGGTAGAGCCAAAGCTCGATGAGATTCGCTATCAGATCGATAAGCTCGAACTGATTGTCGACGATGCACTGTGGCCACTGCCTAAGTACAGAGAACTGCTGTTCATCCGATAATCGTTAAATCAAACAATTCTTTTTTTGGTTGTTTGAAAATCGCAAAAAGCGATTTATTGAAGTTTGCGTGGGGGATTTGATACTGTGAGAGTATTGAATCCCTCTTTTATTTGATATTTTTGTGTTAGTTAATTAGCAAAGGAGCCAGCATTGCTGCCGGCTCCTTTTTGTGTTAATCCTGGTAAAACAATCATTTTGGAACTACTAATTACTAACTAATATCAACTATATGTGTACCTAAATATTTAAAATAACGCATGAATCTACTTCAGTTTGAATGTGTACTTGGTTGGGAGCTTATCCGAGGCTGTTCCAATCAGGGCCTCGTAAGTGCCTGGCTCGGCGCACCAGCTGTTGGCAGTCTCATCGTAATAGCTTACGGCATCGGCACCGATGGTAAGTGTTACGTTACGGGTTTCGCCTGGCTGCAGATACACCTTCTGGAAAGCCTTGAGCTCCTTTACTGGGCGATCAACCTTGCTCTGCTTGGCGGCGATGTACAGCTGAACTGTTTCGCTACCAGCCACCTTGCCGGTATTGGTTACGGGCACGGTGAAGGTGAGCTTGGTGCTGGGTGTTAGGTGTTGGGTGTTAGTGGTTACCTTGCCTAACTTAAAGGTGGTGTAGCTTAAACCGTGACCGAATGCGAAGAGGGGCTTGAGCTTATTGGCATCGGTATAGCGGTAGCCTACGTAGATACCCTCTTTGTACTCCTCGTCGATAATCTTATAATCCTCGCGCCAATTGCCGGGGTAGCTGCCTGTGGCATGGGCGCCGCACTGACCGAGCGATGCGTACCAGGTGAATGGCAGCTTGCCCGATGGGTTTACGTCGCCAGCCAGTACCGAGGCGATGGCCTCGCCAGCCTCGGAGCCGATAAACCAGGCCTGTACCACAGCGGGCACCTTGTTAATCCAGGGCAGGGCAGCAGCGTTACCCGAGATGTTTACATAAACCAAGCGTGGGTTTACCTTCAGGATGGCCTCAATCACCTCGTTCTGGGCGTAAGGCAGATCGTAACTCTTGCGGTCGTGACCCTCGCAATCCTGATAGTCGCTCTTGTTCAGTCCACCAATAAAAATCACGGCATCGGCCTGCTTGGCTTTCTCAACAGCCTCGGCAGTGAGCTCGGCCTGTGTACGGGTTTCGTACAGCGAGCGACCTACGGTTACGCCGTTGTAACTCTGAACGGTATCGCCCACGTAACCGCGAACATAATCCACCTCGGCATCAGCAAAACGGGCCTTGATGCCGTCGAGAGGCAGAATCTCCTTCTGGGCCTTGAGCGACGACGAACCACCGCCCACAGTCATCATCTTGATGGCGTTCTCGCCCACTACGAGGATGCGCTTCATCTTCTGCAGGTTGAGCGGCAAAAGGGGTTCATTTTTTAATTCTTTAATTTTATCATTTTTCAGTAGTACAATACCCTCCTGAGCAATCTTGAGCGCAGTCTGATAGTGACTCTCGCTGCACAGGAATCCATAGGGCTTGTGGCGGTTCATCGTGGTGCGATAGAACAAGCGCAGCACGCGGCGAACTTTCTCGTCGAGCTCCTTGGTGGTATATTTTCCCTCCTGGATGAGCTTCTTGTATGGCACTGCCAGATAGTAGTTGTCATAGGCGTTTGAGGTGCCCTCGCTCAGACCGTTGGTCCATGAGCCGAACTCCAGGTCGAGTCCGTTGTTGATGGCCTCCTCGGTGTCATGGCAGCCGCCCCAGTCGCTAATCACCACGCCGTCGAAACCCCAGTCCTTCTTCAGAATCTTGTTCAGCATGGTGGCGTTGTGACAGTTGTGCTGGTTCTGATACAGGTTGTAGGCACCCATGATGCTCCAGGCACCACCCTCCTGCACAGCCGCCTTGAAGGCAGGCAGATAAATCTCGTGCAGTGCACGGTCGCTCACAATCACGTTCACCTGATGACGATACTCCTCGTCGTTGTTCAGGGCATAGTGCTTCACGCAGGCTGCTACACCTTTCGACTGCAGTCCCTGTACGTAGGGCACCACCATGCGTGAGGCCAACCAGGGGTCTTCGCCCATATATTCGAAGTTACGACCGCCCAGTGGGGTGCGATAGATGTTCACGCCAGGACCCAGCATCACGTTCTTGTTGCGATAGAGTGCTTCTTCGGCCAGATTCTCGCCATACATGCGGGCCAACTGGGGATTCCAGGTGGCAGCCAGACAGGTGAGGGCAGGGAAGGCCACGCATGAGTCGTTGGTCTGACCGGCCTGTTCCCACTCGTCCCACAGTACATCGGGGCGCACACCGTGAGGGCCGTCGTCGGTCCACAGGTCGGGGAATCCCAGACGTTTTACACCAGGGCTTGAAAACTTTGACTGCGCGTGAATCACGGCAATCTTCTCCTCGAGTGTCATTCGACTGAGTGCGTCGTCGATGCGCTGCTCGATGGGTTTACTTTCGTCGAGATACACAGGTGTGCTTTGAGCCTGTGCCGCTGCAGTAGTGCCAATCAGTAGTGCTGACATGATAAATTTCTTCATTCTATAATTAGTTTTATTGTTCATTTTCTCACCTTCTCACCTTTTTGTTTTTTCAATTTCCCCATCCCCATGCTTTGGATATACTCCGCCTGTGGTTTGCAGTTCTCGATGCGACAGTTCTCGGCAAACTGCTTGAGCAGCTGGCGGAACTGAGCCTGATTGGGGCGTGCCTCGCGCCATTCTTGATAGGTGTTGCGTGATGTCTCGGCATATTTCACCACGATGCTATCCCAACCCTCGGGGCGCTTGATGCCCATCATGCACGACTCATCTACCTTTTTATAAGGCCAGAAGGTGTAACCGATGTTGTTCTCCTTCAGCACCTTCACAAAGTCGCGCTGCCACTCCATGGTGTTGTGACCGAACTCGCCCATATACATCGGACGGTTGATGGAGTCGCGGAAATTGATGTAGTGGGTGATGGCTTCTTTGGTGGCAGGACCGCCGTAACGGTGGCAGGTGTACATCAGCTTATCGTCGTAGGTGCTGTCGTTCAGCATCCAGAAAAAGCTGTTCCAGTGGGCACCGCCCAGCAGGATGATGTGGTTTTTATCTACCTGTCGGATGGCCTCTACCGCCTTTTTATATACCGGCTGCAACAATTGGTAGAGCGAGTCCTTGTTGGCAAAATAGTGAGCGATGGGCTCGTTCATCAGTTCGTAGCCCAGGATGGTGGTCTCGCTGCGATAGCGATAGGCTATCTCGCGCCAGATATTGCAGAACTGCTGTTGGCACTTCTCACTTTCGAACAACCAGGGGTAACCGTGTCCGTCGTCGATGTTATCGCCCGTCTGTCCGCCTGGACAGTCGTGCATATCCAGAATCAGATACAGGTTGTTGGCCTTGCACCAGGTGATGACCGAGTCGATGCGTGCGTAGCCATCCTTCTTGCCTGTCTGTCCCATGTAATCCTCGTCGCAGAACAGCTTGTAGTTGAAAGGCAGACGAATGGTGTTGGCACCCTGATTGGCAATGAAGTCGATATCCTTACGTGTCACGTAGTTATCCTTGAACTGCTGCCAGAACTCGGCAGTGGCATCGGGACCCACGGCCTCCTTCATCATCAGGTCGATCATCCACGCCGAGTTGGTACGTCCGAAACCGAACATGTAACCCTCGGGGTTCAACCAGTTGCCCAGGTTTGTGCCCTGAATCAGGAGTTTCTCACCGTTGGGCTTGATGAGGTCGTGGCCGTTGATGGTGACGAACCCATTGGCATTGTTCTGCTTGCCCACGTTGCAGGCCATCAGCAGGAGCGCAAAGAGATAAACGAATGCTTTCTTCATTGTTTTGTTATGATTTGTCTGTTCTGGATGTATATTCCTTTTTTATTGGGTTGCTGCACCTTTCGGCCCTGCAGGTCGTAGAGGGTGCTGCTGTTCTTTTCTGTTGTCTTGGCAGGTGTAATACCGGTGGCACTCAACTTCTGGGCGAAGGCCTCCTGCAGATATGGGATATGAGTGTTCACAAACGCCTTCAGATCGCTGATGTAGCTGTCGTAGTCGTTGTGGTACTTGTGCTTCTCCCAGTCGTACACCTGCTGGTTGATGGGCCACACCTTGAAATTCTGAGCCTGTGTCTGCCAGATGGCACCACGCAAACTGTCGATAGATGCTATCAGGTGCTGCTGCAGTCCGGCTTCTACCAGCGCGTTCAGGCGGTCGTTGCAAGCCTTGGCAAACCAAGGGTCGAGCCACAGGCGCTGCAGAATTTTTTCGAATGGACGGTTCCACAAGCCTAAGTAGGCCTCCATCTGTCGCAGCAGACTCTTTTCCGAACTATTGTCGTAGCCCAAGTCAAGGTCCCACAGCGGTCCGAAGTGCATCTTCTGTTCGTCGGCCTCCTTGTACATGTAGATACTGTAAAGTGCATCGATGTTGCCCGTGAGCTCAGCGCCTACGTACCAGTTAATAAAATCGGTCTCATCGATATAGGCGCGATAACCTTTCTCGGGGTCGCGGTAGTCGTCGCTGGCCACTGCTTTCTCGAATGCCTCCAGCCACTGTCCGATGGCGATGCGCTTATCCATGGTGAGCAGCTCGTCATCAGGATTCTTGATGTTGTACATGATGCCGTAGCGGGTGGATGTGATGTAGGGCTCCTCGCGTGAGTTCTCGTTGGCCACCTCCAGCAGCCAACCGTTGTCCTCATCTACTTCAACGCGCTTTTTGTGCACCTGCACCTGGTCGCTAATCTGGTAGGTTCCGCGGTATTTGCCATTAAGATAAAGATCGATGAACTTGGCAGCTGGACAGAACTTCATGCCGATGAAACGTCCGAGTTGATAAGTCAGGGCATTGCGAATCATGGTCTTGTCGCCGTGATTGGCCAGCAAGGTCCAACTTTTGGCTTTCGCAAAGTCCTCACCTAACAGTGTTTGCTTTTTGTCGAACTTAACTCGGTAGGGTTTCTTGTCAGAGTTCCACCACGATGAGTTGCCTCGTCCTCTTATCTGTGTGTTCTCGAGTCGGAGCGTGTTGTCGCCATCCACCATCGTAAAAGTACACATGATGTACTCTTCCTTACTGGTGATGTTCTGACCGTTCTCCGTCTCGATATACACCGTGGGTACATCGGTGAGTTGTTGATATTGCTGGGCCAGCACAGGGCCAGCCCAGGCAATCGTCAACAAAATAGAGAGTATTAATTTTGGTTTCATTTATTTCTTTTGGAATACACGCACGTAATCTACTTCCATAGTGGCTGGCAATGCACTCTCGTCAACGCCTTGAGCGCCACCCCAGTCGCCACCCCAAGCCAGGTTGAGGATCACGTAGAACGGATCATCGTAGGGCCAGTCGTCGCGACCCAGTCCACGGTTGTCGTAGCTCAGCTGAACCTTACCATCCACATAGGTGGTGATGTTCTTGGCTGTCCACAGGATGGCGTAGGTGTGGAACTCGCCCTCGGCACCATCGCACTTCATCTCGTGGGTTACCTGTGTGTTGTTAGAGTGTACGTGTGCATTGGCATGCAGACTTGATGATACGTAGTTGGGGTGATAGCCCACCTCTTCCATGATATCAATCTCGCCATCAGCAGGCCACGACTTGAAGTTCACTGGCATCATCCAGAAGGCAGGCCATGTGCCCTTGCCCTTTGGCAGTTTGATGCTGGCCTCGATATAGCCGTAGGTCCAGCCCTCTTTTACCTTGGCATACACACGACCAGAGTATATCTTGCCGTTCTCCTTCAGGGCTGTAATGCGCAGGGTGCCGTTCTTAACCTGGGTTACCAGCGCGCCATCGGGTGTTTTGTGGTTCACGTAGTTCTGCAACTCGTGGTTCACCCATCCGGCGTTCTGCACCTCGTGTTTCCAGTCGTTGGCATTCAGTTCCGAGCCTGTCTCGAACTCGTCCTGCCATACCAGTGTGTAACCTTCGGGGGCATTGTAGGCAGGCTTTGCAGCAGCGGCCTGAGTCACTGTGATGTTCTTACGGGCAGTACCCGACATAATGATGACGTTACCTGTACGCTCCGTGGTATTAGGGTTCTCGTCGATGGTCACAGCCACCGCATTGTTAGCATACTGAGCCGTGGCCTTCACGAAGTCGCCATCGGCATAAACACCCCACTCTTTTCCAGTGGTGGTAACGTTAATTGTGTAGCTGCCTCCTTCGGCAGGTGCATTGATGCTCTCCTGCGATACGGTGATCGTTGGAGCAGCGGGCTGTGGGTCATCGCTGCCCCCACCGCAGCCAGTAAAGACTGCGGTGAGCGCGAGCAATAGAGTGTTAAACATGTAACGTTTCATTAATTATTCAATTTTTTTATTTATTATGCCTCTTTAAAGACAATCTTACTAATCTTCACCTTTGTGCCAGGTGTAGATCCTCCGAAGTCGAAGAACAGACGGATAGCCGATGCATCAGTACCCTCCTTCAGTGTTGCATTCTTCAGTGTGAATGTGTATGGCTCGTCGGCCTTGATGTCGTGACGACCCTCGCAGAAGAAGTTGCTATCGCCACTGTCGGTGAGCTTGATGGTCACGCCTGGGCAGTTGGCATCAGCAGTTACTACCACCTGGAAGTGATACTCCTTGTTGGCCTTAGCTGTCAGCTCAGTATCAATGTGGAACTGACCCTGCCACTGGCTGCCACCCATTCCTTCTGGAAGAGTGAGCTCAACAGTGTCGCCGTTGCGAGTAGCTACAGGCTGGTTGGCCAGCTCTGTCCAAGCGTCGTTGGCGAACCAGTAGGCGAATGTGCTCTTTACTGAACCATCGTCAACACCCTTCCACAGGTTGCTGGCATCGTCGTAGTTCAGAACTACAGCTTCTTCGAGATAGATCTTGCTGATCTTCACGTGAGTGCCAGCAGGTGTACCACCAAAGTCGAAGAACATGCGCAGCTGGTCGGCATCAGCACCATCCTTCAGTGTCAGGCCCTCGCGCTTCACGATGAGTGGCTCGTCGGCCTTAACAGGGATGCGCTCTTCGAGCAGGAAGTTGCTGTCGCCACCGTCGGTGAGCTTGAAGGTAACACCAGCGCAGTCGTTGTCGGCCTCTAATACACAGTAGAAATTATAGGCCTTTGATGCACTTGCTGTAAGCTTGGTGTCGATATGGAACTGGCCCTGCCACTGGCTGCCACCGATACCATCAGGCATGGTGAGCTCGTAAGTGTCGCCGCTGTGTGTACATACTGGGCTTGTAATCTGTGTCCAGCTGTCATCAGCAAACCAGTAAGCGAACTCGCTGGCTACTGTACCATCGTCAACAGCCTTCCAAAGGTTGGCGCCGCTCTCATAGTTCCAATCCATCACAGGCTTCTCGCCCTCTTCGCCACCACCTGAAACGATGGTACCATCGTCGTTAGCGTGATCCTTGATAACCACGTTGCTTACGTTGATCTTGGTAGCACCGGTAGCATGACCGAAGTCGAATACCAACTTCACCTTAGAAAGGTCCTTACCTGCTATGTCGCTCTGCCAGAATACGATATCCTGACCAGCCTTGAGGTTCACGTCGGCTACGTCGATGATAGCATCGGCATCTGCCTCGTCGGTGAGCTTAACAGTCACACCGTCGATATCCTTATCAGCATTGAAGATAACAGAGAAGTCGTAGTTGGTTCCAGCCTTCAGATTCAGGTCGGTGTGGAGGTGGAACTGAGCCTGCCAGCGGTCTGAGCAAGCATCGGGAACTGTCACGGTGTAGTCGTTGTTTCCACCAGTGTAGCCAGCTTCCATCTCGCCAGTGCGCTCTGTGCCCCAACCTGGGTTGAAGTAGAATGTGGCGTTAGGAGTGATGCCCTTCCAGAGGTTGAAGTCGCTGTTGGCATCGAATCCCTGCTCCTCAACGAGGCGCTCATCAGGAGCGCTTGTCAGGATGTAGCGCCATGCAATACCGCGATCAGGAGCGTCGTAAACCAGCACCAGCTTGGTGGCTGTGAGGGTCTCGATACGGAACTTAGGATTCTCGTACTGAGCGTCGCTCGAGATGTAGGGGAATGCGGTGTTGTCGGCCAGCTGGATGTAGGTCTGCTTGGTCACGTTGCCCTCGGCATCCTCCCAGTCGTAGATCTCGAAGCTCCAGCTTGATGTCTGGTTGCCCACAGCTACATCTACGTCGGCATTGTCGTTCTGGGTGTTCCATTTGGTTACGCCCTTATTCACATAGGTGTTACCGTCGGCACCAGCATTGTAGGTATAGCTACCGCCCTTGCGTGTGGTGGCTGTAAAGGTGATGCGGTCGTCGTAAACACCAAAGTCCTTCTTATCGTTGGGAGCAGCACTCCACCATTCGGTGGCAGCTGTTCCGGCAGGGCCGCAGCCCAGGTGTCCCTGCTCCTTGTTGGCTATACGCCACTCCTTGTCGCAGATACGACGGAAATCGGCAGAGTAGTCAATCTTAGTTTCGTTGAAAGTGAATGTCTTGCTGATGACACCCTGACTGAAACCATTGCGGTTGCCCAATTTCATGTCGATAGTATAGGTGCCGGCCTCAGGATTCTGGAATCCCACCTCCTGCAGTGTAGAGTAGGTGTTGCCGTTGATAATCCAGATGGGGTATGTACCTGGCTGTGGGGTGTAGTTGGCAATCATCTGGTTGGTTTCCTGATCGACGCTGATGTTGAAGTCAACACCGCTTACCGATGGAATACCATTGGGGTCGGCGCCGTCGAATTTTTCGGGCGAGCAGGCGGTCATCATCACACCTGCTGCCAGCGCACCCATTGTATATTTAATCAGATTCTTCATAATCTTTTTAATGTTTAATCATTAATGTTTAATATTAATAGTTGTTCTGCACCAGTGTTGGGTCGGCATCAAGCTCGCTCTGTGACAGAGGAATGTGCTTCTTGCTGGCACTCCAGGTGTTAGTACGATAGCCGTAGGTGTCGGGAACCAGCTTCAGGGTAGCCTTTTCGGTGGCACCGCTGATACCCTCGGCACGAACCAGGTCGAAGTAACGCTTGCCCTCACCGCAGAACTCCAGGTGACGCTCATTCAGTACGTCGTCGATAGTAACGCTGCTCAGGTTAGCAAGACCTGCACGTGTACGAACCTCGTTAACATAACCAGTGGCCTCGGTTGCGCTGCCACCTGTCTGCAACAGCAGCTCGGCTGCATTCAGCAGGGTCTCGGCATAGCGGTAGATGCGCTTGTTGTTATTGTAGTTCAGGTTCTTTGATGTAGGACAGTCCTGATTGTTGGCACTCTGTGGACGATACTTACCGTGCCAGATGTGAGTGTCCTGATAACGCTCGGTATAGGTGTAGCCACGAACGTCCCAGCAGGTAACATCGCGACGCTTGTCGTTATCGGCATACATATTGTAGGCCTCTAAGCGCATGGGCAGGAATCCCCAACCGTCGTTACCGCTGTCCCAGCCTTCGCCACCAGCCCAACCGTTAGGCGAGCAGAGTGTAGGGAATACGGTACCACCTGCATGCAGTGGTGTGCCCCAGTCGCGCTGGGCGTTATCGTCGTCGTAAGTAATCTCAAAAATGCTCTCTGAGCACATCTCACCGTTCTCTGAGAACAGATCCTTGAAGTCGGGATTCAGCGAGTAGTTGCTGTCGCCGATAATCTGCTTCATGTAAGTAAGAGCAGTAGGATAGCGGGCTGCGTCGTTCTGGTACATCACCATCTCGGCATACAGCATGTAGGCCATAGCCTGTGATACGCGACCCTCGTTGGCTGCATCCCAACGCATAGGCAGCACGTTCGAAGCGATGATGGCCTCGAGCTCAGGCAGCAGCTGTGCATAAATCTCATCAGCAGTAATCTGTGGGGCTGTGTAAGGCTCGCTCAGGTTCTCCAGATAGAAAGGAACGTTGCCGTAGTAGTGCCACAGAATATTATAATAGTACACGCGGAGCAGACGGGCCTGCATCTCGTACGATGTGCGGTTCTTTTCGTTGCCGCCACCCCATGAGCAGTACTTAATCACGTCGTTACAACGCTTGATACCGCTGTAGAAGTCGCCCCAAAGAGTACCCAGGGTGTTGTTGCCGTCGCCCTCAAAGTTGAACAGCTTGTGCCAGTGCTGGTTGTCGCTGATGCTCGAACCACCAACCCAGAAGTCGTCGCCCATAATCTCGGCGTCGCAAGTCAGGTCGTTATAGGCTGTTCCGTCCCAGTCGGGCCAGTGCAGTGGGGCATAGGCCGAAGTGCAAGCCTCGCTCAGGTGCTCGTCGGTCATGTAATATTCCTCCAGAGGCTCACCGGTTGGATTCTCTACCTCCAGGAAGCTGTCGTTACAAGCAGTCAGCGATACGGCTACTACTCCAGCGAACAGTGTTTTATATATCTTCGTATTCATAATACTTCAATTCTTTAATTTTTACATTATTACATTATTACATTTTACAGCGAGAGGTTGCAACCTACAGTAAAGATGCGTGCCTGTGGATATACGCCGTAATCTACACCCATCGATGTGCTGCTGGTACCGATTTCAGGATCGAATCCCCAGTACTTAGTCCAGGTAAACAGGTTCTCGGCACGTACATACACGCGGAATCGCTCGATGTTTACACGCTTGGTGATGTGGCGTGGCAGTGTGTAGCCCAATGAGATGTTCTTCAGGCGCAGGTAGCTGCCGTCCTGTACGTAGATGTCGCTAACAACCCAGTTCTTCGAGTCGCCCAGCTTCAGCATCGGAATCTTGTTCGAGGTTCCCTCGCCGGTCCAGCGCTGCAGCACCCAAGTTGGGTAGTTACCCGATGCGATATCCTGGCGCCAGGTAGCGTCGAAGATATCGGCACCATAAACGCCCTGGAAGAAGATGTTGAAGTCGAAGCCCTTCCAATCGGCATTCAGGTTCAAACCGTAAGTCCAGTCGGGTGTTGGCTTACCAATCTTGGTACGGTCGTCGCTGGTAATGTAGCCATCGCCGTTTACATCCACGAAGATCAGGTCGCCAGGAACCGACGAAGCGTGATTCTTTGCATTGTAAGCATCGGCCTCTGCCTGGTTCTGCAGTACACCTGCAGTCTTGTAACCATAGAAGTATGGGAAAGGCTGACCGTTCTCGGCACGTGTGCCACCATCGCTGAACTGACTGATACCGTAGTTCAGGAAGCCAGTGTCGTTACCCAGGTTCTTCAGGGTGTTCTTCAGGTGCGATGCGTTGGCCTTAATGGCAAAGTGTGCATCGGCAATGTTGAACTTGTAACCCAGCTCAAACTCGATACCCTTATTCTCCATGTCGCCCACGTTACCGATAGGCTTGGTTTCACCTACGTAGCTTGGGATAGGCATGGTCATCAGCATACCATTGGTCTTCTTGATATAGTAGTCAACAGTAAATGTAAGCTTGTTGTTCCACAGGCCCAGGTCGATACCCAGGTCGGTCTGCTCACTCTCCTCCCACTTCAGGTTCTCGTTAGCCAGTCCGTTGGCCTTCGAACCGTAATTCATCACGCCCTGACGGCCAAAGTAGTAGTTGCTTGTGCCACCAGTGGTGGTGAGCACGGTGTAGCGGAAGTCACCGATGTTCTCGTTACCGTTCTTACCCCAGCTGGCGCGGAACTTCAGGTTGCTGAGCCAGTCGCTGGTGTTCTTCATGAAGTCCTCGTTCATGATGTTCCAACCGATAGAGAATGAGGGGAACACACCATATTTGTTGTTTGATCCGAAGCGGCTTGAACCATCGCGGCGGATGGTGCCCTGGAACATGTACTTCTCGTCGTAGTTGTAGCTCAAACGGGCAAAGAGCGAAGCCAGGTGATGCTCTACGTTAGGACCTGCCCAACCGCTAACCAGACTCTTAACACCTGTAATGTGGCCGTCGGCATCGGTAGTGGTCTCAATGCTACCACCAGTGGTGTAGTCAACATAAGGCTTGTTTACGTTAATCAGGTTCCAGTGCGATGCACCTACGTAGCTACCCTTGTACTTCAGGGCGCTCTGACCCAGTACTACACCGATAGAGTGCTTGCCAAACTCTTTGTCGTAAGTCAGCGTGTTCTCAACCTGCCACTGTGTAGCGTCGGCCTTCTCGGCTGAAGCCGATGTGTGGTCGCTGTTGTTGTTACCAGAGAGGTAGTACTTTGATACGGTAGCACCCTCGCTGCCCCAGAAACTCTGCTCGGCACTCCAGGTGAAGTGGTACTTCAGGTTGTCCCAGATCTGCAGGTCGATAGCAAACTTAGGTCTGAACTTATGACTCCAGCCGCGGCTGGGGTTACCCTGCATCATGGCGATGGGGTTGTTCTGCTCCTGATAGCTACCTACGTAGTTGGGAATAGTATAAGGATTGCCGTTCTCGTCGCGATAAAGGTCGTAAGCGCTGTAACGGTCAATCATATCCTGAGCCACAGCACCAGTGAGTGTTACGGGCAGTGTGGGAGCCAGGTACAGGGCCGAACCCAGGGGCGAACCCCATGTAGAGTTGGTGTCGATACCTGTGCTATGTGTGCGCATATAAGAGAGGTTTGCGCTGATGTCCAGTTTGTTCAGGAAGTTGCGCTCCTTTGAGTCGTCGAACAGGTTGAACTGGTTGTTTGAGTTGATGGTCAAACGGTCGTAGTTAGAGCGGCCGTAGTTACCACCCACGATACCATCCTGAGTGTAGTAACCCAGCGACAGGTAGTAGTTTACCTTTTCGGTAGCACCGCTAACCGATACGTCGTGCTGTACTACAGGGGCGTTATCGTTAAACAGCAGTTCCTGCCAATCGGTACCAAAACCGGTAATCTTGTTACCGTTGGCATCGGTCAGGTTATAAGGGTCGGCATACAAAGGAGCCTGTCCGCCGTTCACGTATTTTTCGTTCTGCAGGATGGCATAGTCGGTAGCACTGGTCACGTCGCGATGCTTCCAGGCGCTCTGCCAACCGTAGCTGAAGTTATAGTTGATCTGAGCCTTACCCATCTTACCCTTCTTGGTGGTAACCAGGATAACACCGTTGGCTGCGCGTGCACCGTAGATGGCACCTGATGCAGCATCCTTCAGAACCTCGATACTCTCGATATCGTAAGGGTTAACACTCTCCAGACCGTACTGGTCGGTAGGCATGCC
The DNA here is from genome assembly GCF_900102205.1 of Prevotella sp. khp1. Lineage (NCBI taxonomy): Bacteria > Pseudomonadati > Bacteroidota > Bacteroidia > Bacteroidales > Prevotellaceae > Prevotella > Prevotella sp. khp1. The sequence goes on from NZ_FNJZ01000004.1 coordinate 245,683, forward strand.
ATCGATAATGTACAGCGGGTTGGTATCATTAATAGTACCTGTACCGCGCACGCGAATCATCGACTGTGAACCAGGCTGTCCGTTGGCAGATGTAACGTTTACACCAGCAGCCAGACCTTTCAGGGCATCATCGGCACGCAGACGTGTCTTACCCTCCAGGTCATCCGAGCTAACCTTGGCGATTGAGGCTGTTACCACGCTCTTCTTCTGCACACCGTAGCCGATAACAACTACGTCCTGCAGAGTCTGTGCATCTTCTTTCAGCACCACACGCATGTTGCGGGTTGCTTTTAGTTCTTGGGTTACATAACCAATGTAACTTACTACGATAGTAGCGCCCTCGTTAACCTTAATGGTGAAGTTACCATTAAAGTCGGTAATAGTACCATTCTGAGGATTACCTTTTTCAACGACCGAAGCACCGATAACGGTCTCGCCCTGGTCGTCAATCACAGTGCCCACGATTCCCTGGGCCCAAGATGTCATGGTCACCATAAGTGCCAGAAACATCATTACTAACCTGCTTTTCTTCATACTTTGGTTTTATTAAATGTTAATGTTAAGTTAGAATATACCCTATTAGGATTTTCTGCTGCAAAGATAATTAATTTTAATGCTCGCATTTGGCAGCACAGAGCGAAAAGTGGACGAAATGATACGCTTAAAATGTCTAAAGCGCTGATAAACAGTGTGATAAGATTTTTAAAAAATCTAAAAAGAGTGGACGAAATATAGAGGTGTAAAACGTACATTTTACAGATTCTTTAACCAAAAATTCGCTTTAATTAGTCAAAAACGTCTTTCACTGCATTGGTCGTCAATCATGGTTATACGTTCCAAGCAAAGAAAAAGTCATAGTTAGTGTGTTTTTCGTGTTGTGTGGACGAACACAACCTCTTTTTAAAGTTAAATAGAGTTAACAAAGCAAAGAAAATGGAGAAAATATTTGGCTTGGTAGGTTAAAATGCGTACTTTTGCACTCGTACAACAGTTTTTTAAGTTTTATTGAACAATCTGATCTAGTTTACCTTTAATCTGACATGAAGTAATATACGGAACGAGTGAAAATGTGCGTGATTTCGAAAAACGAATGAATGCACATTTTTTTTGTGCAAAATTATAGGTTCATTTGGTCCTTATTACGAAGAAATTGCTTAATTTTGCAGCAAAATAAAAACAATACGACTTATGATTGTACTTTATATTATAATAGGTATCGTAGTGGGTGCTGTAGCGCTTTACCTGCTGATGGATCGTAAAATGGATCACCTCCGTATAGAGGGTGGCAAAACTGGCATGGAGCTGAAACTGAAGAATGAGCAGTTGGCAGAGAGCACCAGCAGAGTGCGCCACTTGGAGGGTGAGAACCGTGAGTTGCATGCACGTGCCGAAGCTCAGATGCGAGAGTTGCAGTTGCTGCATCAGCAGATGGCTGAAGAGTCGCAGCGCCATGAGGAGCGCTTTAAGAATATGGCTCAGCAACTGCTGGAGCAGAGTGCCCAGAAACTGAAGCAGTCGAATACCGAAACAATATCTGGCATCACGCAACCATTGAAGGATGCTATCGCCAACATGCAGAAGGCTATCAGTGAAAACCAAAAGGAGAGCGCAGCCCATTCGGCTTCGTTTCGTGAGCAGATGCTGCTGATGATGCAACAAACGCAGCAACTGGGTGAGAAGGCTGAAAACTTGACGAATGTGCTGCGACGCGATAACAAGGTGAGTGGTAACATGGGCGAGATTATTCTGGGCGACCTGCTGAATAGTCAGGGTCTGACGGAGGGCATCCACTACGAGGTGCAGGCCCGTTTGCGCGATGAACTCGGACGTCCCATGAAACATGATGAGACTGGTCGCGAGATGCAGCCCGACGTGATTCTGCATTACCCACAGGGGCAGGATGCTATCATCGACTCGAAGGTGTCGCTGGTGGCCTACGAGAAATACGTGAATGCCGAGACACCCGAGGATAAGGAGCGTTACCTGCAGGACCACATCAAGAGTGTGCGCCAGCATGTAAACGAGTTAGCACGTAAGGACTATTCGAAATACGTGAAGAATGGTCGCGATGTGGTTGATTTCGTGATTATGTTCGTACCCTTCGAGTCGTCGCTGCAGTTGGCATTGGCCAATGATCCTACGTTGTGGCGCGAGGCATTCGAAAAGAAGGTGTTTGTAACGGGCGAGCAGAACCTGTTGGGCATTCTGCACATGATACACATTGCCTGGGTGCAGAACCAGCAGGCCGAGAATCAGGAGAAAGTATTTGGCTTGGCTGAGCAGTTGTTGGATCGCTTAGGCGACTTTGTGCAGCGCTATAACGACCTGGGTAGTAAGATTGAGGCTGTGCAGAAGGCTTACGACAACACCAATAACAAGTTGATAACTGGTCGTCAAAGCGTCACCCAAAAGGCGCAAGAACTAATCACTTTAGGTGCCAAGGAGAATCCCAACCGCAAAATCCCCACACCTGAGATTGGTATTGAATGATTTTTTAGCAACGGACTACAGGATTTTAGGATTTATGTTATACGAAGAACTATCAGGGAAGATACTAAAGGCATATTTTACAGTCTTAAGTACTTTAGGGACAGGTTTCTTAGAGTCTGTATATGAAAATGCTCTATGTATAGAACTTGACGAATTGGGTGTTTCGTATGAAAGACATTGCTAAAAAAAAGAAAATGGGAGTATATATAAGCGAGAAGATATGGGATTTTGATTTGCAGGCGGCGCTGGGTGAGATTTCGGAGCAGCGCCGCGAGCAGGCCCTGAAGTTTAAACACGAACAGGGGCAGCGTTTGTGCGTGTTGGCCTACCAGCTGTTGAAGGAGGGCTTGCGCCAGGAGTATGGCATCACCTATAACCCCATTTTCGACTATAACGAGCACGGCAAACCCAGCATTGTGGGCCATCCGAAGATATATTTTAATCTGAGTCATTGCAAGGAGGCTGCCATCTGTGTCATCAGCGATAAGCCCGTTGGCGTAGATGTGGAGTGTATCCGTGAGTTCAAGGATAGTCTGATTAACTACACAATGAACGATGAGGAGAGAACAGAAATCGCCGCATCTGCCACCCCAGAAGCCACTTTTATCCGCTTTTGGACGATGAAAGAGGCCACTGCCAAGCTTGTCGGCACTGGCATCACTCACGATGTGAAATCCCTGATCAACCCCACCAAATATAAATATACCACCGTCGAGCGACAGCGGTATATTTATACTGTTTGTGAATATCTTTAATTACTTAATCAGGTTACCAAGGATGTCTCTTGTAAGTTCCTTGGTAATGGTTCGGGTAGCGGCACTGGTGGCGTTTTTCACTACGCGACCTTTTGCCGAGGTGCGACTCTTGGTCTTCTTACCCGTTACCTTATCGCTTACGTAGGTGCCTAACATAGCTGCCAGGGTAGAGGTGATGGCAGTCAGAATGGCCTTTCCTACCTTTGCCAGTATACCCGACTTCTTTTTCTCGGCCTTAGCTTCAGGCTGTGGAACCTCAACTTCGGTCTGCTCCTGTTCCTGCAGGGCGCGATCGGCTTCGGCCATCAGTACCTCGAAGGCACTCTCGCGATCCACTGGTGTGTCGTACTTACCATAGATACGACTCTGCTTGATGATGTCGAGACGCTGGCCCTCGGTGATGGCACCAATCTGCGAGAGCGGGAACAGAATCTTGGCACGCTCTACGATATTGGGTGCACCCTTCTCGTCGAGGAAACTAACAAGCGCCTCGCCTGTCTCCAGGTTCATGATGGCTTCGTCGGTCTTGAAGTCAGGGTTAGGACGGAACGTGTCGGCAGCGGTCTTAACAGCCTTCTGATCCTTTGGTGTGTAAGCACGCAGGGCATGCTGCACACGGTTGCCTAACTGTCCGAGGATGTTTTCGGGGATATCGGTAGGACTCTGGGTAATAAAGTAGATACCCACGCCCTTTGAACGAATCAAACGGATAACCTGCTCAATCTTATCGAGCAATGCTTTTGATGTGCCGTCGAACAGCATGTGCGCCTCGTCGAAGAAGAATACCAACTTAGGCAGCGGCATGTCGCCTACCTCGGGGAGGGTAGAGTAGAGCTCGCTCAAAAGCCACAACAGGAATGTAGAGTACAACTTGGGCTGCATCATCAACTTATCGGCAGCCAGCACATTCATGATACCCTTGCCACCTTCGGTCTGCATCAGGTCGAAGATGTCGAACGAGGGTTCGCCAAAGAACTGGTTGGCGCCTTGGTTCTCCAACTGCAACAGGGCGCGCTGGATGGCACCAACCGAGGCCGTTGAGATATTACCGTATTTAGTGGTGTACTCCTTGGCATGCTGCGATACATAGTCGAGCATGGCGCGCAGGTCTTTCAGGTCGAGAATCAGCAGTCCGCGCTCGTCGGCAATGCGGAACACGATGTTCAGTACGCCATCCTGTGTCTCGTTCAGGTCGAGCAAACGACTGAGAAGCTGTGGACCCATCTGTGAGATGGTGGCACGCATGGGATGTCCTTGTTCGCCAAATACATCGAAGAAGCGTACAGGACAACTTTGGAACTCAGGATTCTCGATGCCAAATTCGGGCATGCGCTTCTCGATAAAGCCGCTCAGCTTACCAGTCTGCGAGATACCCGAGAGGTCGCCCTTCATATCGGCCATGAAGCAGGGTACACCTGCCTGGCAGAAGGTCTCGGCCATCACCTGCAGGGTAACGGTTTTACCTGTACCTGTGGCACCAGCAATCAAACCATGACGGTTGGCCATCTTACCTGTAATACTCAGTGCTCCGTTAGAGCAGTGGGCTATGTAAAGCCCTCTTTCCTTGTCGTACATACGCTTTTGTTTTAAGTTTATGGCGCAAATATACAAATAAGTGAGCAATATACCAAAAAAAATCCCGTCAACTTGACGGGATTCCTGATATTTTTTTAGTTGTATTTCAAAATTTGTCCTGGGCGCAAGCGTATGTTCTTGCCGATGTGGTTCAGCTCGCAGAGCTTAGCAATCGTGGTGTGATGCTTGCGGGCAATGGCCTGCAGAGTGTCGCCCTTCTTAACCTTGTGGAAGTGTACATTAGATGATGTACGTGGGGCAGTTGCAATCTCGAGCTCGTCGTCCTGATCGTTATCGCCAGCGGTTACACCACCAACACCACGCAGACGAGTGGCCATAGCCGACTCAGCAGCGTACTTGCTGCGACGGAACATGTAGAAATCGCCTACAACATCCTGATTGCGGAAGTCGAACAGCAGAGCTGGGTTCAGGGCTACACCGCAAAGACGTGTCTCGAAGTGAAGGTGTGAACCAGTACTACGACCAGTGTTACCACCCAATCCGATAGGATCACCAGCCTTAACCTCCTGATTCTCAACTACCAGGTGCTTTGACATGTGACCATAGATAGTCTCCAGACCATTGTGGTGGCGGATAACTACGTACTTACCATAACCCTTAGGCTCATATTTTACGATACGGATCTTACCGCTGAAGGCGGCGCGGATGGTATCACCAATATATACTTTGATGTCGAGGCCCTTGTGCTGACGTCCCCAACGTGCGCCGAAGTTTGAGGTGAGCACACGGCTATCGGTAGGCATGTGGAAACCTCTCAGGTCGATACGGAATGAGTCGGGGAGTACTGTTTCGCGGTGGGCATATACATTATTCCAGTCTTCGTAGAGGTCGGCTGAGGGGTTGTACTTCTCCTCCTGCTCAATGATTCGCTTGAGAACCATCGAGTCGACTGCCTTCATCTTGCGATCGACTGGTGCCTGCTTAGCCAACAGATCCTGTGCAGACGCGGGGGCTGCAACAAAAACTGAGAATGCCAAAACAGCTATTTTCTTTAAGCTTTTAATGTTCATATACTTAGTTGAGTTAATATCAAATTAAAAAATCCGCTGCAAAGGTACTAATATTGCATGAAAAACGGAAATATATTGGTGTTTTTTGTTCACTTTTAACACTTTCGCCGATATTTTCTCGTTTTTTCAGGTTAATATGGCAAAATGTGTCGATTTCCGTTTACTGCTGCACTCTACGTGCACCAATGTAACGACGGGCATAACCCGAGTCGGTAGAACTGTTGATAGTAATACCGTTATTGGTACTGGCGTGAATGAAGGTGAATGTATTGTTGATGGGATCTACATCAACCACGATACCTACATGGCCAACACCTCGACCAGAACGTGGACTGGTAAAAAATACCAGGTCGCCACTCTGCAACTCATCGCGGGTGATGGGGATATTGCGTGCATACTGATCTCTTGATGAAGCACCGATAAACAAATCGGTTTGCTGCTTGTAAACATAGCTGGTAAAGCCAGAGCAGTCGAAAGCGCTTGGACCTTTACCACCTGAGCGGTAGCGGGCACCCATGTGTGAGAAAGCCTCGCTCATAATCATCTCGGTCTTCTCGAATGCCTCGTTCAAATCGTCTTGTGTTCCATAAATGAAGTCGAAGTTGCCAATCTCCTCCTCGTCTGGAGCCTGGTCAGGGTTAACCTTTCCAAGAGCGAGGTCGCTCATAGAAAGCATCAACATCAGGGCAAATATAAACAATTTCTTCATAATGGTTTGCAATAGAAAAAGATTTCTGCTGCAAAGGTAGTAATTTTTTTTAAACTACGTGCGCGATAACAGCACAAGTTAACATAGTTTTAGGATATAGCCGCCCAATTAATATTTGTTTTACGTAATTGGCGCAGTCGGTTCCATAACATGCTGAATTTCTCAGAGTTACATTCTGGGTCCTCGTCAATAATCTTTTGTGCCTCGTCGCGGGCCATCTGCACAATCTGTCCATCACGGGCTATGTCAGCAATCTTTAAATCGAAAGCCATACCACTCTGCTGGGTGCCTTCCAGGTCGCCAGGACCACGGAGTTTCAGGTCGGCCTCGGCTATACGGAAACCGTCGTTGGTATCGCACATAATGTCGATACGCTTGCGGGTGTCCTCGCTCAGTTTGAAGGGGGTGACGAGAATGCAATACGACTGGTCGGCACCTCGACCTACACGACCTCGGAGCTGGTGCAACTGGGCCAGTCCGAAGCGCTGGGCCTCGAGAATAACCATGACTGAGGCGTTAGGAACATTCACACCTACCTCGATCACCGTTGTTGCCACAAGTATCTGTGTCTCACCACGTACAAAGCGTTGCATCTCTTCCTCTTTGTCCTTAGGTTTCATGCGTCCATGAACCTTGCTGAGTCTGAACTCGGGGAAGGCCTCGCGCAGTACCTCAAAGCCATCTTCAAGGTTCTTTAGGTCGCTCTTAGCACTCTCTTCAATCAGGGGGAATACGATGTAAACCTGACGACCCTCGTTAATCTGACGACGGATGCCATCGTATAGCGACGTCATACGCGAATCGAAAACATGTGTGGTTTGTACGGGCTTACGGCCTGGAGGCAACTCGTCGATAACACTCACGTCGAGATCACCATATAGGGTCATGGCTAAGGTGCGTGGGATAGGCGTGGCAGTCATCACTAATACGTGGGGTGGGTTAGTGCTCTTACTCCAAAGCTTGGCGCGCTGGGCCACACCAAAGCGGTGCTGCTCATCGACCACCACAAAGCCTAATCGGGCAAACTGCACAGTATCCTCGATGACAGCGTGGGTGCCCACCAGAATGTTGATGGTACCATCCAACAGACCTTCGAGCACCTCTTCGCGACGTTTCCCCTTTACCATACCGGTAAGCAGGGCTACGCGCAGGTTCATATCCTTGAGGAATCCCATGATGGTTTGCAGATGCTGTTCGGCCAGGATTTCGGTTGGGGCCATGATACAGGCCTGATAGCCGTTATCGATGGCAATCAGCATTGACATCAGTGCCACAAGTGTTTTACCGCTACCCACATCACCTTGCAACAATCGGTTCATCTGGCGGCCAGAACCCATATCCTTGCGAATCTCCTTAATCACACGCTTCTGGGCACCTGTGAGTGGGAAGGGCAGATACTGACTATAGAAAGTGTTGAATACATCGCCTACCGTAGAGAATACATACCCACGGAACTTGCGACGCTGATCGCTCGCGTACCTTAATATATTAAGCTGTATAAAAAACAGTTCCTCGAACTTCAAACGCAATCGGGCACGCTCCAGGTCCTTGGCGTTCTGTGGATAGTGTACCGTGCGCAGGGCGAAGTCACGACCTACCAGATGCAAGGGCTGGTAGATAAAATCGGGGATGGTTTCGGGTTGTGGCGGAAGTTTCTCGATGAGCGTCTTGGTGAGTCGTTCGATGGCACGCGAGTTCAATCCGCTCTTCTTCATCTTCTCGGTGGTGTTGTAATAGGGCTGAAGTCCCATGGTGGTGAGGTCGAGTTTCGACGCATCATCCAGGTCGGGATGGGTGAAGTTGATGCGGTTGTTAAACACAGTGGGTTTGCCAAACACCAGATACTCGGTACCTATCTTATAATTCTGTTTGGCGTATTTGCCACCATTAAACCAGGTAAGGTCACAGATGCCGGTGCCATCTGTAAAGTGTGCCACTACGCGCTCCTTACGCGGGCCCATCGGAAAGGTCTCGAAACTCAGGATATGTCCTACCACCTGTACAAACGGCATGTCGCCCGTAAGCTCGTGGATGGTGTACACCTTCGAGCGGTCGACGTATTTGTAGGGGTAGTATTCCAGCAGGTCGCCGTAACTCTCAATGCCAAGCTCGTTGCTCAGCATCTTCTTACGGTTAGGTCCCACGCCGGGTAAGTATTTGATATCCTGATTGAGTATGTCCATTATATAAGAACCTCTGCGATTTTTAAATCGTAGGGAGTGGTAATCTTGATGTTTTCGCGGTTGCCTTCTACCAAGGTGATGTTGTAGCCGAATGCTTCAACTACCGAGGCGTCATCAGTAAAACCGTCGTTGTAGGGCTGACGATTGGCTGCCTTCAGCAGTTGGATGTCGAAGGTCTGGGGTGTCTGCACCAGTCGATAGGCATCGCGAGGCACTGTTTTGGATTGTTCACCTTCCAGATGGCGTACGGTCTCAACAACGGGGATGACTGGAATGACGGCCTTTTTTTCTCTTGCTGTCGTATAGCAGTTACGAATTACCTCGATACTTGGGAAGGGGCGCACACCATCGTGTACACCTACCACGCCGATAGCATCATCGGGTACCTTGGCCAGTCCGTTCTGTACGGAGTGAAAGCGCGTTTGTCCACCATTGGCTAAGGTGTACTCCACGTCAAAGTGGTACTCCTGGCACAGCTGATGCCAGTAGGCCTGCTGAGCCTCGGGCAATACCAGAATAATCTGGATGTCCTTAGAGTACTCGCGGAATCGCTCCAGTGTGCGCATCAGTACAGGCTTGCCACCAATGGGCAGAAACTGCTTGGGGATGTCCGACCCCATGCGCAAGCCCTTACCGCCTGCTACTATGATAATATAATCCATTATTTCTGCATTAAATGTTTAAAGCGCATACCCTCGGCAATCTGGTCGGCAGTTTGCTTGTCAACCAACTGACTGAGCAGTTCGTAGGCGTAGGGGAAAGCTGCTGCAGGACCCTCGGCGGTGGTGATGTTACCATCTACGGTTACCAAATCGCCTGTATAGCGGGCACCATTCTCGGCTAATGCTTTCTCAAAGCCGGGATAGCAAGTGGCCTGCTTACCCTCCAGAATACCCAGTGGGGCGAGTACTACGCCTGGAGCAGCACAGATGGCAGATATCTTCTTGCCTGCCTGGTACTGAGCCTTCAGGGCTTCGCACAAACCAGAATGGTTGAACAGGTTGCTGGCGCCTGGCATACCACCTGGCAGCATCAGCAGGTCGGCATTATCGAACTCGCCCTGCTCAAACAGAATATCAGCTTCGATATTCACGCCGTGGGCCGACGTTACCAAAGGAAATTCAGAGATGCTAACGGTGGTTACATCAACACCTCCGCGGCGCAATACATCGATAGGAATCAGGGCTTCTACATCCTCGAAACCTTCTGCCAAAAATACATAAACTTTTGCCATAATATTCTCGATAATTTGTTATTCTGACGGCAAAGATACAAATTTTTTGGCACGAATTACACGAATTGCACGAATTTTTATATCTTTGCACCCAAAAGATACAAGAATGGAACATCGTAAACTCAGGTTTGCCCTGTTGGGCAATATTTATCAGGCCCGCAAATCGGCCAGTATCCAGAAGGTGCTCTCAACGATCGCCAACTATGGCGCGGAGCTCTACGTAGACATGGAGTACTATTACTTCCTGAAGGATCATCAGCGTTTGGACGTGAAGGCCACTAAGGTTTTCTCTGACAATAACTTTGATGCCGACTTTGTGATTTCGATGGGTGGCGATGGTACATTCCTGAAGGCGGCTTGCCGTGTGGGCAAGAAGAATATCCCCATCTTAGGCGTAAATATGGGTCGACTGGGTTTCCTGGCCGATATCAGTCCCGATGATATAGAGCATTGTATGCGTGCACTCTATAACGACGACTATGCGGTAGAGAGTCGTGCGCTGATACAGGTGGAGGCTGATGGCGCACCATTGGGAGAGTGCAGTTGTGCACTGAATGATGTGGCCATCCTGAAACGTGATACAGCATCGATGATTTCGATACGTGCCAGCGTTAACGGACAGTATCTGAATACGTATCAGGCTGATGGACTGGTGATTTCAACACCTACTGGTTCAACGGCTTACTCGCTCTCAAATGGCGGCCCAATCATTGTGCCTGGCACCAAGGTGTTCTCGATGACGGCAGTTGCGCCCCATTCGTTGAATGTGCGCCCCATAGTGTTGGCCGATTCGTCGGTGATTGAGCTCGATGTAGAGAGTCGCTCGCATAACTTCCTGGTGGCTATCGACGGTCGATCGGAGAAATGCAAAGAGGGCACGAGGATTGTGCTCCGTCGTGCCCCCTATGACATCAAGGTTGTTAAGCGTTCTGATCATCGTTATTTCAACACCCTTCGTGAAAAAATGATGTGGGGTGCTGATACACGCTGATTACTTAACAACAAAATCGATGGTTTTCAGGTCCTTATCCATTGATGAGGTACCGTAAAGAATCTGATAGCGACCTGCCTTTGTGGCCAGTTCGTCGATCATCTCGTCGTAGTACTCGAATGCCTCGCCATCCAGTGTGATGGTGGCCTTCTGTGTCTCGCCTGCCTTCAGGTTCAACTTCTGGAAACCCTTCAGGGCCTTGATAGGTGCGCCTGCATCATCGAGACGCTTTACATATACCTGAACGGTCTCGGTTCCCTCGCGCTTGCCAGTGTTGGTGACAGGTACGGTCAGGGTTACCTTGCCATTCTTCTTCATCTGCTTGGCGGAGATTTTGGCATCGCCGAGCGCAAAGGTGGTGTAGCTCAGACCGTAGCCGAATGCATACTGAGGCACACCTGTAAAGTAACGATAGGTACGGTTCTTCATCGAGTAGTCGAGGAAATCGGGCAGGTCGTTGTTCGAACGATAGAAGGTTACAGGCAGTTTGCCACCAGGGTTGTAATCACCAAACAGTACCTCGGCCAGAGCCTTGGCACCACCCTGACCTGCATACCAGGCCTGCAACAGAGCATCGTACTCGCCCTCAACACTTCCAAAGGCAATGGCCGAACCTGAGCAGTTCACAAAGATAACAGGCTTGCCAGTCTTGTGCATAGCCTTTACCAACATCTGCTGAACTTTTGGCAGCTCAATGTCCTGTTTGTCGCCACCTTCGCCTTCCATCTGGGCTGAGATGCCACCGATGATCACGATTGCATCAGCTTCCTTCACCTGGTTGGCCAGGTCGGTAAAGTCAACCAAGTTGCGCTCGCAGATATCGCCACGCAGCATAGCAAACTGTCCGTTACCATGCTTGTACTCGATTACTACGTCGTAGGTCTTACCTGCCTCAACAGGGAACGACTTGTACTGGGGCTTGCGACCAAATCCGAAGAAACCACGACGGCCACCTGCCTGAGCCTCTTCTACTACCTCGCCATTTACCTTCAGCACGTAGCCGTTGTCAGTAGTCAGTGTGTACTTCATCTCGCCAGTAAAGGTTGACTTGTACTGTCCACTGATGCGAACACTGAGGGTATCGCGATTCACGCCCTGGGCAAATCCCCAGGCGCCAAAGGTCGAGAAGTTAAGCTCGTTGTAGTAATCAGTCTTGGCGGGCTCACCTTCGAGTTCACGATTGTTCCAGAACTCCACCTTCACACCCTTGCCATCGTTAAAGTCCTGCAGATGGTGGATGGTGGTATATTCGTCGTTCAGCTCACAGGCCTTGTTGTAGATAATCTTAGCGCCAGGTACTGCAGCCTTGATACCTGAGAGCAGTGAGTGTTGGTGGGCGGCGGTAGGTGTACCACCATAGTTACCGTTCAGCATGTTCACATCGTCGGCATTAGGACCAAGCACAGCCAGTGTCTTGATGCTCTTCGAGAGTGGTAGTACGGCACCCTTGTTCTCCAGCAGTACCATACTCTCGCGTGCAGCCTGAACAGCCATCGCATCGTTCTTCTCGCTGCTAATCACATCGGCACCCAGTTTGGCCCAAGGCAGCATGTCGGCAGGGTCGAACATACCCAACTCAAAGCGGCCCATCAGGGTTTTACGCAGGTGGTTGTCAAGGTCACTCTCCTTAATCAGACCCTTCTTCAGGCCTTCAACCAGGCTCATGAATACCTTACCGCACTCCAGGTCGGTACCGTTCAGCACAGCATCAACCGAGGCCGACAAGCCATCCTTATGGGTTTCGTGCTGTCCGCGATTAAAAAAGTTGTTGATAGCGTCGCAGTCGGTCAGTACGATAGCATCGTAGCCCCACTTGTTGCGCAGAATATCAATCAGCAAACGGTCGCTGGTGCAGCAGGGCTTACCCTCGAAACGCTGGTAGGCGCACATCACCTCGCGCACGTTACCCTTCTTTACCAGTGCCTTAAAGGCTGGCAGGTAAGTTTCCCAAAGGTCGCGGTTGGTTGGCTCTACGTTCATAGAGTGGCGCAGGGGCTCTGGTCCGCTATGTACGGCATAGTGCTTGGCGCAGGCGTGGGTTTTAAAGTATTTGTCGTTGTTACCCTGCATACCCAATACAGTCTGTACGCCTAATACGGCATTCAGATAAGGGTCCTCGCCGCAGGTTTCCTGTCCGCGTCCCCAGCGAGGGTCACGGAAGATATTTACATTCGGGCACCAGAACGTAAGCTCAGGGTTACCAGGATAATAGGTAACGCCCATGGGCACATTAAAAAGCTTAGGGTCGTTGTGATCGGTACGGTTCCAGTTGGCGCGTGCTTCGTCTGATACCTGCGAGAATACATCGTAGAACAGCTGTGCATTAAAGGCTGCAGCCATACCGATGGGCTGTGGATAAACCGTATAGCCATCCTGACGCACGCCATGACAAGCCTCGCTCCACCAGTTGTAGCTAGGGATGCCCAGACGGTCGATCGAGATCGACTTGTTCATCATCAGTCCCACCTTCTCCTCGGGCGTGAGCAGACTCAGCAAGTTCTCAACGCGCTCTTTGTTTGATAACTTTGTATCCAGATACGGATACTTAACCTGGGCAAACACACTTGCCCCCATCATCGCCGCGATGGTTAAAGTTAAAAGCCTTTTCATTTCACTGTTTGTTTGATATAGTTGTAATTGTTAGATAATGCTGTAAATCTTAGATGTTGTAAGTGGTAGAAAGTTTAATTGCAATAAGCAATTATGTTAACTCGAGATATAATTTCTGATACCTGCCGGGTTCTATGCGCTTGATGTAGCCATCGTTGAGCCAGCGCTCTATCATCTTTTCGGCGGTACGCTGGGGCACGCCCAGGAATATCTGCATGGAAGGCACGCTGAATTCATCAGGTAGAACACTGTAACGCGAACGCATCAGTTTGGTGTGGCGCTTGCGGGTGGGATAGCTAATGCAGTTAGCCTGCTGCATAAAGTAGTAATCCCAATACTTGCCAAAGAAATGGCGCTGGCATGCAAACTGGATGTTCATGGCCAAACGGCACAAGTACAGGTCGGTGTCGTCGAGAGTGAGGGTGTGGTGCTGCTGCCACTCATCCCAATGGCGCATCATAATGAAAGGTACGCTTACGGCGATGCCATAGTAGGGTACACGCTTAAGCAGCAGTTCGTCGGTTTTCGACTGGTCCTCCTCGGCTTCTTCCATGTGCTCCTTGGCCCATTCGTAGGTGCTTTCTACCAGTTTGCCAATGGGCAGTTCGCCATGGGTAGAGTCTAATCGCTCGGCCCACATGCGCAGGGTTTTGTGCTCCTCAGGCTCTACGTTCGCATCTTCCAACTCCTCACGTTTCAGCATCTCGAAGTGGGTTGAGGGCATGGGAATGGCTGCCAGTCGGGTTGAGAATCCATTGCCTACGTTGTTGGCATTCACCTTGTTTTTCAGAGCGCGGGGTGTGCCTGTATAAACAAAGTTCCAATACACATTGAAGTTGCAAAGCTCTGAGTCGTAGTTCGAGAAGAACTGTCCATCCTCCTCGTTGTGGAAAGCCTTCAATTCCAGATAGGTCTTGTTGCTCCATGCCTCGCCCTGCTGATTGATGGCATTGTCGAGCTCTGTGTCGAACGAGAGCATGTGCAGGTGCATCTCCTGACCATCCACCATCTCAACGGCATGCTTCATGTCTTCGATAAACACCTTGTTGGATGTACGGGCGGGGTGGGTACGGATAATTACCTGGGGCTTCTTGGGACCATCGCCTTTCTGTCCGTTGTCCAGCCACTCCTTGTATTTGCGACGATAGCGATTCTCGGCATTCTGTCCCTCCTTCGATACTTTGCGGATAGGACCGGCTAAAAGTTCGTAGAGATTGGTTACAAACGATTTTCCTGAACCAGGGTCGCCAATGATGAACACGCTATAGTTGAGGCGACGTAGCTCCTGAGGGCGATGGTAAAAACGATAGGTACAACGTGTCATCAGCGTACCCAGAAAGGCCGACGATGCAAACATGGCTGCAGGGTAGGCCTCGGTTTTAAGTCCCTTGCACACCTCGCGTAAGCAGGGATATACATCCATCAGCTTCTCGATTTCTTTACCTGCGAACAGCATCTGCTGCTCGATGATTGAACGGTCATTTAAGTTAGTCTCTTTTGTCATTATTCAGTCTTTTAAGATTACACTGCAAAGGTACAAAAAATATTTTAATCTACCAAGAGTTTAACGCTAATTTTACGACAGGAACGAAAAAAAGTTTGGTCATGGTTGTATAATATCTATTATTATAATAATATTATATATTAATTATTTATATATTATAATATATAAATAATCTTATAAGCTATTACTTGTTCTATCTTGACCATATTTTTTCTCTCTCCTGTCGTATGTTACAGTGTTACATTGTGCTGCCATTGTTCCCATTAATGGGAATTTTTGCTACCATTAAATATAGCAATCGCTACCATTAATAGTAGCCGTAACTTCGTGGGCAGATAAGTGCCGGATATCTACCAGATAAGTTACGAGTATCTCATAGATAGTGCCGTACTATCTCCCTGTTTATTAGTTATGTACGCGTGAGGGTTGAAGTGCTAAATAGTGTTAATAATTCAAAGTTTTTTGCATAAAAACTTGGAGCGTATTTGTTTTTATTCTACTTTTGCAGTGTACTATTAAAGTGGTACACTATAACACGTAACATTGAACATTAAAATTAAATAGAATTATGATCGAGGTAAACAACATCAGTTTTAAGTACGCAGGTGGTAAGAACCTGGTATTCGATGATTTCAGTCTGGAACTGAAGCAGGATAATATTTATGGTCTGCTGGGTAAGAACGGTACAGGTAAGAGTACACTGCTTTACCTGATTGCTGGACTGCTGCGCCCCAAGAAGGGTACTGTAAGCTTTGATGGTATTGAGACCAAGCTGCGCCGCCCTGAAACACTGCAGGATATCTTTATTGTTCCTGAGGAGTTCGACCTGCCTGCTATGTCGCTCGATGAGTATGTAAAGATCAACCGTCCCTTCTATCCCTTGTTCAGCACAACCGTTCTGGAGGGCTGTCTGAAGGATTTTGAGTTGAGTAGCGACTTGAAGCTGAATGCCCTCTCGATGGGACAGAAGAAAAAGGTGTTTATGGCTTTTGCCTTGGCTACCAACACCCGTGTGCTGCTGATGGACGAGCCTACCAACGGACTGGATATCCCTTCGAAGAGTCAGTTCCGTAAGGTGGTTACCCAGTATATGACTGGCGATCGTACGCTTATCATCTCTACCCATCAGGTACACGATGTTGAATCGTTGCTGGATCATATCCTTATCTTGAGTCCACAGAAGCTGTTGCTGAATGCCAGTGTGGCTGATATCCAGGAGAAGTTTACCTTTGAGTATCGTACGCCTGCCGAGATGGACGATGTGCTTTATGCCGAGCCTTCGCTTCAGGGTAATGCCGTGATTGCACCACGCAAGGAGGATAGTGCTGAAACTCAGGTTAATTTGGAGTTGCTGTTTAATGCTGTAAACGAGGGTAAAATTTAGAGATTAAACATTAAAGATTAAACATTAAATCTTATGATACAGTTTAATATACATAGGTTTGCCAAGGTGGCTCGTTGGTCGCTCACTAACGACAAGAGCTACTACATGCGCTCGCTGCTCCAGATGTTTGTGCTGCTTACGCTGCTGTTCCTGTTTTTTACCACCAGCTTTTACTGGCTGAAAGGTGCTGATACAGGCTATAAGCCTTGTTGTGTGCTTGTGGTGATGCTGTTTTTCTTTCAGATAGCAGTGGGACCATCGATGATGTTCAACAGTATGAAGGGCAAGTACGACAGGCAGGCCTTGTTGCTGTTGCCAGCCTCGAATTTCGAGAAGTACCTGATGCGCTATGCCACTTGGATTTTTGTAATAGGTATTATAGTTGTAGCTTTCTTTGGTGCCGACTTGGTGCAGTATGTTTTTAACTGGCTGATAGGTAACAATCCGCAGTTTGTAACAGGCGCTCTGTTCGGTCGCTTAAATCCTTTCACAGTTAATTGGGAAGCCATTGGCTCAAAGAAGGTTACGGTTATTAATGCCCTGATTATTTTGCTTCTTTGGTTTCAGTCGTGTTTCGCCCTTGGTGCCACCTTCTTCCGTTCGCACAAGTACTCGTGGATTTTCACCTTATTGGTGCTCATCTTCTTGTCGATGGTACAAACATGGTTGTTCCCTATTTCTTACGAAAATCAGTTTGATATGATTCACGGTGATGCTATTACGCTGCTTTATATCTCTGATGCCGTTTACGGCATTTGGGCCATCGTTAACTACTGGCTGTCGTACAAGATCTTCTGCAGAACTCAGAACATTGGTAAATTTGTAAACATTTGAAGGTTATGAATAGTTTCGATATTAATAGATTTGGGAGGGCCTTGCGCTGGATGATTAGCGTAAACTTCCGCTCATTGCTGATGTGGACCTTGGGACTCACACTGGGTGTTGCTATGGGCGAGTTGATGGTGCGCGCTATGATACAAACTACCACGCCACAGGAGACACATACTACAGGCATTTTGGGTGGATTCTTTGTGGTTTACATCATAATAGGTGTAGTGGTAGGTATTTGTAATTTGTTTGTTGAGTTGGATAAGAAACCGCGTCGCCAGGCATTCCTCATGCTGCCTGCTACCAACTTAGAGAAGTTTTTGGCAGCAACCGTTTTTGCTACCGTATCAGGATTCGTGATGATGCACCTGTCGTTTATCGTAGGCGATACGCTGCGTGTAGTGTTCCGTGCCCTGTTCTATGGTGATTCGTGGAATTCGTTTGTTTTTCCGGAAGTGGTTAAGATGATGACATTTGATGCTGTAAGTTCATATCATTCATTGGGTTATCGCCTGATGTCTCTGGCATTTCTGGTGAGTGGACTCGTATGGCTGCATTCTTTCTATACCCTTGGTGGCACGCTGTTCCGCAAGTATGCTTTCGTCATCAGCAGTCTAGTGCTGGTAGCTGGTTTTACCATGTTGATTTGGTTTTCGAAGTATCACGGAATCTATATGTTCAGTACCTTCTATATCGAAGGTGTTGGCCGAGTAGAAAAGGTAGGCACCATGACCTATATTCTTACAGCATTCTTCGCTGTCTTCTCTGTTGTAAATTACTGGTTATCGTTCCGTATCTTCAAAGGATTTGAATTAATAACTAATAAGTGGTTGAATTATGACTTTTACAAATGATAAACCGATTTACATCCAGATGGCCGATCGCCTGTGCGACGAGATCCTCTCGGGTGTATATAAAGACGATGATCGCATCCCCAGCGTACGTGAGTATGCCGTGCTGCTCGAGGTGAATACTAATACCGCTGTAAAAGCCTACGAACAGTTGGCACGCGAGGAAATCATCTACAACAAGCGTGGACTGGGATACTTTGTTACTCCAGGTGCCAAACAGCAGATCCTGAAGGCGCGCAAGCAGGAGTTTATGAAAGAGCGACTGCCAGAATTGTTCCGCCAGATGCAGCTGTTAGGCATCACGTTAGAAGATGTTAAAAATGCATATAATGCAACTTTTGGCGAGTAAACTACGTCAAACTGTAAAAATCAACTAAGGTAAAAATAACAATGATACATTTAAAAGACATCAACAAGACCTATCAGGGTGCCCAGCCACTGCACGTGCTGAAGGGTATCTCGCTCGACATCGCAAAGGGTGAGTTCGTCAGCATCATGGGTGCTTCGGGCTCGGGTAAGAGTACGCTGCTTAATATCTTAGGTATTCTGGATAACTACGACTCAGGGAGCTACGAGCTCGCTGGAACTCCCATCTGGAACCTCTCGGAGCGCAAGGCTGCCGAGTATCGCAACAAGATGATAGGTTTTATTTTCCAGAGCTTTAATCTCATCTCTTTCAAGACCGCCGTGGAAAACGTTGAGTTGCCATTATTCTATCAGGGGGTATCCAGAAAGAAGCGTCACCAGATGGCGATGGAATATCTGGATAAGCTGGGCTTGGCCGATTGGGCCGAACATTACCCCAACGAACTGTCGGGAGGACAGAAACAGCGTGTGGCAATAGCCAGAGCACTCATCACCCGTCCACAGATTATCCTGGCCGATGAGCCTACAGGAGCTCTCGACTCGAAGACATCTGTGGAGGTGATGCAGTTGCTGAAGAAGCTGAACCAGGAGGATGGCATGACCATCGTAGTGGTAACTCACGAGAGCGGTGTGGCTAACGAGACTAACAAGATAGTTCACATTAAGGATGGTGTAATAGGTCAGATAGAAGAGAATCTCGATCATAATGCTAGTCCTTTTGGCAGCGGAGGTTTAATGAAGTAGTATTTTTAGCAACGGACAACACGACTTAATGACTAAGGAAAAATCGTAAAGTCCTGTAGTCCGTTGCAAAAGAATAAAGATTATGCACGATATAATAACTGAAATATGGCAGACAGCGCGAAGGAATAAACTTCGTACTACGCTGACAGGATTTGCTGTGGCGTGGGGCATCTTTATGATCATCGTGCTGTTGGGAGCCGGAAACGGTCTCATCAATGCCACGATGAAGATGAACGGCGACTTCCTGACCAACTCGATGGAGGTTGATGGCGGTTGGACTTCGATGCCCTATAAAGGCTTGAAGGAAGGGCGCGATATACAGTTGAACGTGAAGGACCTGGAAGCCACTCGGACAGAGTTTACTGAGAATATTGACGAGGTGGGAGCCAACTATTTCACCAGTGGCACTGCCAGCTATGGCGAGAACTACATGAATATCCGCATCGCAGGTGTACATCCTATTCATACCAAGATTGTCAAAGAGCACATGCTGTGTGGCCGATTCATTAATGATATCGACCTGAAGGAGCGCCGTAAGGTGATTGTGCTCGGTGATAACCAGGCTAAGGAGTTGGAACCTAAGGACTATAAAACGTTGTTGGGCAAGTATATCAAGGTGGGCGATATCTCGTTCAAGGTTGTTGGCATCTACAAGAGCCGTGGCGAAGGTAATGGCAGAGCCTATTCTTCTTACACTGCGATCAAGAGTATTTATGGCGCCGATACACCTAGTCTGGGCAGCATCGAGTTTACGTTTAAGGGATTGACCTCTGAGGATGCCAACGAGGCCTTTGAGAAGGACTATCGTCGCCGACTGAATGGTATGCACCAGATTCACCCTGAGGATGATCGCGGCATCTGGATATGGAATAACTATGCTCAAAGCCAGCAGATGGAGAAAGGAATAGATATCATCCATACTTTCCTTTGGGTCATCGGACTCTTCACACTGCTCTCTGGTATCGTGGGCGTAAGTAATATCATGCTCATCACCGTTAAGGAGCGCACCCACGAGTTTGGTATCCGTAAGGCTATTGGTGCAAAGCCGTGGAACATTCTGCGACTGATTATTGTCGAGAGTGTTATTATCACCACCCTGTTTGGCTATGTTGGCATGTTGTGTGGTGTGCTTGCTAATGAGTATATGGACGCAACGCTGGGGCATGAGGTTACCGACCTGGGAGTTGAGAAGCTTACACTGTTTGTTAACCCTACCGTGGGACTGGATGTTTGTATCGAGGCCACACTGGTGATGGTGATCGCAGGTACTATCGCAGGACTTATTCCTGCCTATAAAGCAAGTAGAATTCGCCCTATTGAGGCATTAAGAGCTGACTGATTATGAGAATAGATATTGATTCATACAGAGAAATCATCGACACGCTGACGCGAAACAAGTCGCGTTCGTTCCTCACCGGTTTCGGTGTGTTCTGGGGCGTGTTTATGCTTGTTGCCCTGATGGGAGGCGGAAAGGGCGTGAAGGAGAAGTTGTATAGCAATTTCGAAGGCTTTGCGCAGAATACCGTGATTGTTGGTGCCGAGCAGACCTCGAAACCCTATAAAGGGTTCCGTAAAGGGCGTAGCTGGTATATGGATTATAAGGATGTGGAACGCCTGAAACAGCAGATTCCTGAACTGGAAGCTGTGGCTCCTATCCTGATGGGACGTGGCTCGACGGCCTACTATGGCGACCAGAAGACCACACCTAATATGCAGGGTGCCGTGCCTGAGATGGTGAAAATCATCGCACCAAAGATGTACTACGGTCGTTTCATCAACGAGATGGACATACAGGAACAGCGCAAGGTGTGTGTGATTGGTAAAAAAATCTACAAGGACTTGTTTAAGGAAGGTGGCGACCCTTGCGGAAAGAAAATACGTGTGGATTCCACCTATTACGAGGTAGTGGGTGTCGATTATAGTGCAGGCGGTATTTCTATTGGTGGTCGATCAGAAGAAAGAGTCACCATTCCCATCACGATGATGAAGGCTGCCTTTAATCGTGGTAACGCCGTTGACGTCATTGCTGCTATTGGTCGCCCAGGTGTGCTGATGAGTAAAATCACACCACGTATCCGTGAGACGGTGGCCAGAGCGCACTATGTGGATCCTACTGACGAGCAAGGGGTGTTTGTATTTAATACCGAACTGATGTTCCAGTTGATTAATAATCTGTTTAAGGGTGTGAATATCCTCATCTGGTTGGTTGGTCTTGGAACCCTTTTGGCTGGTGCCATAGGCGTGTCGAACATCATGATGGTAACGGTTAAGGAACGTACCACAGAGATCGGTATCCGTCGTGCCATCGGTGCTACCCCTAAGATGATCCTATCGCAGATTATCAGCGAGAGCATTGTGCTAACGCTTGTGGCAGGTATGAGCGGCATCCTGTTTGCCGTCATGATATTGCAGATGCTCGAAATGGCCAATACAGAAGATGGCATCGTGAGTATTCACTTCCAGGTGACCTTTTGGACGGCTATATTCTGCGCCTTTATCGTAAGCTCGCTTGGCTTGTTAGCTGGATTAGCCCCTGCCGCCAGAGCCATGAGCATTAAACCGGTAGACGCAATGAGAGACGAGTAAAATTAGCAAAAAATAGAATATAAATAATAAAAACTATAAGAAGTATGAAAAAGTACAGCAAACTGATTATCGCCGCTATTATCGCGTTGATTTTCATCGGAACATTCGTGTTTCTGTGGCAGAAGAGCCAGCCCAAGGAAGTTGTTTACAACGAGTTTACTCCAAAGCTCGACAGCATCCAGAAAACCACCATTATTACAGGTAAGATTGAGCCCCGTAACGAGGTGAATATCAAACCCCAGATCTCTGGTATCATCTCAGAATTGTTGAAAGAGCCTGGCGACTATGTGAACGCTGGCGATGTGATAGCTAAGGTTAAGGTGATTCCTGATATGGCCCAGCTGTCGAGTGCTGAGATGCGTGTCCGTCTGGCTGAAATCAACCTGAAGCAGGCTCAGACTGATTTCGAGCGCGAGCAGAACCTCTTTAACCAGAAACTGGTGAGTGCTGATGAGTTTGATAAGGTTAAGATTAGCCTGAATCAGGCCAAGCACGAAAAGCTGGCTGCACAGGATGCTCTCGAAGTGGTGCGCGATGGTGTGTCGAAGTCGAATGCTAAAGCTTCTTCAACTCTCATCCGTTCTACCATTAGCGGTGTTATTCTCGATATCCCTGTTAAGGTGGGTAATTCGGTTATCCTGTCGAATACCTTTAACGATGGTACCACGATTGCCACAGTGGCTAATATGAAGGATTTGATTTTCCGTGGTAATATCGATGAGACTGAGGTAGGACAGTTGGTTAACGGCATGAATATGAAAATTACGATTGGTGCCCTGCAGGACCTGAAGTTTGATGCTGCATTGGAATACATCTCGCCAAAGGCTATCGAGAGCAACGGAACCAACCAGTTTGAGATTAAGGCCGCTGTAAAACTTGTAGAGGGTGGAAAAATCCGTTCTGGCTACAGTGCTAATGCCGAAATCGTGTTGGACAAGGCCGACAAGGTGCTCTGCATCCCAGAAAGCGCCATCGAGTTTAGTGGCGACAGCACCTTTGTTTACGTGATCAAAGGTAAAGGCAAAAATAAAACCTACGATCGCACTTTTGTTGAAACAGGTCTCTCTGACGGTGTGAACATTGAGATTAAGAAGGGTATAACTGCCAAGGATAAGGTACGTGGCCCAGAGATTGTTACAGACGATAATGAAAAATAAGCGATTATGAAAAGATATGTTTTTGCATTGATGATTGGTTCGCTGGGCCTTGGTACTGCTAGTGCCCAGAAGGCATGGGGCTTGCGTGAATGCTGTGAATATGCTGTGGAGCATAACATCGGCATTAAGCAGCAGCAGAACCAGTGCCGACAGCAGGAGATTCAACTCTCTACTGCCAAGAACTCGCGTTTGCCTGATTTGAGCGGTAGTGTAAGTCAGAACTTCTCGTTCGGACGTGGTTTGACAATGGATAATACCTATACCAACAAGAATACCAGTAGCACATCGCTGCAGTTGGGCGCAAGTGTACCTTTGTTCACAGGTTTCGAGATCCCCAACCAGATTAAGCTGAATCAGCTGAATCTCGAAGCAGCTACAGCTGACCTGGAGAAGGCTAAGAACGATATCCGTATGCAGGTGGCTCAGGCTTATGTGCAGATTCTGTACGATATGGAGATGGCTGATGTGGCTCATCGTCAGATAGCCATCGACTCTGCTCAGGTGGCTCGACTTCAGGCTTTTGTGGATAATGGTAAGGCCAGTGGTGTTGAACTCTCTCAGCAGAAAGCTACTCTGGCTAACAGTAAGCTGACTGCTACTCAGGCAGATAACAATATGCGTCTGGCCGTGCTCACACTTACCCAGCTGCTTGAGTTGCCTAGCCCCGAGAACTTTACTATCGTTCGCCCCTCTCCATCAGAACTAGAACATCTAGTAAGTCTAGATAATCTATCAACCCCTGATGAAATTTATGCAGAGGCGCTTGGTATCAAACCAGAGATTCTCTCACAGCAGTTAAAACTGAAGGGTGCTGCTCATAGCATTAAGATTGCTCAGGCAGGTTACTATCCTACACTCTCGCTCAGTGGCGGTTTGGGCACTAACTACTACACCACTTCTGGCCTTAAGTCGGATGGCTTGGGTAAGCAGTTGGAGAACAACTTCAGCCAGTATATCGGCTTAAATCTGAGTGTGCCCATCTTCAATCGTTTCTCTACCCGGAATCGCATTCGTAGTGCACGTGTAGATCAGGCTAATCAACAGCTGCAGCTCGACAACACCAAGAAAACCCTGTATAAGGAGATTCAGCAGGTGTACTATAATGCTCTGAATGCGCAGACCAAGACTCAGAGCTCTGCTGAGGCTGTTAAGAGTTCGAAGGATGCTTTCGATCTGGTACAGGCTAAGTACGAGAATGGTAAGGCCACCATCACAGAGTTTAACGAGGCTAAGAATAATTATATGAAATCAGAGTCGGATCTGGTTCAGGCCCGATACGAGAATCTCTACCAGCAGGCCCTGTTAGAGTTCTACCGCGGCAAGGATTTGAACTTCTAATGCATAAAAACAGAAAGTAGCTTTTCTATTTGCGAAAAGCTACTTTTTGTTTGTTCTTGATGTATATGCCGTTTTTGGATGGCGTGCTGGCTAATCGCCTCCCATCTATCGAATACCATGCGCAATCCTCGCATCTACCATTCTTAACACCTTGTATGCCGGTACTGCTGTTGGCAAAGTTCTTCAGCTCGTAGAGCGCAGGCAGGGCTTTGTGTGTTTCGTTATCCCATAAACCACGATTCACCCATCTTGTTAGTACCTTACTGTCAGGACCATTGCCGTTCTCTTCAGGGAACCACCAATAAAGTCCGTTAACATTACTGTGCTTATTTAATTCCTCGACGAGTGCCTTGGTGTAAGCGGCCTGGCCTTCAGGCGAAATGGCCCAAGTGCTCTGGAAATCGTAATCAATACCTTCGCCCTTCTTTGGCTGCCACTGATAGTAGTAGGCTGTTTCTACAATCTGTACTTTCTTATCAGAGAAATTGTTTGCCAACATTGTGAGGTTGCTGGCAAGTGTAGATAGAGAGTTATGCCAGAAGGGGTAGTACGACAGACCAATTACATCGTAATCTATATTGGCTAAGCGTGTAAAATAGTCTTTTAGCGCATTACCATCGCCTGAGCGTTCAGAGTGAATGATAATCTGTGCTTTAGGACAAACTTCTCTGCAGGCTTTAGTGGCTTGGGTAAGCAGATCCTTGAAACGTGTCCAGTTTGATTCTGAAGAGTTTGAATAGCAAACGTAAGTTTTACTGTTGTATTTTCCCCAAAGCATTCCATACGATATTTCGTTTCCAGTTTGTATAAAGTCTGGTGTAGCTTCTGCTTCAACCAGTTTTTGTAGGCACTCTTTGGTATAGTCGTAAATCTTCTGTTTCAGCTCATCGTTAGATAGCGATGCCCATGCGGCAGGCGTCCATTGGTTTGATGGGTCGGCCCAGGTGTCGCTATAGTGGAAATCCAGCATCAGCGCAAATCCTTCGGCTTTGATGCGCTTGCAGAGGGCAATCACATAGTCAAGATCCTGACAAACTTGTGCATCTGTCGAACCATCAGGAGCCTTTTTAGTTGGATTTACGAATAAGCGTACGCGTTGGGCATTCCATCCAACGGTTTCGCTCTTCATATACTTCAGCACATCGTCAATCTTGGCGCCTTGCTCGTTGTAATAAGCTACGTTGTTATCTTCGTAGCTTTTCAGTACTGAAATATCGCCACCTACATACTTCTGAGCAAAAGTATTGCTCGTGCTCAGAAGTGGTAGGGTTGCTGCGAATAGTAGTTTTAGTAGTTTCATTAGTTCCTTATTTAGAGAAAGTTATTTCTTATGTCTGTTTGCCCGTTGCTCACGGTATTTGGCTTTCTGCCTTGCAGAGCCACTACCATGAGCACCAGTGATATACTTTTTCTTTTTGGCCTTGGTTTTTACCTTGCCATCGTCTTTCGGCTTGTCACCTCCACGTCCGAAGTTGATGCCGTTTTCAAGAATGTTCTGAAAATCGTCCATAATTATTTAACTAGGGGGTCTAGATAATCTAGATTAACTAGATTAATGGTGGAACAGACGTACGCCAGTAAACGCCATTGCGATACCATACTTATCGCAAGTCTCAATAACATTGTCGTCGCGAACAGAGCCACCAGCCTGAGCAATAAACTCTACGCCGCTCTTATGAGCACGCTCGATATTGTCGCCAAAGGGGAAGAAAGCGTCGCTACCCAAAGCCACCTTGGTGTTCTGAGCTATCCATGCCTTCTTTTCTTCCATTGTCAGCACCTCAGGCTTCTCCTTGAAGAACTGCTGCCAGGTGCCATCACGCAGTACATCATCGTGGTCCTCTGAGATATATACGTCGATGGTGTTATCGCGATCAGCACGACGGATGTTGTCGATGAAAGGCAGATTCATAACTTTTGGATGCTGGCGCAGCCACCAGATATCTGCCTTGTTACCAGCCAGACGGGTACAGTGGATACGGCTCTGCTGACCAGCTCCGATACCAATGGCCTGACCATCTTTTACGTAGCATACAGAGTTACTCTGAGTGTACTTCAGGGTGATAAGTGCGATAATCAGGTCGCGCTTAGCCTCGGCAGTAAAGGTCTTGTTCTGTGTAGGCATGTTCTCGAAGAGTGCATCGTCGTCGAGCTTAATCTCGTTACGACCCTGCTCGAAGGTGATGCCGAATACCTGCTTACGCTCGATAGGCTCGGGTACGTAGTTAGGATCAATCTTAATTACGTTGTAGGTACCCTTACGCTTATCTTTCAGTATCTCGATAGCCTCAGGTGTAAAATCAGGAGCAATCACGCCATCGCTCACCTCACGCTTCAGCAGTTTGGCGGTGGTAGCATCGCAGGTGTCGCTCAGAGCTACAAAGTCGCCATAGCTCGACATGCGGTCGGCACCACGGGCACGTGCATAAGCACAAGCGATGGGGCTCTCATCAAGGTCCTTCACGTCATCTACAAAGTAGATCTTCTTCAGTGTGTCGCTCAGAGGCAGACCAACTGCAGCACCGGCAGGGCTAACGTGCTTGAACGAAGCTGCTGCAGGCAGACCGGTAGCAGCCTTCAGCTCCTTAACAAGCTGCCAGGCATTGAAAGCGTCGAGGAAATTGATATATCCAGGACGACCGTTGATGACTTCGATAGGTAGCTCACCCTCGGTCATGAAAATGCGCGAGGGCTTCTGATTGGGATTACATCCGTACTTGAGTGCTAATTCTTTCATTTTTGCGATATTTTTTTTATTTCTGTGTGCAAAGGTACAAAATAATTTTGTAATTTTGCACCAAACTTAAATTATTAACATGGAGAAGAAACGATTGGCGCTTCGAAAGCTGTTGGAGGCAGTAGAGAAGGAGATTCTGAAGAAACCTGATAAGAAAACACTCGACCGTTTGGCGCTGTTGGCAGGATTTCAGAGTTGGGATGATTTTCAGCACGCCCTGCATGGGGAATAAAAAAAGAGGCTCGCACACTTAGGTGCAGCCTCTTTTTCTTTTTTATTCACCAACGTTGTGGCGCTTCTCCTTAATACGAGCAGCCTTACCAGTGAGCTTGCGCAGATAGTAAAGCTTAGCGCGGCGAACCTTACCTACCTTGTTAACCTCGATGCTCTCAATGTTGGGAGACTCGATTGGGAAGATACGCTCTACACCAACGGTGCCTGACATCTTACGTACAGTGAAGCGCTTCTTGTCACCGTGACCAGCAATCTTAATTACTACACCACGATAGAGCTGGATACGCTCCTTTGAACCCTCGATAATTTTGTAAGCGACAGTGATTGTGTCACCAGCCTTGAACTCTGGGAACTTCTTGCCGGTTGCAAATGCTTCTTCAGCAATCTTAATTAAATCCATTGTACTTTAATATGTAATTAAATTGTTGTATCGTTCCAACGCAACATAACAGGCCTCACGAAACTTCCTGCCAGCGATTACGCCGAAAAGCGGGTGCAAAGGTACAACTTTTTTTTGGAATCAAAGAAATATTTCGGATATTTTTTGTATTTTTGCACCATTAAATTAAGTTGAGATGGATAAAAGACATATTTTTTATGCTTCATTAGCCTCTTTATTATTGGTTTCGTGTGCACCCAAACAATTCCAACTTACTGGTATTGAGCGCACTCGCGTGATTGTAGACAGTCGTTACGATCAGAATCCTGATGAGGCTGCTGTGAAGTTTCTTGAGCCTTACAAGCATGTAAACGACAGTATTATGGGGCCTGTTGTTGGTACAGTGGCACATAACATGCATGCAGCGCGCCCTGAGAGTGATCTCTCTAATCTCCTGGCCGATATTCTGGTATGGTCGGGTAAGGATTATGGCGAGGATCCTGTATTGGGTATTTACAATATGGGTGGAATACGTGCCGACCTGACAAAGGGTAAGGTAACCTATGGCGATGTGCTTGATGTGGCTCCTTTCGAGAACAAGATTTGCTTTATTACACTTACAGGCGAGCAGGTTCTTACGCTGTATGCCCAGATTGCTCTTCGTGGTGGCGAGGGTGTAAGTCGTGGCGTGGAGATTGTGGCCACTGAGGATGGCAAACTGCTGTCGGGTAAGCTGCATGGTAAGGAAATCGACCCCAAGGCCGATTATCGTATTGCTACTATCAATTACCTGATTGAGGGCAATGATGGTATGCCTGTACTTAAAGAGGGTAGGGATATTATCGCCCCCGAAGCAAAGAGTAATAACACCCGATTCCTGATTATGAACTATTTCAAGGATCACGAGGCTCGCGGTGTTGAAGTAGATTCTAAAGTTGAAGGACGTATTAAAATCCAGTAAGCTATGCGTAAATTTCATCTTATTATAATGGTTGCGCTCCTGGCTGTCGTTTCTGCCAGCGCTAAAACCAAGAAGCAGCTTGTAGTGCTGCACACCAACGATACCCACTCGTGCATTATGCCGCTTAACGAGAATCTTGATAATAAGGATCTGGCAGGTCGCGGTGGCTTTATACGTCGTATTAATATGATTAAGGAAGAGCGCCGTCAGAATCCAGATCTGTTGTTCTTCGACTCAGGCGATTTCTCGCAGGGCTCTGGTTTCTATACCCTCTTCAAGGGCGAGGTAGAGATTGGCTTGATGAATCAGATGGGCTACGATGCTGTTACCATCGGTAATCATGAGTTTGATTTTGGATTGGAGAATATGGCCAAGCTGTTCCGTATGGCTAATTTCCCTGTAGTTTGTTCGAACTATGACTTTACAGGTACACCTTGCGAAGGTCTGGTAAAGGATTATGTCATCCTGAAGCGTAATGGCTTGAGGATTGGTGTTTATGCCCTGGGTGCTCCTATGAAGGGACTGGTGGCTAATAAGAACTGCGAGGGCGTAAAGTTTCTCGATCCTATTGAGACATCTAAGAAGTATATCGATATCCTGCGCCGTCGCGAGAAGTGCGATGTGGTTATCTGTCTCTCACACTTAGGTTGGGCGATTTCTGAGTATCCCGATCATAAGTTTATGAGCGAGGTGCAGGGACTCGACTTGGTGCTGGGTGGACATACCCACACTTACATGCCCACACTGGAGTACGCACCTGATAAGACTGGCAAGCAGATTCCTGACGACCAGAACGGTAAGCACGGCGTGTTTATCGGCAAAATGGTGCTTACGTTCGAGAAGTAAGCTTATTCAAAGTAGAACGTTAATACAATCATCTTCGTATGCCCGCTCTTAATCGAGTTGGCATACGTTTTTTTATAGTCGTCCTTGATATCGGCTACGTGACTTTTATCAATCCTGTTGCCTAATCCATAGCAGAACTTCAATTCGGGTGCCAGTTTGAAGAAGGGTAGATACAGATCGCATCCCAAGCCAACTTCCAGCATCAGGTCGGTACGCTGCAATTGTACTATCTCTTGACTCTTGTTGGTTAGATTCACCATGCCGTTAACACCTGCCAGCATGTAAGGGCGGATATTGTTCCATCGCTGGGCCGAGAACTTCAGGTCGACGGGTACCGAAAGATAGGTATTCTTCAGGTCCTGTGTCTCAGTTCTTGGGTTACCATGCGTGTCTGTCTCGTCCAACTTGTGCAAGGTCAGGTGCTTGGCACCGAAATGCATGGTGGGTACTATGCGCAGGTTCAGATTGTTGGATAGGCGCATGTCGGCCAGTACACCTACCGAGAATCCGGTATTCCAGCGGTCGGCATCGGACACGATTGGAGCTTCGGTTTCAAACTCAATATCTTGCAGGTTCATGCCTACTGCAATACCAAAGTGCATAGGGCGCAAGTCGATATATGGCTTGTGCTGTATCACGTATCGTCGTTGGGCTACACAGCTTGTGGCGATGCAGAGTGCTGCTATGATGGATAGAATTCTAAGTCTCATACATATATAATAACGCAAAAATGGTCATCTTATTATATAAAATCTTATTTCGACATTGTATAAATTACTTAAATTTTCTACCTAAAGTTTGGTATGAACAAAATTTTATCGTACCTTTGCATCATTAAAAGTAAGTATTAACAGTATTAACAATTTAATTGATTAAGAATTATGGCATATGTAATTGGTGACGACTGCATCGCTTGCGGTACATGTCAGGGTGAGTGCCCAGTAGAGGCTATTTCTGAGGGTGAGAAGTATTCTATCAACCCCGATCTCTGCACAGAGTGTGGTACTTGTGCTTCTGTTTGTCCCTCTGAGGCTATCAGCCTTCCCTAATAAGATAGGACATATTGAAAGTATAGCAGGTGTTTCCTTATTGGAAACACCTGTTTTCTTTATTGGAAACCGATGTTTTCTAACTTAGAAAACACCATTTTCTAACTTGGAAAATAATCACAAAAAAAGAGATGTTCATTGCTGAACACCTCTTTCTTTGTATTGTAATGCTTGAATTACTTCAGATCACGAATCTGCTTAGCAGCAGGATACTCTGGGTCGATAGCCAGAATTTTGTTTGCATACTCCTTAGCCAAAGCCTTGTTCTTGCCATACAGGAATGCATTCGACATCAGGTAGTGCAAGCTGTACTTCAGCATGATATCCTCGCCCTTTGTGCGATCAGCCTTAGACGCGAGCAGCTCTACAACCTTCTGGTAGTCGGGCTTAGCAAGACCCTTCTCACCGTTCTTATCCAGCTTGTTGTTCATTGTAGCGCACTGGTAAGCAGCGTATGTGCTCTGTACAGGGAACTTCTCGGCCATAGCGCGATAAGCCTCGATAGCCTTGGCGATATGCTTTGCCTTATTGGGCTCGTCCTCGTCTGCGTACTTAGAATAAATCTTAGCAACACCTTCCATATCGTCAGAGTTTACATCGGGCTTGCAAGCCAGGTACTGATCGTAGTACTTGATGGCGTTTTCAAACTCCTTGTCCTTCAGGTAAGAGTCTGATACGCTCTTCAGGATAGCCCAGCGCTTGATCATTGACTGATCGTTAACCAGCTCAAGAGCCTTGTCATAGTGCGTGTACATGTTAGCCTTATCCTCCAGAGCCTGATAAATCAGAGCTGTGTAGAAGTGGTCGTACTCAGATACCTTGGCACTATCGGTCTCGAAGAAGTACTTGTGGATGTAAGCCTTAGCAGCCTCGTAGTTCTTCAGCTCGTAGTTTGAGAACATAGCCAAACGGTTGAATGTTGGGTTACGTGGCTCGAGCTTGATACCTGCCTCGGCAGCACGGAGTGCATCCTGGAAGTGACCAGTGAAGTAGCTGGCGCGTACAAACTCGTTCAGTCCCAGCTTATCCAGCTTGCCGATGTTAGCCTTGGCATAGTTCTCGTAAGCCTGCTTCTCATCACCTGCCAGCATGTAGATGTGAGCTGTGATAGCGTCAACATCCTCGTTGGGGCACTGAGCCTTCATTTCCTGCAGCTTCTTGGCAGCCTGACTTGGGCTGATCTTACGATATACCATAGCCCACTTCTTGTAACCCTCAGGATTCTTTGGGTCGAAAGTGATAGCCTGGTTGTAGTAACCTGCAGCCTTACCACCATCTGTTCCGTAAGCCGACTCGATGTCGCCTAACAGCAGATAGGCAGGAGCAAACTGATACTTAGGCTTACCAGCTTCGTTAGCATAGTTGGCAAACAAGCGGGCATTTGCTGTGTCCTTCTGAGCATAGAAGGCCTGACCAATCTTAATCAGCGCAGCAGCGTCCTTCTTGTTCTTCTTGTAGGCAGCTTTTGCTAACTCGGCTACATTGGGAGCCTTTGACTTAATACCGTCGAGAGCTGCATTGAGCTCTGCTTCCTGTGCATTAGCGGTGGCGCTGAAACCTGTCAGCAACGCACCCATAACTAGATATTTAATTGCTTTCATAATTTCTGTTTTTAAGTTCTACATTCTGTTTATTGTTCTCTCTTTTATGACGTTTTGATTAGAATTTGGTTTAAATTATTTATTGTTTACAATTACATCTCTAACGTTCATATTGGCTGTGCGTGGCAGTAATCCGTAGCGAAGAATAATCTTTTGTCCCTTGGGTAGCTGCACAAAGTGTGTAAAGCTGCTTGGTACACCGTTGCGGGTATCGTTCAGCAGGGCGTAGATAGTGCGGCGCAGGGGATAGTTGCCATTATATAAATAGTACTGATAGGGCTTCCAGCTGTTATGCTTCGTTGCCGAGTCGAGCTTTGAAACGCCCATCACTGTTATATTCTTCTTAAAGGTAACGTTGGTGGTGTCGCGCTTGTCGTTCAGCCAGTTCGAACCGATGATACCCAGTGAGTTGGGGTGGTTCTCAACATAGTCGATAACGGCAGCACTTGTTTTGGCAGCTCCAATGTTTGGAGCCTTAAACTGTTTGCCACCAAGGATAGAGTCAACACACCAGCGAACGGTGCTCGAGAGTGGATTGTCGAATACCACGTCGATGACTCCCAGCTTGTTCTGTGGGTAAATCTCGTCCCACTTGGTAATCTCGCCCTTCAGGATACGTGCAAAATCCTTGATGGTAATGCACGAGTCGGGGTTTGAGTTGTTTACGATAATGGCCAGTCCGTCGTAAGCGATGGGGATGGCTCTTGGCAGGAACTTCTGGGCAATCAGGTCCTGGCGCTCTTTCTTTGTAAAGTCGCGTGTGGTGAATGCCAACCATGTTTCCTGTTTCATCAGCTTCTTAACTGCATCCTGCTCGTTGATGTAAACGGGTGTGATAGAGTCGAGGGTCTGATT
This sequence comes from Prevotella sp. khp1, assembly GCF_900102205.1. Lineage (NCBI taxonomy): Bacteria > Pseudomonadati > Bacteroidota > Bacteroidia > Bacteroidales > Prevotellaceae > Prevotella > Prevotella sp. khp1. The sequence goes on from NZ_FNJZ01000004.1 coordinate 278,681, forward strand.
AGTAAAATAATATAGTTCCTCATCGATGATGGGGAAGAAACTTTCGTCGGCCGTCAGTATGCTGGCAGCCTTCTGATATGCTTGCTCCTTTTCAGGATTAGGCTTGTTCCCACATCCAGGGAACAAGCCTAATATCAGTGTTAATCCAACTAAATGATATATTTTGTTGAATGCGTTCATTTCAAAATTTTGTTGAGCAATTACTGCAGGCGGAATGTTACAGGTACGGTGTACTTTACACGTACTGCGCTACCGTTCTGCTTACCAGGAATCCAGTGTGGCATTGACTTAACAACGCGCTGTGCCTCCTTGTCGAGTGATGGGTCAACGCTCTTTACAACCTTAACGTCGGTGATAGAACCATCACGTTCTACAACGAAGGTTACAACTACACGACCCTGTACACCGTTCTCCTCGGCTACTACTGGATACTTGATATTCTTAGACAGATACTCGAACAGAGCTGAGCTACCACCAGGGAACTGAGGCATCTCCTCTACCACGTCGAATACCTTGGTCTCTTCAACCTTTGGTGGCTCGGGTTCTGCGATAGTTTCCTTAACCTTCAGTACCTCACCAGCTGCATCGTCGTCACCCTTTACATCGAATGCACCGATTGCAGTGTTAGTTTCCTGAAGTTCTTCCTGTGACTTCATCTCCTGGTCTTCCTTAACCTCAGAGTCTTTCTTAATCTCAGGAACGGTGAAGGCTACTGAGCTCTTTACCTTCTCTACCTCAATTTTCTCAACTTCGGGCTCATCTTTGCGCTCTACCTTAGCCTCCTTCTTCTCAGCCAGACTGGCGAGCTCTACGTCGGTTTCGATAGCAGCGTTACGAGAGGCAATGTAATTATCGATAGACACCTTAGCGATGACGATGGCTGCGATGATAGCAAAACCAACGAACATTGTGATCAGTGCCTTCAGGTTACGTGTACCTGTGCTCTTGCGCAATTGATAAGCTCCGTATGCCTGGTTCTTACCTTCGAATACGAGGTCGACCCAGCTGTTGTCAATAAGATCTATTTTTGCCATAGTCTATTCTACATTTTAGGGGTTACTTGACGCCTGCCTTCTCGATGAGAGCCTTATCGTCGTCACTCATCTTGTCGACATTGTCAATCACATACTTATCAATATTGCTAATGAGCATCTCGTCGAGCGCAGCAACCATATTTTCATAGGTAGCTGAGTTGAGAGGACGGATGATGACGGTCATAGTAGGCACCTTCTCGCCTGAGGGCAGTTCACCCTTCTTCAGCTTCTTCAGAGCCTCCTGATACTGCTCGTCGGTCATCTTTGAGTTATACTCATTCTTCTTAGCATCGAGCTCCTTCTTAGCCATCTTAATCTTGGCTACGGGGTTAACACCCTCTTCAGTAGTGTGCTCGTTAAGAACTTTCTCGATACCATCCTTACCATAGCTGGTTGGCTTTACGCATGAAGGATCGTCGTAGTTGGGCAGACCAGCTACATACCAAACCTTATCGTTAGCACCCAGATAGAGTGTGATAGTGTGAGAAGCCTTTGTTACCTGCTTATCCTCTTCGTTCATCTGCTTGGTGTCGTCGTTTGACGGCATGGTAAGCTGCATAGCCTGCGGCTTAGCCAGTGTAGTACACAGCATGAAGAAGGTGATAAGAAGCATCATCATGTCTACCATTGGCGTGAAGTTCACGCGGGTATCCATCTTTTTCTGCTTTGATAGATTCTTTTTTGCCATAATACTACTAGTCGTTTAAACGTTTAACATCGAGATTCGTGATCAGCTGGAAACGGTTCTCGCTCATATCCTGGAGCTCTGACATCAACTTCTTAATTGAAGCATAAGGAGTCTTAGAATCGCACTTGATGGCGAGTTTGATGTCGGGGTTAGCCTCGCGGGCTGCTGTAACCCACTCCTGGAACTCGCTCTTACCACCGTTGATACTATCAAGCGGCAGACCGAGCTTCTGGATTGCCTCACCCATCTTTTCTGTATCGAGGTTCAGATAGTTACCAAGCTGAGCCATTGGAGCTCCAACCATAGCATCCTCGCGGAAGTGCTTGATCTGGTTGGCGTTCAGCTGGATACCAAACTTGTCTGTCATGGTCTCCAACATGGCCTGCATGTTGTTCTTGTTTTCGGTACCACAGAAGATGCGTCCCTCTGGAGTTACCAGAATGTTGAGCACATCCTGCTCTGGTATCTTAACCTCAGACACAGAATTAGGCGCTGTGACTTGAACTGGTTCTGGTGTCAAGAATGTTGAAGTCAACATAAAGAAACACAGAAGCAGCGTCATCACGTCTGACATTGGCGTCATGTCAATCCAGATGTCTTTTTTCTGTATCTTAATTTTTGCCATTCTCTAATTGCTTTAATGCGTTAATAAATGAATGGTAAAAAATTAAGCCTCGTTGTGGTTAGAATCGTATGTAGCGGCGATTGTGTAACCAATCTCATCGAGAGCGTATGTCAGCTTGTCGATCTTGTTTGAGAAGAAGTTGTAAACTACGGTAGCTACCCATGATGTCAAGATACCAGAAGCTGTGTTAACCAGAGCCTCAGAAATACCTGCAGACAGAGCCATAGAGTCAGCACCACCACCAGCAGACAGAGCCTGGAACGAACCGATCATACCAAGTACGGTACCGAACAGAGCGGTCAGAGTACCCAGAGATACGATGGTAGCAACCATTGGGAGGTTCATCTGCAGAGTAGGCATCTCAAGCTGAGTTGCCTCCTCGTGAGCCTGCTGGATCTTAGCAACCTTAGCAGCCTTCTTCAGAGTGTCGTTACCCTCAACGTCCTTATAAGCGGCGATAGAAGCCTTAACTACGTTAGCTACAGAACCCTGCATCTTGTCGCAAAGCTTGTCAGCCTCGTCGAACTTCTGAGCCTTGATGAGCTCCTTAACCTGTGCAGTGAACTTAGCGAGGTTGATCTTACCAGAAGCGGTCTTGATAGCGAAGAAACGCTCAATACCCAGGCAGATAACGGTGAAGAGAAGAGTCAGGATCAGACCTACTACGAAACCTCCCTTATAAACAGTACCCAGCAGGTTTGCAGGATGACCGCTGCGATCGCCACCAACGAAGTTGTCGGGGTTACCCATTACGAAGTACCATACACCATAACCAGCTAATGCACAAATTACCAGGATAATCCATGCTGCCTTAATACCACCAAAGCCCGAATTCTTTTTGGCTGGGGCTGCAGCCTTTGTTGTTGTTGCCATAAAATAATTAATTTTTTAGTTATTATAAATAAATAAAGATTTGTTTCACCTCGCAAAAGTAGCAAAATAAAGCGGAATACAAGCCTAATTAATACATTTTAACTATGAATTTCCGAATTATTTTAGTTTTGCTACCACTTCTTTGATGCGCTTCATTGCTTCTACGATGTTTTCATCGCTCAAAGCATAGCTCATTCTGAAGCATTCAGGGTCGCCAAACGCATCACCACCAACGGTTGCTACGTGACCTTTTTCCAACAAATACATAGCAAAATCGGTAGAGTTATTGATGGTTGTCTCACCATCGCTCTTGCCAAAGAAACTGCTGCACTTGGGGAACAGATAGAAGGCGCCCTCGGGCACGTTTACCTCCAGTCCGGGGATGTCCTTAGCCAGCTTGACAATGAGGTTACGGCGGCGCTCAAATGCCTGGCGCATATCCTCTACGCACTGCTGGTCGGCTACGTAAGCAAACTCAGCGGCCTTCTGGCTTACTGAGCATGGACCACTGGTATACTGGCCCTGCAGCTTGTTACAGCCCTTTACAATCCACTCTGGGGCGGCAATGTAGCCAATACGCCATCCTGTCATAGCATACGCCTTTGATACACCGTTTACGATGATGGCGCGCTCCTTCATGCCAGGGAACTGGGCGATACTCTCGTGCTTGCCGATATAGTTGATGTGCTCGTAGATCTCATCTGCCAGCACAAACAGGTCGTCGTGCTTCAGGATTACATCTGCCAGCGCCTTCAGTTCAGCCTTGCTGTACACGCTGCCTGTAGGGTTGCTGGGCGAGCAGAGGATAATCATGCGTGTTTTGGGGGTGATGGCTGCCTCGAGCTGCTCGGGAGTCATCTTGAAGTTCTGGTCGAAACCTGCCTCTACGAACTTTGGTGTACCACCAGCCAGCAGTACCATCTGGGGATAGCTTACCCAGTATGGGGTGGGGATGATCACCTCTTCGCCGTCGTTAACCAGAGCCATTACGGCGTTGCACACGCTCTGTTTGGCACCGTTGCTTACCAGAATCTCGTTTACAGTATAGTCGAGCTGGTTCTCGTTCTTGAGCTTAGCTACGATGGCCTTGCGCAGATCGGGATAACCTGGTACTGGTGAGTAACGTGAAAAATTGTCGTCTATTGCCTTCTTAGCAGCTTCCTTAATAGCGTCGGGGGTATTGAAGTCGGGTTCTCCAACACTCATGTTAATAACATCGATACCTTGCGCCTTCATTTCGGAGCTTTTCTGAGACATTGCCAGCGTGGCCGATGGAGCCAGACGCTGCAGACGATTAGATAATTGTGCCATATGATTAAAAATTTTGTGCAAAATTACGCATTTTATTTTTGAATACGAAATAAATGTGCCACTTTTTCACTTTCCTAAGGTGAATTTGCGACAAATTGTGAGTTATTTCAGGTGGAGCGTATGTCCCATACGGTTCTTCTTGGTCTCCAGATAACGCAGATTGTACTTGTTGGGAGTAACCTCGATGGGTACGTTCTCGATAATCTCAAGGCCGTAAGCCTCCAATCCCACGCGTTTCACGGGGTTGTTGGTAAGCAGGCGCATCTTGTGGACACCGATGTGGCGCAGCATCTGGGCACCGCAACCATAGTCGCGCTCGTCGGGCTTAAAGCCTAAGTGCACGTTGGCATCCACGGTGTCCAGTCCCTCTTCCTGAAGCTTGTAGGCGGCAATCTTGTTCATCAAGCCGATACCACGACCTTCCTGCTGCATGTAGATCACCACGCCCTTGCCCTCTTTCTCGATGGCCTGCATGGCCTTGTGCAGCTGCTCACCACAGTCGCAGCGCTTGCTGCCCAGGATGTCGCCAGTCATACACGATGAGTGTACGCGTACCAGGATGGGCTCGTCCTCCTTCCATTCGCCCTTAATCAGCGCCATGTGCTCCAGACCGTTGCTCTTCTGACGGAAGGGGATCAGGCGGAAGTGACCGTAGTCGGTTGGCATGTCCACCTCTTCGCCCACCTCAATCAGCGATTCCTTCTTCAGTCGGTAGGCAATCATATCTTTAATGCTGATAATCTTCAGATTCCACTCCTTGGCAAAGGCCATGAGCTCGGGCATACGGGCCATGGTACCATCCTCGTTCATAATCTCCATCAGTGCACCTGCAGGATAGAGTCCTGCCATACGACACAGATCGATGGCGGCTTCGGTATGTCCACTACGACGTAGCACACCGTTGTCCTGGGCGTAAAGAGGATTTACATGTCCTGGGCGTCCGAATGTCTCGGCTTTTGATGTTGGGTCGGCCAGTGCCTTGATGGTTTCGGCACGGTCGTGGGCACTTACACCTGTGGTGCAACCCTCCAGTTTGTCGACTGTAACGGTAAAGGGTGTACCCAGAACCGAGGTGTTGTCCTGCACCTGATGTGGCAGGTCGAGCTCCTTGCATCGCTCAATGGTGATGGGAGCGCAGAGCACACCACGTGCATGTTTCAACATGAAGTTCACTTTCTCTGCTGTAATCTTCTCGGCAGCGATAATCAGGTCGCCCTCGTTCTCGCGGTCTTCATCATCCACTACAATTACGAACTCACCCTGCTCGAAGTCCTTTACGGCCTCTTCTATGCTGTTCAACTTCATCTCTTCCATTTTCTTACACCTTATTTATATATATAGTAGTTAATCCTTATGTTTTCTTGTCTCAGAATCACGCACCAGTTCGGCTATAAATGGCATGTTCTCCAAATCTTCCATGGTTTTGGGGGCGGGTGCCGCATATACGGCCACGCGCTCAAGTACCCACTGGTTGGTTTCGAGAATGCGGTTCAGATCCTTGCGCAAACGCAGGCGGAAACGGCACATGCGACAGTAGAAGAATATGCCTAATGGCAGAATCAAACCCGAAATAATGTTGAGCCACTTGCGGCGGAACGGACGGGTGTGGGCATGGGTGGCCACTACGGGGTAGTGGTTCAGGTAGCCCAGTATCTGTGCGTCCTTGGTGTTGGCCAAGTCGTCGATAACATCTTCCAGCTGACCCACAATCTTCTCGATGGTCTGGTCGTCGCCAGGACGGAAGAATACGTGGATGGGGTTAGGCAGATGCAGCAGCTTGTGCTCCTCGCTGTACTGCTTGATCTGCTCGCTGATCTGCAGCAGGTGGTACGAGTCGAGTGCGTAGATAGGATCCTCGATAATCACCTCCTTGCGATAGATGTGGCGATGGGTGCGCAATCCCAGAATGCGCATAAACACCTGCTTGTACATATCGATGTTGAATACCACCGAGTCGTTGTTAGCCTTGTAGGTAAAGAAGCAGGCGATAGGGGCCAGTACCACGGTTGATATCGTCATTCCGTACCACACGGTCCACTGGTCGTCGCGTGCCATCTTCTGTCCGGTACTGTCCAGAATGTAGTACACAATGAATACCAATACCGAAATAATAACTGGTACGCCCAATCCACCTTTGCGGATGATAGCACCCAATGGAGCTCCGATAAAGAAGAAGATGATACAGGTGAGTGCCAGCGTGAACTTAAGGATGGCCTGAATCTGGTGCGTACGGAAATAGCGATGCAGACTGTTGGCATAAGCGCCCTTCATCTCCAGATCGGTAGCACACGACTGGGCACTGTTGAGAGCTGTCTGCAGAACCGATTTTTTCTTGCCATCGTTCAGCTTCGTGAACATCGAGTCGAGCGATTCGTTGTTCTCGGCTACCAGCTTTGATATCTTGACAGAGTCGCTGGCCGATACCTCGTTGGTTCTGAAGTAGAACCGCTTACCATCTATGTAGTACGATCGGCCCACGCTGTCGTTAAACTCCTGCAGCGAATCCTTATCGTGCATAATCTTTCCTAAGCTCTTTGCACGCGCATCGCCGGCAATATCGTTGATATCGGCCATGCTGAAGTTGTTGTCAAAGTCGAGTACAATGCGCTTGGTAACAAAAGTCTCGCGGCGGTAGGGTACATCGGCTGTACCTGCCAGGTCCTGCGAGCGCATGTTCTCGTTCCACACGCCGTTATACAGTGTAAGCAGCAGGTGCTTCTTTTCGGCTGTACTCTGCATCATACCCGAGTCGGCCAGGATGATGGCCTGATCCTCGTAGCTGCCCGTCATGCGGTAAATCATAATGCCGTACAGCATACCTGTGTTCAGGTCTTTCTTCTGTACGTAGATGTTCGAGCCTGGGATACCGTCGTAGAACACGCCCTCGGGGATTTCAAGTTCAGGGCTCTTTTGCTTCATACCCAGCAACAAGCGGTAGAAGTCCTGATTGGCTCGCGGACCTACCACGTTCTGGAAGTAGAACGATATGCCTGCCATCAGCACCGATATGATGATGAGCGAGCGGAATGCCTGCATAAGTGATATGCCTGCAGCCTTGATGGCTGTAAGCTCCGAGCTCTCACCTAAGTTACCAAAGGCAATGAGCGACGACAACAGTATGGCCAGGGGGAATGCCTGAGGCATCAGCATCAAGCCCATGTACCAGAAGAACTGGGCCATCACCTCAAGCGAAAGACCTTTACCAATCAGCTCATCGACGTAGCGCCACAGGAACTGCATCATCAGCACAAACTGGCAGATGAAGAACGTTCCTACGAACAGTAAGCCGAATTGCTTGGCTATAAATATATCTAGCTTCTTGATTCGAAACATTTGCTATTTTGCAATTTTGGCTGCAAAATTACAAATAAAAATTAAGAATCACACCTTATTTATAATATTTTTATCTTTTTCACCTTTTCACAGTCCGCTGGCACGGTGCAGACGGTCGAGGCTGCTCTCCCACAGAATTTTCAGTCCATCGATATCATCATCGTCGGCAAAATCTGTAATCACCAGATTCAGGTTGTGGGTCAGATCGCTCTTCTGTATGCTCATTTCCCAGTATGATTCGTCGTCTTCCTCGTCCTCGTAGTCCCATTTTAAACGGATGTGGTCGTGTTTGATAGCGTCAACTACGTGTGCCTGTCGCACATCCTGTTCTGTCCAAGGCTCTCCCCAGGTAAAGGTAAAAACTCCATCCTCTTCGTTCACGTGGTCGGCAAACCAGCGCTCCAAACCGTGAGCGCTACTAATCTGTTCCCAGATGATTGCTGGCGAAGTTGTGGCCAGTGGATATTCGATGTCTATTTTCTGCTTTCCCATATGTTTTTGGGTTAGAATTACTGATTTTAGTCTTGTTTTATGCGGCAAAATTACAAATTTTCTGCGAAATACAAAACTTTTTGCTGAAAAATTTTGGTGGTTCCAAAAAAATGTGTACCTTTGCACCCGCAAATCAGCAATGAGGCGGGATAGCTCAGCTGGTTAGAGCGCATGATTCATAATCATGAGGTCCCCAGTTCAATCCTGGGTCCCGCTACAAAGAAGGCAGTTAGATTTCAAGTCTAATTGCCTTTTTTCTTTGTTTTTTCTTTGTTGGTACAGAAAAAAGCCGTATATTTGCGCCCATGAAACAGATTATATCTACCATAGCGTTCTTGGTGCTTGCTTTACAGGCCGCGGCGCAGGATGTGGTCAGGTTGCTCCAACCTGCGTATGCCGACAGTGGTGCCGTGTATCGTCAGAGTGTGTATGTACCGCAGAAGTGGGATAAGTGCCGGGTGGTGCTTTTCCTCGAACGTCCGTTAGGTGCTACTGCCGTTAAGGTTAACGGGGTAGAGGCAGGCAGTGATACCTTGGTTAATTATCCCCATCAGTTAGATATTACCGAACAGATTGTAGCTGGGCAGCGCAACACCATCGAGGTGAGCGTGGCTGGGCACGATGCCCATGGCGTAATGGGTAACATCGAACTGCGCTCGCAACCACGAAGGTTATATATTAATAAGGTGCGTACGCATCCTCGCCCCTTTATGGGTACGGTGCGTATCGAGCTCGCCTTAAGCGGGCAGTCGCCCGATTTTGGCTTCTACAATGTGCAGACGATGATTCAGCGCGAGGGCGTTGATACAGCTAAGATTTTTGTGGATGAGCGCGAGGTGCGTGGAAGCTACATGCAGTACGATGCGCTGGTGATGGACGATAATCGTCTGTGGGACGAGTTCCATCCTAATATCTTCCGTCTGGCCCTTGGCGTGGGTTCCGATTATCAGGAGTACACCTTTGGTATGCGCGAGGCGGGCGTGGTAGATGGTAAACTGTACCTGAACCGCCATCCTGTTTATCTGCGTGGCTGTGTGATGGATGATTATTTCCCCCTTTGGGGCAGCATGCCGATGGACGAGGCTACGTGGATGCATATTATGCAGCGCTTGAGCGACTACGGACTAAACCACGTGCGTTTTCGTGGTTACTGTCCGCCCGATGCTGCTTTTAAGGCGGCCGATAAGGTGGGTATGTATCTGCAGCCTGAGGCTACCAGTGTGGCTGATATGAACCGATTGACCGATACTTATGGTCATCACCCGTCGTTGGTGCTAGTAACGCTGGGGCAGGATACCTATGTGTATAACGATCGTGTGCTTGCCCCTGTTGTGCTTAATCAGTGTACCATTGTGGGCCCCGATATGATGGCCTACAAGGAGGGTATCGAGCGTGTGCTGCTTAGTGGCGATAGCGTACACTACTTGCTGACGGGCATCTGTGATCGCCAGAATGATTTCAGTGGTGTGCTGCATGGCCGTTGGGACGATACCGACAAGGCGCCCCTGCGCCAGTTTTCCCAGTTCTGTCGTGCCATCGTGCCTTTGGTCAAATTGCCACAGTCGGTAGCTGCAACCGATACGCTGCGTGTGCCCGTATATGTGTATAATGCCATGTACGGCAATCTGCAGGGTGTGCGTACCAGCTATTATCTGGCCGACGAGTCGGGTAAGGTGCTGGCTGGCGGATTGGTGGCTAATGGCGATGTGCCGCTCGATACCCTTCCGCAGCTGGGCGAGGTGGTGTTACCCCTCGATTCTATCCAGGCACAGGGCAAGGTGACTCTGATGATTACCGTGGGTAGCAACGCCGTTCGGAATCAATGGGATTTGAACATCAATGAATAACTATTACGATATATCATGAACAAAGCACTATTATCATTTGCCTTGTTATGCGTGGCTTTAACGGGCCACGCACAAGGCGGAAACACAGGTATGGGCGGCGAGGATGGCGACTACCAGAGCCTGATGGAACGCCTGGCAAAGGTCGAGAAAAAGCACGATATGCTGGATGTTTACATCAACTATGCCGCCAGCGCTCAGGCTCGTGAGGCTACGGGTAGCTCGTGGCAAACCCGCTTTGCAAACAAGGAGTTGCGCCTGGAACTGAAGGGCAACCTTACTGATAAACTGTTTTATCGTTTGCGCCACCGTTTAAACCGCAGGAACGATGCGCAGGGCTCCGACAACTTCTCGAAAGCCACCGATATTGCGATGGTGGGCTATAGTTTCAGCGATAAGGTAACGCTGATGGCGGGAAAAATGAGTCAGATATGGGGTGGATACGAGTACGATGCCAACCCGATGTTTGTTTATCAGTACTCTGATATGCTGGACCACATGGAGATATTCCAAACGGGTGTAACACTCTCGCTGAAACCTGTGCCAACGCAGGAGTTTGCGCTGATGGTGAGCGATGCCCACAACGGTTCGCTCGAGGATTACTATGGCAACGATGCGATAGTGGTTACCGATAATGGTGATTACCGCCTCCTTGAACGGGCCAACCATCCGCTCACGTTTATTGCCAACTGGAATGGTAGTTTCTTCGATAACCAGTTGCAAACGCGCTGGGCGTGGGGTATTCAGAAGGAGGCCCAGGGCAAGTACTCGCGTATGATTACCCTTGGTCAGAAGCTTAATCTGCCCCAACTGCAGTGGTATGTTGATTATATGGCCGAGTTCGACGATCTCGACCGCCTTGGTATCGCTACCGAAGATTTGGCAGACAGATTTCAGCCCCAGATATATTACTATGAGTATGGTTATCCTATCAATAATTTGGTATATCAGCCCTATGAACCAATGAATCTTCATTGTGGAAAAGTGCATTACCATACTTGGATATCAAAGCTTAACTGGCAGTTTGCACCCCAGTGGAACCTGATGCTGAAGGGTACTTACGAAACAGCCTCGATGCAGCAGGTTGAGCGCTATAAGAACTATCGCAAAAGCATCGGATGGGCAGGTGCGATTGAGTACTATCCAGATAAAACGCAGGATTTGCGTGTGTTCCTGGCCTATCAGGGACAGAACATCAACTACAGCAAGGAGTCGGCCCTTGGTGGCAAGCATTCCAACCGCATAGAGCTGGGCTTTATGTATCGCATCAAGTGCTATTAATTTTATTATTTAATCTATAACCCATTACTATTATTATTTACTTATGAACCGTAAAACTTCATTCATTGCACTGGCCTTAGTGGCCATGTTTGCATGCAGCACGCCTGCCCAGGCACAGTGGGGCGGACTGCTTAACAAAGCGCGTAAAGCCGCAGGTATTAAAACCAAGCAGGAGAAGGCGCAGGATGCCGCACAGCAGCGTAGAGACTCTGTTCTTAAGGCCGCTGCAGCCATCACACCCACCATTCCGCAGGCAGCCGAGAGCGGCCTGCCTATCACTATCAAATGGGGTGACACCCCCATCGGCACATGGGACCCTGTTAAACTCGAGATTACTTTTAATCAGACTTACGATGAGGGCGAGTTTGCCGGTCAGAAGGTTAAGTACATCCTCGACCCCGCCACAGGTAAGTTTACCAGCTTGAATGGTATCCCCAAGGGCTCTATCAGCAACGATGGTACTATCGAGAGTCCTAACCTGGGTACGATTAAGCTCGATACCAAGACTAACGAAGTATCGATGGATGGCGAGGTGATAGGTCGCGTAACCAAACTACGCGCCTCGTGCTATGGTACCGATTTCGGACAGCTCGAAGGCCATGTAAGTCCGCTGTTGGTGGCCTATATCTTCCATGGTGCGCTGATATCTAAGAATCAGGTGCAGGGCTGGAAGGAAGCCGAGGTTAAGCGTACCGAAGAGGCTAAGGCCCGTGCCGCCAAGGAGAAAGAGGAGCGTGCTGCCCGCCAGGAAGCTGCCAAGAAAGAGTGGGCTGAGCTGAACGTTACCATCGAGGATGGTTCATTCCGTACCATCGGCCGCATTAAGAGCAATGGCACTATCGAGGACGGTTCATTCCGTACTATCGGTCGTGTTCGTCAGGATGGTACTGTTGAGGATGGCTCGTACCGTACCATTGGTCATATCAGAAGCAATGGTACCATCGAGGATGGTTCGTTCCGTACTATTGGCCGCTTTGATGGTCGTCTGTTCGAGGATGGTAGCTTCCGTACCGTAGGGCGTATGAGCGGTAGTACCGTCGAGGATGATTCGTTCCGTACCATCGGTCGCATCAAGGGTACCTCAAACAAAACCCTCCTTGCCGCCTGCTTCTATTTTTTCTACTTTAAAGCCCAGGCTGAGTCTAAGAAATGATGATGTGCTGAAATAACCGATCAAATTTTTGATTGATTGGGCATGGGTGCAATTTTGCACCCATGTTTGTTTTTGGATGTATTTTTGAGTTCGCATAAGTTTTTTTGCGAAATATTTGGTGGATTCGGGGGAATGCATTATATTTGCAAGCGCTTAATGAAACTGAATTTTACAAAGGATGACAAAAGAAATATACGAAAAGAAACATTATTTTGAAGCTGTGGTACATCTGGTGAAATATGTTGTATTCATGGCTCTTGGCATAGAAATGATAAGGGTAGGGCCCGATGCTTTGCGGAACTATCCCGGCTGGGTTTGGTGGCTGTGGCTACTGGTGGCTGCTTTCTTTTTAATTATGTCGGTGGCTATGTTGTGGCAAAGGATAAACCGGTATTTAGACCTGCATGTAAACCATATGCCGGCACTTATCATCGAAAAAGATTGCTTGCAGATATACTCACGGGGTAAGTACCATATCATTAGATGGACCGAGGTGCAGGATTTTAAGTATGTGCATATGTCGAAAGTGCGCGATATGTATTATCCGATATACAAGGATGATAGCCGTAATGGTAGTCGTCTCGGTCTGCAGTTTCATCGCGATGCGTTTTTCTGCGACCATCTTACATTATCGCAACAGGAATTATTAGATGAACTTAAAAAACATATTTAGGGATTCCCCTACTAACGGGTAGGGGATTTCTTGTATCTTTTTTCCAAACAATGATTACCTTTGCGGCAGAAATTACAAATTAAAACTAACTTACAATGATGAAGAAACTGATATCAAGCCTGTTGATGGCTTTTGTATGTGTAGGCGCTATGGCCGAGCAGGATACGAAGGAGTACAAGACTTTCGTTAAGAACGATCACCATGTGTTTTATTGCACGCACAATGGTATACTTGTGGTGGTGGATCCAACCGAAGGCGGCATCTTTGAACCAAACATTACTGTTATCAACGAGAGTGGTCACGACTTTGTGTTTGAACCTAAGAAGATTAAGGCATATGCCTATGCTATCCCTGGCATTAACTCGAAGTCGGCTCGCTATCGTACAGAGCGCTTCTTAGCTAAGGGCGATACCTTAGGTTTCGACAAAGATGAGCTGGTGGTTTACACCCCTGAGAAGTATAGTAAGAAGCGAACCAAAACGATGTGGTGGAGTGATTTTATTGGCGAGTTGGTTGTGGCTGGCGTAGAGAGTATTGGTACAAATGATAAGCGAACCGAATACTGGAATGATGTACGTCGCGATCGTCGCATACAGGATGCCGAAGATGCACGCCAGTTGGAGAGGGCTCGCATCAGCGAAGGCTATTGGCGAGCCAATACCATTTTCAACTACTCGGAGCACGAGGGCTTTATTGCCATTAAATCCGTTCATACGCAGTACTTGATTCTTGATATCCCCGTGGATGGTGAGAACTTCCACTTCCTGATTGACAACAACAAGAAGTACTAATTGCGAAAGTAATACAAAAAAAAAGCGAGGGAATCTTTCGATTCTCTCGCTCTTTGTGTCGGGATTACTGGACTCGAACCAGCGACCTCGCGCCCCCCAGACGTGTGCGCTACCAACTGCGCTAAATCCCGATCCGTTTTCGACTTGCACCCAGCCGTTATCGCCGAATGCGGGTGCAAAGGTACGCAGTTTTTTTGAACTGACCAAATTTTCGGCCTATTTTTTACTCTTTTCCCACTTATTTTTCCATTTTTCGTACTTTTCATACAGCGTTGCTGGGCGGTCGTTGTACCAGCTGTAGCCATTGCGGCGCTCTGGGCCGATGTCCGAAAGGTGCTTGCGGGGCATGCCATCGCGGTCGCATACAAACGGCTGGCAGTTCAGCAAGTCGTAGAATCGTGCCCATAGTGGACCGGCTTTGGGGTCGGGTACCAGTCGGGTGTCGGCTCCTGGTTCCCCCTTCTTACCAATCTTCACAAGTCGGTAGCCTGTAATCTTATTCTTCTCAAACCAAGCCATAGCGCTGTTGATCGAGCGGCGTACTCGCTCGTCGGGGTGGGGCAGGCTCATCAGGAATCGTACGATGGCCGCACTCTCCATCGAGCAGTATGATGGCAACTCGTAGGCGCGGGCATAAGTAGGGTAAAGTGTCTTGCGGTCGTGCTGCTGGCACCAAACGGTCAGCGTGTCGTCAACCTTTATCTGCGTGTTCAGAATGCATTCAATACCTTTCTTAAACGACTTTTCGATCTGTGCGTTCAGCTTCTCGTCGCTTAATCCGGCATACTGCTCTTTACCATTCAGTATGTCGCGCATCATGGTCAGAATATTCACAATAGCATCGTCGTTGTAGGTTATCTGCACCTGATAGTCGCGCTGGGTTGGCCAGAACTGTGGCCATCCGCCGTTTTCATACTGTCCATCCAGAATGTAGTTTACACCCTTCTTGAAAGCCTCGCGATAGTGCTCATCCTTGGTCTGCTGATACAATCGCGCCAGGAAGTTCATCTGCATGGTGGTAGCACCGTTGTCGATTGTCGAGTCGTCGGTCACCCGCTTATCCTTGATGATCACCTCGCGCTGCTGGTTGGAGAGTGGTGTCACCATGTCGACGTTCTTGGGCCAGCCGCCCGTGTTGCGCTGCCAAATCAGTAGCTGGTCGCCGATACGGCGAGCTTCTTCGGTTTTGAAAAACTCGGGATTCTTTTCTTTCAGTACCTTGTCACTTTGTGCGTTAGCTGGTACGATAGGCATGAGGCCAATGATGGCTGCCAGTAGAGTAGTTTTAATGTAGTTCATACTATTTTAAATTGTTTTGTTCGTGGGTGCAAAAGTACAAAAAGATTACGAAACCGCACAAGGATTAACACACATTAAGAGGATAATAGTAATAAAATGTGTAAAAATGAGCGCTTAGTGCCCGAAAATGCGTATCTTTGCATGCAATTAGAACGACATATACAAGAAATGAAGCAATATAAACTTACGGCACCTGAACGTTTGGCTCAGACCATCCAGTTGCCAGCATCAAAAAGCATATCCAACCGTGCGCTCATTATCTATGCCCTTAGCGGAGGTCGTAATCTGCCTCAGAACCTGAGTGATTGCGACGATACCGAGGTGATTATCGAGGCGCTGCGATACATGCCCGACGAAATTAATATCAAAGCTGCCGGTACCGCCATGCGATTTATGACGGCCTACCTGAGCGTGATGCGCGGCATCCATGTGATTACTGGTACCGAGCGTATGCAGCACCGTCCCATAGCTATCCTGGTTGATGCCCTGCGCAAGTTGGGTGCACAGATAGAGTACGTAGGGCAGGAGGGATTCCCACCCCTTAAGATCACTGGTCATAAGCTGCAGGGTGGCGAGCTTTCTATCCCTGGCAACGTGAGCTCGCAGTACATTTCGGCGCTGCTGATGATTGGGCCGATGCTGGAAGAGGGTCTTACGCTGCAACTTACAGGCGATATCATCTCGCGCCCTTACATCGACCTTACGCTGTGGATGATGGGCGAGTTCGGCGCCGAAGCCAAATGGAGTTCGGCCGATACGATTACCGTGGACCACAAGCCTTACAAGAGTCGCGATTACTTTATTGAGAGCGACTGGAGCGGTGCCAGCTACTGGTATGAGATGGTGGCACTGAGCAAGGATCGCGATGCCGAAGTAAAGCTGACAGGACTGATGGACGGTTCGATGCAGGGCGATTCTACCACCCGCTACATCTTCAGCTTGCTGGGTGTAAAGACCACTTTTGAAACCCAGAAGAAAGGCGTACCGCAGATGGTGACACTGAAGAAGAACGGTCGTGGCGTGGGCAAGTTGGAGTACGACTTTGTGAATGCCCCCGACTTGGCGCAGACCTTTGTGGTTACCTGTGCCGCACTCGATATTCCCTTCCACTTCAAAGGCCTCTCAACCCTGAAAATTAAGGAGACCGACCGTATTGCAGCCCTGAAGAAAGAGATGCTGAAGTTGGGTTACGTGATTCACGATGTCAACGACAGCGAGCTGTACTGGGACGGTGAGCGCTGCGAACCCGACCTGCAGGCTGGTATCGACACTTACGAAGACCATCGCATGGCATTGGCTTTTGCACCCTATGCTTTGCGCCAAGACGGACTGATTATCAATAATCCACAGGTAGTAACCAAGTCGTACCCTAAGTTCTGGGACGACCTGAAACTGGTAGGATTCAACATTGAAGAATAAAAACTAACACAATTATTTTAGACGATGACGTTTGCATTAGTATGTATAGGCATGTTGTTGGTGCTGGGCCTGATAGCCTTGGTAGCCAACTGGTTTGATAAGAGCGAGGATGTGATTGAGCAAGGTCACGACTGCTCTACCTGCACAGCTGCCGACGAGGGCTCGTGCAAGATACACTGCCTGCTTGAGGAGAAGAAACAGAAGAGTATTAGTGAATAGTGATTAGTGAAGAGTGAATAGTGAGATGGAATGGGCGATATATGGGCATGGTGTTGGTTGTCGCGTTGGTGGCAACCATGGGCTTTGCGCAAAACAAAAACACCGCCAAGAGCCGGTTCTGGCACGCCTTCAACGCCCGCTATAACACCTATTATAATGGTCACATGGCCTTTCTGGATGGAAATTTGGAGAAAGAGAAAGGCCACAAGGATAACTTTACCGAGCTGTTGCCGCTTTATCCCGTTGGCAACAAACTGAGTCGCGACATAGGCAAATCGCATTACGAGCGAACGGTTGAGAAGATGGAGAAAGCCATCCAGCGCCACACCATAAAGGTGAAGGGGCGCGAGCAGAACCCGTTTCTGTGGAAAGCATGGCTGATGCTTGGTAAGGCACAGTTCCAAATGGGACAGTTTGAAGAGGCTGCCGCTACCTTCTCGTATATGGCACGCCTGTACCTGGGCAATCCTGCCCGCAGCGGACTGGCCCGTGCGTGGCTGGCCAAAAGCTACACTATGTTGGGCTGGCGATACGATGCCGAGGACGTGATTCGTAACATGAGTCGCGACTCGATGGATTTCCGTGCCGTTAAGGATTGGGATTACACCTACGCCAACTATTACATCAGCGTGGGCGATTACCCCAAGGCCGTGCCCTATCTGCGCAAGGCCATCAAGCACGAACGCCGTAAAACCCAGCGTGCCCGCGAGTGGTACCTGATGGGACAGATACAGAACCTGATGGGCCATCAGCAAGAGGCTTACAAGGCTTTTGCCCGTGTGATACGCTGCAGTCCGCCTTACGAGTTGCAGTTTAACGCCCGCATAGCCCAGACCGAAGTGCTGGCCAAGAACAACGGCAAGCAGATGATAGGTAAGCTGAAGCGCATGGCCGCCAACGATAACAATGCCGAGTATCTCGACCAGGTGTACTATGCCATCGGCAACATCTATCTGGCCCAAGGCGATACCTTGCAGGCCATCGGCGCCTACGAAAAGGGTAACCTGAAATCAACCCGCAATGGTATCGAGAAGGGTATGCTGCTGCTTACCCTTGGCAATCTGTATTGGGAACAGGAGAAATTTGCCGATGCCCAGCGCTGTTATGGCGAGGCTATCGGACTGCTGGATAAGGACCGCAAGGATTACGACGAACTCTCGCGCCGCTCAAAGGTGCTCGACGAACTGGTACCTTATACCGAGGCTGTGCATCTGCAGGATTCGCTCTTGCAACTGGCCAGGATGAGCGAGAAAGAGCGCCTGCAAGCCATCGACCGCGTGATAGCAGAACTGAAGAAAAAGGAAAAGGAGGCACGCGATGCAGAGCTGGAAAATACCGCTAATACCCAGCAGACATTTAATCAATCAAATTTTGGATCGATTAACCAACGCGCTGTGCCTCAGTCAGTTGGTGCCCAGCAGACAAGTGGCGCATGGTACTTCTATAACCCAACGGCTGTGAGTCAGGGTAAGGCTACCTTCCAGCGCGAATGGGGCCGCCGAGAGAATATCGACAACTGGCGCCGCAGTAACCAAACCGTACTCCGCATGCCGTCGGGCGATGCGGCTAACGACAGTATAACAGCATCCGATGAGGCCGCTAAAGCTGTTGGCGATAGCATTGTTGCCCCCATCGACAGCACCGCTCTCGATCCGCACAACCGTGCCTACTATCTGGCGCAAATACCATTCACCGATGAGCAGCAGGCCGCCTGTCACGATATCATCAAGGATGGGTTGTTCCATGCCGGTATCATCCTGAAGGATAAGATGGAGCGCCTGAACATCAGCGAGCGATACCTGCGCCGCCTGACGGGCGACTATCCCGACTACGAACATAACCCCGAGGCGTGGTATCACCTGTGGCTGCTCTACTCGCGCCAAGGACGTACAGCCGAGGCAGCCGAGTGCCTGACCCACCTGAAGGCCGACTACCCCGACAGCGAATACACATTGCTGATAGCCGACCCCTACTATGCCGAGAATGCCCGCTTTGGCGAGCAGATAGAGGATTCGCTCTATGCTGCCACCTACGATGCCTTTAAGCACGATGAATTCCTGGTGGTAAAGCAGAACACAGAACTGTCGGCCACCCGCTTTGCCCAGGGCGCCCACCGCGATAAATTTGTGTTTATCAGTGGCTTGAGCCTGCTGAACGAAGGCGATGGCGATGGCTGTCTGGAGCAGTTGCAGCAGGTGGTAGAGAAATACCCCGACAGCGAAGTGAGTCCACTGGCAGGTATGATTATCAAAGGTGTGCAAGATGGTCGCAAGCTGCGTGGTGGCAAGTTTGATATCGGCGACGTGTGGACCCAGCGCGACATTGTGCTGAAGCGTGATTCTACCACCACCGATACCCTGAGCACCGACCGTGGCTCGCACTACCTGTTTATGCTGGTGTATCAGCCTGATTCGGTAAATCAGAACCAGCTGCTGTTCGAGTTGGCTCGCTATAACTTTACCAACTTCCTGGTGCGTAATTTTGAGATTCAGATAGATCAGGACGGCGAGCTGAACCGCATGCTGGTAAGCGGATTCCTGAGTTACGACGAGGCCCTGCAGTATGCCCGTATGCTGTACGACAACGAAACCCTGCGCCGATACACGGCCCGCACCATGCGCCTGATAGTTAGCGAGCAGAATCTGCCCCTGCTGGGCACCCAGTACACCTACGACGAGTATCAGCAGTTCTACGAGCGCGAGCTGGCACCCATGCAGGTTAGCAAGGATAACCTGCTGATAAACCCCGAGGCGGTGGATGCGCCTGATATTGAGGACGAACTGCCAGCTAAGCCCGCCGAGCAGCCCGCACCTGCCACACAGAAAAAGCAGCAGAAGGTGCTGGATTTTGATGATGATTTTTGGTAAACAACAGATAGAGATATATGACAAACGGATTACTACTTTGGGTAGACGACGAGATTGAGCAACTCAAGGGCCACATCATGTTCCTCGAGAAGAAAGGCTATGAGATCGTGACCGTTAGCAACGGTACCGATGCCCTCGACCTGTGCCGTCAGCGCAACTTCGACCTGGTGCTGCTGGATGAGCAGATGCCTGGTATCAGCGGACTCGAAACCCTGCGCAAACTCAAGGAGATTAATCCCTCTATCACTGTGGTGATGGTTACCAAGAGCGAGGAGGAGAACATTATGGAGCAGGCCATCGGACAGAAGATTGCCGACTACCTGATAAAGCCCGTAAACCCCAATCAGATATTGTTGACACTCAAGAAGAATATCCACCGCCGTGCCATCGAAACAGAAATCACACAGAGCCAGTATCAGCAGAACTTCCAGCAGATAGCCATGCAGATAATGGACTGCAAAACGTGGAATGATTGGGTGCTGGTGTACAAGCGCCTGGTACACTGGGAGCTGGAGCTGAGTGCCACCGAAAGCACCATGACCGAGATGCTGCAGATGCAGAAGGAGGAGGCCAACAACGGCTTTGCCAAGTTTATCAAGAAGAATTATCTGGATTGGATAGCAGGTGGGGGAGAGAAGCCCGTTCTTTCGCCCGAGATATTTAAAACCAAGGTGTTCCCCATGCTCAATGCGGGCGAAAAGGTGTTCCTGGTGGTGCTCGATAACTTCCGTTACGACCAGTGGCGCGTGCTGTCGGGCGAACTGAGTGCCTACTTTGATATCGACGAGGACATGTATTACAGCATTCTGCCCACCGCCACGCAGTATGCGCGCAACGCCATCTTCAGTGGTTTGATGCCTAACAAGATACAGGAGATGTTCCCCGACCTCTGGGTGGATGAAGACGAGGAGGAGGGTAAGAACCTGAACGAGGAACCGCTGATTCGTACCCAGCTGGAGCGCTATCGCCGTAAGGAGACTTTTTCTTATCACAAGATAAACACCCAGGCCGATGCCGACAAGCTGATGCAGCAGATGCAGCAGATAGAGAAGCACCCGCTGAATGTGGTGGTGTTTAACTTTATCGACATGCTGAGCCACGCCCGTACCGAGTCGAAGATGGTGCGTGAGCTGGCCAACAACGAGAGTGCCTACCGTTCGATAACCCTGTCGTGGTTCCGCCATTCGGTCATCAGCGATTTCTTCCGCCAGCTGGCACAGATGGATTGCAAGGTGATTGTGACCACCGACCACGGCAGTATTCGTTGCACCCAGCCCGTAAAGATTGTGGGCGATCGCAACACCAACACCAACCTGCGCTACAAGTTGGGTAAGAACCTGAGTTACGATGATGATAAGAGTCTGCTGGTTATCAAGGATCCGCGCAAGGCCATGTTGCCACAGCCCAACCTCTCAACCAGCTACGTGTTTGCCACGGGCGACTCGTTCTTTGCCTATCCCAACAACTATAATTACTACGTATCGTACTATCGCGACACGTTCCAGCACGGAGGCATCTCGATGGAGGAGATGATTGTGCCGCTGATTACGCTTAAGGGTAAAAAGGTAAGAAGGTAGAATGTAAAAATGTAAAAATGTAAAAATGAAAAAATGTAAAAATGAAAAAATATTATGGAGATTAAGATTAACAGTTTAGAGCAGATCGGGGATGCCGCCCGAGAGTTTATTGCCCAGATGGGTGATCGTCGTGTGTTTGCCTTTTATGGTAAGATGGGTGCCGGAAAAACCACGTTTATCAAGGCCATTTGCGAGGCTTTGGGGGTAGAGGATGTGATTACATCGCCCACCTTCGCCATCATCAACGAGTACACATCGGGCGAGGGTGAGAGCATCTATCACTTTGATTTTTACCGTATTAAGAAGTTGGAGGAGGTTTACGACATGGGCTACGAGGATTATTTCTACAGCGGTTGCCTGTGCCTGATAGAGTGGCCCGAGCTGATTGAGGAGGTACTGCCCGAGGATGCCGTTAAGGTGACTATTGAAGAAAAAACCGACGGCAACCGTGTGGTTACCGTCGGCTAATTAAGTGATATGTTTGGTGCTGGTCGGAGTTACACCAGAGCTTCGAACTTCTCTTCGAACCTACCCTTCGACTGGGCACCAATCAGTTTATCTACAACCTCACCATTCTTGAAGAACAGAATGGTAGGAATGTTTCGGATTCCAAACTCGGCGGCGAGGTCTTCGTTGTCCTCAACGTCGCACTTGCCAACCACGATCTTACCGTCGTACTTAGCGGCCAATTCTTCGATAATGGGAGCCACCATACGGCAGGGACCACACCAAGTAGCCCAGAAATCAACTACCAAAGGCAGGTTACCGGCCTTCAACTCTGCAAAGTTTTCTTTTGTGATTGTTACTTCCATCTTAATCTTGTTTAATTATGTGAATACTATGTGAACTATCTCGTTACCAGCAAATTGCGTGCCATTAATTAATACTGTATGCCAAACCGTCGTGGGTGTTAATGTAATCGATGAGCTTATTCTTCACGTCGATACCCTCGCGTTTGCTACGCAGTAGCACGTGATGCTTACCACTTGAGTCGCGCAACTGGAAGAACAGTTTGGTCTTACCCGGGTTCTCGTTTATCAGCTCCGTCAGGTCGTTCACCAACTCGTCGTTCACCTGGTCGGTCATCAGCGAGATGGTGATGCGGTCGATGGCGCGCTCCTTAATGGTCTGCAGGAACTCTACACCGCCTATTTTCAGGTCTTTCGGGCCATTTTCGTTGTACATAAATCGGCTCTTAACCTTACCCGTTACATACACCGAAGCACCGATTGAGAACATACCTGCGCGCTGTCCCCATTCCTCGCCCATCATGAAGATTTCGCCCGAACCGTCGAAGTCCTCGATGGTAACCACACCGTAGGGTTTGCCCGTTTTGGTAAAGCCTGTTTTCTGGGCCGTTACAATACCGCCCAGTATCACATCCTCGCGGTCTGCCAATTTGGCGATGTCTGCCAATTCTGTACATTTGGTGTTGCACAGGTTGTCGAGGATAATCTTATATTCGTCGAGCGGATGGGCCGACAGATAGATACCTACCAGCTCGCGCTCCTTGTTCAGTCGTTCGATGTCGCTCCAGCGGATGTCGTTCTTGGGTGGCTGAGGCTGAGCTATCTCCACACCCTCGCCAAACATGCCGAACAGCGAGTTCTTCATCTCGGCCTGCTCCTGCTGGTACAGCTGTCCGTAACGGCACAGCATCTCAATAAATGTCTCACCCTTGGGGTTCTTGGCAAAGTAATCCTCGCGACGGATGCCGAAGCTGTCGAAACCACCGCTCAGTGCCAGCGATTCGAAGGCCTTACGGTTCACAGCCGAGAAGTTTACGCGCTGGGCAAAATCGTAGATATCCTTGTACGGACCGTTTTTCTCGCGCTCGTCGATAATCGAGAGTGCAGCCGAATCGCCCATACCCTTGATGGCACCCAGACCGAAACGGATTTCGCCATGATGGTTCACACCGAACTTCTCGTACGACTCGTTCACATCAGGGCCCAGCGTGGCTATACCCATCTGCTTGCACTCATCCATCAGCTTGGTAATTTCGGTAATCTGGTCGCGGCGGCGGCTCATGATGGCAGCCATGTATTCGGCAGGGTAGTTGGCTTTCAGATACGCCGTTTGATAGGCCACCCACGAGTAGCAGGCTGCGTGCGATTTGTTAAACGCATACGATGCAAACTTCTCCCAGTCGGCCCAGATCTTCTCCAGCACCTTCGGGTCGTGACCGTTCTTCTTACCGCCCTCGATAAACTTAGGCTTCATGGCGTCAACAATATCCTTTTTCTTCTTACCCATGGCCTTACGCAGGGCATCACTCTCGCCTCGGGTAAAGTCGGCCAGCTGACGTGAAAGCAGCATCACCTGCTCCTGATATACCGTAATACCGTAGGTATCCTTCAGGTACTTCTCCATGCAGTCGATATCGTAAGTAATGGGCTCGCGGCCGTTCTTACGGGCGATGAACGATGGGATATAGTCCATAGGTCCCGGGCGATACAGGGCGTTCATGGCAATCAGGTCTTCGAACACCGTGGGGTGCAGCTCGCGCAGGTACTTCTGCATACCTTGCGACTCGAACTGGAACGTACCTACGGTGCGGCCTTGCTGATAAAGTTCGTATGTCTTGGGGTCGTCGATGGGGATGGTGTCCAGATCCACATCGATGCCGCGTGTTCGCTTGATGTTGGCGCAGGCCTCTTTCAACTCCGACAGGGTTTTCAGACCCAGGAAGTCCATCTTGATCAATCCGGTAGATTCAATCACGTGTCCGTCGTACTGCGTACAGTTGGTCTTGGTGCCCTTAAAGTCGGGGTCATCGGCCGTTGATACGGGTACGTGGTCAGATATCGGGTCGCGACAGATAATGAATCCGCAGGCGTGGATACCAGTACCGCGCACGGTGCCCTCCAGCATCTTGGCATACTTCATGGTGTTGGCAATATGCGGGTCGGTAGATGCTTCGGCCTCCTGCAACTCGGGCACAGCCTTGATGGCGTTGGTCAGGTTCATCTTCGGCGTTTTACCATCTACTTCGGGCAGTCGGTCGGGGATGGCCTTACACAGGGCGTTTGATATAGCCAGCGGCACATTCTCTACACGGGCTACGTCCTTGATCGAGTTCTTGGTAGCCATCGATGCGTAGGTGATGATATGTGCACAGTTCTCGTGCCCGTACTTATCCATTACCCACTTCAGCACTTTTCCGCGGCCGTCATCGTCGAAGTCGGTATCGATATCAGGCAGCGAGATACGGTCGGGGTTCAGGAAACGCTCAAACAGCAGGTCGTATTTCAGAGGGTCGATCTTGGTGATACCCAGACAGTAGGCCACCACACTACCGGCAGCCGATCCACGACCGGGACCTACCATCACACCCAGCTCGTCGCGGGCCGAGTTGATAAAGTCCTGCACAATCAGGAAGTAGCCTGGGAAACCCATCGTCTTCATAATGTGCAGCTCGAATTTTACGCGCTCCTCAACATCCTTTGGTATGGGGCTGCCGTAGCGTCTCTCGGCTCCTTCGTAGGCCAGTTTAGCCAGGTAGTCGGCTTCGAACTTGATACGGTATATCTTGTCGTAGCCACCCAGTTTTTTGATTTTCTTCTCGGCGGCTTCGGGGTCGAGCGGGTTCTGCCCGTTCTCGTCGGTGGTAAACTCCTCAAACAGCTGCTGCTCGGTGAACTTCTGTCGCCACTCCTCCTCGGTACCGAAGCTCTCGGGGATAGGGAAGAAGGGCATAATTGGGTCGGCATCCAGACTGTAGGTTTCCACCTTATTTAATATCTCCACGGTGTTGGCCAGCGCTTCGGGCACATCGCTGAAGATGTCGTTCATCTCCTGCTGGGTCTTGAACCACTCCTGCTTCGAGTACAGCATACGTGTGGGGTCGTCCAGATCCTTACCCGTGGCCAGACACAGCAGGTGGTCGTGGGCCTCGGCATTCTCCTTGTCCACAAAGTGGCTATCGTTGGTGCACACCAGCTTTACGCCGTACTCCTTGGCCAGTTCAATCAGCACCTTGTTGGCCTGCTGCTGCAGGGGGAAGGTTTCGCGGTTGGCGCGAATGTTCGGGTCGGTCACCTCGTGGCGCTGCAGCTCCAGATAGTAGTCGTCGCCCCACAGGTTCTTGTGCCACTCGATGGCTTTGCGGGCACCCTCGATGTCGCCTTTCAGGATTTTGGCAGGCACCTCGCCGGCAATACAGGCCGAGCACACAATCAGATCTTCGTGATACTTCTCCAACTGCTTGTGGTCGGTACGCGGACGGTTGTAGAAACCATCCACCCACGAGTTACTTACCAGCTTAATCAGGTTCTTGTAGCCATGCTCGTTCTTGGCCAGCACTATCAGGTGGTATCCACCCAGGTCTTCCTTGCCTTCTTTCAGCATCATGTCGCCTCGGCGTGCCACATACATCTCGCAACCAAAAATGGGCTTAAAAGGTTCAAGTCCGTCTTTTTTACGCTGTTTGTTCACACCGTTGCATATGTCGTGAAATTCCTTAATGCCGAACATGTCGCCGTGGTCGGTAATGGCCATACCCTTCATGCCATCGCCGATAGCTTTGTCTACAAGCTTTTTGATACTCGACTGTCCGTCGAGTATCGAGTAATATGTATGTACGTGCAGATGTACGAAATCTTCCATCGTTTTCTCTTGAAATGCTTATTTTTGTGGTCCAAAGTTACGCCGATTTTTCGAGATTACCAAAAGAAAAACGTGAAAAGTTTGTAATTCTCGTATAAAAGATGTACCTTTGCACCCAGAATTGAAACAATCGAAAGTAACTGATGGGAGAAAGAATAAAGAAACTCAAGAAGATTAGAATACATCGCGAAGGTACTAACGAGTTGACGCTCAGTGCCTTGGCGATTGTCGGCATAGGTTCATTACTGTGGTACGGATTGGACACAACCATTCCGTTCTGGATTTTTGTGGCTGTGTTTGTTACCGCATGGTTTATTGCACTTAACTTTTATCGTTGCCCAATCCGCTATTTTAATGGCGATACCGATAAATTGGTGGTGGCTCCTGCCGACGGAAAGATTGTAGTGGTTGAGGAGGCCGAAGAGAATACCTATTTTCACGATAAGCGACTGATGATTTCGATTTTTATGAGTCCGCTTAACGTGCATGCCAACTGGTATCCGGTTGATGGTAAGGTAAAGTTCGTGAAGCACTTTAACGGCAACTATCACAAGGCTTGGCTGCCCAAGGCCAGCGAGGAGAACGAGCATGCCGACATTATGATTACCACTGCCGACGGTCAGGATATCCTGGTGCGCCAGATTGCTGGTGCCATGGCTCGCCGTATCGTTACTTACGCCAAGGATGGCGAGGAGTGCTATATCGACGAGCACCTGGGTTTTATTAAGTTAGGTTCGCGCGTAGATGTGTACCTGCCACTTACTGCCAAGGCTACCGTTACAATGAACCAGCCAACCACCGGCGATCAGACTGTCATCGCCAAATTGGCTTAATGTTGAATGGTCAATGTTCAATGTTCAATGATTAAGAAGCATATCCCTAACACGATAACCTGCTGCAACCTTATTTCGGGCTGCATAGCAACGCTGTACGCCTTCGAGGCTAACTTTGATATGGCGCTGCTGTTTATCATCATCGGTGCTGTATTCGATTTCTTTGATGGCATGAGTGCCCGTTTGCTGGGAGTTTCATCGCCTATCGGTAAGGAGCTCGATTCGCTGGCCGACGATATCACCTTTGGCTTTGCCCCATCGGCTATCGTGTTCAGTTATCTTTGCACCTTCCACACCCACTTGGTTTGGATGCCTTACCTGGCATTTGTGATGGCTGCTTTCTCGGCCTTGCGACTGGCCAAGTTTAATCTCGATGAGCGCCAGGCATTAGGCTTTATCGGTCTGCCCACACCTGCCAACGCGCTGTTCTGGGGTTCGCTGGTTTGCGGACTTACCGAGTACGAGGTAGCCTTTGATGGTTTGGAGTGGATTATTCTGGTTGGAACCTTTATCAGCTGTTATCTGCTGATTGCTGAGATACCTATGTTTGCCCTCAAGTTTAAGCACTGGGGGTGGAAAGGCAACGAGATTAAGTACGTGTTTGTACTCTCGTGTGTACCCTTGTTACTCCTGTTGGGAGTAAGCGGCTTTGCGGCCATCATTGCATGGTACGTAGTGCTGTCGGAGTTTGCTAATGTAACTAAAAAGAAGTAAAAGATGGTCTTTATGAAGACTTTTGTGGCCTTTATTGTGTTTGGCTTCATTGCCCTGGCTGTTATCGCTATCATCGTTATTAACGTGTTGTATCGCAACATGAAGCGTATGCGCGAGGATGTTGAGGATTATATGTACCGCCGCGGTCGTCGACAGGAGGCAAAGGAGCGTAACCCCTTTGGCGAGGATTACTTTAAGAGTGCTAAAACCGGTAAGACAACCACACGAACCACCTACAGAGACAAGCAGGGCAATGTGCATGAAGAAACTTATGTTGACGGTGAAAGAGTAAATAAAACCACCCGTAGAACAACTACGAGTGGTGGTGTAACTATTGTAGACGAGCGCCCCGATGAAAAAAAGATTTTTGAAAAGGGCGACGACGAATACGTTGAGTTTGAAGAGGTGAAATAATACCTTAGTTGTGAACTAAGGTACCAATCTGTTCGCCATCCATTACCTTTTTAAGATTGCCAACTACGTCCATGTTGAATACGTAGATGGGCAGGTTATTGTCCTGACACATGCAGATAGCTGTAAGGTCCATCACCTTCAGTCCGCGTGCCAGCACCTCTTTGTAGGTAATATCCTCGAACTTGGTAGCTGTAGGATCCTTCTCGGGGTCGGCAGTGTAGATACCATCCACGCGGGTGCCCTTCAGCATCACGTCGGCCTCAATCTCAATACCGCGCAGGCTGCTGCCAGTATCGGTGGTGAAGTAGGGCGAACCTGTACCGGCTGAGAAGATGCACACGTAGCCAGCCTCCATTGCCTCGATGGCCTTCCACTTGGTGTAGAACTCACCGATAGGCTCCATGCGGATAGCGGTAAGCACCTTGTTCTTAACACCCACAGCACCCAGAGCCGAGCTCAGTGCCAGCGAGTTGATAACGGTGGCGCACATACCCATCTGGTCGCCTTTTACACGGTCGAAACCCTTCTGTGAGCCCGAGAGTCCACGGAAGATGTTACCACCACCAATCACGATACCAATCTGCACGCCCATGCCTGCTATTTCCTTAATCTGATTGGCGTAGTCGCTCAATCTCTCAGGGTCGATACCGTAGCCCTGCTTGCCCATCAGGCTCTCGCCCGAAAGCTTTAACAGAATTCTCTTAAATCTTGCCATCTCTTTAATTTTACTATTTCACTATTTACTATTTTACCATTTAATGTTCAATGGTCAATGTTCAATGACAAAAACCACTTCCTTGAATCGGTACAGATGTGCTATGCCGCTGGCATCCTGCAGCATCAGGCGGCCGTCGTCGGTAGTGCCAACCACGGTGGCCATAAAGCGCTTGCCGTTGGCTTCGAACGGGTGCAGTCCCTCGCGACGGTACATACGGTTCATGTACGCCTGGTGTATGCCCTTGTTTTCGATGGCGCGTTGCAGTTCGTCGAGGAAAGCCGCCAACAGCTCGTCGCGATCGGTGTCGCGGCCTGTCAGCTGTTTGATGGATACAGGGTTGGGTGCATCGCTCTTAAACTCCGTCTGGTTCACATCCAGTCCGATGCCGATAATGCAATCCTTGATACGACGGCCTTCCAGTCGGTTCTCAATCAGCACGCCGCATATCTTCTTGTCGCCTACGTAAATGTCGTTAGGCCATTTTATTTCGGGTGTTTGCGGTATGTAGCGCTGCAAGGTGTTGCACAGGGCTACCGATACCATCTGGGTAATGATGAACTGTGTGCGTGCCGATACCTTCTGGGGGTGAATAAGCACCGAGAAAAGCAGGTTCTGGCCCCGCTCGCTCTCCCATGTGTTGGAGCCGCAACCCTTTCCAGCAGTCTGAAAATCAGCCACAACCACCATCACACCCTCGCCGTTTTCCTTCATCCAACGGTTGGTAGAATCGGTCTCATCAACGTGCACTATCTTAAATTCCATCATATTCCGAGTGCAAAGTTAGTTATTTTTAGGCACGAATTTCACGAATTTCACGAATTTTTTTATTATTTCGTGTTAATTCGCGTAATTCGTGCCTTATTTTATTTACCTTTGCAGTATGGAAGAACAACAAAAAAAAGACGAACGCTACATGCAGATGGCGTTAGACGAGGCCCATTTGGCACTCGAGGCGGGCGAGATACCCATTGGTGCCGTGGTGGTGTGTAAGGATAGGGTAGTGTCGCGTGCGCACAACCTCACCGAAACGCTGTGCGATGTTACCGCCCATGCCGAGATGCAGGCCATTACTGCCGCTGCCAACACGCTGGGTGGCAAGTATCTTACCGAGTGTACACTGTATGTTACCGTTGAGCCCTGCACTATGTGTGCCGGTGCCATCGGTTGGGCGCAGATACCCCGTATTGTGTATGGTGCCCCCGACGATAAGCGTGGCTACCATCTGCTGGCTCCCCATGCATTCCATCCCAAGGCCCAGGTAACCCAGGGGGTGTTAGAGGACGAATGCCGCGAGTTGATGCAGAACTTCTTCAAGGCCAAACGCTAAGATTCTAACTGTAGCACTGTAGCGCTGTAGCGCACTGAAAAAAAAATAGCGGGACTTGCTTTTTATGGCAAATCCCGCACTTCTTTTTATGGTATTGATATTAAAAAGTTATTTTGCATCCTTAGTTGGGTCTCTGAAGGCATCGTTGTAGTCGGTCTCCCACTGTGGGATGGCCCATGTCCAGTTAGGATCGCTGGTCTTAACGGTTACAGCGATGGCAACAGATGCGCTACCACCCTTGGTAAGAGCCTTACGCGAAATCTCCTTGTTCCAACGCTTGTAGTCGCTGAAACCGAAGCCCTCGCCCCAAAGCTCCAGGCGACGGTAGTTCACAATCTCGTCGAAGAGCTCCTCACCTGTCTTCTCGCAGGTGTAGTTGGCATCACGTCCGGTCTTGGCATTCAGCTCAACCAGTGCAGCCTGTGCGGCAGCCTCGTTACCCAGGAAGTAGTTAGCCTCGGCCTCGATCAGTACCATCTCAGATGAGCGGATGAATGGCAGGTAGCCTACACCTGGAGTGTCGAATACGTAGAACTTGGTCTGTCCACCTACGTAGTAGTAACCAGGCTGGTATGGGCGGTCCATGCTGCTGGCAGCCGATGAGTTGTGACGGTTCTCAACCCAGGCGTCAACCTCGTTCCAAAGATTGTCGTTGCTGAAGCCCATGATACCATAGCTCAGATAGTAGTTGTCTGTAACGGTTGGATCGCTCAGGTCGAAGTTCTCGAACTTGTCAGGTGTAAGGAACAAGCCCTTACGAGCGTCGTTGTCGGGAATCTGGTTGGTCAGCTCGATGTCGATTGAACCGGCACCACAGGCAGTGTTGTTGGCATAGTAGCCGTTACAAGAGTACTGCGTACCGTAGCTCCAGTACCACATGTTCTCCTGAGCGTCGCCGTAGCTACCGAAAATCCACTCGCTGGTTGGCTTGCAGAAACCGGCATAGTAATCGGCATTGCTCATCAGGGCATAACCCTTGCGAGCCAGAGGTGCGTGTGTAAGGGCTGTCTGATAGTCCTGCTTTGCCAGGGCAGCACGTGCGTAAACAGCGTGCGCTACGTTCTCGTTGGCAATCCAAATCTCGCTGGTACCACGGTTCATACCGCTCTGCTGGAACAGAGTGATAGCCTCGTCAAGATCCTTGTAAATCTGGGCATAGCACTCAGCCATAGTAGCCTGTGGCAGCTCGCCTGTTGACTCATCAAGGCGCAGACAGATACCCTTGGCACTGCCGTTGTCGCTGTCCTGCCAGCGTGGAGCATAGTAGTGCAGCAGCTTCTCGAAGCTGTAAGCACGGAATGTGAGTGCCGAAGCCTTCTCGAATTTCTTCATCGACTCTTCGCCAGTGGCGTCGTCGATACGAGCGATGATGGTGTTAGCCTGTCCTACCAAAGTATAATAGTAGAACCAGGGGTAAGCATCGTACGATGTGTTGTTACGCAGAGAGTACTGCAGGTTCATGATAGGAGCCCAACCCTGTGCGTAGTAGTTGTAGAAGTAGTCCTGACTGGCGTAGTTCTCGTACAGGGCGATGATGCGGTTCTCGCCGGCACACCCCTGATCCCAGGCGGCCTGCTGAGTGCTCATGGTTTTGGCAATACCATTCAGGGCCTTGTAGGCGTTCTCGGTTGTGGCTACAGCGTCATCAGCCGAAATCGACTCGGTAGGAGCGGTGTTCAGATAGTCCTCGCCACATGATACCAATGCGGGAGCGCTAACCAGCATGAAACCCGCCATGATGTTGCTAATATATTTTTTCATACTTCAATATTCCTTTAATAATCATTAGAAATTAACATTGAGTGAGAAGTTCCAAACGCGGGCTGTTACGTAGGTATCGTCCGAACCACCAGTAAAGTTGTACTGTGGGTTCATACCCTTGCGACCAGTCAGAGTGAAGAGGTTCTCAACACCAGCGGTAAGTGTGGCACCGTTGACACCTGCGTTCAGGCAGGTAAGCCACTTCTTAGGCAGACTGTACGACAGACTGATGTTCTTCATTACCAGGTACGATGCGCTTGTGAGCCAGCGGTCGCAGGTAGCGTTGTTCTTCGAACTCAGGTTGTAATCCATGGCAGGCACACCGTTTGAATCAATGCGGTTGGCCGATGTCTCGGTCATACCCTCGGGCACACCGTTCCAGGCCTTCAGAGCATCCTTGTGCAGAGCCGAACCGCTCGACATGGCGTTGGTGCTCATCAGGGTCTGATAAGTGTAGTCGATGGTCTTACCACCCAGGCTGTAGGTAGCCAGGAGGCTCAGTGTCAGGTCCTTCCAGCTTACGTTGCCGTGAACCGAACCGTAAACGGTAGGAGCAGCAGTGCCGTGGAAGTCGCGCTTGCCGTAAGCTGTATCGGTAGTATAGTCAACACCGTTGAGGGTTACCAACTCGCCCTGCTGGGCAGCAGTTTCCTTCTTCTCAGGATCGAGTGTGTAAAGTGAACGACCGGTCATCTGATCGACACCCTCGAAGTGATAGGTGTAGAAGTCGTACAGCGAACGACCCTCGGTGTAGTTGTGTACACCCGACAGGATGTTGTCGCCGTTAGGCAGCTTGATAATCTTGTTCTTGATGAATGTAGCGTCCAAACCTACGTTAACATTCCAGTCCTTCTTCTGCAGCACGTCGGCATCAACTGAGAGCTCGATACCGCGGTTGGCGATGGTACCGATGTTCTTGTTAACGGTCATGTTGAAGTATTCGCCGTACGAGAACGAACCGGCCGACAGAGGCAGACGAACAGCAAAGAGCAGGTCCTTGTTGCGCTTGTCGAAGTAGCCGATGCTGAAGTTCATGCGACCGAACAGGCGACCCTCGATGGCTGCATCTACAGTCTGAGCAGTCTCCCACTTAATGTCATCGGCGCTCAGGCTCTGCTTCATCAGGGCACCCTCGCCACCGTTCTTCTCAATGTAGTAAAGGGCCTGGTAGCCATAGTAGTTTACACCGGCATCGTTACCCACCTCACCGTACGAGGCACGAACACGCAACTGGTTAACCCACTTTACCGTGCGCAGGAACTCCTCTTTCTTGGCATTCCAGGTAGCACCGAACGAGAAGAAGTTACCCCAGCGGTTGTTCTTGTGGAAACGCGACGAACCATCGCGGCGCAGCGATGCATCTACATAGTAGCGCTGATCGTAGTTATAACGTACGCGAGCCAGGTACGACTCGGTAGCATACTCGTCGTTGTAACCATTCAGGTATGAGTTGTTAAGGAAGTTGCTTAATACATAGATTCCATCAGCTACCATCTTGGTGTTCATACCCATGAAGTTCTCGGTCTGGTAGTGAGTGTTCTCGTGACCTACCATGGCATCGATGTGGTGATTGCCGTACTCGTGACCCCAGTTCAGCAACTCCTGCATGGTGTAATCCTCGTACTCGTTGCTGTAGTTGCTCAGTCGTCCGCCGTTTGCAGCACCATCACCAATCTCGGGGTTGTTGTACTGCTGACGTGTAGATGAACGGTGCGACAGGTTACCCTTAACGGTTACCGAGAAGTCGTATGGCAGGTTCAGTGTCAGGTAAGCAGTACCGTTCAGTACGTTACGCTTACGTGTATCCTGGTCCTTGCGCAGCTCGTAAGCAATGTTACGGTTGTCAAGATAGTCAGATTTAGTATCATATACATACTCGCCATTCTGGTCGGTGGCAATGCTGCCGTCGACATTGTGGCTGTAGATAGGATAGATAGGTGCCATGTAACGGGCTGTGCTGAATGGGTTGCTATAAGCGGTACCCTTGGCATTGTCGTTAAAGTGGCGGGTTGAGATGGTACCATTCAGGTTTACACCAGCAGTAAAATACTTGTTAGGTGTAAAGGTAGAGTTTACGCGGGCTGTGTAGCGCTCGTAGTCGCTGCTGATAATGTAACCCTTCTCGTTCAGGTAACCTAACGATGCGTAAACGTTGGTCTTATCGTTAGTAAAGTTACCGCTCAGGATGTACTCCTGACGCTGACCGGTACGCTCAATGTTTTTCTCCCAGTCCAGGTCGGTGTAGCCATCCAGTACGTTAGCCACAATGTTGCCGTCGGCATCGAACAGCTGGTCGCTGGCACGGTCCCAGATGTTCTGGTGCATCACGTCGCTAGCCAGGTGGGCACTGGCATAAGCCTTAGCCTCGTCCTCGCTCAAGCCCATCGAACCGGTCATAGCCCAGTTCTTCATGGCCTTCCACGATGTCTCCATGTAGTCGTTCACACCCAATCGGTCGTACTCCTTGATACCACGGTTGTAGAAACCATGGTTAATCTTCAGGTCGATAGATGAGTTACCCTCGTGCGAAACACCGCTCTTGGTGGTGATGATAACCACACCAGCCGATGCACGGTTACCGTACAGAGCTGCAGATGCAGCATCCTTCAGTACCGACATGGTTTTGATATCCTCGGGGTTCAGGTCGGCAATATTTCCGTTGTAGATGATACCGTCAACAACGTAGAGTGGGGTGTTCGAACCGTTGAGCGAACCGATACCGCGGATGCGGATGGTAGGCTCGGCACCTGGCTCACCGTAGGTATTGTTTACCTGCACGCCAGGGGCAGCACCCTCAAGTGCGCTGGTAACGTTCGAGGCGATACGCTTCTCGATCACCTTCTGGTCAACGGTCGAAACCGAACCGGTAATACTCTGCTTCTTGGCAGTACCGTAAGCCACAACTACCACCTCTTCGAGTGTCTCGGTGTCGGGCTTCATCATTACGCGCATACCGTTAACGGCCTTCAAGGTCTCGGTCTTGCAGCCCAGGTAGGTAATCTCAATCATGTCCTTACCCTCGGGCATGGTTACAGTAAACTGTCCGTCATAGTCTGTGATGGCGCCAGTACCTGCACCCACAATCTTGATGGTAGCGCCGATAATGGGCTCACCATCCTCCTGTGAGAGTACTGTACCTGTAACTTTTGTCTGTGCCAGCGCTGTTCCCACAAAAAGGAACAGGCTGACGATGAACATCGTTAGTCGTTGTTTCATAAAAATCTCTCTTTTTAATAATTATATGTTATACCTGTAGTCTCAATCTCTTCCTTTTTTTGGACATAAGGTCCCGTTTCGGGCCTGCAAAATTACTGTATATTATTATAATAGGCAAATAATTTTATTAAAAGAGGGTTATTTTCTAACATATTTTAACCATTTTAATACAAATGGTATTCAAAAAATCAATCTGAAAGCAGTTTTTCGCGGTTAACTTACACTTTGCTCAGCTAAGGTTGGTTTTTGATATTAAATTGTTATGCATAAAATATGCAATAATAACAAATCCCCTCACCGGTTAGCGAAGGGATTATTTTCAACTGTAGCACTGTAGCGCGTAGCAAATTGCAGTTTATTTCCAGTTTTCAATTTCCAATCCTTGCATCCGTTCAAAATGCTTAAGATTTGAGGTTACAAGTGTTAGCTCATCTCAATATTTTCGTTGCGCAGCATGTCGGCATAGTCTTCAGTGGTCATGTCTCCACCCCAATCGTTGGAAAAACCTGCAAAGATGTCTTTTGGCTTTTTCTTAACGACAACTGCTTTCTTCATCGACTTGACTAGTTTTGAAATCAAATCGATTTTATCCTCATTTGGCAATGTTTCCAGTATATCCATGTAAACATCGCTGGCTTTAAGTGTTCCTATCATATTCTTTAATATATAATTCCCGCTGCAAAGATAAAACATTTATTCGAAAACTGCAAGAATTTAATTACAAAAAAATCGCGGGGCTGCTTTGGATGGCAAACCCCGCGAAGTGATTATTTGTTGTTCGGGAATTACGAGAGATTATGGGTTCTGCTCGTTATCCTGGATGTGAGAGTTCTCCTGCATCTCCGACTGTGGAATCTGGTAGGTCCAACGTGGGTCGAGTGCGGGAATCTCGTGCAGGTAACCAGCCAGGTGGTTGCTACCCTCGTAGTTACGATTGATACCCTTGTTGTTACGCTTCAGGTCGAAGTAAGCAAAGCCTTCGCCCCAGAGCTCGATTCGACGCTGCAGCAGTACATCGTCGACAGTAACTGATGCCTCGTTCCAGCTTGGCTGACGGTTCTGCATGAGCTCCTTGAGTACGGTGGCAGCCTCGGTGTTCTTACCCTGGCGAGCCAGTGCCTCGGCCTCAATCAGTACCATCTCGGCAGCACGCATGTAGATGTAGTCCATTGTCCAGCTACCATCGTTACCGAACTTCAGGTTAGCGTATGGCAGACGTGCACCAGCTG
This sequence comes from Prevotella sp. khp1, assembly GCF_900102205.1. Classification (NCBI taxonomy): domain Bacteria; kingdom Pseudomonadati; phylum Bacteroidota; class Bacteroidia; order Bacteroidales; family Prevotellaceae; genus Prevotella; species Prevotella sp. khp1. The sequence goes on from NZ_FNJZ01000004.1 coordinate 314,980, forward strand.
TAGGCTGAGTCTTGTCGCCCTCTGGACCGTTGAAGAGTGCCTTACGATAGTCGTCGTCGGCAATCTTGCTGTACAAACGAGCGTCGATCAGCTTAGAGCAGTAGCTCAAACCAGCATAACCAGGAGCCAGGTTAGAGATGTGTGAGAAGTATGAAGCATAAGCTGTCTGAGTTTCGCTAGTGTGGTTGAAGCCCCACATTACGTCGCTGGCAGTTACGTCCATAAATCCATCCATCAAGCCCTTCTGTGTGCGCTGGCTGTAACCGGCGCGTGCTGATTTAGCTGCAGCTGCAGCCTTGTCCCACTGCTGTGTGAGCAGGTAGTAGCGGGCCAGCAGACCCTGAGCCACGCTCAGGTCGATGTAAGCCTTACCGCTCTCACCTGATGGGCGCTTGTAACCAGCGCTCAGGTTTTCAACAGCGGCCAGCAGGTCCTTCTCGGCCTGATCCAGAACCTCACCAACGGTGTTACGACCCTTCAGAGCGTCGAGCTCGTCGAGTGTGTAACCGTCAGAAGTAGTAAGAATCAGAGGTACACCAGCAGCAGAGCGGTTGATGCTACCATCAGCGTTCATATAGGTCTGGAAAATCTGTACCAGGTAAGCGTAGGCATTACCACGGATGGCGAGTGCCTGACCCAGCAGACCCTTCTCGTCGGCTGTCTTACCGCCCTCGGGATAGAGGCCGATAATTTCGTTAGCCTTTGCGATATCGGTGTAGTGGAAACCCCACTCCTCACGTGTACGACGGTAGGTGTACATGCGGTTATCGAAATCGTAGTCGTAGCAGAACCAGTGGAAACCGTTTACGGCGATATCCTCACTCATCATATCCTTAGCCAGCAGTGATGACATGAGTCCGAAAGAGTCGTGTGAACCCTGGTACTCAACCTGCCATGACCACATACCGTTAAGGAATACATCAGGATTGCGTCCGGCTGCCTCACCAGCAGTCTCAGCGTCGAGATGACGTGTATATTCTGTATCAAGATAGTCGCTACCGCAAGAGGCGAGTGCCAGGGTAAGCAGACCCATTGACATATATTTTAATACTTTCATATTTACTTTCTTTTTTAATTGTTGATGATTAGAATGCAACGTTCAAACCTACAGAGTAAGAGCTGAGGGCTGAGTAACCAGCGTACTGGTTGTAACCGCTGAAGCTGTAACGTGGGTCGAAGCCCTTACGCTTTGACTTGAGCCAGATGTTGTCACCTGTGAGGTAAACGCGTACGTTGCTGATACCTGCACGTGTGAGCCACTTCTTAGGCAGTGTGTAACCCAGTGTTACGTTACGCAGGCTGAAGTAGTTGCCCTTAGTAAGGAAGTAATCTGATGAGCTATCGATACCAGCGTTCTGGTCGCCGAAGTTCAGAGCAGGAATGTTGCTTGTGGTGTTGGTAGAAGTCCAACGGTTCAGCATATCCTTGTGGAAGTTCTCACCGTTGTCGCCAGCGTTCATCAGTGTAGCATACTGTGCATCCCATGCCCAGCCACCCAGCTGGAAGGCTGTAGATACTGAGAGGTCGAAACCGTAAGCAGTTACAGTTGTTGAGAAACCACCAGTGAGGTCGGGGATAGCGCTCTTACCAGTCTGACGCAGAGTAGCCTCAGATGTGGTGTTTACGAGCTCGATGCTCTCTACAATCTCGTCGCCGTTAGCGTCGCGCATTACGTTGCCCTCAGCGTCGGTCTTGTAAGTGTAGTGGTTGTACTGTGGCTTACCAGTAGTAGCGTCAACACCTACGTACTCGTAGCGGTACCAGTCGTACAGGCTGCCACCGAGCTTACGCCAGTAGCGTCCGGCCTGATAACCGTTGGGGAATTCAGAAGCGGGCTTGCTGTCGGGCAGCTTGGTGAGCTCGTTCTTATAGTGAGTAAGGTTCAGAGATGCATTCCAAGTAATGTTCTTGTTCTTGATGATATCACCGCTAATCTCGATTTCGAAACCAGTGTTCTTCATGTTCATCTCGTTGCGCCAGATGTAGTTAGGCTTACCCTCAGAGGCAGCGAGTGGGCTCTGATAAAGCATGTCGCGTGTCTCCTTGATGAAGAAGTCGAAACCAACATTCAAACGACCCCAGAACGAAGCCTCGACACCAGCGTTGAAGTTACGGCTCTTCTCCCATGTTACATCGGGGTTACCACGCAGCCACTTGCTGAATGCAGCAGCACCGTCAACACGGTTTACTGTGTACAGGTCGCTGTAAACGTGGATCAGGTCGGCACCGTTCTCGTCCAGAAGGTGGTCGTTACCCTGTGTACCGTAGCTTACCTTCAGCTTCAAGCTAGAGAGCCAGTCGACATCCTTCAGGAATGCCTCCTCGTTCAAACGCCATGAACCACCAACGGCCCAGAATGTACCCCAACGGTTGTCCTTGTGGAAACGTGAGCTACCATCGCGACGGATGCTGGCTGTGAGGTAGTACTTGTCAGCGTAGTTGTACTCGCCCTTCAGGAAGTAACCCTCGAGTGCATACTCCCAAGAGTAGCTGGTCATATCCTGATACTGAGCTGCGTTAGCAAACTCTGGGTTTGTAGGATCAGAGAACTGAGTCATCTGACCGTAGAAGTAACGGTACTTATCGTTCTTGTTCTCATGACCGAGCAGAACGTGTACGTTGTGGTCCTTACCAAATGTGTGGTTCCAATCCAGCAGCTGGTTAACGTTCAGGGCACCCTTACGGTAAACCTCCTTGTAACCACGGCCACCTACGTTCTTGGCGTCACCACCAATTGGAGTCATCAGCTCGGTGTACCAGCCGTTGTAAACGTCGTAAGCTACGTTGGCAGTGAACTTGAAGTCGTTCAGGAACGACCACTCGAAGTAGCCACGTGAGCTGATGTTATCGCGCTCGTTGCGCTGGATGTTAGCCTCGGCAGCAGCCAATGGGTTCTGCTCTGAAGCGTATGGACGTACATACTCTGTACCCCAGTCGTACTGGCGGTTACCGTTCTCATCCAGCCACAGGCTACCGTCGTTGTTGTACAGGTAGATAGGATAGATAGGAGCGATGTTCTGTGAGAACATGAAGATGTTAGAGTAGTTGCTCTGAGTGTCACCGAAAGTCTTGTAATCGGTGTGTGCGTATGCGATGTTACCACCTACGCGGATGTTCTTACCAATGTTCTGGTCGATCTTAACACGGCCGTTGTAACGGTCGAAACCAGAACCCTTCATGTAACCCTCGTCCTTCAGGTAACCCAGTGATGCGAATACCTTTGTTGCATCGCTACCAGAGGTGATGGTTGCTGTGTACTCCTGACGAGCACCGTGCTTGAATGGATCCTTGCTCCAGTCGTCGGTCCACTTGCGCTGTGTAGCGGCAGGGTTGATCTTACCGGTTGTAGGATCGATGAGCTGGTTGTCGGCCACACCCTTGAATACGTTGTACTTCAGGTTTCCGTCGATCAGGTGCTCGGCAGCATACTTTGATGCGTCGGCCATACCCATCTGCTCAACCAAGCTGTTACGATATGACTCGTACATCATCTCGTAGTACTGACCAGCGTCGGTAATCACGTCGTAGGTAGGAACGCCACGGGTGTTGAAACCGTAACGAGCGTCGAAGTTGATGTTTACCTTACCAGCCTTACCGCTCTTGGTAGTAATCATGATTACACCGTTAGAACCACGAGCACCGTACATAGAGTTAGCGGCAGCATCCTTCAGGATGGTCATGGTCTCGATATCCTGTGTGGGGATAGAGTTCAGCGACATTTCGTAAGGTACACCGTCAACAACGATCAGAGGCTGCTGGCTGGCGCTGATTGAACCGATACCACGGATACGAATCTGAGCGTCGGCACCAGGAGTACCGTTGGTTGATGTGATCTGTACACCGGCTGCAGCACCCTCGAGTGCCTTACCAAGGTTAGATACCTGCATCTTCTCCAGCTTCTCGCCCTTTACAGTAGCGGCCGAACCGGTGAATGATGACTTCTTCTGTGTACCGTAGGCTACAACGATAACCTCGTCAACCACCTGAGCGTCGGTTCTCAGGAATACGCGCATACCAGGCTTAGCCTTAACGGTCTTGCTCTCATAGCCCAGATAGCTGATTTCGAGCTGATCCTTACCCTCGGGGAGGGCTACGGTGAATCGACCATTCACGTCGGTCAACATACCAGTGCTGGTACCAACCACCTTAACGGCAGCACCGATGATGGGCTGTCCGTCTTCCTGTGAGAGTACTGTACCAGTAACTTTTGTCTGTGCCAGCGCAGCTCCTACAAACAGGAACAAGCTGACGAAAAACAACGTTAGTCTTTGTTTCATAAAATTCTCTCTTTTGTTAATTAATAATGTTTATAACTTTAAAATTCTCTCTTTCAAATACTGGTAGTAGCTGGTTATTTATGCAATAACTATTAATTTTGCACGTTTTTGCCACTTTCGGGTTGCAAAAATAGTGTATAATCTCTAAATAAACAAATAATTTTATTAAAAAGGGGGTATTCTATAACATATTTTAACTGTTAACGAGTGTTACTTGACTAAAATCAATGTGAAAGTAGAATTTAGTGGTTAACTTACACTTTGTAAACTGCAGGTTTGGTTTTGATGATAAATTGTTATGCATAAAATATACGCTTTGTTAAGATTTCTTCTTTTTGTTCACGTTCAGTGGTGTGCTTTTGGGGTAGGCGATGGTGTAGGCGGTGTCGAGGGCGCGCAGGTCTATCTGGTAGTAGCTGATGCCTGTTCGTACGGCTACGATGGCGCGCAGCAGTTCGCGATGGGGGCGCGGGTAGAGACCAGGCGGTGGGAGCTGGTCCCAACCGGCCTGACAGCAAAGGTGGCATACTTGCCATATAAACTCGGGGGTGGCCTCGCCACCAAACCATAGTTGCAGTACCCTGCGGATGCAAAAGCGCTTGCAGTGCAGATGGCAGTAGCGGCGCGTGCGGCGCAACAGTCGCCACAGGGCCACAAACGTTTCTTGTGTGTTATCAATCGTATTCATAATGTTTAATCTTTAATGTTTAATGTTTAATCTTTAATGTTTAATGTTTAATCTTAACGTAGTGGGCTGAGGTTTCGTCGTAGGCGATGTGGCCGCGGGCTTGCCAGGTGCGAAGGGTGCTGTCGCCGGGACCGGGGCGGCCGGCTTGTTGGCGCATCTGCAGATACTGCTCGCGGGTAAACTCATCGGGTAGCAGCTCCAGCAGGTTCTGCGGCCCCGAGTGGCGCTGCAGTTCCTGTTCGTCGTTCAGTTCCTTCTCAAGCTGGGTTCCAAAGTACAGCATCTTGCACCATAGGTTATACTGCTCGCTCCAGCGCACAAACTCGGCTATCGATTTGTCCCACCGGTAGCCATGGGCCACGTACAGCACCATACCCTTAAGCCAGGCTATCACGTTGGCACGGTACGACAGCACACGGTAGGCCTCGCTCTCGTACAAGCGGGCGGTGTCGGCATTCTCCTGCTTCAGGTCAAGTGCCAGCTTCCGGGCTTGCGGGCACTCTATCAGTCCGTTGGCAGCATCCAGACGGTCGATATAGGGTTTGAGCTCGGCGGCAAAACGGTCGTCGTAGATACCCAGGATGGGTGCCTCGTCGTCGTCTTCGATGGGACGGATAATGGTGGCCACATCCAGTCGGCTCACTGTGCCATCGTTCACCATCTTATAAAAGAACTTGCGCGCGTTGGGTGGGGTGGTACTGGCGTTGAAGTTCCAGCGCAGCGGTGCTATGCCCGATACGCTGTCGGCACCCACACGCTCCTGACCTGCCATCGAGTTGTCGAAAGCCTTTCGTATCAGCAGTCCCACCTCGTCGGCCTTATGGCTCGATGTCACCTTCTTCAGCGCCTCCACCTCGTCTACGATGGTGTAGATATAGCGCTCGCCGTTGTTGTTGGCATCCACCACGCGCTGGTTAAACACGGCATCGGTCAGGTTGTCTATCAGCATCTGAATGCAGATGTCGGCGGGGCGCGGGTCCTTCTTCTGCTTGCCCGTGGGGTTCTTCTGTTTCCACTCGGCCTCGCGCTGGCGACTGAGCAGGTCGCGCTGGCGTATGTCCTCCATGATATACTCGATGGGCTTTTTGATCGAGCCCTTACCCACGCTCTGTCGGCCCACCAGCAGGTTCATAAACGTGGCCTCGTGATCCACGTTGTCCCAATAGCGGAAGTGTACGCCATGCAGATGGGCGCCCAGGGCAGGAAACACGGCACTGGCCACAGCGGGCTTGTAGTACCACGGCACGTTGCGGGTTAGCAGTTTTATCAATGGCGGCAACCGCTTGGGCATGGGTGGAGGCGTGCTTACGGTACCCCCGCAGGCCTTTACACCTTGCTGCTCCTTGAGTGCCTGCAATACCTGTTTCAGGCGCAGGGGCATGCCGCGGCGAGGCTCTTTCAGGGCGTTTTCGAGTGTGTGCAGGTATTCGGTGCGGTCGGCATCGGTGCAGGTGCCATCGGGTGCAGCCCAGTAGTTGGGTACGATGGCCTGCAGGCCCTCCAGACTGTAGCCGCAGATAGAGCGCAGGGTAACGGCCAACTCGAAGGTGAGTGCGTTCCTATCGCCCACCACCGGCAGCTTGCCACCGTTAAACAGCTCCCAATACTTCGCGATAATATCCGAGAAAGCCATGCCGTTGTATTCTTTTTGCAACGGAATACAGGACTTTAGGATTTTTCCTTCTTGGAAATTGTCAACGGAATCAGTCTTTGTGACTGGGCCCTGTCCCTTGTCACAACTTTCCGAGGACGGGAGTTCAAAGATGGCATCATCCAGATAAATCAGCTGCTCGGTGCCGGTGGTGAAGAACACGCGGGTGATGTCCTTGGCCTGGGCATCGTAGTCCACGCCTAGCAGCTGGGCGGCCCACTGCAGGTTCTCTACCTGCGACATGTGCGGCCGTCGGGTAAACACCAGGTGGTAGCCACAGCCGCGGGCACTCTCCTCAAGCATCCCTAAGCCCAGCTCATCCTTCTTGTCCAGGATGCGATCGCGAACGGCGGGCATCTCTTCGGCCGATAGGTGGTCGATATCCATACCCACGGTATTGCTCATACGGGTGCTGCCGCGCAGTGTGCCGTCGGCATTGGGCAGACAACTGTAGTTCATCTGCACCAGCCGGTGCTTCAACGTCTCGTTGCCGCTGCGGATGGCGGCCATCAGTTGCTGCTGTTCGTTACTGCCGCGCAGGGCCATATACTCTGCGCGGGTGGTTACGGGGCGCATCATTTTCACCCCGTCCTTTAAATAAATAATGTGTGTGCTCATAGCCAATCTTTAATGTTTAATCTTTAATGTTTAATGTTACACCCGGTCGATGATTTCGTCATCCGTTGGGTAGCTGGGGGCGAAGAAGTGTTCGGCCTCCCATTGGCGACGGGCTACCAAACCGGGCAACTTGCGACCGCCGGCATACACCCATCGTTTAAACTGGCGCTGGATGGCAGCCTTGCTGCCGCCTTGGCGGATGGTGCGTAGCAGGGTTGACTGCTTCAGCCGTCCGATTCCCACGTTAAAGGCAAACGATGTGAGTGCCTCTAGTTGTGCCTCGGTGCGTGCCACGTGCAGGCGTCGCACCTGTCGCATCACCTCGGTGGCATCCTGTAGCAGCCAGTCGCGAGCCTGCTGGGGGCTGATGCGGTCGCCCATGCGCACACCGCGTGTGTGTCCGTAGCCGATGGTAGGCACGCCGCCCTCGTCGCGATAAGCGCTTAGTCGGCATCCCTCCATCTCCATCAATTTCTGTAAAAGTGTGTCTGTAATCTGCATAGTATAATGTTGATACTTCGTATCGAGCCCTCTCACACTCGGCAAAGCTCAAGCAAGCTTGGCTCTGCTCTCGCTTAATCGAGGCCTTTAATGTTTAATGTTTAATCTTTAATGTTTAATGTCTCAAAGGTTAGGGTATCCCAATTGCGAGTTAAGGTACTTCAGTCCGGCCATGGTCCACGTCATGTACACTTTGATTTTGCGCTTGCCTTTCAGCGAGTAGTCGATGTGTGTACGTTCGGCGGTGTAGCCCCTACCCAGCAGGTGTTCGGCCAGGTGCCATCGGCCGTGGGCGCGGTACTGAATGTTCATGTCGGCCAGCACGGCATTAAAGTCGCGGGTGTTCATGTTAAACGTCTTGGCCACCTGCGTGGCGGTGAGTGTATCCTCGGCAGGCTCGTTCAGCATGCGCAGTCCCGTACCCACAATCTCATCCGCCATCGCCAGTATCTGTTTCTGAACGCCCAACGATGGAAGTTTTCTTAGGCACGGATTAACACGGCTCTCTTTTAGAGAGACGCTGCTTTCTTCATCGACATAAGCCGTGTCCTTTTTAAAAAAGGCCGTGTCATCCGTGCCAAAAATAATCCGCTCGCGTTCCAGTTGCTCCCAGCGCAGAACGAGACGGGCGCGGGCCTCGTCGTTAAACTTGGTAGCGATGTAGAACGTCTCGGTCTTGGTTAGCTGGTAGCAGGGCATCAGTCGACCTCGACTGTCGGTATATTCAATCAATCGAAAATTTGATTGATTAACTTTCTGCCACGCGGGTTCCATTTTTCGGATGGCCTCCATTACGTGACAGTGTTGCTTACGGGTTACTTCAGCTATTTCCAGCGAAGTCATCATGTGTTGGTTCTCGTTTACTGTTTTAATAATCATTGTTTCCATAATTGTGTGTATTTTAAATTGTTAATAATATTTTTGGGGGGCACGGATGACACGGCTCTCTTTTAGAGAAACGCTGCTTTCTTTTCATTGATAACAGCTGTGTCTTTATTTATAAAGCCGTGTAAATCCGTGCCTAAGAATAAATCCGCTCGGCCGTTCCGAGTCGGGTTGGTGTGGCAGTAAGATTGAGATCGCGTTGTCGTTGATTGACGCTTCACTCGCCATCGCAACTTGTTTGCGGTGGCAAAAGTATGGCAAAAAATAATGCGCTCCAATTTCTTGGAACGCATTCGGTAACAGTTTTCGGTAAGTGTTGTAGGTTTCGGTAACTTTAGTACTAATACTTACCGAAGTTCGGTAACAGGTTCGGTAAAACTAAGCCAATTCTTTAATTAAAACCGTCATCAGCTTCAGTTCGCGGTCGGCAGCACCCTGCTCCTCCCACTTGTCGATACTCTTTCGCATGTACTCATGATTACTGATGGTGCGCTGCACACTGCCTTCGCCACATACAAACCTAAACGTAGCGGGTAGCTTTAAGGCCTGGGCCATACGCTCAAACTCGGCAACTGGCTTGTCATAACTGTATTTATCGCGCATCACGCAATACACCACTGCCCAGGCCGATGCTGCCCAAAACAGATGACTGCACTGGATAACGGCTTCGGTCAGGCGCTCATACATGTCGGGCTGGTGCTGCTTCTGCTTGGCTTTAAACTGGCGTACCACCTCGCCGCAGTGCTTTACCGATACGTGCGGCGCACTCAGGTTGCACACCATGCGCCCGCAAAAGCGCACATTCATATCGGCCGTTAGTTCGCATGGCTGGTACTTGTCGTTGGCGGGCAGCAGCCAGTGGCGCCCGCAGTCGTCAACGTAATACACCTTCAACAGCTCCTCGCCGTCGATGCTTGCCATCACCACCTCGCCGCTGTTTACCCGTTGCGTGCCCTCAATCAGTATCTGGTCGCCGCTGTAAATGCCCACGCCGGTCATCGAGTCGCCATCGGCATCCACGATAAACACGCTGCGCCCGCGTGTAATCTCGCTGGGCAATAAAATCATCTCGGGTGGCAGTTGGCCCATCTCGTTAGGCAAACCGCAACTTACTCCTACCTCGTAGTAGGGCACGGGTGTGTCGCACACCAATCCCATCGGCCACTGACCGATGCTACTAAAATTTCTCATGTCGATTAATTCTTTAAAAGTTTTATTTCACAATATAATCCATAGTCGGCGCCGTTCCACAGGTCGCCAAACGGCTGCAAAGATAAATACTAATTTTCAAACCGCCAAATGTTTTGCGAGAAATTATCACTTAAACACAATCATATCGGCCAGTTGCAGGAAGTAATCGTTGCTCCAGATGTCGAGTTCGCGCTTGTCGATGATGTAAGGGATAACATCGGCTTTTACTACATCAATGTCTGCTTTAGAAATACGTTCCTTTAGGAGTTCCAAAAAGAGTTCCTTTGTCAGGTCGATATCATTAAACTCCTTTGTACGCACTCTCAGATGATCAAAATCCAATGCCACGCGATTTCGAACATACCATTCGAAATCGTACCAGTCGCGCCCCTTTATGCGATTCTTCCA
>NZ_FNJZ01000003.1:0-447533 GCF_900102205.1 Prevotella sp. khp1
TATTAGGTGGTTATTGCAGTGGGGTCCCACCTCTTCCCATTCCGAACAGAGAAGTTAAGCCCACCTGCGCCGATGGTACTGCAATGCAATGCGGGAGAGTAGGAAGCCGCCGTCTTTATTTTAACGATAGCCCTGGAGATACACTTCTCTAGGGCTTTTTTATTTTCAAAAACTAACGAACTATGAAGAGATTAAATGTATTAGCCGTATTGCTTCTGATGGTTGTCGCCATCAGTGCACAGAATTACAAAACTGTTTCAAACATCAGTTATACTTCAAAAACTGATGCTTATGCTAAAGAGCGTTTGAAACTGGATGTGTATTACCCAGAAGGCAAGAAAGATTGTCCTGTGATAGTATGGTTTCATGGTGGCGGATTAGAGGCTGGCCAGAAAGAGATTCCACAACGATTAAAGGATAAAGGGTATGTGGTGATAGGTGCTAACTATCGTTTATTGCCTAAAGTTACTGTTGATAAAACGATTGATGATGCTGCCGAAGCTGTTGCTTGGGCTTTTCGTCATGCTAAAGAATATGGTGGCGATGTGCGAAAAATAGTTGTAACAGGTCACTCTGCAGGCGGCTATCTCGCCATGATGCTTTGTTTAAATAAGGCTTGGCTTAATAACTATCAGGTTGATGCTGACAGTGTTTGGCAGTATATTCCTTTTAGTGGTCAAGCTATTACCCATTATAATGTACGTAAGATGCAGGGCATCCAGCCTTTGCAGCCAACTATCGACCAGTATGCGCCGCTTTATTGGGTGCGTAATGATTGTCCACCATTGGTGTTGATTTGTGGTGATCGTGAGTTGGAATTATATGGTAGATACGATGAGAATCAGTATCTGGCCCGTATGATGAAATTAGTTGGTCACAAACAAACCTATTTGTATGAGATAGATGGTCATGGTCATGGTGGTATGGTAGATCCTGCCTTCCATATTCTTGATACACATATCAAGCAGATGCAGGGACTGCCCGTAAATCCTTGATATGTAGATTCTTAAACGTAATGGCTAAGTGTCCCTTAGCCATTACGTTTATTGATATAAATAGCTACACCAATGATGATGAGTGCTACTACTGCAATAATGTGTAATAAATCCATAATGCTTAATATTAATTTGTTTCACGTTGCAAAGATAAACAAATTAACTAAGAAAATGGTGTAGTTTTAAGAAAATCTTTATGCAAGGCTGAACAGAAACTGCTGGTTAGTATATTGCCAGCTGACTGTTCTAAAACGGATAAGTCGCGCCAGGAGTGTGATAACCTTGTGGCGTGGTAGGCGTGATTGGCGAACAATCTGGTTAAGTGTTTGCTGTGTGGGCATGGCGTCGAGTAGTTGACGGATTGTGTCATCGTAGGTCATGACAGCTCCTTGGGGTTTCTGTGATTCACGCCATAGGGCCAGGTGAACAGGAGAGACCACAATATTCTCGTCGTTGATGCGGATATATGCTCGTGCTTTACCTTCTGCATCGATGGCGCAAACAGGTTTGCGGGTAGATGGCGGAACGGTAGCAATCACAATGGTACGTCCCTCAATATGATAGGTGTCGAACTTAATGCTTGTTTCGGGCTTGCAGTATTTGTAAGCCGCCTGGTGCATCATGTATATTTCCTCTTCGGAACGGACGCCTGATAGATTTCCATCATCGCGTACGCCTATCAGCAACCGTCCTCCATCGGTATTGGCAAATGCCGATACTGATTTAGCCAGTTTACAGGCGTCAGACACACGGTACTTGAAGTCCTGTTGCTGGTGTTCGCCCTCACGAATGAGGCTATGGATATAACGCTTATCGTCCATACATCTGAAAATGAAAAGAGGACTGACTAACGTCAATCCTCATATTCAAAACGAGCCTCTTGTCGGATTCGAACCAACGACCCCGAGATTACAAATCACGTGCTCTGGCCAACTGAGCTAAAGAGGCGGGTGGGTAAGCGATCTGCATCGCGCCGCTACAACCTAATACCCTTGCTGCGTTCCCACCCTGGGGGATTCAAAGGGAGCTGGCCGTACAGGACTTACCCGTGTAATTTTAAAGAACTATTTGCTTAAAGCGGGTGCAAAGGTACTACTTTTAATTGAGAATTGAGAATCGAGAATTGAAAAATTTCGTGATTTTAACTATTTTTTTAGGGATTGCCCCCGTTATATGCAGGAAAATGCTTAATTTTGCACCCTGTAAGAGGTAAATGTTAAAAGATGACCGCACCAGAATATGTACAATTAAAGGCTTACGCTCGTCAGGATGGTTTCTTTCTGGCTATCCTTTGGATTGCTAGCTTCGCAAGCTACATTGTTGGCTTGACTAATCAGGTTCTGGCTATGGCTGCTATGCTGATGGCTGTGATGACACCATTCTTTGTAGCCAACCGCTTGCGCAAATTCCGCGACGAGGGTAGGGAGGGTATTATCTCCTTTGCCCGTAGTTATGCTTATACTATTTTTGTGTTCTTTTATGGCGCCGTGCTGTTGGCAGTGGTTCAGTATCTGTATTTTGCTTATATGGATAATGGCTATCTGGTAAGTTCGTTTGCCAAGATGATGAGCACTGAGGAGGGTAAGGCCATGTTGGAGCAATATGGTATGACCCAAATGGTGGACGAGAGTTTGGCCGAAATGGCTATGACGCGTCCTATCGACTATGCGCTGAATATTCTCACCATCAATATCTCGTTGGGTTTCATTCTTGGTGTGCCCATCGGACTGATTATGCAGCGCAAAAGAATTGAAAATTTGAATTGAAATTATGGATATATCAGTAGTTATACCTCTTTATAATGAGGATGAGTCTATCCCTGAGCTTTATGCGTGGATAGAGCGTGTGATGAAGGCAAACAACTTCAGCTATGAGGTGATTTTCATTAACGATGGTTCTACCGATCGTTCGTGGGAGATTATCTCGGAGCTGAACAAGCAGCAGCCCGGTGTGGTAAAGGGCATCAAGTTCCGCCGAAACTACGGTAAGAGTCCTGCTCTGTATTGTGGTTTTGAGCAGGCTCAGGGCGATGTGGTGATTACCATGGATGCCGACCTTCAGGACTCGCCTGATGAGATCCCAGAGTTGTATCGTATGATTAAGGAAGAGGGCTACGATCTGGTAAGTGGCTACAAGCAGAAACGATACGACCCCATTTCGAAGACTATCCCTACCAAGCTGTTCAATGCTACAGCCCGCAAAATAAGCGGCATTAAGAATCTGCACGACTTTAACTGCGGACTGAAGGCTTATCGCAAGGCAGTAGTAAAGAATATCGAGGTGTATGGCGAGATGCACCGCTATATCCCTTATCTGGCCAAGAATGCTGGATTCAATAAGATTGGCGAGAAGGTGGTACAGCACCAGGCACGTAAGTATGGTTCGTCGAAGTTCATGGGCTTGAACCGCTTTGTGAATGGTTATCTCGACCTGCTCACACTCTGGTTCCTGAGCACATTTGGTAAGAAACCTATGCACGTGTTCGGCTTCCTGGGTACACTGATGTTCTTTATTGGTTTTATTTCTGCAGCTTGGATTGGTGCAGATAAACTGTGGTGCTTGGCTAACCATATCCCCCAGCGATTGGTAACCAATTCACCATTCTTCTACATTGCGCTTACCATGATGCTGATGGGAACACAGCTGTTCCTGACAGGCTTCCTGGGCGATCTGATTAGTCGCTCGTCGAGCGGACGTAATGATTATCAGATAGAGGAGAAGATATGATGAAACGTCTGTTATATCTGTCGTTGGCAGCGCTGATGGTAGCCTGCTCGTCTGTCGATTGTCCTGTCGACCGTACGGTGGCAACTCTTTATCAGATACGCACCAGCGATGGTAATGAATTAACGATTACTGATACAATGACCATTTCGACCGTTAATGTCGATAATGAGAACGTGGTGCTTTACAGTGGTCGCGACTCTATTATATATAATAAAGGTGTAGGCATTAGTCAGTTTAACTTGCCTATCAGTTACTCGCATCCCGAGGATGTGCTGCTGTTCAAGTTTGAAATAGCCAATACTGATTCGCTGGTACGCGATACCGTATGGATTAAGAAGGACGACTATCCCCATTTCGAATCGGTGGATTGTAATACCACTTTTTTCCACACGCTCACCAATGTGCGCTATACCCGCAACTACATCGACTCAATTGTGATTAATAACCCATCAGTAACCTATGATTCTAAGACGGTTCATTTCTACCTCTATCCTAAGAGCGACGATTAGTATCCTGGTGCTTTCGGCATCGGTGCCAGCTCAGGCTCAGAAGTTTTTCTCGTTCCAGAAAGACTCTGTGCCCATGTTCCGTGGTTTTGCTGTTTCGTTCGATCTGGTTGGAGCGGGACTGATGGCTTTTACTGATAATGGTCAGTACGAAGGTGCCCTGCGTGTTAATTTGCACGACGAGTGGTTCCCGATTATCGAGGCTGGATTGGGACGTGCTAATCACAACGATGATGTAACAAAGATTCACTATAGCACATCGGCTCCTTATTTCCGTATTGGTATTGATAAGAATCTATTGAAGGATAAACACGGTGATAACCGTTTGTATGGTGGTTTGCGTTATGCTTTTACATCGTATAAGGTTGATATTTCGTGCCCTGATTTTACCGATCCCACTTGGAAGTGGCCTACTGGTTATGGTGTGTTAGATGCCCCTTGCAACTACCATTGGATAGAGGCTGTAGTGGGTGTTGATGCCAAGATTTATGGTCCCTTGCATTTGGGCTGGAGCCTGCGCTATAAGCGCCGCATTGCCCATAAGGAAGAGGGCGATTTTGGTAATACTTGGTATGTGCCAGGCTTTGGAATCTTTGGCGATACCCGTCTGGGTGGAACCTTCAATGTGATTATTGATATCTAAGAAACTGATGCAGCAACCCAAGAACAAAAAGCTTTTGTGGCAGTTGCCATTTCTGGTACTGCTGATTGTTGGTACGGTGCTGATTATCCGTCAGCAGCGTAATATGCCTTATCAGAAAAGTGCCGATAAGGTATTCGGAACGTTCTATCACGCTGTGTATCAGTGTGATTCGGATATGACGTATAGCATCAACGCAGAGTTGGCTAAGGTAGATGCCTCGCTGTCACCATTCAATCCCCAATCGATTATCACTGCTGTAAATCAGAATCAGGATGTGCAGCTTAACGATATGTTCCTCGATGTGTACAAATTGGCGATGAACATCTCGAAAGAGACTGATGGTGCTTTTGATATCACTGTTGCCCCGTTGGTTAATGCTTGGGGCTTCGGCTTTAAGAATGGTATCGAGCCCTCGAAACAGCAGGTAGATAGTCTGATGCAGATTATTGGCTATCAGAAGGTTACCCTCGAAAAAGGTAAGATCAGTAAGACCGATGATCGCATCATGCTCGACTGCTCGGCTATTGCCAAGGGTTACGGTACCGATGTAGTGGCCAAACTGCTGCGTAGCAAGGGCGTTAATAACTTTATGATCGAGATTGGTGGCGAGATTGTTACCAGTGGTTTGAACCCCGATCAGAAACCTTGGCGCGTAGGTATTTCTAAGCCTGAGGACGATGTGCAGGGCGCAGGTCAGGAGGTTCAGAGCATTGTGGCTATTACCGATAAGGCGATGGCTACCAGTGGCAACTACCGTAATTTCTACTATAAGGGCGGTAAGAAATACGCCCATACTATCGATCCTAAGACGGGTTATCCCGTTCAGCATAGCATCCTTTCGGCTACGGTGTTTGCTAACACCTGTGCTGTGGCCGATGCCTATGCCACCTCGTTTATGGTGATGGGTGTAGAAAAGGCTAAGCAGGTACTTGCGCAGCACCCTGAACTGATGGCTTATCTGATTTACAGCGATCAGGATGGTAAGAATGCCGTTTGGTATTCGCCCTCGCTTAAGAATAAGATTCAGCAATAAAAGCGTATGGCTGTTCTCCAGATTTTTGATAAGCTGCTGCAGTTCCCTTTGTTCCAGGGTATGAGTCGCGACGATTTGGAGATTGTGGCTGGTCACACCCGTTTCGGATTCTTGAAGTTGAATGCTGGTAAGACCGTGATGAAATCGGGCGATAACTGTCATCAGCTTTATTTCCTGATAAATGGCAGTCTGAAAGTGCGCTCGTTTGCCGACGACTATGGCTATCATGTTGAGGAACAGATTTCGGATCCTTATATCATTCAGTTGGAGGCGGTGTTTGGCTATAACCAGCGCTACACCCGCGATTTTATAGCCCAGACCGATGTGAACTTCCTGACGCTCGACAAGGAGGAGGTAGTGCGACTTACCGAAGATTTCCTGGTGTTCCGCTTGAATATGATTAACCATTTTGCCACTCAGACGCAGAAGCAGATGCGTCAGGTGTGGTACCGTGCACCCCAGTCGCTCGAGGACCGTGTGGTACGATTCCTTACCCAGCGTTGCTTGTATCCAGCCGGTCATAAAACGTTTAATATCCTGATGACCCGATTGGCCGAGGAGGTGAACGATAGTCGCCTCAATGTGTCGCGTATTCTGAACGATATGCAGCACCGTGGACTGATAGAGTTGAGTCGTGGTAAAATAGAGATTCCTCAGCTCGAACGCCTGCTTTATACCAAGTAGAAACGCCTATTCTTTGCGTTTTCAGCTTTTTTAATGTATTGTTTTGTAAAGTATCGGATTTTTGTCGTAACTTTGCATCGAAAATGCGAGAACGGGCTGCACCGTCCTTGCAATCCGAAAAGAGTTAGTATAATGATAAACGAAAAGAAAGCTAGAACGAACCCGTTCTTTGAACCTTATAACACACCTCACGACACAGCCCCATTCGACCGTATCCGCATGGAAGATTTCGAAGAGGCTATGTTGGAAGGCATCCGTCGCGACGATGAACAGATAGAGCGTATTATCAATAATCCTGCAAAACCTACATTCGACAATACCATTATCAGTGTAGATGACGAGAAGGATAAGGAGGGCTACTACGATTTGCTGGGTCGCGTTTCTACTGTATTCTTTAATTTGCTTTCGGCCGAGACCAACGACGAGATGGATGCATTGGCTCAGAAGATGAGTCCCATCCTTACCAAGCATGCCAACGATATCCGTTTGAACGAGCGCCTGTTTGAGCGCGTAAAATATGTTCATCAGCATCATCGTAAGCTTACTGCCGAGGAGAAAATGCTGCTTGATAACTGCTACGATGGTTTTGTGCGTAGTGGTGCTCTGCTCGATGCCGCTGGTAAGGAGCGTCTGCGCCAGCTTACCGAAGAGGCTTCGATGCTTGGCTTGCAGTTCTCGCAGAATCTGCTAAAGGAGAACAAGGCCTTTACACTGCATATTACCGACGAGGCTCAACTTGATGGCCTTCCCGATACTGCTCGCGAGGCAGCAGCTTTGGCAGCCAAGGAGCAGCAGAAAGAGGGTTGGGTATTTACACTCGACTTCCCCTCGTATTCGCCCTTTATGACCTACAGCACCCAGCGCGAACTGCGCCGCCAGCTGTATATGGCTAAGAATACGGAGTGTATCCACGATAATACCGAGAATAATCTCGAGATATGTAAGCGACTCATCAACCTGCGTCGCGAACTGGCTCAGTTGCTGGGTCATAAAACTTATGCCGATTACGTGCTCAAGCACCGTATGGCAGGTAATGTGCGCAACGTATATAAGTTGCTTAACAACCTGATTGATGCCTACAAGCCCACAGCCATCAAGGAGGTAGAGGCTATCGAGAAAATGGCACGCAAGCTGGAGGGCAACAACTTTAAGCTCGAGCCATGGGACTTTTCGTTCTATTCGCACAAGCTGCAGCTTCAAAAGTATAATCTCGATGCCGAGATGCTGCGCCCATACTTCGAACTCTCGAAGGTGATTGACGGCGTGTTTGGATTAGCCAATCGTCTGTACGGTATCACCTTTAAGGAGAACAAGGATATCCCCGTTTATCACCCTGATGTAAAGGCTTACGAGGTGTTTGATGAGGATGGCTCGTTCCTGGCTGTATTCTATGCCGATTTCCATCCCCGCAAGGGTAAGCAGGGGGGAGCCTGGATGACCGAATACCAGGGCCAGTGGAAAGAACGTATCGACCAGAAGAAACCTTTTGGCGATGATAATATGCGTAATGTGCGTCCCCACGTCAGTGTGGTGATGAACCTTACTAAACCTACCGAGGAGAAGCCCGCCCTGCTTACATTGGGCGAGGTGGAGACCTTCCTGCACGAGTTCGGACACTCGTTGCATGGCATGTTTGCCAACACCCGTTTCGAGAGCCTGAGTGGCACCAACGTGTGGTGGGACTTTGTGGAGCTGCCCTCGCAGTTTATGGAGAATTTCTCGATCGAGAAGGAGTTCCTGCGCACCTTTGCCTTTCACTATCAGACAGGCGAGCCTTTGCCCGATGAACTCATCGACCGCATTGTAAAGAGTCGTAACTTTAATGTGGCTTACGCTTGCATGCGTCAGGTTAGCTTCGGTTTGCTGGATATGGCTTACTACACCCAGAAGGATGAGTTTACAGCCGATATCATTCAGTTCGAGAAGAAGGCTTGGGAGAAAGCCATGGTGCTGCCTCAGTTGCCCGATACCTGTATGACGGTGCAGTTCTCGCACATTATGGCAGGTGGCTATGCCGCTGGCT
Organism: Prevotella sp. khp1; assembly: GCF_900102205.1. Lineage (NCBI taxonomy): Bacteria > Pseudomonadati > Bacteroidota > Bacteroidia > Bacteroidales > Prevotellaceae > Prevotella > Prevotella sp. khp1. The sequence continues at coordinate 8,612 of NZ_FNJZ01000003.1, forward strand.
ATTACAGCTACAAGTGGGCCGAGGTGCTCGATGCCGATGCCTTCAGTGTGTTCAAGAAACATGGCATTTTCGACAAGAAGACAGCCAGCAGTTTCCGCGAGAACATCCTGTCGAAAGGTGGTACCGAAAATCCGATGACATTATATAAACGGTTCAAGGGTGGCGAACCCACCATTGACGCATTACTTAAACGGAATGGAATCAAAAAACGACAAGCAAAGTAAACTTGACGTACGCTATCTGCGTATGGCACGTATTTGGGCTGAGAACTCCTACTGCAAGCGCCGTCAGGTTGGTGCGCTGGTGGTAAAGGATAAGATGATTATCAGCGATGGTTACAACGGCACTCCCAGCGGCTTTGAGAACGTGTGTGAGGACGACGACAACGTAACCAAGCCTTACGTGCTGCATGCCGAGGCCAATGCCATTACTAAACTGGCGCGTAGCAATAACAACAGCGATGGCGCCACCATCTACATTACCGCTTCGCCATGCATCGAGTGTGCCAAGCTTATCATCCAGGCTGGTATCAAGCGTGTGGTTTATGGCGAGAAATACCGCCTCACCGATGGCATCGAGCTGCTTGAGCGTGCTGGCATCGAGGTTATCTATATTGGATTAGAAGATAAATAAAAAATGAGTAAGAATAGAACTAATCGTTTCATGCCTTTGCTTATGGCCGTATGTGTGGTTGTGGGTATTGTTATCGGAACGTTTTATGCCAACCATTTCTCAGGCAACCGCCTGAATATCATCAACTCGAGTGGTAACAAGCTCAACAACCTGCTCCATATCATCGACGATCAGTATGTGGATACGGTGAACATCAACGAGCTGGTTGAGAAAGCCATGCCTCAGATTCTGGCTGAGCTCGATCCCCATTCGGTTTACATCAGTGCCCGTGATGGCGAGATTGCCAACGACGACCTGCGCGGCTCGTTCTTTGGTATCGGTATCGAGTTTACCATCCGTCAGGACACCATCCGTGTGCAAAACGTGATTGGCAATGGTCCTGCCGAGCGTGCCGGTATGCTGGCTGGCGATAAGATTGTTGAGGTTGACGATTCGGCCTTTGTAGGTAAGAAGGTTACCAACGAGGAGGCCATGCACCGCCTTAAGGGTCCAAAGGATACCAAGGTTAAACTGGGCGTTATCCGCTATGGCGAGAAGAAAATCCGTCATATTACCATTACCCGTGGCGAGATTCCTACCAAGAGCGTTACCGCTTGCTACATGCTCGACGACGAGTGTGGCTATATCAAGATTCGTAACTTTGGCGAGAATACCTATCCCGAATTGCTGATTGCACTGGCCAAGCTGTCGCAGCAGAGTTTCAGCAATCTGGTTATCGACCTTCGTGGCAACACCGGTGGTTATTTAGAGTCGGCAGTGCAGATTGCCAACGAGTTCCTGTCGCGTGGCCAGCTGATTGTTTACACCCAGGGGCGTGCTTTCCCACGTCAGGATTACCGTGCCGATGGTCGTGGTTCTTATCAGCGCCTGCCTCTGGTAGTGCTGGTCGACGAGAGTTCTGCTTCGGCTTCTGAGATTTTGGCAGGTGCCATTCAGGATAACGATCGTGGTACCATTATCGGTCGCCGTTCGTTTGGTAAGGGTTTGGTTCAGAAACCTATGGAGTTCAGCGACCACTCAATGATTCGCCTCACCATTGCTCGTTATTATACCCCATCTGGTCGTTGCATCCAGAAGCCTTATAACAATGGCAACCATTACGACGACGATTGGTTGACCCGTTATCAGCATGGCGAGTTCTTCTCAAAGGATAGCATTAAGAATACAGGTCCCGAGTACCACACCAACAATGGTCGTATTGTGTACGGCGGTGGCGGTATCACTCCTGATATCTTTATTCCTGAGGATACCCTTGGCGTTACCTCTTACTACAAGGAGGCTGCCATGTCGGGTCTTATCCTGCAGTTTGCATTTACCTATACCGACGATAACCGTGCCAAGCTGGGTGCGATTACCAACGTAAAGGAGATGGAAACCTATCTGAAACGCCAGAATATTGTTGAGCAGTTTGTAAACTTTGCTGACAAGAACGGACTGAAGCGTCGTAACCTGATGATTCAGAAGTCGTACAAGTTGCTCGAGCGCTTTGTAGTAAGTCGAATTATCTATAACATCCATAACGAGCAGGCCTGGACCGAGTATCTCAACCAGAACGATCCTGTGATTGATGAGACTCTGAGACTGTTCCATTCCGAGGGCGCATTCCCTCAGAAACCGATGCCCAAAACCAAGGGCAAGCAGGTGGCAAAGATTGCCGACAGTCGCGAAATCAGGTTGCTCAGTAAAATGATAGCTCATGCTTAATAAGAACGCACTTCGCGCCCTGATGCGCGAACGTAAACAGCAGTTCACTCAACAACAGTTGGGTGAACTGTCTGCTACTGTGGTATCCCATATGAGGGAGTATCTCATGTTGATGGACAACATTGTGGCCTATTACTCGCTTCCCGACGAAGTATGTACCCATCAGTTGCTCGACGAATTGCTGGCAGCAGGCAAAAACGTTTACCTGCCGAAGGTGGTAAGCGATACCGAGATGGTGCTGTGCCGATATACGGGGCGTGATAGTCTGCAGAAGGGGGCTTTTGGTATTATGGAACCAACGGGTCCGGTTATGCCAAAAGAGAAGTACAACGATATTAAAGTTGTGCTGGTGCCTGGTGTGGCTTTTGATAAGGAGAACCGCCGCCTGGGTCGCGGTAAGGGCTATTACGACCGTTTTCTGAGTTCATTCTCTCAGCCGCGATGCGCTGTGTTCTATGGTGTCTGCTTTGATTTCCAGCGTGTAGATGCGATTCCCGCCGACGAACACGATGTGTGTATGGATGGCTTGATTAGTTAAATCTTACATCGGCTATTACCTGAGTGCCCACATGGGCATTCAGTTTGTTTACTATCTCTCTGCGCATCATCGATAGGTCAGCCCTCATGGCAGGGTTGGTCAGATGTACGTATAGTGTTTGGTTTCTGATGTACATACTCTCGGTGTAGTTGGCCACAAATTCGCCAACCACCTCGGCCCACGAGTCCATCAGTCGTTTCTGCAACAAGGGCGTCTCCAGTCCCTGTGCTCTCAGATTCTTCAGAATCAAATCTTTTACATTATGTACGTCGCGCTTAAACATCTTTCTGCGTTTCTGTTATTTCTCCCTTATCTACGTGGAAAATCTTATAGTCCAGCGTCTGCCGGCTCAGTATCAGGTCCAGGTGGTCGCGATTGGTATCGGTAATAAAAATTTGTCCGTAATCATCGCCTGCCACCAGTTTTACTATTTGCTCCACGCGCTGGGCGTCCAGCTTGTCAAAAATATCGTCGAGCAACAGTAGTGGGGTAGTCTTCGAATTGGTACGCTTCAGGAAGTCGAACTGTGCCAGCTTCAGGGCAATCACAAACGTCTTGTTCTGCCCCTGACTGCCTTCGCGTTTCATCAGGTGTCCGCCTAAGGTTATCTCCAGGTCGTCGCGGTGTACACCATGCAGCGAGTAACCTATGGCACGGTCCTTGAATCGGTCGCGCTGTATCACCTCCAACAGCGGACCGCGCTGGCAATGCGACACGTAGTTCAGTGCCACCTGTTCGCGATTACCCGAGATGGTTTCGTGAATGCGCTGGAAGATAGGTGTCAACTCCTCAACAAATGCCTTTCTGCTCTTGTAGATGCGCTCCCCCTCGTAGGCCATCTGTTCCTCAAACAGGCTGATTACATCCGGGTTGGGCTCCTCGTCAAGTTTCAGCATCGCATTACGCTGCTGCAGGGCCTTGTTATAGCGGTTCATGGCCTCCATATAGCCATGTTCGTATTGGGCAATCACCATGTCCATCAGGCGGCGTCGTTCCTCGCTGCCACCCTCAATCAGCAGGGTGTCTGATGGCGATACCACCACCACCGGTATCAGTCCGATATGCTCCGACAGTCGGCGATACTCCTTCTTGTTGCGCTTAAAGTGTTTTTTAGTGCCTCGCTTCATGCCACAGTAAATGTGCAGGTCGCCCTCGTAGGCGCCCTCCAGCACAAAGAATTCGGCCCCATGACGTATCACTTGCGAGTCGATAGGATTATTGGCCGAATGGCAGAACGACAGGTAGTAAATCGCATCCAGCACATTGGTTTTTCCCACCCCGTTCTGTCCTATCAGACAGTTGATTTTGGGCGAGAAATCCAGTGTGGCCTCTGCTATGTTTTTGTAGTTGATGACCGATAACTTTTCTAGAATCATAGTGCAAAGGTAGCGTTTTTTGGGCATTGATGCTAAGGATTAACACAGATTAATAAATATTTTCCGCAAAAAAATATAAAATGTGTGTCTTTTTTAGTAACTTTGCACCCGATTTTTGGAAATTTAAATATAAATATTATAATGGCAAATACAACAAATCAACAGCAGGCCGCCCAGACAGCTGAGCAGAGCCTGAATCAGAGTGAGGCTTTCTTCTTTAAGTACAAGAAGGCCATTGGTGCTGCCGTAGCAGCAATTGTAATCATCATCGCTGGTGTGGTTCTGTACAAGACCTACGTTAGCGGTCCTAAGGAGGTTAAGGCTAGCACAGCTATCGCCAAGGGTCAGGAGCTCTTCATGGCAGGCGATTATCAGAAGGCTTTGAATGGCGACAGCGCCAGCTTCAAGGGCTTTGTAAAGCTCGCCGACGAGTTCAGCAGCACAGCAGCTGGTAACCTGGCAAACCTTTATGCCGGTCTCTGCTACGCTAAGCTTAACAAGTGGGAGGATGCTGCTAAGTACCTCGAGGAGTTCGATGGTGCCGACGATCAGATGATTTCTCCAGCTGCCGAGGGTGCTCTGGGTAACGCTTATGCACACCTGAACCAGCTCGACAAGGCTGTATCACACCTGAAGAGCGCTGCCGAGAAGGCCGACAACAACTCTCTGTCGCCCACCTTCCTTATCCAGGCTGGTGAGATTCTCGAGAGCCAGGGTAAGAACGATGAGGCCCTGAAGCTGTATCAGGAGGTTAAAGAGAAGTACTTCAACTCTATGGCTTATCAGACTATCGATGGCTATATTGAGCGTGTTTCATCAAAATAATCTCCATGGCTACTAAAAACTTATCGGAATACGATATTACCACAGTGCCCGACGCTTCGAACATGATCTTCGGAGTTGTCGTGGCCGAGTGGAATCCCGAAATAACTGGCGCCCTGCTCGACGGATGTGTTAGCACACTCGAAAAGCATGGCGCTTTGCCTGAAAATATCCATGTTAAGACGGTGCCTGGTAGCTTCGAGCTGATTTATGGCGCTCACCAGATGACCCTTAATGATGGTTACGATGCCGTCATTATTCTTGGTTGCGTGATTCGTGGCGAGACTCCTCACTTCGATTACATCTGCCAGGGCGTTACCGAGGGTGTGGCTCGTCTTAATGCAACAAGCAATATCCCTGTAGTCTTCGGTTTGCTCACCACCAACGACCAGCAGCAGGCACTCGACCGTGCCGGTGGCCGCTTGGGTAATAAGGGTGATGAGTGTGCCGTTGTAGCCATCAAGATGGCAAAGTTCTAATCTAATCTAACGCATATTATGAAAAAGGTTTTTGTTCTTCTGTTAGCCGTGTGCTTCAGTGTGGGCATTGCCCAGGCTCAGCAAGCCACGAAGAGTGAGTTACATCAGCGTGCCGAGAGCGAAATGCAGAAAGGTAGTGTGGCAGGTGCCCGCTTTAGCTTTATCCGCGCTTTCGAAGAGTACACCCGTCAGGGCCAGTTAAAGGTTGGCATGGAGTGTGCCACTCGTGGTGCTGCTTTGTATTACAAGGATAACTATTGGAAAGAGGCTTTCGATTTGCTTCGCCGTGCCGATGCTGAGATTGATGCACGTAGCAAGAATGCTAAGGAGAAGGCTGCCCTCCATTACATCATCACTAAAGAGCGCTTGGCCATGTACATCAAGCTGCGCAAGAGTGATAGCGCCAAGGATCAGCTTGGCCTGATGGAGACCCAGGTTACCTACGCTGCCGACGAAGAACTCAAGAACGACCTTCTTTATAATAAAGCCGTATATCATTACTCATTCGGACAGAATGCCCAGGGTAATGAGGTGTTCAAGGAGATGGCCGGTAAGCTTACCGCTTCTAAGCAGTACGACAAGGTTGACGAGGTTTACAAAACCCTGATTGCCAATGCCCGTCGTAGTGGCAATGCCAATATGGTGGCACAGTCGTACAGCAACTATCTGGCTTGGAAAGATTCGGTTAACACCTTGAAGCATGCCGATGAGATTGGCGCACTGAAAAAGCAGATTTCTGACAACGAGGCTAAGATCGACGATCAGGCCAGCTCGCTCACAGCGCGCCAGGCCATTATCGTAGGTCTGTGCATCCTGGCAGTAGCTCTGGCTGCAGGTTTGGTATTGGGTGGTATTGTATTGATGCGCTTTATCCTGCTTACCCGTAAGCAGAAGAAGCTCATTAACCTGGCCAACGAGAACAATGCCCTCAAGGCCAAGTTCATCAGCAATATCTCAGCCCAGCTTAATCCTACACTCCACAAGCTCGATGCCAAGATTCCCGAGGTTAAGGCCCTGCTCGATTTCTCTGAGCATATCGCCACCCTCTCTGATCTTGAGAACACCATCGATCAGGGGGTAGAAACAGCCGATGTACAGCTCACCCCATTCTGCAACGAGCTGGTCGACGCTATCAAGAGCAAGGTTAACCCAGGCGTGGTAGTAAAAACTAACGTGCCCGCCTTGAGCGTTAATATGAATAAGGAGTATGTACAGCATATCCTGCAGCACCTGCTGGCTAATGCTGCTATCTATGCTCCAAAGGATGGTACTATCTGGTTGGAATACAAGAAGCGTGGTGCACACGTTCACCAGTTCCTGGTATCTAACACCGGCGAGCCTATCCCCGAGGATAAGCGCGACGACGTATTCAAGCCATTTACCGAGGTGAAGGACTTTACCGAGGGCGACGGTCTTGGCTTGCCTATCTGTAAGCAGATGGCCATCAAGATGAAGGGCGACCTCGATATCGATCCCGAGTTCACCAAGGGTACACGCTTTGTGCTGTTGTTACATTCTTAAGCAAACAACTACACCTTTTATAACTTTACAGTTGATATGTCCACCAGCCCATTGACTATTGCATAGATGGTCAATCCGGCTGGTGAATGTATTTGTAGCTTGCGGGCTATGTTGCGGCGGTGGGTAATCACCGTGTTGATTGATATACACAAGTGATCGGCTATCTCCTTGTTCGACATACCCTGCACCAGCGAAATAATCACATCCTTTTCACGGTCGCTCAGCGCGTCGGGATTCTGTGCGGTGGCATTGCCAAACACCATACCCGAAATGTTGCGTGTCACGTCCTGCTGCTTGGTAATCTGCTCCAATCGGCGGATGGCAGGCACAAAAATATGGTCCTCAACCATCGCGTGCTGGCGCAACCAAACCTCGTTCTCGTAAATATCGTGCAGTGTGGCGGTAAGCTGGTTGTTGTGCAGTCCGTCCTGTGGCAGATATTTAATAATCAGCAGTTTCAGCTCGCGCAGTTTCTTGTCGGTAGCACCGTGGTGCTTCGAGAATGTCTCTACGTTGTAATCATTGGCAGGCTCGCCATCTATCAGCTGCTGTACGTAGGGGAACAGGGTTTTCTGCTCGTACTGCATGTGGCGACGTATCTCGTGGGCATACTCATCGTAGAATTTCAGTATCAGTCGGCCCAGCGAGTCGTTCTCATCCAGACTCTCGCTCAGCTCTCTGCGAATGTAAGGCAGCTGGAACTCCAGAAAATAAGCATGGCTGGCCTGCAGGTAGTGCAGCAGGGTAGGCACGCTGATCTGTTCGTCGTTGTCAAACTCACCATAACCGTTCATGGCGAAGTTCACCACTGCCAGGAATGTGTAGGTGTCCACATCATTGTCCTCGCAGGTTTCGCGTACCGTCTTATCTCCAAAACCCAGGTTTATGCCAAAGCTTCCAAGTGCCTGCAACAAATCGTAATTATCGCGGATCAGTGATATCATTTTATCGTCCGCTTCATACATCTTCTGATTCTTCATTTCCTTACCTGTATGCCTATTAATGATTACGGGTGCAAAATTAATACTATTTTTCGATATATACAATACTTATTATTAGGTATTTTTTTGCTGCTTGCTGCACGTTTCTCAATTATTCTTCGTACCTTTGTGCCCAAAAGTAAGTAACTATATGAACCAGAAACTATCTCACATAGATTTCGAACAGGCTGGGGCCGACGTGTTCTGTTTTGATAACGGAACCCAGGTGCGCGAGTATCATGCCATCATACGCGTGCAGCAGGCGTGCCTTCCGTTTGCCCAGCAGGTCGAGGCTGTGCTGAATGCCTACAACAGCTTGCTGGCCCAGTTGCCTGGTGCGCAAGCCGTATTTAAACGTTATTTTTTAAGCGATGCAGCCAATCAGGCCGACGCTATAGTAGTAAACGATGTTACCGACTGTGCCAAGAGCATTATCCAGCAGGCCCCTTTGGATGGTACCAAGGTGGCGCTGTGGGTGTGGCTCATGACCGATGTGCAAACCAGCATGACTCCGAGCGAGCTCTATGAGGTTAGTCACGGTCAGTTCCGCCACCTATTCAATGCCTCGGCCCATAACCTGGCAGCCAACTCCGAGTATCAGATGCGCCTGCTCTTCAACGAGTATATCATGCAGCTGGCCCAGGAGCGCTGTACGCTGGCCGATAACTGTATCCGTACCTGGCTGTTTGTCAACGATATCGACTTGAACTACGGTGGTGTGGTGCGTGCCCGCAATCAGGTGTTCTTCACCCAGGGCCTTACTGTCAATACCCACTTCATTGCCTCTACCGGTATCGGTGGTCGCCAGCAGGATCCTAATGTGCTCGCCCAGATGGATAACTATGCCATCGCTGGCGTGCGCCCCGAACAGGTGCATTATCTCTATGCGCCTACCCATCTTAATCGCACCAGCGATTATGGTGTATCGTTCGAGCGTGGCACCATGGTAAGCTATGCCGATCGCCGCCATGTGTTCATCTCAGGTACCGCCTCTATCAATAACAAGGGCGAGGTGATGTATCCCAACGATATCGTGAAACAAACCCAACGTATGTGGGAGAATGTCGAGGCACTGCTGGTCGAGGCCGATTGCAATTTCGACGATGTAGCCCACATGATTGTTTATCTGCGCGATGTGGCCGATTATCAGCTGGTGCGCAGTCTCTATGCCGAACGGTTCCCAGGCAAGCCCTGTGTCATCGTTCATGCGCCGGTGTGCCGCCCCGGGTGGCTCATCGAGATGGAGTGCATGGCCGTTAAGGCCGTGTGCTTGCCCAACATGCCTCAGTTCTAGTAGCCTTTTAGCATGAAACCCCTTCGCTTGGCCTTCAAGCTGCTGGCAGCCTTCCTGCTGCTGGTAGTATTGTTGGTGGGTGCAGGCGTGGTGTTGGTAAATACCAAGGCTTTCCAGCAGCGCGTACTTAAGCAAACCACCCAGATGCTGAGCGAGCGCCTGCAAACGCAGGTAAGTATCGATAGCGTTGATATCCGCTTTATGGCACAGCAGCTGCGCCTGTACGGACTGCATGTAGCCGACCAGCAGCAGCGCCCTCTGCTCACTGTTCGCCAGGCCGGGGTAGATGTAGATATCAGCGAACTGCTGGGTAATAAGTTTACCATCAAGGATGTCGAGTTGTCGGGGGCCCGCGCCCTGTTGCTCAAGCCCTCAAAGGATTCGGTATCCAACTTCCAGTTCATCATCGATGCCTTTAAAAAGCAACCCAAGGCCAAACGTGATACCATTGTGGCGCCCCGCAAGCGAATCCAGTTCGATATCCACAGCGTGCGCCTGAATGATATCCAGGTAACCTATAATCAGCTGTCGTTGCAGCTTGCCCAGGCCCTCATCAAGGGGCGCAAGGGTAAATATCAGGCGCAGGCCCAGTTGCAGCTGGCTACCGATAATCACAAGCCCCGCAAAAATGCAGGCAAGCCCAAACGCGGATTCTTCGATGTAGGTCATCTCAATGTCACCTGTCATTTCAAGGCCGCTATCGATGCCACCGAAAAAGACACCCTCCGCTTTAATCTCTCTGAGTTGCAGGCCCGTGATTCCATTACCGGTATCGATATCCGCAACCTGCAGGCCCAGGTGCGCTTGGCAGGTAAAAAGCTGCTTTTAAACAATGTGCAGGTACAGCAAAAGCACACCCAGCTGCACATCGCCCATGCCGCTATGCAGTTGCCCAGTAAGCGCGATAGCATCCCCCTCAGTTTCAGTACAGGTCCCATCGCTGGCACCGTTTATCTCCAGGATATCTCGCGTGCCTTTGCCCCCGTGCTCAGTAAGTTCACGCTGCCCCTCCAGCTCAGTTGTACCATGAGTGGTAATCAGGATGCGCTCAGCTTCCGTCAGGTAAAGGTTGGCACCGCCGATAAACGCCTGGCCATCACTGCCACCGGCGATATCACCAACCTCAAGAGCAAGGAAAAGCTCACCGTGCTGTTCCATGTCAACCGGATGACGGCCAAGAGTGGTATCAAGGAGCGCATCATCAGTCAGTTCCCCGTTAAGCGCCTCATGATGGCGCAGCTGCATAATTTAGGTAATATCAGCTATGTGGGTAGTTTCCGAGTCATCCGTAAGGAAGAGCGCTTCTGGGGCACCCTTGGCACCGCCGTGGGTAGTCTTAAGTTCCAGTTCTGGCTCGACGAGCGCAACAAGTATGTCGTAGGTAATGCCAGCACCCGGAAGTTGCATTTTGGTAAGGTCATGGGCATGAAGGATGTCGGCCCCCTGGCAGCCAAGGCCGATTTCAAGATTGATATCAGCAAGCCCCGCACCGCCGCCATGCGTCGCAAGTTAGGTGGCAAGTTGCCTATAGGCGCTGTTAATGCCACCATCGACGATTGCAGTTATAAAGGCGTTCATGTGCGCAATGTGGCCGTTACTGTAAATAGCAATGGCGCTGAGGCTACCGGCGAAGTCATCCAGCGTGGCAACTGGCGCGACATCTCCTGTTCGTTCTCTTTTACCGATACCAACCAGATGCACAAGCTCAAGGTAAGTCGTGGTCGTATGAAGTTCCATAAGATGACCGACGAGGCCAAGCAGGCCAAACGCGAGCGCAAAGAAGCCCGCAAAGCCGAGCGCCAGGCCAAGCGCGAAGCCAAGAAAGCCGAGAAAGCCGCCAAGAAAGATGCCAAGAAAGCCGAGAAATCAAAGAAAAAGTCGTTTTTGTTTTTTTAGCGCCAATTACTTGCAACTTTCAAATATCTTTCGTATATTTGCCCCAATCTAATCGTTAACATATTATTTATACTAAAACTAAAAGCTTATGAAAAAACTATTATTACTATTGTTGGCTATGGTTGCTTTTAGTGCAACGGCCGATGCGCAGGGCTTTCTGAAGAAGTTGAAGGATAAAGCCCTCGAAAAAGCAAAAGACAAGATTGAGAACAAGGTTGAGCGCACCGTTGATAAGGAGATGGATGCAGTGCTCGACGGTAAAAAGGGCCAGAAAAACTCGAAAGCTAAAAACCAGGCCGACGATGCCGAAGCGGTCGACGACACCCCCGATGCCGTAGGTCAGAACCAGAAGAGCGACTTTGTTCGTGGAAGCGTCATTCTGTTCCAAGACGACTTCGCTACCGAGCAGATGGGTGAGTTCCCTTCAAAATGGGATGTCAGTGATGGTAGCTTGGAGACAGCCTCTATTAATGGTAAGAAGTATGCGCATAGTAACGCCCCCGACTCCAGATTCTCGCCCCTGATGGAGAATATGAAGTCGTACCTGCCCGATGTGTTCACCCTCGAGTGGGATGAGTTCTTCTGTAAGGCTGGCGAAATCCCCGATTTCCCCTTCGAGTTCCAGCTCCTTGATGCAAGTGGCAATCAGACGGGCCATATCTATCTGCGCTATCGCCCAGGCAATCCCGATTGTTACGGCAACTATACCTTTAAGAAGGGTGGTGGTATCGATCAGAATGTTGTTGGCAGCATGGATTGGGATCATTTAAAGCAATACACCAAGGTTGGCCAGTGGAATCATTTCGCCATCTCGTTCAACAAGCGTGCTTTTAAGTTCTACCTCAATGGCACGCGCATCATCAATCTGCCTAATGTAGCTGCCCCAGCTCGTTTCGAGTTCATTATCCAGGACGAGAATCCCTATCGTGGCGTTGCCAATGTGGTGCTTGCCAAGGGTGCGGTAGAGCTCTATCAGCGCCAGGCTACCGATCTCTCAGCTGTAGAGAAAGCCATCGCTGAGACGGGTAAGTTCGTCACCAATAACATCCTGTTCGAGACGGGCAAGGCTACCCTGAAGCCCGAGTCGATGGAAGAGATTCAGAAGGTGGCCGACTATATGAAGAAGAACCCCAGTGTGCGTTTCGAGGTGCAGGGCCATACCGATAATCAGGGCTCCGATAAAATCAACGATCCCCTTTCGCAGCAGCGTGCCGAGGCCGTTGTTAAAGCCCTCGCTCAGTTAGGTTGCGACGAGTTCAACCTGCGTGCCGTAGGTAAGGGCAGTCACGAACCCGTAGCTGACAACAAGACCGATGCCGGCCGCGCCCAGAACCGCCGTGTAGAGTTTATTAAGAAATAACAAGTACCGATATGAAAAAACACTTAGTAATGCTGGCTGCCTTGCTCATGATGGGCACAGCAGGCGCCAATGCTCAGGGATTTCTGGGCAAACTAAAACAAAAGGCACAGCAAGCCGTTATCGGTAAAAAAGCAACTGCCGAGATAAGCGAGGCTGTGCAGGACGAGAGCGATGAGCCTGCCGACCCATCTAAGTTGGCTGTGGCCGCTGGCGACGATATCGTGCCTAAGCGTAAAACCCCTACAGTTACGTGGGATGGAACCTTTACCCCCTCATCGGCCTCGTCGGCTTCGGCTTTGATGGCCGAGCTGCCACAGTTGCCATCGGCCGAGAAGATGGCCCGCAGCACCATGGAGGAGCGCGATGCCTATGCACTTAAGATAGCCCGCGTTGTGGCCCGTGCCGAGCAGTTGCAGGAGGGTGCCAACGGATGCTCCGATGCCGATATGGAAGCCCTGCGCCAAAAGTGGGAGCGCAAAGTGCAGGATATGTTTGGCCTTACCAAAGAGGAGATGGCTATCCTGAACGATGAGAACGCGCCCGACTCGAAGAAGGAGCCCATCCAGCAAAAAGTGATGGCTAAAATCATGGGTGGCAATGTTAACATGAGCGAGATGGAACGCTTTGAGAAGATGAGCGAGAAAGAGCAAGAGGCTTACATCAAGGCGCACCCCGATTTTGTACAGAAGATGCAGAAGATGGCCATGAATGCTGGCAACTTTAGCAAGCAGATGCAGCAAACTACAGGTGCCCTTACAGGCTATGAGGCTAAGGTGGGACAGCTGGCTCAAAACTTTGCTAAGGTGATTACGCGCGAGGCCAATCACGATTACAGTGCCATTGGCAAAAAGTACGATAGTAAGTTGCAGAAGCTTTACGAGCAGATATGTGGTATAGATGATGCAGCCAAGATTGATGCCCTTTATGATGAGGCCGATCAGTTGCTGTACAACTATCGTTTAGAGGCTGCCAAGGAGTATCGCGCCTCGCTGCTGCGCCTGATTTCCGAGCACAAGAAGTTTGCTGCCGAATATACCCGCTTGTCGCGTGAGGTGGTTGCCAGTGGCGATCTGCCAGAATGTGCCATCGGTCGTGCCGACCTGAATAGCGTGATTGCCGTGGGCAACATCTTAGACCAGGCCTATAAGGATCTGCCCGAGCTGCAGGCATCGCCCGTTTGTCAGGAAACCGTCTACGAACTGCCAAAAAGCTGGACATTTGGTGCCTGGGAGTGCCGTGGCTACATTGGTGGCGTAAACGATTTTAAATCACCTGGTGGTGGTGGCAACTGGCCTTTGTTGGCCCAGAGCGCTGAGGCTGGCGAGTATGCAGTAGTCGAGAATGGCAAGTTCCGCAAGATTAACGAGGATGAGCTGAAGGCCATTAATAAAAAGGCCGATGCCCGACTGAAGAAGGGCGCTAATTCAGGCACTAACCCACCTTATGGTGTTTATAAGAGTCGTAGTGGCAAGCGCGTTGTAGAGTACTCTAAAACGGGCGAGATTATCCTGAATGGTATGACCACCTACGCTCCAGCGGCCTTCACTGCTAACCCCGATCGTTTAGAGTGGATTATCTTCGATGAGGGTAAGATTGTAAAGTGTACTTACAAACTGTAAAATGGTAGGTTTGCGCTATCTCATACTGTGGTTGCTGCTCTTTATGGGCAGCACCACTGTTTTTTCCACACGTTATCAAAAAGTGTTTGGTAGCGATTGGACCTCGGCAGCACGTTATGTGGCCGATCACCACGCCGAGTGGCAGCAGGAGTTTGCGCCCTTTGGTGTGGATGCACGTTTGGCCGAGGCTATCGTGTTTCCAGAGCTTATCCGCTATTCCATGTGGAAGGACGAGATAGAGCGAGCCGCCGTTAATGGCCTTTATGTTACCAAAGGCAGTCAGGGTGCCGACTTCTCTATTGGTCGGTTCCAGATGAAACCCTCGTTTGCCGAGCAGGTAGAGCAGGCGTGGAACCGTTCTTCGTTATCCAAGCAATACGGCTTTGTGTTCAACCTGCAGCCCAACAGCCAAGCCCGTCGCTCGCGCATTCGCCGACTCTCCACCATGCAAGGCCAGTGCCGTTATCTGGCCATTTTTATCTTGTTACAACAGCAGCGCCATCCCCAGTTGTCCCGTTTGTCGCACAAGGACCAGGTGCGATTCTTAGCCACCGCCTATAACCGCTCCTTTACCGCCTCCTATAGTCAGATACGCAAAATGCAGCACCACCGCCATTACCACACCGATGTTATCAAAACCCGCAGCACCCGCCTTTACTGCTATGCCGATATCGCGTATTACTATTTTTCCATTACATCAGCAGGATAGTATATCCTTGCATTTTCCGCGTTTTTGGGAGTTTCTTTTAAAAATAGGCCATAATGTATTTCGTGGTCCTTGGCGAAGGGAAGTCCCTTCGCTATTTTCTGTAATCGCGATATTTCCTCGCTTGCATCTATATGCTCCTGCCATTTACATTCGCCTATGAACAGATGCTTACCGTCAAACGATTCGGCTACTACATCAAGTTCTACAGGGATATACTCTCCTTTTTCTTCGTTATAATAGCTGCCCCACCAGCGAGATGCTAATTTATATAAAATGCCATCAACACCCTGCGAGCTGATATGGTTTCGGCATAGTTCTTCCCAAACCATACTAACATATTCGTTCTCCGTTTTTTTGAATACATCCAATACAGCCGCGCTATTATCCAACTCAATGAGTGAACGATATGGCAGTACATATCGATAGTGGAAACACAACAGTGGGTCGGATATGCGATACAACCCTTTTTTGCTCTTCTTTTCGCTCTCGCCAAATGGCACCTCTTTATTTATAAAGCCAAGTTCGCGCAGTCGCGACAACTGGGGAGTAATATCTGTTGCTTGTTTCTCGGCACGGGCAGCAATTTCGGATAGTTTATTTGCGCCATTGCCTATATATGATAATATAGAAGAGGCCTGTACTGTATCGCGCATTTCATCCTGCAGTAGGCGTGATGGCTCATCGTAAAGCGTTCCTTCGGATGTAAGCATTAGGTTTTCTATTGCTGCATGCAAACTGTCATAGTTTTCGCGCAGTTCCCAGTATCTTGGCACACCGCCCCAAACAGCATACTCTCTAACAGCCTGTTCGGCATCACATCTTAGCGCCTGACCAACAAAAGTGGGGGCGATAGGTTTCATTTTCATTATTTCGTCGGCGCGACCATATAGAGGCTCTGTGCTATCGAGTACAAAACCTTGCATCATCTGTTGCGATGATCCACAGATTATCAAATCGTATTTCAGTTTTTTGTCGTCAATCAGTCTCTGCAGTATCGATGGCAGAGCAGGACAACTTTTAACAAGATATGGAAATTCATCCAAACAAACGGTTATGCGGTGGCTGATAGACCTGTTTAAACTTAGCAACAGCGATTCCCAGTTAGGATAGTTAGCCATGCTGAAGCCTTCGATACTCATGTCGATAAGTGACGAGAAGAGCTGACGCTGACTTGGCTCAGCGGTTTTATCAGCCAAGAAATAAATGTCGCCACGTTCAAAGTCCATCACCTTTTTTATCAGTGTCGACTTTCCAATTCGTCTACGTCCATAAACCACTATAAACTGAGGCTTCTCTCTCTTTAGAGCAGCCTGCAAGCGTGAAAATTCCTTCTGTCTGTCAACAAACTCCATATCTCTTGCAATTTATATCGTGCCGCAAATATACGGAGTTTAGGCTTTCCTACCAAATATTTTAGGCAAAATTAAGAATATAATTCTACTTTATAATAATTCTACTTTATATTTTTATATCTTGTCGAATAACTAAAATACCAAATGTTAGTTTGTTAGGTGGTTAGGCCAAAAGCACAAAAATAGAGCTCACAGACCATGCTGTGGGCTCTATCTCTTTTAATGGTTAATGGTTCGTGGTTGTTGTTCAACCTGCCATGCCGCTCGGCTATGCCGCTTGGCTTGTCCAAGAACTTGTGGCGCATCGGGGCTAAGCCCCGATGCACGATGTCGCGCCCAGGGCCGTTACAATCGCTGTAGCGATACTGGCAATCATCTGCACGATAAACTTTAATGTCTCTTTCTTTGTCATAATTGTTAATGGTTAATGTTTAATGGTCAATGGTCAATGGTCAATGGACAGGGTGGGGCTTGCGCCCCCAACCCTTAGTCTCCGATAGGCTCGTGGCTTCCACCACCGCTATTGCCACCGCCGCTATTTCCGCCGCCTCCGGTGTTTCCACCGGTATTGCCACCCTGGTTGCTACCACCACCACTTGGTTTATCTTCCTCCTCGGTCAGCTGTCCTGCAAATGTCTCGGCATTCACAAACTCAGCCCTTTTGATAAACTCCCTGCTCGAGATGTTGGTCTCAGCCTCCTGGTCGGGCAGGAATCTAATGTGCAGGGCTTTCAGGTTCTTGGCTGGCGAGAAATCCTCCTTTCTCAGGGCTCCGCCGGGCTCGTTCTCCAGGGTTGTGAAGAAGATGCCCAGACCGTCGATCTTTACTCGTTTCGAGTTCAGCAGCATCTCCAGCAGACAGCTTCTGAATTTCTCCAGCACTCCGAATACCACGTCTGGGGTGTAGATGCTTCCGTGTTCTGCAATGTGGTTGGCCATCTTTCGGGTGTTCAGTGTTTCGGTGGTTTTTCCTCGGGCAAACCACTTGCCGTAAATCTTCGAGGTCTTGGTGTTGTTCTGCTTCAGCAGATAAAAAATCTTTGCCATAATGTTGTGTGTTTTAATTTTTAAAATGGTTAATAATTAAGTGTTGTTTGTGTCTCTCAAAAGTTGTGCGCGCTTTGTTTTTGATTAACGATGCAAAGGTACAAAAAATATTTCAAACCACCAAATACTTTAGCCACTTTTTTTAATCAAAAAGCGAAAATATTTTGGTTATTCATTTCTTGCGCAAAGAATAGTAATTCTATGGCTCCGAATTTTACGGATTTCGCTCAAATTAGTACAATCTCGTTTCCTGTACTCACCACCACACCGCACGCCGCACGCCGCAACTTTTCCGTAATCTACACACTCACAACTTTGTTCGTAGAATATTATATATTATTATATATATTATAATATATATAATAATATATAATATTTATAATACTAATAAATTCCTCTCAGTTCTTGCCTCCGTCGCATTGCAAAACCAAAAAAGTTGCGGCGTGCGGCGTGCTGCGTGCGGTGTGGTACTATCACAATGTACGTATTCTCGGAGCTTACAAGATGGGTGTGAATATTATTTTTTTTTGTAAATGATTCTGTAAAAAGTATTGTTGTGTTGTGTGGAAATTGTAAACAATATTAACCATTTGGCTTGTCGAAAACCTGGTAAGGTTATGTGCGCAGCACGCAGCACGCCGCACGCCGCAACTTTTTTGTTTTTGCCGTGCGCCCCAAAGATAATCGTAGAAAAGTGGCGTTTATACAAGCGTAGTATAAATGATATAAGCAGTTATTGCTTATAGGCGGCGAGTTTGTTGAGGCAGTACTGGCGGAAGTCGGACCAGTGGTAGTAGGGGGCGCAGTCGGTGGAGATGGGGAGGGTGGCCTCGACCTCGTTGAGCAGTACTTTTACGAGCACATCCTTATCCTTGGGATTGCTGCGGTAGAAGATGAACTGCAGGTTGCTGGCCATCGGAAACACACTGCTGCACCACCAGCCATGGCCCTCGAGCTCGTCGAGGTTGTCGGTAGAGAAATCAAACCCGTTAACACCTATGAGACATACCAATGGGAGCAGTACGGTTTCGTGACCGAAACGCAACTGTGCACCAGGATCGGGTAGTTTGATGCAGCTGTCGGCATCGGCAATCATCTTCTTAAGCAGGTGGCGCTGCGTGTAAGGCTGGTTGCCACCGTTAAGTTTGCAGGCACCATGCTGCAGGTACCAGTAGGCGTTGTCGACCTGCCACATGCGATACAGATCGTTGGTATTAAAAAGACCAATAAGGTTGGTGTTGCGATTAAAGTTGGTGTTGAGCTGGAAGAGTCCCATCTTCATGAGATAATAGCTGAAGTCCTCCTGGTTTACAAACTCTTCGGCGATATCGGGATTCTTGAATATCAGCTCCATCAGTCGGGTGTTACCCATACGGGTGGCGGTATAGGCGTCTAAGGCTTTCTGAGCCTCGGGGGTCATATAGCTCTTACGTAATTTCTTGTCCTGATAATTCATGTACCACTGGGTTCGCTTTGAGGCCTGCATGGTGATGTGCAGCTGCGGGCATACCTGCAGCATCTCCATGGCTAAAGAGCCCATCGACTCGATGCAACGGGGCACAACGGTGCTGATACAGGTAACGTTGGCGCCTGGATGGAACACCTCGGGGAAGCGTTCGGCCATGCGGCGACCTATATTCTGCATCTGCTGTTTGCCATAGCCGGTAAGTTCGCCCCAGCGGCCTTCGGTGTTGCGCATGATATTGTTCATGTGGCGCAGTACCTGCTGGCCTGTAGGTGTAAGCTCGTCTAGGCTGTCGGCATGCAACATCATGAAGTAGGGGGTGTCGAATCCGCTGCGATTGCTGATGTAGCGCGAACCATGGCGACCATAGTGCGAGATATAGAACGGCTTTTTGCCAGCGGGGGCTGGTGTGAGCTTGGCGGTGATGCTATCGGGATACACATCGTAATTGCATGATGCGTAGGATGGGCGCTGCTTGATCAGGTCGATAACACTTTGGGCCACAGACAGCCTACAGCTGCTTACGGCCAGTATCAACAGGAGCGTGTATTTGATTTTGGTGTTCATGAAATGTTATCTTTTTTTGTGGCTGAATCGACGGTTCTCGTAGCGATAGATTTTGCGCAGATAGTAGCGCTTAACATCCTTCCAGTGGTAGTAGGGGGCGCAATCGGTTTTGATGGGCAGGCGTGCCTCCTCGCCGTTGAGCAGTACTTTTACCAGCACATCGGGATCGTCGTGATTGGCGCGATAGTGAATCATGATAATGCTGCCACCTAAGGGGGCGATGCGATAGTTGGCCCAGCCATAGGCTTCGAGCGAGTCGAGGTTGTCGGTATGCAGGCCGCAGCCATTGAGCTCCATGAGGCAGGCCAGCGACATGATAACTTGCTCGTTGGTGTAGCGCAGGTGCATCAGTGGGCTATAACGTTTAAGCACACTGTCGCCCATGTGCATCATATTACGCAGGGTGGCGCGCTGCAGGTAGGCCTGATAGCCACCGTTAAGGGTGCAACCGCCGTAGTTGATGTAGTGCCAGGCGTTTTGCTTGCGCCAATGCTGGTGAATCTCATTTTGTGTAAAAATGTCCCACAGCGTAACGTTTTTCTTTACGTTGGCATGCTGCACGTTACCTGCCAGGATGAACAGCTGGCGGGCCAGCTTGGGTACATCGATGCTTGAAACCACGTAGAAGGGATCGTTAAAGAGCGACTGCATCAGGCGGTTGTCGCTCGAGTTGAGCGATACAAAGCGATTGTAATGCAGCAGGGTGAGCGAATCGGTACGCTGCGAGGTAAGTATATTATCGACAGGACTCATAAACCTGTTTTCCTGTAGCGATGCCTTACTGCGGGCAATGATGGGCTGATGCATGGCTGAGAGCTGTAGCAGCCCCTCCTGCATGGTCATAATGCAGCGGTTCTCAACAATACTGCGCACGCTGTAGTAGCCATCGGGGGTGAACATATCGGGGTAACGCTCAACCAGTTGCTTTACCATGTCGCGTGACTGCTGGGCGCCGATAGGGGTGAGCTCGCCATCGCGATCCTGCGCATCCTGGCACAGTAACTTGATACGGCGGAACACATCCTTACCCAGCTTGGTAAGCTTGCCTAAGCTGTCGGCCTTTGCAAAGGTGGCGTAGGTATCGGTATAGTACTCCTTTTTATCGAGATAATACGAACCCGGGCTGCCGTAGTGGTTGATGTAGAATGGTCTTTTACCGGCGGGTGCGGGGGTATCCTTAGGCATCTTGCCTATGGGGAGGGCATAGAACATACCTGCCGCACGGTTAGGGTCGGCCTGCAATTCTTTTTCCACCGATTGCGCCTTAACGCCTGCAAAAGCTGCTGTCAAGGTGATAAATATTATTAATAGACGTTTCATTGCTTAGGACTTGTTATAGAACTTCGGTTGCAAAATTAGTGATTTTTTGGCAATATTCCAAACTGCGCACTAAAAAAGTACGTAACTTTGCAACTATTTTCGTACCTTTGCCAGCGTATGGAAAAGAATAAGGTATATAAGGATTTGTTTGTAGACTTTGACGACACGCTCTACGACACCCATGGCAACTCGGAGATTGCCATACGCGAAACGTTCGAGTATTACCAGCTGGGACGCTATTTTGCTGACCCTCAGGTGTTTTACGATGCTTACTGGGAGGCGAATATCGACCTTTGGGGTCGCTACTCGAAGGGTGAGATTACGCGTGACTACCTGATAGTTGAGCGATTCCGCCGACCCTTGAGTGTGGGCATGGGTGATGCTGCTACCGAGGCGTACTGCCTGGAGATGAGCGACCAATTTCTGGCGTACTGCAGCAACAAGCCCGGCACGGTGAAGGGTGCACACGAGTTGATGCAATACCTGCGCGAAAAGGGCTACCGTATGCACATGACGAGCAACGGATTTCACGAGGTGCAGTACAAAAAACTGGCTGCCTGCGGTTTGCGCGACTATTTTGATACGATAGTGCTGAGCGAGGATGCGGGGGTAAACAAACCTGCTGCGGGCTATTTTGAGTATGCTTTTAAGCAGACAGGAGCCAAGCCCGAAACAACGCTGATGATAGGCGACAACCTGCAAACCGACATTAAGGGCGCGATGGCCGTGGGCATAGATGCGCTGCTGTTTAACCGTTGGGGATACGACATAAAAAGTGGAGACCCTGAGGCCCCCACTTACACAGTATCTGATTTACTTGATATCAAACAGATTATTTAAAGATTACTTAGCATAAGCTACAGAACGTGTTTCGCGGATAACGGTAATCTTTACCTGACCAGGATAGGTCATCTCGTTCTGAATCTTTGTAGCGATATCGGCGCTGAGGGCCTCGCTCTCGGCGTCGTTCATCTTATCGGCACCTACAATCACACGGAGCTCGCGACCAGCCTGGATGGCGTAGGTCTTGGTAACACCGGGATAGCTCATAGCGATGGCCTCGAGGTCGTTCAAACGCTTGATGTAAGCCTCTACAATCTCGCGACGTGCACCTGGACGGGCACCTGAGATGGCGTCGCACACCTGTACGATAGGAGCCAGCAGAGTCTGCATCTCCATCTCGTCGTGGTGAGCACCGATGGCATTACAGATATCGGGCTTCTCCTTGAACTTCTCGGCAATCTTAGCACCGTAGATAGCGTGTGGCAACTCGCTTTCCTCGTCGGGCACCTTACCGATATCGTGCAGCAATCCGGCACGCTTAGCCTTCTTAGGATTCAAGCCAAGCTCGCTGGCCATAACGGCACACAGGTTGGCTGTTTCGCGCGCGTGCTGCAGCAGATTCTGACCGTATGATGAGCGGTACTTCATCTTACCGATGATGCGGATGAGCTCGGGGTGGAGACCATGAACACCCAGGTCGATAGCGGTGCGCTTACCAGTCTCGATAATCTCGTTGTCGAGCTGCTTCTTAACCTTGGCAACTACCTCCTCGATACGTGCGGGGTGGATACGACCATCGCTCACCAGCTGGTGGAGTGCCAGGCGGCAAACCTCACGGCGAACAGGATCGAAACCAGAGATAACGATTGCCTCAGGAGTATCGTCGACAACGATTTCAACACCTGCGGCGGCCTCGAGTGCGCGGATGTTACGACCCTCGCGACCGATGATGCGACCCTTCACCTCGTCGTTCTCGATGTGGAACACGCTTACCGAGTTCTCGATAGCGGTTTCGGTAGCTACACGCTGAATGGTCTGGATAACTATCTTCTTGGCCTGTGCGTTAGCGTTCAGCTTGGCCTCGTCCATAATCTCGTTGATGTAGCTGGCAGCGGCAGTCTTAGCCTCGTCCTTCATCGACTCAACCAGGCGGTTCTTAGCCTCTTCGGCGCTGAGACCTGATACCTCCTCGAGTTTCTCGCGCTCCTTGAGCTGCATCTTCTCGAGCTCCTCGGCCTTTACAGAGAGCAGCTTCTTCTCGTTCTCGATGCGCTGCTGCTGATTGTCGAGTTCGTTCTTACGGCGGCCCAGTTCTTCCTGGCGCTGGTTGAGCGAAATCTCGCGCTGCTTGAGTTTGTTCTCACTCTGCTGGATGTGCTGGTTGCGCTGCTGCACCTCCTTCTCCAGCTCGCTCTTCTTATTGATGAATTTTTCCTTCACCTCGAGCAGTTTTTTCTCTTTGATGACGTCGGCCTGCTTGGTGGCAGTGTCGATCATTTCATTGTATTTCCCCTTCAGAACGTAGCGGAATACAAGGTATCCGCAGACTCCTCCTAATGCGAGGGCGCCTGCAGCGATCAGTAGTACAATAATGATATCCATATAAAATCTATGTTAATAAAATGATATTCTCACTTAAGTGCCTCCTCTATTTCAGAAGTCAACTTAGTGAGAATACTATTGTAGGGATCAGTGTCGTGGTTGCCGCGCTCACGCTCGTACATCAGGGCGATATCAATCAGCGTCATGAGCGCTATGGTATGCTCGCCCTTCTTACCCTTATAAGCCTGCGAATAGGCGTTATAACGGTCGGTAATGAGTTTGGCTGCCTTACGATAGAATTCCTCGTCGGAACGCTTGATGGTTACTTCGATTTCTTCGTCGTAGACGTGCAACCTGATATGTAGTTTCTCGTTATTCACTTCTGTCATTGTGGGCACCTTTTATTTATTGTTCGTCGCTCAGAATGGCTATGCACTGATTTACCGTTTTTATCATCTTGGTGACGCGGGCTTTTGCGCCTTCAAGATCACCGTCGGTAATCTGCATCATCTTAGCCATCTTCAGTGAATTGTAATCATTCTGTGCCTGAGTCAATTTGGCCTGCAGGTCGGCTATGTCCTGCTTACCCTTTTCGATTTGTGCCAGAAGATCTTCGTTCTCCTTCTTCAACTGCTTGAAGTGGAGAATCATCTGTCTTACACGCGTCTCGAACGCCAATATCGTTTGCTCGTTTGCACTCATGATATAACTATTTGGTGTACAAAGTTATATAATTTATCTTTTAAAGTATAGCGTATCAGCTATCTTTTAAGATATTTTAAACCTTTTACTTGTCGTCCTGTGCGGGCTTGGGTTCTTTCTTAGCCAGCATCACCACCTTGAACACAAAGTCGGTTACCCACTTTTGTGAGAAACCTAAGCGACGGTTATACTCGCGAACGGCTACCACGCTCTTCAGTACAGCGGGGTCGGTAAAGTCGTTCTTGGTAAAGATGTCGTTCACGGTCTTCTCGGTCATGGTGTAGAGTGCCTTCTTCATGAATCCGGGCAGGCGGAGCTTAAACTTCATCAGGTTGCCGGTAAGCATCATGATGTCCTGAGTAAAGCCCTGGAACTGCAGCAGGTAGGTCTGTGCATCCTGAACCTTCTTGCAACGCTTGCGCAGGCTTGAGTCGATCTCCTTAAAGAAATCGTCGTCCATGCCGTACATCTCCTTGAGCATCTTTTTACAACGGGTGCGCTCGCCAACACCTAACTTATTGTTTACGGTAGCTACCTTGAGTGTGGTTTTAAACACACGCAGGTCGGGCAGTGCAGCGAGGTTGGTAATTCCCAAGTCGGCTGCCATGGCTGCCTGGAAATATACGCGAATCAGCGTCATGAAATCCTCCATGCCGCCAACCTTCTGTTCGCTGTTATTGCCAAATAATTTATTCCAAAATCCCATAAAAATCTATTTATAATTACAAATCGACTGCAAAATTAATAAAAATTAGGCACGGATTACGCGGATTAACACAGATTAATAATAATTTTATATAAAAAATCCGTGTAATCCGCGTAATCCGTGCCAAAAACTGTATCTTTGCACCAAATTTTAAATATCAACGTATGAAAGGAATTGTTTTAGCAGGTGGTTCAGGTACACGCCTTTACCCCATTACTAAGGGCATCAGTAAGCAGCTGATACCTATTTTCGACAAACCGATGATTTACTACCCCGTATCGGCACTGATGCTGGCTGGTATCCGCGAGATTCTGATTATCTCGACTCCACACGACTTGCCAGGCTTTAAGCGCTTGCTGGGCGACGGATCGGATTACGGTGTGCATTTTGAGTATGCCGAGCAGCCATCACCCGATGGACTGGCACAGGCATTTATCATAGGCGAGAAGTTTATTGGCGACGACAGCGCCTGCTTGGTGTTGGGCGATAACATATTCTACGGTTCGGGCTTTACAGGCTTGCTGAAGGAGAGTGTTGAGAATGCCGAGAAGCGCGATCAGGCCACTGTGTTCGGTTATTACGTGAACGACCCCGAGCGCTACGGTGTGGCTGAATTTGATGCCGAGGGTAACTGCCTGAGCATTGAAGAGAAGCCCGAGCACCCCAAGTCGAACTACGCCGTGGTAGGTCTTTATTTCTACCCCAACAGCGTGGTTGAGATTGCCAAGAACATCAAGCCATCGGCTCGTGGTGAGCTGGAGATTACCACCGTTAATCAGGAGTATCTGGCACAGAAGAAACTGAAGGTGCAGACTTTGCAGCGTGGCTTTGCCTGGTTGGATACAGGTACACACGACTCGCTTTCGGAGGCTTCGACCTTTATCGAGGTGATTGAGAAGCGCCAGGGCCTGAAGGTGGCCTGCTTGGAGGAGATTGCCTTTAAGCGTGGCTGGATCAGTAAGGAA
Organism: Prevotella sp. khp1; assembly: GCF_900102205.1. Lineage (NCBI taxonomy): Bacteria > Pseudomonadati > Bacteroidota > Bacteroidia > Bacteroidales > Prevotellaceae > Prevotella > Prevotella sp. khp1. The sequence continues at coordinate 33,992 of NZ_FNJZ01000003.1, forward strand.
AAACTTGAAGAAGTGGCCAAACCGATGGCCAAGAACGATTACGGTAAGTATCTGTTGAGTTTGATTAAATAAAGAAATCCCGCATTTGATTGCGGGATTTTTTGTTATTTGTGGGTTGAGAACTCGGTGATGGCACGTGTGAGTGCGGCTGGGTTTCCCATGTCGAACATTTCTCCGCGTAGCCTTACACCAACCATGCCACTGCGCTTGCGAACAGCCTCGAGAGCTGCGGTAAGCTCAATCTCGGTTACGTGGTCGCCCTCAACCTCCTTCTGCATGATGTCCTCGTGCAACTGCGAGAATACCTCGGGGGTAAGGATATACTGTCCGAATACGCTGTAGTACTCTTTGTCGCCCTTTTTGTTGCGCACAGCCAGAAATTCCTCGGCATAGCTGGCCTTGGGTTTCTCGCACATAGCGTACACGTTCAGGATGGTGTGATCGTTATCTTCCCAAACACCGTGCAGAATGCCATAGCGGCTCACTTCGGCCAGGGGGATAGGATGGATACTTACCATCAATCGGTTGTAGCGCTCGTAATCCTCGATCATCTGCAGAGCACAAGGTTTGTTGGAGTCGCTGCGATACAGTGTATCACCCAGCAACAGCAATACGGGCTCGTTACCTGCAAACTGCGCTGCCTGGTAAACGGCATGACCAAAGCCACGCTTTTCGTGCTGATATACGTAGTGCAGTTTTTTACCTATATCTAATATATGATTCTCGTACTCCTGGGCCTCGGGGTTCAGCTTGCGCAGATGCTCATCGGGCAGGGGATGCTCGAAGAAGTCGGCATACTGCTGGCGCTCCTCCTCGGAACCTAATACCAGACAGATTTCCTCGATACCACTCTGGATAAGCTCCTCGAGCAGAATGAGTATCACCGGGCGTACCATGCCATCGGGACATGGGATGGGGAAGAAATCCTTCTTGATAACACGCGTGGCGGGGTAAAGACGCGTACCGAAACCTGCTACGGGCACGATTGCACGGCGTACGGTGTGTACGGGCTTGAGCGTGAGCGTGTAGGCTTTCATGCCATGCGCATTGAGGTAATCGGCCACCTTTTGCTGCGACTCGGCATCGCGTGCCAGGAACTGTACCGAACCATCGCCATGCGAACCTACACCTTTACCACCCCAAACCAAAGGCTGGATGTTGGGATCGTTCAACGTGGCGTGCAACTTGGGCGAGTGCAGGGCTTCGGACATAGGCGCAATCTTCTCGTCGAACATCGCCTCGGCCTCGGTCATCAGTTTTCCTAAGCTCTCGGCATCGCCGGCAGCCATGTATTTGATGGCACGATCAACGATATCCAGGTTAAGCTGTCCCAGAGCTTCGTGCTCGGCACGTTCGGCATCGCTATTGGGGAAGGGGTAGGCCTTGTTCAGATCCGACAGAATCTTGATGGTATCCTTCTCGGCGCACAAATCAGCGAACACCCAGTGCAAGGGTTTCTTGACGTTCAGCGAGCGTACCTCGATCTCGTCGCCATCAAAGGTCATCAGGTTAGGCTTTACACCAAATGCGCAGGCCTGGTCTAAGCGGCCGCAACGGCTACTGGTGCGCAACTCGCCTAAGTAGGCAATGTTCATCTCGCCTAACGTGTTGAGATTCAGATTATATAACTGATTAAAAGCGCGTGCCACCAGCACACAGATGGCGGCCGACGACGACAAGCCACTCTTCATGGGCAGCGTCATATCGGTGATGCGAATGCGCACACCGCCAACCTTATACCACTCGAGCATGTACGATGCCACACCCGCACAGTAGCAGAAGAATGATCCACTTTTTGCAATACGCTTTAGTTCAGTCTCGTCCATGCGACAGCTGAAATCCTGCCACACGCTTTTAATCTCATCGGCTGTGCTGTAAAGCTCAAAAATGCTCGACTTCTCTACTTCGGCGTAGATTCCCTGTTCGATACCCGTCACGATAGCTGCTCCAGGTTTAATGTCGGCATTCATTGTTCGGTAGTGTCCCGCCCAGTCGGTATGTTCACCAAACAGACATAGGCGTCCTGGTACGAATAGTTTCATATTTTTTCCTTTTTTAGGTTACTTCGATACTGCAAAAGTAGTAAAAAAATGTCACAATGTTAAGTTTTTGACCATTTTTTTTGGTGATTTGGATAAAAATATCTATTTTTGCCGCAGATTATTAACAATTTAAATGATTATTGCCTATCGAAACAAACTCTACTCAATTTTAAATTTTTGAGCTTATGAGTACATTTACAAGTATGACTGACCAGGAATTGGTTCAGGCTTACCTAGATGGTAATAACCATGCATTCGACGAGTTACTCTCACGCACCCAGGACAATATCTTCAGCTACATTATACGTGTAGTGAAGGATGAGGAGTTGGCTAACGAATTGTTTCAGGAAACGTTTCTGAAGATTATCAGCAAGATACAGAACCACCAGTATACCGAGACAGGTAAACTGCAGTGGTGGATGATTCGCGTGGCGCATAACACGGTGATTGACTACTATCGCGACCTGAAGAAGAATTTTGTGGTAGATGCGCCTAAGGAGAACGATCTGAGTGCCGTGAAGGGCGAAGAGGTAATAGATGTGAATCGCGAAACCGAGCTTACCAACCAGCGCACGCTGAAGCAGTTGGTGCTGCTGATGAATGCCCTGCCTGCACCACAGCGCGAGGTGGTGTACATGCGATACTTCCAGGATATGTCGTTCAAGGAGATAGCTGAGGAGTTGGGATGCAGCATCAATACATCGTTAGGACGTATGCGTTACGCCCTGATCAACATGCGCAAATATTCGCGCGAATACAATCTTAATCTCAGCTTAGAGTGAACGGAGCGACTTGATGATGCCCTCGGGATCGGCTGCGCCAAACACGTAGCTGCCACTTACCAGCACATCAACTCCTGCTTCGACCAAGCGTGGGGCTGTCTGGCCCTGCACACCACCATCAACCTCGATGAGTGCGTGGCTGCCTTTCTCGGTGATCAGCTGGCGCAGGCGCTTTACTTTATCGATGGTGTTCTCGATAAACTTCTGTCCGCCAAAGCCTGGGTTTACGCTCATCAGCAGTACCATATCCACATCGTTAATAATATCCTCTAACACGCTAACGGGCGTGGCGGGGTTCAGTGTTACACCGGCTTTCATACCAGCCTGGTGAATCTCCTGAATGGTGCGATGCAGGTGTACACAAGCCTCGTAGTGTACATTCATCATCATGGCACCCAACTTGGCTGTCTGTGCAATGTAACGCTCAGGGTGCTCTATCATATAATGTACATCGAGTGGCTTTTTGCAAGCTTTTGCTACTGCCTCGAGTACGGGGAAACCAAACGAGATGTTGGGTACGAACGATCCGTCCATCACATCCAGATGAAGCCAATCGGCCTCACTGCGATTAATCATGTCGATGTCGCGGTCGAGATGCAGAAAATCTGCGGCAAGTAATGATGGTGATACTAATGCCATAATTTTTTAAGTTAGTTCAGGTTCGACGTTTTGTTGCAGTTACTACGATAGGTGTATGCAACAAGACGAATGAGGTCGAGCGTTTGCTTGCGCGGCTTGTACGTCTTCTCGCTGAACATGTTGTCGTCTGGAGTAAAAATCTTCATAGGCAATCTGTTTTTAATGTTCTACCTATTATAGTAACGCAAATATACCTTATTTTATTATATAATTATCGAAATTTTTAATGCCATTCAGGAAATCTTTGCCATTCATGCGCTTTTTTCCTGCCAACTGCAGCTCCTCGATCATCAGCAACTCGTCGGCTGCCTTGATGCAGGGCTTGCGGTCGATAATGGCGGTGTGACCGAGCTCGCCGGTGGTATTTCCGGTTTTGTTGGTCTTGAAAATCTTCAGCACCGTTTCCTTACCATCGGGCGATACCAGTGTGGTCCAGGCGCCGGGGTAGGGCGAAAGACCGCGGATAAAGTCGTAAACCTGCTTGGCTGGCTGGTTCCAGTTAATCTGGCAGGTCTCCTTGAATATCTTCGGTGCTGCGTGCAGCTCGCTACCTACGGGTATCATCTGCTCCTGAGGAATGCTCTCGGGGTGTCCGTCGGCAGCGATAATTTTTTCGAGTGTCTCCAGACAGATCTCGGCACCCAGGTTCATCAGTCCGTCGTACACATACTCTACGTCGGCTGTGTCGGGGATAGCGAAGGGCTTCTGCATGATGATGCGACCGGTGTCGATATCGTGGTCGAGGAAGAAGGTGGTTACGCCTGTTTGTGTTTCGCCGTGAATCACCGCCCAGTTGATGGGGGCTGCACCGCGATACTGTGGTAGCAAAGCTGCATGTACGTTAAAGGTGCCGTAGGCGGGCATATCCCAAACCACCTCGGGCAGCATGCGGAATGCTACTACCACCTGCAGGTTGGCCTGATACGAGCGCAACTGCTCTACAAACTCGGGATCCTTCATCTTTACGGGTTGCAGTACGGGCAAGTTGTGCTCAAGAGCATACTTCTTAACTTCCGATGGCTGCATCTCAGTCTGATGGCGACCAACGGGTTTGTCGGGCTGTGTTACTACAGCCACTACATTATAATCGTTCTCAACCAGAGCCTGCAGTGTTGGCACCGCAAACTCGGGTGTTCCCATAAAAATAATACGCAAATTTTCCTTCTTCATTTCTTTTATTTTTTTGGGGGGCACGGATTTACGCGGCTCTCTTTAAGAGAAACGCTGCTTCCTTCGCAGCCAGCCGTGTCTTTTTTTTAAAAGCAGTGTTAATCCGTGCCTAATGATTTAATCCTCTGACATATCGGCCACCATTTTGCGATACATGGTGTAAATGCGCTGGCGCGAGATGTAACCCTTCAGACGGTTCTCGGCATCGAGCACGGGGAGCCAGTTGGCACCGGTGCGGTCGAAGGTGCGCATCACCTGTCGCATCTGCATGCCATCCGTGAGCAGTGCTTTGGGATCGGTCATCAGCTGCGACGCCTTGAAGTGGTGATAGAGTTCTATTCTGAATACTACGTTTCTGATTTTCATAATGTCGATCTCGCCCAGCAATTTGCCGCCTGCATCGAGCACGGGCAGTACCGTGGAGTGGCTGCGACTGATTTTGTGTACAATCTCGTTCAGCTCCATATCGGGCTCAACACCCAGATAGTCGCGCTCAATTACCGAGTCGAGATTCATCAGCGTCAGCACAGCGTGGTCGGTATGGTGGGTAAGAAGTTTTCCCTGCTTGGCCAGGCGCGAACCATAGATGCTGTGAGGCTCGAAAATGCTGATGGTCATATAGGCCACCACGCTCACAATCATCAGCGGCATAAACATCGAGTAGCCGCCAGTCAGCTCGGCTATCAGGAAGATACCCGTAAGCGGCGCGTGCATCACACCCGACATCACACCTGCCATACCCAGCAGCGCAAAGTTCTTCTCGGGCACATACACACCGATGGAGTTGATGTTCCAAAGTCGCGAAAAGAGGAAGCCGGTAAAACAGCCGATAAACAGCGATGGTGCGAATGTTCCACCGCAGCCGCCTCCGCCATTGGTGGCCGATGTGGCTACTACCTTGGTAAACAGTACCAGGGCGATATATACCAACAACAGCGAACCCTGCCCCGAGAACATCGAGTTGTTGAGTATGCGATTCCAGTCGTCGGCATTCTGTCCGTTCAACAGCAGGTTAATGCTGCTGTATCCCTCGCCGTAGAGGGCTGGGAACAGGAAGATGAGCAGACTAAGTGTGGTACCACCGATGGCCAGCTTTACGTAAGGCTTATCCTTGAATTTCGAGAACACATCCTCGCAGGCGCCCATCATGCGGATAAAGTAAAGCGAAACCAGTCCGCAGGCAATGCCTAAGCCTATGCAGGCCGGTATGCGCTCCACGCTCCACTCGCTATCCAGATGGAAGGTAAAGAGCGATGAGTCGCCACTGAAGATATAGGTAAACACGGTGGCTGTTACGCACGATACCAGGATAGGTAGCAGGGCCGACATGGTCATATCAATCATCAGCACCTCGAGCGTAAACACCAGTCCGGCTATCGGGGCCTTAAAGATACCTGCGATAGCACCTGCAGCACCGCAGCCCACCAGCGTCATCAGCATTTTTCGATCCAGATGGAACAGCTGACCCAGGTTTGAACCGATGGCCGAACCTGTAAGCACGATAGGTGCCTCGGCTCCTACCGATCCACCAAAGCCGATGGTGATGGCCGAAGCGATGACGCTCGACCAGCAGTTGTGCGATTTCAGTCGCGAACGGTTGGATGAGATGGCATAGAGAATGCGCGTGATACCGTGCGAGATGTTATCTTTTACGATATAGCGTACAAACAGCGACGTGAGATAGATACCCACAACGGGGTAAACCAGGTAGAGCCAGTTGGCGCGCTCGGCAGCAAACGAGCTGGTGAGCAGCGTTACAATCTGGTTGATAATCCAGTGCAGCACAAAGGCAGCCACGGCGGCGAAAAAGCCCACAAGCAGGGCAAGGATAATCATAAACATCCTCTCGCTCACGTGCTCCACGCGCCAGTCGTGCAACCGCTTCAGCCACTCCGGTCTTCTATCTACAACTGTTGTCTCCATCTTTTTGTTTTTTGGCACGGATTAACACGGCTCTCTTTTAGAGAAACGCTGCTTTTTGCGCAGCCAGCCGTGTCTTTTTATAAAAAAGCCGTGTTAATCCGTGTCTAATTATTATTTTCGTATTACTGTAACTTCGCCGTTTTCTTTCAGTTTGATAATGCTCGAGGGGGTGTGGGGCTTGTGCTCCTGGCGACGGCTCCAGCATACGTAATCTACAGCCTCAAGGATACGTGGGTCGATGTCGCAGTAGTTCTGTGCGGCAGGCTCGCCACTGATGTTGGCTGATGTTGATACGATGGCCTTCTGGAAACGGAAGCAGAGCTCCTTCGAGAAAGGCTCGTTGGTGATACGGATACCTAAACTGCCATCCTCGGCAATCAGGTTGGGTGCTAGGTTGATAGCACCATCCAGAATCAGTGTGGTTGGCTTGGCATCGGTAGCCTCTTTCAAGCTGTCGATCAACTGCCAGGCCACATCGGGCACATTGCGGAAGTAGCGCTGCATGCGGGCATCGCTATCCACCAAGCAAATCAGCGCCTTCGAATCCTCGCGCTGCTTAATCTCGTAAACACGCTTCACGGCCTCGGCATTGGTGGCATCGCAACCAATACCCCAAACGGTGTCGGTAGGGTAGAGGATTACACCGCCCTTACGCATGCACTCTACGGCCTGTTTAATATCGTCTTCTTGTTTCATACGCTTTTTTCTTTTGGCACGGATTAACACGGCTCTCTTTTAGAGAAACGCTGCTTTTTGCGCAGCCAGCCGTGTCTTTTATTAAAAAGCCGTGTTAATCCGTGCCTATCATTTAGAATTCTGATGTGAAGTGGAACTTGATGTTTTCGAAGTCCTGCTGGGCCATGCTCAGCACGTAGCCGCTATCGGCCAGGAACACGTCTCTGCCGTCCTTATCCTTGGCCATGTACTGGTACTTGCGCTTCTTAAAGTTCTCCAGCTCCTGTGGATCGTCGCTCTCAATCCAGCAGGCCTTATACAGATGTACGGGCTCCCAACGGCACTTGGCGTTGTACTCGTTCTCCAGACGATACTGGATAACTTCGAACTGCAGCTGTCCTACGGTTCCGATAATCTTGCGGTTGTTAAACTGGTTAACGAACAACTGTGCCACACCCTCGTCCATCAGCTGGTCGATACCCTTCTGCAGCTGCTTGGCCTTCATGGGGTCGTCGTTCTCGATATATTTGAACAACTCGGGCGAGAATGAAGGCAGTCCGCGGAAGTGCAGCTTTTCGCCTTCGGTCAGTGTGTCGCCAATCTTAAACATGCCGCCTGTATCGGGCAGACCTACGATATCGCCTGGCCAAGCCTCGTCGATGGTGCTCTTACGCTGCGCCATAAACTGTGTGGGGCTTGAGAAACGCATCGTTTTACCCTGGCGCACGTGCAGGTAAGGCTGGTTGCGCTGGAACTTACCAGAGCATACCTTACAGAATGCGATACACGAGCGGTGGTTGGGGTCGATATTAGCGGTAATCTTAAAGATAAATCCTGTAAACTTCTGCTCTTCGGGCTGCACATCGCGCTCCTCGGCCTTGGTGGGTCGTGGCGATGGTGCAATCTCAACAAAGCAGTTAAGCAGCTCCTGCACACCAAAGTTGTTCAGGGCCGATCCGAAGAATACGGGGGCCACTTCGGCCTCGCGATAGGTCTCTACATCGAACTCTGGGTAAACACCATCCACCAGCTCCAGGTCCTCGCGCAGCTTGGCGGCGTTCTCCTCGCCTACGCGCTGGTCGAGCTCCTCGCTGTCGATGTCAACCTCTACCTTATCTGTTACACGCTGCTTGTCGGGTGTAAACAGGTCGAGCTTCTGTTCGTAGATATTGTAAACGCCCTTGAACTTGGCACCCTGATTGATAGGCCAAGACAGTGGGCGAACCTTGATTTCGAGTTCCTGCTCCAGTTCGTCGAGCAAGTCGAACGGATCGCGACCTTCGCGGTCCATCTTATTGATAAAGATGATAACGGGTGTTTTGCGCATGCGGCACACCGTCATCAGTTTGCGGGTCTGAGTCTCAACACCTTTGGCACCATCCACTACGATAATGGCTGAATCTACAGCGGTGAGTGTGCGGAAGGTATCCTCAGCAAAGTCCTGGTGACCTGGGGTGTCCAGAATGTTCACCTTGTATTCGATGTCCTTGCCATCGGGGGTGTAATCGAACTCCATCACAGAGGTCGATACAGAGATACCACGCTGCTTCTCGATATCCATCCAGTCGCTGGTGGCAGTTTTCTTAATCTTGTTGCTTTTTACAGCTCCAGCCACCTGTATCTGTCCACCGAACAGCAGAAACTTCTCTGTCAGTGTAGTCTTACCCGCGTCCGGGTGCGAAATGATGGCAAATGTACGTCTTCTTTCTATTTCCTGATTCATATACACATAATAATTAGGCACGGATTAACACGGCTCTTTTTAAAAGAGACGCGGCTTATTCTTCGTCCGTTTGCCCTTCTTTTGTTAATATCTTACGTCTAACTTTCACTGAGCGACCAAAATTGATCAATAGTCCCAACTCCATATGGGTGGCTGCCAAGTAGTTTATTAGCTGCCATTCATGCTCTGGTCGTAAATCAGTTACAGCCTTTAATTCTATAATAATCTTATCTTCAACTACCATGTCGGCAACATAGTGCCCAACTTTATCGCCTTTATAGTAAACATCTAATGGTTTTTGACATTCACACTTCAGGCCCATTCTACTAAGCTCTTTATACAAAGCGTTACCATACACGGCCTCGAGGAAACCAAATTTTAACTCATCGTGTACGAGATGAGCAGCATGTACAATTTTCTTTGATAAATCTTCGTATAACATAGCCGTGTCCTTTTTTTTAAAAAAACCGTGTTAATCCGTGCCTAAAAGAGCGATGCACTCGGCTAGGCTTTCTTCCCAGTAGGGGATTTCGATGTTGTAGGTCTGCTTTATTTTTGTTTTGTCGAGCACGCTGTAGTGCGGACGGGCGGCGGGAGTAGGGTACTCGCTGGTGTGCAGGGGGCGCACATGGCAAGTGTTGATACCGGCAATGCGGTGGATGGCCTTGGTAAAGTCGTACCACGAGATAACACCCTCGTTGCTGAAGTGATAAATGCCTGGCACGATGCCCTGATTGATGGCGGCAAAGATGGCCACAGCCAAGTCGCGTGCATAGGTAGGTGTACCTATCTGGTCGAAGATAACACCCAGCTCGGACTTCTCCTTACCCAAACGAATCATCGTCTTTACAAAGTTATTGCCGAATGTAGAGTACAACCATGCCGTGCGGATAATCATCGAGCGCTTGCAACCATTGGTTACCTCCTGCTCGCCTTCCAGCTTGGTGCGACCGTAAGTGCTGTTAGGACATACACTTTCGTCCTCGGTATAAGGGCGGTGATTGGTGCCGTCGAACACATAGTCGGTAGAAATCTGAATCATCCATCCACCACGCTTCTCGATGGCTTTGGCCAGCAATCCTGGGGCGGTGGCGTTCAGCTTGTGGCACAGCTCCTGGTTCTCCTCAGCCTTGTCCACGGCAGTGTAGGCGGCGCAGTTCACAATACCGTCAATCTCGTTGTCAGTTACAAATCGGTTGATGGCTTCCTCGTCGGTAATATCCAACTCAGCCACATCCGTATTAAAATAGGTATGCTGCTGGTTTTCCTTTTCCAGCAGCTGCATCTCGTTTCCTAACTGTCCGTTACATCCGGTTATCAATATCCTCATGACGCTCTATTTTTTTTCTTGGCACGGATTTACGCGGCTCTCTTTTAGAGAAACACTGCTTTTTTTTGCGCAGCCAGCCGTGTCTTTTTATTAAAAGCCGTGTAAATCCGTGCCTAATAATTATTCAAATTTCAATCCTTCTTCTTTGTCCTTTTTATAATAATCTGAGAGCATGCCGATAAAAGTTGTTATCTCCTTTACGGCATGTGCTGTGTCGGGCGAAATGTCCTTCTTCTGCAGGCGCAGCAACATCACACCGTACAGCGAGTTAAAACATGTCTCAATCTCGTTCTCCTCCTTGTTGGCACCACGGTTGCGCAGCTCTACGATAAAGGGCAGCACTTTGTAGTAAGCCGTGTTGTAAAAGGGGAATTTGCTGCTCTGTAACAGCTGCTGGTGCAGCTCAATCAGCATCTGCATGGTAACCTTGTTAATCTGCAGGTGTCCCTGCTCGCGGCATCCCTCCTGATTCATCATGCGTATCAGGTTGCCAAACCAGTCGGTCTCTTCCTCCTTCTGTTCGTCGTTGTAATCAAAGCGCTCAATATACTCGCGCTTGATGCGTTGCAGCGAGCAGTCGAATGCTCGCACCGTGTCTTCCATCTGCCACATATACAGCAGATACTCGGCAATGTTGGTTTTTCTAAGTTCGTTTGCTATAAACATATTTTATGCTAAAAAAATCTTACCAGGTTGGTGGTTAGTCCGAGCAGCATAATGATACTGCCCACGATTACTGCCACGCCAATTACTTTGTTGATGATCTTGATACCGTTAGTATCAAACTTAGTGCGTATCTGATCTACCAGCCATGTCAGTCCCCACCACCACAGCAGCGCGCCTGCTACAATGCTGGCAAAACCCACAATCATCTCGAACGGATGGTTGGGCAGCACAAACGCAAACTGGGCATACATGGCCAGGAACAGGAAGATGATGAGTGGATTAGAGAATGTAACCAGAAAGGCCGTCCACGTGTTGTACCACAGTGTGCCCTGCTGCTTACCGCTCTGGTGCATTTTCTGTGTGGGGTCGGTATGGTAGGTGTACCAGCCGAAACACAGTAGCAATATGCTACCCGCTATCTGCAGATAGAATCTGTTCTGATCGTTGGTGATAAAATCCATCACAAACGACATTCCGAAGCCAGCAAATGCCGCATAGATAATGTCGCTCACAGCGGCACCTATGCCAGTGGCAAAGCCAAACCAGCGGCCCTTATTCAGTGTGCGCTGCACGCACAGAATACCTACCGGTCCCATCGGTGCGCTGGCAATCACACCGATCAACATCCCCTTGAAGATGAAGTCTAATATATTTATTGGTATATGAATTGGCATAACGGGTGCAAAGTTACGAAAAAATTTCCGCTTACGGCTGATTTTAGTCATTCTTTTATAAAATAATGGTTAATTTCCGTAAAAAGTCAAGTGTTATGCCGAATTTTTTAGTAATTTTGTGCCTTGAAATCAAAATACGATATTAATATAGACTAATAAACTTATTATAATTATGAACGAACAGAACGCAGAAATTAAGCCTTACGTTATTGGCTTAGACTTAGGAGGTACCAATTCGGTATTTGGTATTGTTGATGCCCGTGGCGATATCAAGGCCACAACTGCCATCAAAACTGGTGGTTACAGTAATGTAGATGATTACGTGGCCGCATCGGTCGAGGCTTTGCAGCCTATCATCGAGCAGGTTGGTGGTATCGAGAAAATCAAGGCCATGGGTGTTGGTGCTCCTAACGGCAACTATTATAACGGCACAATCGAGTTTGCTCCTAATCTGCCTTGGGCCCACAATGGTGTAGTGCCCCTGGCTAAGCTGTTCAGCGATGCATTAGGCATTCCCGTAGCCCTTACCAACGATGCTAATGCCGCTGCTATCGGCGAGATGGTTTACGGTGTGGCTCGTGGCATGAAGAACTTCATTGTTATCACTCTTGGTACCGGTGTAGGTTCGGGTATTGTTGTTAACGGTCAGCTGCTTTACGGTCACGATGGTTTTGCTGGCGAGCTGGGTCACGTAACAATGGTTCGTGGCGAGGAAGGTCGCGCTTGCGGATGCGGTCGTACAGGCTGCTTGGAGTGCTACTGCTCGGCTACTGGTGTGGCTCGTACAGCTCGTGAGATGCTGGCTAAGACCGACCGTCCATCACTGCTGCGCGATATGAACCCCGAGGATATCACATCGCTCGATGTATCAATCGCTGCCGGTAAGGGCGACGAGCTGGCTAAGGACATCTACGAGTTTACAGGTAAGATGCTTGGCGAGGCTTGTGCCGATTTCGCTGCCTTCTCATCACCCGAGGCATTCATCTTCTTTGGTGGTATGGTTAAGGCCGGCGAGCTGATTATGAAACCTATCCGCGAGGCTTACGATGCCCACGTTCTTAAGATCTTCAAGAACAAGGCCAAGTTCCTCGTTTCAGGTCTCGATGGCGCAAGTGCAGCCGTTCTCGGTGCCTCAGCCATCGGTTGGGAAGTATAGATAATCACAGGTTAATATTATTGGTTAGAGGGGCTCGCCGCGTGATGCTGCGAACCCCTCGTCTTTTGTTGATATTTTTCGTACCTTTTTGTGCCCTTCTTGAAGGTACTCCCGCTCGAAAAATCTCAAATATATTTGGATTTTTGCTCGCTTATTCGTAACTTTGCAGGCGTTATGCAGAAACTTATCGATTTATATACAGAGTGGAGGGGAGCTGAGCCGGCTAATGTTCAGCAGATTCCCGGGGGCGGTAGTAACCGCACTTACTTCCGTTTGACCGACCAGCAGGGACAGAGTGTGATAGGCGTGATAGGTACCAGTCGCGACGAGGACCATGCGTTTATCTATCTTACCAAGCATTTTTCGCGTCTGCAGATGCCGGTGCCAAAGATTCTGGCTGCCAGCGACGACCAGCTGCGTTACCTGCAAACCGACTTGGGTAGCATGTCGCTTTTCGACGCCATCCGTGGTGGTCGCGAAGCGGGCGGACGTTATACCCTGAAAGAACAAGAACTGCTGAGACGCACCATTCGCGAACTGCCTAAAATGCAGATTCTGGGCGCACGCGACCTTGAATTCGACAACTGCTATCCACAGGCTGAGTTTGATGTGGATAGTGTGCTGTTCGACCTGAACTACTTTAAGTACTGTTTCCTGAAGGCTACGGAGATTGATTTCCACGAGCTGAAGCTGGAGGCCGACTTTCGACTGATGGCAAAGGACCTGACTTCGGAACAGAGCGACTCGTTTCTGTATCGCGACTTCCAGGCTCGCAACGTGATGCTGGATCACGATGGTAACCCTTGGTTTATTGATTACCAAGGCGGCCGAAAAGGTCCGTTTTACTACGATGTGGCTTCGTTTTTGTGGCAGGCCTCGGCTAAGTATCCACACAAGCTGCGCCGTGAACTGGTATATGAATACTACAACTCGCTGAAGAATTACATCGAGGTGCCCACGGTGCGCCACTTTGTAAATCGTCTGTCGCTGTTTGTGCTGTTCCGTACCTTGCAGGTGCTGGGTGCTTACGGATTCCGCGGCTATTTTGAGCAGAAAAAGCATTTTATTGAGAGCATTCCACCTGCCATACAGAACCTGCGCGAGTTGTTGGCAAGCAGCACGCCTTGGCATTATCCATACTTGATGGAGATTCTGCAGAAGCTGACAGAGCTGCCACAGTTCCAGCAGATTGAGACGGTGGCCAGTCGTGCCGATGGTTATAAGACGACTGATTTGAACCCTTATAAGGCCCATCCACAGGACGGACCGGCTACGTTCTCGAAGTACGATGCGCAGGGACCGCTGGTGGTTAAGGTGTTCAGCTTCTCGTATCGCAACGGCATACCTGAGGACGAGAGCGGTAACGGTGGTGGTTATGTGTTCGACTGCCGTAGCACGCACAACCCCGGCCGTTATGAGCCGTATAAGAAGTTGACGGGACTGGATGAACCGGTAATACGATTCCTGGAGGATGATGGTGAGATACTAACGTTCCTGGATTCGGTTTATAAGTTGGCCGATGCGCATGTGCGCCGTTACATCCAGCGTGGATTCACGTCTCTGATGTTCTCGTTTGGATGTACAGGTGGTCAGCACCGTTCGGTGTATTCGGCGCAGCACTTGGCCGAGCATATCCACGAAAAGTTTGGTATCGAAGTGCGCGTAGAGCACCGCGAACAGAAAATCAAACAAACCTTCGAAGCAAAGAAGATTTAGGCACGGATTACTCGGATTTTTTTTAGGCACGGATTTACGCGGCTTTAATAAATTAAAAACACGGCTCTAGTTGCAATGCTAAAGCCGTGTTCTTTTTTATAAAAAAAAGCCGTGTTAATCCGTGCCTAAAAGAAAATAAATTACTCAGCGCTCTCGGGCTCGGCGTCCTTGAAGTCGGTGATACCGGCCTCGATAAGGATGTTGTACCAAGTGATGAGCTTCTTGATGTGGCTATCCTTTACACGATCCTGATCCCACTCGGGCAGTACCTTTGTAAAGTACTCGCGCAGCTCGGCTGACGAGGCCTTCTTCTCGTTGATGCTGGCACGCTTACCGTTCTCCAGCTTCTTCAGGTTGTCGAGAACATCTGTCAGGGGCACATCATCAGTCTCGGTAAACATGGCGATATCGCCAAGTGATGTGATGCGATCGGTTGCGAAGGCAGGCATGCGCTTGTGAGTAGCATCCAGAGCCTCTACAATCAGATTGTTGTTACCACGGGTAACAAGCTTGTATAAACCGGGCTTGCCGGCAATAGCTAAAATGGTTTGTTGCATTGTTTTATTATTTTATTAATTTGATTATCTATATCAGCTTCTCCATCGTTAATCAGCACAAAGTCGGCCTTACGTATCACCTCCTGCTGTGGCAGTTGGCGGTTCATCCATTGCAGCGCCTGTTCGCGACTGATACCGTCGCGCTCCATCACACGCTGCAGACGAATCTCCTTGGGGGCTATCACCACTATCACCTTATCTACCAGAACATTGGCTCCGCTCTCGAACAGGATGGCACTCTCCATGTAGTCCAACCCGCTTTGGCGGAAAGCCTCGAATACGGCAGGGTGTACGATGGCGTCGATGGCCTTGGCATTGCTGGGCGATGCCAGTAGGAATTTGGCCACAGCGGCCTTATTCAGTATGCCTTCGGGAGTATAGGTTTCGGGACCAATCAGCGCTGTAAGTTGCTGGCGCAGTTCAGGCGAGTTACGCATCAGGCGTTTGGCCTCGCTGTCGCAGTCGAAAACTTCGATGCCCTGCTCTTTCAGCACGCGGCACACGTAGCTTTTACCACTACCAATGCCGCCCGTAATACCTACTTTCATTCTTCGCCGGATTCGATCAGATAGTCAACCATGCTGGTTTCCAAACGTGCTCTGGAAATGCCGCGTGGCACGCTCTTAAGATAAATGTGGCACTTTTCCTGCGGGTGGTCCTTAATCTCGTTGTAGTCGGCCACTACGTAGAAGTCGGTTGGCTTAAGATTTCGGTACACGCTGACACCCGTTACGAATGTTACATTTACGCGCGATGGGAATGTGCGGATAGATTTACCCTTAGGCAGATTGATGGCCTTGATGGGTACACCCTCGATGCTCTCCTCGGTAAGTACGTCGGTGCAGAAGGTTACACGCACATGGTCGGGTATCATCTTTACGCCCTTAATCTTGGCCAGTTCGCAGTTAGCACGCAGCGTATCGCGGAAGTTGGCGTAGTTAAGCTGCTCGGTGTAAACCACGTTGATGCTATCCAGCTTTTCGGGCGAAGCGTAGATGGTAACGCTATCGGGACTGTAAGCCACACGCGAAATAAAGAACAGCTCCTCGGGAATTACACGTCCGCTCCAGCGTACGGGCACCGTTTTCTTGTCGCCGTAGTTGTAATAGAACTCCAGCTTCTCGGGTTTCATAGCCGTGATGCGCGATCCGTTGGCCAGCTGCTGGTAAACCAGCTTCTGCAGCTCCTGCTGTGTAATCACACCAGTACCGTTGCCGTGCGAGTAGTTCTTAAAGTTCACATTTACCTTACGCAGTATGTCGCCATACATATAAGTAAGGAGTGTGATGCCCTTGTCGCGGATGGTTACGCGCACCGTGTCGGTCTCGTCGCTGGTAAGCACGGCATTCTTCGGAATACCTACTACCGACACGGGGATGGCAAACTCGCGCTCGTACACCTCGTTAAGTGTGGTTTGCAGCCAGAAGATGCCCGAAAGTGCCAGGAAGAACACAAAAATCAGCAGCTCCTTATTAGTCTTGCTAAAAAGGAGCGTGCGCAATATCTGTATGATTCTTCCGAAGAACTTCTTCATTTACTTGCTCTGCAGAGTGCTTGCCATATCTTTGTAAACCGATGTCTTCTCGACAGTAACAACCACGTCGCGAGCAATCTTGATGTCGACTGTGTTCTTAGCCAGGTCGATGCTCTTAACTGTGCCGTGGATACCACCACCGGTAACTACCTCGGTACCTTCCGTAAGTTCGTTCTGGAACTTCTGGATTTCCTTCTGTTTCTTCTGCTGTGGGCGGATCATGAAGAACCACATGATAGCAAATATGGCTACCATCATGATAATCATGCTCATGCCGCCACCGTTCTGTGCTGCCTGTGCAGCGAGTACAAAATTAGTCATGTTTCTTTGTTATAATTTGTTTTTTGGGTTTATATTCTCTCTCCTTCTTAGGTTCGATGAACTTAGCCAGGCGGCCGCTCTCAACCAGGTTGCGGGCGATACCATCCAGCATACCGTTGATGTAGCCGGCACTCTTTGGGGTAGAGTAGAACTTGGCAATCTCAACATACTCGTTGATGGTTACGCTGATGGGCACGTTGGGCAGGGTCATCATCTCGGCGATGGCAATCTGCATCAGGATGATATCCATGTAAGCCAGACGTGAGAAATCCCAGTTACGCGAAGCCTCGCTCATGTAGCGCTGGTACTCGTCGGCATTCATAATAGCTGCACGGAACACCTTGCGCGCAAAATCCTTCTCCTCCTCGCTGTCCCACTCGGGCAACAAATCCTGCTTGGGGCCGTTAGCCTCGTCGAAACGCTTGATGGTCTTCAGTACAAATGTATCAACGATGGTCTTATCGTCGTTCCAGTACAGGCTCTGGTCCTCCAGGATAGCGTCGAGCTCGTCGTTGTCCTGAATCAGGGTGCGATATATCTTGCGCCAGAACTCACGGTCCACATCGTAGTTATCCTCGGGGTTATTCATGTAATCCTGATAAACCTCGCTCTGCTCAATCTTCTCGAGCAGCGATGCTACAAATGCGGCATTCTCGTCCCAACCGCTCTTCTGGGTGCTGATAAAGTCGTTAAGCTGCTTATTCTCGGCCAACTGAATGGCAAAACGGTTCAATACAAAACGCTGCGATGGCTCGGGTGTGCCTTCACGCTTGGCACGCTGTACCATCACCTCCATACGGCGGCTTGCTTCTTTATTTACGGCCACCATCAGGGCCAGCATGTAGTTGTAGAGGTCATAAGCTTTCGAGAGACTGAAAAATAACTCTTTTTCAGCCGTGTCGATGTTCTTGTTACCGTTTTGATAGTAGGCGTAGGTTAACTGAACAATCTTAATTCTGATAATTTCTCTGTTAATCATCTCACTTGATGTTTTTTATTATTATACCTATTATATATATAAACTTTTCGTTTAAATCGGCTGCAAAATTAGTAAAAAAGGTCGGAATAAGCAAGAAAAATACAGAAAATTGAGGTTTTTTAGCCAAATATTTGGTTGGTATCAAAAAAAGTAGTACCTTTGCACCGCTTTTTCGGCTTCGTGCCGAGATTCGTGTGATGGCGAATTAAGCAAAACGTAATTTTTTAAACTTAATTTAGAGTAACACATTTATGAAAGAAATTAGCGTAAGTGGCCAGAAGCGTGCCACAACTGGTAAGAAGGCCAGCAAGGAAATGCGTAAGGAGGGTCTTGTACCTTGTAACATGTACGGTGAGGCAAAGGGTGAGAACGGTCTGCCCGTATCACTGTCATTTGCTATTCCTGCTTCACAGCTCCGTCGTGTTGTTTATTCACCCGATGTTTATGTTGTAAACCTGACTATCGATGGTGAGGCTCACAAGGCTGTAATGAAGGAGCTCCAGTTCCACCCCACAACAGATGCTCTGCTGCATGTTGACTTCTATGAGGTTAACGATGAGAAGCCTATCACAATTGGTATTCCTGTTAAGCTCGTTGGTCACGCTCAGGGTGTTCGTGATGGTGGTCGTCTGAGCCAGGCTGTTCGCACACTGAACGTAACAGCTCCTTACAAGCAGATTCCTGAGGTTCTGAATGTAGACGTTACAGAGCTCAAGCTCGGTAAGGCTATCAAGGTAGCTGAGCTGAACTTCGATGGTCTGCAGATCGCTACTCCTGCTCAGGTTGTAGTATGCTCAGTTAAGGCTACACGTGCTTCTCGTTCTGCTGCTGCTGCTGCAGCTGAGTAATTATCTAATTCGTTAGCGAATGGATAAGTACTTGATTGTAGGCTTGGGAAATATCGGCGACGAGTACGAGAACACCCGCCACAATACAGGCTTTATGGTATTGGATGCTTTTGCTAAGGCATCCAATATTCATTTTGATGATAAGCGCTATGGTTTTGTGGCCGAAACATCGCTGAAGGGCCGTAAAGTTATCCTGCTCAAACCATCCACCTACATGAACCTGAGCGGTAATGCCGTTCGTTACTGGTTGAATAAGGAAAATATCGAACAGAGCCGACTGCTGGTTATCAGCGACGATGTGGCTCTGCCCCTCGGCGCTTTCCGCTTGAAGGCTGGTGGCTCTAATGGTGGACATAATGGATTGGGCCATATTCAGCAGCTCATCGGACAGAATTATGCGCGCCTGCGTATGGGCATCGGCAACGATTTTCCACGTGGCATGCAGGTGGATTGGGTGCTCGGCAAGTACGACGAGGAGGATATGAAAACCCTCGCACCAAGCATCGATACTGCTTGCGAAATTATCAAGAGCTTTGTATTGGCTGGTATTGATATTACTATGAACCAGTTTAACAAACTGGGCAAGAAATAGTTTATGGAAGAAGCAAGAATTGACAAGTGGCTTTGGGCATCGCGTATCTTTAAGACCCGCTCTATAGCAGCCGACGCCTGTAAGAACGGTCGCGTTACCATCGCTGGGGTGAACGTAAAACCCTCGCGTATGGTAAAGGTAGGCGAGACTGTAAGTGTGCGCAAACCGCCCATTACCTACTCGTTCCGTATTCTGAAGACTATCGAACAGCGCGTAGGAGCAAAACTCCTGCCCGAAATCTACGAGAATGTGACGGCTCCCGAGCAGTACGAACTGCTGGAGATGACGCGTATCAGTGGTTTTGTGGATCGTGCCCGTGGTACCGGTCGTCCCACCAAGAAGGATCGTCGCAGTCTGGATGCGTTTATCAGCGACATGGAATAAAAACCGAGAAAACTATGACATTATTTAACATCGGACTGATCGTCGTAGGTCTCATCCTCGTTATCTGGGGAGCCGATCGTATGACGGATGGAGCTTCAAAGCTGGCCCGCGACATGCGTGTGCCCGAAATCGTGATAGGTCTAACCATCGTAGCTGCCGGCACTTCGGCGCCCGAGCTGTTTGTGAGTCTGATGTCGGCCCTGAAGGGTACACCCGATCTGGCCGTAGGTAATGTGATAGGTTCTAACATCTTCAACACCCTGCTCATTGTGGGTTGTTCGGCTGCAGTAGCACCAATCGCTGTGGCACCCAACACGGTTAAGAAGGATATCCCCTTTGCCATCGGTGCTTCGTTGCTGCTCTTTATGCTGTGTGCCGACGATATGGGCTCTGTACACCTGTGGGGTAACGAAATCAGTCGTTCGGATGGTATCATCCTGCTCATCGGCTTTGTGGCCTTTATGGTTTACACCTTCCAGATGGCTGCAAAAGACGGAAAGTTGGATTTCCTTGACGAGGAGCTGGGTGTGGAGCGCGAAAAGCCCAAGAAGGATTATACGCACCTGTGGCGTAACCTGTTCTGGATTGGTCTCGGACTGGGCTGCTTAATCGTGGGCAGTCATATCTTTGTAAACGGTGCTACTTATGTGGCTTATCGTTTCGGTATCCGTCAGAGTGTGGTAGGTCTTACCATCGTGGCTGGCGGTACGTCGCTACCCGAGTTGGCTACCAGCGTGGTGGCTGCTTACAAGGGTCGTTCGGCCATGGCTATCGGAAATGTCATCGGCTCGAATGTGTTTAATATTCTGCTTATTCTCGGCATCACTTCGGTGGTTCACCCCATGCGTATTATGGGTATCACCATCGTTGATCTGATGATGATGCTGATTAGTATTGGACTGATGTGGATATTCGCAATCACCAAGTATTTTGTATCGCGCCGCGAGGGATGGGTACTGATACTTACCTTTATGGGTTACATGGGTTGGTTGCTGTATCTGTTGTAATGGATAACAGGGGTACTTGAACACCCCCTTTAAAAAAACAAGAAATATGGAAAAATTAAAAGACAATCAGAGGATCAGTGTGCTGTTTATGTTTTACGGCATACTGTTTTGCGTGTGCCTGATTACGGCAAACGTATTGGAGACAAAACAGATTTCGTTTGGACCTGCTAACATGACGGCTGGACTCATTGTGTTCCCCGTAAGTTACATCATCAACGATGTGGTTTGCGAGGTGTGGGGATACCGTCGTACGCGTCTGCTCATCTGGCTGGGCTTTGCCATGAACTTTATGTTTGTGGTGTTTGGTGCCATCGCCGACTGGATTCCTGGTGCCTCGTACTGGCATGGTGAGGAGGGATTCCATCAGATTTTCGGATTGGCGCCTCGTATCGCCGGTGCATCGTTCCTGGCGTTCCTGGCAGGATCGTTTATGAATGCCTACGTGATGAGTAAAATGAAGTTGAGCTCGAACGGTAAGAATTTCTCGGCACGTGCCGTGATGAGTACTGTCTGGGGTGAGCTTACCGACTCAATCATCTTCTTCCCCCTGGCGCTGGGTGGTGTTATCCCCTGGGAGGAGATGCCATCGCTGGTTATCACACAGGTAACACTGAAGACGGTTTACGAAATCATTGCACTTCCTGTAACCATCCGTGTGGTAAACTTTACCAAGAAGCACGACCACGAGGATGTGTTCGACAAGGATGTAACGTACAACATCTTCAAGGTCAAGGAACTTTAATGTTTAATGTTTCGCTCGGCTTTGCCGCTTGGCATCGCCAAGAATGTTTAATGTTTAATCTTTAATGTTTAATGTATTATGAACAGAGAAGTAGAAGGTTTGCAGGCACTCGGTAAGAAGACTGAGTACAAGAGCGATTATGCACCCGAGGTGCTTGAGACTTTTATGAACAAGCATCCTGAGAATGATTACTGGGTACAGTTCAACTGTCCTGAGTTTACATCGTTGTGTCCTATCACAGGTCAGCCTGATTTTGCAGAGATCAAGATCATGTATATTCCTGGTGAGAAGATGGTAGAGAGTAAGAGTTTGAAGCTCTATCTGTTCAGCTTCCGTAACCATGGTGATTTCCACGAGGATTGTGTGAATGTGATTATGAAGGACTTGGTTCGTCTCATGGATCCCAAGTACATCGAGGTAATCGGTCTTTTCACTCCCCGTGGTGGTATCAGCATTTACCCCTACGCCAACTACGGTCGCCCCGGCACCAAATTCGAAACCCTCGCCGAACAAAGACTGATGAACCATACGTTTAAGTAGTCCTCGCGTGGGTCGAAAAAGAAAGTAGTCCCAAAAACGTCCTGGCTCGGAGGCCGGAACCATATTTTTTCAAAGCACTCAATGAACTCGCTGCGCTCAAACAGCATTTCGTATTTCGTTGCTCAGATTGCTCCGCAATCAGAGACTCAATATCGCTTCAAAAAAATATAATTCCTCTAAATACCTCCTCGTGCGGAATGTTTTTGGGATTACTTTCTTTTTCTCTACAATCTTTTTTGTGAAAAATCGTTCGTAAAACATTCAGCGAGAGCCACCCCGTGACCCTCGCTGATGTTTTTTATGAAATACACTCTTAGTTCGCAATGATGGTAAGACCCTCACGGGTTGTAACATTACGATCGTCACAACGCCAGTGGATGGTGAACTTCTTGATGCCCCACGACCTGGCGTAGCTCTGCAGGATGTCGACATTATTAGTCATGATTTCCTTCGATGCCTTGACGATATAGCCGATGGTATTCAGACTGGTAGCCGTCTTGTCGGCTATCCTGAAGGTGCTGGCATAGAGGTCGGGGAAGGCATTGCGGATGTTCGACTCCAACTCGCCCTGCGCACCCGCGATAGGCGAAGATACCCACTCATCGATGGTGATGTACATGCGCCACGACTGCATGGCGCGGTTAGGCTCCAACAGGTTGTGCGTATAGGTGGCATCGGCATCATTGTTGTATACATATTTGCGTGGGGCATTCTTGTAGCCGTCCTCATTCTTATATACATACACCAGCACAGCTGTCTGTGGCGATGATGTGATGTTGACGGTATACTGTCCTGATGGATTATCCACCGACCAGCATATCTCCTGACTCACATCGGCATCGTTCACCAGGATGGCAGCAGGCGTCTGATGACAGTAATAGATATAATCGCCTACATTCTCGTAATACTGCGGCAGTGCCCCCGTATAGGTCCACGCCACCTTCGTACCCACCGTATTCTTCTTCACACCCAGCTCCTTGGTGGTTTGCGACATGCCCACCGAGAACGACGAGCCATTGGTAGTACCCACCGAGTAGCTGCCGCCAACGCTAAAGCTGCCCATAGGCCCCGCGGCATTAGCTCCGCCGCTGGCACCCCAGGTGATACCCACCGTCTCGGTGGTAGAGTGCGACGTGCCCGTGGTGACGGTAGTGGTCGACGAGTTATTATCGGTATTAGGTGCTGCAGCCTCCAGGTGTATGCTGCCGCTACCAGTGAGATCCATCGAGGTGGCGTACTTCGAGAGGAATGCCCCATACCAGCGGTTATACTCGCCGAAGTTGGTAGCGGTGTACCAATAGTGCTCCCCTCGTGTGGGGTAGAAGATCTTTGATCCATTGCGATCACCCATGCACAGAGTGACATTCTGTTTCAGGTAGTAGTAGTCCTTGTTGGCATCGATGTTGTGTACGCCCCACGAGCTGACCTTCATATTGACGCGGTTGTAGCGCCGACTTGTCGAGGCATCATCGTCGGTAAAGCAGATATCACCGTTGTAGGTGAATGTCTCGCTGGCATTCATCAGCTCGTTGATGTTCGAGCTGCCGCTGGCGCGTGTCTTGGTGCGACGTGCAGCAGCCTGCTGGTAGCTCTTCTCTGTGTCGTTCAGCCACTGTGCAGCAGCATCGGCCAGCATACCGCTGATGGCAGCTGTACGTGTCATCTTACCGGTCACCACTTGTGGATCGGTGGAGTTACCGTTTTCGTCGCTCTCACTGACGTACGAGGTGAAGTTCTCTTCAAACGGTTCCTGCATGAAGTAGTCGTTCGATCCCAGGATGATCACCTCGGCAAAGGGGGCATTCATGTCCATGTCCTCGTCGTCGGCTCTGGTTCTGGCCACACGCTGCATGTTGGCCATGCGCATCTTCATACGCTCCAGGCGTGGCGAGCTTTGTGCCGCTTCGGTGGCCTCTTCGCTGGTAATGTCAAACAGCTGCTCTATGTCGGTCTCTTCGAGTGCAAGCAGCGACAGCAGATAGGTCAGTCCGAACACGCCGGCCTGCTCGTTAGTGGGGTTAGTGAGACATATGTAGCCACCATCCATGGTGAGTCGTACTGCTGCCTTCATCACCTCGGGGTCTAACGCATCCATGTTGTCGAACATGCTACCCGACAGTATCACCATGCGGGTGTCGGCATCAATGCTGGCCGTGGTTTTAGGCAGTCGCTTCACGAACGATGCACCGGTAGTACCCTCGTCGAATGTGCCAATCACGGCAGTGGGTACGTCGGCTGTCACCAGCACGCTCATCCGGTCGATTGTAGGCTCTTTAGCCTTGTTGGATTGCACACCGCTCGACACGTCGGCCACGATAGGATTATCGTTCTGTACACATGATGTGGTACTCAACCCTGCTACCATTATCAGAGTGAGCATCAGATAATAAGATCGTTTTGTTTTCATCTTCCAAATTGTTTTAGGTTATTATTTCTTGCCGCAAATATATGCACTATTTTCTAAATTTCCAAATGTTTTTTGATAAATTTTAATTTTATCTGTCCTTTTCTTGCGTCCCCTCGGTAGCGGCAAAGCCGAGCGCTGGCTCGGAGGCCGGATGTCCGATTATCGTAATCAATTTTAAGCCTCGTTCCCAGGGATTGGGAAAGAGGTTTGGAGAATAGGTCGAGACCCCATCTTATGAAGAGGGGGCTAGGGGGTGATGGAGGATTCGAAAGGCTTTGCCTTGAGAAAGGGGCTGGAGGTATCTACTAAAAATTATAAAATTTGTAGGATATTTGCCGCTATGTGCAGAAAAAGTGCTATATTTGCATTCAAATTTCGAAAATAAGCTTATAAAATATGGCAAAAAAGAAGATTCAATTCAGTCTCGTTTACAGAGACATGTGGCAGAGTTCAGGCAAATTCCAGCCTCGTAAAGACCAGCTGGAACGCATTGCGCCCGCCATTATCGATATGGGCTGTTTTGCCCGAGTAGAAACCAATGGTGGTGCCTTTGAGCAGGTGAACCTGATGGCAGGTGAGAATCCTAACCTGGCTGTTCGTGCTTTCTGTAAGCCTTTCAACGAGGTTGGCATTAAGACTCACATGCTGGATCGCGGTCTCAACGCACTCCGTATGTATCCTGTACCCGATGATGTTCGTGCACTGATGTATAAGGTAAAGCACGCTCAGGGTGTAGATATCACTCGTATCTTCTGTGGATTAAACGATACCCGTAATATCATTCCAAGTATCAAGTGGGCCAAGGAGGGTGGCATGACACCTCAGGCTACATTGTGTATCACCACTTCGCCGGTTCACACCGTTGAGTACTATGCTGCTATTGCTGATGAGGTAATCGCTGCTGGTGCCGAGGAGATCTGTTTGAAGGATATGGCTGGTATCGGTCAGCCTGCTATGCTGGGTCAGCTCACCAAGGCTATCAAGACCAAGCACCCCGATATCATCATTCAGTATCACGGTCACTCAGGTCCTGGACTGTCAATGGCTTCTATCCTCGAGGTTTGTAACAACGGTGCCGATGTAATCGATACTGCTATCGAGCCTCTGTCATGGGGTAAGGTTCACCCAGATATCATCTCGGTTCGTTCTATGCTGAAGAACGAGGGCTTCGAGGTGGCCGATCTGGATATGAACGCCTATATGCAGGCACGTACACTCACTCAGGAGTTTATCGACGACTGGTTGGGTTGCTTCATCAACCCTGCTAACAAGCACATGTCATCACTGTTGCTTGGTTGCGGTCTGCCTGGTGGTATGATGGGATCTATGATGGCCGATCTTGGTCCTATCCAGAAGATGATTAATAAGGAACGCGAGAAGAAGGGTGAGAGCGCACTCACTATGGACGATATGCTGGTTAAGCTGTTCAACGAGGTTGAGTACGTATGGCCAAAGGTAGGTTATCCCCCATTGGTAACACCATTCTCTCAGTACACTAAGAATATCGCTCTGATGAACCTCCTCACCATGGAGCAGGGTAAGGGTCGTTACGTGATGATGGACGATGCCATCTGGGGTATGATTCTTGGTAAGAGCGGTAAGGTGCCCGGAACAATCGCTCCCGAGCTGGTTGAGCTGGCCGAGAAGAAGGGTCTTAAGTTCACTGATGCCGATCCTCACACGCTGTTGGAGAACTCACTCGATACCTTCCGCAAGGAGATGGACGAGAACGGTTGGGATTACGGACAGGACGACGAGGAACTGTTCGAGCTGGCTATGCACCCTGAGCAGTACCGTCCATTCAAGAGCGGTCAGGCTAAGAAGCAGCTTTTGGCTGATATCCAGAAGGCTAAGGATGCCAAGCTGGGTGGTGGTCAGAAGATTTCGCAGGAAGAGATCGACGCTATCAAGCATGCTAAGGCCGACGCTGTAAAGGCTCCTCTGGCTGGTCAGCTGTTGTGGGGCTTCGGTGGCGAAGGTGTACTGGCACCATGCGTTGAGCCATTCATCGGTCAGAAGTACAAGGAGGGCGACACCTTCTGTTATCTGCAGACCAAGTGGGGCGAGATTGTATCAATCCCTGCCGCTATGGGTGGTAAGCTGGTTGATATCAGCGTTAAGCCTGGTCAGAACATTCGTCAGGGCGACACCATCGCCTGGATTGAGCGCGAAGCTTAAACTTATATAGTTTTAGGCACGGATATGTTTTAGGCACGGATTTACACGGCTTTAATTTTATTAAAGACACGGCTGTAGTGAAAAAGCAGTGTTTCTTATAAAAGAGCCGCGTTAATCCGTGCCAATTTATTATTTCCATCCGTGCCAAATTTTTTTTCTATGGATTACGAAAAGATTATTGATAAATATTATCCTGAGGATAATGAGCTTAAGCGTTTGCTGATGCATCATTCTCGTCAGGTGGCGGATAGATGCTTGAAGATTGCCAAGCAGCACCCCGAACTACGTCTGGATACCGAGTTTTTGGAAGAGGCAGCCATGCTGCACGATATCGGCATTTTTCGTTGTAATGCCCCCAGTATCCAGTGTGTAGGCACCGAACCTTACATCTGTCATGGTTATTTAGGTGGCGAGATACTGCGCAACGAGGGCTTTTTGCGCCACGCGCTGGTGTGCGAACGCCATACCGGTACAGGTCTTACCCGTACACAGATTGAGCGCCAGCATCTGCCATTGCCTCTCGACCGTAGTTACGAGCCTGAGACACTCGAAGAGCAGGTGGTGTGCTATGCCGATAAGTTCTATTCAAAGTCGCATGTAGCCCACGAGCGTTCGGTAGTAGAAACAGCACAGAGTTTGGAGAAATTCGGTGCCGAAGGCGTGCAGAAGTTCCTGAAATGGGTGGATATGTTCGAATAAAGTAAAATTTTTGTGATAATCTCTGTTAATCTATGGCGAAAATCGCAGAATTATTTGTAATTTTGCACCCGTGAAAAGAAAATCGGTATTGATTGTGTTCGCTTTCGTTATCCTTTTGGTGATGGCGGAAGTGCCCATGAAGATGGTTTCCAGAGTTCAGCAAGGCTCTGGTAACAATGATAGTATTCCCACAGATAGCATCGTAAAGGATACCATCAAAGCAGCCTTCGACACCATTAAGGCTACCATCGATACCACTCAGATGGACTCTATTCAGCTCGCCATATATCGTCACAACAAAGCTATCGACGATTCGTTGGCGCAGGATAGTATCAATAAGCGCCGCAAAAATGGTATCGATTCACCAGTAGAGTATTCGGCTGAGGACTCGCTTACATACGAGGCAGCTTCGGGTTTGGCACATCTGTATGGCGACTCGAAGGTGAAGTATCAGAATATGGACCTGCAGAGCGACAAGATTTATATGAGTCTTGACAGCAGTTTGGTACATGCCACAGGTAGTTTCGATTCTACAGCCAACGGACTCAAAGGTACCCCCGTTTTCAAGATGGGTAACGATGAGTACCAGAGCGATACCATGGCCTTTAACTTCAAGACCAAGAAAGGTTTGATTTCGAGCGTATATACGCAGCAGGAAGAAGGCTTCCTTACCAGCGAACTGTCGAAGCGCGGTGCTGATGGCGAGATGTTCCTGCAGCACGGTCGTTATACCACTTGCGACGATCCGCATCCCGATTTCTACCTCGCCATGTCGCGTGCCAAGGTGCGCCCTGGTAAGGATGTGGTGTTCGGTCCTACCTATCTGGTTGTGGCCGATGTGCCTCTGCCATTGGCTATCCCTTACGGATTCTTCCCCTTCACCAAGAGCTACTCAAGCGGACTCATCATGCCTACCTATGGTGATGAGACCGAGCGTGGTTTCTATCTGCGCGATGGTGGTTACTACTTTGCCATCAACGATAAGATGGACCTGAAGCTGATAGGTGAAATCTATACCAAGGGCTCGTGGGGCCTCTCGGCAGCCTCTAACTATCGCAAGCGTTATCGCTACAGCGGTTCGTTCATGGCCAGCTATCAGAACACCATCAACGGCGAGAAGAATATGCCCGACTACTCTAAGCAAACCAGCTTTAAGGTAGTATGGAGCCATCGTCAGGATGCTAAGGCCAACCCTTACTCGCAGCTCTCGGCAAACGTAAACTTTGCCACTAGCAGTTACGAGCGCAATAACCTTACCTCGATGTACAATCCGCAAACGCTCACACAGTCAACACGTACCTCATCAGTATCGTGGAGCACCACGTTCTCGAGCATCGGCATGACATTGAGCTCAACCACCAACTTAAACCAGAACATGCGTGATAGTACTATCTCGCTCACATTGCCCGATTTGAATATCTCAATCGCCCGTTTCTATCCTTTCAAGCGCAAAAAGAGGGCAGGCAATGAGCGCTGGTACGAGAAAATCTCGATGCAGTACACGGGTCAGATCAAGAACGAGATAACCACTAAAGAGGATAAACTGCTGCACTCGTCGCTCTCAAAGGACTGGAAGAACGGCATGCAGCACAATATACCTATCAGCGGTAACTTTACCCTGTTCGGCTATCTCAACCTCAACCCATCGTTCAACTTTACCGACCGTACCTATTTCAGTAAGGTACACAAGGGCTGGGATGCCGCTGCTCAGCGCGAGGTAGTAGATACCCTGAGCGGTTTCTATAACGTTTACAACTGGAACTTCAGTGTTGGCGCCTCTACCAAGCTTTACGGTATGTGGGTGCCCAACCGTAAGATATTCGGCGATAAGATTAATGCTATCCGCCACGTGGTTACCCCAACCGTTAGCTTTAGCTATGCACCTGACTTCAGTGCATCGCGCTATGGCTATTACGACTACTATCAGAAAACCGATGCCGATGGTAAGGTAACCATGGTTGAGTACTCACCCTATCAGATTGGTACCTATGGTGTGCCTGGCAAGGGTAAAACCGGTAGCCTCTCGATGGACCTTTCGCAGAACCTCGAAATGAAGGTTAAGAGCGACGACGACTCTACAGGCTTTAAGAAGATTTCGCTCATCGACGAGTTCCGCATGTCGATGTCGTATAACTTTGCTGCCGATATCCGTCCTTGGAGCGACCTGTCAACCAGTTTGCGACTCAAACTCTCTAAGAACTATACCCTGAACCTCAACGCTGTGTTCGCATCGTATGTTTACGAGGCCGATAGCGTTGGTGCCACACCTCGTGTATCTGAACACAAGACTTATTGGGGTATGGGTAAACTCGGACGTTTCCAGGGCATCTCGCAGAACCTTTCTTATACCCTCAGCAACGAGAAGATTGCCAACTTCTTTAAGCGCTTACGTGGCGAGAAAGTGGATAAGAAAGAACGTAAGAACGACGATAACGACGATGACGAGTGGGACGACACCCTCGAGTCGAACGTGGATAAGGATATGGAGAAAGCCAAGCATGGGGCTAATCGTAAAGGTAGCGGTTCGAAAGCCGAGACCGACGAGGATGGCTACATGGCCTTCCAGATGCCTTGGAGCTTGAGTATCGGTTATGGTGTAACCATGCGTGAGGACCAGACCCTCTCAAAGTTCAACTATAACACCATGCGCTATCCTTATAAGTTTAGTCAGAACCTCAATGTAAGTGGTAACCTGCGCATCAGCGACGGATGGAACATCTCGTTCTCATCTGGTTACGATTTCGATAATAAGAAGATATCTATGACAACGGCCTCACTTAATCGCGACCTCCATTGCTTCAATATGTCGTGCTCGGTAGTGTTGGCACCATACACTAGTTATAACTTCTCATTCCGCTGTAACGCGTCAACGCTTACCGATGCGCTCAAGTACGACAAGCGCTCAAGTTACTCAAACGCTGTGCAGTGGTACTAAGACAGTTGACAATTGATAATTGACAATTGATAATTTATGGCTGAATTACCCCCAATGATAGCAGATCTGGCACTCATCTTGATGGTGGCAGGTGTGGTTACGCTCATATTTAAACGCTTAAAGCAGCCCCTTGTGCTGGGCTACATCGTGGCAGGTTTCCTGGTTAGTCCTAACATGACCTATACGCCATCGGCTGTTGATATGGCCAACGTACACCTGTGGGCCGATATCGGTGTGATGTTCCTGCTGTTCTCGTTGGGATTGGATTTCTCGTTCAAGAAGATTCTTAAGATGGGCGCCTCGCCCGTCATATCCGCCATCACCATCATCTTCTGTATGATGATGCTCGGTATCGTGGTGGGCCATGTGTTCGGTTGGGGTAAGATGGACTGCATCTTCCTTGGAGGTATGCTCGCCATGTCGAGTACCACCATTATCTATAAAGCTTTCGACGATCTCGGATTGCGCCAGCAGCAGTTTGCGGGCATGGTTATGAGTGTGCTCATACTCGAGGATATCCTGGCCATTGTCATGATGGTGATGCTGAGTGCCCTGGCCAGCGGTTCTGATATGGGTGGCGGACAGCTTTTGCAGTCGGTCATGCGTATCGGTTTCTTCCTGATACTATGGCTGGTGGTGGGTATCTTTGCCATCCCGCTGTACCTGCGCCGTGTGCGCCGACTCATCAATAACGAGGTGCTGCTCATCGTAGCCTTAGGCTTGTGTTGTGCCATGGCGGTGTTCTCAACCAAGGTTGGTTTCAGCTCAGCTTTCGGTGCCTTTATCATGGGTAGCATCCTGGCCGAGACCATCGAGGCCGAGCGTATCGAGAAACTCGTCGAGCCTGTTAAGAACCTCTTCGGTGCCGTGTTCTTCGTGTCGGTAGGTATGCTGGTCGATCCAAAGATTCTGGTCGAATATGCCATACCTATTCTCTGCCTGGTACTCACCATTATTGTAGGGCAGAGCCTGTTCGGCACCATCTCGTTTATGTTAGGCGGCCAGTCGCTCAAGTCGGCCATGCGTTGTGGTTTCTCGATGGCGCAGATTGGTGAGTTCTCGTTCATCATCGCCTCGTTAGGTTTGTCGCTTGGCGTTATTGGCGATTTCCTTTACCCCGTGGTGGTAGCCGTATCTGTCATCACTACCTTCTTGACTCCTTACATGATTCGTCTGGCCACGCCAGCCTATAATAAACTTGAGAAGCATCTGCCTGGTAAGCTTATCAAGTCGCTTAACCAGTTGGCCATGGGCAATACGCATAGTCAGGAGGAGAGCAAGTGGAAACGCCTGCTCACGCAGATGACCATCAACACCATTGTTTACTCCATCCTTTCGTCGGCATCCATTGCCATGATGTTTGCCTTTGTGCTGCCCGTAACCCGCAAAATGCTGCCCGGCTGGGAGCTCCATTGGTATGCCAACGCCATCACCGGTGTGCTCACCGTGGCCCTCATCGCACCCTTCCTGCGTGCCATGGTCATGAAGAAGAATCACAGCGAGGAGTGGAAAGCCCTGTGGGCCGAGAGCAATCGCAACCGTTTGCCATTGCTGTTCACCATCCTCGTGCGTTTCCTCATTGCCGTCAGCTTTATCTTCTACATCTGCAATTTCCTCAGCCGATTCACCAATGCCTTGATGATTACCATCGGTTTTGTAGTCATCGTGCTCATCATCCTCTCACGCCGTACCAAGCACCGTAGCATCACACTCGAGCGCCTGTTTATTCAGAACCTGCGTTCGCGCGATATCGAGGCCCAGGTGCATGGCAAGAAACGTCCGCTCTACGAGGGCAAGCTGCTCGATCGCGATATCCATATTGCCGATTTCACGGTGCCGTTCAACTCCACTTGGATGGGGCAGTCGTTGGCACAGCTCAAGTTGGGTACCAAGTATGGTGTGCATGTTAGTAGTATTCTGCGTGGAGGCCGTCGTATAAACATCCCCGATGGTTATAACATCCTGTTCCCAGGCGATGTGCTCCAGGTCATCGGTAGCGACCAGCAGTTCACCGCTTTCCGCGATGCCATCGAGAACGAGGTGCTGGGTATCGATGTAGATGTAGAGATGCGCGAGATGAAGTTGCGCCAACTCATTATCGGTACCGATAGTCCGTTTGTGGGTCAGACCCTCATCGAGAGTCGTATCCGCGATCGCTTCAGTTGTATGGTGGTAGGACTTGAAGAGGGAAAGGAAAGCCTCTCCCCCTATAGTCCAAATCGTAAGTTCCGCGCAGGTGATATCATCTGGGTGGTAGGCGAGCAAGACTCGCTCGACGCCCTGTTTAATATTAAGGATTAAACATTAAACATTAAAGATTAAACATTAAACATTAAAGATTAAAGATTAAAGCCTGCGGTAAGCTCGCAGATTTTGACGATTACCTGCTTGGCTTTTTCCATTGATTGGATACTTACAAACTCGTAAGGTCCATGAAAGTTCACGCCGCCCGCAAAAATGTTAGGGCAGGGCAATCCTTTAAAACTCAGTTGTGCACCATCCGTACCACCACGGATAGGCTTTACTTTCGGAGCCACACCGCAGTCCTGCATGGCGCGCAGCACCAAGTCTATCACGTGCATCTGCGGGTCAATCTTCTCCTTCATATTGTAGTACTGGTCCTTTGTTTCAAGTGTTACAGTACCCTCACCATATTTCTCGTTCATTGCAGCCACCACGCTGGCCAGTGTGCGCTTGCGCTCCTCAAAACGGTCGCGGTCGTGGTCGCGTATAATGTAGTGCATGCTCGCCTTCTCAACACTTCCCTGTACACCCAGCAGGTGATAGAATCCCTGATAACCCTCAGTAGTCTCGGGGCGCTCATCCGCAGGCAGCATCGCAGCCAGTTCCATCGCCAGCAGGTTGGCATTCACCATCTTGTCCTTAGCATAGCCAGGATGCACGCTTACACCTTTTATATATATCTTGGCGCTGGCAGCATTAAAGTTCTCAAACTCCAGTTCGCCCACATCGCCGCCATCCATGGTGTAGCCCCATTCGCAACCGAATTTCTCTACATCAAAGTGGTGCGCGCCCATACCAATCTCCTCGTCAGGGTTAAAGGCCACGCGAATATCGCCATGCTTTATCTCCTTGTGGTCGCGCAGGTAGCACATCGCCTCTACTATCTCGGCTATGCCCGCCTTGTCGTCGGCACCCAGCAGTGTGGTACCATCCGTCACAATCAGGTCCTCGCCTGTGTGCTGCAGCAGCTCGGGGAATTTTGTGGGACTCATCATAATACCCTCCGAAAGCAGAATATCGCTGCCGTCGTAGTTGCGTACAATGTGTGGCTTGATGTCAGCACCCGAGCAGTCGGGGCTGGTATCATAGTGCGAAATAAATCCGATGGTAGGAATCTCATCTTTCGTGTTGGCCTTTAGTGTAGCGTAGATGTAACCCTTCTCGTCCATCTCCACATCACTCAGTCCCTCATGTTCCAGTTCTTTCTTCAAGTACTCGGCAAACACCAGTTGTTTCGCCGTACTCGGTACGGTGTCACTATCCTCAGCCGACTGTGTGTCAAACTGGGTATAGTTTATAAATCTCTCTGTAATGTCCATAATTGCCTGCAAAGATAGTGTTTTTCTTTCAAATTCCATCATCTTTGCCTGATTATTGGCGTTTATTACATAAAAAATCAGAAATGAACTAATGAACTAATGTACCATTGCAGATAGAAGTACTCTATGAGATTGCACGCCACCTCGACGTGGATGTGAAAGATTTCCGATCAATCATCTTACGGACTATTCGCTTCTCTTGCTCAATCCTGGTCATTTCATTCTGCCATATTTCATTTCTTCACCCTGTTTATCATACTGTTTACGCTTACCATCTCTCTACTTGCTTTTCTCATAGTTGTTTATTCACTAATGCTATAAGTATGTACACTTGAACCTTGGGCTGATGGCAGGTAATTGATACCCCACCAACACATTTGTAAGAGTACGAACGATATGATGATTATCCAAAGGGCCAGCCGCTCACGATGGAGTTGTAACTGGCGGTAGTGGACGTAGATGAGGTAGGCTAGCCAAGTGATGGCAGCCCACGTTTCTTTAGGATCCCACGACCAGTAGTGGCCCCATGCCTCCTTGGCCCATAGGGCACCCAAAAGCATGCCTATGGTGAGGAAGGCAAGACCGACATAAACGAGGTTGTCCGTGATGTCACGCTCGACTTTGTCGCTTTGCTCTGCAAAGAACTCTTGGTCAGCGATGTCACTCTTTTTGATAAAGAGCAGATAGATAGCCATCACTGCCGCCGCACCGAGTACGGCGTAGGCGAACATATAGACGATAACATGTGGCGCAAACCAAGGACTCTGAAGGGCGGGCATCAGCGTCTTGTCGTGTATCTCCGGTTTGAACAGATTTACACAGATAAATACCAGGGCGAGAATGGTCGAGAACGACAGGATCCACTTGTACTTCCAGCGCGAATAGACGATGAGACCCGCCAACGGCAGGAAGAACGAATACCAGAGTCGCGTTTCGCCCATCGTGCGCAGTGGCGGTCGCTCCAGCGAGATCCACATAGAGAGGATGAACGAGAAGAAAAAGAGTAAGCCCAAGACAGTTGTCGCGTAGGCCATACCAGTTTTACTCTTCCACGCAGCCCATGCACCCACGGCCCAAAGCAGTACCGCTGCAATTGCGAAATATATAAAATGCTCCCAACTCATACGCGTTTCCTCCCACCAATAACAAACATACAAACCGCTCCTGCCAGCATCATATAAATACCTGTATAGACAAATGGCAGCCACGGGTCGCTCACCAGTTCGAGTATTGATATCTGGCTCTGAGCCCCCATCTGCGTGTCGTAGCCGTACTGATAGATTTTCCAGCCGTCCACCTCGTAGGGCATGTTCACATCAATGGTAGTCTCGATATTCTTGCCCGTCTTCGTCAGTATCTGTATCTCCGAAGCAAAGCGCTTGGGCGAGCCGTCGTCGTAGGTTTCCATGATGAACTTCTTCAGTTCGATGGCTAGATCCATTTCTTTGATAGCACCTCCTTGCTCCATTGCGCGCCATTCAGGTTCGCCAACGCTACAAATCATTTTTACGCGCTGTATGTCGGCATTGCCAAGCGTGGCAGTGGTCAATGCTATGAAAAGGCCGAGATGGTTCAATAAGAAAGGTACATCGCGCTTCATCGACCACTCACCTCTGAATATTTGACGTAATCTGCGATGGATGGTGAGTCCCAGAATCACCGTGATATACACATAAATAAGTACGAACGGCCAGAACGACAGCATATTGTTCAGCCACGTGCCGTTTGCTTGCTGTCGTGTCAGTCCCATGATAATGGTCAGCGCAACAGCATATACCATGGCTGGGATGGCTGCTTGATACGTTGTCATCCATTGGAAGGCATATATTTTTTTACGCAAGTACGCCATCGCTGTCAACATCACAAAGAATCCTGCCAGCACAATGGCGTTAGCTGGCCACGCAAATGCATCCCACATTACAGGACCCACGCTCAGTTCCAGCATCAGTCCTGCAAAGATAAGGCCTCCTCCAATGAGGAAGCCTTCCTTAAATGTCCAGGGTTTCGTCCACATCAGATTTCAATCAGTTTTCCGTTCTTTTTCGCCTCTTCAATCCACTTGGGCTCGATTTCCTGCAGGAAGCGTTGCTTGTTCTCGTTCAGCTTCTGCATGTTGAGACCGATGGCAGCCTGAGCCTTTGCCTTGGTGCTATAATCAGGCACAGGGATGGCTTCGGTATGTCCGTGCTTGGCGGCTACGCGGGCGATGAGCAAACGGGCCTGCTGGGCATAGTCGACAGAGTGGGAGAGCAGACGGGTAACTTCCTGAGGCGCATGGAAAGTAGCACCATGAGAGGCGATGGCATAGTCCCAACGCCACTGGCTCTTGCGCAACAAAGCCTGGATAGGAGCCATCTCAGCCTCTGTAGCTCCCTTGTCGATGATGAACTTAGCCTCGAAATGGGCACGGGCCAGTTCCTGCTCGGCACGGTTGCGCACCTCGTTACACTTCTCCTGACGGTCGTACACATTCTGGCGCAGAACCTCGGCATCCTGACGGTGACAAGTCTGGCAGGTGCGATCAATCTTAGCCAATGGCGACTGAATCTGGTGATCGCTGAACTTCACGCCACCTTCCTGCTTGTAAGGCATGTGGCAGTCGGCACACGA
Source organism: Prevotella sp. khp1 (assembly GCF_900102205.1). NCBI lineage: Bacteria > Pseudomonadati > Bacteroidota > Bacteroidia > Bacteroidales > Prevotellaceae > Prevotella > Prevotella sp. khp1. The sequence goes on from NZ_FNJZ01000003.1 coordinate 70,384, forward strand.
TACGCCGCGCTGAGCATGGATACCGTGCTGCGACATCTCCCAACCCGGATGCTGAGCTTTCAGAATCTTCGTGCCAGATAGCGGATGTATATAGTCGTAGAAACCAATCTCGTCGTAGTATTCCTCGGCAGCCTCGCAGGTTAATCCCTTGTCGTGCGGGAATACCAGATAGTTGGCCTTGCCGGGATTCTTCTCGTCGTTAGGCTTGATGAAGTAGTACTCCACGTGGCACTGAGCGCATACCAGCGAACGCATTTCCTGATGGGTAGCGTTCTTCACGTTCAGACCGCGACGGGCAAAGGCCTCGTAGAGGGCAGGACGCGCAGGGCGCAAGTCCATGGTGCGTGCATCGTGACAGTCGCTGCAGCCAATGGTATTTACCTCTTCGGCACCCAGCTCGCTCCACTTCTTAGCGTAGAAGTTGGCGGGCGAGAACTGATCCTTACCATTACCCAGTTCGCGCATCATGCGTGGCACATCGGGACCCTTACAAGTCCAGCAGGTAGCAGGCTGCATATCTCCAGCGATTGAGTCACGTCCATCGGCAGTCTTCACCACAATGCCTGGATTACCTGTACGCAGAATTTTGCGCATATCCTCAAGGGCATGTTTGTGTCCGCGAGGGGTGTTGTAATGGCGCGAGAAGGCATAGCCAGCCCACAGCACTACCATCTCAGGACGCTGCTCGAGCACATCCACCTCCTGCGACGAGTTATACTTCGACTTAAAGGTGGTGTCCTCTGTCATCGCCCAAGTCTCGTACTCACGTGGGTAGTCGGCTTTGAACTTTTCGTTCTGTGCGACGATCTCATCCTCGAACACTGTACGTTTATTGTTAAACACACTGGCCACCTCTGCTCTGCGCTCCATCAGCGACGAAACAAGCAGTCCCAGGATAAAGACCACTGCCATCGATCCTCCGAAAAGAATCCAACCTTGCCATTGTTTCAAATGCTTAGCCATAATATTCCTTTTTTCAATTATCAATTTTCAATTATCAATTATCAATTGCCTTAGTCCATCATCTTCTGTAGCCACTCAGGTACTGGAGAGGGTGGCAGCGGCGTTACGCCTTCGGCATTTGGGGTGGCCATCAGCGAGTTCATGCCGCCATGGGGCACGTTGCGATGGCAGTCCCAACACACCTTGCCGCCTGTGGCCAGCTGCTGCATATAGCCCAAGCGTCCTGTCTTAACAAACTCGGTGTTTAGTTGGGTGTGGCAACGAATGCAGTTATCCATTACCACCTGCCCAGTCAGGGGCTCGGCCTTGATAGCCTGATGCTCCATGTGACCCACGAAATAAGCCGTGTGCTTCAAGCCGTCTACCGCCTTGAAACCATAATAAAAAGCTAAGTTCTGATGAGGCACATGACAATCGTTGCACGTAGCACCGTTTTTCTGGTTGTCGATACGTCCGTGCGAGGAGTGGCTCCATGTGGCGTAGTAAGGGGTCATAATGTGGCAGTTAACGCAGGCCGACGGGTTATCGCCTATAAAATAGGTATGCGCCCTAAGCAGATACATAAACAATCCGCCGAGGCCGCATACGACGCCCGCTATAACCAGCAAACCCACCTTCTGTCGATAAGATAGCCAGTCCTTAAACGCAAAGAAATCTTTCAGCTTCATTCGTTATTGGTATTTGGGGTGCAATATACGGAAAATATTCCAAACTGCCTAATTTTAGGACATAATAATTGTTAATCCGCCATTCTCTTCTCAAATCTGAACAGCCCGTCCTCCCTGATTTCATATAAAAAAATACCCTCAGGCTTCGATTTGAAACCTGAGGGTGATAGGATAGAGCCTGCTGCAGTATGCGTGGCGGGCCGCGCAAGTGCAGGTCCTTGGCTATCTACATGGCGCCCATGCAACTCGTGGCACCTAGGGCTGTTACAATCGCTGTAGCGATACTGGCAATCATCTGTACGATAAACTTTAATGTTTCTTTCTTTGTCATAGCTTTTAATGTTTAATGTTTAATGTTTAATGGTCAATGTTTAGTGGTTAATGGTCAATGGAATAGGGTGGGGCCTAAGCCCCAGCCCTTAGTCTCCGATAGGCTCGTGGCTTCCACCACCGCTATTGCCACCGCCGGTATTACCTCCGGTGTTTCCACCGGTATTGCCGCCCTGGCTGCTACCACCGCCGTTGGTGGTCTTCTCACCATCGCCGCTCAGCAGACTCTCGGCATTCACAAACTCGGCCTTCTTCAGGAACTCACGACTTGAGATGTTCATCTCCTGCTCCTGCTCAGGCATGAATCGGATGTGGAGAGCCTTCAGGTTCTTACCCACATTAAACTCCTCCTTCTTGGGAGCACCGCCGGGCTCATTCTCCAGGGTAGTGAAGAAGGTACCCAGTCCGTCGATCTTCACTCGCTTGCTCTCCAGCAGCATCTCCACCAGGCAGCTACGGAACTTCTCCAGCACACCAAATACTACATCCTGCGTATAAACGCTACCGTGCTCACTGATGTGCTTTGCCAGCTTGCGGGTGTTCAGGGTTTCAATACTCTTGCTGTGGGCGAACCACTTGCCAAATACCTGCGACTTATTGTTCTTGTTCTGTCGCAACTCATAAAAAATCTTTGCCATACTCTAATACTTTTTAATTTTAATGGTTAATACTAATGTTAATTACTCTCGTATGTCTCAATCCACGTGTGCACTTTGTTTCTTTTTGACGATGCAAAGGTACAAATAAAAATTTTACCCTCCAAACGTTTTTTGGACCTTGTTTTTTATTGTAAATTAATATTACTTCACAAATAATGTATCTATCAGCAATCCTCGAGATACAGCCAAGCTATCTAAAAGAAAGTTCGGCAGTTTTTACAAAAATCTCGTAAACTATCCACCAGATTCTGACGTACCACTCAAAATGCCCTGCTGGCGGGCTGGAATGGTACATTAGTTCATTAGTTCATTTTGTAAAGTTTAGTAGCGCATCTGTGGGCTCTTATTGCTTTATATAATTTATATATATTACAATATATATAAATTTAATATATAATATAGAATAAATATAGTCTCCACCTCCCGTTACCCTCTCTCGTTCTCCTGCTTGTATTTCTTCAGATTGGAAATGAACTAATGAACTAATGTACCATTGTGCATATAATTTGGTTTTAACATTAATTACACTTCTAAACCCGTAAAAATGGTCACAAAAATGGTCACAAAAATGGTCATGAGGGTGACCGGAAACCATCACAAAAACCACCTAAAATGAAGGTTTCTAAGTTCCCAGCTCCTATTGTAGGGAAGTACAAATCACGTTAGTGGTCAAGTTAGTGGTCAAGTTAGTGGTCAAGTTTGTCTGTTATTGAAGAATAACCGTCATTTGTGCCAAAACCTTTGGTGCTTACTGCATAGCTACTTCAGCTTTATCACATCTTTCCAGCGAGTGGTATAGCAGGGGCATCGGGGTGTTGCGTTGGCAAAGATATTACTTTTCTTCAATCCTGCAAGTTTTTGGGGTAAAACTTTTGGTGCTTCCAAATATTTGTGTTATCTTTGCAGTGTTAATAGTAAAGTTATGTCACAAGATAATAAGTACATAGACTTTGATGAGTATATCCGCCAAGGAGAGCCTGGTAAAAGGGAAAAGGCTGAGTATTGGCAGACTGCTATCGGACTTCAAGCTGTTGATGGTTTGAAGACGTCTGACTATCTTAAAGAAACGGCTCGCAAGCATATTGAGGGCGATATAGATATCGATCAGGCACGTGAGTTGATTAAGTCTTATTATCAGTCGAAATCGGTTCGTGAGCCAGACGACAATGAGAAACAGGAGGCAGATAAAGTATCTGCTAATATCACCAAGATTCTCTCGTCGGAAACTTTTGATTTTAGTTCGAATGGCATCATATCGCTGCATCGCAGAATTTTTGAGGGGGTGTTTAAGCATGCCGGCAAAGTGCGCGATTATAATATCACCAAGAAAGAGTGGGTGCTTGAGGGCGATACCGTGAACTACCTGAATTGGGAAGATTTGCAGCGTGCATTGGATTACGATCTTGAGCAGGAACGCAAGTTTAGTTATAAAGGCATTTCGCATGATGTGATGATTGCGCATATTGCCAGCTTTGTATCGGGCATTTGGCAGATTCATGCTTTTGGCGAGGGCAATACCCGTACCACGGCTGTGTTTACCATTCTTTATCTGCGACATATTGGCTTTAAGGTAAATAACGATATGTTTGCCAATCACTCGTGGTACTTCCGTAATGCTTTGGTACGTGCCAATTATAAAAATGCCGTAAAGGGTATCGATTATTCGCCTGTATATCTGGAGCGATTTTTCCGAAATCTTTTGCTTGACGAACAATGGGATTTGCGTAATCGCTATCTGCATATAAATCCCACCGAGGAGTGGAGCGTACAGCCTGACTTGACGGGAGGTACCCGACAAGTACCCGACAAGTACCCGACAAGTAATCCTAATATTGAACGTGTAGTGCTGGCTATTGGTGAACAACAAATGTCATTGAAGGAACTGATGGCTACTGTAGGATTGAATGACCGCGAACACTTTACATCGCACTATCTCAAACCATCGATAGATGCCGGTAATGTATGTCCGCTATATCCCAATACGCCTCGCCATCCCCGCCAGAAATACCTATTAACTCTCAAAGGGCTTGAGTTGTACAGTAAGTTGAAGTAGGTATAATTCTCAACTTCCTTGCAAGATACACAAGTTTTCACATGAAACTTTTGGCGATTTCGCTTAATTGCATTATATTTGCAACAAAAATGATTTGTTTTATGAGAAAGGTATTTTTATTGCTATTATTGACAATTCCTTTGTTTGGTTATTGCCAAGGGGAGACAGATAAGTATTATATTTATAATTCAAGTTTCGCAAGTTCCTAACTTGCCAGTTTTAACTGATAAAGTCCAACGAAATGACTGAGTTTGTCCGACCGATTCAAGAGCGTATCGAAGATTTCCTCATCCTCGATATTGAAGCACTCTGCAATCATGCGGACCATCTCAAGTATCATATCCCAGATTCTCTCAGTGAGAGTGAGCTCCACGCTGCCCTTGACAGCATCATTGAAGAGTCCGCCCACAGTCTCGTAGTCAGAGAAGCGCTTGGCGGTGGAGAGCAGATTGTACTGCATGGCCGTGATTACAGTCATGGCAATCTGCGAGGAGAAGTTCTTGGACGAGCCAAGCGGCAAAGCCGAGCGGCGCATCTGGTACTTTCCGAGTCCCAGGTTCTGCTTGCTCTCCTTGAATACGACTTCCAGAGACCAACGTCTGGAGTAAATCCTGTAGGCCTCGAAGAAATCGAGCTTGCGATTGGTGGTAATCCCTGTGCTCTTTTTTGCGACCTTATCTCAACAAATTTTTAACATGCGAAACTTGAATAATATGATAGATATTCGATTGAAGGTATTTCAGAGTGTGGCTCGAAACTTGAGCTTTACCAAGGCTTCTCAAGAGCTTTTTATCAGTCAGCCTGCCATCAGCAAGCATGTGCAGGAACTGGAAAAGGAGTATAATGTGCGACTTTTCGAGCGCTTGGGTAACAAAATTCAACTGACCAAGGCCGGTCAGTTGCTGCTAGATCATGCCAACAAGATTCTGAAGAATTACCAGAAACTAAATTACGACATGAATGCCCTGCAGCAGTATACCACAGGTGAGCTGCGTATTGGAGCAAGTACCACCATCTCGCAATATGTGGTTCCAGAGATGATTGCAGCTTTTCATCGCCAGTTTCCTGATGTGCGCATCTCCATGCTGAGTGGCAATAGCAGAGAAATAGAATATGCGCTCTCGTCAGACAGAATTGATATAGGTATGGTGGAGGGCGTGATACGTCAGCCACAACTGAAATATACATCCTTCATGGATGATGAACTGGTGGCTATCGTTCGCTCAGACAACACCCAACTGACGAAGGAAAGCATTTCGCTGGCAGAATTGAAATCTATCCCTATCGTGATCAGAGAGTTCGGCTCTGGTACTCTTGACGTGATACAACAAGCACTTAAGCGTCAGGGCATTAGCTTATCCGACCTGGACATAGAAATGAACTTCGGAACAACAGAGGGTATCAAGCATTATGTAGAGAAATCAGATGCGCTGGGCATCGTGAGCATACGCTCGGTCAACAAGGAAATATACAGCAATATCTTCCGCATAGTGGAGATAGATGGGATGAGCATCAATCGCAAATTATCTCTCGTGGAAAAGCAAGGCGAGACCTCTGAAATCGCTAAATCATTCAAGCGCTTTATAACTGCTGGTTATAAGGGATAGTTATTTTGTATGACCATATAGACTGTATTCTTCGTAACTTTTCGTACCTTTGCAGGCAAAAAAAACAAACGACAAAATTATGAAGATTTCAGAACAACGTGGCAGCATGCTCAATGGTGTGCTACTCATGGCACTCTTTGCTTGTGCCGCTTTTTACATTGGTGATATGCAGTTGGTCAAGGCGCTTAGCTTTAGTCCGCTGGTAGTAGGTATTATTCTTGGTATGCTGTATGCCAACAGTCTGCGCAATCAGTTGCCCGATGCATGGGTGCCAGGCATCGCTTTTACCGGCAAGAGAATCCTGCGATTTGGTATCATCCTCTATGGTTTCAAACTCTCGTTTCAGGATGTTATCGCAGTAGGACTGCCCGCCATCGTGGTAGATGCCATTGTGGTGACCTGTACCATCCTGCTGGGTGTGTTTATCGGTAGATTGCTCAAAATGGACCGTTCTATCGCCCTGCTTACAGCCTGTGGTAGTGCCATTTGTGGTGCAGCTGCAGTGATGGGTGTAGATGGCGCCATCAAGCCCAAACCTTATAAGACTGCTGTGGCCGTTGCTACGGTGGTGATATTTGGCACACTCTCTATGTTTGTTTACCCCATGCTGTATCGTGCAGGCGTATTTGATCTGCCAGCATCGCAGATGGGTATCTTTGCAGGTAGCACCATTCACGAGGTGGCTCATGTGGTGGGTGCTGGCAATGCGATGGGTGCCGATGTATCCGATAATGCCATCATCGTAAAAATGATACGCGTGATGATGCTTGTACCAGTATTGCTGGTCATCGCCTTCTTTGTGGCAAAAGATGTGGCAGGCAGAGAGGACGGCGAGAAAGGCAAGATCACCATCCCTTGGTTTGCTATTCTCTTCCTGGTGGTAATCGGATTCAATTCTCTCAACCTCTTGCCAGCCAGCGCAGTGGAATTTATCAATACGCTCGATACCTTCCTCCTCACCATGGCGATGACAGCCCTTGGTGCAGAGACCAGTATAGACAAATTCAAGAAGGCAGGTGCCAAGCCCTTCCTCCTGGCCTTCATCCTCTGGATATGGCTCATAGGTGGGGGTTACTGCATGGCAAAATACATGGTGCCTGCCATTATGTAGACTTCAGATTCTTGTCCACAAATACCATGGCGTTGCGCTCATCGGCTACGATACTGAGTCTTGTTCCAAAGCTGGAGCGAGACAGTGGCAAGGATTTTGCGTCAGTCATACGACTCATTGGAGATAAACCGATAGAACACGTCCTTCCTGCAGTCAAACAGACCGCATAGCGAGGACTTACCATAGTTATAGGCATTGCGAATCATGAAACAGGGAAACAACATCAACAGCCCAAGCACCTGCAGCTGCGTCAGCTTGCAGTTGCACCTGCTCTCGCTGCTGAAGAGCCGCTTTTCGGACAGCCGGAGGGCCTTTGTCATGTCTATTATCGCATTCATTGCACTCGTGGCATCATTTTCTTTGAAAAACTTGCCGATCTCTGAAAAAATGTTTGTACCTTTGTCGCTGAGCATGGGGTTTTGTACTTTATTGTTAGCACTTCAAAGTTACAAAATTTCTGCGACATACGGAAATCCCTGTGCTCTTTTTGGCGACCTTATCTCAACAAATTTTTAACATGCGAAACTTGAATTTATAATATTGTATCTTTCTACGGAGATTTTACAAATGAGGAATTTAAAGTCTTTTATGATGATGGAAATGAGGTGAAACGCCTTCGTGATGAGAATGGAGAAAAAGTCAAATTCTCTACTCCAGCTGGTGCCTTGATGTATTTCTTTTCGCAAGGATGGGAAATGTATTTGAATGGTGCTACGACTCATGGAGCTTCTTCAGGAGGAACAGGCTCTACATCTACAACTTCCTATTGGATTTTACGTAAACCCTGCACGAAAGAGGAATTTGATAAAGTGGTACAAAATAGTATAAAAAAGTGATTTGAAAAGGACCGCTTATGATAGAAAACTGCCGTATGCGCTTAATTCAAATAATGAGTTAGTAAGCATCTACAGCATAAAAGAACATGGATTGGCCTGTAATTGCCGGTGTCCTAAATGCAGGAAACCACTTGAAGCAAGAATAGGTACAGGTGCTCGTGCACCATATTTTGCTCATTCAAAGCATTCGAATTGCCATGGAGTTACTATGACAATTTTACATATGCTTTCAGAAAAAATCATTGAAGAGAATATGTCTGTAATGGCTCCGCAATATAAATCAGTTGCTCCTCGCAAACTAGAGTTTGTGGAAGTTGAAGTCGAAAGACGTGAGGATAGAATAGATATGCAACCTGACATTGTTGGTATCACAGCGGATGGCAAACGATGGGCAATAGAGATTAATAACACTCATGAGGTAAATGGAAGAAAGAGACAGAAAATAGTGGAATCTGGTATTACCTGCCTGGAAATTAATGTTAGTAAACAGGCGGTAGATAATCTTAAGGAATTCTTACTCTGCTCTCCTATGTGTCGTGATTGGATTAATAATCCTAATGATGAAGAATCTCTCCCTCAACCATCACCACAGGAAATTCCCGCTCAAGGGGAAAATAGACAAATGAGGTACGATTATTATTCTGGGCTTAAAGATGAGATGTACAAGTCGTTTCTAAATGACGAATACAGTGATTGTCAAACACCATTAAGCTATGGAAAAAGTATATTTTCAAAGGAGACGATGGCAGCATTACGAGTTGAAATTGACGAATCAGTTATGCGCATCCCTGATAATTGTAGCAGCCTTGACGAGTATTACGTGTTCATAAAGGATAAAAAGTATTTTATGTTTGACAGACAAAGGCACTTTATTATAGATGTCGTTTATAATTCTACGTGCGGTCAGCTGATAATATTTCATAAGAATAGTATTGGTGTTTCTTTTCACTACGCCACCTGTGTTTATATAGACAATGATAGTAGTGTGAAAGAACAAACATTTGTCTGTAGTAGTTATGATATCCCTAATATTCGTAAAGCAAAAGAGATAGAATGGGATCAGATGATGAAACAACTTTAAGTATTATATCAGCTTTTTGAATTTTGAAAAAAGTTGCGTTGAATGTTATTTCCCCATAAAACTTTTGGCGCTTACAAATATTTGTGTTATCTTTGCAAGCATATTTAGAAAACTGAAGAATGAACAACATAGAAACCAATAATGAAGAAACAGATTTGCTTTCTCTGCGAATAAAGAAACTCGCAGAGAGTCAAATAGTAATATCAACAGGAAAAGAGTACGAAGGTTTATATGAGTTGACTAACAAATCAGCTGAGAAGTATCTGAGGGCTAACATCAGAGGCAGTTATCTTAATGTTGATACTGGCGATTTGATTAAAGTGACTCGTAAGGGTGCTGAAAAGGTTACAAGGCATGATGCTGAAAATTTGGCTCACTTGAAGTCGTTGGCTCTTATACCAGAACTAATAAGGAAATCTATATTCATAGCAGAAGATCTGAATGAGAAAAACAAAAACGAGTATGATACCTTTAGATATTACGTTGTGGGGTTGAAAATGGAGGGCATAGATTATACTGTTAAACTGGCTATTGGTGTGAAAAATGGATGTACCTATTATGACCACGCATTAACACCTATAGAAATAAATAAACTCCTCAGAAGTATTGACGAGATAAAGCGCCCGTTTGCTTCCAAGGAGTCTTCTGATGACGGAGAACAAGTCTCCGATGTACTTTCTGAGTGCAAAGATAAGAGATTAATTTCAATTTTGCAAGCAAAATAGTATTTTTTTATACTTTTCTCTATCATAATTAGGGAAATGGCTTGTTATATCAGAGATAATTTAGAAAACATGTTGAACTTATTTTTTTTGCAGAGGAGGGCAAAGAGATGATGATTACATAAGATTTTCCGTTTAATATTTGGGCGGAAAGGATATTTGCATTATCTTTGAGCAATGCTCGAAGATAAGCTTCATCTCGGAAATGCAAAGAAAAACGTGTTTTCCTTTGGAATTTCACTCGATTTGCATTATCTTTGCACTCAGAAAAATCTTATTGGTTAGAAATAGAGCCGGGTTCTTCGTATTTCCGAATACCACGAATATTCTATTAATTAAGACGAACGAAGGCTACCAGTTCATATCTCAGCAGAGGTGTGACCATGGTGGTATTGTGTTCGTCGAGGTTCGTCGTGGTTCCTGGAAATCACTGTGCCATTTAATTGGTTGCCCTCTGTTTCTTTTGAATAAGATGTAATCCGCACCGCCTTGTTATGTTTGTGGCACCTGAAAGGGAGTCAGGAAGTTTACTAAATAAATACTATCATATAAACGAAAACCAAAATGAGGAAAACAAAATGGAGCTTAAAGTTGTACAAGCTCCAACTCTTAAGCACCGAGGGTACGTTGTTTGGTGGACCTGCAGGTGTAAAATTATTGAAACTGGTAGAACAAGCTATTGAAAACGACTATCGTAGAAAACGTTTTGATTTCAGGGATCCTGAAACGAACGAGAAATATACACGGAAATACTCGATAGTGCCCAAGGCGGGCGAAATAATGATAAGCGTGGGTCGTTATACAACACCTGATGACTATGCACAGATTTGTATCCAGGTGAGCGACAGGGTTGAGTTTCCATATCTGGCTTTGCTCGACTATAAACCGGCATTCAAGGATGCACGCACACTGTTGAAGGTGGTGAAAAGAGCCTTTAACAAGATACTGGTGGAGAAGGGGGTGAAGATGGATCTTGAACCTTGGGATATGGGCTACGACGAAGCGTTGAATATGATTGCAAGGAACTGCTATGAGTCGTTTCTATATGCCAAGCATCAGGATACACTGAACCCTTTTTTAGGAATGGGCTTTGAAGAATTGGCACCCGCATGTAAGAAACTTTTGGAGCAGAAGACGAAGAAAGTAAAGAAGATAAAGAAGCTGAAGATTGAATCGGTAAAGAAGTATCGCGACTATATAATAGCCACTGATGTGGATGCCGTGATGCAGATACTGCATAAGTTTACCGACGGAAAGCTGAGTTCGCAGGCGGTGATGATGGGACAACGAGCTCTTATAAAACTGAAAATGCTGAACGAACCCATACCGTACCAAGTGTTTGTTGATGAATTCGGTAGTGGGAAAGGGCGTGACAGTACGTCGTATTGTACGTATCGTGGCGCTAAATATAAGAAATACGATAATGATATCGACTTCTTAAATCTCTGTCGCCAACTGGAGAAATTTGCACTCATTGCATGACTAATGAACTCGGAATTTTCAGAATTTTCGGAATTTTTCGAATTTTCAGAATTTATTTTGAGACCACTTCCGAAATTCGGAATTGGTCTCTTTTTTATGTTCAAAAACACATATATTTGCACCCGCTAAAATTAAATATATTATTAACTCTGAGGGAGGGATTAGGCCTAAGACTGAACTCATAACTCTAAAAAAGATTATGAGAAAAGAACAAGAAGTTCAGTACATCTGGCATGATGGTGTAAGGATTCGCGAGGATCAGTTGGTAACAATGGCTATGGGTGCAGGTAGTTACGCATTAGCCGAACATTACGTGTGTTCGCTGTTGGCGCATGGATGTGCGCATGGACTTGCGTACCTTATTAATAAGGCTAACGAGATACGTGAGTACTATCAGGTGCGTAAGTATCCTGTGCCAAGTATGGATGAGGATAGAGTTACGCCTTTTACCAAGTGTCATGTAAGCATTGAGGATCAAGTTCGAAAGAAGTATCTACATATGTCGCCGAATGAACGCATAGAGCTGCTTAGTGCTTGTCTGAGCTCGTTACGTGTCAATTACCCCAAGCTATTTAGATTTAAGAATCAATGGCAGGCAATCTATCTGGTTATGCGTGATAGGTTGGATTACGGATTACTGCAGTGCAACTTTCTGTCAATCGCCATCAGCGCTACACCCGATGATTGGCCAATCAACCTGCAGATAAACGAAAATGTTATCAAAAACTTTGGACGTGTAATGGTTATATCGGATGATGAGGCTTATTACGAACTTAAGTATAACCCCATGGGTGACCTGTGCGACACGTTCTGGAATATAATAAAGTGCGAAATAATAGGCTATGAGGCCTAAAAAATACGGAAAAAATACGCATTAGTAAGAAATAATACGGAAAAAATACGGGAAAAATACGGAAATACGGAATCAACCCGAGAGTAATGCTTAATGATCTACCTTTGCATCGTCGATAAGCGACAAAGGTAGATTTTTAAGTATTAAAAAAATAAGAAAAAATGAAGAAAGTGAAAACAGTATTGAACCCTTGTGGTTTGCGAGTAAAGAAGTGCTGTGCCAGTTGTATCAACAAGTTAGTAGATAACGATGGCATGAGGTTGTGCCCCATCCATGATACGTTTGTAGAATCGAACCATGTGTGCAATCAGTGGAAGATGGATTACAACACATCACAGGCAGGCGTGTGCCGAGGGCGCGTTCACAAAAAGGAATATCTGATGTTTGCACTGGCCATCCGATTAGGTGAGGGTGTTGAGGCATTGAAAGCCAAAAAGCAAGGCAAACCTGAGCCTGAGTCAAGAACAATCGAGAGCATCAGACGTGAGTATGAAACGGATTATGGTACCACAATTTTACTGGATATATAATATAATGGCAGAGGAATACTTACTTTACGATGTAGATGGTACAGCTGCAAAAGTAATGCGCTATGTAAAGCATAGAATAAGTAGTGGCTTGTATGAATACTTGTTGCAAATTCTGTTGCCTTATTCAAGCAGGGTTCAGCAGGATATGGCAGAAAACATAGTAGATTATGTGAATGATGTGCCAGTGCAGGATATTGGCTATCAGAGCGCAGACGAGGCGCTGGCATACTGCTACCGACTGATTGATGAAGAGATTTATTAAACAATAGTAACTAACCGAGTCAATGGGCCCAACGACTCACTAAAAACTTAAGAATTATGCGAAAATACATTGAGATTAACGAAGAGGTGCTTAAAAGCATCATGGAAGGAAAGTTTGTGCAAGGCTCATTGCACTATAACGAGCAGGCCAAGCGTATCGACTTTAATCACTATAAGCGTAAGAAACGCTTAAAGGATAAGGTTATTGCTATTCTGGAGCACGGCTGGCTGAAAGAGAGCCCTAAGAGAGTGAAGTATTACATCTCGCTGAAGAAATCCATCGGCACAGCCCGAATGATCAGCGCTATGGAGCGCGAGCAGCGCGAGGCCAGCAGCCACCTGATGGATCGTGAGATTGTAGATAGAGTTTAACTTAAAAATTGGAATATATGGAAAAGAAACTGTATAAAGAAGTAAAGAAACTTGGATACAAGGTAATTGACTTTTATTGTCATTGGAGTTTCTATCGTCGTAAGAAAGATAAGTCGATTATGCTGACTGCCCGTAAAGGTGACCTGTTGGCACGCGACATCTTTAGACTGATAATTGGCAATGTTGAGCCAGATGCTGAAGGCCTGGTAATAGCCATGATTGGCATTATGCAGAGCTATAATTACCTGAAACTTGCGTTGCCTATGACTACTGGCAAGGAGGCACAGAAGCTGATAGAAGATTTTGATAAATTATTCTATGGTGATTCATGGCGATGGGTAAAGCACGACCACATGCAGATAGGTTATGATTTCTTTTTTGGTGGTCACAAAGTTGATGGCGACAGATTTAAAGAAACAATCGACAATATGCTTGCCCACGAAGATAGTAATAACGAATAAAAAAGGAGGTTGAATGAGTTTTTGTTATCAGAAGAATTACAGTAATCCTACTTTGCCCGTTGACGAAGCGCAGTTTTATGCGCTCGTCAGGGCAGGGAAATGGAACGAAAACATTGATAAGTTCAGAGAAACGGGCGATGCCAGTCTGAAGCGTAAACTGCCTGCGTTTATCTTCCAGGCTACGTTTGATGCAACAACATCGAAGGCTGGTAAAACAGGTGCCTGGCGCAAACAGGCTGCCACCCTGTTAACGGGACTTGTGGTAATGGATATCGATCACGTGGAAGCCCCCAAAGGGGTGTTCGACAAATGGGGATTAGGCACGGATGAACACGGCTTTATAAATAAAGACGCGGCTAGGAGAATACTTTTGGTGTATATCACACCCAGCGGTAAGGGATTGAAAGTTGTGTTTAAGGCTGATGCTGCGGTAGGTAATCTCATCGACAACCAGCACCGGATGGCTGAAATCCTGGGTGTTGAGGTTGACGAAAGTTGCAAGGACGCATCACGCATGTCGTTCATCTGCAAGGAATCGGATATATTATACATTGATAAAGAACTGTTTACGTATGAGAACAAAGAATTTGCCGAGAAATACAATGCTGAGTATAGGGCTGGTCACAGTGGTGTTACTCAAACTGTTACTTTGGCCCACCGCACTGATAAACAGACAGCTGAGCAGAGTGGGAACCTGGATAATCATGAAGTGGAAATAAAGTGGAGGGATTATGATATACAGTGTATTATTGATAAGCGCTATAGCGCAAAGCTGCCCTGTGCAGCCGATAGTAACCGACACAACGAGAGTCTTAAACTGGCAAGCGACCTGCTGGTACTGTTTGATGGCGACCGAAAGCTGGTGCAGCGGATACTTGAACGACAATCATGGGTGCAGGAGATTATCGAGGAGCGCGACGAGAACGTGGCACAGACGGTGGCATCGGCAGCAGAACGCATGGCGGATCGCGAAAAGAAGTACCTTACCCAATGTCCTTCAAAGGCTATGCAAGAGGCAATTAGCCAAGCGTGCGGCCAGTCATGGAAACAGATTACACAGGGCGAAACGACAGACACCGCCACCATAGGTGAGGAAGAGATTGAGCAGTGGCTCTGGGATTGGGGTGAGAAGATTGAGGCACTGTTTCCTTACTATCCTGCGCTGCAGGATGCCTGCAAGGGGCTTAAGCGCAATCAGTACCCTGCGGCCTTGATAGTATCTGGAGCCCTGATGATGACGCTGATGACACGCTGCACGTACCGCTTCTATCATCGTCCCTCAAAACTACGACGACTGAATGCATCGGCATTGATTATCGGCGATCCTGCTAGTGGTAAATCGTTCGCCACCCGTTTGTACGAGTTCCTGGCCGCCCCCATCGTGGCAGCCGATAAAGCAGGTAAGGACACCATTAATCGCTATCGAGAGGAGATGAAAACCAAGGGCGCCAACAAAGAGAAACCCAAGAAACCTAAGGTAGTGGTGCGTGTACACCCCTCGCGAACCAGTAACGCCCAGTTTATCCAAGACATGGTAAACGCCGTGGAGAATGTGGATGGCACGGATATGCAGCTGCACATGCTCACGTTTGATACCGAGCTGGATAATACCCTGAGTGTACAGAAGGGTGGCAGCTGGATTGACAAGCAGAACCTGGAGCTGAAAGCTTTCCACAACGAGGAGGACGGACAGGCTTACTCGAACATGGACTCGATTATGCAGGATTTTAACGTGACTTGGAACTACGTTTATACCGGTACGCCCATCGCCTTGAAAAAGAAGGTGAACGAACAGAACTTCGGTAGTGGATTGGCAACCCGATTAACCTGCATCCCCCTGCCCAGCACGCACTTTGAAATGATGGACCTGGACGAGGAGGTGGATGAGGACAGCGACAACCGCCTGCTGGAATGGGCCAAGAAGCTGGATAAGACCAAGGGCGAACTATCCATTAAGCGCATCGTTCGAACGATGTACGACTGGACGGCACGCCGCATGGCCGATGCCAAGGACAATGAGAGCAAGGCCGATGAGATGCTGTTGAAGCGTTGTGCCTACCATGGCATTAACTACTCGGCTCCCTTTATTGTGATGCGCCACTGGGGTGACTTGCACCAAGAGGGTGATTACTGGTGTGGTGAGTTTGAAACTGACGAGATCGACGACCAGTTGGCTGAGTTGATTGTAAACATCCAGTTTGCCTGTCAGCGCCACTACTTCGGATCATTAGCTGAGAAGTATTTCGACGACAAGTTGCGTGATGCATCAACCAATCGTCGTCACCGTCAACGAACCATCGAGGACTTTAATAGATTACCTGAGGAATTCTCGATCGACGATGTGGCGAATAGCTTACACCTTTGCATTAGTTCGGCTCGAACTCGCGTAAAGCGTTTGCTAAAAGATGGTGCCGTGGTGAAGTGTGGTGAATATGTTGAGAATGGTGCGTGCAAGCATCGCTACAAGAAAAAAGCCGTGCTTGTATTCTAAGAGTGGTACATTAGTTCATTGGTTCAAATGAACAATGTAAAAATTGAAAAATGTAAGAATGTAAAAATGTAAAAATTAAGAGAATGGAACAGATAGTACAGTTAAACAGTAAAGCAAACCTCTCCGAGCATTTTGTGCTCGGGGAGTTCACCAGGAGTAAGTATCCTGAGGTGTATAACATTCCCAGTCATGAGGCGATTGCAAACCTGAAAAGGCTATGCCAATGGCTGGAGGTATTAAGGGAAAGGTCCTCACAATCTATTATCATCAACTCAGGGTACAGATCGCCTCAACTTAATAGAAAGGTTGGCGGGGCGGCGAACAGTAATCATCTTACAGGCTGTGCGGTGGATATACGTACTTCGGGCTATGAACAAGCGATAGTTTATGCGGCCATCCTGATTAATTATGCCAAAGAGTCGCAGCAGGAGTTTGACGAATTGTTGATAGAACGTAATAGATATGGGGCTGTGTGGGTACATTTTGCGGTGCGGCCCAAGGACAATCGGCATAGGGTAATCTTTATCAATGCGTAAGTTTGCAACTTGGTTGCAGAAAATACTGCGTACCTTTGCACCCAGAAACAATAAAAAGGATTAAGAATATGGAAAAGAATTGCGAATATTGCGGTGTACATGCACATCATGATGAGCATCATGAGCACGAGCATCATCATGAGCACGAGCACCACCACGAGCATAACACTCGTGAACAATTGAGGCTGATTATTATCACAGCCGTGCTGCTGATTGGAGCGGTAATAGTAGAACACCAGTTTGCACTCGAAACCTGGCAGCTGCTGTTGGTGTATCTGGTACCTTATATCATAATAGGTCATGATACCTTGAAGGAGGCGGCTGAGGGTTTGCTGGAGGGCGAGCCGTTTAACGAGCACTTCCTGATGAGTATTGCTACCATCGGCGCCTTGTGTATAGGTTTTCTGCCAGGGGCTGAAACACAGTTCCCCGAGGCGGTGTTTGTGATGCTGTTTTTCCAGGTGGGTGAGCTGTTTGAGGGTTATGCTGAAGGTAAGAGCCGCGACAGCATTGCGCACCTGATGGAGATAAAACCCGACTATGCCACACTGTGGAGTAAGGACGAAGGAGGAAGGAGTAAGGAGATGACAGTAGCGCCCGACGAGGTGAAGGTGGGCGATACGATTATTATTAAGCCGGGTGAGAGAGTGCCCTTGGATGGTGTGATTATCGACGGTACGAGTGCGCTGAATACGGTGGCGCTGACAGGCGAATCGTTGCCCCGCGATGTGGCCGAGGACGACGAGGTGATATCGGGATGCGTAAACCTGAGTGGCGTGCTGCGTGTACGTGTGACCAAACCCTACGGTGAGAGTACAGTATCGAAAATCATCAAGCTGGTTGAGGATGCCGGCGAACATAAGTCGCAAAGCGAAACCTTTATTACCCGCTTTGCCCGCATCTACACACCTATCGTGGTGTTTGCCGCCATCGCCCTGGCCGTTGTGCCTACACTGCTGGGTGGGGCATTCAGCACCTGGTTGTACAGAGCGCTGATGTTCCTGGTGGTATCGTGCCCCTGTGCGCTGGTAATCAGCGTGCCGCTGACATTCTTCGGTGGTATCGGCGGTGCCTCGCGCCGTGGAATATTAATCAAGGGTGCGAACTACATGGATGTGCTGGCGAAGGTGCGTACGGTGGTGTTTGACAAGACGGGTACGCTCACTCACGGCAAATTTGCCGTAACGGCCGTGCATCCAGATGCTATCGACGATCACCAGTTGCTGCACCTGGCGGCTCATGTGGAGCACTTTTCTACTCATCCCATTGGTGCGGCCCTGCGTGATGCATTCCCCGATGAGGCTACGGATGGCTGCGAGGTGAGCGATGTGCGCGAGATGGCCGGACAGGGCATCATAGCCAAGGTGGGCGATCGCGAGGTGGCTGTAGGTAACACCAAACTGATGGATGCCATCGGTGCCAAGTGGCACGACTGTCACCATACGGGTACGATTATCCACGTGGCCATTAACGGTACCTATGCGGGTCATATTGTGATTAACGACCAGATAAAAGCGGATAGTGCCGAGGCGATTGCTGCCCTGCATACACTGGGTGTGAACCGTACGGTGATGCTGACTGGCGACCGCCAGGAGGTGGCCGATAACGTGGCCAAGCAGTTAGGACTGACCGAATACCATGCCGAGTTGATGCCTGCTGATAAGGTTGCCCATGTTGAGCAGCTGATGGGGGATGGGCTTGCCTTTGTAGGCGATGGCATTAACGATGCGCCTGTATTGGCGCGTGCCGATATAGGTATTGCTATGGGCGGACTGGGCAGCGATGCGGCCATAGAGGCTGCCGACGTGGTGCTGATGGACGATAAGCCATCGAAGATAGCAACGGCCATCGGTATAGCCCGCAGAACACTGGCCATCGCCCGACAGAATGTATGGCTGGCCATCGGTATTAAGTTGGCTGTGCTGGTTCTGGCTGCCTTTGGTGTGGCAACCATGTGGATGGCCGTGTTTGCCGATGTAGGCGTAACGGTGCTGGCCGTGCTGAATGCGATGCGTACCCTGCGCGCTTAGAACTTATACGTGTATCCCAAACCCAGGATGTGACGGTTGCCGTCGGTATCATCCTGGCCAAAGGGATGCTGGTACATGTATTTGATATCGAATGCGTGCTGCTTGTTCAGGCGTAACTCGGTACCTACGGCATAGCGAATCTTATCCCATCCGTTTGACATGTAGGTTTCGACATTGGCATAGGGGCGGAACAGGTTGCCAAGCTTATATTTGGCCTGCAGGCGGTTACGCCACACGTTCTTGCCTTTGCCACTGTAGGTATGCTCGTCGGCCTCGGTGCCATTAGCGGTGTAGTAGCGCTGCACGGTGGTTTCGGGGGTATAGGTGTACTGCCAGCGCTCGCGTAGCGACAGGGTAAGGTTGCCAAACGACTGACTGGCTGTGGCCGATACGTTGAAACGGTGGCGCAGACCCCAGTAGTCGGCGTATTTCTTGCCGCTATCATTCAGCTTGTAATAATGATCGTTTAATAATGAGTAGCCTGCCGAAAGCTTGAGCCAGTTGGTGAGTTTGTAGTTAGCATCAACACCGAAGCTCCAGCGGTCGGCAGTCTTCATGTTGTCACGATTACGGTACTCCACACCTGCATCCAGGCTCCACTTCTTACTCAGTTTCTTCTCCAGGTTTACTTCGCTCCACAGGCCAAAGTCGTCGCTCTGGGCCATAGTTGGCATGCTACCCATTAACAGCAGCGCTGCCACATAATACTTACACATTTGCATACTCTGAGTTTTTAATCTTTAGTTTGTTGTCAATCTCCTTATCGCCATCGCCCTGGTAGTACACCCGCAGCACGGCCATATCGTGCAGAAAGTCGATGGCACCCACCTTTACATCGGTTACGGCGATGCCCAGGCGCAGTTCCAGATCGGCTATCAGTTCCCGGCGTTTCTCGGGCTTAATGAGTTCGATGCGGTCGTACTGTACCAACTTGGAGTTTTCGATCTTCAGGTAGCGCTCTAACAGCGTGATGGCCAGCACGGTAATCACATCTATCACCACCAGCTCCATCACGGGGGTGCCAATCAGTCGCCCGTTGACATCGATACCCAGCGAGTCGGCCATGTGTTTGTTAACACCGCTGATAAGGTTATGAAAGCACAGCTGCTGGTCGATGGTAAGGCGTTCGGTCTTGGCTTTGTTGACGAGAGTGATGCGACGGAAATGATTGTTGAGTGCCGGTTGCAAGGTATCGACATCGTAGCGCAGATGCTGGCCGAGAAACAGGCGGCACTGTTGCTCGGTAACATCCATATTGCTTACCTCTATACGTTTTTTCTTGGTGCGCCCGTGATTGTTTTTGGTCTTAACCTCCATAAACTGCAAACCACTTACGCAGTAGGTGCGGAACCGTATCTTCTGTCGGTTGGTATGGTTCCACTGGTGCTGGTTGTACATGTCGAAGTTGTAGGTATCAAAGTACGTGGTGTCGTACTCCGGATTTCGTTCGCCATCTATCTCCTGCACATCATAATCGGCTTGTGCCATCTGCAGCAGCAGGCGCAGCTTAGCCATGTTTGTAACAAACTTGGTATCGGTGCGATTCATGAGCTTTACGCTGCTCATCTGCTCGAGTGTGATAGGGGCAAAGGTGCCCAGTATGTTGTTGATTGTTGTCATAAGCGGTGGCAAAAGTAATGCATTTGCCCTTATCCGCCTAATTTAATCAACCAAGCGCTTAAGTTCTTCAGCGAACCCGAGAATGCTGTCAGTTGTCCATCGGATAGCGCACGCCCCATTTACGGCGTAGCTCGTCCATCAGTTGCATCACGTAGAGTGTTTCGGCATGTGGCATCTCGCGGGGTTCAGTCAGCTTGTCGATGAGTGCCTGTCGGCAAGCCAGGAACTGGTATTCGTAGCCTGTTATCTGCTGTGGTACGTGGATGGTTTCAACAAACGTACGGTCGGGACCGTTGAGGGTTATCGTTTGGGGGTTGTTGATGTTGTCGATGATGATGTTGCCCTGGGTGCCTGCTATCACACCGATATTGTCGCCCACGCATTGGGCCGACGACTGCACGTTGGCCAGGATGCCATCCTTGAGAATGATGGTGATGGCGTTCGTCAGGTCCATCCCTGTATCGCTCTTCACGCAGTGGCCGTCGATACTTTCGATATCGGCATCGCAGAACATGCGTACAAAGTTAAGGGCATACACGCCCAGGTCGAGTAGGGCACCGCCGCAAAGGTCGGGGCGCATGATGCGAGGCTTGTTACCCATCGAATAGCCAAGGGTGGCTGTCACCATTCGGGGCTGTCCGATACGTCCGTCGGCCATCAGTTTCCTCACGATGCCCACGGCAGGCTGGTAGCGTGTCCAGATGGCTTCGGCTAAGAACACTTGCTTTTCGTGTGCCAATCGGATGATATCTTGTGCTTGGGTGGCATTGGCCATGAATGCCTTCTCAACCAAGCAGGGCTTGCCTGCCATGATGGCCTGGCGCGTTACATCGTAATGGTGCGAGTGCGGGGTGCCGATATACACCAGGTCGATATCCTTATCGGCTATCAACTCAGTATAACTGCCGTAAGCTTTGGGGATGTTCCACTTGGCAGCAAAAGCGTCTGCCGTTTCCTGTTGGCGTGAGCCCACCGCATAGGCCTCACAGTTGTCCAGTCCGTTTAAGGTGATGGCTGCCTTCTCAGCAATCCATCCTGTTCCGATAATACCTACTTTCATCTTATCCTTTAGTTTGGTTTTTATGCCGACAAATATACGCAAAAAATCCCAAAGCACGATGATTGTACCTTGGGATTTATAGTTTTTTGGATGTTTTTTATTTGCTTGTGCCCCATACCTCGTCGGCAATCTCCTTTACCAAATAAATAACCGTAAGCTATCCCATCACCACATCCAGCACCATCATCAGCACAAAACCAATGGCAAAACCGATGGTGCTGAGGTTGGAGTGCTGACCGCTTGAGGCTTCGGGGATAAGCTCCTCTACTACCACATAGAACATGGCGCCTGCGGCAAAGGCCAGCATATAGGGCATCGTGGGCATGAGTAGCGATGCCAGCAACAACACGGCAATGGCACCGATGGGCTCAACGGCTCCACTCAACGAGCCTATCAGGAACGATCGCCACTTACTGTTGCCTGCTGCACGCATAGGCATAGAGATGATGGCACCTTCGGGCACATTCTGGATGGCGATACCCAATGATACGGCTACCGCACTGGCCAGCGAGATACTGGTGGTGCCACTGTCGGCTCCAGCAA
This sequence comes from Prevotella sp. khp1, assembly GCF_900102205.1. Taxonomy (NCBI): domain Bacteria; kingdom Pseudomonadati; phylum Bacteroidota; class Bacteroidia; order Bacteroidales; family Prevotellaceae; genus Prevotella; species Prevotella sp. khp1. The sequence continues at coordinate 92,653 of NZ_FNJZ01000003.1, forward strand.
ACACCACACCCACAGCCATTCCTTCAGGCAGGTTGTGGATGGTTACTGCCAGGGCCAGCATGGCCGTCTTCGACAGATGCGAGCGCATACCCTCGGGCTTGTCGGTGCCTATGTGCAAGTGTGGCGTCAGTTCGTCGATAAGCAGCAGGAATCCCATACCCAACAGGAATCCTACAGCTGCAGGCATCACACTCCACTTGTCGTTATCGGCTCCCATCTCCATCGCCGGAATCAGCAGCGACCATACCGATGCCGCTACCATCACACCCGAAGCAAATCCCAACAAGGATTTCTGCAGTCTGTCCGACATTTCGCCCTTCATAAAGAACACAAAAGCCGAACCGAGCATGGTGCCCAGCAGCGGAATAAGCAATCCTATGATTAATGTTGTAGTCATAACGCTGGCAAATATAAACAAAAAATCCCAAAGCAGTGCTATTATGCTTTGGGATTTAACTTTTGTTGAAATGATTCGTTCAGCGAACTGGGTGATAACACAATAAATCATAAATCCCAAGGCCAAATGGTATAGCTTTGGAATTTTTTTCTTATATTTGCGAAGATTTATTACTAACCCAAACAAAACAAGTACGATTATGGAGATTAAAGCAATTCGTATGTTCGATGGCGGTTTTATGAACCAGCAGTTTGCCTTTGGCGGTGAAGGTAAGGAAGGTACAGACGAACAGATTATCTACCGCAGCAGTTTGCAGAACTTCTTGATTGACACTGGAAACGAGGTGATTCTGGTTGACACTGGATTCCAGAACGATTTTAAGGCACCCGAGAAGAAACTGGGCGCGCCACTCTATATGGGCGAGAAAGTGAAGGATTATATGGAGGCCTTTGCCGAGTTGGGCTACAAGCCTGAGCAGGTAACAAAGATTCTTATCACGCACAAGCATCCCGACCACTCGGCTGCCATCCAGTATTTCCCCAATGCCAAGGTGTATATTTCGCCCGAGGATGCCGACGCCATGAAACTGCCAGAAGGTGGAAACATCATCCGTTCGGAATACAAGGAATCGTTCAAGAACTTCCCACGAGCCGAAAAAGTGGCCGATGGCATTTGGTTTATCGAGGCCAAGGGGCACACCAAGGGCAACAGCATTATCATTGCTGAGAACGATGGACTTTATTATATGATGCACGGCGACGTGACTTATTGCGATGCAGCCTTGAAAGCCAATAAGCTAAGTATCGTGTTCGAGGATATCGAGGCTGCCCGCATCACACTCGATCGTGTACGCGAGTTTATCCAGCAGAATCCCACCGTTTATCTCTCAACCCACTGTCCCGAGGGCTACGAGAATCTTGAGATGAAACGGGTAATAACGCTGTAATTAGAGACAGAATTCAACAAAAGTTAAATCCCAAGGCCAAATGGTATGGCTTTGGGGTTTTTTGCTTAAATTTGCCGCGCATTATGATAAAGTTAATACCTGATGATGAGAATACAAGTACGAAAATTTATCCTTTTATTCCTTAGCGCCGTATTGTTAGGTAGTATGGTATCGTTTGCCTCGTGTACGGTAAGCAAGGATAATACTATCATAGTAAACCAGCCCACCATCAACCGTATTCAGGAGCGTGGCACCATCCTGATTGGCACTACGGGCGATTATCGTCCGTTAACCTTCCGCGAGGCCGACGGCACGTACTGGGGATTCGGTATCGAGGTGGCAGGTCAGATTGCCAAGCGCATGGGCGTAAACATACAGTTTGTGCCAACCTCGTGGCCTACACTTTCTACCGATGTTACGTCCAATCCGCAAGCATTCGATCTGGCCATTGGCGGCATCACCATCACCGATGCCCGCAAACAAACCATGCTGATGAGCGATGGCTATCTGGCTAATGGTAAAACCATACTGTGCCGGGCATCCGAGGCCGATCGCTACCAGAAACTGGCCGATATCGACAAGCCCGATGTACGTGTGATGGTGAACCCCGGCGGACTGAACGAGAAGTTTGCCAACCAGAACCTTACTCATGCCACCATCATTGTGCATGATAAGAACGAGGAGATACCATCGCTCATAGCCGAGGGCCAAGCCGATGTGATGATAACCGAGATTACCGAGGCACCTTATTATATACAGACCGACAGCCGACTGGCAGCCCCGCTATTGAATGCCCCATTTACCCATGGCGAGATAGGTGTGCTGATGCGCCAGGGGCAGGACGACCTGCTGCAACTGGTAAACGACGTCATCAGTCAGATGAAGGCCGACGGCACCCTGCGCCAGCTACACGAGAAATACGGTCTGGTGTACGCCTATTAGCGGGTCTCGGCGATGTGGCGGATGCAGTCGGCCTTGTGATTGTCGAAGTCGGCTAACAGCCATTGGCCATTTACAAGCTCCATCATCGCAGCTACTGCCACAGCTATAATCTTTTTCATTGTATCGGGTTACTTAAAAAACTGCGTAAAAGCCTTAACCGTATAAAGGTGATCGGTCACGCTGCCTGTTTCGCGACAACTGTGCATGGCCAGAATGGCATTACCCATATCTACACCTCGCAGGGGGATAGACGAGGCCAGGATGTTTCCTAATGTGCTGCCACCTGCCACATCGGAGTGGTTGACAAAGCGCTGACAGGGCACGTCGGCCTGGCGACAGATCTCGGCAAACACGGCTGCCGAAACGGCATCGCTGGCGTATTTCTGGGCGGCATTAAACTTGATAACGGGTCCGCCACCCAGCACGGGATGGTTGGTGGGGTCGTATTTCTCGCTGTAGTTGGGATGCCAGGCGTGGGCATTGTCGGCCGAAATCATAAAGGCACGCTCGATGGCCTGGTACCATGCTTCGGCACTACCGCTCTGTGCGAGGGCGATGCGCTGCAGCATCATGGCCAGGAACGGACTGCCTGCACCCTGCTTGGTTTGCGAGCCAGTTTCCTCGTTGTCGAAAATGGCCAGCACCTTGGTGGCATCGGTAGTATCGGTATCAATCATGGCCTCGAGTCCGGCAAAGCACATCGACAGATCGTCGAGGCGCCCCGACGACAGGAACTCATCGTGTACACCAAACGTGCAGGCGGGGGTGGCGTCGGCCAGATACAGGTCGAAGTCGAGTACCTGCTCGGGCTTGATGCTGAGTTCGCCGCAGATGATATTCATGAGCAGATTTCCCTTTTCGAGTTCATCGTTGATAATGCCCAAGATGGGGAGCATATCTTTTTGCTTGCTGAGCTTGACGCCATCGTTTACCTGACGGTTGAAATGGATGGCGAGGTTGCTGATTTGCAGCAGCGGGCGCTTGACGTGCAGCAGCAATGTCTCAGGGTTGAGGGCATCCTGGCCACGCACAATCACTCGACCTGCGATGGTGAGTGGACGATCGAACCAGGTTGACATGATGGGACCGCCATACACCTCGGTATTCAGCTTTACGATGCCACCTTCGCACAGCATCTCGGCATTGGGCTTGATGCGGAAGGTAGGCGAATCGCAGTGGGCGCAAATCATGCGGAACCCAGCTTGGGCCATGGGTTGGCGGCCGATATGGAAGGCATAGACCGACGAATCGTTCTTGGTTACATACAGTTTGTCGCCTGCCTTCACGATGCCAATCGGCTCGCGAGGGTCGAGTTTACGATAGCCAGCCTTTTCAAGTTCGGTGGCGATATTTTGTGCTGCCAGGAAGTTTACTGGCGAAGCATCCAGGAAATCTAATAATCTTTTTACGCGCATTATATCAAATTATTTAATTGTAAGCACTACTTGACCCTGGGTGTTGGTTTTGACGATGGCTGTCATACGGCCCTGGCGCCAGGTTTTCTGATCGGTGCTGGTGAAACCGTAGGTTTTGAGGTCCTTGCAAAGGGCTTGGGCATCGTCGGTAGCGGTGAGGGTGATGGCGGTGATGGCCTGCTTGCGACGGGCGAGCGAGGCTGTGGCTTGATAGCCATCCATCTTAAATGTGGCGGGCAGCACTTTGGCTGTGGCCTTGCCTGCTGTGTAATCGTAGCTGGCCAGTACCGATTGCGCGCCTTTCAGGGTGCGGTTCTGATACAGCAGCACGCCCAAGCCTACCAAATCGGTATGGTTGCAGGCTGAGGCCAGTCCGCTGGCGATGGTGCGTGGAGCTGTCTCGTACTCCTTGTCGTCCATCTCGTTATAAGCCATCTGGTAGGCCTTGGCATCGTCGAGTGCAAAACCAAAGGTATAGCTGCTGGTGAGCGAACCACGCTCGTAATGCAGGTTAACGGTGCCTAACTGGGTCTGGATGGTGTAGGCCTCGCCTTGATTATCTACAAAGCCACGACCGTAAACCTTAACCAGTTCGGCCTTTACTTTGGCAAATCGGGCCTTTACCTCTTTTAACGAGGGGTAGATGGTATCTTCGGTTACATCTACGGCATATACGCGGTCGGTCTCGTCGCTTACGGCCAGTGTAACGGTACACTTGGCACCATACACCTGGCCGTCGTAGATGTACGACTTGGCGGTGTGCTTGCCTTCGAGTACACGCTCGGTGAATCCTTTCTCAATTAGCTGCTTCTCGAACAGGCTGGCCTTGATGCCCAAGGGGATGCCCATAAAAGCATTGCGATTATTGGTGTTATCGGCCAGTGTGGCTATATCGGCCATTGCAATCTGTGCTGCATCATCGATACCATCGGCACTCTTCTTGGCCTTTTTCTCGGTCTTGGCCTTCTTCTTAAAAATCTTCTTGAAAAACTGTGCATCGGCGGGCTGGCAAACCAACACTGCTGCCAGCAACGCAAAAATAATCTTCTTCATCATATTACATAACATATTAAAATCAGGGGCAAAGGTAAATAAAAAACTACGATAAAACGTGCCTTTGCAGCGAATATTAGGAAAGTTTAGAACTTATGCACCTTTATTTTTATGTGGTTTTTGTTGATTAAAAAAGCCCGTTGGCTGAAATTATTTGCGCAGAATAATGAGTTGTTTTACTTTTGCAGCGTAATTAAACAAATAAACATAAAATACAAATGAAACAGATTTTTGGGGTAATCGTGCATCTGATTGGGTATGTGTTACTGCTTGGAATGTTTGCGATAGCATTGATTAGCGTTGTGTTTGAAAAACCAGTACACCCGCACGGAATCGAACCGTGACCAACGGAACCGGAATCCGTTATTCTATCCTTTAAACTACGGGTGCATGTGTTGCCAAATGCGGTGCAAAGGTACTAAAAAAAAATAATTTAAGCATATAAATACCAAAAATGTTGGTGGATTAAGTTTAATTTAGTACTTTTGTGCCGCAATTCAATAAAACCAATTAACAAGTAAAAAAGGTAAAATGAAAAAGGTTATAACAACAATCGTGGTTCTGGCTGTTATAGCAGCGGGCGTTTTCTCGCTCTCGTCATCGTCGGATGATACGGGACAGGAGATTTCTCTTACCAATCTGCTCGACTTGCTGTACAACTACGAGGGCACAGGCAGGAGGCCTAATACACCTCTGCAGTTTATCTGTAGAGACGATGTACAGGAAGGCGACAAACACTATGCCGAAGTGGTTTATGGTCACGGCGTGAAGAAGGGCGACAAGAAAGATGTGGGCTACGAGATTACTACCTCATCGCCTCATGCTTATTTCTTCTGCATGAGTTTCGATTCTTCAGTAACAGCAGGTCTTTATTACGTAGACAAGGGCGATGCCGAACGTTTCCTGGCACGTATTGCTCAGGAGAAAACGGTGCAGTTTAACGGTAAGACCTTTAACGTGATTACCAAGCCCGACGATAAGCGCCTGTATATTACCAACCCTTGGGGCGACGGCAATTATGAAACACAGTTTGCCGTGTACCCAATAACAAAGGAAGGCGATTTTTATCGCATTGAGATAGAGGTATACGATTAAAACAATATTTGATTATTAAATCGGTAGCTGCATGATAAAGCGTGCGCCGGCAGTATAGGTGGTATCAAGTTTGATATCACCTTTTAAATTGCGTGCCAGTGAGCGTGCTATCGAAAGACCGATACCTGTACCATCGGTGTACTCGTCGAGCTGCACAAACTCGGTAAAGATATTCTCGGCCTGATCGGCTGGCACGCCAATACCTGTATCTTCTACGCTGAAAATCACGTTCTGTCCGTCGATGTTTACATTGAGTACCACACTGGCCTTGCCTTCGGGCGCCTTGCCCTTAAAGGCGATGGGCTGGGTAAACTTCTGGGCGTTGTCGAGCAGCAAAGCCAAGGCCTTGACAGCCGATTTGAGATGGGTGGTGAGGATAACCTGACTGGTGCGTGCACCCAGCTTAAGATTAAAGTCGAGGTGGGTGGCCTGTGTAATGCCTGCCAGCTGGGCGGCCTGATAGGCGATGTCGGCAGGGCATATCTTATCGTTACACTCGGCACAGGTATGGGCGTTAACCATACTCAAGTCAAGCATCTTATCAACCAAACGGGTGATGCGCTCGCTGTTTTCTACAATCTTCTTGCTGATTGACTGCAGTTCGTCGGCGCTGATCTCGATATCAGGGGCTGCCAGTACCTGCGTAAAGCCCGAAAGTACATTAAGCGGTGTGCGCACCTCGTGTGATATCTGATGGATAAACTTACTCTTCATACGCTCTGATTCCTCGGCACGCTCGTTGGCCTCGATAAGCTGTTTGTTGGTGTCGCTCAGCTTCTTGAAGGCTTTGCGGCGCTGTACCAGATGCAGGTGCAGCAGGATGATGAATACCAGACTTACGCCAATTACCCAAAGCATGCGTTGCTGACTCAACTGGGCACGTTGCTCGGCTATCTCGCGCTCTTTGCCCTCGGTATCGTAAACGGTAGAAAGCAGATCGGCATCGATAATCTTCTGGCGCACCAGGGCCGAATCGTACAGATTGGCAATCCTGGTAGCCACCTGGAGTGCTGAATCGCGATGACCCGCCATCAGGTTGACGTGGAATTTAGGTATCATAAAGCGACCGATATTCTCAAGGTCGGCCTCTTCGTAGGCACCCTCGGTCATAAACTTATCAAGCTGGGTCATGTTTATGGCAGCCTCTTCGTATCGGTGGGTGGCCATCAGGTATCGACAGCTGTTAATCAGGCTGCCTGGCTGTTTCGAAGTGGCTGTAGATGAGTATTCGGCAAATGCCTTCTCGGCATAGTCGATACGTCCCAAAGCATGTGCCTGCATGGCGCGGGTGTAGCTGATTTCGGCCTTCATCTCATCCAGATAAACAGGGTCGGCCTTGGGAAGTTTCAAGGCTTGTTCGTACAGTGAGTCCTGGGCCAGGATCCATGGAGTTACCTCGCTATAGTAACCACGACGCATGTAAACGGTGGCGATGGCATTCATGGTTTTCTGGCACTCGCGCAGATCGAGGTCGCCGTTGTTGGTCTTCAGACGTTCCTTGATGGCTTTCAACGACTTTTTGAAGTTTTGCATGGCATCGGCATTCTGTCCCAGACAGAGCTGGCACTCGCCAATCATCTGGGCAATGTCCTGATGGTCGGTAAACGCATTGTAGCCAGCAGCCCTTAGTTTGCGGTCGGCATTACGAGCCTGTCGCAGGGCGCGATCGTAGCGGCGCATATCGCACAGCATGCGTATATAGTCCTTACTTGAGTAGATATATGATTCGAGATCGGCCTCGGTAATCAGCTCGCTCACGTTCACGTCGGCCAGCTGGTTGTAAAGACTCAGCGAGGCGCGGTATTTGCCCATCAGGTTAAACGCTACGGTTTTATAGAATATGGCTTTTACCCTCGAAATATCGCCTGTCTGCTGGAAACTGTCGCAGGTAGCCAGGAATTTGGGCCAGTCGCGTTCGTCGCTAATAGCCGAAATAATCGAGTCGGCTATCCCATAACCATCGGCAGCCTCGAAATTATTATTTTGTTTCTTTTGCTCGCAACTACCAAGAGTTACCAGCGCTAAAGTAATGAATATCAGTCTGATACAAAGTTTTGTCATCGTCAAGTTGAATTTTATGGCGCAAAGGTACAAAAAAGGAACGAAACCCGCAAGCGAAAATCGAGTTTTCTGCTCGGACACAAAAAAAGAGCTCAGCGTTTAAGCTAAGCTCTTAGCGGAGAGAGAGGGATTCGAACCCCCGGTGCCTCTCAGCACGGTAGTTTTCAAGACTACTGTAATCGACCACTCTACCATCTCTCCAGTGCTCTTCTGTCTCGAAAGCGGGTGCAAAGGTAAGGAGATTTTTTGGAATAAACAAATTTTTCGCCAACTTTTTATAAAATATTTGTGATTTTGCGCATTTTTGCTCCATTTTTACTACCTTTGCAGCGTGATTTATCCAAATAACTTTGAGCGTAAGCTCGGATTCGATGAGATTCGTAGGTTGCTGAAGGCACGTTGCCAGAGCACCTTGGGGCAGGAGAAAGTCGACGAAATGGCTTTCTCGGTTGATGCCGATGTAGTAAATGAATGGTTAACGCAGGTGCGCGAGTTCCGTAGGTTGACTGCCGAACACGATGATTTTCCCATGCAATACTTCTTTGATGTGCGCGAGAGCATTGCGCGCATACGATTGGAGAATACCCATCTTGAAGAGGATGAGGTGTGGGATTTGCGTCGCTCGTTGGAAACAATTGCCAACATTGTGCGCTTTTTGCAGCGCGATGGCGACGAGAAACCTAACGGCGAGGTGGTGTATCCGTATCCGGCCCTGTACCGTTTAACTGATGGCGTGGCTACCTTCCCCGCTATGATTCGTCGTATTGACTCTATTCTGGATAAATTTGGCAAGGTGAAGGATTCGGCCTCGATGACGCTGGCTGGTATCCGTCACGACTTAGAGAAAACGCAGGGTAGTATCTCGCGTACATTATATACTATATTGCATGCGGCCCAGCGCGATGGGTTGGTAGATAAGGATGCTGCCCCCGCTATGCGTGACGGACGACTGGTGATACCAGTGGCTCCACAGGTAAAGCGCCGTATTAACGGTATTGTGCACGATGAGAGTGCTACTGGTAAGACGGTGTTTATTGAGCCAACCGAAGTGGTTGAGGCAAACAATAAGGTGCGACAGCTGGAGGCTGAGGAGCGTCGTGAGGTGATTCGTATTCTGACGGTATTTACTGATGAGGTACGCCCGCACGTGCGCGAGATAATCGACTCGTATCAGCTGTTGGCTATGATCGACCTGATTCAGGCCAAGGCCAAGTGGGCTGAGCTGACTCAGGCTTTTGAACCAACCGTAAAGGCCGAACCTGTTATCGACTGGATTCGTGCCATCCATCCCTTGCTGCAGCTCTCGCTGGAGAAGAAGGGTGGGCATGTGGTGCCTCTGGATATTATGCTGAACCGTGCAAAGCGACTGCTGCTTATCAGTGGTCCTAATGCTGGTGGTAAATCGGTATGCCTGAAAACGGTTGGCTTGCTGCAGTATATGTTGCAGTGCGGCTTGCCTGTTCCTATCGGTGATCGCTCTACTGCAGGTATCTTCGAGAGTATCATGATTGATATCGGCGATGAGCAGAGCATCGAGAACGATCTGAGTACCTACTCGAGTCATCTGATGAACATGAAGCAGATGATGAAACAGGCTGGCGAGCGCTCGCTGTTGCTGATAGATGAGTTTGGTAGCGGTACCGAGCCCGCCATTGGTGGTGCTATTGCCGAGGCCATGCTGAAGCAGTTCTGGAAGAAGCGTACCTTTGGTGTGATTACCACTCACTATCAGAACCTGAAGCATTTTGCCGACGATCACGAGGGTGTGGTGAATGGCGCCATGCTGTACGACCGACATGAGATGCAGGCCTTGTTCCAGCTGTCGATTGGTCAGCCTGGTTCAAGCTTTGCCATCGAGATTGCCCGTAAGACGGGTATCCCCGAAGAGGTGATTAAGGATGCCAGTGATATCGTGGGTCAGGATTATATCCAGAGTGATAAATACCTGCAGGATATTGTGCGCGATAAGCGTTACTGGGAGGGTAAGCGACAGACTATCCACCAGCACGAGAAGAAACTGCAGGCCAGTGGTGAGCGCTTGGAGGCTGCTGTAGAAGAGATTGAAGCAGAGCGCAAGGCTATTCTGCGCAAGGCCCGAGAGCAGGCCGAGGAGCTGTTGCGCGAGAGTAATAAGAAGATAGAAAACGCCATCCGTGAGATACGTGAGGCCCAGGCCGAGAAGGAGCGTACCCGCAAGATTCGCGAGGAACTGGATACCTTTAAGGAGGAGCTGGCTCAGGTAGATACCCGTGCTACTGATGAAGCCATTGCCAAGAAGATGCGCCAGATTCAGGAGCGTAAGGAGCGCAGAGAGAAACGTAAGGCCGAGAAACTTTCGAAGAAAGAGGAAGGTGGAAAGCGAGAGGATGCCGCAGCTGTAGCAAGTGCTCAGTCTTCAAAGGCTAACATACCACTCCAGAAAGGCGATACCGTGCGTATCAAGGGTCTTACCAGCGTGGGTGTTATCGATAGTATCGATGGCGGAAAGGCTGTGGTAGTATTTGGTGGCATGAAAACCAAGATGCGCCTGGAGCGCCTGGAGCATGCCGAGAAACCCAAGGAGCAGCAGACCAAGGCCGAGGAACGTAACAGCAATATTGCTGGCTCGTATGGTGTGGTATCGAAGGATACCCGCAATGTGATTGATAATCGAAAACTGAACTTTAAACAAGATATAGATGTGCGCGGTATGCGTGGCGACGAGGCTATTAATGCCATTACCTATTTTATAGACGATGCTATACTGGTAGGAGTGAGTCGTGTACGCATTCTGCATGGTACCGGAACAGGTATTCTGCGCCAGCTAATCCGACAGTATCTGGGCACTATTCCTAACGTTTCGCACTACCGCGACGAGCATGTGCAGTTTGGTGGTGCAGGCATCACTGTTGTGGATTTAGAATAAAAAAACAATACTTGATTTAAATCGTGAAACTTCCCAATAATGCTTAAAAAAGCTAAAAATATTTGGGCGGTAAGGTCATTCGTCGTATCTTTGCACCGGTTAAGCGTAACTAAGCGCTGATATGAACGCATTTCCGACGTGAAGTCGGTACTCTCAATTTTAATGAATTTATCTAAAGGATAACGCGGTTTGTTCGCGAGAACCCTCCGCCTAAAGTATAGAGATTTATGATTGGTTTTATTAAGAAGGCAGTTTTGAGCTTAATGGCTCTGTTCTTGGTAACTCTGTCGGTTTCGGCCGAAGGTTTCGGTACACGGAGCAACAAAACGTTAGGCTTTGACTGGAATCCAGTGATGGATGCAATTATTAAAGTGGAAAGCGAAGGAAATCCTAAGGCCGTGAGTGGAAACTCGGTAGGCGCGATGCAGATTACTCCAGTACTCGTTAAGGAATGTAATAACATCCTGAGTAAACGTAAGAGTAAGAAGCGATACACTTTAGCTGACCGTTATAGTGTAGAAAAATCGAAAGAGATGTTCCTTCTGATTCAAAGCTATTTTAACCCGGAGAACAGCGTCGAGAAGGCTATACGTTCTTGGAATGGTGGTATGAATTATGGTATAAAAACTACTAACAGTTACTACCGAAAGGTTATAGCAAGAATGAAAAAGTAAATCTGATAATCCGATTGTCGAGGGCCTGAGCCCTGACGATCGGATCATTTTTTTTGTATGCAGTTTAATCTGGCAGTAAGTCGGGGTGGGAGATATAAACAAAAAATGCAAGCCTTTCAGCTTGCATCTCCTCTTTAGTTGCGGAGGCAGGATTCGAACGTGCGACCTCCAGGTTATGAGCCTGGCGAGCTACCAACTGCTCCACTCCGCGATGTTAAATTTTCGCTGCATTTCAGGGTGTTTCCTGATTTGCGGGTGCAAAGGTACGACTATTTTTTGAATTGGCCAAATTTTTCGGCCATTTTTTTATAAATTTGTTGTTTTTGTAATATTTTTCCTCGTTTTTCTTGTCAGTTTCAAATAAAAGGCTTACTTTTGCACATCGTAGAATAGTGTGCAATTTTAAAATTTAGGAGGAAACAGACATGTCTATATCCAAGACAAGACAGAAACTGGTAGATGTAGCACGCCAGCTGTTCGCCAAGAACGGACTGGAAAATACGACGATGAACGATATTGCCCTGCAATCGGGTAAGGGTCGCCGTACGCTATATACCTATTTTAAGTCGAAAGAGGAAATCTACTATGCTGTTATCGAGAGCGAGTTGGAGCGATTGAGCGACAAGCTCGATGAGGTGGCTGCCCGAAAAATCCGTCCACAGGACAAGATTATCGAGCTGATCTATACCCATCTCAGTATGATTCGCGAAACGGTGGTTCGTAACGGTAACCTGCGTGCAGAGTTCTTCCGTAACATCTGGATGGTAGAGAAAGTGCGCCGCCATTTCGACGATGCCGAGATTGAGCTGTTCCGTAAGGTTTATGCCGAGGGTAAGGACGATGGCGAGTTTGATATCGACAACGTGGACCTGGTGGCTGATATTACACACTATTGTATCAAGGGACTCGAAGTACCTTATATATATGGACGTATTGCCCATGGTATGAAGGAGGAGGACACCAAACCCCAGGTGGCCAAGGTGGTTTATGGTGCGCTGGGAAAGATTCAGAAAAGATAAACATTACACATTATTAATAATAGAAAACAATTATGGGATTATTAGAAGGTAAGACAGCGCTGATTACAGGTGCTGCACGCGGTATCGGAAAGGCTATCGCACTGAAGTATGCCTCTGAAGGCTGTAACATCGCATTCACCGATCTTCAGGTGAACGAGGAGACCGAGAAGGAAATTGCTGCTCTGGGTGTAAAGGCTAAGAGCTATGCTTCGAACGCTGCCGACTTTGCTCAGACCGAGGAAGTAGTTAAGGCTGTAAAGGAAGAGTTCGGATCAATCGATATTCTGGTTAACAATGCTGGTATCACTAAGGACGGACTGATGCTGCGTATGACTGAGCAGCAGTGGGATGCTGTTATCGCAGTAAACCTGAAGTCGGCCTTCAACTTCATCCACGCTTGTGTACCCGTTATGATGCGTCAGCGTGGTGGTTCTATCATCAACATGGCATCAGTAGTAGGTGTTCATGGTAACGCTGGTCAGGCTAACTATGCTGCCTCTAAGGCTGGTTTGATTGCTCTGGCTAAGAGTATCGGTCAGGAGATGGGGCCTAAGGGTATCCGTGCTAACGCCATCGCTCCTGGTTTCATCGATACAGCTATGACTCAGGCTCTGCCCGACGATATCCGTAAGGAGTGGATCAACAAGATTCCTCTGCGTCGTGGTGGTCAGGTTGAGGATATCGCTAATGTTGCTACCTTCCTGGCTTCTGACCTCTCAAGCTATGTAAGCGGTCAGGTTATCCAGGTTGATGGTGGTATGAACATGTAGTTCATTGAACATTGATTATTGAACATTATGGAGGTCGTTTACGAAGACAACCATATCATCATAGTCAACAAACAGAGTGGGGAGATCGTACAGGGCGATAAGACTGGCGATCGCCCCCTTTCTGAATTGGTGAAAGACTATATCAAAGAAAAATACGCCAAGCCAGGTGCCGTTTTCCTGGGTGTGGTGCACCGCCTGGATCGTCCTGTTTCAGGGCTGGTGGTGTTTGCCCGAACCTCGAAAGCGCTTACCCGACTGAACAAGATGTTTGCCGAGGGACAGGTGCATAAAACCTACTGGGCGATAGTAAAAAATCGTCCTAAGGCCCTCGAGGGAACGCTCGAGAACTGGCTGGTGCGTAACGAGAAACAGAACAAGAGCTATGCCTACGATAAGGAGCGCCCCAATGCCAAGAAAGCCCTGTTGAAATATCGTGTGATAGGACAGACAGATAACTATACGGTGCTTGAGGTGAACCTGATGACGGGTCGTCATCACCAGATACGCTGTCAGTTGGCTGCCATGGGCTGTCCCATTAAGGGCGACTTGAAATATGGTGCGCCTCGCAGCAATCCTGATGGCAGTATCTCGCTCATGTCGCGTAGGGTGGAGTTCGTGCATCCTGTTTCGAAAGAAACCATTATCGTAGAGGCACCGTTGCCCAACGATCCGTTGTGGCAGGCTGCATCAACCAGATAAACAAATGAAGAAAGTCCTGAAGTGGTTGGGGATAGCGGTTTTGGTACCCATACTGCTTATTGTGATTCTAACCGCGCTACTTTATTTGCCGCCAGTGCAAAATTGGGCGGTAAAGAAGGTGGCCGCCATCGCCTCGGAGAAAACGGGCATGGACATCACAGTAGAACGGGTATGCCTGGAGTTCCCGCTCGACTTAGGCATCGAGGGCTTTCGTGCTTTACATAAGAATGATTCGATAGCTAACCAGACCGACACCATTGCCGATGTGCGTAAGATGGTGTGCGATGTGCGCTTGATACCCTTGTTTAGCAAGCGTGTGGTGATAGATGAGCTATCGTTGACTGATGCCAAACTGAATACCAACGGCTTTATTGGCGACCTGCGTATCAAAGGTAATCTGCAGGAGCTTTGGCTGTCGTCGAATGGTATCGACCTTGACCAGGAAACCGTAGAAGTGAATGGTGCCCGACTTTCAGAAGCCCAACTGGATATCGCCCTGAGCGATACAGCGGCTGTTGACACCACAGAATCGACAATGAAATGGATAGTAAATGCCGATTCGGTGAGTATCCTGAAGAGTAATTTCATGGTCCACCTGCCAGGCGACACGCTGAACGCCCAGGCCTATATGGGTAGGGCTGTGGCACGCGAGGTGCTGGCCGACCTTGGTAACAAGATTTATAAAGTAGGCAGTCTGGACTGGAACCAGGGACGCCTGAACTACGACAACCGCTACGAGCCAGAGGTGAGCGGACTGGATTATAACCATCTGGCACTCACGGATATCAATCTGCGTATCGATTCGATTGAATACGTAGAGCCTAACACCTCTCTTATTATTAGAGACCTGAGGACGAAGGAGAAAAGCGGTCTGCAGGTAAACCACCTGTCGGCCCGCGTAACGATGGACGACAAGCGACTGACCATCCCCCAACTGAGATTGCAAACGCCTGATACAGATATCGAGACCGAGCTGGCGATGGACTTTAACACCTTCGACACCCAGCAGCCTGGTGCGATGAAGCTGCGTTTGAATGCGCAGATAGGTAAGCAGGATGTGATGCGTTTTGCCGGCGATATGCCACAGGCCTTTGTGCGCAACTATCCTAACCATCCCATCAGCATCAAGGGTTCGGTAAACGGAAATATGCAGCATATGGCGTTTACGGGGCTCAACATCCATCTGCCAACTGCCTTTCGTATCACAGCTACCGGTACGGCTGATAACGTAACTGATATCACCAAGCTGAAGGCTGATATCGCCCTGAATGCCAAGACCGAGAATCTGAACTTTGCCTTGGCTTTGGCCGATCCTGCCTTGATGCGTAACTATCGTTTGCCAGGTATGGCGATAGATGGTAAGCTGAAGGCCGATGGCACCCGCTATGCCACCAATCTGACACTGCGCGAGGGTACAGGCATAGTAAAACTGAAGGGTAGTGCCAGCATTCCAACCAATGCTAAAGGTGATTTGCTGATGGCTGGCATAAGCTACGATGCCGATATGAGCATCAACCGCCTGAATCTGCACCATTTTATGCCACGCGACTCTATCTATACCATCACGGCCGATGTGAAGGCCAAGGGATATGGTACCGATTTCCTCTCGAACAAGAGCAAATTGACTGCCAGTGCCAAGATACACCAGTTGCAGTATGGCAGTTGGGACTTGAAGCAGATGAATGCCGAAGCCACCTTGGCTAACGGACATGCGTTGGCATCTATCACGGGTTATAACCAGTTGCTGCAAGGCACCTTAGGTGTTGACGCCCAGTTGAATACCAAGAAACTGATGGCTACCATCAGTGCCGATCTGGATAAGGCCGACCTGTACCGCATGCGTTTGGTAGATATGCCATTGGCGATTGGCTTATGCGGTTCGGTAGATGTGGTTTCGGATATGAAACTCACTCATCGTGTAACAGGTTTGGTGGATGAAATCTACATCAAAGGTAAGAACGAAACCCTGCGACCCGATTTTATCGGACTGCATATCAATACTACGGTTGATACCGTGATTGCCCGTATTCAGAGTGGCGACTTTATCGTGAAGCTGGATGCCAAGGGCAACTACGAGCGCCTGCTGAAGAAACTCACCATCTTAGGCGACTCAACGATGGCGCAGATTGATAAGCGCATCATCGACCAGCCTGCCATCAAGCGTCTGTTGCCCGAGATGAAACTGCATGTCGAGAGTAAGCGCGACAACCCGTTGGCTGGCTTGCTGAAGGCACTGGATGTGCAGTTCAAGGAGCTGATGCTGGATGTGAACACCTCGCCTGTATCAGGTATTAATGGTCAGAGCTATCTCTACTCGTTGGTTTACGATAGTACCCGTATCGATACCATCCGTTTGAACCTCACACAGAAGGGCGACCGCTTAACCTACCAGGGGCAGGTGCGCAACAACAAACGTAATCCGCAGTTTATCTTCAATGCCCTGATTGATGGTACCGTCCACCAGCATGGTGCATTGGTAGGCTTGCGCTTTTTCGACCAGCACGATAAAATGGGCTTGCGTTTAGGCGTGACTGCCGAGATGGAGAGCGATGGTATCCGCTTTAAACTGCTGCCCGAGCGCCCGACCATTGGTTATAAGGAGTTTAACCTGAACAAGGACAACTTCCTGTTTATGGGTCGCAACAAGCGCTTGCAGGCAAAGGTGGACCTGATTGCCGACGATAAGACGGGTATCAAACTCTATACCGAGAACCAGGATTCTACCATGCTGCAGGATATCACCCTGAGTGTGAACAGCTTTGATTTGGGCGAGCTCACCTCGGTAATCCCATACCTGCCCCGCATTACGGGTAAGCTGAATGGCGACTACCATATCCTGCAGGATAAGAACGAGAATATCTCGGTGGCCAGCGATATGGCTGTGCGCCAGATGACCTACGAGGGTTCGCCCATTGGTAACATCAGTACCGAGTTGGTTTACCTGATGAAGGAGGACGATACCCATGCCGTAGAGGCCCGCCTGATGCTCGACGACGAGGAGTTCGGTTTGCTGAGCGGTATCTACAAGAGTCAGGGCGAAGGCTTTATCGATGCCAACTTTACGATGACGCGCCTGCCTCTGTCGCTGGTAAATGGATTTGTGCCCGACCAGTTGGTTGGCTTAGAGGGCTATGGCGAGGGTAGTGTAACCATTCGTGGCACCACCAGACATCCCGAGGTGAATGGTGAGATGTACGTAGATTCGGCCTATCTGGTCAGCATCCCCTATGGCATCCGCATGCGTTTTGATAACGACCCCGTGCGTATCGTGGGCTCTAAGCTGCTGCTGGAGAACTTCGGACTCTACTCGAGCAATAACGACCTGCTGAACCTGATGGGTAACATCGACTTCTCGGATACCGAGCATATCATGATGGATATGCGTATGCGTGCCAACAACTTCCTGCTTATCAACTCTAAGCGTCAGGCCAAGAGTGTGGCATGGGGTAAGGCCTACGTTAACTTTATGAGTCGTATGCAGGGTCCGCTCGAGGCGCTGAATATGCGTGGCTGTCTGGATGTGCTGGGTTCTACCGATATGACCTATATGCTGCTCGATTCGCCTCTCTCAACTGATAACCGTTTGGAAGAGCTGGTTAAGTTTACCGACTTCAGCGATTCTACCACCACGGTAGTTACGCGTCCTGCACCATCGGGCTTGAATGTAGATCTTACCATCAACGTATCGCAAGGTGCTCACGTGGTGTGCGACCTGAATGTAGATGAGAGCAACTACGTAGATTTGATGGGTGGTGGCGACCTGCGTATGAAGTACAACGCCGAGGGTATCCACCTCACGGGTCGTTATACCTTGTCGAGTGGCGAGATGAAATACTCGTTGCCTGTAATCCCGCTCAAGACGTTTACCGTTAAGGAGGGCAGCTATGTAGAGTTTACGGGCGATCCGATGAATCCTAAACTGAACATCACGGCTACCGAGCGTACCAAGGCTAATGTAACCAACGAGGGTGGTGGCACCCGTTCGGTACTGTTTGATTGTGGTGTGATTATCACCAAGACGCTGAACGATATGGGTCTGGAGTTTATCATCGATGCCCCTGAGGATCAGACGGTGAGTGGCGAGTTGACCACCATGTCGAAGGAGGAACGTGGAAAAATGGCTGTGGCGATGCTTACCACCGGTATGTATCTGGCCGATACCAACACCAGTGCTTTCTCGATGAACTCGGCCTTGAGCTCGTTCTTGCAGAGCGAGATTAACACGATAGCAGGTTCGGCCTTGAAGACACTCGACCTGAGCTTGGGTATCGATAACACTACCGATGCCTCAGGAGCGATGCATACCGACTACTCGTTTAAGTTTGCCAAGCGATTCTTCAACAATCGTCTGCGCATAGAGTTGGGTGGAAAAGTATCGTCGGGTGCTAATGATGCGATGGGTGGTCAGAACCAGTCGTTCTTCGATAATGTCACGATGGAGTATCGCCTGAATCAGGATGCCACCAAGAACCTGAAGCTGTTCTATAACCAGAACGTTTACGATTGGCTGGAGGGCTACACAGGCGAATATGGTATAGGTTTTGTTTGGCGCCGTAAGCTGAACTCGCTGAAGGATGTGTTTAGCTTCTGGAAGAAGGAGCAGCCCATGCTGATGCCACGAACCACCACGCCTCGCGATACCATCCGTAGGGATAGTGTTCCATCCACAAACAGAGAACGCCATGCTAAATAATATCAAGTATATACCCCTAGTGCTTTGTCTGGCTTCGTGCTCAATGACAAAGAATATCCCTGAAGGCGAGCAGCTCTTTACGGGACTTACCAAGATAGCCTACGACGATGCGAAGGAATACGATGTTGAGGCTTACGACACCCACTTGGAGAATACCAAGGTTGAGCTCGAGGCCGCCCTGGCTACCGAGCCCAACGGATCGCTGTTTGGCAGTAGCTATTACACCGTGCCCTGGTCGTGGCACCTGTGGGTATATAATAAGTACGCGGGTAAGGATTCGGGCTTTGCACGCTGGATGACCAAGACGTTTGGTAAGCCACCCGTTCTGATGAGTCAGGTTAACCCCGAGCTTCGCAGTAGTGTGGCACGATCGGTATTGCGCAATAACGGCTATTTTCGTGGCGATGTAACTTACGAGCTGGTGCCACAGAAGAATGCCAAGAAGTGTAAGATTGGCTATACCGTACATCTCGACTCGCTGTTTACACTCGACTCTGTGAGCTATGTTAACTTCCCGGCTCCCATCCAGGCATTGATTGATTCAACCCGCGACGAGAGTCTCATCAAGAGCCAGTCGCCCTTCAGTATCAATAACCTCGATGCCGAGCGCACCCGTATCAGCACGCTGCTGCGTAACAATGGCTACTATTATTACAGTCCTAGCTATGCCTCGTACCTGGCTGATACCTTTGCTGTAGATAACAAGGCACAGCTCAGGTTCCAGCTGGCACACGGCCTGCCCGATGTGGCCCTGCGCAAGTGGTATATCGGCAAGCTGGATGTTAACTTCCGCAAGTCGGCCCGCGAGGTGCTTACCGATTCGGTACAGCGCCGTTATCTCACCATTCATTTCAATGGTAAGAAGTCGCCCATCATGCCTCGCGTGGTGTTGCGTAACCTCAGTCTGCGCCCACGCCAGGAGTATAGCTACGAGAAATATATGGAGTCGGCCAGCAGGATTAACGCCACAGGTGTGTTCAGTAGTACCGACTTCCAGTTCACGCCCCGTCCCGATTCTGATACCCTCGACCTGCGCCTGAACTGCACCTTTGATAAACCCTACGATTTCTATATCGAGTGTAATGCCATCGGACGTACCAGTGGCCGATATGGTCCTCAGGCCCGAATCGGTCTTACCCGTCGTAATGCTTTCCATGCCGGCGAGAAACTTGATTTGAACCTGCATGGTGCCTACGAGTGGCAGAAGAGTGCCGATGCTGATATGAACAGCTATCAGTATGGTGCCGATGTGTCGATTGAGTTCCCACGTATCATTGCACCTTTTGTTCATAGCGATCGTGTGCGCCGCGATAAGAATGGTCGTGTCATCCGTCGCCATTTCTATTCTACACCAACCACCTATGCCAAGGTGTCGAGCGATGTGATTCGTCGCCCCGATTATTATAAGATGCATATCGTAAGTGGCGAGTGGACCTATCGCTGGCAGTCGTCGGCCAATAGTCGCCACGAGTTCTCGCCCCTCACGCTCAAGTATCAGTTCGTAAACAGCCATACCGATAAGTTCGACTCGGTGATTGTTGAGAATCCCTATCTGGCAGCCTCGATGGAGGACTGCTTCATGCCTAAGATGCGCTATACCTATATGTACACCAGTCCGTCGTCGTTGCGCCATCCCATCCGTTGGGAGGTAACAGTCGAAGAATCGGGCAACCTGGTGTCGCTTTGGGATTATGCGTTCGGGCGCTCTTTCAGCGAGAAGGATAAGGAGCTGTTTAAAACCCCATATTCGCAGTTTCTGCGTTTAGAGGCCGATTTCTCAAAAACGTGGAATCTCACCCCAACCTCACAGCTGATAGGTCATTTCAATGGTGGCATTATCTATTGTTATGGCAATAGCAGCGAGGCACCTTACAGCGAGTACTTCTATGTGGGAGGTGCCAATACCATCCGTGCCTTTGGCGTACGCTCCATTGGTCCTGGTCGCTTTGATGGTCGTGGGTTAGGTCGCCAGCTCGACTATCTGATACAGAATGGCGAGACAAAGCTGGTGGGTAACCTGGAGTATCGCACCAAGCTGTTTGGCGATTTGAATGGTGCCGTGTTCCTGGATGCTGGTAACGTATGGGACTTTACCGACGAGTATGTCGAGGGTGGCAAATTCCCCACATCGCTCAAGCAGTTGGTAAAGACCACGGCGCTTGGCACAGGTGTGGGCTTGCGATACGATCTGGGCTTCCTGGTTATCCGCTTAGACTGGGGCTTGGCCATCCACTGTCCGTACGATACGGGTAAGTCGGGCTATTTTAATGTGCCCAGCTTTAGTGGTGCCCATACTTTGCATTTTGCAGTTGGTTATCCGTTCTAACTCATTTTTTTTCGATTCTTTTGTGCTTAAGTCCAAAATATTTTGTACCTTTGCACGCAAAAAATTGATATAACTCAAAAAATTTTAGAAAAAAATGAAACCGACTTTGTTTTTGCTCGCAGCTGGTATGGGTAGCCGTTACGGCGGTTTGAAGCAGCTCGACGGTCTGGGCCCAAATGGCGAGACCATTATGGATTATAGTATTTACGATGCCATCCAGGCTGGCTTTGGCAAAATTGTATGGGTTATCCGTAAGGATTTCGAGGAGCAGTTCCGCACCCAGATTCTCGCTAAGTACGAGGGTAAGGTAAAGTGCGAGCTCTGTTTCCAGGCACTCGACGCACTGCCCGAGGGCTTCAGCGTTCCCGAAGGCCGTCAGAAGCCATGGGGTACCAACCATGCTGTACTCATGGGTAAGGACGTTATCAAGGAGCCTTTCTGTGTAATTAACTGCGACGATTTCTACAATCGCGATGCCTTCATGGTTATTGGTAAGTACCTGGCAAATCTGCCCGAGGGTGCTAAGAACCAGTATGCTATGGTAGGTTTCCGTGTAGGCAATACCCTCTCTGAGAATGGTACTGTAGCACGTGGTGTCTGCTCAAAGAACGAAAAGGGCCACCTGACAACTGTAGTAGAGCGTACCGAGATTGTACGTTGCGCTGAGGATGGTTCGAACGCAGGTGCCGCTAACGAGCCTGTTCGTTATAAGGACGAGGACGGCAAGTGGGTAGCTGTCGAGGATAACACTCCTGTATCAATGAATATGTGGGGCTTCACACCCGATTACTTCCAGTATTCTGAGGAGTACTTCAAGGAGTTCCTGAGCGATCCAAAGAACCTCGAGAACCTTAAGGCCGAGTTCTTTATCCCCCTCATGGTTAACAAGCTCATCAACGACGGTACTGCTACTGTCGAGGTTCTGGATACCACCAGCAAGTGGTTCGGCGTAACCTATGCAGCCGATCGCGACGCTACAGTTGCTCGTATCAAGCAGCTGGTCGACGAGGGTGTATATCCTAACAAATTGTTCTAAATGAATATAAACATTTTAGATACTAATCAGCTGGCCCTGATGGACCAGCTGATTTCTGATGCAAATACGGTACTTGTGGTTTGCCACAAGAGTCCTGATGGCGATGCTATCGGCTCGTCGTTAGGATGGGCCGAGTATATGCGCTTGCGCGGAAAGGATGTTACCGTGATTGTGCCCGATCAGTATCCCGACTTCCTGATGTGGTTGCCCAATACTGATAAGATTGTGCGTTACGATAAGCATCGCGAAAAGTGCGATATGCTGTTTAAGATTGCCGACCTGGTGTTCTGTCTCGACTTCAATACCCCAAGTCGTGTCGACGAGATGGAGCAGGCCCTGGTAAGCACTAAGGCCAAGAAGGTGCTTATCGATCACCACCTGAAGCCCGATGTACCTGCCGACCTGGTAGTGTCGCAGCCCGAGGCTTCGAGCACTTGCGAACTGGTGTTCCGCATTGTATGGCAGATGGGCGCTTTTGCCCAGCTGGATAAGGCTTTTGCCGTACCCGTGTATTGTGGAATGATGACCGATACAGGTGGCTTTACCTTTAACAGCACCCGTCCCGAGATTTTCCAGATTATCAGCGAGCTGCTCACCAAGCGCATCGATAAGGATCGTATCTATCGCAACGTGTATCATAACTATTCCGAGGATCGTATCCGCTTGATGGGTTATGTGATGTACGAGAAGCTGGTTTATATGCCCGAGTATCATGCCGCCTACTATTCGATTACTCGCGACGAGCTGAAGCGTTTCAACTATATCAAGGGCGATACCGAGGGCTTGGTAAACATGCCCCAGCAGATTAAGGGTCTTAAGCTGTCGATCTCGTTGCGCGAGGATACCGAGAAGAATATGGTTTGGGTTAGTCTGCGCTCTGTCGACGACTTCCCCTGCAACCAGATGGCCGAGGAGTTCTTTAATGGTGGCGGACACCTGAATGCATCGGGCGGAAAGGTTGAAGGAACCATCGAAGAGGCGATTGAAATTACCAAAAAGGCAATTTCTGCCTATGAAAACAAGTTAAAGTAGCCTAATATTGTTGGTGTTTACGAAAATATTCGTATTTTTGCACCATCAAATAGTAAATGCAAGATGAAGAAGATACTGTTTATCATGATAGCCATGGCCGCTGTTCTCAGCAGTTGTAACGACTATGAGACCTACGGCGATAAGAAGGAAAAGGAACGTAATGCTATTGCAAAGTTCATTTCCGACCGCTCGATTGTTGTTATTAGCGAGGATCAGTTTAACCAGCAGGGTTTCACCACCGATACGGTTAAGAACCAGTATGTAAAGCTTGATAAGAGTGGTGTGTACATGCAGATTGTGCGCCCAGGCTGTGGCACCCAGCTGCAGGATGGCGAGAGCACTCGTCTGGTAGCCCGATTCGCTGAGTATAATATCCTTGAGGATACCACAACTATCTGCAACAACAATCCACGCTTGTCGTATAGTGGCATTTCGGTGGTAACACTGCCCGACATTATATCAGTATCTCGCTCAGGCAGCTCTTTCACAGCATCGTTCGAGAGCGGACTTATGTATAAGGCCTACCAGAGCGCTTCGGTACCTTCAGGCTGGTTGGTTCCCCTCACATATGTAAAGGTGGGCCGCCCTCAGTCGCTTACCGACGAGTGTGCCAAGGTACGTCTGATTGTGCCTCATTCTCAGGGTCATGCTACAGCTTCGAGCTATGTAACACCCTATTATTATGAGCTCACATTCCAACGTGAATCTTAAGAGAAGTATTAACATATTATGACATTAATCAAATCTATTTCCGGCATCCGTGGTACAATCGGCGGACGCACAGGTGACACGCTTAATCCTTTAGACATAGTAAAGTTTACCACTGCTTATGCCCAGTTTATTGGTGGCAAGAAGATAGTAGTGGGTCGCGATGGTCGTATTTCAGGCCTGATGGTTCGTAACGTAGTAGTTGGAACCTTGATGGGTATGGGCTACGATGTAATCGATATTGGTTATGCCACTACACCAACCACCGAGTTGGCTGTACGTATGGCAGGTGCCGATGGTGGTATTATCATTACCGCCTCGCATAATCCCCGTCAGTGGAATGCCCTGAAGTTGCTCAACAGCGAGGGTGAGTTCCTTACAGCAGCCGATGGCGCCGAGGTGCTCCGTCTGGCCGAGGCCGAGGATTTTGATTATGCCGAAGTTGATCAGTTGGGTTCTTGCACCATCGACGATAGCTTCAACCAGCGTCATATCGACTCAGTGCTGGCACTTAAGTTGGTTGATCGCGAGGCCATCAGCAAGCGTAAGTTCCGTGTGTGCGTAGATACCATCAACTCTGTAGGTGGTATTATCCTGCCCGGCCTGTTTAAGGCGCTTGATGTAGATTACGAGATTCTGAATGGCGAGTGCACAGGCGACTTTGCCCACAACCCCGAGCCATTGGAGAAGAACCTGCATGGTATCATGGATAAGATGAAGAAGGGTGGTTTCGACCTGGGTATCGTAGTTGATCCCGATGTCGACCGTCTGGCCTTTATCTGCGAGGATGGCACCATGTTTGGCGAGGAGTACACACTGGTATCAGTAGCCGATTATGTGCTGAGCCACACAGTAGGTAATACCGTTTCAAACCTCAGCTCAACCCGCGCTCTGCGCGACGTTACCGAGCAGCACGGTGGCCAGTACACCGCTGCAGCCGTAGGCGAGGTTAACGTAACTACCAAGATGAAAGAGGTAGGCGCCGTGATTGGTGGCGAGGGTAATGGTGGAGTAATCTATCCCGAGAGCCACTATGGTCGTGATGCCCTCGTAGGTATCGCCCTGTTCCTGTCAAGTCTGGCTCAGAAGGGTTGCAAGGTAAGCGAGCTTCGTGCCACCTTCCCCGACTATCAGATTGCCAAGAACCGCATCGACCTTACTCCTGAGACTGATGTTGACGCCATCCTGGTAAAGGTTAAGGAGATGTTTGCTAAGGATAGCAGCGCTGTAGTTAACGATATCGACGGTGTGAAGATCGACTTCCCCGATCGTTGGGTGCACTTGCGCAAGTCTAACACCGAGCCTATCATCCGCGTGTATAGCGAGGCCCAGACCATGGAGCAGGCCGACGATCTTGGTAAGCAGCTCATGCAGGTGGTTTACGATATGCAATAATACATTATTAAATATGATTTCGAATCCTCGCCAGTCAGTGGCGGGGATTCTTCAATTAAAATTATACGTTCAACTATAAATTTATGGATCTTGTTTTATATCAAACTGTACTTTACGCAGCATGCCTGGTAAATTTTCTGTTAGCCCTTTTGCTGTTGTTTAATAACTACGAGTATCGTAAGTACGATATCTATCATCGTAGTTGTAAGATTACAGCCATCAACTATATCAACTTTGCCATAGGTTTCTTTATTCATGGCTATCTTACGTTGCGTTTTCAGAATCCGGTAGCAGCCTCGGCTCTCAGCGTGTCGTATTTTCACGTTGGTGCTGTTATGTTCAGCTGGAGCCACACCCCGTTGATGTGCCCCAATTATCTTACCCGCCGGATTGTCATTCGCGATATCTGTATCTTAGGCGTTGGCATCATTACCTATTGGCTGCCAATTGTTATCCCTGTGCTCAGGCCCTATAGCGAGTGGCCGTTTGCCATCTTCTTCCTGCATGGCGTGTATCTGTCGTATATGTTCCTGAGCAATTATTTTAAAACGCAGAACAGCATTGAGCAAACCACTGTCGAGGCTAACGCTCCCAGTTGGTGGACGCCCGAAACCAAGCGCCGTTTGCTTAGCAAGCACCACTCGTTTATCACAGGTTGCGTTCTCATCGTTATTTTTGGTTTGGGCAGCATCGCCATTACAGCAGCCTTTCCTACTCAGGTTTGGCCTTACACGCTGCTGTCGGGTGGCGGCATGCTGGTGTTCTGGTTCCTCTACTATGCCATCAGCGAGTATGGTGGCGTCATCGAGATTGCCTCTTATGCCTTGAAGATTAATAGCCTCGACGGTTCGCGCCGCCGGAAATAGGTGTTCTTTTCTGCCAATGTGTCACATTAACCCGTATTTGGCACGGTTTTGGCAGCTATCATGGCAGAAATAAAAAGTTTAAACATAAAAAATAAAGTAGTATTATGAACATCAAACCATTAGCAGACCGTGTGTTGGTATTGCCAGCACCTGCAGAAGAGAAGATTGGCGGTATTATTATTCCCGACACCGCAAAAGAGAAGCCACTCCACGGAACCATCAAGGCCGTAGGTCAGGGCACAAAGGATGAGGCTATGATTCTGAAAGAGGGCGACGAGGTGCTCTATGGTAAGTATAGTGGCACTGAGCTTGAGTTCGAGGGAACCAAGTATCTGATGATGCGCCAGAGCGACGTCTTGGCGATTATTGAAAAATAATCGTATTTGACGATTGGACAATTTCACGATTTCACAATTTAATAGTCAAATAGTAAATAGTCAAATAGTAAAATAAAACCATGGCAAAAGATATCAAATTCAATATTGAGGCCCGCGATGCTATGAAGCAGGGTGTGGACCAGTTGGCAAATGCAGTAAAGGTAACACTTGGTCCTAAGGGCCGCAACGTGGTTATCGAGAAGAAGTTCGGTGCTCCTCAGATCACTAAGGACGGTGTATCTGTAGCTAAGGAGATTGAGCTCGAGGATAAGTTCGAGAACACAGGTGCTCAGCTCGTTAAGAGCGTAGCTTCAAAGACTGGCGACGACGCTGGTGACGGTACAACTACAGCTACCATCCTGGCTCAGGCTATCGTATCAGAGGGCTTGAAGAACGTTACCGCTGGTGCTAACCCCATGGACCTGAAGCGTGGTATCGACAAGGCTGTTAAGGCTGTTACTGAGCACATTGCTAAGAGTGCCGAGCAGGTTGGCGACAACTACGATAAGATCGAGCAGGTAGCTACCGTATCTGCCAACAACGATAAGGAGATTGGTGAGCTGCTGGCCGAGGCTATGCGTAAGGTATCCAAGGATGGTGTGATCACTATCGAGGAGAGCAAGAGCCGCGACACACACATTGGTGTAGTTGAGGGTATGCAGTTCGATCGTGGTTACCTGTCAGCTTACTTCATCACCGATAGCGAGAAGATGGAGTGCGTGATGGAGAACCCATACATCCTGATTTACGATAAGAAGATTTCAAACATCAAGGATTTCCTGCCTATCCTGCAGCCAGCTGCCGAGAGCGGACGCCCCTTGCTGGTAATCGCCGAGGATGTTGATTCTGAGGCTCTTACCACACTGGTAGTAAACCGTCTGCGTGGTGGTCTGAAGATCTGTGCTGTTAAGGCTCCTGGCTTTGGCGATCGCCGTAAGGCCATGCTCGAGGATATCGCTACACTTACTGGTGGCGTAGTTATCAGCGAGGAGAAGGGCTTGAAGCTTGAGCAGGCTACACTCGAGATGCTGGGTACTTGCGATAAGGTAACCGTAAGCAAGGATAACACCACTATCGTTAACGGTGCTGGCGACAAGCAGGCCATTCAGGATCGTATCGCTCAGATTAAGAAGGAGATCGAGAATACAACCTCGTCTTACGATAAGGAGAAGCTGCAGGAGCGCCTGGCTAAACTGGCTGGTGGCGTAGCAGTACTCTACGTAGGTGCTAACTCTGAGGTTGAGATGAAGGAGAAGAAGGATCGTGTTGACGATGCTCTCTGCGCTACCCGTGCTGCCATCGAGGAAGGTGTTGTAGCTGGTGGTGGTACAACCTACATCCGCGCTCAGGAGGCTCTGAAGAACGTGAAGGGCGACAATGCCGACGAGCAGACAGGTATCAACATCATCTGCCGTGCCATCGAGGAGCCTCTGCGCCAGATTGTTACCAACGCTGGTGGCGAGGGTGCCGTAGTAGTTCAGAAGGTTCGCGAGGGTAAGGGCGACTTCGGTTACAATGCCCGTCTCGATAAGTACGAGGATCTGCGCGAGGCAGGAGTTATCGATCCTGCTAAGGTGGCCCGTGTTGCACTCGAGAATGCCGCTTCAATCGCCGGTATGTTCCTTACTACCGAGTGCATTATTTGCGACAAACCCGAGAAGGAGCCCGCTATGCCAATGGCAGGTGCCCCAGGCATGGGTGGCATGATGTAATTTTGCAAACTTTGCATAACAATTTAGGGGATGGATTCTGCAATCCGTCCCCTTTTTTAGGTATTTTAGCCAAAAAATGCGGTTTTTAATCACAAAATTTTTGTGGGTTACATAAAAACACGCTAATTTTGCAACCGCAAATAATAATTTTTTTGATTTGTTTTAGTAGATTAGTTTTTAAGTAGTTTGTTTTTCGAGAACCGGGTGTCGTGATGACAGCCGGTTTTTTGTGTTATTTTTCGTTTATTTGTTGGCTGTATGCAAAAAAGTTGCTATCTTTGCAAACTGTTACGTAACCAATAAAAGACATTTTATGAAGCAATTCCTGAAAATGACATTGGCCACTATCTGTGGTGTTGTTATCCTCAGTCTGATTACCGGACTGTTCTTCGTTATTTCTTTGGTAGGCATGGTTGCCAGCGATTCGGCTGCAACTAAGGTCAAGGAAAACTCTGTGTTTGTGCTTAAACTCAGTGGTTCTGTCAACGAGCGTTCCGAAGAGGGTACACCGTTCGACGATTTCTTAGGCTTAGGCGATACAGGCTCTATGGGTCTCGACGATCTCATTGCCAGCATCCGCAAGGCTAAGGACAACGATGATATCAAGGGTATCTATATCCAGGGTGGTTCGGCTGGCTTCGATAGTCCTGCCACAGCCCAGCAGCTGCGCGATGCACTCAAGGACTTCAAGACCAGCGGCAAGTGGATTGTGGCTTATGCCAATAACTACTCACAGGCCTCGTATTATGTAGCTACCGTTGCCGATAAGATCTACCTTAATGGTCAGGGCTCGGTCGATCTGCGCGGTCTGGGTGGTAAGAGCGAGTATTATAAGGGATTGTACGATAAGCTTGGCATCAAGTACCAGGTGGCCAAGGTTGGAAAATATAAGAGCTATGTAGAGAGCAACACCCTTACTGGCATGAGCGATTACGATCGCGAGCAGCGCCAGGCTTACCTGGGTGGTATCTGGAAGTACTGGCTCAAGGAGATGGCCGAGGGCCGTAAGGTTAAGGCCGACGAGCTCGACAAGCTGGTTAACGATAGCCTGCTGGCATTCACTCCTGCCGAGCAGCTCATCAAGAGCAAGCTGGTTGATAAGGTGCTCTTCCCCGAGGAGATAAAGGCCGAGATTAAAACCCGCCTCAAGCTGGGTAAGAACGATGAGATTAACCAGCTTACCCTGAGCGACATGCTCAACGTAAAGAGCAAGCAGAAGGAGAATGGCGGTAAGATTGCTGTTTACTATGCCTATGGTAGCATTGTAGATAGCGAGGCCATGAACATGCTCGAAGGCGGTGGTCACTGCATTGTAGGTAAGACCGTAGCCGACGACCTGCGCAAGCTGGCCGACGACGATGATGTGAAAGCCGTTGTGTTCCGTGTAAACTCAGGTGGTGGTAGCGCTGTGGCTTCCGAGTATATCCGCCATGCCGTTAAGCTCATCAAGGCCAAGAAGCCCGTTGTGGTATCTATGGGTGGTGCAGCCGCCTCGGGTGGTTACTGGATTAGCTCACCTGCCAACTATATCATTGCCGAGCCTACCACTATCACTGGTAGTATTGGTATCTTCGGTCTGATTCCTAACGTCAGCGGCCTGGTTACCGATAAGTTGGGCATTACCTTCGATGGTGTGAAGACCCACCAGTTTGCCGGTTACGAAACCGAGTTGGTAGCAGGTAAGGATACCCAGGAGATTATGCGCCAGATGCAGAACTACATCAATCGTGGTTATCAGAATTTCCTGAATGTAGTAGCCGAGGGTCGTGGTCTTAAGCCCGAGCAGGTTAACGAGATAGGTCAGGGCCGTGTATGGCTGGCCAGCGATGCTCTTGGCATCAAGCTGGTTGACAAGCTGGGTAGCTTGGACGATGCTGTTAAGAAGGCAGCCGAGCTGGCTAAGCTTCAAGAGTATCACACCGCCGCTTATCCTGCCGAGCCAGGATGGTTCGAGAAGCTCATGAACAAGGAACCTAAGGGTTCATATCTCGATGGTCAGATTCGCGAGCTGTTGGGCGATGCCTATCTGCCACTCATGCAGATTCGCAACGATCTCAAGAACAATAGTCGTATGCAGGCACGTATGCTCGACGACATTCGTGTGAAGTAAAAAGAAAATAAAGTTTTGGAAGGCGATTTCATCAAAATCAATAATAAGCTGCTGGGCCTGGCTTGGTTCTATGGTCTGGGCGTGGGTATCAGGAATCTGCTGTTCGAGATGGGCATCTTGAAGAGCCGTTCCTTCAGTACCCCCGTTATCTCTGTGGGCAATATCACTGTGGGTGGAACAGGCAAGACCCCACATGTTGAGTATCTTATCCGATTGCTGAAGGGCAAACAGAATGTGGCTGTGCTCAGTCGTGGCTACAAGCGTAAAAGCAGCGGGTTTGTGCTCTCCGATAAGGATACCCCCATGCCTATGATAGGCGACGAGCCATTCCAGATGAAACAGAAGTTCCCCGATATCACTGTGGCTGTCGATCGCAAGCGCACCCGTGGTATCAGCAAGCTCACTGCCGACGAGAGCGGGTTGGATATCGATGTGGTGCTGCTCGACGATGCTTTCCAGCACCGTTATG
The DNA here is from genome assembly GCF_900102205.1 of Prevotella sp. khp1. NCBI lineage: Bacteria > Pseudomonadati > Bacteroidota > Bacteroidia > Bacteroidales > Prevotellaceae > Prevotella > Prevotella sp. khp1. The sequence goes on from NZ_FNJZ01000003.1 coordinate 123,353, forward strand.
TCAAGCCCGGTATCAACATCCTGCTGGTAGATTACCATCGCCTGGTTATCTACGATCGCCTGCTGCCTGCCGGTCGTTTGCGCGAACCCGTCAAGGCTAAGGACAGAGCCGACATCGTGATTATCACCAAGTGCCCCAAGGACCTCAAACCCATGGAGTTCCGTGTCATCACCAAGGCTATGAATCTGTATCCCTATCAGCAGCTGTTCTTCTCAACCTTAGAGTACGATGCCCCGCGCCCCGTATTTACCAACGAGCCCAATATGGCTCCCGTGGATAGCTTAGAGGCGCTCGCAGGCAAGAATATTCTGCTCCTCACAGGCATTGCCTCGCCCGAGCAGTTGATGCACGATCTGCAGCAGTATCACTCGCAGATTACACCTCTCACCTTTGGCGATCATCACGACTTCAAACGTAAGGATATCCTGGCCATCAACGAGGCCTTTGCCCAGCTGCCCGAACCGCGACTGGTGCTTACCACCGAAAAGGATGCCACGCGCCTGATGGTGGTTGATGGACTTACCGACGACGTGAAGCGCCATCTTTATGCGTTACCGCTGCGTATTGCTATCATGCAAGGCCAGCAAAAAGAGTTTAATCAAAAAATTTTAGGATATGTATACAAAAATTCAAGAAACAGCATCCTGGCTAAAAGAAAGGATGACCACAAGTCCCAAAACAGCGATAGTACTGGGGACAGGCCTCGGACAATTAGCTTCAGAAATAACTGATACTTACGAGTTTCCTTATCAAGATATACCCAACTTCCCTGTGTCAACCGTCGAGGGTCACAAGGGTAAGCTCATTTTTGGTAAGTTAGGTGGTGTCGACATCATGGCCATGCAGGGCCGTTTCCACTTCTACGAGGGCTACTCTATGAAGGATGTCACCTTCCCCGTTCGCGTCATGTACGAGCTGGGCATCAACACCCTGTATGTGTCGAACGCAGCAGGTGGTATGAACCCCCAGTTTAAGATTGGCGACCTGATGATTATCACCGATCACATCAATCTCTTCCCCGAGCATCCGCTGCGTGGTAAGAACTTCCCCACAGGTCCCCGATTCCCAGATATGCACGAAACCTACGATCACAACCTCATTGCCGAGGCCGACAGCATCGCCAACGATCTTAATATCCCCGTGCAGCATGGTGTGTATGTAGGCGTTCAGGGCCCCACCTTCGAGACCCCTGCCGAATATAAGATGTATCGCATCTTTGGTGGCGATGCCGTAGGTATGAGTACCGTACCCGAGGTAATCGTAGCCCACCACTGTGGCATCAAAACCTTTGGTATCTCGGTCATCACCGACCTGGGTGGCTTCGACGTGCCCGTCGAGGTAAGTCACGAGGAGGTGCAGGAGGCTGCCAACATGGCACAGCCCAAGATGACTGCCATTATGCGCGAGATGATTATCCGAGCCGAGCGTATCCAGGCTCACAACCAAGACAAGTTTAATACCGATCACCCAACTGAAGGATGGAAATAGCAAAATTAGGAGAATTCGGTCTTATCGACCGTTTAACAAAGGATATCGAAATCAAGAACGCCAGCACCGTAAAAGGTGTTGGCGATGATTGCGCCGTACTCAGCTACCCCGATAAGCAGGTACTCGTTACCACCGATATGCTGATGGAGGGCGTACACTTCGACCTTACTTATATCGACCTCAAGCACCTGGGCTACAAGTCGGCCATGGTAAACATCAGCGATATCTTCGCCATGAACGGCACCCCCCGTCAGCTCACCGTTTCGCTCGCCATCAGCAAGCGTTTCAGTGTCGAGGATATCGAGGAGTTCTACAGCGGACTGCGCCTGGCCTGCGAAAAGTGGAATGTAGATGTGGTTGGTGGCGACACCACCTCATCCTATACCGGCATGGCCATCAGCATCACCTGTATTGGCGAGGCTGCCAAGGAGGAGATTGTGTACCGCAATGGCGCCAAGGATACCGACCTGGTATGCGTAAGTGGCGACCTGGGTGCAGCCTATATGGGCCTGCAGCTCCTTGAGCGCGAAAAGAACGTTTACTACGGTCAGATAAACGATCTGCAAAAGAAGATAGCTGAAGCCAAAGCCGCCGGCAACGATGCAAAACTGTCAACTCTCAACTCTCAGCTGTCAGCTCTCAAGGATTTCCAGCCCGATTTCAGTGGTAAGGAGTATCTATTGCAGCGCCAGTTGCAGACCGAGGCCCGTGGCGATATCATCCAGAAGCTGCGCGAGGCAGGCATCCGTCCTACCGCTATGATGGACATCAGCGATGGCCTCTCAAGCGAACTCATGCACATCTGTAAGCAGAGTGGGGTAGGCTGCCGTATCTACGAAAAGAATATTCCTATCGACTATCAGACAGCCGTAATGGCCGAAGAAATGAACATGAACGTTACTACTTGCGCCATGAATGGTGGCGAAGATTACGAATTATTGTTCACCGTTCCCATCGGCGATCACGAGAAGATTCAGCAGATTGATGGCATTAAGCTCATTGGTCACATTACCGACGCAAAATTCGGTCAAATACTCGTAACCCGTGATAATCAGGAGTTTGCGTTAAAAGCACAAGGCTGGAACCCTTTGGCATGAAAAAATAAAGTGTTAAAAGGTGTTTAAAAGTTTGGCGGGTTCGAAAAATAGTCGTACCTTTGCACCCGCAAAACAACGAAAGGATGTTTGCAAAACGAATTTGAAATGTTGGTGCCTTAGCTCAGTTGGTAGAGCATCGGACTGAAAATCCGTGTGTCCCCGGTTCGATTCCTGGAGGTACCACTCCTCCTTTCATTAGCCCGGTCTTGTAGTTATCTACAGCCGGGTTTTTTCGTATATATACCTAAAATGTTTAATGTTTAATCTTTAATGTTTAATGTTTAATCTTTAATGTTTAATGTTTAATCTTTAATGTAACATGGGCATAGTTATTGGTATCGATGTTGGTATTTCAACTACAAAGATTGTTGGAATCAAGAATGGCAAGGTGTCAGCTCCAATCAGTATCACCGCTGCCGATCCTATCACGTCACTTTTCGGAGCCTTTGGCAAGTATCTGCACGATAATGATATCAATCTGCAGGATGTCGATCAGGTGATGCTCACAGGCGTAGGTGCTGCTTATATCGATCAGCCCATCTACGGATTGCCCACCGCCAAGAGTCAGGAGTTCGTTGCCGATGGTCTGGGTGCCCGTTTCGAGTCAAAGCTCGATCACACCATCGTTGTGTCAATGGGTACTGGTACCTCGTTTGTGCGCTGCGATGGCAACGATATGCGCCATATAGGCGGTATTGGTGTGGGTGGTGGTACCTTGGCAGGCTTAGCCCGCATTATGCTCAACACCAGCGATATCAAGCAGGTGGCCACCATGGCCAAGCACGGTAACATTCGTAATATCGACCTTACCATTGGCGACATCAGCGCCATCCCCGTGCCAGGACTCACCATGGATACCACTGCCAGTAACTTTGCCAACGCCCAGAGCGATGCCTCAAAGGAGGATATTGCAGCAGGATTAATCCATATGGTACTGCAGTCGATAGGCTCAGCCGCCTGGCTCGCCTCTATAGGCAGCGATATACGCGATTTCGTGCTCATAGGCAACCTCTCGCTGCTTCCCCAGTGTAAAGAGGTGTTCCCCGCCTTAGAAACGCTTTACAACATCCGTTTCCACATCCCCAAGTACTCGCAGTACTGCACCGCCATCGGCGCCGCTCTCGATTACACCGCCAACCACAAATAAATAATTAGTGCATATCACAAGGAGCAGTACTGATTATCAGGTGTTTCATGGGGTGACCGCCCCATAGATTGTCGTCAAGGTACTCGAATCCCACTTTGGTATAGAGTGCCTCACCGTCGGGATTGCCTTTATCAACCAGCAGTCCCACTCTGGGCAGGTGCAACAGGTAGCCTCGTTCCCTGGTGGCCATCAGTAACTGCTGGGCTATACCCTGCCTACGATAGGCTGGTAGCACGGCCAGCGAGTCGAGATAGAGTTCGCCAGCCTGTGTCTCATCGTCCATACCAGTATGATCCTTACCGATGTACGTCTTGGCGGCCTCGATAAACGCACACCGCAACTCGTGCAGGCGGCTGCCATCGTAGCTTACCGATACGCCCACCACCTGCTTATCGTCCATCGCCACCAGCGTGTTCTTGTAACTGTACTGCGAGTCATCACGTTCTACGAGGTGGCACATCATCCGGTAAAAGTCGTCCAGACCGTAGCCCTCACCACAGAAATACTTACAACACTCGTCTGTCATTGCCATCATTATCAGTCGGGCAATATCCTTGTTCTGTTCCTTTATTGCGTTCTTAATCTCTATCATCTGAAAACAAATATAAGCAAAACAATCCAAACCTCCAAGTTAAAATGGTGTGGTGGCTTGTGTTTTGCAGTATTTAAGATAGTTTTGCAAAATTTTAAAAAAACGCCAAGATCTCGAACCTATCAACGAATACACCGAGTATCTGCTGGTTGAGATATGGATCCGCCCCACCATCACCTACGGCCTCGTGGCCTGCTTCGTAACCGAAACGGAGAAGTGAAAAATCCAAAAGTCGGGGCAAAAAATTGCCATTTTTATCCAAAAGTAGGGGCAAAAACACTATTTGTTTAATGAACTTACATATATTTCCTTGTTTTTGTTTAATGAGTTAAACAAAATAGGCTATAAGTGACGCCTCCGATAAAATATCCCTTCCTGTCTATGTGAATAAATGAATACTTGAATATATTCATACGTATGAATTGTTTTTCTGATTTCCATCCAACATACTATACTTAATCCTCAGAAACAATAATACTGTTGCGTATGAGATACAATAAACAAGTCTGGGGCGGTGTGTGGAAATATACAAAGCTGTATTTGTTTATTTTCCTTTTTACCTATTTCGCTGTTGACGTGTGGCGTCTGGCAACAGGAGATCTGTTCCCCCTAAGGAAGAAAGGCATACTGGTCGAATGGCTGGTTCAAAAATCCGACGACCAAGCATACACAGCCGTCAGGGTTACATACACATACCACGAACCTCTTCCTGTACATGTGAATAAATGAATATTTGAATACTTTCCTTGTTAGATATTTCCCTTTTCGTGTACTAATACTATAGAATGTTTCATTAAAAACGTAATAATTATGGCTTTATACAGTATTGAAAGCGAGCAGTGCCTCGGAATGTCCCATCACGGTGCAGTAACAGTAAACGGTGAGAGTGCAGTAGAACTCTCTGACGAGGAAGTGAACATCCTCGTCCAGCTTATCAAAGAGAAGGGAACCACCGAAGTCGATGAGCTTGGTATCGCTACTACTCATCCTGATCTTTACGCGAAACTCGACGATGCCTATCACAACATGGCCTACAAAGCTGAAGAGCTCCACTGGCTATGGGAGGGTTATAACAACGGTTACTTCGAATACGATACAGAGGAACTGATGAACTATTGCGAACGGGAACTTGGTTTTAGTTTTGAATCAGATGAGACTGATAGTGATCCCGATGATGTTGAAGAAGAAAAGTATGATGCCTTCTATGAGTGGCTCGACGACTACGTCAACGAACTGTCGGATGATGAGGCTGCGTCCTTCTTCTACGATCATATGAATGCTAGTCTCGATATGGACTATGTGGATTATTCTGTCGAGATTCCTGCAGGTATTATAAAAAAATCTCAGGAGGAGTGCTAGATTATTGTTTTATTTAAATTGTTAAGAATATGGAGATAATGATTATTGCAATTGTTTGTGTTGTTTTTGGCGTGTTAGTGGGAGTTTGGGCTATGCAGAACCGCCAGAAGATGCTTCAGAACCAAGTAGAGAACCTTCAGTCTCAGATGCAACATGTCAAGGATGAGGCTCAAGAGAAACTGGAAACTGTCTTGGCTGAAAAGGATAAGGCCTGTGAGAACATGATTGAGGCTAAGGACAAGGCCTGCAATAACCTGATTGATGCTCAGGAGAAGCGACATCAAGAAAGTATCGCTGCCCAGGAAACGCGTCATCAGCAGACACTTGAAGCTCAGGAAAAGAGGCACAAGGAGGCTATTGCTGCGCAGGAGAAGAGACAGCAAGAAGCACTATCAGCCCAGCAGTCACGCTTCAATGAAACTATGCAGAAAGTTACTGCACAGGTCAAATCGGCTACCGAAGATCTTCTGAAAAAGCGTCAGGAGGAGTTTGCTGCGGCGAGTAATGAGAATATTGGCCAGATTGTAAACCCACTCAAGGAGTCGCTCGACAAGATGAAACGAGCTATGGATGAGAGTACCCTTAAGCAGACAGAAATGGGTGGAGAGATGAAGTCGCAGATTTCTATCATGATGAGACAGAGTGAAGCTGCCAAGAAGAGTGCTGATGAACTTGCAAATGTCCTCAAACACCGTTCAAAGGTACAGGGTGACTGGGGTGAGACTGTTCTCGATGAGTTACTGGAGTCTCAGGGACTTACCAAAGGTGTACATTACGATGTGCAGCCCTATCTCAGAGATAAGAATGGCAACATCATTGTGTCGGACGAAGGTTCGAAGATGCGCCCAGACGTGATACTTCACTTGGACAAGCAGCGCGAAGTGATTATCGACTCTAAAGTGTCGTTGACAGCTTTTATGGACTATGCGAATGCAGAGAACGAGGAAGATAGGGATAGATTCCTGAAGGCACATGTCGATAGTATTAACAAGCATGTGAAGGAACTGTCAACTAAGGACTACTCTTCATACATCAAGGCACCTAAGGTGAAGATGGACTACGTCATCATGTTTGTGCCTCACACTGGTGCCCTTTGGACTGCACTGAATGCACAGCCCGACCTTTGGCGTAAGGCTATGGATAAGAATGTGTTCATCGCCGATGAGCAGTCGCTCTTTGCTGCGCTGCGCATCATCAATCTTACATGGACTCAGATTGCTCAGGCCCAGAACCAGGAGGAAGTATTCAGACTGGCTAATGAGATTCTCGACAGAGTAGGGCAGTTCATGAAGAAGTATCAGGCCATCGGCAGGGCTTTAGGAGCTGCCACTGATGCCTACAACGAAGGCGAGAAGAAGCTGCAGCCCGGTGGACAGAGCATCCTGCAGTCTTGTGGCAAGCTTATAAAGGTTGGCGCCAAGCAGAGTCAGAGGAATCCCTTGCCCCAACTTGCCGATGAAAGTACCGACGTTTTGTGTGCATAGTACTGTAACTACGTTCCATAATCATCACATTCAAATGGGCGGATCTGCCTGATTCGCTCATTTTTATATTTCGATTGTTAGATTTCCCATTTGTTGTGTAATTCAACATACCCTTAAATCACTTTTGCAAGATTGAGGTGGAAATGATTAACCTTGCAACAATATTATAGACTGTGCCTATTCTATTATTTTTGTCTATGTAATATGTCACAGCAGTTCGTACCTTTTATATTTGCTAGAAATTATAAACACTTTTCATGTCTTCTGGCAATTCTGCCCTTGGCTTAATACTAAGCGGATATATGAAAAGAGGAGCTTTTTCTATGGGTTTAACTTTGGGGTATGCCCGATCTAAAGCCTGGTTGCGTTCCCTCTCTACATAAGCACTTTTAGCTGCATTTTCTGACCAACACAAAATAAACAAATCGGCAGAGTTAATATAATTTGCAGCCGAAAACGGATTTGAACTATTGAACCATTATACCACCGTGTGGAAGTGTATGCTTATACCATTTACTATCGTTAACTTGATGCGTTCACTACCACCAACGGTACAAAACACATCATCTGCCTGTCATCCACCCAGGTGCCCCCGCAGATCCAAACCCTTGCCGGCGAATCCAGAATTATGGCCGATGGTCTGAATGCCCAAAACGATCATCGCCCATTCCTCATATCACCTTTGACCATGTGCCAGCCGATAAGATGTCGCTCCAGCAACTACACACCCTCTTGCAGGCCCTGCTACAGCCCTCGTTCCATTGCTTCCTCAATGAGGCCAGCATAACTATCGCCGCAGCAATGGTACCATCAAGAAGTGGTGCCTGCGCTAGGGAAAGCGCTACCTAGATCCCTCTCAACAATCTCATAAAGAAGATGAAGATGTGTATTCACGTCATTGTCTTTCTCCTGTTCATTCTTAGGTAGCTTAGAGAATGGCAAAATGTCGATATGCTTCATTTGCTTTTTCATTAATTTTTTATTTTTTGACCATTCTTGTATTTCATCGTCATTTAATAATGGTCTGAATCCTAGTAATAGCTTTTCTGTTACCCAACGGTAATGTTCAAGTCTAGTCAAACCTGACATGCAATTGGTTGCGGCATTTTTGATGTCTTCGCAAAATACTTTTTTAGAACCAGCTGATACATCAATTCCTAATGAACGAAGTTTGTAGAATAACATATTTGCGCAATAGATACTTGACCATTTATTTAATTGGTTTTTCTCCTTCTCCCATAAGTCTTCTACTGCTTTTTCGTCGTTAATATCCACCTCCTGGCGCTTACCAGTAGAATAATCTCCGTAACAAGCATTGATTAGTTTTCCATATTTGTCGGAGATTAAGTTTTCCTTGTAGCATTCGTTCATCATGCCGAATGCTTTGATGTTTTCAAAACCGTATACTTCTTTAAGTTTTTCGATAGCAATATCACTTTCGTTTTGACGTAATAGTATTTCATTTGCACTTAATCTTGTAGCTTCAGAGAGGGAAAGACAAATTGATGAGTTCTTGTCTGATTCTTCTTCGCACAAAGCAATTGTTGCAATCGTATTTTCTTGTGTCGTAACAGACTCGATATATTTAAGAATATTCGTGTTAAAAATGTTCCCTTCGATAAACTCCCATTGAATGTCCATGAAATTAATCGTGCTAAGATGCTTGTATGTAGAATGGCTGTTCTCATCTGCTATTGGATCTGTCCAGTATTCATCCTTATTCATACATTGATTATCATTGACATCCCTCCATCTGGCTAAATCAAAAAGATTCCTAAAATGACCTCTGAATTCTTTGCCCTTTGATACTGCTTCGGTATCAATGAATGTAATCGTTGAGCATGTATTGAAATCTCCTTCTTTGAAATTCGGGAAATGAAGAATGTGTGCTGCGTTAACTGCCAAAGACCAACTCATAGGGTTCATTCCGGCGATAATAAGATGGGCATGCTTATTGCTGTTTCTAGTAATGCCTTTATCGTCAAGTGACTTGTATTCATTAGGAATTGTGGCAAGGACTTTCTGTGCCCATATTTCGTTGAAATTGAACGGATGGAATATCAGTTGTTCTTTAATTACCTCGTCAACCTCTGTTTTCTGCAGTATAGAGAACATTATCTGAGAATCGAGCTGGACATGACATTCTATTTTCGTATTTATATTTTTGTCTTTGAGTATCGTAGCAATAATATTGGCGCATTCCATATTAATTGCATCATGAGCGGGGGCCGGTTCATCTTCTTCACCAAGAATGTAGATTTCTTTAACCCCGTGTTCCAATCTGAGGCGTTTTATATCGTCTTCTTTATTCCTTACACCATTCATCAAGATGATGTTGTCTTCGTGTTGATCAGAAATACTAGCATGAAGCCAGTCTCTTGTTTCCTCTATATTACGATTACATATGATTAATATATATGGGTCTTCTCCCTGATATTTATTTTCAAGGATATGTTTGATGAGCGACGGAATGCTCTTGTTGAATCCTAGAATGACAATATGATCACTTATATTGTAATTAGTTTCTCCCTTTGTGTAACTCTCAACTCGTCGTTCCAAAACATTGCTGATCACTGAAATCAACATGCCACTGAAGATAATCAGGCCTAAAACTGCACATACAATGACGAGTGTTGAAGACATAGACTCGCTTCCAGAGCCTGGGTCTATTAGTACTAGGAGGATATCTAGAAACCTACTGTTTCCGTTTCCGGCATACATCTCTCCTATATAGCTGATGGCCGTAAGAACAATATAAACTAGGCACATGATTCCTGCCAACCATGCAAGTTGACTTCCCAAACCTTTTGAAAAAGAACGATCAAAGTCTAACAAAGTGAAATGTTTGAATATTTTACTCATTATAACCTATTTTACTTTTTCTTTATTGTTTTCTTCTTCTCTAATATGCTAATTCTGGTACCATGGTGCTTTATGCCGCTTGACATAATCTTCTTGCTCGTTGCCATCAAGGTCTAAGTGTTCGAACTTATCAATGACTTCAGAATTCCACTTGTTTATCATCTCTTTCAATTTGTTAGGTGATTGAAAGAAGAATTCTTCTTTACCAAAATCATCAGCAAAACCATCGCCTTCCTTCAAAAAGCACTTCTCTGCAGACTCAGGCAATATTCGTTCTGGTTCTATCTGATTCTTAATAGCATCAGCAATATCTTTGGCTATTGCAAGATGGGAATTGTTATAAATTAAGATTTCGTATGCGATACGAAATGATAAAGCATTACAATCAACGCCACCACCCAATCTCACCATAATATTTTTATTGTTGATGCTTTTCCATCGATCTGTATTATCCAGCTCTGATACAATGTCCTGTTCTATATCACGAATAGTAACTTTCTTTTCAGTTAACTTGCTGCGGATTTCTTGGAAAATGCTTTGCAACTTGTTTTCATCACTTTTCAAAACAAGGCTTCCATATTCTCTGTTGTTATTGCTGCAGAAAATTCTATTTTCCAAATTCTTTTTCTTGTCAGTAGCAAGTCTCCATATATTGATTTGACATTCAAGTGATTTCGTAGTTCCTAAAATAAAAATGAACCAGTGACGATGATTGTTTTCTTCACTTCTTTTCTTGAATTGTCTAAGATCATCCATAAAATGAAGTGCTTGAGACTCTACGATTTCTTTTGTCTCATAATCACCAATGATACTCAAATCATCTTTATCCATAGAAAAGAATCCAAAGGGTTCATCGGGATAGGGCTCAATTTCTTTACTGACATAGTTGAAACCACCCATGGCCGCAAGGGAAAAAGCCAAGTTTCCAGACCCCATTTGACTAGCAGCTGAAGGTGCCACGATTGTGACATCTGATTCACGGTCCAGGCAGCAGCCATATTCTCTATTCAGTGGGAAATGTTGAACCACAAGACGGTCTTGAGGCTTGTCGGCAATACGTTCTGTGGAGGCCAAATTAGACAAACGCATATCTGGACAATAGTTGACAGTAGCTATAATTTCATCTGCAGTCATTCCTGTTTTCACCTGCAAATAGGCTAATGAGCGATATCTAGGCACAAACTTATAGGTTCGTTTCAGGCCATCTTCGTTCAGAAACCAAGAATTTGACTGTCCAATGCGGCGAAATCGCTTATGTAGAACAATGCTGGCCTCTTTCAGTTGTTGTTCTTTCCGATCTTCAGCAATTGCATCCATGAAACCCGAGCCGATGAGTCCGGCTGGAACAGCAAAGATAGCAACACCGATGATACCAACAAACACCGAAATGACACGCCCCCAGATAGTCAAGGGCTTATAGTCTGCAATACCTCCTGGGTCTTGTATATATTGCACGAATGGCCATGTTAAGCTGCCCCATAAATCAAATTCAGACTGCACGGAAGACTCTACAGCCCATAGCATGAACGCTAATATTATAGTAATGGCAATCAGTACCTGCACTGATACCCACATCTCATGCCTAGTGTTTGAGATAGCCTTAAAGAATAAAGAAAAGCTTTTTAATCTACAATTTTTACTTTTCATTTCTAGAAAGACTTCTTTGTATATTCTAATTATTCTTTAAGTTCTTCTTCAAGGGATTTAAAGGAGTCAGAAATATCTTCTTCAACCTCTTTGAGATCCTTCTCGCTAAGATTATCTTCTGCACCTTCTTTGAATCCTTTTGCAAAAGCACCAAATTCTCCGAGGAAGTTTGCTGCCCCCCTACCTAATGCTTTTGCACCTTCTCTGGTAATAATTGCAAATAGCTTACCTTCTTTGCGACCCAATTCTCTCAGTTCCTTTTTGCTGAAGTCGCAATCTTCCATATTCTCATGTATTTCCTCTAAATCTTCCAAAGCTTCTTCCCAGTCTTCGGCGTCAAAGTCTTTACCATGCTTTTCGATTCTTTCTGCAAGATTATCAAGCTGGCTGATAACTTTCTCTTCTCTAGATTTACATGATGAAAGCGACAATACAATAGTTGCCAAAAATGCAAATGTCAAAAATTTGATTTTCATTTTTATATAAGAAGTTAAATGTTGTTATACGATTTGAATTCAATGATAGTTTCAAAGTCCTGGATTGATTGGCCTTCTGCAATATGGCCGATTCTGAACTTATCACTAGTCGTTTCGCAGTAGAGATAGTTTTTACCGTTATATTCTCTTAATACATTGTTTATATTATCTATCTTGATTTGGCTAAGCCATTCCTCTCGGCATTCGATACCGATGGCGGCATGACCTAGTTTCTGAGATAACATAAAAATCACATTATAACCCAGTTCATGGAACAATGCTGCAGTCAAAGAAGACTTACAGTCGCAATCACCTTCTTTGTCAAATAGCACCTCATCGGGGAATCGCATATACTCAGGAATGAGGCCGATAGATGCCGATTTCTCATCGAGACAATAAGTAATATTTGGCTCTTGAACGAAGTCTAAAGCAAACTGAACCAAATCAAGTTCTGGAAGTCCAGCTTCAGCTATTTGTTCCTTCATATAGTTGGCAAGCTCTTTTATATTGCTGACGTTTTCTTGGTTTGAGCAGAGATGAGAGAAAATGGTGCTGACATTCTGTTCATATGTATTACCGTCATTTCCGTATGTGCGGAATGGATTCATATCCCGAAGTTGCTGTATTTCTTCATTTGTAAATTTCAAGGCAAATGATCCATTAAGCGTGTGGTTGAATTCTGAATCCAGATTCCAATAATAGAATTTAGAACTTGTAATGTCCACATCTTCAGCATCATCTACATCTGGTTCATATAAAGGTAATTCTATTGTTTCCTCAAAATCCTCATATGACATACCTGCAAGCAAACTGCCAATAGAGAACCCATCCATGGTGACCTCACAGAAAAGGAATTTCCTTCCATTATAGGTTATTGTGAGTTTTGACACAGGTACCTCTCCAATTAGTCTTTCTTTTCCATTAGGCATTCTTTCCCATCCTGGTGCTAGTTCAATGCCAACAGCAGCGTGTTGCTGTACACGTGAGAACATATATAGAACATTATGTCCCATTAAGTGGAATAATGTGGCTGCAAGCAGTGCTTTACTATTGCAATCTCCTGTCTTGTCATATAATGTTTCTTCTGGCCATCTTATATACTCAGGGAACATATCGATCTCCTTGCAGTCTTCATTAAAAGCAAAGACAATATTTGGCTCCTGTACAAAATCAAGCGTAAACTGAATCTTAGTTAATGGGTCAACGCTATCTATTGGAGCTGTTGTTCTGTTGATATAAGACACAATGTAACGTAAACGTGCAGTAAGTTCTGTATGCTCCTTCATTTGATGGAACATAGTTAGAATATAGTCTTTTGCGTGCTTTTCTTTTCTTTGGGCATAGAATGGATTAATATGACGAAGCTCTTTCATTTGGGCATCTGTGAAGTACATTGTGAGACTACCATGAAGGTTATTAGGATTTTGATAGTTTCTCTCCAATACCCAATTGTACGAACGCGAGATGTCACCATCAGGATTCTTGACTTCGTTCATTTCCTCGTCTTCTTCCTCTAGCCATTCTGCATTGTCATTGTTTTCGTCCATTAAGGATCTGTCAATCCTCCAACGTGTTTTATTGTTTTTGATGCCCATATTGGTCGATACACCGAACGACATTGCCCAGACTAACGGTAAAAAGTCAAAACGATAGAAAGTCAGGGTAAATGCTGCTGTAATTCCGGCGCATGTTAATATAGCCTTGTCAAATGAACCTTGTCTAAGCGACTTGTTGAATAGGTCAAGTTTTGCTTGTATTGATTGAGAATTCTCGAGCCTATCAATCTTTATCATGCGAATAATTGCCCATAGAGGATAATACAATCCGGCTACACTAGGTACAGCCCAGAAATGATAACCGATGAAACGTTCGTTAAGTATAAACTTTACAACGAGATACCATGTAATAAAGATGACGCTATAGACAAATGAGGTCAGCAGAGCCGTATCTTTCCATCCATAGGGCTTGTCTTTATAATATTCTGTGTAGTTCCTTTTATTATATAAGCCATAGAATACGGCATAAGCACATGCACGTGCCTCAGGAGACATCGTGTCTTTTTTGGAGCAATGAAGACTGTAATGTCGGCATATGGCGACAGGGTTAATCTTCTCTGTCGATTTCTTGGACGATTTCTCTTCTTCCTTCAGCTCTTTTGGTGTTGTTCCTGCAAGATTATCTTCCTTTACTTTTTTCTTAAATTCCTCAGGAATATGATAGCAGACAATACGTAGCCCGTAGCTCTTGTAATCTTTGAGGAGTTCTGGTAATTCACCTTTTCGGTTCGTCACAGTTTCATTGCCAGCCGGAGAACGGACGACACGTAACAAATTACCATCAGGGTCTTTGATAATAAGAGGGCTATCTTCGGTAGGCCCATTGGGATTCGTTTGGTCTTCAGCAGAATAGTGTCCCCATAAATCTCCACACCATTCTCTTACCAAACCGCTCATATCAAAGATCCCCAATTCATTGGGCTTCTTTGAGCCGACTTCATTTTTATAGTCGCTTTGACCGACTTCGGTAAATGTATTACTTCCACTAAATAGGTACCCATGACTTTTAATACCTCCACGAGCAGCGTACTCCCACTGAGCTTCTGTGGGGAAATCAAATTTAGTACCAACCAGATACGAAAGGCGCTCAAGGAACTCGCGGCATTCTTTCCATGAAACAGGAGCAACAGGGTAGTTGGTGTTGTCTTGACATTCAGAAGGATTACTACCCATAATAGCTTTCCATTCAGCTTGTGTTACAGGGAATTTTCCGATATAGTAATCATCAAGTGTTACATTGTGTTTAGGCGATTCGTTAAGTTCTACAGCGCCTTTGTTGTCTTCTTCTGTAGCATCATGTTTTTGGTCAGCTCCCATGATGAAGTTGCCACCTTTTACTTGAACCATATTTAATACAAGACGCTCAAGAAGAGTAGGGAATGTCTTTTTAATTCTATCCAATTCTTCTTTTTCTTGCTCTGTCCATCTTGGGGTCTCTTTTACTTCTTCAGGGGCAGTCTCATTGGGAACGTCCTCTTTTACTTCGTCCTCTTTAACAACTTCTTGTTTAACTTCTTCTTGCTCTATTTCTTCGTTCTTTATTGCGCCATCTCCACTTTCCACTTCATTGCCAATACCTGTAATCTTGGTTATTTTGGGATCATTAGCTTTAATTTCTTCTTCTGTTTGCTTGGAAGGCATATCCAGATATGCGTTTAATGTGCAACCAAGCCAAAGTGTCCGCCAAGTACGCTCACCAATAGTAGTTGGTGTGTTTGGATCTGAAGGTCTTGCTGTGTAACCTATTTTGATAGGTTTTTTGTTGGGAGATAATTTCTTATAGATATAGCCGTCTTGACCAATATAACCACAAGAACGGTATAATGGTTTGATACTATCATCATCAAAATCAGACATCAAAACATCTACATAAGCGTTATCATCTTTTCCCTCGCCAATAATAACACGGCCAATTGGAACGCGACTGCCACCTCCAGATATGTGAACTTCTGAAGCTTCCTCTGTTTGATATGTAAGGAAGGCAATTTCTTCCATGGGGCGTTTTTTCGTACGCGTTTTTATCCACGTCTTAAACTTCCTGAGTCTTATCAGCATGATGATAAGTACAATCAGAAGAGAGCCAATCAGTATATATAGAAGTAATATGTTTGATATCATTGTCGTTATTGTTAATCGTTTGTATTAAGTTTTTCTCTAATGATTTTACGTTTTGCATGTGCCTTATTGTAAACTTCAGAGTCAAACAGTTTGAACCATTCTGACGAAGTGTCGTCATCAGGGAATAATGCCCATAAAAGAACAGAGGATGTAGAAACAATGCTCTCTTCTTTACCAGTTACTAGATTACTACGAATATCTCGGTCAAAATCTTCACGGGGTAATATTCGATTAAGAGAGAAATGTTCGAAACTTCTCCATCGTGTAATAAATATGAATTTTTCAAATAGAGGAGTGTATTGGTCTACTTGGCATCTAGTATCATAATGAGGCAGGTGACAAGCAAACAGAGGTTCAATCTCTCGGTTAGCTTTAATGTCTGCATATTCATGGTCTGCCGATGACGTTAGCTCACCATTTGTTGCTGCATAGTTCAACATGGGCTCTAAAAATTCTGTATGTCTAACCGTCTTATAATACTGGATGAGGTTATCACAGATAGTCGGTTGTTCTCTTGGTAGTATCTCTTTGTGGATACCACTAATAAGAGCAGACTTGAATTCTTTGATGGTGTCCTGCCATTTTTCTGCATCTTCTTTCTCTATATCACTGTGGCTCCTGAATATATATCTTCCAGAGGCTTCATCCAGTATCATATTTTTGTTGTCTCGGATATCAACATTGTTGAATAAAATTTCCAATTTGTCACTAAAATTATTGATAAGGATATAGTATAATTCGCGATTTAGTTCATTTACGAAACGTGGTTTTCCCGCAACCCTTATTTGTGCCCGTTTGATTCTGTCATCAGGGATGATTGTCTCTCCACCAAACGTTCCACCATTCAGATTAATATTAAACAGTGTTAGCGGCAGTTCTGTATCTGTCTGGGTGTCATTGACTTCAATATGCACATCTTTTCTTATCATTTTACACCTTTCCAGGTATTCGCCGCATAAGTCAGTAAGTCTGTCATAAAATATAGCAGATTCCATCTCAATGCGGTTGGCTACTCTTGCAAATGCATCGTGCAGGAAATATGACTTTAGAACGCGAATGTACATATTCTTTTTCCTTTGATATAAGTAGAACTTGATGAACTGCATCAAAGTAGGAATAAAGAATGTGAATGTGAACCAGAATTCAGAATTTCTCTTGATACGTCCTAAGTCAATAATATGAGGTGACAAAATATTAAGTATAGGAACAATAGCCAATGAGAAGATAATACCCAATAAGACGCATCTACAGATTATACTTAACAACGTTGGTTCTTGGCTGATATGTCCGGAAAGATCCTTAAGTGCCTCTTTTTTCATATCGGCACAGCCACTACCATCATTCTTTGTCTCATTATCATGAGTGTAACAAGTATGATAATCTTCAAAATGTTTTCTTAATTTTCTGGGTACATGCTCCTCTTGAATATTAGACCAGAATTCAACTTCAAGGCAATTCTTGATTTTAGCTTTTTCTTTTGATAATCTTCCTTGAGCATCTTTAAAGAGTTCTTCGATGAAGAATAAGCCTCCATCATCAGTCGTGATTTTCTTGATTACATTATTAATTGAAGGCTTAATGCCAATGGCTACATTCCTAAAGGCATTCTTGCGAGCGATAGATACTTTCTGTAAAGTCTCTTTTGTATTATCGTCAATAAACTCGATAATACTATTCATCAAATCAATAGGGAGTCGTCGAAGATATGACAGATAATATATCCTTTTTAGGGAGTCAGCGAGATAATCTTTAATGGGATGAGGATTTGGACTGGATAAATTGACTTGATAGATGTCGAGATCCTCAATATCAGTTGCTATTTGTATAAACTGTTTAGCATTGATGTCCTCGTTTTTGAGGATTTTTAAATCTTTGTCAGCTGCTTTTTCTTTATTGCCCTTTTCCTTAAATTTGCTAACAATATTATAAGCGATATTTGTACAGTCTGTTTCGTCTTCGAGATCCATGTTAAAGAATGCTGATGTTGCACCCATAGAAAAGAAGAAATCATCAGCTGATCCGGTTCCACTTAATAGAGGATGGACGGTATCACAAGCATAGAATAGGTGGATAAGGCATTGAAGCAGATATTCCGCTTGCCCTTTAGGGTCAAGCATCGGGTAATTACATTCTGTTCTGTTTTGGACATTTTGATACAACATAATGTGGTCATATCCACGAATTGTTGAATTTGTGTGTTGTACCTCAATTTCCTTTAGAGTACGTTGTATCTTAACTCGTTCGCAAACTTGTTTCGTGTTTACATCACATGGTATGTATAACATACCCATGATTTCCATTCCCTGATGGATATGATGAGGAAGGAACCTACCTTTCTCTTTCTGCAGCATGGATGCTATCGAAGCAAATAGCAATTGAGACTGTCTCTCTGTGATATCACCTAGAACGGCAATATTAATTGTTTGATATGGTTGGGCATTGGATTTCCTGAGTGTTTCAATAAAATCAATGCCTTCTTCTACCAGACTGTTTTGAAAGCTATATAGTTTTTCTGCAATTTCTATGTCTGTTATATTCTCTGAGTCTAATGACTCTGGAAGCTCGTCGCAGTTAACCTGGCTATAAAACCAATAGTCGCCATATACTGTAGTCCTTTTGGCAGCTAATCTTTTGTCTCGAGCATCAAGAATGTCTTTTGTGGAATTATCACTTTCGTTGATTTCTTTATTCGCAGGATTTTTTTTGTCCTGACCACCATTATTTTCATTATTTGTTTGTTCCCCATCTTTTGGCTTATTATCCAAAGATAGGTGTGTATGATGAATCTCCTTGACGAGACTTTCAAAAAAGTCCCGTCGTGGAGATTTGTCAGTAATATCTATAATCCAAAGTGGAAGCATCAGATATCCTTAATTTAAATTATTTACTTAATAAATTCATGTACAGTTCTATATTCCTCACGGATGATGTTGAAGAGTATATTGTACAATCTTCTCACTTCAGGCTTGCGTGCTTCTTTTTTCTTATTGAAAAGACTGTCAAGAATTTCTTTTTGTTTTTTCTCATATCCATCTTTGAAAATTTCTTCTCCGGTATGTTCTTTATTGTCACTATCTTTTATCGTGTATTTTAACAATGTAGAGAGTAAACCTTCAACCGTTTCTCCAAAACGATAGTTGAAATATAGATTACAGTACTTTTGGAATTGCTCTGCAAAATCAGCACCTTCTATTTCAAGATAGAGGTTACGATCATTATCTTTCTTTTTAAGAGTAGGCGCACCTGTTTTTTGATTGATTGTGAACGCCTCTGGCACAGCAATACTGAAGTACTGGCTGTTATTGGGATTTTCCTCATACATAGACACAGCATAGTTGTCTGGCTCATACTCATCCTTATAGAAGAATGGGGCTAATTCTTTCTTGAATGCATCAAGAATCTGGATCTTTGCAAAAGTATAGTGCTGTGGTAGAATCTCATCAGGCAGATCTGCTAATGTTATCTTTTCTTGGAACTGAGCGAACGAATGGTGGAAGTGGTACTTCTCGCGGAAGGTAGCCTTGTCATATACAGCCTTGATGGAGTCATAAATACGATAATCAGCAAGAGATAAACCGTATTTTGACTTTAAAACTAAAGCTGTGTTATCGCTTTCTGCCTTCTCAAAGCGGTGTTTGGGATTTCCTTTTTGGAAACCTAACATTTCTGCTGCCAGATCCTCGCTTCCTGCAACAAATACGACGTGTTCTTCCTTCTTAACTACATCAATTCGGTTTGAGTTGTAGCTGAAGAAGAGTGCTGGGTTCAGGCTACGGCGAACTTCGTCTTTCTCTTCATTTGTGAGTTCACCAAAGAAACCTGATACGTTTTGCTCATACCATTTACCTTGAACCTCTTTGTTGCCCTTAAGTTTCTTATCAAGAATGTCTGTAGCAATGGCAACGAAATCATCAACAATCTTCTGGGCATTTCTATCTTCGAGACGGCGATTTGTAAAGAATCTAACTTTATTCTGTAAAGTCTTTGAATCTTTTTTCTTATTCTCATCAAACGAATTGTCCCATTCGTATTTATATTGTCCTTTATTGATCTCTTTAATGACTGCTTCATCTTGAGAATTGTAGATGTCATCATCTACTAGTTTCATTATTTGGTCGCGATCTGCAGTTTCATCTTTATCTTTCTGTGCTTTAATAATGGTGGTGTAGATAGAACTGAAGAAATTATCTTGAATCCAACCATTTCCATCACATATATTACGAAGCTGAGGTAGATATACAGTGGTGACATCCATCGCTGCCTTACCAAAATTACCTGGCAGCACAGAGGTATATTGATGAACTGCTTCAGTATTTAATTCTGTAACTTTGCCTTTTATCTTGGCAATATAACTTTTGAGAATAGCCATCTCACTATTCTTCTCATCTACACAAATGTCCTTGAGAATGTCGTGAGCCCAGTATTCAATTTTATTCTTTATTGCCTCATCAACGTAGTCATTTAAGGCTGAAATGTACTGGCGAATTTCTTCTTTGTTATGACTGTTCTTTTCAAACTTTCCGTTTTTGTCTGCCTTTTCAAATAATTTCCTTAGTTCGTCTTTTCTTGAATCAATAGTATCCTTTGCCTCTTTTAGTTTGTTATCATCCTTTTCGTAGGATTCGGCAACATTTTTTCGTACAGCATCAATAGCATCATGGGTGTATGTTAAACCATATTTGCGTATCATATCTTCTGCAGCATCCCAGATGCCTTCAACTATTACCTGTTTGTATCGGTTACGTATATCTCCCTTTCCGTTCTTTTCAATCTTATTTAGAACGTCTTCAAGGAGACTGTCTATATTATCCAATTTTAGTTCGCTATTCAACTCACTTGCGCCTGTCGGCTGTGAATTCAGAGCTTCATCCAGTTCTTGGCGTTGACTGATTTTATAAGCAAGTGTTCCAGGTTTTACCTCGAGTTCACGGAAGAGTTCTTTCTTAAGTCCGTCAACTTTACTTTCTTCTATGGTCTTGCTGTCATTGAGTAACCAACTGCGAAGAAGGTCTCTTTTGAAACGATAGTGCATGTAGTTTCGGAACTGCTCTTCTGGCTTTTGCAGTGAAACATAACCCATAGGAACTAAGAAATCCTTATGGTTGCGTTCCATTATGTCATTCATGTAGTTATCGATGTCACTACGGAAGGTGGAACCTGCTTTACCATTGTGTAAATGATAAAGCATTTCCGCAGTATTCCTATACATTGTATGGGTGGAACCCAAACTTGTTCCCTTGTCTGTTTGTATATCTACAGGAATAAGATAATAGAAAGGACAATAACGCTTGTCAGAATTAATTAAGTTATAGTCATTCTGGAATGCCAATCTATGCATAACGGTCTGGCGCTCAAGATTATAACTCATTTCCTTAAATGCATCTAGTTCTGAAAAAACGCCAAATGCATTCAAAGCATATTTCTCTTCTGTTGCGTTGCTATCAATGTATACTTTAGGCATATACATGGTGAGAACAAGTTGTGGATCTCCATTTCCTACAACCTGATGATGAATCTGGTTGACATGATATAATACATCGTTGAAAATGCCTGAACCTGTACCTCCAAGTGTACTTCCAACTACCCAGTAGTAAATGATACAATCCTCGCCGCCTACTGTCTTTACATCATTTAGACCTGATATTGCAGCTTGTAGTTTTGACTGAAAATCGGTCAAAGAGTGGGCGAATGCTATGCGTGATTTCATACGGAATGCCCCTGCTCCGAATGCCAGAGGTTGATCTGGAATCTTGGCTGCCAGTTCTTTTGAACACGCCTCAAGAATCCTCTTGTTGATCAGCGTTTTAGGATCATTCTTGGCCTCATAATAGATGGCCTGTGGGTTGGCTCGTCCTAAGTTTATCAGGTCAGTTTGAGGACTGATAAATGGAACCTTTCCTTTTTCAAACGTCTCTCTATTGCGTTTGTTCGCCTCATCGATATCGCGTTGATCGGTATCGAGGAATAAAAAACGATAACTGTCGTTCATCTGCTGGAGACGAGATTTTGCAGCCGTTGCTTCAGTAAATCTTTTTTCGTAAACTTTCTCCTTGATTTGCGAAACGGTCTGGCAACCAGAGCCGCCAATTCCGATAAAAATGTGTTTGTCGTTAGCCATAATAATTTATATTTTAGTTGTTATATTAATCTTCTTTCATTTTTATTTTTATTGTGTGTGATTTCTCGCCTTCATTATCGCAACATGTGAGACGAACTGATGAGTTACTGTTTTTATCTAGAATGCCAGACGCATCAGCCTTACGTTTCCCAGAATATACAGTGCCTTGTGTCTTATGCCATTCAAAATGCGGTTTTGCCCATGGTGTAAAAGGATTCGACTTAACTCGGTTAATCTCAAATTGCCATTCAGCATCAGATATGCCACATGCGTTGCTGCCACCTTTTCCTACTTTGAGATGATATGTACCAGATGGTTTTTTAGTGTTGCCTATTTTTTCATCTTCTGCATCATAAATGGACACATCTGCGTTTATATCATATTTGGCATTTCTTCTCACGGCGGAAAGAACCCATATGATGTAAGCCAAGATGAGTGCTAGTATGAGGCAGCATACCCATAGGGGGAAGAAGAATGTAAACAAGAACTTGTCAATGCCTTCTTTTGTATTGGGCAATGGCTTCTTAACTCCTAGTGACGCCAGTTCATCATCATAAGGAGTGGGTAGGAGTATACCCAAATTGAGACTATCTTTAAGGTGATGAAAACCGTAAGAATTGTTCTCGACTTTTCCTAAGTCAAGCTTTAAATCTGTTTCTTGCGTATCTTGGAAATTCTCCTTATTATTTATAAACAGGAATCCATTCTTTGCCAAATATGTGGAATCTATCCGCATGGTCGGATATAACTTGCTTGGGGTCCAATGAATCTCTGCTTTGGTGTTACCGTCAATGTCAATGTCCGTCTTTAAAGTGATTGGCTCGGTTCTGTTTTCCAAGTCGATGACAGCGCGGAGTTTTGTTACCATTATTTCTCTCTTCAGACGATCAAACCATTGTCCAATCATTTGGCCCGGATTATTCATGGAGACAATCTCCAAGCCGCTTCCTCTTGTCGGGAATACGTCCGATTTTAATTGTTTTAGGCAATAACCAGGTTTGGATTGATCTACGGGTAATTCCAGGGCAATTGCACGGGTATAAGTATCATTTGTCGCAGCGCCAATGATTTCATTCATCTTCTTCAACTGACTTTCCGAGAATTTGTGCTCTGAAGGTTTGTCTCCCTTAACATCATTTCTAAAGTCGGTCAGTATAACAATTACATTCACCTTGTATTCACGAGTGGCCTGAATAATCTTTGCTATAGCTTCGATTGCTTTTTGGATATCGGTATACCCCTTAAACCCATCCGGATATGATGGATCGTTATATAATCTTTTGATATTCTGGTTTAAGGCTGTTTTAACTTGGGAGTCTATGACGCCGCTATAGTTTGCCATACTGCTTAGAGCCTCTGTACCGAATGGAATCACATCAACACAATCACCATTAGGGAGTGCATTAAAGAAAGGTATGATGGAGTTTACAACCATTTCCTCATATTGATTCATGGTTCCAGAAACATCTATTGCAAAAATATAATGGGCAGGATACTTAATTAGTTCTTCCCTGTAGAGGTTTGTCAATTTTGGGAATGTTTTCTCTAGATAATCCAAGCCACCTGTAGCAACAGAATTGTTGTCTGCCTGTGCTGTACAAAAGATATTAGACGCCAAAATAATCGCTAATACGATAGCGGTAAATATTGATTTCTTCATTATTTGTTGTTTTAGGTTTTAATGCAAATATACGACAAATCCTTTATTGTTGTTATTATTTAGCGAGAAAGAGATCGTTTTTTTATTCTATTTGTATATTGTTTATACTTTTTAACTAATAGGATGTGACTAGAAACAACAAAATACAGTGGGAGTTAAACTTCAGAATACTTAAGCTGCCTTTGCATAGGCAGCCTGTAGTTTGTTCAATTGCGCCTTTTTGCGGAGGTCGGCAATGATTGACTTCATTCTCTTAACAGGCAGATTATGCTTCTTTGCCAGATCAGAGATGTCGTATCCATCATATATCATCTGTGCCAGGTCCAATAATAGCTCGACATCACTAGGGTAGTACCACTTGCTGAGGAAAGAGCGCAAATGTTCCTTCGCCTCCTCCATGTCTCGGCGTATAACACATCCATCTATTGCAGCCGGAATACGGTCTATGAGGTCACGGCTCCAGTTGTCCTCATCATCTTCGTTTCTATCATCTAGCGACAAGCATGCCATTAGACTCTCAAATAGGGTGGGTGCTTTAACGGTACATGTCCAGGCCTTTATAGCCTCACTGATGGCCCTGCGGATGTGGTGTACTGCGTATGAACAAAAGTGATTGCCGAATGACGGGTCATAGCGATTAGCAGCTATAGTCAGACCATAGTTTCCTGCAGCGATGAGCTCTTCTATAGGAACTAAGGGCGTGGCCATCTCGATGGCACAGGTAAGTACGAAACGTAGGTTGGCTTCGATTAGTTTGTTGCGTGCAGAGGTGTCGCCTGCCAGTATGCGACGGCCCAGCTCCTGCTCTTCTTCCAAGGTGAGAGGCTGATTGTCTTCAATTTGCTTGAGGTAGTGGTTGGTACCTTCGGAACGATTCTCAAGGAGGTGATGCATTTTACTCATAATTCTACACTTTAATTATTACTATCTACAATACTTAGTACAAACAAAACCCCGAAATCTAACATAGATCTCGGGATTTTTTTTCTTATAGAAGTAAAAATAAGTGGATTATTTCTTTCTCTCTATCTTATAACCAAGCCGCTGTACAAGTTCAAGAATACCTCGGGCAGCCTTGCGATCATACTCCTTTTCTGATTCAGGAAGATCGCTGTACGGCAACATGTCAGGATTATGTTTTTCGTCACGAACTGGCCCATATTCTATCCCTTCTTTCCTTCTGTCTTTTGCCCATACCTCATGATTGTTTTCTGCAATAGCTTCTATCAATTCATCAAGATCAGTAGATAATTGGAATTTGCTGGCATCTATGGGAGCTGGTGTATATTGACGTTTGCCACGTTCTTTTACAGACACTATATAATAATGTGAGTCTTTCCAGGCAGAAATAAAACTATCAACCGAATGGGATAATTTCTGTGCGTTTTGAGGATCGTAAATCAGTACCTCTTTTTCATTGACAGAAAGTACTACAACAGCGTGATTAGGAATTATGCTGTTTGTTTCGTTGTTGTTTAGTTTGTCAGAATTGATTGCTACAATAATCTTACAATCATTGTCAAGCTCGTTTCTTAGGATATCAATGTCGCAATCGTATCGCCGCACTACAGATAGTTGATATTCTGAAAGAATGCGCCCAATATGATGAAGCGGAGTTCCGCCTTCTTTTAACCATTTATTCTTTTGGGATAATTCCTTAAGAGTCTTTATAGATTCATCAATATTAAATAGCTGGAGAACATATTGCTCACATTTTATTACACAGTCGTTAGGAGCTTTCATCTCATGGCCGTAAACCCTACTTTGGGCTGCAAGTCGCCACATCGGTAAATATGATACTTCTTTCGCAGATTCTATTTCCTCTCTGCTTACATGAATGTCCATTAACTCATGAGGAATAGACATCATGAAATCTATCTCTTCCTTCAACTCTGGGTCTTCTTTTGCTGCACGCAATATTTTAATCGTTTCTTCTGGTGTTGTTTCACCATCATAGAAACGAGCCATCAACTCTTCAGATAATAAAAGTTTACTCATAATCGTCCTCTATTTGATAATAAGTGTCTACAAACATAGCCCAAGCTTCACGCATAAGATTGTATAGATAATTTACACTCTTATTTAGATCTATAGCCAATTGATTATAGCTACATTTTTCTAATTTTCTCTTGCGGATAATATAAGCATATTCTTGATTGGGCATTGCTTCTAGTACTCGATCAACTATTTTTTTTGCATCCAGAATCTCATATTCTTCATTGCTGGAATCTTTTAAGATTTCAATGCCAACAGTTTCTGGTTTGTGACTTAACTCATTTAGTTCTGCATCCCTCTTTTTTATGAAAAACCTATAAGCCACAACAGTTAACCAAGTAGTTAACTTCGATCCGTATTTAAAGCCACGTAATACTTTGGCATTATTAGCCATCAGCTCAATATACAGATCTCGAATCATACTTTCTCTAAGCAGCTCCTTGCTTGGATGCGAAAGATAAAGTTTTCTAATAACATAACTAAAAACTTTCTCGCATTCCACCCAGAAAAAATAATGCGTGATTTTATCGTTACGGGCTATCAGGCCTTTCACAATCTCTTGGTCGGATAAATATTCGTTTTTAGCTTTCATGGGGGCAAATATACGAAAAAACTTCGAATTAGCTACAAAACTGCTTAAAAAAAAGTGTTGTTTACAAAATCATTGCTAAATGATGTTTTGGAGATTGGGGGCGATAATGACTTCCAGACCGTTATATACAGCGGGGATAACAGTGCGACCGTTATACTGGCGCGGATTGCCGAAAGTTAGCTCTTCATACCCCATCTTCCTACCGATTGCTTTGCGTACGAAGGCTATTGCCATACTCATCATGTGGTTGAAGTCTTTCTCTGCGGCAGCTATCAATCTCTTAGGGTCTGCCATGAAGATAGCTCTGAAGAGACTTGCAAGCTCAGGAAAAGCCTTTTCTGGCTTGTTAAGACTGCGACGCTGATATCCCTTGGGGTGGAGTAGGGTGTATATGTATAGCAGCTTTGAGTAGCGGTCCTCAAACTTGATGGCCTCCTCTGTGTTGTCATCCTTCAGTATGATGACGTCGTAGATGTTAGAACCAGTGATGTCATTGACGTCACGATGGCGCACTTCGATGGCTATGGGTTTCGGAGCCCACTTCTTGTCAGCCGCCATGTATTCTGCCAGACGCTGCTGCATCTCTTCTACACTCATCTGCTGGATAGCTTCTTCAATTCTATTCATATTCTTATAGTGTTTAAGTTCTACTTATATATATAGTACAATAATAGGACAAAAATCTAACAAGGATGTGAGAATGTGGCTTGTCCTTTTATCTTTTTTAACTCTTAATGCCTGTTAATGATGACTTTTGCTAATTTTTCATGAAGGTTGGCATCGAAGATTCGTTCAAAGGTAATTACTTCTAAAATGGGACATCCTTGAGTGACGTTACGGAAAAACGCAACCCACTCTTGACTGGTTCGGGGTACTATTGATAACTTTTCGTATTCGCTCTTTGCAAGTTCGTACCCATAGGAATATGTCATGTCTTGATTGTCCATACGCTAGCTTGATTACGATGACTACTCATATCTTATTTATCGATGATATCACTTATCTATAACCGAATACTTCTTCGTTTCACCTGCGCAACTTTCAGAATAAGAAGCTGACTTAGAATTCAATACTATATTGACAATAGTTGGAGCACCACCTCCTGTTAGTTTGAGTTTAGCTGAGTTCCTGTTCCATTCAATTATCGTAAAATTGATGTCGTAAGAACCTTCGATTTGCCCGAGACTAATGTACCATTTGGTAATTTGACTATTGTACCATGAGGATATTTCTAATTCTTTATTGACAAACTTATGAGTTGCAAGAAAAGCGATAATATCTTCCTCTTTGTCGAATCTATTTTTATTGCTTTTCATGTTTGCTATTGCTTGCTTTTCTTCTTTTGCTTTTACTTCTTTGATGTTCATAAGTCGTTTATTATGATTATTTACTATCTTGTCTTTTTCTATCTCTATAATAGTATGTACTATATCCATGCACTTATCGTCACTTCCCGCTACATTTGGAATATGAGACAGTATATTGCTATATTGACGGATAGGATAATAGCAATACTCCGAAACGTCATGCTCCATTGAACTTTTCCATGTGTAAAGTGCATCATCACAATCATACTTATTAATTATTGGTTGCATGAACTGCATTACTATTGGGTATAAAAAGTCCGTATACTCAGGATAATCTTTTTTTAGTTCTGTATAATTATTATTATACTCCTCAATTCTTTTGTCGCTTTCCCATGACAATGTATTTGTATGATGCCTTTCTTGAGAAATTGGTCGAATCTTGCTTTCTATGCTTTTAAAGGTATTTTTTTTCACCTCTTTGATATCATTATCAACGAGCTCGTTATACGCTTTTCGTAATGGCTCCAATGATTCGTCTGCAACAATAGATTCCAAATCATTTATGAATTCGTTATATGGAATAGACTTGTCGTCTCTTATTCCATTAAACTGCTCTCTAATTTCTTCTTCTATCTCAATTCTAATCATAGCCCTTTGACTTTGGTCAGAAAACTTATATAATTCCTCTTTGGTAATTTTCTTGTATTTCTCGACATACTTATCTGCAGCATTCTTGCTTTGATTGTAATAATTTGGATATACTTTCTTGAGTGTATTGCTTATTCCATTGTCGACATTGGATATATTCCATTGAGGTTTCATAACCTGGCGAAGAGAATTCTCTCTGTCGGGATACAAAGCCCAGCTTAGAAAATCTTCTTTTGCGGATTTTAATGTTTTTTGCACCTCTGGTTTTAAGTTTTTTGATTTTACGTCAGACTCTTTAACTTTCCAATTTTTTTGGCAGTTCCCTATATGTTTTTCTAGAATGTTCTCTAAGTCCTCTTCAATTATTTTGTCGAGGATTCTATCTAAGACTTTATTTTTCTTTTTTCTCATTTCGTTAATTGAAGCGCGCAAGTAACCGTTATAATGATATGTAAAGAAATTTGTTGCGAAAGGTTGGTTGCCCTTGATGAAATTCTGATAGTAGTCATTTGAAATATCGTTTATCGCTTTCTCAAATTCATTCAGTTCATTACTATGTTTCGTGCTAAAATTTGTTTCAAGTTTTGAAATAACCTCATCAACAATGACATCAATCCATTCTCCATTCTTTTCTTTCTCAAGGCGTATCTGTTCATCGTACTCCAATGATGCATAATCGACCACAGACAGATTATCAGACATAGAGTCTATTTTTTCTACCAGATTAGCCTTTGCATTATTGAATGATTCAAGTTGACGCTTTGCCTTTTCTAATTCAGCTAATATGGAGTTGTATTCTGATTCCTGCTTTTTGATCTTATTTAGCAATTCTTGGTTCTTTTTTACTTCTGCATTCAGTCGCTCTTCTTGTTTTGCTAATGCTGCTTTATTGTTGTTGTAAATCCTATTTCTTTCAGTTTTTACAGCGTTAATATCCGCTAAAACTATAACGCATTGATTTGAACTTAAATAGATTTTTTTTGATAAATCTTCTGGGATAGATACGATATATCCCGGTGCTGTAATGTTTGATATATAAAAACCCATATCTTTTGACACAGGAATGTTGGCTGTAAACTGGCCAGTTTTGTCACTACGGAATTTTGCTTTGTTTATCTCAACGCTTACTCCATTAATAGGAACAATTTGGTCGTTTGCCTTAAAAGTTATTTTTCTAACCATAAATTGCTGAGTAGATACTCTTTGTGCATTGATATTCAATGCAGTAATAATTGCGACGACAGATAATAATAATTTTTTCATTGTATATAAATTTTGTTAGTTATGTTATTGTCACCTTCGGGATAAACCTTCTCTTCGGTCTTATATTTGTCTGTTGATACAATGGCAATATATCCTATGTCAGATGAGTTTTGCTTTGCCAAAGGTACATGTATAGAGAAACACCCTGTTTTATCTGTTTTTGTTGTGTACTCCATTATGTTGACTTGAGCATTATGTACTGGATTGTCGTTTGAATCTATCACAACACCACGAACCAATCCGTAGGTTTCTGTTTTTCTGTATATAGGTAATGTTATTTCAGACTTTAGATTCAATGTTGTATCAATTTTTGTATATCCATAGGCAGAAAAATGTAGTTTGATATTTTGGTTGTGATATTTGCGTGGTATATTCTTGAATACAATTGCATGGTTTAAATCACAAATTGAGTCTTTTAGAGTGTCATTTTCTAAAATGAGCACAATGTTACCATCAACAAAGGGGAGATTTTGATTTTTTTCTTGTTCTAAACATGATATTTTTAAATCAAAGGGCTGATTGTAAAGCCAAATTAGAATTAAAACAGCAACAAAAAATATAGAGGAAACACATGTTATTATCTTGCGATTCCGTTTCTGGCGCTCATGCCTTTTCCATAAAACATCAAAACTTACGCCGAGCATACGAGATACTACACGTATAAAGGCTTTTTCTTTTCCGACTTCGTCGGTGCTAATTCCCAACAACTCTAATTCTGGATGTTGTTGTGTGTATTGGCGCAAGAAGATTGGGTAGCATTCGTCATTATAAGGAGAATTACAGTCTCTATCTTTATAATTATGTGGTGTTCCCGATACTATAAAAGGAATGATAAAGTCTAGTCTGCCCATCTCAATAAATGCCTTGACTTCATCGCTCACCCATGCTGATTGTGCTGAGTTAGGTGAACAAATAACAACCAAATATTTAGACTCCTCAAGTTCCTTTCTTAGTTCGTTTGCTAAGATACCTGTATTAAGATCCGTCTTATCTCGAAATACAGGCCTTAAATAACGGCTGTCTTCAAATTCATTGTGGATATCAGAAGGAAGTTTGTACGATTCTAACTTTTCTTGAAGCCACTTCGCCCATTTTACATCTTTATGATTGTAGCTTATAAAAGCGTATCTTTTCTTTTCGTTTGTCATATTAATCTTTTGTTTTAATTATGTGGGACATGTTTAAGTGCAGCAATCTTATCTTATGTCTGGGAATACTTCCTCGTATTTCATGTGAGTCAATTTTTATTCTTGAAGTAATTCTGATTAATTAATGAATGAGTTGAATTCCTCGACAATCTTTACCGAGAGAGACTAGGTAGATCCCATTGACTTATGTCAGTCATGTCATAGACACGTTCCTTGATGGAATCGGCCAGATTGGGAAAGAACTTGTATCCTGTAATCCTCTCTACCTGTCGGATGGAGTTCACGTAAAAGTCTTTCTTCCTGTTGCCGTCGGTATTTCTGCAAATGAATCCAATGCCCATGGGCTCATTGTCGTCAATGCATAAGATCACTTTAAAGAATGCTTCCGGAACGGGTATCTGGTTGGCGCCGATTCTCTGATGAACCTGGCTCTTAAGGAAGATGGGGCCACAGACGATATAAATGCTGCCGTGCTCCTTTGCCCATCTCCTGCATGCGATTTCTATTTCTTTCCAGTCTCCCCGATTCAAGACGGGATTCTGGGGGCACATGTTGGATAAGAGGAAAGTCTCATCTCGCCCCTGATCGTTCCAATTGCAGTCACCACCAGGACACATATGTCCACGGTCATAACCCGATGAAGCGTAATCAGAGAGCAGTGCCCGGCTGCCTTCCTCAATCTCAGGATCTTCATGATATTCGTTCCACACGCCCTCTTTCCGCTTCATCACTTGCTCTCCCTTCAACTGCCACATTACCCAGTTCGGCATGAAAGTACTGTTGTTA
This sequence comes from Prevotella sp. khp1, assembly GCF_900102205.1. Classification (NCBI taxonomy): domain Bacteria; kingdom Pseudomonadati; phylum Bacteroidota; class Bacteroidia; order Bacteroidales; family Prevotellaceae; genus Prevotella; species Prevotella sp. khp1. The sequence goes on from NZ_FNJZ01000003.1 coordinate 154,696, forward strand.
TAAGATACAGTATAGCAAATGCGCTCTATAATCCTCGAAGGAATTGTATCGGATAGGGTAGGGTAACCAACCTCCGGAAACTTAGTTGGAGAACCTGCACTACATGAATGTAACGATAGCAATAGTGCTATTAAGATCACTATATTTCTTTCTACATACTTCATCATGACTTCATCATTTTATTAATTTCATCAATAGCCTTTATTGTCTCCTGAATGTATTTGTGGTCTGGGGGGAATATAGCCTTACGTATTTCAAGAACATTCTGATAGTAATCTAATGCTTCCTTGTATCGTCCTAAGGTTGCGTATATGGCGGCACCAGATGTGATATAATCAGCGCAAGTCTCATAATCTCCCAAATACGCGTAAATAGCACCAGTATTACAATAAGACATTGCTGTGTGTGCGTGTTCATTCCCATATATTGATCGCCTTATTTCCAGTGCTTTGGAGCTATATTGCAGTGCCTCTTTATAATTGCCGTTCTTTACCAGAATGGTAGCATAATCATTTAAAGCGAGAGCCGTGTTAGAACTCGTTTCACCCCAAAGTGATTTGGAGAATTCAAGCCTTTTTTCGTAATAGATCCTGGCATTTTCATTGTCATGCAGTTTTGAGTAAGTTTTGGCGATGTTGTCATAAACTGTGAACAAATCGGGATTTACATATGTTTGTAGATGCGACTCTAAAATCGAGGCAGATTTTATTTCATATTCCAGTTCTGAGTTGAAATCTTGATTTAATCCGTATGCCCTTCCTACATTATTCATGGATTCGGCAGTCTTTGGGTGGTTTAATCCCATAATTTGCTCTCGTATTTTTAATGCTTCAAGTTTGTATTTTAATAGATTGCTGTAATCTCCTAGGTTTCCATAAGATGTGCCAATATTATCCATTACTTGCGCAGTCATAGGATGATAATTACCATATGTATTTGTTGTGGCATCCAATGCTCTAACGGCATATTCATGGGATTTCTCATATTCATGTAAATCTGCATGAATAAGTGAAGCTGCATTGTATGATTCTGCCGTAATCTCACTATTGCAACCATACAATTCCTCACGAATTGTTATTGCTTTATTAATATAATCGCATGCTTTTTGATAATCTCCTAACTTATAATAATCAAGCCCAACATTATGAAAATGAATGTCTGTTCCTGCATTTTCTTCTCCAAAAGAAATGGAAGTTTGTAGGGCCTTGTTATGATATTCTAAAGCCTTTTCATAATCTCCCATTTGGTAGTATGTAGTTCCTAAATTACCGTATGCAGTAGATAAATCTCCTCTTTGATCGTCTACTGTGTTTTCCCATAACGTTATGTCCTTTTGATGGTATTCCAATGCCTTTTCATAATTCCCTTGTTTTTGGTATATAAGTCCAATAACTTTATAAGTAGAAGAAATGGTAGATTTATCTGTGCCGCTGATATTCGCTTTTTCCAAAGCTAACAATGCAAACTGTAGACTATTATCATAATCTGCTAGATAATCTCTGCATATCCAACTAAAAACCAGACATACTTCTATTGAATGTTCCTTCAGTAAAGGTTTGTATTCAGACATATTATAGCCATTTTCATATAGAAGATGCCAATAATGGATAAGTTCAACTTTTTCATCGCATAAAATTAGGAATCTGTTGATTTCTAATATATAATCGTGTAAGCCTATGATGTCTTTTAACTTATAATAATGCCAGGAAATCTCACTGACATGACGAGAGTCGGAATAATCCTTAAAACACTTTATAATATCTCTCCTTATACTATTTTCAAATTCCTTATCTAAAGAACAATTGCGCTTTATAGTTGAATTTAAAATGTGAATGTGCGAGAAGGCAATGAGTCCGTTCTTGTTTGAAAGGTGGGCACTTAACGCACAGAATAGTTGTGACCAGCAAAGGGATGGAACTTCTGTAATACTCAAAATCTCAGACTCAGAAAGTCCATTTTTAGTAAGTGCGATTAAAGAAAGAATGTACTTTATAATGTCTTTTCCGTATTCATTCTCATAGCTATGCAACAGAGCCTGATAGAAATCCTCAATAGTGTCTTGTGACAAATAATAATCTATTTTCTCATCCAGCTTTTCGTATATGCCGAAGTTGATGAGTTCTTCTAGAAGCGTTTTCAGAACGAGCGTATTCTCGCATTGACTGTCGTTGGCGATACGCTCAATTTGTCTGTTCTTGAGTTTCTTTCCATATAGGTGGAGATACTCATTGATCAGCTGTTTTCTATGGTCAAGACTTATTGGTTGTAAAACGAAAGTAGGGTAGTGGCGGTTCTTAAACACCTCCATCGTCCGGTCATCTTCAAGCGTAGAGAACAGTATCTTGATGTTCTTTGGTGGGAAGGGCAACCAGTTCAGCAGTTTGGCATTGTCTGTATCGATAATCTGGTTGATGGCATCGAGTACAATTAACAGAGATTTCTTACCTTTTGATGCCACCCTAATGAACAGTTCGTTCAATTTGTCTTCCTGAGACTTGTTCAACTCTTTTTCCGGCTCCCATCCGTATACATCGTTGATTTCGTCAATGAGCACTTTCATGATCTGCTCATGACTGCTCTCACTTCCGCCATTGCCAGTGAAGTGGTATATGATATTATATCCACGATCTTTATCCTGCAGCTTTTCGTTTACCCAGTTCGCCATCAGGGCACTCTTGCCCAGGCCACTCGCTCCAGTTATAACCATCTGGTGTTGCTCCCAGTCTTGCATCCAGTCATCAATCACCTTGAAATTCTTCTCGTCGCGAATGTAGTTCTGGCAAAGCAGGTGCATAAAAGAGCGTTGGCCGATTCGCTCCTTTTCCAACTCCGAAATATTTCCTTCTGGAAACAGCTGGTCAAGGAGTGCAATAAATGCCTGCTCTACCTGTTCTGCGAGATTCTCAGGTGAACTGTAAGTGGAAGAAGGATATCTGCTTGCTTCTACTTCAGCCTTAAGACGGTTAAGCATCTCAGGATTGTCCTGCTTTTCCATCTTATCCTTAATATAGAAATAGGCATGCATATCCTCTTCACGCTGCAACACACCGAACTGCATCTCCATCTCTGTAACTGAGAGATGTTGACCGATGAAAGTGTTGACATCGGGGAACCGTTCTGTGACATTGGCACTAAGATCATCCTTTTGTGGAACCCAGCCATACCTATTGCCTATGATACCTATAAAGAAAGGAATGGAGTTCTCAATCTCACGGAGGCATATTTCAACGACCTTGCCCGTCTTGGCTTCCTCTTCGGTGATACCCCAGCGGAGGTCCAACTCGGTCAGTGTCACATCACGCTCAGCCGCGAGTTTCCTAAGCTTTGGAAACGTTCGCTTCATCAAGTAATCCCTCTCATCCTGCATATCTTGGAATGTGGATGAGATGAACACACGTATCTGACGATTATCTATCAGGTGATTGTCAATCATCGTTGTTAACTCTTTGATGTTTCTACTACTATTATTTCTTCATCATTGCCTTTAGGGAGGCTATCTTGTCTTTGATTTCCTGGATACTATACTTCGGCGCGGCCTGCTCCCTCATCAACTGAAGGCAATGCTCAAACTGCGCCAGCGCCTCATCGTGCCGACCAAGTCCTTGATATACAGTGGCAAGCGTGTCGATACAATTGACGTCGTCAGGAAACACATTTATGGCCTTTTCAATATAGGGGAGCGCCTCTTCATATCTGTTCAAGAGATGATAGAGCCATGCAACATCATTATAGATGCCTGCCGTGTCAGGATGCTCCGTGCCGAGCACCTTCTCAAAAAACTCAAGGGCTTTCATGCGATACTCCAGCGCCTTGTCGTAGTCGCCTTTGTTCCCGTAAAGATTCCCGATGTTGCTGTAGGAATCTGCCGTTGCGGGATGCTCCGTGCCGAGCACCTTCTCCTTGACTGCAAGCGCCTTCAGATAATACTCCAGTGCCTTGTCGTAGTCGCCCTTGATTTCATAAACATTCCCGATGTAGTGGCAGGAAGTTTCCGTGGCGGGATGCTCCGCACCGAAGACTTTCTCACGAATCTCCAAGGCTTTTTGATGAAACTCCAGCGCATTGTCGTAATCGCCTTTGTCAGAATATACAACTCCGATGTTGTTGTAGGAACTTGCAGTGTCGGGATGCGCCGCCCCGAGAACCTTCTCGCGAATCTCAAGGGCTTTCAGGTAATACTCCAGCATCTTGTCGTAATCGCCCTTGTACCAGTATTCACCCCCGATTCTATTGTAAGAACTTGCCGTATCGGGATGCTCCATCCCGAGCGTCTTCTCTAAAATCTCAAGGGCTTTCAGGAAACACTCCAACGCCTTGTCAGAGTCGCCCTTGATTCCATATACTTGTCCGACGTTGTTGTAGAAATCAGCCGTAGCAGGATGTGCCGTGCCGAGCACCTTCTCGTTAATCTCATGCGCTTTCAAGTGAAACTCCAGTGCCTTGTAGAAGTCATCCTCGCAGCCATATGCACTTGCGATATTGTAGTAGGACATTGCCGTGTCGGGATGTTCAGTCCCGAGAACCTTCTTGCGAATATCAAGCGCTTTCAGGTGATGCTCCAGCGCCTTGTCGTACTCGCCTTTGTCAAAATAAACAATCCCGATGTTGTTGTAACTTTTAGCCGTTTCCTTGCTGTCCTCGCCGAACTTCTCCCTGGCCTTTTGCAGTGAGATCTCGGCTATCTGTCTGGCTGTATCGTAATCTGCCATAATAGCTCGACAGAATCCACTTATGTTATTACAAGACTTTATATCAGCATCGTCAAGCAATAATTTATAATCGGATAGATTATAGCCTTTAGCCATTAGTTCTCGCCAATATTGACCTAAGCCAAACTCGTCTGATTTATATAGAGAGTCAAAAACCTTGATATTTAGTAGAAACTCATGCAGTCTCTTGTGGTCTATGAGATTGAACAGTTGCCAGGCTTTTTCGGCGAAGGCGCGGGCGGTTTCTTGGCTTTCCGTTAAGCGAACTATCTCCTCGCGGCAAGTGCGCTCGTAATTGTTGTCGCTCTGCAGGTAACGCTCTTCCACGGCATAGAGGATATAACTGTGGGAGAAGGTGATGATTCCCCCGTTGGTGACCGTGTGCGACATGAACGCGCACAGGAACTGCGACCAATACAGGCGAGCGACACGCGGGTTGTCTTCAGTGCTGCCGTGGTTCAACACTGCGAGTATCTCGTCCTCGCTGAGGCCGTTCTTGGAGACGGCTATCAGCGACAGCGCGTGGGTGACGATGTCTCTGCCGAATTCGTCCTCGTGGCTCTGCAGCAGCGCCTGATAGAAGTCCTCTATCGTCTCTTGCGAGAGGTAATACTCTATGCGGTCGCCTATCTTCTCGTATACGCCGTAATTGATCAGTTCGTCAAGCAGCGTCTTGAGCACCATGGTGTTCTCGCACTGCCTGTCACCAGCTATGCGCTCCACATTCTCGGGGGTCAGTTTCTTGGCAAACTGTCCCAGATATCCTTCTATAAGCCTCTTGCGGTTGGCGATGTCCAGAGGCTGCAGGGTGAAGACGGGATAGTTCCTGTTCCTGAACACCTGCATCGTCCTGTCGGCCTCAAGGGTGGAGAACAGGATTTTCACCTTCCTGGGGGGCACAGGCAGCCAGTTGAGCAGCTTCGCGTTGTCGTTGTCCACTATCTGGTTCACGGCGTCAAGCACTATCAACAGAGGCTTGTCGCCCTCGCCGGCTACGCGAAGGAACAGTTTGTCTAGTTTGTCGTCTTTGTTTTCTTTTTGCCCTCCTTCTGCACTGCTGAACTGCGGCATGCCATTATCGCCTGTGGCGTTCCAGCCGTAGATGTCGGCAATCTCGTCGCTCAGCGCCGTCTTGATGTGTTCATGGCTGCTCTCGCTGCCGCCGTTGCTCGTGAAGTGGTAGACGATGTTGTAGTCACAGTTCTCGTCCGAGAGTTTTTCGTTGAGCCAGTTAGCGATGAGGGCGCTCTTTCCCATGCCGCTGGCGCCGGTTACCACCATCTGGCGGCAGTCCCGGTCGTTCAGCCACTCGTCAAGTGCCTGGAAGTTGCGCTCATCGCGGATATAGTTCTGGCAAAGCTGGTGCATAAAAGAACGTTGGCCAATACGCTCTTTTTCCAACTCCGAAATATTACCTTCAGGAAACAGTTGGTCAAGAAGTGCAATGAAGGCCTGCTCTACCTGTTCTGCGAGATTCTCAGGTGAACTGTAAGTGGAAGAAGGGTATCTGCTTGCTTCTACTTCAGCTTTAAGACGGTTAAGCATTTCAGGATTATCCTGGTCCTCCATCTTATCCTTGATGTAGAAATAGGCGTGCATGTCTTCTTCACGCTGTAACACACCGAACTGCATCTCCATCTCCGTAACGGAGAGATGTTGACCGATGAAAGTATTAACATCGGGAAATCGTTCTGTGACATTGGCGCTAAGGTCATCCTTTTCCGGCACCCAACCATATCTGTTGCCGATAATGCCTATAAAGAAAGGAATGGAGTTCTCAATCTCACGAAGACATATTTCGACGACCTTTCCCGTCTTAGCTTCTTCTTCGGTGATTCCCCAACGAAGATCAAGTTCGGTCAGTGTCACATCACGTTCTGCCGCAAGTTTCCTAAGCTTTGGAAACGTTCGCTTCATCAGATAATCCCTCTCATCCTGCATATCTTGGAATGTGGATGAGATGAATACTCGTATCTGTCGGTTTCCTATCAGATCCTGTCTCGCGTTATTCATTTCTATTCCTTTTTAATTCTTGTATTCTATGCCAAATGTCCATCTGTTCCTCTTCTTTAAGAAATCCAGGTGGTGGTAACAAAATCTTTTCGTTATAATATTTAATTTCTAATTGGTAAAATTCTATTGCTGTATTTATATCTATCGACTCGTATGTTTCCGCTAATTTGTGTATACAATTTGGATAGTAACGAGATGAACTTAAATATGGTTCAAGGAATTTCAAAATTCCATTTTCTTGACTCATTGCGGTTTTAACTATATTAGGATGACTAAAGATGAAATCAGCATACCAAAAATCAGGCTGATCGTGTTTGTCCTTTTTAAGTAAAAATTCTTTTAAAGTACCTAAACCTTCTCCTATGATTCTCTGGATATAAAAAGCCGCCCATTTCTCATCGAAATTTATAAGAACTTCAAATTCTCTTTTTACAAAAATATATAAACTTTTATTATCATATAAATGATATAACTGAAATGGAACCTCTAAGACTGCTCTTTGGGGACTAATATCAGAAACGGTTTCAATGATGTTTCTGCGATATGTGATAATAGTATTGTTGTTTATATCATATCTTTTTGAAACAGCATTGCTAAAATGGATATGGGAAAACAATATCTGACCGTTTCCTGTGGTCAAAAAAGAGAAAAGAGCACAATACAATGTAGCCCAATCGACCTGCCTTATAGTAGCAATTCTCATAATTTCTCCCTCTGTTAACCCTAGATGACTTATGGATATTAAAGTGAGACAATGCTCAACAATTTCTTTTCCAAATTCTTTCTCATAATTATATAGTAACAACTGATAAAAATCTTCGACAGTATTTGGCGATAGATACTCTTCTATATATTTGCCTAACATTTCATAAACACCGAAGTTGATGAGTTCATCGAGCAAGGTCTTCAGTACGAGTGTATTTTCGCATAGACTGTCGTTAGCAATAAGCTCAATCTGTTCTTCGGTGAGTTTCTTTCCGAACAAGTGAAGATAATCATGAATCAACAGCCTGCGATGCTTTAGACTAATAGGCTGCAGTACAAACGTAGGGTAGTTGTGGTAGCGGAAAACCTCCATGGTACGGTCATTCTCAAGCGTAGAGAAGATAATCTTTATGTTTTTGGGAGGTATTGGCAGCCAGTACAGCTGTTTGGCATTGCCGATGTCAACAATCTGATTGATGGCGTCGATAACAATTAACAATGGTTTCTTTCCTTCTGTTGCCACTTTGATGAATAAATCATTCAATTTATCCTTCTGAGATATGGAAGATATCTTCTCCGACTCCCATCCGTATACATCGTTGATTTCGTCAATGAGCACTTTCATGATCTGTTCATGGCTGCTCTCACTTCCACCATTGCCGGTAAAGTGGTAGATGATATTATATCCACGATCTTTATCCTGCAGTTTTTCGTTTACCCAGTTCGCTATGAGGGCACTTTTACCCAGACCGCTTGCTCCAGTTATAACCATCTGGTGTTGCTCCCAGTCTTGCATCCAGTCATCAATCACCTTGAAATTCTTCTCGTCGCGAATGTAGTTCTGGCATAGTTGGTGCATAAAAGAACGTTGGCCGATTCGCTCTTTTTCCAATTCTGAGATATTCCCCTCAGGAAACAGTTGGTCAAGAAGTGCAATAAAGGCTTGCTCTACCTGTTCTGCGAGATTCTCAGGTGAGCTGTAAGTAGAAGAAGGATATCTGCTTGCTTCTACTTCAGCCTTAAGACGGTTAAGCATTTCTGGATTGTCCTGCTCCTCCATTTTATTCTTGATGTAGAAATAGGCGTGCATGTCTTCTTTGCGCTTCAACACACCGAACTGCATCTCCATCTCTGTAACGGAGAGATGTTGACCGATGAAAGTATTGACATCAGGGAAGCGTTCTGTGACATTCTCGCTGATGTCTTTCTTCTCGGGAACCCATCCGTAGCGGTTTCCTATAATACCGATAAAGAATGGTATGGAGTTCTCTATCTCACGCAGGCAGATTTCCACGACCTTGCCAGACTTTGACTCTTCTTCGGTGATGCCCCAACGAAGGTCAAGTTCTGTCAGCGTTACGTCTCGTTCTGTCGCAAGCTTGCGCAGCATGGGGAAAGTACGCTTCATCAGATAATCCCTCTCGTCCTGCATATCTTGGAATGTGGATGAGATGAATACACGTATCTGTCTGTTTTCTATGAGATTACTATTGCTCATCTTCAATTATTATTTCGGTTTCTTCAATGTATTTCAGTGATTGCAGGATGGCACCCTCTTCGGAAGTCGGATGTAACAAACGGATTTTAAGGGCTTTGCGGAAATGATCCAAGGCTTTGTCATATTGTCGATGGTAGGAAATAACAGCTTTTCTTATCACTTCTTATTTTTTTTTGATGATATTATTAATCTTTTCAATATCAAGCTTGGCAGATTGCTTTCCCAATGACAGACATTTATTATATGCCTCCAAAGCCTTCTCGTAATCACCTAAAGCTTTATAAATCGCGCCAAGTGTATCTAGGTTGGCTGGGTTCTCACCCAACTCTATAGATTTTAATGCAAGTGGCAATGCCTCATCATATATTTCCATTAAATATAGTTGCCACGAAATAGAGTTATAAAAAGTACAAATGTCCTTAAAGGTAGCTGAAATTTTGTCTACTTCGTTCATGTGTCTTTCTGCCCCTTCAATATTAACATCTGTTCCATAGCCCTTTTTCATCATTATTGAGCACATTACTTTGGAGAAAGCAACCTCATTGTTGTTTTCTTCAATGTTAGCACCCTCGCAAAAGAAACTGTAAGCTTTGCTCATATTATGGTATTTGCCAGGGCCGAAATACAATGAACCTATTCTGATTAATGGAGATACTTTTTCCTTTTCTAGAGCTTGAGTGTATAAAGAAAGTGCCTTGTCAAGATCTTGTTTCGTTCCTCTTCCATACTGATAAATCTCACCAAGCCATATCATTGATGTTTTATTCCCAAGATTGATTGATTTTTCATACCATAACCTTCCTTTAGAATAATTTCTTTTAACACCGATTCCTTCAGTATACATCCAACCAATTTGCCGCATTGCCTTATCATTACCCAAATTGGCAGATTGTTCAAAATAATACAAAGCGGTTTTCCCGTTTCTCTCAACGCCGTTTCCACGCAAATACATACAACCAAGGATATATAGGGCCTCATTGCTACCATAATCTGCAGCCAATTTCAGCCATGGAACAATAACGTCTCTCTCTATCTTGTTGTTCGTAATAGCATTAATATTTCTTACAATATAGTTTTTTGCATCAATATTCCATTGCTTTGCTGCTTTCTGAAGGCAGAGAAATGACATTTCAATCTTAGGTTCATGAGTGCTTGAACCTTCAAAAAGTCCACGTCCCCAGAAGAGCAATGTATTTGAATCATCTTGGGCTTCAATATCTTTTTCCGAGAGTTCCCAAAGGTTTTGCGTGAGTTTCCATTGTATTGGCACGTACTTCTGTGTGTCTTTTTCAATACTAACAATGAAACTCTGTTCCTCGCAAGTATCATTGTTCTTGCAATCAAATCTGTGTTCTCCAGCTCTCTTTACCGTGTATATGTATGGATGTTTCTCGTCAACATTTTGATCCAAAGAACCTATCAGATTTCCATATTCAAAGATGTCACAATGCCCATTGGAATAAAAAAGGAAATCCGCAATACCATTTCCATTAAGGCTTGACATAAACAGGTTTTTCGGTTTAGATTGCAAATACCCTTGATCTATCAAATATTTCTTATAGAAATCATCAATTTCAGAGGCTTCGAAAATAATCGCATTCTCCAAGGCCAAACTTTTCAGTTCTGGAGGAAGTTCTTGTATTGCAGGCATCTTATATCCGTCCAACAACAACGGAATAATTCTTTTCTTATTCTTTAATGCATGTGTTATCTCCATGCAAAACCAGTCTGTTTTATACGAGCCTGAAATACCATTGAAACATGAATTAAGCGAGTTTTGTTCCAGTAGCACGAAAATATCCTGTGCTCCTTCAATATGTGTAAGCAGTTGCTCATTGAACCGTCCTTGACGAATTTCTTTGCGGTCAAAGAATACGCTGTAGCCTTTTTTCGTTAAAAGGTCGTAAAGATACGCAGCTGTCGCGCTGCTAATGCCAAGCCTTTTGTAGCTAATAAAAATATCGTATTTCATACCTTTAATAATATGTTATAATTCTAATGTTACGCTACGAATTTGCTATTGTTTATTTATCAATTCTTTAGCTGGGTATCTACAAGCTCTCACTTCCTCTTTTAATCGTTCCAGCATCTCAGGATAGTCTTGCTCATCTTTCTCTTCTTGTTCCTTAATATAAGCATGCATGTCTTCCTTACGTGCTAACACACCAAACTGCATTTCCATCTCAGTAACACTAAGATGTTGCTCGATATATTTGTTAACGTCAGTAAAGCGTTCTGTAACATTCCCACCAAGGTCTTCTCTTGAAGAAACCCATCCGTATCGATTGCCGATGATGCCAATGAAGAAGGGTATAGAGTTTTCAATCTCACGCAGACAGATTTCCACGACCTTGCCAGACTTTGACTCTTCTTCGGTGATGCCCCACCGAAGGTCAAGTTCTGTCAGCGTTACATCCCGTTCTGCCGCATGCTTTCGCAGCATGGGGAAAGTACGCTTCATCAGGTAATCCCTCTCATCCTGCATATCTTGGAACGTGGATGAGATGAATACTCGTATCTGGCGGTTGTCAATGATATTGGTCTTCATATCTCTTCTGCTTTATTTTGGGATGTGGAATACTTATTGATGTTGCAAAGATACTGTTTATAATCGAAAATACAAAGTATTAATACCTAATTTTATAGTTCTTCGAGCATCTTGTTCAATATATTAAGCATATTACCAACTATTCGCTCGTCCTTTTCTCTCTGATAGTATATTATGGCCTTCTCGCAATGTACTATAGCTTCTTTATTATTTCTGAGTTTCTGATATATGATAGCACATTCATAATGGTCATAAGCACAATTGGCTTCAAATAAATAATAGTCATTATTAACTATCTTATTCTTATACTTCTCAGAGATCCTTAATGCCTCTAATTGTCGTTGTAAGGCAAATTCATACATGTTTTTTCTGACATATACCCTCGACAAAGCACTAACAACGTCTCTGAAGATTAACACATAGGCTTCGTTATCTGAGATCGGTAGTAATAAGTCATACAAATCTTCGTAGATTTTCTCACCTTCAGCTGTCGGCTCATTATACGTAATCGAAAGATCATCGTTCTGAGTAATGTCTCCATACAGTTCAACCAAATCATTTACAATAGACCTAAGGAAGATAGAAAAATCGGCTCTATTGATATATTTTATGCATATACTCAATGCCTTTGTCAATATCAGTCTTTTTCCTTCCTTGTCATTTTCGCTTTCATAGATACTTGCAAGCGACTGGCAAAGAGATAAAATGACGGGAATATACGTATCTCCATACGAAGAATAAATGTCTAAAGCCCAATGCACATATCTTATACTGTCTACAGGTGCTTGGATGCATCTGGATATCATGACAACATATGCCAATGATAAAGGGTCTTTGTTTATATATTTTTCCGAGTCGTTAAAATAGGTATCCAGGGAATAGTTTGTGTGTTTCAGCAAAACATCCCAATATTCAACAACTTCACCAACGTAATACTCTGGCGCTGTACCAGAATAAGCTCCATGAAATTGAGCAAGTAAAACTTGTGGCTGTGAAACAACATAATATAAATCATCGTATCTCGAAAGAAATTTACATTGATAGGGCAGGTCGAACTTCCACATCCAGCTATTACAATCTGAATCCTCACCTATATTGTTGTCCATCCCCAGATAATAGTCAATAAACTTTTGTCGATAGATATCAAGCGATACAGAACTATAATGTTGTGCTATTACATTTTTAATACCATCGTTGGCAAATACGATATAACCTGATTTGTTTCTTATGAATGCTCCTAAACCATAATACACTTGAGAAAACTTTAGCTGATTAGTGTTGATAATACAGCGTAGGTCATGTTCAGGTACGCCTTTTCTGGATACAATAATCGATAATAAAAAGTCACGAACAGTTTTATTACCAAATATTTCTTCATGCTGTTTCAATAGGTAAAGATAGTAATCGTAGACAGTTTTTATGTTACGATATACTTCAATATGTTCATCAAGATCTTCCGGGCTACGAAGATTAATGATGGAGCTAATTAAACATCGAAGACTAAATGGGACTTTTGATTTTGCATCTGATATGATTTCGTTTAATTGTAATCTTGTTAGCTTTTTACCGTATTCACTTAGTGTATGAGCGATTATGTTTCTGCACTCTTTTTTTGATAAACTACCTATTTTGATTGTTGTTTTAATATATTCGTCTAAAAATCCACAAGAATCTTTCATTCTTCCTGAAACGATGTCTAAGTAGTGCATGTAATCAGAGTATATTTCAGGATGTTCTCTTGCAGCTGTATCAAAACATTCATGCCCCAAGTTTGCACAGTCAGAGTTCTTGTAGTTAGCGGTTCTTAAAGATATGATGACTTTGCTACCTGCAGCAACATTTGGCAAAAATTCTTGGGGATGTATATAAGGATCGTCAAAATGGTCTACTCCGTCAACGATGAATATGGTAGGATTGTTTAAAGTCACCTCATAAACAAAGTGCTTAAAATCCATGTCATCTTCACTCCTTTTCATGTGATATAGTTCACAAAGAGAATCAATAACATACGATTTGTAAGATTCCATTTTGCTTTCTTTAGACTCTCCAGCAAAATAATAGACAACTTTATGTAACTTTATTATTTGAGTAATCCAGAATGCTAATGTCGAGGTTTTCCCACACCCATCATCCCCATGTACAACTAAATATCTTTTCGAGCTGTTTAAAAACTGATTTAAGTGATCAATAACAGAGTTCTTTGGCTTAACGGCAAATGAGAAAGCATGTAAAGACGCCCTTTGAATACTTTTCTTTTTCTCGAATGGTGTACATTCTTCTTCTGGATACAATCTATCAATCAAAGAAAGAAGATCTGCTTCAACATGTTTCCCTAATTCTTCTGGAGAACGATATGATTGCTTCGGGAAACTGGTCTGACTTCTGACGAAGTCTTTTAGGAATTTTTGGTTTGGACTGGTTTGGGCAGTATCTTCTTTAATATAGAAGTTCGCATATATTTTTTGATTTGGTTGAAGCCTCTTGCTTAAAGCTCCATACTGCATTTCCATCTCTGTCACACTTTTGCCTTGGAGAATATAATCTTTTAACCAAGGAAAGTCGGTTTCCAAATTTGGATTCTTCTGCAACTCGTTTATTTCAGGACACCATCCGTATCTGTCCCCCAAAATACCAATGAAATAAGGTCTGCAATTACAGATTTCCTTAAAGCATATCTCCAGCACTTTTCCATTACTAGACTCTTCATATGTAATGCCCCAGCGAAGATCAATCTCTACAAGCTTCACATCTCTACTCTCTGCAACTTTCCTCACTTTAGGGAATACATTATAAAAAAGGTATTCTCTTTCTTCTTGCATATCACTAAATGTGGATGAGATAAAGACTCTTATTTGCCTATTGTTCTGATAATCTTCCATTCTTCTTCAGTTCTTTGAGTGATACAATCTTTTCTTCTGTCTCGTGGATACTCCCTTCTGGGATATTCTGCTCTTTCTGGAGTTTCAGGCATAGTTCAAATTGCTCAAGAGCCTTGTCGTAATTGCCGAGATTTTTGTATGCGAGTCCGATGTTGATATATAAGCGTGCCGTTTCAGGATGCTTCTTGCCTAAGACTTTTTCTTGGATTACCAATGCCTGATTGTAATATTCCAGTGCTTTGTCGTAATTGCCGAGACGAAAGAATACATTGCCAATGTTGCCATATGAAAGTGCCGTGTCAGGATGTTCCTTGCCCATGACTTTCTCTTGGATGTCCAAAGCCTGCTTATGATACTCCAACGCCTTGTCATAATTGCCGAAACAATCGTATACAATACCGATGTTGTTATAAGAGCTTGCCGTTTCAGGATGCTCCTTGCCTAGGACTTTCTCTCGAATCTCCAATGCTTGCTTATGATACACCAGCGCCTTGTCGTAATTGCCAAGAATACCGTATACAACACCGATGTTGCCACATGAAATTGCTGTGTCAGAATGCTCCTTGCCGAGGACTTTCTCTTGGATTTCTAATGCACGCTTATGGTACTCAAGAGCCTTGTCGTAATTGCCGAAACAATCGTATACAACACCGATATTGCCATATATGCTTGCCGTTTCAGGATGCTCCTTTCCATAGACTTTCTCTCTAATTTCTAATGCTCGCTTCTGATACTCTAATGCCTTGTCGTAATTGCCGAGATCACAGTATACGGCGCCGATGTTGTTATATGAGCCGGCCGTATCAGGATGCTCTTTGCCATAGAAATCTTCACACATTTTTATTTGTCTGTTGTAAATTTCTATAGCTTTCTCGTAATGGGCATGGTCATAAAGGAAAGCAGAATAATCCCAAAGGAAATCTAAATATTTCTTCTGATCATAATTAATCTCCTGTGCGAAGGCGTCTGCCTCTTCGTATATCTGAAGAGTCTTTGCTAAACGTTCTTCAATGGGTATAAAGTTGTTTGACATTTTGTATGAGGCTCTCTGGATTTGTTCCTCAAGCGCCTGAACGCTGACTTTCTTAGTCATGCGGAAATCCTTCCGGGCTTCATCAAAATCTTTTTCGGCTTCATCAAGGATAATATCTGCCCGCTGAGCATCGCCGCTTTCAAATGCCTCGATGGCGCGAGTCATGCGCTCAGAGATTTTCCTGCCTCGCTGCTCCGTGATGCGTCTAGCAGTGTTGAAGAGATTCTGCTGCTCACGCTCGAACTCGTCCTCCAAGGCATTCTTGCAATCGAGTTTCTTCTGAAGGTCATCCGTCAGTTTGTCAACATCTTCCTTTGCATCCTGATAGTCTTCCAAACAGTCCTCATCATCGGGATTCTCCTCATAATCAGCCTTCTTCCTTTCAAGTTTCCTTTGTTTCTTTTCCAGATTAGCTTGTATATCCGTAATCTCCTCTCGCAGTTTCTTCAGTTCTGCCTGCCTCTTCTTGAAACCCTCGTTGTTGGCTGCAAAAGGAACATTATTGAGATCGACAAGTGCTTCGTTGTCCACGAAGACATGCTCATTCCGCACCTCTATGGTCTTCTCTCCAAGCATATCCTTCTGGTAGTTCTCTAGTTGTAGGAGGAATTCCAGCTTCATGGTGTCCACTGTATGGAACTTGCAGAAGAAATGTCCTCCATAACGTTTCTCATATTCTGTGATAAAGTCGCGTACCTCTTGAGAAACATCTTCGCTGTTAGGGTTTTTGAAGAACACATAGATCTTCTGCGGGTTGCCACCATCGAGCATACTCTTGTACGCCACATCCAGTTCCTCTCCGGTATAGCTGCCGAATCGCCGCCAGAACAGCACCATACAGATATCGCACTGATGCAGTACGTCGTTATACTCATCCTGTTTGCGCTTGCCCGACATGGAAGCATCAAGATACTCCCATTTCTCAAGGTCGAGTTCAATACCGCGTCCCTTGAACAGTTTGTTCAAATGCAGCACGAGATCTGCCATCTTCTCCCGCTCAGGAGAAAGTTCCTCTGATGATGCCAGGAATATCTTGATAGTTTTCATAAATGCTTTAGTTAGACGTTTATACTCCAAATTTGCCGTGGCGGCCGCCGACGTCTTTGTGGTGATACCAGCTCTTGCGGTTGAGCCAAGTAAAACCTTCGTTTTTGGTGATGACAGCTAGGTCAATTGGGCCACCAACACCTTCTTGCTGGAAAGTCAAGATGCGATGGAAACCTGTGAGGTCGATGAGACTCTCTGCCAATGCTGCCATTGACTGGAGATCGTAGTTTTCGAGGGCTTTTTCCCATTGCCGCTGGTTGCTGGCAAGATAACGGTTTGCTTGAGTATAAAGTTTATCTTTTATATCGTTGGTCTCGACTTCTGCAAGTTTATTGGTAAACTCGATGAAATTGAAATCCTCTGTTTCTGGTATATTAAAGATGTCGTTTTGCCAAGCATCGAAATCCTTGTCTAATATTTCGGCAAACTCACCCTGGAAACTTCGATGAATACCCCTTAAGATTGCGTATATGACATCTGTTTGCGCAAAGGGACAGATGGCTACAGGACGATCATCGGTGATGCAGATTATATCGTTGGGGCTTACATGATAGTTGACACGTCCATCGAAACCTTCGCAGACAATAGTTGAAACCAATGAGGGATATTCCTGCTTCTCACCATAGCCGGCAAACACTAACTCGGCACTGTCGTCATCATCAGTGCGGCGTGTGGTAAGTCTGATCATCAGTGTTTTCTCCAATGGCTCACGCAGTGCGGCCATGACTGAGTGAGGGTACAATCCGTGCTTGAAAGGATCGTCATCATTATAGATGTGCGTCTCAATAAACTCGTCGAAGATTTCTTTGGTGTAGCCATTGAACTGCTCTGGGGAATAATCCTTAAACTGGGGACAAACACCATCTTTTGACCAGAATTTGCAACAACGATTGAGCAAGGCTTCAAAAGCTTTCTGAAAGCCACGGGGCGATGTTAATGCTCCTTCGTCATTACGTTGCTTATACTTGTCGTCGATTTTATTCTCTACATAGTTGAACAAATAGTCTAACTCCCTTCTTGTACGATCTAAGACGAATTCGGAGTCTATAAACAATCCGTGATCGGCAATATAGCGGAAGAAATCATGCATGCAGGCCTCTACCGTTTCATGCTTGATGTCGCCTCTATGTTGGCGATAATGACGGATAATAATGTCCCATTGGGTACGCAAGAAAGCACCATTGCCTGTAAGCATCACACTGATGGGAAGTACATCGCTAAGGCGAACCATCTTGTTGCCATTCTTGGTCACTTTATTATTGCGACCTCTAGTACGCGTTACAGCACTATCGGCTGCAATAGCTACACCTTTCTTATTTAATATACCTACTACTGCTGTCATAATCGATGAAATTTAATAAATTACAATGCGAATAAACTGTGTTTTAACCAAGTAACGCCTTCGATGCGGGTAATGACGGCTATTTCCTTGGTGAGATGAGGATATTCATTCCCCTTAGAAAGTAGGTGCTTAAGCCGGACTTCAGCATTGACAAGTGTTTCAACGGCTGTTACAAGATCTTCCACGCTGAAGGTGTTTAGTCCCATGTCCGTCCGAGACATTACCTCACTATTGGCATTATAAAATGTTTGGTAAAAAGAGTCCTCAATATTATGGCTGTCCAATTCCTGAGTGACATAAGATGTAAATTCAGTATCTGCAAAGTGGTTCTTTACACGATCCTTATACGACTCGAACAATTTCGTGTATATTGGAAGAAGTGCCTCTCTGGTTTTATTGTTAACTCCAAACAATAGGGGTGATACAGAATCGATGTCACAAAGATGGTTAATGGCTGTGGACTCTTGATGGGAAATTTTATTATATCCTATCTGAGTGGCCTCGAACTGTCCATTATCTGGGTTTACTTTCAGTACGGTGTCATATACAGAGGGGAACAGGTCTTCCTTTCCATACCCCATGAAGAAGACGTTTGTATCGTCTGCGGGAAGATTGCTCCATGATTTCTCAGCGAAGTGACTGGAAAGAAAAGCGACGAAGTGAGTGACGTAGTCAGAAAATTCCTCACTCTCTTCTGGTTCACCAGAAAGTTGGAACTGTTCAATTATGCTGTACCAGGGAATCGGAGAATCTGGATTAACGGCTACAGCAAAAGGTACTCGCTTTGACAATTGATAGATTGTATGATCTCTGTCACTAGCACAGGCTATGCCTGACATGTTTGTTAATGCAATACAGATGGGTTTCATATTGGGATTATGTTTTCTTGATTATTTCGAATCCTTGGGATACAATAAACTTCAGGGTGCCGAAAGCCGTATTACGATCATAGGCTTTCTCCTCCTCTGATAGTTCTTCATAGGGAACCAGACATGGAGTCTCTCGTTTCTTGTCGTCACGTACGGGGCCGTATGTCCAGCCTTCGTTCATACGGTTCTGGGCCCACACCTCGTGTACATTCTTTGAGATGGCCTCTGCAAGTTCTGTTAGTTCATCTGGCAGTTTCACGTTAGTAGTGTCAACTGGAGCAGGCTTGTAATTGTTGTTTTTTTCAGTCATAACATAATATCATTTGGCAAAGTTAATCATTTATGATGAAATATACAAGTAAATACGCATTTATTTGTGTTTTCTTATATATATAAGTTTTACCTTTATATTATTAATAAGGTGTGAAAAACATTATTTTTAAAAAAAGTTGCTACCAGATGTTAGAAAATCCGCTTTTCGCGTACTATTTAAATGAACGGCCATCCAGAATAGATAGTATTGTTTAATTTAAAATATAGTAGTTATGAAACAGCAAAGTGTAAATTCAGAGTGTCAGAACCCTATCGCGAACCTCCCCCTACGCAAAGTCCGCAACCTGTCATTAAACGACCTTCCTTACGAGGTGTGGATGAAATACCTCATAAAGGCATATCGTCGTGACCTAGCTCGCCTCGAGCAGCTTCAGAGATATGCAGAAGGACTTGAAGAAGAGAATGTTGCTCTTCTGAAGAAACTAGCTCAACAGGAGTGAAACTGCCAATTATGTAACATTTTCCTTTAAATTGTTGCAAGTTTTAGGGGAAATACTTATCTTTGCATTACGAAATGATAAAATAACGTACCAATAACTGTAATATGACATACGAAGAACTAATAAACAAAGATGATTGGTATATAAGTTTCCCTGACTGGTAAAAATGGTTCAGAAGAAAGGCTCATTGCCTAAAGAAGCCAATGATTCCTTGTCAGAACTATTAGGCAAACTCGGAATAGCTCGTCTATGGCAAGGGATTTATAACGAGTCGCAACGCCATTATTTGAGCGGGTTATATAAGGAAGAAGTTGTTATATGAAGCCCATTAAGCTAGTTTGTTCAATAACCACTTTCAGGTGGGGATTACCTCGATGATGCCGTACTGATCGGTGATGGTATCTTCTTCATCGTAGGTAAGGATGATACGACGGCTGCAAGGCAAACGGCGAGGTAGCTTTTGGAGAGCTTCGGTTTCTCGTTTTCGGGTGTCCTCGTCGCGCAGTGAGTAACTTACCTGGATGGCCAGTTCTGCTTCTGGGACATAAAAATCTACTTCATAACTATCGTTATAAAAGAACACACGCTCATTCTCAGGATCGTGCCCATAAATGCGGAACAATTGTAGGGCTACAAGGTTCTCGAGCTGCATGGCGTCTTTGTCGATAAGGAATAAACCGAGTATGCCGGTGTCGATGAAATAGTATTTGCAGTTACTTTCCTTATCTGCTAATGCCGATGAGTAGTTACGCAGTCGTAGTAACAACCAGGCATCTTCGCAATACTCTACATATTTGATGGTAGTGGCAAGGCTGAGTTTGCCGCCTACACTTGATAGGAGATTGTTAATGCGTTTGTAGGAGATGGGGCGGCATACGCTTTCTGCCATTTTCCTTACCAATACACGGATACCGGACACGTTGGTAATCTTGTTACGTGCGATGATGTCGCCCATGTATATTTTCTGATATACACTGCTCAAGTAGTTTCGCTTGGCTGGTAATAGGGCAGCTGCAGGCAATCCGCCATCATGAAGATATTCATCGAAACAACGTATAACTTTAGCACGTCCTTCGGTAGAGAGGGTGTCTAATTCGGCAGTAGGCACCTGATGTACGGCCAAATACTCCTTGAAACTATATGGATAGACTTCGGCTATGAGGAAACGCCCACCAAGGGTGGTGTTTATCTCGCCTGAAAGCATCTTTGCGTTTGAACCAGTGATAAAGATGGTATATTGGCTGTCGGCCATTCTTCTGGCAAATTTATGCCAACAATCAATGTTTTGAATCTCGTCGAGAAATAGCATAGGTCGCTTGCCATACATTTCTTGATGACATTCCAACAGACGGTTGAAGTCGTCGGTATCGAAGTTTTCAAGGCGCTCATCCTCAAAACTTAGATACAGCATTTCGTCCCATTTATGTCCTTGGGCCAGTAATTGCTGGATGACGTGATAAAGCATATACGATTTGCCAGCTCTGCGCACACCTACTAATACACGGCAAGGAAAGTCGTCTAGATTAATGTCGCGAGGTTCTACTACATATCGCTCTACCTCCTGCTGATTGTCCCGAAGGATCTGCTTCAAAATCTGACTTTATCGTTCGTGTTAATTGTAATAAACACTTTTGTTGCATATGTGTTAATCATGTTAGACACTTTTTGGTGTGATTTGTTAATCGTGATAAACACTTTCTCGGTGGCAAAGATACATATTTCAATCGAAACTTCCAAATATTTATCAAGAAAAATGCAAAAAACAGGCTGATATCCGGATTAGGGATACCAGCCTGATTGCTTTTATAGCATCCGCCAGGCGCGGAGGAGGGGGATGGGGTCGCGACAGTTGGGACCGTTTTCCTGGATGGCCATGGCGGCGGCAAGGAGCAACCAGTTGGCGGGGTTTTGCTGCGGATCGCCCAGGTCGTCGTCGGGTCCGATGCCGGTGGTGGCGGATACATTGCTGATATAGGCCTCGGTGTTGTTCTCGGTGGGCGGCGCCCATTTCTCTACTATCTTGCGGATAGTGTAAAGGCGGTACTTGCGGTAGTAAGTGCGCGTTAGCAGCACTAGGGCTGCACGCCAGCCATACTCCATTTGTTTAAACTGACAGAATGCCACATCTGTCTGTTGGGCGCTGAGGCCCTTCCACTGGTCAGCTGAGCGACGGATGTTGAGTGGATTACAATTTCTTAAACCTCTTGATTCCATAATTATCAATTATCAATTTTCAATTAACTTTAGGGGAGCTCTGGGAGGAGCTTGCGGTAGGTGTGGGTGTCGACGTGCTCGATGATGCCATCGGCCAGCAGGCGATTGATGTTACGCGAGGCGGTGGGCTGCGAACAGCCGAATATCTCGACAACATGCTTGGCCTTGAACTCCTCGGGCAACTGGCGATAGCACTCGTCGTAACGGGTGGTGCGGCGACGAACCACAAACTCCTTGTCCTGATCGGCAAAGTAGTGGAATGCCATCTCGCCAAAGAAGAACTGCTGGCTGCGGTACTGTATCTCCATCACCAGGCGACAGAAACGGCGGTCGGTGTCGTCCATAGATAGCGTGCGGTTCTGTTCCCACTCCTGCCAATGGCGCATCAGGATAAAGGGCAGGCTGATGCCGATGCCGTAATAGGGTATGCGCTTTAGCAGCATGCGGTCGGCCTTGTCGTGATTAAACTCGGCGATGTCCATGTGCTCGGTCTGCCACTCGTAAGTTTCGTCGTTCAGCGGTTCGATGGGTATCTCGCCTGCCACCTTATCCAACCGGTAGGCCCACATCTTCAACGTTTCGTCGGCACCCTCAATCACCTCCTGATGGCGCTTGGCTTTGCCGCGGTCGGGCAGGGGGATAACTGCCAGTCGACTACTCATGCCGGTACCAAAGTTGCGCTGGTTTACCTTGCGATGCAGGGCATAGGGTGTGCCGGTGTAGATGAAGTTCCAGTACACATTAAACATGCCGCTGATGCTCTCCTGATTGGCGTACATCTGTCCGTCTTCCTCGTTGTGAAAGGCCTTGAGCTCCATAATCTCGCGATCCTTCCAATCGCCACCTTTGTTGTTCTTGTTCACGTTGTCGAGCTCGGAATCGAACGACAGCATGTGCAGGTTTATCGGCTGGCCTTGGATGATTTCCTTGGCTGCCAGCATGTGGCGGATAAACTCGCCGGTGGCGGTGCGGGCGGGGTGAACGCGTATGCCAACTTCGGGCTTTTTGAGTGCCTCGGCCTTCTGTGCCTTGGTGCTGGTGGTGCGCTCGGTGCGGCTCTCCTTATAGCGATTCAGGGCGTCGGTCATGCACTGGTCGGCCTGTATGATAGGGTCGGCTATCAGGCGATAGAACTCCTCTATCATATGCTTGCCTGCACCGGGATCGCCAATGATAAAGATGCAGTAGTTGAGTCGGCGTATAATCTTTGGGTCGAACCAGAAGTGGTACCACGCGCGAGTCATCAGCGTGCCGAAGAGGGCGCCCGACGAGAAGAGTACGGCGGGCAGTTTATGTGGATGCAGGTTAACAAACAGCTCCTTCATGCAGGGGTAGTACTGGGCCATCTCGAGCAGTTC
Source organism: Prevotella sp. khp1 (assembly GCF_900102205.1). NCBI lineage: Bacteria > Pseudomonadati > Bacteroidota > Bacteroidia > Bacteroidales > Prevotellaceae > Prevotella > Prevotella sp. khp1. Next base: position 177,684 of record NZ_FNJZ01000003.1, read on the forward strand.
ATCAGCCCATTTGTCCAGCGGCAGCTGGGAGTAGATGTCGGCATCTGAATTTAGAATTGAGATTTTAGAATTTAGAGGTTCTACTATCGCCTGCATCTCTTTTGAGATTTTGGGTAGCCAGGGCTGACCTTTCTTGGCGGCCTGACTCTCCTGGGCTTTCAGATAGGTGGCGGCATCGGATACGGTGCGCTCTACGTCCTCGCCACGTTCGCGGATGATGGCCTGCACCCAGGGCTGTGCCTTTAATACCGACAGCACCAGACTTTGGTCGCGATCGAGCATAATGAGTAGGTCGCGTGCCAGCAGGATGCTGGATTCGTGGCGCGATACGCCCTCGCTGGCAAAATGCTGCTGGCTCCACTTGTCGACAATCTCCATTACCGGCATGCCGTTGTAATTATCTTGCAACGGACCACAGGACTCTATGATTTTTTTCTCCGAGCCTAAATTATCCTTTTGCGTAGCCTGCGACTGACCGTCTCGATATAGAGCATCAAATCGCGCAGAAAATGTTTCATCTTCATAGGAAAACAGTTTTTCTTCGTTAATATAAATAATGTCATCGGCGGTGGTCATGAAGGCCCCTCGGCTACCGTCCTTGCACGATTCATCGAGGGGCAGCCCCAGCTTGCGCGAGAAATCGAGCTGGTTGTCGATGAGGTTGCCGATGGCAGGATCGGCGGTGAATACGGGCTTCAAACCTTGGCCTGATGGGGTAACGTAAACCAGCACGATGCGGGCTTGGTCTTCGGGCGAGAGGCGCTCGTAGGCTTCGGCCCAAATCTTTCGAACGTCGCCCTGCAGATGGTCGTAGTCGGCCACCACCAGTCCGTTCAGGTGTACATGACTCTGACTGCGCCACATCGCCGTTTCCTTTCGCTTTTCGCCTGTGCGTTTGTTCTCCAGTTCCTTCTCCCATTCCTCAAAGGTGCCTACAAATATCATCAGCGCCAGCTGCTTTTTCTTGTCGGCATAGGTCTTCTCGTCGCCGTTCTGGAGTGCCTGTCGGGCTTCGGTTACCAGTTGTATTGTTTGTGGTGCGCGGCAGTAAGCCCAGAACACCTCGGGGGTAATCAGTCGCGTTCGCGAGTCAGTAAGTTGTTGTTGATAACTAAACATTTATAAATTTCGCTGGTTAAATTAAACAAATCTCTTCTTGCCTCAAGCATGTTCTGGGTGTTGAATGCCATCCATGCCGTCAGCTTTCTCTCTTTTTCCTCGAAACATACCTTCAGGTTGTCCTGATTTAACAGAAACTCGCTGTTGGGCAGCTCGGGGGTGGCGATAGTAATGTCCTTGGTGAGTTTGGCCAGTTCCTTCTGGAAATAGGCAGCCTTGTCGGGCACGTTGTCGGGACATTTGAGTTCGATGCATGTAAGTGGGTTCTTGCCCGTGGTGTCGTATCGTTTGGACCGGCCCACCTTCTTAACGTTGGTTTGTGCAGGCTGGCCACGTTCCTGGGGCGTAACCTCGATCGAGTCGTCGTCGAAAACGCGGGTGTTCGACTTGAAACTACGAATGCACTTTCTGCGTGGAGCTGTGGATGGCTGCTCCTCGGCCTTCTTGATTTCTTCCATAATTTCTAAATACTCTAAAGTCATTTTAAATTTGATGTTTGTTGCGAAATCCGGATTGCGAGTGCAAAAGTAGAGTCCAACTATCCAACTGCCAAAACTTTTTTGGCGGCAGCCGGTTGGTTGGCGTGTAGAATTGCTGTGGTTTGCGTGTGTTTATCGCCGTATCAGAAAAAACAAAAAAAATTAGCTTCCCCCAATCGGGAGAAGCCAGTTGGACAGAATTGGGATACGGTTAATTGGATTTTACGTAGTTTTGTACCCACTCCAGGTAGGGCTGCTCCTTTTTGCAGCCCATGTAGGTGGCGTAGCTGTCGATTGTTACCGTGAAGTCGTGTTGTACGCGGATGGCGCGGGCCAACTTTGGTTTGCTACAATTGAAAACGCCTGCGCTTATTAGTGTGCCTGCCACCAGAGCCGGTATCTTGATGCGTTTCTTACTGTTGGCCCAGTCTTCGGCAATCTTTCTGCCATGCTCTGAGGCCATCAGATTGTCAACAAACTGCTCTATCCACTGGGCGGTGTACTTTTGCTTGTTGCTTACCAATGCCAATACTTCTGTCTGGGTGAGGATGCTCTTGATAATCTTGGCGGGCGCAAAAGCGTTGAACGGCTCAGGCTGCAGACGGTACTTGTTGATAATCGTCTGCAGCCTGGGGTTCTGCGCCACCAGGTCGGCATTCACCATGTCGAGTGTCGCATCGAGTTCGAACATAGTCCTGGCGTCCTCGTACGAGAAAGCTTTTATGTGCTTCATTGCATACTTACCGAACTTTTGGCGATCTATCATGATGATGTCGCCCTCTTTAATCAAGTAGCGCTTAAGTTTTGCCAACTCTTTCTTAAGGTTATCGTCGAGCTTTTCTTCGCACGATATCCATTGGGTAATCTCGTCGTCGTTGATTTCATTAACCTCATAGTTGAATGCATCCTCGTCGTACTTCATAATGTCGCGCTTAAGCACATCAAATATCACCTGCAAACGCTTATGCTTTAGCATTTGGGGTGTCATGCAGCACAGGTCGCTTTTCCACTTGTTGTAGCTGTTAATGACTTCGGGGTCGGTTAGTAGCGGCTTTAATAGCTGATACAACTGCTGGTAGTCGATCTGTCCGCCCGAATTGTGAACCATCTCGGAGGTCTTAAGGATGGATAGCGATATGAGCATACTCTTTTGAAATAACTCCTGCATGTCGGATGGTACGAGGTCCATGACGTGATTCACTGGGTTGATTGTTGCAGATAATGTATCGATTATCTGCCTGAATGATAAGCTGTTTCTGTTGTCCATAATTTTTATGAATATTATTTATTTTTAGGTTTATTCGTCAATGTAGTGCAAAGATAATGGAAAAATTGCAATTACGCAAATTTTTCGGGAAATAAAAAATATTCAGTTATTCATTTATTCACATAGACGGGAATGCTTTTGCGTGAAAACGACTTGCCATTGCCTTATTAGTATGTTAATACTATATTATATAATTATATTATAATATAATTATATAATATAAATATATATTTGAGAAAACTGAAAACCTTCCTGTACATGTGAATAAATGAATAGTGAATAAAACCAGCTCTCCGTCACGATCGACGAAGCGTAACTTCTGGCAGCCGAAAACGTAACTTCGGGGCGCCAGAAGTTACGTTTCTGTATTTTTGAGTATATATACTATAAAAACTTACAAAATAGCGTATAAAAACTTGCTAAAATGTTTGGTAGTTTCAAAAATAATTTGTACCTTTGCAGTGCAAATCAGATATGAAACGCACACACGGGAAGCGGCTGCCCGATGTAGTCAGTCGCACTTAAGTCTAATTAATACACACACATTATGGCAAAAGTATTTTATCTGTTGAAGCAGAACAAGGTGAAGAACTCGAAGGTGAATGGCAAGTGGTTCGCCCATCAGAAGACTATCGAGACCTTGAACACCCGCAAGTTGGCGAACCACATTAGTGAGCACGGCTCTATCTACACCCCCGACGTGGTGTTTGGCGTGCTGGAGAAGTTCCGCAGCTGTCTGCTGGAGATGCTGCTTAATTCGAAGCGTGTGAAGATCGACGGTCTGGGTATCTTCTTCACCACCCTGGAGAATACCGAGGGCGGTGCCGAGAGCAAGGACAAGTTCCTGCCTCAGAAGAACCTGAAGGGATTGCACATCCGATTCCTGCCCGATTCGAGCACCGAGACCGACATCTCGAGTCGTGAGTTCATCAAGAAGGCTGAGTTTGTAAATGCCGAGACGTTTGCCGGCACTATGGACGACGAGAATCCTTCGTCGGGCTCAGGTAGCAGTGGCAACCAGAGCGGTGGCGGCAATACCGGTGGAAACACTGGTGGCGGCAATACCGGCGGCGGAGGAAGTCACGAGCCTATCGGAGACTAAGGGCTTGGGGCTTAGGCCCCAGCCTTACTATTAAACATTAAACATTAAACATTAAAGATTAAACATGAAACATTCTTGGCGATGCCAAGCGTACTAAAGAAACGATTAAAACATTAAAAGTTATGAGTAAGAAGGAAACCTTAAAGTTTATCGTGCAGATCATAGCATCTGTGGCTACGGCCATTGTTACCGCACTGGGAGCGACCAGCTGCATGGGAGCATAACCATCGCCTGGCCAATTAAGTAAGCACCCTGCTTCATTTTACTGAGGCAGGGTGCTTTGGCTATAATTGGATTTATGTGTTTTCGACTACGCAGACGCGGCCGGATTGGCGCATCCAGGATTCGTGCTCTTTCAACTCCCTCTCGGATCGGAGTACCCAGCAAAGGGGCGTGCGTATGGTGGCGGGTACCTTTGGCGGGGGCGCATAGCCATCGGTGTAGATAAGCGCACCATCGTATTCGGGATGCTTGGCCACAAAGTCGATAAAGGGCTGGAAAAGGGTGCCGCCGCGGCCGGTAACCTTGACGTTCTCGGAGGCTTTGACCAGGGTTTGCACTTCGCCCAGTTTCACGTCGAACTGCACCACATCTATCTGCTTGATGCCGTATTTGAAAAAACGGTTGATGGTGGAGTAGAAATTGCGCAGATCGGTCTTGGTGATGCTGCCACTGCAATCCACACCGATAAGCATGTGCGTGCAGAAATCGTAGCGACTGCCCATGGCATCGAATCCAAAGCGGCGGTTGGGGCGCATGCGTGTAAGCTTGCGCTTCTCGCTCAGGATGGAGGCGCGGAACCCAGCCAGTATCTTACGATAGTCGACACGTGCCTTGGTAGAGGCAATGATCTGGTCGACCAGATGGCCAGGCATCGATCCCCATGACTTGACATTGTTGATGACCTGGTCGACCTGGGCCGCCATCAGCTCGTCCTGCTGCCAGTTGGCTGCGAGATCGGAATCTGCGTCGGACTCTCCGGCCTGGCCTTGCTCACCCTTAGGCAGGAGCTGTTGTATGCTACGGGCATAAAACTCGTAGTGCTTCTGGGAGGGCAGCTCGAAGTCGACAGGCTTTACCATCTCGAAAAAATGGAGACGGTAGTTGTCGGTTATGACACAGTTGCTGCCTAATGCCCTGGCCGTGGTGCTGCAGCCGTCGGGCTGGCGGTCGTAGGGGTGCTTGAGCAGGATACGGATCACCTCTACACGGAGGCGCTCCTCGAGTTCCTTGTCGCTGGTGTGGAAACACAGCAAGGGGTTGAACTCGATAACGCCTCTGCCCACACGGGCGATGCACTTCATCTCGCGGTTCTCGACCACACGATGGGTGCAGAATGCTAAGAACAGCGGCTCGTCGCTGAGAAACCAGCGCTGGGCGATTCTGGCTATTCGTTCTTTCATAGTGCTTCTACATAATCGTTTAACGTGTTGTACACCTTGGGGGCATTGATTACCATAAATGAGGCGGCCCTGATGTAGGTGTCCTTCTCAAAGATGGTGGTAAAGTTGGCAAGTGCCTCGCTGTTATTGCTGAGAAAATCGATGTACTTACCGAGGTTCTCGGCCACGGTTTTCTTCTCGTTCTTCTTGAGTTCGGCATTTTCGAGGAAACGGAACACCGACTCGTTGAGGATGGCAAACTCGTGCAGCTGGTACTTCTCGACGGTCTTGATGGTCTTGTCGTACTTAAGCAGGAGGTCCTTGCCCGTGATGGCATTATGCTGCAGGGCACTTTGAATGAAGGCTGCTGCTGCGCCTACACCCACGATGCCGGCGATGATGCGCTTGTGGATGTCGGTGATGGTGTCTACCTTGTGAATCACGTCGGATACATGCTTCCAGGCGCGGCGATCGGCGGTCTTGTCGAGTCCCTTGTATTCTCGGTTGTTGCCGTCGAGCCAGGTGGGGTTGTCCTGAATGAAATCTACTACACGGTCGTCGAGATGCTCGCTCACAGCCCAGTTGAGCCATTCCTCGACGGTGGGCTTGAACTCGTAGATGTTGAAACGGCTTACGAGTGCTGGATCGAGGTCGGTGAGCTGGTATTCGTCGCCATCGTTAACGGCCGATATCACGTAGCTGCCTTTGGGCAGGGCCTTGCCTGCCAGCTTGCGATTCAGGGTGAGGTCCATCACCGTCTGGAGTATCTCTGGACGGGCGCGGTTCAACTCGTCGAGGAAGAGCACAATGGGCTTTCCGTCCTGTGGGAACCAGTAGGGTGGGGTGAAGTCGGTGCGCGAGGTGGCCTTGCCGTTGGCATCGATCTGCTCTACCTTCGAGGGTATGCCGATGATGTCGCCCGGGTCGGCCATCTGTCCGAGAAACAGGGTTACTACTTTCATGCCCTTGCTATTGAAATAGCTGGTGAGGATTTCGGACTTACCGATGCCGTGCTTGCCTACGAGCATGATGTTCTGGGTTGAGGGGGTGAGCTCTAAGGTTTGCTTGAGCTCGGAGATATTAATCATTACTGACATAGTACTACATTAAACATTAAAGATTAAACATTAAAGATTAAACATTAAAGATTATTTCTTGTGGTGGATGAAGAAGTTCTTGATGCTGCTTTTGCGATGAACGTCGAGGAGCAGTTTCAGACTCTCAATCTGCTGGGGAAGCTGTTTTTTGTACGATCCCCACCAGGCATAGATGTACACACCGAGGGTGGTGTTGGGAATATGCACCATGATTTTGGCACGGCGCTTCTGCTCTACGACAACATACTTGAGCTTGGGGTAGTCCTTCATGGCATCGGCGAATATGGCACGGATGCCGAGGAATGCCATATGATCGATCTTGAGCTTCTTGTAGGCTGTCTGCAATTCTACATCCCAATCGTTCATATATTCGGCCAACCTCTGCTTCTGGCGTATCATCCACAGGGCGATATCCTCGGCGCGGTACGACTTGAGGAACATCACGGTGTGGTTCTTGTCGTTGATGGTAAGCTGCATGGCCGAATGTACCTTCTCGGCGTAGAGGGTGCAGGCAGGCGAGAGCTTGACTATCAGTCGCGGACTGGGGTACTTGCTGCTTGCCAGCTCCAGCTTGATGTCGGAATCGCTGATTGTACCGTTGCCCATCAGGTGTATACGCACTTCGGCGGGCAAGGGTACTTTGGTGATGAACGGTTGCTCGGGGCCCAGGTCGTTCATCATGCGCATCTTGAGGTAGAGGTCAAGAGCATAGTCGTTGCTCCTGCCTTCCTCCAGTAATTTGGCGATGCTGTTACTAATCTGTACTTTGGTGTATTGCATAACTTTATCAATAGTTTGTCGACCCCTGCCAGGGGACAGGTTCCTGGCAGGGAGGTTATTGGTGCTTATCTGTTCCTGCCAGGAACCTGTCCCCTGGCAGGGAGAAGCCGGCGATGCGGTGGCGAGACTTGTTGTTGGCCAGCTGCTCGGCGCGGCAGTAGTCTTCCAGCTGCTCGAGTGTGGCGTACTGGCCCGAGAGGATGTAGTCGACCGTGCGCTTGCGGGCGATGTTCTCAATCTGTCCGCCTGAGAAGTCGAAGTGCGAGGCCAGCTGCTGGGCGTCGTGGTCGCTCAGGTCCTTCAGCATCGAGCGCCATATCTTGCTCTTCACGGTGGTGTCGGGCTTGTGGAACTCAACCTTGTAGAGGAATCGGCGCTCGAAGGCGCTGTCGAGGTTGCTGGTGAGGTTGGTGGTGGCGATGAGTATGCCGTCCAGGTCCTCAATCTCCTGAAGGATGATGTTCTGCATGGCGTTGTCCATCTTGTCGACAGAGTGCTCGATGTTCTCGGTGCGCTTGTTGATGAGCGCATCGGCCTCGTTGAAGAACAGGATGGGCTGTACCTCGCTATTCTGGCATATCTCGCGGTAGCGGGCAAACACGGCCTTGATGTTCTTCTCGCTCTCGCCTACGAACTTATCGCGCATGCCGGCGATGTCTACCTGCATGAGGTTGCGACCCGTCTGACGGGCTATCTGCAGCACAGTCTCGGTCTTGCCGGTACCAGGGCCTCCGTAGAACAGACAGGCAAAGCCCTTGCGCATGCCCTGCTCCTCCAGACGCTGCTGGATGCTGGGGAAGTTGTCGATGCTGAGCAGAGAGGTGAGGCGGTCAATCTGCTGCTGCTCGCTGTCGTTGAAGAACAGTTCCTTGGGCTTGATGGTGTCGTGGCTCTTAAGCATGCGGTTGTAGCTGTTTTGATAGCGGCGGCACTTGGTGTGACTGGGCTTGTAGGCCGACAGCAGCTCCTGCTTGGCCCTGAGGGTAAGCTTGTACTGCTCGTTGTCGGCCATGCCGTCGCGGCACTTGTACTCGATGTAGCCGGCTTGTATGAGGGGGTGGATGCCCTCGCGCAGGTTCTGGCGCAGGAAGTTGCAATCAAAATCCTCGGGGTACAGGTCGCTAATGGTTTCCATGGTGAGGCCCTCGCCGTCGCTGCCCTCCCACTGGGCATAGTCGAACACAATCATGAGCAGCAGCGACTGCACGTGGATATCGTCGAAGCGCAGCACCTCGTGGCAGAGGGGCAGGTGAGGATTGGCCTTGCACAGCTCAACCATCCACTCCTCGTCGTCGCGGAACTCGGTGTGACGGTCGTTCAGGCCCTTGGAGATATGGCTCTCGAGTTTGTCGACGAACTGCTGCTCGGTAAGTCCGTCGATCTTCTCGGGAACGAACACCTGATTATGGCGCAGGGCGGTGATAAGGCCGCGAGCCAGTGCGAAGCCTTCGAAGAAACCACCTATCTCGTGGGTGCCACGGCGTACGAACCAGCGCTTGCGCACCATCTCCTCGATTTCGTCGGTGTAGGTCATCATCTGCAGGCGTGAGCAGTTCAGGTAGTTGCCCATCTTCTTCCACGACAGGGGTTCGCCAGCCTCGATGAGCATGGCCAGTACTACTATCTGGATATCGTTGATGCCCAGCTCGCCGCGCAGGAAAGCCAGGGGATTCTTAATCGACTCCCAGAACTCATCGGTGAGTTCGGAGCCGCGTGCCTGGTCGAGCACACGGTTCATAGCGGTGATGATGGTCCAGGTGTCGGGCTCCTTGTACTCCTTCTCCTCATTATCAAACAAGGAGCGCTCGGGGCGCATGTCAAAATCAAGGTTTGTACTTCGCTTCTGAATTTTCAATCTTCTTGGTGGCATAATAGTAGTGTTTTAATGGGTTATTTCTGGTGGCAAATTTACCGTTTGATGAGAAAGTAAGGGTTAAAGTCATATGTATAAATGATTATTGAGTGAGGCATTCTTCAGGTCGGCGCCAGGCCCATGTGTACTTGCCGCGAGAGTCGTGGAGATAGAGTTCGGGCCAGAGGTAACCGGTGATCTGGAACTGATACACTGTATTGCCCTTAGTAAACGTGATGTATCGGCCGTCGTAGCGCCAAGCGAAGGTTTCGGCATAGTAAGCCGAGCCTCCCACATCCTCCATAATGATGTCGGCCTTGCCGTCGGAAAAGATGCGGAGCTCTTTGAATTCCACATCACCCACGTACATTGGGTAATAGCACTGCCAGAGTCCAGTCAACAAGTCGGCAGTGAGGTGGTCGCCCTTAGACGAGGAATACTGACTGTTGCGCTCTTCCATGAATGGACACTCGCAACTGGTAATACTCAGGACAGCCAGACAGACGATGCACTTGGCAACCGGCTGGACGAATAGTTTGTTAAAATTCAGCTTTGTCATATTCGTGATGTTTTGATGTTTACACCCACAAAATTATCCCTTTGGCAGGAAATCAAAGCCGAAAATCATACATATAACAAAAAATAGAGCAACCGGTGAGGGGTGCTCTTGGGTTAGCGAAGCAGGTCGATGATCTGGAGCGGGGAGGTGATGCACTCATGGTCAGGGTCGGCGAGCATCAGCTCTTTTTCCTCATCTCTGGCGCCCCACAGACAGTGATAGGCCTTGATGCCGACCATGGATGCCAATTTAGCATCAATCATCTGATTACCGAAAGCTATGGTGTATTCAGGAGCAACGTTGAGCTGTTTCAGTGCATGGAGGAAGAGCGAAGGATCGCCCTCGGACTTTATGGTGCCGCCAATACGATTGACCTTGGGCTTGGGAAAAACATCTTTCAGAACAGGATACTTTTCTGCTTTGGCTTTGATTGCCACATTTTGCACCTGAACGTTGTTGCCCGACACGATGGCAGCTTGGATGTTGTTTGCTTTGAAGAACTCGAGTGCCTGCTCCCAACCATCGTAGAGCGGGCTCTGCCTGATTTTCTCAAGGTATAGGCTGCGGGCCTTGCTCCACTCTGGCGAGAACCTGCGCAGCCCCTTCCCCCGGACAGAGAAACGATCTGCAACAGTGGTGTCGAACAGAGTGCCATCAAAATCGATGAGCACCGTGGTAAACGAAGGAATAATAGTAGTTTGCTTTGTCATATGGTAATAGTATTATACGTGATTACGATTGCAAAGATTATGCCAAGACTCCAAAATAACCGCCCTTGTTAATATGTATGAATAAAAACAGAGCAACCGGTTAGGGTTACTCTGTTTGTATGTTAATGGACTTCTACTACAGGTTGAGGCGGACGACGTTACCCATGACAGAGTAGTAGATGAGGGTATCTTTAACGGTGATTCCAGAGACCTTGAGTACATCGCGATAAGCCTTTAGCTGTGAGGCATACTTACCTGCATAATGCTCGTTCTTAGGGTCTGGATTCGTGATGGTTGCCCTGTCACCAGGGAAATTCTTGAAGTCAATCAGCACACACTCATTCTCGTTAAGATACCATAAGAGGTCAATCTCTCCATGCACTATCTGACCAGGTAGAGGTTGAATGAACGGAACCTCATGCTTGACAGACGAGGCTTTGCCATAAGTCTGCTCCAACCATGCGTAAAGATGCTCAATGGAATTGATAACTTCTTCGGGCTCAGATATGATTCCGTACATGTTGTTGCCATTGCGAATGTCAGTGGCCTTATCCACATTCTCTTCATGAGAAAGGGTAGGGTCGTAGACTGCAAAGATGTTATGGATGCAAGTACCAGCAGCCGCCTGATTGGTATCATCGGTATCGTAATTCTCGATGCGACATTTGAGATTATCAAGAATCTCAATATTTTCTTTTGCAAACTCAATCTGAGGCAGCTTGCTAGGAGAGATATATTTGGGCTCTCGTTCAGAAATGATCAACTCTGGGTAATCAAAATATTTATATTCTGTTGCCTTTGATTTGTCAGCTTCAGGAATATTGGTAATATCTTCTGGATTTCCATCTAGATTCTTCTCGCCCCACAAAACTCCCAAAGACTGATTCATAACACCCTCAGAGATGCCGGCATTTTTTATCCAGTAAGCAGTAGGAATAGACCTGTTGTTCCGGGCATTGCTACATCTTCCCAATGTTGTCAGATAATCGCGCGCACGTGTCATACCAACATAGAGAAGATGACGTAATTGGTTGGTTTCACGCTCTTTAATCGCCTTGTACGAAGAGAGTTGAATGACATTGTCCAAATAAAGCTGCGGTAATGTTGATTTGTATGTTATAGAACTCATAATCCTGGGAAGGTGTTGAATCACGTAATGATCGTTATCCTCCGAACGCATTTCTCGTACTCCCCAATAATTCCATAGTGCGAAATGGTCATCTTTCAATTTGTTATCAAAGAGAGAGTCCATAATCACATAATTCCATTCTAAGCCTTTGGATTTATGGTAGGTTAATACCTTAACTGCATTGATAGAATTATCTATTTTGTTTTCAACTTTAGCATAAGAGAGATAGCTGATAAAACCACCAACAGATGCTCCAATGCCCATCTGTTGACAATGGCTATCATATTGTCTTGCTAATGCTCTGACAGTACTGAGATTCTGTTGACGTATCTCTTTTTCGCCCCACTTGGCGACTACTTCTGGAAGTGAAAGAGCATAGATGACGTTCTCTACCAAATCGGAGACAGAGAAATCACGTCCTGCTTTCATAAAGGCTATCAGTTTCTCTATCAGAGGATTATTGTTCATCCATTCATCGGGTAACTTCTGGTCGTCAGGATTCTCTTCTTGTTCTCTTTCCAGACTTTGTTTATAAAGATAATCCAATCGAGAATTCAGAATAACTGTCGTTGAATCATCATTCAACAATCGAAGCAATTCAGCCCTAACATGCTTGTTAGAGGGCTCTATTATTTGCTGTAAGAGTGAAATAACCAAATGAATTTCAATCTGCTGAGAAATATCATCGTTGACGAATGATACTGGTATACCGCGAGCAGCTAATGCTTTTGCATAGCTTTTGCATTCGCTATTCTTCAAGCACAGTATGGCAATGTCGCCAGGTTCAATGCCTCTAACATACTGAGCACCCTTTGGCTTTACCTTCACATTACTATCCAAAAGTTGTTTTACACGATCAGCCGTTTTTTCGATGAATGCCTTGTTCTGATTCATGTTGCCAGAACAATTCCAATGAGCTAACGGCTCGGAAAGGCCTTCTTCATCTTGACGAGCAGGTTCCAACTCTACATTATTAATAATTCCATTGAAAGCCCTTGTGAAGCAGCCATTAACAAGGTTAACTAGTTTTCTGCGAGAACGATAAGATTTAGGGAGAGAATATAAGTTTAAACCATTCTTCTTTTTTTCTTTCTCGTCATCAAAAAGCTTAATTAAATCATTCACCAATGACACATCGGCTCCTCTAAAACCATAAATGCTCTGTTTGGGATCGCCCACCCAGTAACTATGTTCTATCAAATCGGAAAGTTTTTTGAAAATGCTCAACTGAATTGGACTGGAATCCTGGAACTCGTCGACCATCATCAACTTATAATCAGCCTTTATTTCTTCGCAGACATTCTTAGTATCTAACAACTTTAAGAACTTCTCCTCCATATCGTTGTAGTCGATGATGTGACGACGATCCTTAAAAGCCTTAAAACCATCATTCCAATTAGATGCGATGCGGAAAATGGTTTGAACCATAGTTGTCATCATTTTTTGAGGCGATTTCCAACTATCTGTAGACTTTGATGACAGAAGAACCGATTTGATATTTTTAACAAATTCCTGAAAATCGCCTTTCATTTTTTCGACAAAAGGTGTCAAGCGAGATTGAGCCCCTAGAAACGTGTTTCCGCTTATCTCCTTATATATGTTTAATAAAACATGATAGTTCGGTTTTTCTGAAAGGAACTCCTTGGCTTTTTTCTTTATATCTTCATTATATGATTCTATTTGCTCCGTTAGGATGTTTTGAAACTCTTTCAACAGTTTCTCATTGAGGTTCCCATTCTCATTAAAAATAGCATTAATCGTTTTTTTACTCATATCAATACAACCATTAAGATCAATATCGTAATGGTTGATTTTCTCAATAACGCTTAAGAGCTCGTCTTGCCAAAACAGAGGATAGTCAATGTCAAAATAGTTACAATATTCTGTAAAGAAAGCCAAATCAGTATCAGTAACATAATTACCTAATGACTGGCTGATATAAATCTGCATGTCATCTTCAGACATCACCTTCGCATCAGGAGAGATTCCAGCCAAATACCAATATTTCTGAATAAAACTCAAAGAGACGGAATGGACGTCGCCAATAGTTGCAGCGTCCATCTGATTGGCGATATCGGATAGTTGCTTCTTGGTATCATTGTCAGGTTCATTCTTTATTTTCTCATACAAGACTTCACGTGCCTTCTGACGAAATTCAGAAGCAGCAAGCTTGGTGAACGTGGTCAGAATAACTTCTGATGGCTTTATTCTTCCATCTTTCTTGCACAGTTCCTTAGCCAGGATTTTAGTCAGTTCGGTCGTTTTTCCAGAACCTGCTCCTGCGTTGATATATGTTACATTTTTCATAATAGTCTGCCTTTTAGAATTGAATGAGTTGTCTTGATTTCGCGATCATCGGCTTTGCTATCTCCCCAGTTGGGAACTTTCTTAGCAAATGCCGGTTTATCAGTTTTGACGTAAGGACATTTTTTGTCATTTTCTCTTTTATATTGTCCCTCGAGTGGGTAGAGCGGAAGTTTTCCTTTTGTGTCCTTGTTATAAGGAAGTTCTGCAATTGCACACAATTCACTGTCTTCCACTTTACCATTATTGAGCTCATTTCTGCGATAAATATATGAATTCTTAATCTCTTCAAACAATTTGCGATTTTCCGCATCATAATCAACCTCAACATTGACAACATGCTCTGACTCTGGGAAAACAGTCGTAAAGAGTTTGCACAATGGGAAAAGATAGTAAGCGGTACCAACAATCTTTGCATTCTTATCTTGCTTCTGATAATGAATGGTTGCTGCCTGACTATAGAATTCCAACTGCATAGCACGCTTCTCTTTGAGTTTCTTTTCGAATGAGCTGCTTTCTGACCACTTGAAATCGAAAATCACGTAATGTGACGGATTATTAGTCTCCTGAAGTACCATATCAGGTTTAGCTTCGAAGGAACCTATATCTTCAAATTGAACATTCATTTTTACCTCGCATTCAACGGGTTGCAAACCTAGTTGAGTAATGATGTCAACCAGAATCAATGCGCTCTCTTTCAACTTGTCGACAAACTGCTGTTGTTCCATTTTGTACTCTGGGAGTAATAAGATGGCACCTTTCTGACTGATGGCAATATTAATTCTGCTGTTTTTTTCCTCATCTGTCAGTTCCTTATACTTATTAGGCATCTCGGTTCCAAACTCTTTCACCAGGTTCTCTATGAAGAGATGAGCTACGTTACCCTTAGTTGTGTCGAGGTCATCCAACTGCCCCACAGATGGTTCTCTAAGTTTTAAGAGGTAGTCTACAGTATAATCGAAAGGATGCTGTATCAAGGTGCTGATGCTGGAATAACTCTCAGTTTCGCGTTTGAGCGCCCTTAACTGTGTGCCATCAAGTTGATAGTTTGGGAGAATGTCGAGTTTTACAACTTCTCCTTTCTTTTCTTCTAAATGAGGCTTCTCATTCTGCACCACGATTCTTGCCCATTGCTCGTCAGTATATCTGGACTTAAACTCTGTCAGTAGTGGATGTTCTTCCTGCAACTCGTTACCATCATATTCCCAACATACTAGAATAAGATTCTGACGTATGTTCTGGAGTGCATCAAGTTGTAATTGACGATAATGTGAATAAAACTCTGTCTTAGATGGTATGGACACCCCCTGCTCATTTAGTTTCTCAATCTCTTCATTATTCAGAAAATCGTAAGGATAAGTAGATAAGGAACTACCTACACATCCAAGCCAGCATACATTGTCGACAGGATCCGCTATTTGGGTTACAGACGAAATGAAATCAGGAGAGTCTTTTTCTGCCTTGAAATGTGTAAACGATTGAGGCTGGTAGATGCCATCAATAGTCACCATCAGTTCCTCAGAAGTAACGGTCTTCTTGTCTTTTAGCGTTTGAACAAGTGACCGGCAGAAAGAGGACAGAACAATAAGTTGTGCCTTTCGTTCGTCACTAACATGTTTTGAGAAGATTTGTTTATCACACCAATGAGCTAAATCATTTGCATAGCTTTTGATTGCTTCTACAGGAATATGATCTGACTGAAAATCTTCCTTAACCATGCAGATAAAAGAGAGACAATCTTCTTGTTCATCTTCATCTTTGTCGTTTGTGAAATCGTAGTTTTCTATAACTTCATCCCATTTTTCATTCACACCACCTTCATCTGCAAGTACTTTGGCCAACTGAAAGGCCACACCCTTTGCAGGATGTCCAGGAACTTGGAGATAGGACAAAAGGTTATAAACATTCAATGGACGTGCAAAGAGGGATAAACCTAATTTGAATAGTTGAAGTATCTGAGGGTTGCTATCTGATGATTTTGAATTCACTACAGGCTTGTTAAACGAGATAGCCATGTCATTAAGCATGCAATTATCATTGCTTACAGTAACATCAATGTCCTTAATGGCATCCGGTTGAGACAGATACCACTGATAGGCGATTGTTCGTGTCTTAAACTTATAAACCTTCAGATTGTATGCAGAATTAGTTGTGGTGGGTTGAACATATTCTACAAAACCTTGATTGTTTAGCTCATCAAGTGTATTACGAATAACCAAAGGTAACAATTCTGAAGACGCATGAACTTCTATCTTGTCGTTCTCGCTAAAAAGCCGATGATTCTTAACATATTCATGTACTTTTTTCCAACGATCAGCTTGAGACCTTGGTGTCGTTTCCTCTTCTAATGCTGCAAGGTTTTCCAGCTTTTTGGTAAATCGGTGTTCTTGAGGATTCCATCCTGCCATCAACAAATTGTCGCGCCAATTGAGTAGCTGACGGGTTACTCCAATCTCATCCATCGCAAAAGAATTAGCAAAGATCGTTTTCTTTATGCTCTCCTTTATGGCATCATGATGTGCTACCAAACGCTCTGGTTCAGATAGCTCCTGAACAGCAATGCCGGCTCGCAGTTCGAGTTCGGAAAGCAGTTCGGTCGAACCACATACTTTCAGCCCAAGGAGTTGGCCCTGGCGTTGTTGGAGGTTGATGTAGCTTGTAGAGTTAAACTCTGGTGAATAGATTATTTTCATATCTTAGGTTTTATTAGTTTCCTGCTGCAAATATAAGCATTTTATCTGTAAGATGCAATATTTTATATGTATGAATTATGTTTTTTATCATATTATATGTTAAGCTAATGTGTTTTTATCTGCTAATAAATATTAAATATTAGGTCACAAAACGGCAAAAATTTGGAAATTTGCCGATTTGTGACTATCTTTGCGTTGTCTTAAAGTTATTGTAATGATGGGAGTATACGACAGAATAATGAACCTTGCGTCGGGTATGCAACAGTTCTCTGTAGACAGTATGCCAACGGACTTGTTTCCTGATATCGAGAGAGCAAAACTCAGTTGGTATCTTGGCAAGCTATGCCGAATGGGTAAGTTGCGCAGAGTAGGCCGTGGTATCTACACAATACAATCTGCCAATACTTTTCTGGTAAAGGCTAATGCAAAGGTTCGTTCATTATACCGATCATTGTTACGCCAATATCCTTTTGCTGACTTTTGTATATATAGTGCCAATGTCATTACTCCGTTGTTGCACAACATGATGCCTAATAATACCATCTATGTTGAGACAAATCGAGATACAACTCAAAGCGTATTCGACATGCTGCAACCAAAGTACAAGGGACGTTTATTCCTGGCACCAACTAAGGAGATAGCAACAACATACATCGACTTTAGCAAAGAGAACATCATTGTGAAACCACTGGTGACAGAGGCTCCATTGACATGTGATGGTAAGGTGCCTGTTCCTACACTTGAGAAACTACTTGTTGATACAAGGGTAGATGCAGACTACTATTATCTGCATGGCATCGAGAATCAGGAGATGATGAGGACAGCCATAAGCCATTACGATGTTAACATAAACCGGCTTCTCAGGTATGCCGACCGCAGAAATGCAAAAGACTCCATACTGAAAGATTTAGAAACCATAAATAATGATACAGAAAGAATGCTTTAATAAGGAATGGATTGACAAGGTCTGTTCTTCACATAAGTTTAAACATCCCGAATTAGTAGAGAAGGTGATACGTGCCTTCTCATTATTAGAAATGCTTGTAAAAGAGGGCTGTCCGTTAACATTTAAAGGTGGAACCAGCCTTCTTTTGATTTTAGGTGGTGAAGCTCGCAGACTATCAATCGATATAGATGTGCTTTGCCCTCCTGGTACTGACATCGAACAATATCTGCAAAACAGTGACAAATATGGATTTACGGATTGTAAAGTTATTCGTCGCGAGAATAGAAACAACAATATCCCTAAGGGGCATTACAAATCGTTCTTTGAGGTGGTATATTCCGACCAGATAGAGGACTCTGTTCTACTTGATGTACTCTACGAAGACAACCACTACCATCAGATAGAAGACAAGATCCTTTCGCATCCATTCATTAAAACCGATGGCAGTGAGACCATAATCCATGTACCTTCTATAGCCGATATCCTAGGTGATAAGTTGACTGCATTTGCACCAAACACCTGTGGCGTGCCATATTATAAAGGCACACATAACTCTACTATCAACGTTGCCAAGCAATTGCATGATGTTGGCAGGTTGTTTGATGTTGTCGGGGATATTAATACTACTGCAGAGACATTCAAGTCGATAGCGATCGTCGAGTTATCATCTTATCGCGATAAGGGGGATGACCTCAGTATTGTTTATGATGACATCAGGAATACCGCATTTGCTTTGGCAACGCGAGGAAAGATAGATCCCAACAATGATTTTGAGTTGTTGAAAGAAGGTGTAGACAAACTGAAAAGCCATATCTACGTAGGTAGGTATACCTTAGATATGGCTATATGTGATGCAGCAAAAGCTGCATATTTGGCTACTGTCATCCAATATGGTTTGGACAGAATTGATAAATATTCTGGCAACGTTGCCGACGTGAAAGATATGACCATAAACCCTGTGATTAGCAAGGAAGTGGCCAAAATTCGTCGTGGTAATCCTGAGGCGTTTTACTATTGGAGTAAAATCAGTCAGATCCTCGTCAGTGCATAAGATGTTTAGTTGATGATGATGGTCTGGGTGGTGTAGTCGGAGTAGACGATGATCTGTACACCCTTGTCGGTGGGCTTGCAGGGGCGGCCTGAGAGGTTGTATCGGGCTATTTCGTATGCTTCGCCACTGGATGAAGTATCGGCTGAACGTACAGCCGAAGGCTCGCTATCGCCAAAGTAGATGCCTGTGAGCGAAGTACATCCAGCGAAGGCATTATCGCCGATGTAGCTGACCGTCTCGGGCAGGTAGATCTCGCGGAGATAGGCAGCTCCCTCGAAGGCACCACGGGCTATACGTCGGCAGTAGGGGTGGACGGTATAGGTGTCGTTGCGACTGCCTGCGGGGTAGCGGACGAGGATCCAGTCTTTAGTGCCCTCGTAGCCTACGGCGTAGAGTACGCCGTCGATGGTCTTGTATTTGGCCTCGCCCATATAGACGCCATTGATATAACCAGAAGGGAACTTGTCGACCTTCTCAATCTCTTGTGCCTGAACGGCTGCACCCATCATCAGGGCAAGGAGTAGGAATAATACTTTCTTTTGCATAGTCTTGAGAATTGATGTGATTCTGATAACAAAGATAGAAATCAGAATCAGAAAGGTTTGCTAAAATTATATGTATAACAGATAAATTCTGTATGATACTTGTTCTTATGACGATATTTGTGGTTAAATTATATAAAAAAGGTTGTAGTGTTATAACCATTTTGAAAACTTTTTGTATTTTTGCGGCATAAAAATGTAGCAAACTATAAAAATGAGTATATGAAGTATCTGAATATTAAGAAAGCTTTGGCAGCATGGCAGGCTCTGCAGCCGCTGTCAGAAAAAGACAGGGATAGGCTTAGCCGTCGCTTTACTGTAGACTTCAACTATAACAGCAACCACATCGAGGGAAATACACTGACCTATGGGCAGACGGAGATTCTGCTTTTGTTTGGCAAAGTGATAGGGGAGGCTGATGTGAGAGACGTGCAAGAAATGGCAGCCAGCAATGTGGGGCTCAAAATGATGACTGAGGAAGCATCTGTGAAGGAGATGCCGCTGACTCAGAACTTCATTCGTACACTACATAAGACGTTGCTAAGGGAAAACTATACTGTATATCGTAATCTCCCTGGCGGTCAGCAGACGAGTTATATGATCCATGCTGGTCAGTATAAGACGCGCCCAAATAGCGTAATAACACGATATGGTGACCGATTCGAATATGCCTCGCCTGAGGAGACTCCAGGAATGATGGCAGATCTGGTAGATTGGTACAATGCTGCAGAGCAAGAAGGTAAGCTTTCGCCTTTGGAGCTGGCCGCTTTGTTTCATTATAGATACATTCGTATCCACCCATTTGAGGATGGAAACGGGCGTATAGCCAGACTGATGGTAAACTTTATTCTAACTCGCCATGACTATCCAATGATTGTGGTACGCAGTCGTAAAAAGAGTGAATATCTTGAAGCCCTCCATCAGGCGGATATGGAAGTTGGACCAGTGCCAAGTGATGGTGCACATGCTGACATTAAGGACATCAGACCTTTTATGAAGTATTTCAATGAACTGGTAGCGACGGAGGTGTATAATGATGTACTATTTGTGAGCGAGAAAGACGAAAATGTGTGGTGGTATGATGGTGAACGCATTGCGTTCAGAACACCTAACTATACAAGGATCCTGAATGCAATGCGTACAGAGCCAACACTGACTTTGGCAGATATGAAAGAACTGACTGGCATCAGCGTGACTGCGATACAGAAACTCCTTGACCAGTTGATTCAAAAGAGATATGTAGAACGTGGCGAGAAGGACGGCAGTTGGAGAGTGTTTGTGACACAATGAGTCATCAATTAAGTATTCCACTTGTTGAGGATTTCGCGGAGTTCCTGGGGGAGTTTGTTGTAGCAGGCCAGGGCGACGTCTTCGGGGACGGGCATGGTGGCGGCGGCGATGTTGCCGGCGATGCAGGCCATGGTGTCGGTGTCGCCACCCAGAGAAATGGCACGGATGACGGCGTCCATGAACGATTCTGCTTCGAGGAAGCAGATGATGGACTCGGGCACGCTCTTGTCGCAGGCTGTCTCGAAGGCATAGTCAGGACGTATCTCGTCGGTGGTTCGATGGAGATTGTAGCCGAAGGTCTGTGAGATGTACGAACGGATTTCGTCTTTCGATGAGCCGGTGCGATTGAGATAGATGGCAGCAGCTACGGCCTGGGCACCACGGATTCCCTCAGGAGAGTTGTGGGTTACTTCGGCAGTGGTCTTGGCCAGGGCCAGACACTCGCCGAGCGGGTGGGCATACCAGGCCACAGGGGCCACGCGCATGGCGCTACCGTTACTGCCGGCCCCATAAGGTGCACGATCGGAAGACTTAACCCACTCCTGGAATTTCCTACCGAATGAGTATGTCTGATAACGGTTGGCGAAGTGACGGAAGAGGTCGATGAGCGAGTCTTTGGAGTGTTCTGGATTGTCCAAGAGCCACTTGGCGATGGCGAGCGAGAGGATGGTGTCGTCGGTATAGGTCATGCTCTTCAGCACTTTCATGTCCTTCTTGCCGGCGAGCTTCTTTACTTTCTGCTTGTCTTTCTCGAGTTCGTATTTAGAGCCGAACACTTCGCCACAGATGCCACCGATGAGACCTGTCTGTGGGAGATGTTCCGGTGCAGAACGTTCCACACGTTCGACGGTGATGCGACCATCGGCAGTCTGGGTGAAACGGAGGTATCCGCCTAGCCAGTTGATGTAGGCGCTATTGAGCAGACTGACATCGGCAGGCTCGCCATGCAGCCACTTGAGCCACTCAGTGTACCACTTGGCACCATCGCGGTCGAGTTCCTGTTTGCGGTAATGAGGCGTACCATAGCGATGTGTAAGGAAATCGCTGACGATGTGGTTGGGGTTGTTGAGATAGCCGTTCTCGGGCGCGATAATCTTGGCCTGTTCCTTGGCAGCTTCAGGGCTGTCGTCGAACTGGGCCATCAGTGCGGCAGCGTCGATACTACCAAAGCGTACACCAAGCACGTCGATGCCACTGCAGATGGTATTGAGGCTGAAACGATTGGTATAGGTGGGTGTTCCAGCACTGAGTGAGAGTGGGCCATAGAGTGCGAAATCGTCCTGGAAACGTACGTGGTCACGGAAAACGCGTTTGTCGATTCCGCCCAGGTTGTTGGGATCGTTAGGATTGGAGTGACGGTATTTCTCGCCAAAGTCGCTGGTGAATATGCTCATTTTGTAGAGCAGGTCGATGCTACCTAGAGGTGTATCGATGTCGGTACGGATGATAACAACCGGCAGACGGCCTGGCAGGCGATTTAGCAGATTGCGACATACCGACTCTTCGCGTGGAGTAACCAACAGCACAAGGGCGCAGTCGGTCTGTGGATGATTGGGGCTGCTGATGAAATTGGAAAGTGCGAGGAATCGTCCGTGGCATTCGTCGCGGTAGTCGGAGATGACGCATGAGGCCAGTCCGGCTTCGGTCATGTTGCTCTCCATCTTGTGGGCTACAGGTTCGCCATACGAGCCGAACAGCACGGTGAATTGTGATATCTGGCTAAGATCGGGTGGGGCAATGGTTTCATCCGCGCAGCGGTAAACGTAATTATCGGCAGAATCGGTAGATAGTGCCAGCTTGTGCGAGAAATCGTCATCGCCAGTGAAGGCCTTGTATAATAAGGCGAAGTAGGCAAAGGTGCCGTTGACGCTGATGAATCCTTTGTCGCGTTCGAAGTGGTGGCGGATAACACTATTGGGATTGGATTGCAGCATGCGTTTTATGATGGCATTCTCATCGCGTGACATGGTGAGCGCGCAGCTATGTTCCGGGTTTACGCGGATCATGCGGTTGGCGATGTACACGGCATCCTGATTCTTCAGCGAGGTGCTGACGAGCAGGAGTTTTGAGTTACGCAAGGTCTGGTCGGAGAGTGAGTTGGCAAGGTACGGTGTTACAACACGTCCCAGACCGCAGTTAGCGCCGTAGAGAAGTGCGGCATACGAGGCTGATGAATGGGCACCACCATGCCCCATGGCGATAAGAGGGCGTTCTGGATTACTGAACAGGAACTGGCGCAGAGGTTCTGTATCGGCACGTTCGGCTTGTTCCAGATACGCGCGAGTGTTGGTGAGCAACGTACTCATGAGCGCTTTGCCGCCACGAGTCTTTGGTTGGAGTAGGTTTGTTTGTTTTGTTGTCATTCTGCTATGTGATTTGTGTTTCGCGGTTCAAATATCGGGAAAACAAATCACGATAGCCTAAAAAATATACGTATAAGAAAATTATTCAATTATTCATTTATTCACATGTACAGGAAGGTGCTGGAGGAACGCGAAGGCGTCGGCGGGGAGATGGTACTCCAACTTGCCGTTGTCGCGAAGTTCCATCAGCAGGCGGCCTAAAAGGTTGGGGCCAACGTATTCGTTGCCTACAAGGTTGGTGCCCCAGGAGTCGGCATCAGCTTTCTTCTTTTCGTTGCGTTTGGTTTCGTCCTCGACAATGAACAGGCCTTTGCTTCGCTCCAGTTCTTTGCGGAATGCTTCACACTGCTCATATTTCGTCTGGAGACAGAACCGCATGGCATCGACTACCATTGCCCCCCAGTCGTTACGTAACCACTCGGGATGGGATTTGTAGATAGGCTTCATGTGCATTTTTATCGCCATACCTCGCTTTGCTGCATACTCGCTTTTGATACCTTCTTCGCCGTTGGCATTGAACTTCATCAGATGAAAGAGACGTTCGGTACAGTCGATGGTCACGCCTTCAACGATGATTGGGGCATAAAAGAAATTGCCAAAGATTCCCCATTCTTCAGTAGTCTTGCGGATGCAGGCACACTTATCAGCAGGGTAGTGCTGAATATCACTGTATTGGGGATAGTATTGTTTGATTTGATTGTGCAGGCTCATATGCGTGGTTATTTAATGCTGTCTAATGGAACCTCTTTCTCGGAGCCAGGAATCAGTTGGAAATGCTTGGGGTCAAGTTCAACCTTGTCGATACGGACGATACGGATTTTGTCGATGTTGAGAACGACACGGTTGGTGAGCCCGTCGGGCTTACTCTGGGCCTGGGGCCAGGCGAAATACTCTAAACCAACCTCGCTAAAGAATCGGGCTGCAGCCTTCTCGGCATCGATATCGGCCTTGTCGGTGAGCTGTTTTATGGTGCCAGTCTTGCCTGTAAGACGGTTGCCAACATATTTGCGGAAGAGTTTTCCTACTTTACGTGCTTCGTCGGGCACCTGTTCGCCAAGCGCCTTCTCGGTGCGTTCGATGATGGACGGGTGGACAGGACGGACAGAGAACAGGTGGTTATCATCTGTCATATCGGGTATCTCAAGGGTATACACGTAATAGTTCTTATTTTCAGGGCGCTTCTTGTTATAGGCATAGTGAGCTGCCGAGGTGTAAGCCTCGGTAACGTAGGTGCCAAAACCGAACTTAGCCTTGCCGTCGCCTTCGAGGGCGTGGGAGATGTCGAAATGATCGAAAAGCACTGATGTGCCATGGTAGAATGTCTGCATATGAAATCGTTATAGGTTATTATCTGATTGCAAAGATATACAATATTTGTTAACCAGCCAAACATTTATAGGTATAATTAGAGATAATAATGGCATGATTTTTGTATCTTTGCCGCTGTAATCTTATTAACTCTAAGTATGAATAATGACATTTTGACTTTGGTAAACTCTCTGAGGGAGGGTACTGCAGGGAAGACCTGCATGGGAACTGGTAACTACTCGTTCGACATTATCACGCGTCGTGAGTACCCTGAAGGATTTGTTCCTGGCAAGCGCAACAAGTTCGAGGAGAGAATCCTGACTATGGAGATTGGTAACACTTGTGGCAATGTGATGACCATGTTGCCTTACCTGGGTGTGAAGACCTACCCTGTGGCCAAACTGGACATGTCGCCACAGGGCTACCGGATGAAACGCGACATGAAGGCCTATGGGGCTGATGTAAGATTCGTGAGCAACACACGCACGGGCGGTACTACTATCCTGAGATGTATGCACAAACTGGACGACCAGGGACAACCTGCGCTGAGTCATAAGGGTTCTACGGGTGGTAAGCCATGGACTGGCATGTCGGCACGCCCTTGCAGAAAGTACCTCTCGTCGAAGGGCGGTGAGGTAGAGGCACTCGTGGCATCGCTGGACTTCACTCCAGATGTGTTCTTCTTTGACATCGCACAGGCTGGCCACAGAATACTGGCTGAGCAGTTGCGCGAGAAGGGTACTATGGTGTACTTTGAGGGTGACTCGGATGGTCACAAGCTGAAGGACGATAAGGCCAGAAAGGCAGCCAAGAGGGCTTTTCTGCGCTGTGTTGAGGCCAGCGATGTGGTGAAGATGTCGGCAGAGCTGGTTCAAGACCTGTCGTTCGCTGATGACTACCCCGACAAGCTCTTCATCCAGACTATGGGGGCTGAGGGCCTCCAGTTTAAGTTGCGTGGTGGTAAGTGGATCAAGCTGGATCCCATCATGAACCCTGACTATCAGGACTATGAGGGTGCAGGCGACTGGACCTCGTCGACCTTGATTGCTGCACTCTGCAGCAAGGGACTGCTGAAGGTGAAGGATATGACGGAGCAGACGGTGAAGGAGGTGCTGATGATGGCTCAGAAGATAGCTTCGTACAGTGTGGGATTCGTGGGCAGTAAAGGTATGATTCATGCGGATGAGACCTTCAAGCTGCAGGATGACACACTGGAGATGCCTCACTACACCAAGAAGCTGATGTATCTGCATGGTTCGGCTTCGGCTGGCTATAGTCGTACGTCGATGGGTATCCTGCAGTATCTGCCTGACGACTGGCAGCTGCTGACACCCGACTGTCCGGTGGATGCGGAGGAGTGTCTGAAGATGCTGAAGGACCTGTGTGAGAAGGAGAAACCTGACCTGATTATAGGTTGTAGTCAGGGTGGCTACTATGCCCAGATGCTCAGGGGCTATAAGCGCATCTGTGTGAATCCTGCCCTCGACATGTCGAACGATGCCGATGTGAAGGTGGGTAGCCATCAGTTCGTGGTGAACCGCGAGGATGGGGTGCAGAAGTATGTGATTACGCCTGAGATTCAGGATGGCTATCGCCGTCTGGAGGCGCGCCAGTTCGAGGGCATCACCGATGCCGACCGCGAGTTGTGCTACGGTCTGTTTGGTGATAAGGATACCGACTACGGGCATTGCAAACCTGTGTTTGCTGAGCACTACAACCATATCTATACCTTCCCCGGAGGGCATAAGATGGAGTATGATGAGATAGAGAAGTACCTGATGCCGCTGGTTAAGAAACTAGTATAACAGCCTATGATAGAAGTAATTAAGAGTCCTACCCCTGTGGTAGAGAAGAAGCAATGGACCGCCTTTCTGGCTGGTCCGATGCATGGTGCACCATCTTGGCAGGCTCAGGCCCCCAAGGTGGCTGCCCAAGTGGGTATTGAGAACCTGACACTACTGAATCCCCGAAAGACAGATCGGTTTGTGACAGGTACTTATCAGGTGAACTGGGAGACGTTCGGACTGCGTATGTGCGACGTGATACTGTTCTGGATTCCGCCTCAGGCCAGAGCGATGAAGCCATGGCGATACTATGCCATCACCACGCGACTGGAGATGGCTGAGAACCTGGCGCGTGGGCATAAGGTGATTATCGGTATCGACCCAGAGTTCAAGAATGAGAATGGCGATGATATGGCTGGTATTCACCACTTGCGACGCATGGCTAAGTATTACGGTGTGAAGGAGATACACACGTCGCTGGAGGGATGTATGAAGGAGCTGAAGGCGTGGATGGAAAAGCCCCGTGTTGTTACGGAGCATCATATACCTGGACCGGCTTTCGGACCAATGGCAAAAATGAGCAGGATGGTGCAACCCGATACCTGCCGCAACGAAACGCTGATGGAACAATGGAACCAGCGGGTGATGCCTGGCGATACGGTATATGTGGAAGGGGATTTCGGGGCGGAAGAATGGAAGCCGTTCCTGAATGGTAACATAAAAATGAAGTAGGCCCGTAAGAGCCTACTTCATTTTTTTTAGGTTTATCCTGCGTGGCGCAGGAGGATGTACGACATGTTACTCTTTCGGATCTTGTCGAGTCCGCGTTCACGTATCTGGCGTACTCGTTCGCGACTGAGTCCCATCGAGCTGCCGATATCGTCGAGACCACGTTCGGGGCAGCCTATGCCGAAACTCTGTACAACAATCGTGCGCTCGCGTTCGCTCAGGACGGCACCCAATACCAGCATCACATCGCTACACATCGACTCGTAGTCGACTTTGCGGTCGGAGGCATATTCGGCAGTAGAGGCGATGGAATCTGCCATAGTCGTGGTATCGTCGTCGGAGATAGGCGCATCGATACTGGCAACATGAGCCTCGCTCTGAATAGCTTTCTCAATCTTCTCGATCTCGAGCGAGATAATCTCGCTGAGCTCCTCGGCCGACGGGTTGCGCTGATTCTTAAGCATGAATGCATTGGTGGCATTCTTGATCTTGTTGCTGATGGCAATCTGGCTCTGAGGGCGACGCACCATACCGCTATAATCGGCGATGGCTTGAAGGATACTCTGACGGATCCACCAGATGGCATAGGAGATGAACTTGAATCCGCGTGTCTCGTCGAACTTGTCGGCGGCAGTGATGAGGCCCACATTGCCTTCGCTGATAAGGTCGATAAGGGGAATGCCCTGATGCTGGTACTGTTTGGCTACGGATACAACGAAGCGTAGGTTGGCATTTACCAATTTCTCCTTGGCTTTGGCGCCCGTCCGGCCTCCCTTGCGGATGGTCTGGGCCAGTTCTACCTCTTGTTCGGGTGTGATCATGGGAATACGGCTGATGTCGGTGAGGTACTTGTTGAGTGATTCCTCGGTGCGTGTAGTAATACTCTTGCTAATTTTTATATGTCTCATATGTATAAGTAATTTGGATGTTTGTGATAAATATAGTATATTTGCCACAGATATTTAATAAAAGTAATACGTATGAGTAAGTTGATATACAAAAACATCTATGATGAAGACGGCGCTATCATCTCGGATGATGGCAGAATACTGCTGAAGGCACCAGATGTGCCGCATTATCGCATCAGGGAAGGCGTAGAGGAAATAGATGAGAAAGCCTTTAAGGGTTGCAAACAGCTGAAAGAGGTGGACGTGCCATTTACGATAGAGACGTGGGAAGGTCGTTTGTCGAATGATGACTGTATGCGTTATGCCCCAAAGGGACTGAAACTGAAATGCTGGAGGTGGCCTTATCCAGAGAACTGCATCCGCAGCGAAGAACTGGAGAAGGAAATAGAAGAAGGCTGGGTAGACGACTTCGGTGCTGTATACAGCAAGGACAAAAAGCGCCTGCTGAAGAGTGCCAACATCAGGAACTATAAGGTAAGGGAGGGCACGGAGAGTATTGACCGTCTGGCTTTCCTGTATTGCGACAAGTTGCAGTGTATCTATTTCCCGGTATCGTGCAAAGAGGAAGAATTTGATGCCGTGCTGGGTGGTGACATCGGCGCTATCTGTTTCTGGGACAGACCTTATCTGCCTGACGACATGAACGACGATGAGTTTTGGTATGAGGAAGACGATGTGTATGTAGATGAATATAATGTGGTGTATACCAAAGACCGCAAACGACTGCTATATGCCAGGATGGGGTTCGACCAAAACGAATATGTGATTCCCGACGGAACGGTGACGATATGCTCGTGTGCCTTTGGTGTTTGTGAGCATTTTGTGCATGTCTCGGCACCCTCTAGTCTACGTGTGATAGGCGACGGCATCTTTGCTCGCGGTGGCGGAAGGATTGTTATCAGAAAATAAAAAAACACCCTGCTTCAATTTGTTGAGGCGGGGTGTTTTGGTATTTAGGGGCCGACCCTGAGATTAATACTGACGCAGGGCGGCAATCAACTCGCTGTTTTCGGTCTTGGTGCCGATGGTGATGCGCAGACAGTTCTGACAGAGCTGCACGCGGTTGCGGTTGCGAACAATGATGCCCTGATCCACCAGATAGTTGTAGATACCGGTGGCATCGGTCATCTTGGCCAGGAAGAAGTTGGCATCCGTAGGATAAATTTTCTCGCAGATAGGGAGTATGCTGAAGGCCTGCATCACGCGGCCGCGCTCCTCCTTCAGAATCTTTACCCAACCATCTACTTCGAATGGGTCTTGCAATGCCTTGAGTGCCTGCTGCTGGGTGAGCAGGTTGACATTGTAGGGATACTTCACCTTATTAAAAATGTCGATGATGCCTTCTGATGCGAATGCCATGCCCAGACGGATAGCGGCACAGCCCCATGCCTTCGACATGGTGTTGAGTACTATCAGGTTGGGGCGCGACCATTGACCATTGATCATGGCCCACTGGCGGAACGACGTCTGCGATGAGAAATCGCTGTAAGCTTCATCGACAATCACCAGACCGTCGAAATTCTCAATCACCTTAACCACCTCTTCGGGGTTCAGGCAGTTGCCGGTGGGGTTGTTAGGGGTGCACAGCCAGATAATCTTGGTATGCTCGTCGGTGGCAGCCAACAGTGCGTCGGCAGTTACCTGGAAATGCTCGTCGAGCAATACGGGACGATACTCTACGTTGTTGATATCGGCACACACCTTATACATACCGTAGGTGGGCTCGATGGCCACTACATTATCCACGCCTGGCTCGCAGAAACAGCGATAGGGCAGGTCGATGGCCTCGTCGCTACCGTTGCCCAGGAAGATGCACTGGGCAGGCACGCCTTTTACTTTGGCGATGGCCTCCTTGAGCTCCAGCTGCAAGGGGTCGGGGTAGCGGTTATAAGGCGCGTTGTATGGGTTCTCGTTGGCATCGAGAAACACGCGTGCCTCGCGGCCAGCGTACTCATTCCTCGCAGAACTATATGGAGCTAAGTTCCATATATTTCTTCTCGTCAATCGTTCTAGATTAAACATTAAACATTAAACATTAAACATTATTATTGTTCTTTGTCGAATTAATGATATTTACTAATGTTCCTATTAGTTTACTATTATCATCATTAAGAGAGTTGAACTGAGCTTCACTGATGAAATCTGTCTCGTGTAATAATTCAAGCCAGAATTTCGTTTCGCTTGCTTCTTTTAAAGAAATGCTCAGTTTGCTTACAAAATCTTGCCTACTTTGTGCAAATACACTTTCGCTAATATTGGCTCCGATGCTCGTACCACTTCTAAGAATCTGTTTTGACATAACAAATTCTTTCTTAACATCATTCAAGTATTTGTATAATTTGATAATCCTAATTGCGTAATTCTTAGAATCAATGACAATCTGATTATTCTCTTTCATACAAATACTGAAATTTAATGTTTAATCTTTAATGTTTAATGTACGTAAGCGTACGCGCATAGCGTTGGCGTGTGCTTCGAGCTGTTCGGCTTCGGCCATGAGTTCTACGGCGCGACCGATGCTGCGGATACCGTCCTCGGTAAGATGCTGGAAAGTAATCTTACGGCAGTAGCTGTCGAGGTTTACACCGCTGTAGGCAGTGGCATAACCGTGTGTGGGCAGGGTGTGATTGGTACCGCTGGCATAGTCGCCTGCACTCTCACAGGCATACTCGCCCAGGAACACGCTACCTGCATTTACTACCTTATTAGCCACCTTGGCATAATCCTTTACCTGCAGAATGAGGTGCTCGGGGGCATAGGCATTCGAGAGGTCGATGGCCTCCTGAAGACTGCTTACCAGTACCAGACGGCTGTTGTCGAGTGCCTTGGCTGCCATCTCCTTACGGGGCAGCAAATCCAGCTGACGGTTAACCTCGGCCTGTACGTCGAGGATGACCTGCTCGGAGGTGGTGATGAGGAATACCTGCGAGTCGATACCATGCTCGGCCTGCGACAGCAAGTCGGCTGCTACAAACTCGATGTTGGCATGCTTATCGGCGATGACACATACCTCGGAAGGACCAGCGGGCATGTCGATAGCTACGTCGTGCAGGCTAACCTGCTGCTTGGCGGCCATCACATACTGGTTGCCGGGACCGAAGATTTTATATACCTTGGGTACGCTCTGGGTACCATAGGCCATAGCGCCGATGGCCTGCACGCCACCTGCCTTGAATATCTTGCTTACACCTGCAATGCGGGCTGCCACCAGAATGGCGGGGTTTACCTTACCATCGCGACCTGGAGGGGTGCAGAGCACAATCTCCTCGCATCCTGCAATCTTAGCTGGTGTGGCCAGCATGAGTACGGTAGAGAAGAGTGGGGCGGTGCCGCCGGGAATGTAGAGTCCAACCTTCTGGATGGCTACACTCTTCTGCCAGCAAACCACGCCGGGCTGTGTCTCGATCTTCTTGCCCTTGAACTGCTGCGACTCGTGGAAGGTCTTGATATTGTAGTGAGCCACCTGGATGGCTGCTTTCAAATCGGCACTTACCAGCGCTTCGGCTTCGTTCATCTCCTCTTCGGATACAGCCAGTGTGGGCAGATCAACATGGTCGAACTTAAGCTCGTAGCCCTTTACGGCATCATCGCCGCGTTTCTTTACGTCGGCCAATACCGATGCTACGGTGTCGTTGAGCTGCGAAACATCCAAGTGCGGACGCTCTACAATCTTTGCCCACTCGCTTCTTTGAGGGTTTCGTATTATAATCATTAAACTGAAATTTAATGTTTAATCTTTAATGTTTAATCTCAAAGAATCATCTTTTCAATGGGGGTAACCAGGATGCCCTGGGCGCCCATTTCCTTGAGTTTGCCAATAATCTCCCAGAACTGCTTCTGGTCGAGTACGGTGTGAACCGAGCACCACTCCTCATCGGCCAGAGGGATGATGGTGGGGCTCTTCAGGCCTGGCAGCACATTGATAATCTCCTGCAGGCGGGCCTTGGGGGCGTTCATACGTACATACTTCTTGTCCTCGGCATCCTTTACGGCCTTAAAGCGGAACAGCATCTGCTCGAGGATGGCTTTCTTCTCGTCGCTCATCTGCTTGTTGCCAATCAGCAGAGCCTCACTCTGCATTACAATCTCAACTTCGCGCAGATTATTGCTCACCAGGGTAGAGCCTGATGAAACGATATCAAAGATAGCATCGGCCAGACCAATGCCCGGGCTGATTTCTACGCTACCTGTGATGACATGGATTTCGGCATGGATATGATGCTGCTCAAGGAAATGTCGAAGGATTTCGGGGTAGCTGGTGGCAATCTTCTTGCCGTTGAACCACTCTACTCCCTTGTAGTCGATCTCTTTGGGAATGGCCAGCGAGAGGCGGCATTTTGAGAAGCCGAGACGTGAGATGATATCAGCATCTTCGCCACGCTCAACAAACTCGTTTTCGCCCACTACACCGATGTCAGCCACTCCACTGGCTACACTCTGTGGGATGTCATCATCGCGGAGGTAAAGAACCTCCAGCGGAAAGTTGGACGACTGCACCAGCAAGGTGCGTTTTGAGGCACTAACCTTGATGTCAGCCTCTGACAACAGGTTCATGGTGTCCTCGAAAAGACGTCCTTTTGATTGTACTGCAATTCTTAACATATCGTTAAATCTAAAAAATATCGGGTGCAAAATTACAACTTTTTCGCGAAATAAGTGTCATTACTGACCAAAAAGTAGTACCTTTGCACCGTTTTTACTAACAAAATGGTGCAGATTGATGCGAAAATGGTATAAATATGTCGGTTTTGGGGCGGTTTTGCTATCGCTGGTATCGTGTTTCGAAAAGAAGCACGAACCCATTGTGGCACCCTGGGGCGTGATAGATGATACCGTTTCGGTATCCGACGAGTTTGATCTGCATGATATCCAGACTAGTGGCGAGCTGATTATGGCCACGGTGAGCGGTCCGCATACGTACTATGAGTATCATGGTAAGAGTCTGGGCACGCAGTTCCTGATTTGTCAGCGATTTGCCGACTCGCTGGGTGTGCGCCTGCGTGTAGAGGTGTGCCGCGACAGTATGGAGTTAGTAAAACGTTTTGCCGATGGCGAGGTGGACATTGTGGCCTGGCCCACACCGGGACATATCAGTGCCGATACTGCTAAGAACGACCTGGCTAAGGAGCTGCAGGGCTGGTATCGCCCGGAGCTGATAGCGGCTGTGCAGAAGGAGGAGAACGACCTGCTGACGGTGCGTAAGGTGCATCGCCGCATTTTCTCGCCCATGCTGGATGCCAAGGGCGGCATTATCTCGCATTACGACGGTTATTTTATGACGTATGCCCGCGACATACGCTGGGACTGGCGACTGCTGGCTGCCCAGTGTTATCAGGAGTCGACTTTCGACCCGCGTGCCGTATCGTTTGTGGGTGCCAAGGGACTGATGCAGATTATGCCTGGCACAGCCGACCATCTGGGCGTGTCACGCAGTCAGTTGTACGAGCCTGAGACGAACATACGTGCGGCGGTGAAATATATCGGACAGTTGCAGAACACGTTCTCGGATGTGCGCGACCAGTATGAGCGCACCAATTTTGTGCTGGCCAGCTATAACGGTGGTGCGCACCATATTCGTGATGCCATGAACCTGGCTAAGCGCGACGGCCGCAACCCACACCGCTGGAGCGAGGTGGCGCCTTATGTGCTGAAGCTGAGTCAGCCCCGCTATTATAACGACCCCATCGTAAAATATGGTTATATGCGTGGTTCGGAGACGGTGGATTACGTGCAGCGAATCCGTCAGCGCCATGCTGGCTATCAGGGTGTGAAATCGCCTCACATGGGATTCCACGGAGTAGGCAAGCCCCGCAAAGCCGAACAACGAAAGAATAAGTACGACATAAAGATTTAGGCACGGATTAACACGGCTTTAATAAATTAAAGACACGGCTATAGTTGCAATGCTAAAGCCGTGTCTTTTTTATAAAAAAGCCGTGTTAATCCGTGCCTAAAAATATTATTTCTGTACGGGAATCTTGTCCACGCGCTTCTGGTGGCGGCCACCTTCGAAGGTTGCGGTGAAGAACTCGTCCATAATCTTGCGAGCCATGTTATTGTCGATGAAACGGCCTGGCATTACCAGTACGTTGGCATCGTTGTGCTGACGGATGAGATGTGCAATCTCGGGAATCCAGCACAATCCGGCGCGCACCTGCTGGTGCTTGTTCAGGGTGATTGAGATACCCTCGCCACTGCCACAGATGGCAATACCGGGATAAACCTCGCCACTCTCGATACCCTCGGCCAGTGCGTGTCCGAAATCGGGATAGTCTACACTGGCATCGCTCCATGTACCATAGTCCTTAACGGGGTAACCCTTCTCCTCCAGGTACTGGAGCACAAACTGCTTTAAAGCGAAGCCTGCGTGATCGCAAGCAACTCCAACTGTCTTTACTTCCATAGTCTTAAAATTTAAGGCACGAATTACACGAATTTCACGAATTTTACTAGCAATGAGTAAAATAATTCGTGTTAATTCGCGAAATTCGTGCCAGATTATTAATTAAGCAAGCAATTTCTTAACCTGCTTGTAAACATTCTCGCCGGTGAAGCCGAGCTTCTCGTCGAGCACCTTGTAAGGAGCTGAGAAACCGAAGCTCTCCAGACCCCATACGGTACCGTCGGCACCTACCAGACCCTCGAGGTTAACGGGCAGACCAGCGGTGAGACCGAACTTCTTAACACCTGCGGGCAGTACGCTCTGCTGATACTCCTTGCTCTGGCTGCGGAACAATCCCTCAGAAGGAACGCTAACCACGCGAACCTTAACGCCATCCTCGCGGAGCAGCTTAGCACCAGCCTCGAGGGTAGAAACCTCGGAACCTGAAGCCAACAGGATTACATCGAACTTCTCATCGCTACCAGCTACAACGTAAGCACCCTTGGTGGCCTGGTTGTAGTCGTTGCCCTCGGGCAGCATGTCGATATTCTGACGAGAGAAGATAAGAGCTGTAGGAGTATCAACATTCTCCATAGCCATGCGCCAGCAAACGGTGGTCTCCTCGGCATCGGCAGGACGAACTACCAATACAGAGTTCTTACCGTGGTGGTTCTTCAGCTTCTCCATCAGACGGATCTGTGCCTCCTGCTCAACAGGCTCGTGGGTAGGACCATCCTCACCTACGCGGAAGGCATCGTGAGTCCAGATGAACTTAACAGGCAGCTCCATGAGGGCAGCCATACGTACGGCGGGCTTCATGTAATCAGAGAATACAAAGAAGGTACCGCAAGCGGGGATAACACCACCGTGCAGAGCCATACCAATGCAGCAGCAAGCCATGGTGAGCTCGGCTACACCAGCCTCGAAGAAGGCACCGCTGAAGTCGCCACGAACCAGGTCGTGAGTCTTCTTCAAGAAACCGTCGGTCTTATCTGAGTTGCTCAGGTCGGCTGATGCACAAATCATGTTGGGAACCTGCTCAGCGAGAGCGCCCAGAACAGTAGCGCTGGCACCACGTGTAGCAGCACCTGCCTTCTGCTCAACCTTGCTCCAGTCGATAACAGGAGCCTTGCCGCTGAACCACTCCTCGAGCTGCTTGGCCTGTACGGGGTGACCCTTAGCCCACTCAGCCTTCTCGGCATAGCGCTCAGCTACAATCTTCTTCAGCTCCTCGGCACGCTTTGCGTACATCTCCTGAACCTCGGGGAAGATCTGGAATGGGTTCTCGGGATCGGCACCCAGGTTCTTCATGGTGTTGATGTAAGCATCGCCACCGAGAGGAGCACCGTGAGTAGCGCAGTTGCTCTCGTATGAGCTGTTGTCAGCCTTACGGGCACCCTTACCCATTACACAGTGACCGATGATGAGTGATGGGCGATCCTTCTCGGCCTGAGCCTTCTTGATGGCCTCGCGAATCTGGTCAACATCGTTACCGTTAATCTTCTGTACAAACCAGCCCCATGCCTCGTACTTCTTGGCGGTATCCTCGCAGGTAACCACCTCGGTCTTGGTAGAGAGCTGAATATCGTTAGCGTCGTAGAACATGATGAGGTTGTCGAGTCCCAGGTTACCAGCGATACGACCAGCACCCTGTGAAATCTCCTCCTGTACACCACCGTCAGAGATGTAGGCGTAGATAGTCTGGTTCATGACGTTGCCCAGACGAGCCTTCAGGAACTTAGCGGCGATGGCAGCACCTACTGCGAAACAGTGACCCTGACCGAGAGGACCAGAGGTGTTCTCGATGCCGCGCTCAATCTCGCGCTCGGGGTGACCTGGAGTTACTGAACCCCACTGGCGCAGGTTCTTCAGATCCTCGAGTGTGTACTTGCCGATCAGAGCGAGCTGGCTGTACAGCATTGGAGCCATGTGACCTGGATCGAGGAAGAAACGGTCGCGACCCTCCCATGCGGGATTCTCGGGATCGTAAACCAGGAACTCACTGTAAAGGGTGTTGATGAAATCAGCACCGCCCATAGCACCGCCGGGGTGTCCCGACTTAGCCTTCTCAACCATCGAAGCAGCAAGGATACGGATATTATCCGCTGCCATGTTCATAACTTTGTTGTCGTTCATAATGAATAATTAATTGAAAAACGTTAAATTTGGGGGCAAAGATACAAAATTATTCCGAAACAAATCACGGTTTCGGAATAATTATTTGATTTGGAGCAAAAAATTATTGTAATTTTACACTTATTGCTTGGAAACTCCTATCTCAACCTTAGTTTTGTCAGTCAAGGATGGCATTCGGCAGGTAACGGTACGTGTCTCGCCTGGGGCCAGAGTCAGGTAGTTGTCGCTCCAGTAGGCTGGGCAAATCAGCTCGCCCTGGTTCTTGGCTGTTAAGCGAATCATAAATGCCACCTTGTCGGTAGGATTGCTTACTTGTACCTGGTAGCCATCGTTGGTGGGAGTGGTAGTCAGCTTCACATCGGTGGTACACAGGCTGTCGAGCATGGCATACGAGGCGTACTTGGTGATAGGGGTGTGTACCCAGGTGGTCTTGTCCCAATCGTACGTATCCTTCTCGCTTACAATAAAATACTCGTTGGTGATGTCGTCGCCCAGCTTCAGCAGCAGGAAGGCGGCAGGGGCCTGGGCCATATCGATATCAAACACCTTGGTTACCATGCCGGGGGCTATCTCAATCTCCTGGCTGTCGTCGGTGCTCTTGTCGCCTCTCAGCAGTTGCATGCGGGCTGTGGCCTTGGTGGGGTGCAGCGTCTCGTTAACGGCATACACGGCCTTGGTGTAGTAGTCGTAAATCAGCTGCACAGGGGCGTTGGCTTTCTTTACACCGTAGTAGGCGGCATTGGGCTGCTTGTAGTAGTCGTACAACTGCCAGTAAATGCCTGGGCGTGAGCTGTTCAGCATCCACTGGATGATGCCTGTGGTGTGGGGCAATCTTACTCGGAAACTCTCGAACATTGCCTTGGTGCTCTCGTAGTTCAGCATGTCGGCACGGCGCAGGTACTCGTCGATATCCTTGGCCTCGCTAAAGCGGTTGCGAATCACCTCGTTCAGCTGTTTCAGCGAGTTCATGTCGCTGCCCGATGCGGTACACAGGATGTTCCAGCGCTGGTCGATGGGGAAGAGGTTGGGGCCTAACATCTTCTGCAGCGACTCTTTTACAGGCAACTGGGCGCCGATACCCGTCTCAGTATTGAATCCGAATGCGCCTCCAGGAGCATCTGGCAGATACCAGTAGCTGGGACCCACATACTCGTACGGACCGGCCATCTTGGTTCCCGACGGACCTGAAATCTCGCTCGTCTGATCCTTGGCCGAAATCAGGTACTGGCGATCGTCCTCGGTGCTCAGGAACTGCTGATATTTTTTCTCCAGTTCGGGCTTGGGCAGCATGTCGCTACCTACAAACCAGCCGATGATGGATGGGTGATAGCGCAGCCACATCACCTGATCCTCGAACGAACGGGCTATCAGGTCGATATTCTCTGGGCTCAGTATGCCGCCGTACAGCTCGTCGCAGGGCGAGCCGATATAGTCCTCCCACTCCCAGTGGCAGCTCCAGCCCACCAGGATAAAGAGTCCCAGCTCGTCGCACAGGTCGTACAGGTTCTGCGAGGTGCCCCAGAAACCCTCCAGGCGCACGGTGTTCATATTCATGTCGCGCACATACTCCAGTTGCTGGCGATTACTCTCGGGTGTGTCGCGCAGGTAGATATCATCGGTCCAACCGGCACCACGCAGCAGCACGGGCTGACCATTCAGCGAAAAGGCGCGGTAACCGTCGTCGGTGAGGTAGCTTTTTATCTCGCGAATACCAAATCGCACATCTTCGAAATCCGAAATTTTGTGGTCCTCGGCAAACTCAATGTGCAAATCACACAGTTCGGGCTTGCCCATGTTGTGGCACCACCACAATTTGGGCTTGTTGATATGTATTTCGGTGGGACTTACAAAGCGTTTCTTCTCGCCAGGAGCCAGACTTACGCGGTAGTTGAACTTCTGTCCGTCGGCAGTACCCTGCACGGTGCCTTCGACGGGCTTGTCCGACAGGTTACGCAGTTCGGTGGCGATGGTGAGCCAGGCCTCGTTCAGCGTTTCGGTGTTTACACGCGAACGTACGGCTGAGTGCGACAGGGCCACATTGCCGCAGGTTTTTACACGCACCTCGCGGTAGATACCCATGTTCTCGTCGGCAGGGCGCGGGTTCCAGTCGGCAAAACCGATGTTGGGTTCGCCGGGCTGTGCACGAAACACCTCAACCTCCAGCTTGTTTTGTTTGGCAATCTCGTTGGTTACATCAAACTCAAACTGTCGGAACGCGCCGTACATCTCCTTGCTGTTGGCTATCTGCTTGCCGTTAAGCCATACGTTGGCGCGGTAGCTGATACCATCGAAGTTCAGCACCGCATGTTCGCCCTCGTTGAGTGGTTGCAGATCGAAAGTGGTGCGGTACTTCCAGCTTTTATCAAACTGTGTTTTGTTAATCCTGGCATAGTCGTCGGCAGTAAGTGCCTCGGGTTCTATGCCGTTGGCAGTGAGCGTACCCATCAGGGTGCCAGGCACTTGGGCTGGTATCCAACCATCGGGTGTTTCTACCTCCCAGTTCATATCCAATGTCTTATGCTCGGTACATGCAGCAGCCACTACCGCCAGCATCCCCGCCGCCAAAATAGTTTTAAGTTTCATATTTTAATGTTAATACTTCGTATTGAGCCTGCTCACGCTCGACAAAGCCCAAGCAAGCTTGGCTCTGTTCTCGCTTAATCGCAGCCTTTAATGTTAATGTTTAATGTTTAATGTTTAATGTAAAGCTGCGGCTCCCAGCATGGCAGCGTTTGGTAAGGTTGATGGCTGGATGCGGGTGGCAGCTACGTTCTCGGGGTAGGGGAAGGTGCTGAGTTGTTGGCGCATGGGCGCTTCGTAAAGTGCAAATGCGTTGGCTATGCCGCCACCGATGATGATGGCTTCGGGGGCATAGGTAAACAGCACCGCCTTCATCAGGTTGCCCACATGCGTGCCAAACTCCTGCCACACAGCCAGCGCCTCCTTGTCGCCAGCCAAAGCCAGCTTGGCAAAGTTAGCACCTGTGTCGCCATGCAGCTTACTGAAGAATCGGCTACTGCAGTAAAACTCGTAGTCGGCATCCAGATAGGGCAGCGAACCTATCTCGCCAGCCCCCGTGTTCACACCGTTATACAGCTTGCCATCGATGATGATACCTGCGCCAATGCCGGTACCTATCGTCAGGCCCACCATATTCTGTGTGCCCTTACCCTCGCCATAGCGCCAGGCACCCAAGGCAAAGCAGTTGGCATCGTTGTTAACGGCTACGGGCACACCAAACTCGCTTTCGAGAATCTCTTTCAGATGTACCTCCTGCCACGAGGGGATATTAGCCACATTATATACGATGCCCTGCTGGCAATCTACCACCGAAGGCACACCCACACCAATGCCCGTTACCTCGGGGCGCATCAGCTGGGCTATCTGTCGCTTCAGTTGGGCAAGCACCACCTCCTCGGGCTCCTGTGCGGGGCAGGGCTCTATCACGGTATCAACCACCGTGGCGCCATCGGTCAGTCCAACACGCATGTTGGTACCGCCTAAATCAATCGCTATTTTCATCTTTATAGGTTACGTTTGCTTGTTTCAAAATGTTACGATAATAGGCCGAAACATCCTTCCAATGGTAGAAGGGGTAGCAGTCGGTTGGGATGGGGATGGATGTCTCGTTCTCGTTCATCAGGAATTTAACCAGGATATCATCCGAGCCCTGCTTGCGGAAGAAGATAAGCTGCACGTTACCTGCCATGGGGATGAGTCGGAACAGGGCAAATGTATTATGCAGATTCTCCATATCCTGCGTGCCACCCAGAGCCTCTTTCACACCTAATATATATGAGAAAGGTAGCAGCACGCTGTCGTGACCGAAGCGCAGGCGCACCTGTTTTTTACCCGAAGCTATCATGAGGTCGGCCTCGTCGAGGACGTTCTTCAGCAGCGGATAGATGGCGTAGTAGTTGGGGCGCGAACCAGGCATCAATCCCTCCCACAGGCACCAGCTGGCATTGTAAACATAAAAGCCGTCGATAAGTTCGTCGGTGGTAAACAGGTCGTTGAACGACAGATTCAACTCGGGCAGACAATGCATGTTCGAGGCGATGTTCCATAAGCCATCAGCCAGCTTGTAGCCATCCACAAATCCTTCCAGTTGTTTGGGATCCTTAAACAGCATCTGCATCTGGTAGCGTCCGTTCAGCTTTTCGTGGCGGAACTTGTCCAGCTTGTCGTACAGATGTCCGTCGATACCTTTCTTGGGGATGAAAATACTGTCGTTGGGTATCAGGTAGTACATATCGTGTTCGCTGGCATCCATTGTGATGCTGAGCTTTGGATTCATGCTCTTCAGTTCCTGACAGAAGTTGGCCATCGAGAGCATGCAGCGACGAACGGTTGATGAGTTGGCTTTTACCTCAACGGGCTGCATCAGCAGTTGTGGGTAGTTGGTAGCCAGTCGGTGGGCTATGCCCTGATGCTGTCGGGCACCCAGCTTAGTCAGGTCGCCATCGCGATGCCATGCATCGGCAGCAGCCAGTTTTACACGTTGCAGCACTTCTACGCCTTTGGGTGTAAGCCAGCCGCGCGCCTGGGCGGTATCCATCTTGCCAATCACGTATTTGTAGGCATCGTCGTCCGTCATATAACGGGCACCGTGACGGCCGTAATGACTCACGTAGAATGGTTCGTAACCTGCAGGTGCAGGCGTTACTGTTCCCTTGGGCAGGGGGTAATTGCAATAGTTGCCGGTAGCCAACTCCATGTTAGCCAACAGTTCGGCCTTTGATGTCTGGGCCTGCATGGGCGCACAGAGCATCGTAGCTGTAAAAGCACAGATAAAGGTTTGTTTTAAATGATTCATAAACTGTTTTGA
Source organism: Prevotella sp. khp1 (assembly GCF_900102205.1). Taxonomy (NCBI): domain Bacteria; kingdom Pseudomonadati; phylum Bacteroidota; class Bacteroidia; order Bacteroidales; family Prevotellaceae; genus Prevotella; species Prevotella sp. khp1. Next base: position 218,424 of record NZ_FNJZ01000003.1, read on the forward strand.
ATAGTTGATTTGTGGCGCAAATATACATTATTTTTCTATAAGGTGGTGCATTTTTTTAGTTTTTTTTGTATCTTTGCCGCCACATTATATTAATAAGGTATAAAGATTATGAAGATAGCGATTGTACAACACGATATACGTAGCAACGATTTTTCTGAGAATCTGGAGCATCTTGAAACGTTGATAGATCAGCATCCGGATGCTGATATGTTTGTGCTGCCTGAAACCTTTGCCACAGGCTTTATGCCCGAGGGCGGTGTAGGAGGCTCGGATTATACGGGTTATGATATTTTGCAGTGGATGGGGACCAAGGGGTTTCTGTATGATGCTGCCGTTGTAGGAAGTGTGGCTACTAAGGATGACGCTGGACAGCTGCGTAACCGTTTGTATTTTGTTCGCCCCGATGGCAAGGACGAGTATTACGATAAGCGCCATCTGTTTACGTTTGCCGGCGAAACCAAGGATTACGTGCCAGGCGATCGCCGTGTGATAGCAGAGTGGGGTGGTGTGCGTTTCCTGCTGCAGGTGTGCTACGATTTGCGATTCCCGGTGTTTTCGCGTTCGCGTGGCGATTACGACGCCATCATCTATGTAGCCAACTGGCCCGAACAGCGTCAGGATGCCTGGCAAACGCTGCTGAAGGCACGTGCCATCGAGAATCAGTGCTATGTGATAGGCGTGAACCGTGTGGGTAGCGATGCCGCTTGTAAGTATATTGGTGGCTCGGTGGTGATTGATGCCTATGGCCGCACCATCGCCCAGTGTGCCGATGGTGAGGAGGGTATTGCTACCGTTGAACTCGACATGGAACAGCTGCAGCGTTTCCGTAAGAAGTTCCCTGTGCTGGACGATGCCGACAAGTTTAATGTTCTCTGATGCTTTTGGGTTCTACGTGTACCGATATGTGGGTTTCCTTGCCGTAGTGTTCGCGTAGGATATTCTCCACTTCTTCGCTTTTGTTGTGAGCCTCGCGCAAACTGATGTCGTCGTCCATCAGTATGTGCAGTTCTATGGCGTAATGATTGCCTATTCGGCGCGTGTGCAGATCGTGTGGCTCTGTAACGCCAGGTATCGATCCTGCCAGCTGCAGAATCTCGCTCTCAACCTCATCGGGCAGCGAATGCTCCATCAGGTCGCCAATGCCATTACGCAGCAGGTCTATCGCCACCTTAATAATAAATAGGCCCACGATGATACCTGCCATGGGATCGAGCACCGTCCATCGTTCACCTAAGAAGATGGCGCCACCAATGCCGATGGCTGTGCCTATACTCGACAGGGCATCGCTGCGGTGGTGCCAGGCGTTGGCCTCTACTGCCTGCGACTTGAGTTTGCGGGCCTGCACCATCGAGTAGTGGAACACCGCCTCTTTCAGAATAATCGAAAGAAGTGCAGCCCATAGCGCCAGCATGCCTGGGGCTTTTAAGGGTTCGCCATGTGCCCAAGCGATAATCTTGGTGAGTGCGCTGTACACAATGCCTACAGCTACTATCAGTAGTGCCAACCCAATCAGTGTGGTGGCCAGCGTTTCGTATTTACCATGCCCGTACTCGTGCGATTTGTCGGTAGGTTTGCCGCTGATGCGCACAAACACCAGCACGATGATATCTGTGACAAAGTCGGATAGCGAGTGCACCGCATCGGCAATCATTGCCGCACTATGTCCCGCAATGCCCGCCACAAACTTAAACAGCAGGAGCACCACATTCACGGCGCCACCAACCATTGTTACCTTATATATCTCTTTATTTCTTTCCATTGTAGTGCAAAAGTAGTAAATTGATAGCAAATAGCAAAAAAAACTGCGATTTATTTGTCAGATAGAAATAAAAACATTACTTTTGCAGCGCAAAATTAAATATTCGGGGTGCTGAGGCATGTGCCAAAGCTGAGAAAATACCCATAGAACCTGATACGGGTAATGCCGTCGGAGGAATGCAATATGAAAGTAAGGATTAACAACAAACAACACGAGACGCAAGCCAAAACTGTATCCGAGCTTGCCGCCCAATTGCAGTTGCCCGCCAAAGGTGTGGCAATAGCTATCGATAATGAGTTGAAACCGCGCACTACTTGGGATGACACCATCCTGCAAGAGGGCGCCACTATCACTATTATCAAAGCTGCATGCGGGGGGTAAGGGCTATGTTACAGTTTATATCTCACTACACCGATAAGTATAGCTATCTGGACAGCATCCGCCTTGCCTTGCAGGGTGGTTGCCGATGGATACAGCTGCGCATGAAGGACGCTACCGACGATGAGGTGCGCCCCGTTGCGATTGAGGCCCAGAAGCTATGTAAGCAGTATGGCGCTACGTTTATTATCGACGATCGCGTGGCATTAGTAAAGGAGTTGCAGGCCGATGGTGTGCATCTGGGTAAGAACGATATGCCCATTAGCGAGGCACGCCGCCAGTTAGGTCCCGATTATATCATAGGTGGAACAGCTAACACCATCTGGGATGTAAAAGCCCACTATGCGGCTGGTGCCGACTACATTGGCTGTGGCCCCTTCCGCTTTACTACCACCAAGCAGAAGTTGTCGCCGGTATTAGGACTGGATGGTTACCGACGGATTATCATCGAGATGCGTGCGGCGCATATCGACATCCCCGTTGTGGCTATCGGCGGTATTACCAAGGACGATATACCCGCCATACTGGCAACCGGCATCACCGGCATTGCCCTGAGTGGTACGGTGCTAAGGGCTGCGAACCCCATTGACGAAATGAAACACTTAACAAACATAGTTAATCATGAGTAAATTAGTAATTGCAGGACGGGAGTTTAACTCTCGTTTGTTTCTGGGCACAGGCAAGTTTAACAACAATGCGCTGATGGCCCAGGCTATCGAGGCTTCGGGATCGGAGATGGTTACCGTTGCCATGAAACGTGTGGAACTCGACGACAAGAACGACGATTTGCTGACACACATCACCCAGAACCCCAAAATCCAGTTGCTGCCCAATACATCGGGTGTGCGTAATGCTGAAGAGGCGGTGTTTGCTGCCCAGATGGCCCGCGAGGCCTTTGGCACCAACTGGTTGAAGTTGGAGATACACCCCGACCCACGCTACCTGTTGCCCGACTCGGTTGAGACGCTGAAGGCCACCGAGCAGTTGGTAAAACTTGGTTTTGTGGTGCTGCCATACTGCCAGGCCGACCCTACGCTGTGTAAGCATCTGGAAGAGGCTGGTGCAGCTACTGTGATGCCGCTGGCAGCCCCCATCGGTACCAACAAGGGTTTGAGAATGAAGGATTTTCTGCAGATTATCATCGACCAGGCCACGGTGCCTGTAGTGGTTGATGCCGGTATCGGTGCCCCCAGTCATGCTGCCGAGGCGATGGAGATGGGTGCCGACTGTGTGCTGGTGAATACCGCCATTGCCGTTGCAGGCGATCCTGTAGCGATGGCTGATGCCTTCCGTCAGGCTGTCATCGCCGGTCGCCAGGCCTTCGAGGCAGGCTTAGGAGCCATCGCCGATTGCGCCGAAGCTTCGAGCCCACTCACGGCGTTTTTAAATGTTTAATGTTTAATGTTTAATTTTTAATTTTTAATGATAAACGATCACAAGGCCTATGCTCAGAGAGAGAAGGCCTATATGCAAGGAAATTTGTATCCTGATGTAAAGGTGGGTATGACCAAGGTGAACCTGACACCAACGGTGACGAAGGATGCCGACGGCAAAACCCACGTAGAGAAGAACGAACCAGTGTATATCTACGATACCAGCGGTCCTTATACCGACCCCAACTATACGGTTGACTTGAAGAAGGGACTGCCCCCCATGCGCCAGCAGTGGATTGCCGATCGTGCTAAGAAAGGTCAGGGCATCACCCAGATGGCGTGTGCTAAGGCAGGCATCATCACTCCCGAGATGGAGTATGTGGCCATTCGCGAAAACATGAACTGCCAGGCATTGGGTATCGAGAGTCATATCACTCCCGAATACGTACGCCAGGAGGTGGCACGCGGACGTGCCGTTATCCCCGCTAACATCCATCACCCCGAGAGCGAGCCGATGATTATCGGACGCAACTTTGCGGTGAAAATCAATACCAATATCGGTAACTCGGCCACTACATCCAGCATCGACGAAGAGGTAGACAAGGCCGTATGGTCGTGCAAGTGGGGTGGCGATACGTTGATGGACCTCTCAACGGGTAACAACATTCACGAAACCCGCGAGTGGATTCTGCGTAACTGTCCTGTACCCGTAGGCACCGTGCCCATCTATCAGGCTTTGGAAAAGGTGGATGGCAAGGTGGAAGACCTCTCGTGGGAGGTGTATCGCGACACACTCATCGAACAGTGCGAGCAGGGTGTGGATTACTTTACCATCCATGCCGGCATCCGTCGTCACAACGTGCACCTGGCCGATAGCAGATTGTGCGGTATCGTGAGTCGTGGCGGTAGCATTATGAGCAAGTGGTGCCTGCTGCATGATAAGGAGAGCTTTTTGTATGAGCACTTTGATGATATCTGTGATATTGTGGCTAAGTACGATGTAGCCCTGTCGCTGGGCGATGGTTTGCGCCCTGGCTGTACAGCCGATGCCAACGATGCCGCCCAGTTTGCCGAGCTCGACACCATGGGCGAGCTGGTGGTACGTGCCTGGGAGAAGAATGTGCAGGCCTTTATCGAGGGTCCCGGTCATGTGCCCATGCATAAAATCAAGGAGAACATGGAGCGCCAGTTGGAGAAGTGCCACGAGGCACCATTCTATACCCTCGGACCTATTGTTACCGATATCGCTCCTGGCTACGATCATATTACCAGTGCCATCGGTGGTGCGCAGATAGCCTGGCTGGGAACTGCCATGCTCTGCTACGTAACCCCCAAGGAGCATCTGGCCCTGCCAAATAAGGACGATGTGCGCGCAGGTATCATTGCCTATAAGATAGCTGCCCATGCTGCCGATCTTGCAAAGGGACACCCCGGTGCCACCATCCGCGATAACGCCCTGTCGAAAGCCCGTTTCGAGTTCCGTTGGCGCGATCAGTTCCACCTGTCGTTGGATCCCGAACTGGCGCTGCAGTATTTCACCGAGGCAGGACATACCGATGGCGAGTACTGCACCATGTGCGGACCAAACTTCTGCGCTGCCAAGCTCACGCATGACCTGAGGAAGATTAAACATTAAACATTAAAGATTAAACATTAAACTTTAATGGAACTAACGAGTGAACAACGTAGGCGTTATAACCGCCACCTGATACTGGAAGGTTTCGGACCTGAGGCACAAAGCAAGTTGCTGCAGGCCAAGGTGCTGCTGGTGGGGGCAGGGGGCTTAGGCTCGCCTGTAGCCCTGTACCTGGCGGCAGCTGGTGTGGGCACCATCGGTGTGGTGGATGGCGATACTGTGAGTATCACCAACCTGCAGCGCCAGGTGCTGCACAGCACGCCCGATGTGGGGCGCCCCAAGGTGGATGTGGCCAAGGAGCGCATGCTGGCCATCAACCCCGATGTGCATGTGGAGACCTACGAATACTATCTGAGCGAGGCCAACGCCATGGAGCTGATTAAGCCCTACGATTTTGTGATCGACGGTACCGACAACTTTGCGCCCAAGTATCTGGTAAACGATGCCTGCGTGATGCTTAACAAGGCCTTTTCGATGGGTGGCATCAGCAAGTATAGCGGACAGCTGATGACCCATGTGCCAGGCTCGGCCTGTTACCGTTGCTTGTTCCCTGAGCCCCCTGCCAAGCAGGATGTGGAGACCTGCGCCATGGTGGGCGTGTTAGGCTCGATAGCCGGCATGTTAGGTACCGTGCAGGCCACCGAGTGCTTGAAATACTTAGCTGGGGTGGGCCGGTTGCTCACCAACAGTATGCTTACCTTCGATGCCCTCAGTATGCAGTGGCAGCGCTTCGACTTTGGCAAGCGTGAAAACTGCGAACTCTGTGGCACTCATCCTTCGATACACCAGTTGAAGGAGTATGCTTTCAAACCCTGTAAATCAAAATAAACGAAAAGATGTTTAGTGACGAACTTAAAAACATTAGTTGGCAGGAAACCACCGAGCGCATAGCCAGCATGAACGATGCCGATGTGCGCCGCGCCTTAGGCAAGAGTCGCTGCGATGTGAACGACTTTATGGCCCTGCTATCGCCTGCAGCCGAACCTTACTTAGAGCAGATGGCCCGACTCTCGCGTAAATACACCGAGGAGCGTTTCGGGCGCACCATGTCGATGTTTATCCCGCTGTATATCACCAACTCGTGTTCCAACTCGTGTGTGTACTGCGGCTTTCATCGCGAAAACCCTATGGCACGCACCATCCTGACACCCGAACAGATTGAGGACGAGTATAAGGCAATAAAGAAGTTGGCACCTTTCGAGAACATCCTGCTGGTAACAGGCGAGAATCCAGCCAAGGCGGGAGTGCCTTATCTGGCTAAGGCCATCGATATTGCCAAGCGCTACTTCTCGAACATCAAGATCGAGGTGATGCCGCTGAAGATGGAGGAATACCGCGAGCTGACCCACCACGGACTGAACGGTGTGATCTGCTTTCAGGAAACCTACAACCGCGAGCACTACCAGCTGTACCACCCACGCGGCATGAAGAGCCGTTTTGAGTGGCGCTGCGACGGATTCGACCGTATGGGGCAGGCTGGCGTACACTCTATCGGTATGGGTGTGCTTATCGGTCTGGAGAAAGAGTGGCGCACCGATGTGACGATGATGGCGCACCACCTGCGCTATCTGCAAAAGCACTACTGGCGCACAAAGTACTCGATCAACTTCCCCCGTATGCGCCCGGCCCAGAACGAGGGATTCCAGCCCAACTGTTTTATGACTGATCGCGAACTGGCACAAGCCACGTTTGCCATGCGTATCTTCGACCACGATGTCGACATCTCGTACAGCACCCGCGAACCCGCTTACATCCGCGACAACATGTGTACCTTAGGTGTAACCACCATGTCGGCCGAGAGCCATGTGAACCCTGGTGGCTACCACACCTATCCACAGGCTTTGGAGCAGTTTACGGTTAGCGATGAGCGTACGGCTAAGGTGATTAACACCCGATTGAAGGAACTGGGCCGCGAGCCCGTTTGGAAGGATTGGGATGCCTCGTTCGACATGTGTAAAAAGTGTGTATGATTATCGTTATTACACGCCCTGATTTCTTCGAGGGCGAAGCCGCTAAGATTGCCCAGCTGCTGCAAAGCGGCAGGGCCAATCTGGTACATATACGTAAACCTAGAGCCAGCCAGAGCGAGGTAGAGCAGCTATTATTTTCCATTCCCACAGAGCTCTACTCGCGTCTGGTGTTACACGATCATCACTCGCTGGCCATCAAGTATGGCTTGCGAGGGGTGCATCTTAACAGTCGTAACCCCGAGCCGCCAGCAGGGTGGAGTGGGGCAGTAAGCATCTCGTGCCACACCCTGAGCGAGCTGTCGGAGTGCCGCCGAAAGCCTTATGCCTACATGAGTCTGAGTCCTATCTTCGACAGTATCTCAAAGCGCGGCTATTACTCTACTTTTACCCCCGACGTCATCGCTGCAGCCCACGAGGTAGGACTGATTGACGAACGGGTGATGGCGCTGGGTGGCATTACATTCGATAAAATAACTGAAGTTAAAGAAATGGGCTTTGGAGGAGCCATGATCCTCGGCGACGCATGGAGGTAGTATTATCAATAGCCGGTAGCGACCCATCGGCAGGTGCCGGCATTCAGCAGGATCTTAAAACCATCACGGCCCATGGCTGTTATGGGGCTACGGTGATTACATCTGTCACCGCACAAAACACGTTAGGCGTACAGAGCGCCATGCCTGTGCCACCCGAAGTGGTAGGCCAGCAGCTGCGTGCTGTACTTTCCGATCTGGAGCCTAAGGCCATCAAGATTGGTATGCTTCCTGATGCCGAGGTGGCTCAGGTGGTAGCCGACGAACTGCACACCTATCTGGCGCAGCACCCCGTGTCGGTGGTTTACGATCCCGTGATGGTATCCACCAGCGGTTATCCGCTGATGGCCCCCGAGGCTGTACAGTTAGTGGTCAGCAAGCTGTTCCCCCTCTGCACACTCATCACTCCCAACCTGCCCGAAACTAACCGCCTGCTGCAACTCATCGAAAAGCCCATCTCCTCGTCGTTTGTACAGGTGGCTGGCGAAACCCTGGCGCGGCATTTCGGTTGCGCTTTCCTGCTCAAGGGTGGGCATGCCGATAAGCCGCAGATGATAGATTTGCTGTTCGAACCTGATGGCAGCCTAAGCACGTTTGCCACCGAGCGTATTGCTACCAGCAATCTGCACGGCACAGGCTGCACGCTCTCGTCGGCCATTGCATCCAACTTAGCCTTAGGTCACCCGCTACCCGAGGCGGTGGGTAAAGCCAAGCAGTTTATTACCGAGGCTATCCGCAAGTCGGCAGCTATCCGTATCGGGCATGGTAACGGTCCGCTACAGATGCCGTAACTTTCAGAACATCAAAAAAGGACACCCTCCGTTACCGGATGGATGTCCTACTATCCCATGGATTAGAATTATATAAATCTCTCTTTTTACTTGTTCAGACCGCGGTTGTAGATAGTGATGTTCAACAACATGAGGTACTTCTTCATCTGCTCAGCATTCAGAACGCGGCTCATACGCTTAACGTCGGTGTTGATAGCGTTCTTAACCATTGCATCGCGATCAGCATTGCCATACTGTGCAGCATAAGTCATCTCGGTGCTGAACACGTGGTGAATGTTCTCAACAGCTTCCTTCTGATCGTCGCCCAGGTTCAGAGCATCAGCCAGCTTATTGATATTGATATCCATCTTGTAAGCCTCTACGTTTGCTACAGCGTTAGTGTTCTCACCCTCGGCAAATGCGGTTGTCATACTCAGCATTGCAACTAATGTCAAAATCATCTTTTTCATCTTTTTACCCTTTCTTAATTTTACTCAGTCGGCCTTTCACGGTCGGCCTACTTTAAACATTTTTGTTACCCTTTGTTTCTTTTTGACGGTGCAAAGGTACGGCGACTTTTTGAATTAAACAAGCATTTTTATCTAATTGTGTGCGAACACAGCGTTTTTATTGATACAAATCAGTTTATTGATTCAGGTCAACGATAGATACAAAAAGTCCGCCTACGGATGCAGACGGACTCTCTGTTTGTTAATACTTAATACTTTATTTAGCAGTTGCAGATGGTCGTGCAGGCATAGGACCGAAGCTGAATGCGGGCAGCTTCGACTTCTCGGGCTGGCCTAAGAACGAAGCCTCGGCATCCTTCTCGTCAAGCTTGAATACCATAAACTTGGTGCTCTTGGCGGTGCAAGGAGTCCAGGCACCACCCTTAGGACCGTTAGGATCGCTGTACTTTACAAAGTTGGTCCAAGCGGTAAGCATCTTCTCACTCAGATCCCAGTCGCCCTTAGTCCAGGGGCGCCAGCAATGCTTCAAGCTCTTGAATACAAACCACAGGTCGCTTGAGTGGAAAGCACCCTTCAGGCGCTGGGTTACTTCGGGATGACTGCCATCATCGGGCAATGGACGTGCAAACTGGTAGGCCCAAGCCTTACCGCCCTTCTGCTCGCGAACCTTACAGAACTCGGCAATGTTTGGTGCCATGTTACCCATATCATCCAGTGTAAAGCCAATCATATAAGGTACGTCGGCCAGTGTGCCCTGGCGGGTGGCATCGTCAAAGCTCTTCTCGCTTACGTAGCCGTCGATCATAGGCATGAATGGCAGTCCGCGCATAAATGGGAAACCGCCAGCCTGCTGCTGTCCGTCGTTGTTTACCTGATAGTACAGGGTAGGCAGGGCAAAGATAGTCTCGGTGCTGGCGGCGCGCATCTTCTTCAGGTCGGTCAGTCCGGCCCAGTCGAACACCTTCTTAGCGTTAGCCTCGGCCTCCTGTACGGTACCGCCACTGTAGCGGCCACCCATCATGTTACCGTTGGCATCGGGAATGCTCAGTCCCTGGGCACTCATAATCACAGCCTTGTGGAACAAGCCGCGGGCCAGGGGACTCTCGCACAGTGTACGTACGCTACCACCACCGGCGCTCTGTCCGAAGATGGTGACGTTATTGGGGTCGCCACCAAACTGGGCGATATTCTTCTTAATCCATTTCAGGGCCTCAATCTGGTCAAGGATACCATAGTTACCCGATACGTGGTTGGGGCTCTCGGCTGCCAGTGCAGGGTGGGTGAGGAATCCGAATACACCCAGGCGGTAGTTGATAGATACCAGCACTACATCCTTGGCACCCCATTCCTGTCCGTCGAACTCAGGTTCCGAACCGAAACCCTCGCGATAGCCACCACCGTGAATCCACAGGGCTACGGGCAGCTTCTTGTTCACATCACCAGGGGCCTTGGTCCATACGTTCAGGTACAGGCAGTCCTCGCTAAAGGCTGCCTCCTTACCATAACCCCACTCGGTGTAGTAGCCACCGGTATATTGGATGGCCTGATAGCTGGGGCGACCGAAGGTATCACATACCTTCACACCCTTCCAGGGAACGATGGGCTGTGGTGCTTTCCAACGGTTCTCCTTGATAGGAGGTGCAGCATAAGGAATGCCACGATACACAAAAACTTCGGGATGATCGTCGGCCAGGATGCCTTGCACCTTGCCACCTTCGATTGTTAGAACTGGGTTTTCTGCAGCACCTGCAGACACTGCTACTAAGAGCAGGAGAGACATGAATAGTTTTCTCATAATTATTGGTTTTGTTGATAATAACTAATGGTTCCTATTTTATTCAGGTTTATTTATTGACGTAGCGTGCGACAAAAGGTTTAAACCGAAAGCAAAGTTTGGCGTGTTTTTTGTCGGCCTATGGCTATCAGCTTTTCCGATTTGTCGTAGTCGAACCCGCCGTAACGGGCCATCTGTATATCCACCAGCACATCGGGCTTGGTCAACTTGGCCATCAGCAGCGAGTTCTGACGTATCATCAGCGAGCTTACACGCGACAGCATGGTGTAATAGTTAAAGTCGAGGTGATCGGGCAGCAGGCGGTTCAGTATCTGCTGCGATAACGAGGTGCTGCGTTTGCGCTTCTCGGTTATTTCCTGCTGTATCTCCCACTGCACTTTGTAGTCGTGACCGCTCACGTCGATGCCTACCAGCAGGTCGCCCTCGTGGCGTTCCACACGGTTAAGGGGTATGGGGTTGGTAACACCACCATCTATCAGTATCATGCCGTCGCGGCGCACAGGCTCGTAAAAGGTGGGTAGCGAGATGGATGCGCGGATGGCTTCGAACAAACTGCCTTTGCGAAACACCACTTCCTTACCCGAAATCCAGTCGGTAGCCACGGCGCAGTAGGGTATGGGCAGTTCCTCAATAGGCACATCGGGCACAAACTCCATGATGGCCTCGATAATACGGCTGCCTTTTACCAGGTGGTTCAGACTGAACGAGAAATCGGTCAGCTCGAGCATTTTTTTGCGGTCGATGGTTTTCATCCACTCTCTGAAGTCCTCCAGCTTGCCTGCCGCATACACACCGCCTATCAGCGCACCCATCGAGCAGCCTGCTATCGAGGTGATATGATAGCCCTCGTTAAGCAGTTCCTCGATGGCACCGATATGTGCCAGTCCGCGGGCACCACCACTCGATAGTACCAGAGCCACATCACGCTTTGTGCTTGTTGCTGTATCCTGTTTGTTCATTGCAATCATTCTAATTTCGCGACAAAAATACAAAAAATTAGGCACGAATTACACGAATTTGCGCGAATTTATTAATTTTTTCGTGTTAATTCGTGAAATTCGTGCCAAAACATTTATCTTTGCATCCTATATGACACAACAAAGTATCTTCCAGCGTCCTGTTTGGGCAGCCCTCATGGCCTTTACCGCTGCGTTTCTGTGGGGATGGGCTTACCCGTTTATCAAACTGGGCTTTGCCGAGTTCGAGATTACTGCCGACATGACGGGCAGTAAGATGCTGTTTGCCGGCATCCGCTTCTGTATCTCGGGACTCATCATCCTTTCGATAGCCCGTTTCACCCATCGCTCGTTCCAGTTCAAGGAGGCCGCCAAACCAAACCTCATCGGTAGTGCTTTGTTTCTGTTGGGTTTCACCTTACTTAATACTACGCTGCATTACGCCGCCTTCTATATCGGCCTGTCGCATAGTCAGGGCAGTCGTGCTGCCATCCTTAATTCGCTCAGCGTGTTTACGCTGGTGCTGCTGGCCTGTATGTTCTTTAAGAGCGATAAACTTACCACCCGTAAAATCCTGGGTTGCACCATCGGCTTTGGTGGTATCCTGTCGCTCAACCTGGGGGGCGAGGGTAGTGGCCAGTTCACCCTGCTGGGCGATGGTATGATTATACTCAATGCCCTGTGCGGTGCCTTTGCAGGACTGATGACACGAGGTGTCAACCAGCGCGTGGATGTGTTTGTGGGAACCGGCTACAGTCTGGGCATCGGTGGTGCCCTGCTCATCATCCCCGGCTTGCTGCTGGGTGGCACGCTGCCCCATGTAACCCTGCTCGGACTGTTCTATCTGCTCATGCTCATCGGCATCTCAACCATCGGCTTTGCCCTCTACAACAAGCTGCTTACCTGCAATCCCGTTGGTAAGATAGCCATCTGGAATTCGCTCATCCCTGTGGTAGGTGCCGTTACCTCGTGCCTCTGTCTGGGCGAGCCCTTCCTGCCTAAGTACATCCTGGCCGCCACCCTCACCACGGCAGGTATATACATTATTAATAAAGGAAAAGTTTAAAATCGTACAATAACAAACAAAACTCATAACCTTATGCCTACAACTCAATATTTACTACTGTTTGCAGTCAACCTGGCGTTTATCCTCACCAACCTGTACGGATGGATTCTTAAGTGGTACTATCGCCCCAAAGCCTACAACGCGCATTTCCACGAGCTGTTTCCTGCCCAGCGGTCGGTAGGAGTGCTGTACCTGATGCAGATTATGGAGCTGCCCTACCTGTTGCAGGTGGGCGATGCCGATGCCCTGCTGTATGTAAATGCCTTTGCCGTGCTGTTCTTCTCGCTGCAGATGCTGGTGATGTGCCACGGCTATTTCTTTGCGGCGCGAAATGCGGCCCGTGCCAGCGTGCTGGATCACAAATGGTACTGGCTGTTTATGCCGGCAGCCCTTGTGCTGGCCCCCCTGTTGCTACAGGCCCTGGGCATGGTGAAGCTGCCCGATGGTTATCGTCCTTTGGCGTTTGTGGCTGTCAGCGTGGTGTTTGCTGCCTATTTCGCCCTGTCGGTGCACATGGCACTCAAGATAGGACAGGCCGTGCGCCGTGCCAACGAGGACACCTATGCCGATAGCGATGATTTCCCCGTGCGTTTTGCCCAGTACGTCCAGTGGTTGCCCACATTTATCTGTGTGCTGATGGCTATCAACTTCTATGCTGATAATGCCATCGTGAAAGCGGTGCGCGACGTGTTTTTTACGGGTATGAACATCTGGTTCTGCATCTTTACGCTTAACCCTTGGCGACAGCCCTATGCCGACCGTACCGATGAAATCGTTAAGGCTGCAGCCGATGATATGGCTGAACCAGCACCTGTGGCAGGCACGTTCCGTTTAACCGATGAGCGCTTTATGCAGTTGAGCCGTAAGTTGGACGACCTGCTCACCAAGGAGCGTATCTTTACCGAGCAGCACATCACCAGCGACTTGCTGACGGCACGCCTGGGCACCAATGCCACCTATCTGTCGGAGGTGATACGCCGCAGCGGTTACCAGTCGTTCTACGATATGATTTGCCAGCATCGTGTGCGGCATGCCATCAGTTTGATTACTGCCAAGCCCGATGAGCGCCTACTGGTGATAGCCGAAGAGTGTGGTTTCTCTTCGCCGGCCTCGATGACCAAAGCCTTCAAACAGTTAGGAAAACAGTCGCCTTCGGCCTATCGCCAGCAAGGGTAGGGGGCTTTCCTTTCAGCGTATTTCTTTCCTTTTAGCGTATTTCTGCTTTCCTCTCAGCATATTTTTGATGAGGGGAAAGGTGGTTTGCTGCCTGCGGGTGTATATTTGCATCCGCTAATATTAATTATTACACCTATGATGGCTTTAGAGATTCTGCTTTACGTACTTTTCGGTGTTACCGCCGTTATCGTATTTTACCTTTTATATAAGGTAAACAGTTTTTTCAATCCTAAAGATCGCCATGATTTAACCTCTAAAAACGATAGATAATGAACAAGCAAAACATTCAGAAAACGCTGGTGCTGCTACCTACAAGTGCACTGCTGGTTGGTTGTTTGGATGCGACCGACAACCCTGCAAACAAAATCACGCCTACGCCTAATGCCGACGGCAAGTACAACATCATCTTTATCACTACCGACCAGGAAGCCTATATGGAGCAGTATCCTGCTGGTAGCGACTATGCCGCTCGCGAACGCCTGCGCAAGCTGGGAACCACGTTCGAGAAGCATTACGCCTGTGCCAATGTTTCCACATCAAGCCGCTCGGTTATCTACACCGGCCGCCACATCACCGAAACCTGTATGCTGGATAACACCAACTATGCCTTTGTAAACGATATGTCGCGCGACCTGCCTACCGTAGGCGATATGTTGCGCGATGCCGGCTACTATACCGCCTTTAAGGGTAAGTGGCACATTTCTGAAGATACCGAGTCGCTTGAGGAGTACGGCTTTAGCGACTGGACCGAAGGTGATATGTACGGTTCGGTTTGGGAGGGCTATAAAGAGGATGGCACCATTGCCGACCATGCCATCGACTGGCTGAAAAACAAAGGTAAGCAGCTGAACAACGACGGCCAGAGTTTCTTCCTGGCTGTAAACTTCCTGAACCCACATGATATCATGTACTTTAACGAAACACCGGGCACGTACATCGCTGGCGAGGCTACACCTGCACCCGACGATCCTGTTTATAAAAAGAGCTACAATGTGCCTGTTCCTGCATCGTGGAACGAGTCGTTCGACAAACCTGGTCGCCCTGCTGCACATAAGGAGTACAACAAGCAGTGGCAGGACTGGGTAGGTCCATCGCCAACCGACACCACAGGATGGCACACCTTCCGCGACTATTACTTTAACACCATTCAGGACGAGGACAACCACATGCTGGTGCTGCTCAAGTATCTCGAAAAAGCCGGACTGCTTAATAATTCCATCGTTATCTACACCAGCGATCATGGTGAGATGCAAGGCGAACACGGCTTGAAGGGTAAGGGTGGTAATATCTACGAGAACAACATCCACGTGCCCCTGATTATCTATCACCCCGAGATGAAGGGCGGTCGCCATTGTTATAACCTTACCTCGCATCTCGACCTGGCACCCACATTTGTTGATATTGCTACAGCTGGCAACGTGCAGCAGTTTAGTGCTATCACTCAGGAGCTCCACGGCCACTCGCTTATGCCTGCTGTGAAGAATCCCGCTACCGACATCCGTAACAGCGAGGGTGCCCTGTTCTGTTTCGAGATGATATCCATGATTGATGGCGACTACGTGATGAATCCCAGCCTGAAGCCTGCCTATCGTGCCGATATGAACAAGCGCGGTTTTGTACGTGGCATCATCACCCCCGATTATAAGTTTGCCCGTTACTTTGCACCAGTTAAGTTCAACACACCAGCCGATTACGAAGCCTTGTGGGCCGACAACGATGTAGAGCTGCTGATGTGCGGTACCGACGAGACCGAGAACCTGGCATGGCCTAAGGATAATAACGCCAACCAGCAACTGGTAGAGCTGATGAACCAGAAACTGAACGCCCTGATACAGCGCGAGATTGGTACCGACGATGGTAGCGAAACCAAGAAAGGCTATAAGGGTGGTGTAGATATGTACGATAAGAATAAGTATGACCAGTAGTGACGACTTGCGACACTATGCCATCGAGGTAAAGCCCATTGGTGCGGCTTGCAACCTGCGATGCCAGTACTGTTATTATTTAGCGAAGGGTGGTGGCCATGCCGCTGGCCCTTCGCTTATGACGGATGAGGTGCTCGAGAACTACATCCGTCAGGTGATTGATATCCACGGACGTTATGCCGAGATAGAGTTTGCCTGGCATGGTGGCGAGCCCACTATGTGCGGTATTCCCTTTTTTGAGCGGGCCATGGCGCTGCAACAGAAATACGGCGAGGGCCGCCAAATACTTAACACCCTGCAAACCAACGGCACACTGCTCACCGACGAGTGGTGCCAGTTCTTCCGCAATCATCAGTTCCGTATCGGCATCAGCATCGATGGTCCCGAACATCTGCACAACATCTATCGCAAGGATGCACGGGGCGAGGGCACCTATAGTCGCACCATGCATGGTCTCGACCTGCTGCTAAAACACGGTGTCGACTTCAATACCCTTACCACCGTAAATGCCGCCAACGCCACACATGCTGCCGAGGTGTATCAGTTTTTACGAAGCTTTAGCAACTACATGCAGTTTTTGCCAGTTGTCGAGAGCCTGCCGCTTAATGATAGCCATAAGAATGTGGCTTTGCCCCCAGGCATCTATAGCCATCAGCCTCGCAACCTGGCCCCCTTCTCTGTGCAGCCCGAAGCCTACGGCAAGTTCCTCTGTACCGTTTTCGATGAGTGGAGCCGCCGTGATGTAGGTCGCAAGTATGTGCAGGTTATCGAGGCTGCCATTGGCAACCTTACCCACCGCCCAGCCGGTTTGTGTGTTCACGAATCCGTTTGCGGCCATTGTGGTGTGATTGAGAAGAATGGCGACCTGTACCGTTGCGACCGCTATGTGTTTCCCGAGTATCGCATTGGCAATATCCTGCAGGGTTCGCTCCACGATATGATGCAAACCAACCGCAAGTTTGGCGAGTATAAGCTCGACAGCCTGCCCTCCGCCTGTCTGCATTGCGATGTAGCCCATCTCTGTTTCGGTGGCTGCCCCAAGGATCGCCTGGTAGAGCGCATCACCCTTAACGGTCCCGAACGCCGCAACTATCTCTGCCCCGGCTACAAAATGTTTTTCCGCTACATTTCGCAGAAAATCAAAACACTTTTTTTGCCCATTCATAAATCAATGTTTAAACGAGTTTAAAGAATTGGCAGTAATGTTTATCATGGTTTAAAAACAATGCCATCCTGTCCACATATATACGACAAATTGGCACTGGGCACGTATATTGCACTTTGGTATGTGAGCGCTGGAGCTAAAAAGCAAAGGTGCTCATAACATTGTTGAACTAAAAGTATAATTAGGAGGTATTGATTATGTTACCAGTAATGTTTAAAAACAGTTGGTTCCCAACAGTATTTGACGATTTCCTGAACACTGATTTTATGCCTCGTGCCAACAGTACAGCACCCGCAGTCAATGTCAAGGAGAGTGAGAAGGCCTACACCATGGAACTTGCAGCTCCAGGCATAAAGAAAGAATATTGCCGTGTAGCCATCAACGACGAGGGCAACCTCACCATCGCCATTGAAAACAAGGCTGAACACAAACATGAGGACAAGCACCATCACTATCTGCGCCGCGAGTTCAGCTACTCGAACTACGAGCAGAACTACACGCTGCCAGATGATGTGGTAAAGGAGAAGATTTCTGCTAAGGTTGAGGACGGCATCCTAACGATTACGATGCCAAAGACCGAACCTAAGGAGAAAGTTACGAAAGCTATCGAGGTTTCATAAAGTGATTACGTGGCATCTTAAACTATTGGGAGCAACATCCATCAGCGGTGTTGCTCCCTTTTTTCGTTGGCATCTTTTTCCAAGAATTATTGGATAAAATGTTTGTATTTCATTTTGAGAAACAACGTGTAGTTTTGAAACTTAGTGTAGTTGACGGCGGCATACAGTTCATCGTCGAAGATACGGGTATCGGCATACCTGCTGCCGAGGCCGAGCGCATTTTCGATGAGTTCGTGCAGCTTAATGAATACTACGATGGTACAGGCATCGGACTCACAGTGGCTCGCAGTTTGGCACGCCGCTTGGGAGGTGATGTGGTTCTCGACACCACCTACACCGCAGGTGCCCGCTTTGTGTTTACACTCCCTTGGTGAACCATGAGCTGGGGATGCTGGTGCGCTCGGTCATCCAGTTGGTGGATGGATCTACGGCAATCATCATTGGGGCCTCGCCGGTCTTGGGGAACGAGACGGTGTACATTCGGCCGTCTTTGCCGTTGGCTCGGAAGGTGATGTTGTTATTGTCGTAGTTATAACCGCTCACTTCGAACTCAGCCAGGGCTTTCGAGTAGTCGATGTTGCCCTGCGTGTTGTACATCGTAGCGGTGTCGTAATCCGACTCACTCTTTACCCACTTGGTGCTACCGATGGTTAACTCAAAGTCGATGGTGCCGCCCAGAGCACGGATGAATGCCTTGGTGGGAGCGGTGGTAGTGCTGATAACCTCGTCGCTGGTCTTAACACCATTCTCGGATGTTACCTTATGCGTATAGACGGTGTATTCCTCTACATCTACTACCACATCGTTAAAGTCGAAGTCGCCGATGGCACCCAGGTCTTCAATCATATAACGCTTGGCGCGGCAAGTAGTCACCTGATACTGGTTCTCGGTGATGACTTTCTCCTGAGGCACATCGGGATTACCCACAACAGCCAGCACCAGGTCGTTGTAATCGTTGTCTGTGCCAGCAATGGCATCCTCGATACCAATGTACTTTGCAATATGATTGTCGGCCAGTTCGATATCGTCGAGCTCCAGTTCTACGTTGTCGGGCACATCAATATATACGGCGTGACCATTGGTGGTACCAACGGTTGGCAGTTGTTTGTTATTCTCGTTTCTCACATTATCCAGATAAATCTCGATTGGTGTGCCCACGGGAGCCTCAATCTTTACACCACGCATATTAACGGTCTTACCATCAGGTGTGGTCATGCCGTTAATGGTCTGGAAAAAGTTGTAGTCCTTACTGAAAATAATAACAGGATCTTCGTTGCCCACTTTCACCTTCAGGTCGTAGCGATTAAGACCACCACTGAGCAAGGGGAAGATATAGAACGAGCTGGATGGTGAAACTAATGCAACTTCGTTGCCCACCCAAATTTTCTTCTCGGGTAGCTCACTATTGATAGCGTAGAATAAGTCTGCATTCTTTTGGATGCCACTTTGAATAATATCATAGTTCCATACCGCATTGCTAAACGTAAAGTGCTTGAGCTTCAGTTTCGACACATCCCCCCAGTCGACTCCTTTTTCCAAAACTTCTACGTTGATAGTAGATACACCACGGGTTTTAGCGAGGTTTGGCTCGCCTGTAGTGAAATCCCACGACTGTGTGGGACTAATCTGGCCATACTTGGTCACAAAACTATTGGTGTATGCCGCTTTTTGTGCTTCTTCGTAAGTGGGGATTGTATCCTTTGTGCATGAGGATAGAATAGATGCTAAACACAGACCTGCTGATAATACTAAAAAATTGGTTTTCATATTTACAAATTTTAAATTTTTCGGCAAAAATACGAAAAATCTACCTGTATATACGAGCTTATTAAGGAATTTTACCGAATTTGTTATATTTTAACCCGATGGTTCTTATGAAAAACAAAGTAGCCAGCGTGAAGCGCTGGTTGGATTCGTAAGGAGGCTTGCTGAATAAAATCTGAATGTAAATACTACAAACAGCGTTCTTATAGTTAATAAGTACTAAATTAATGCGGTTGGAAGAGCAATGAACGGGAAAATTGCCTATATTTGTACCAACTAAAAATCACCAAAAAGGAATGCTTATGACAACTAAGAACGAAACAAAAAACGAAGAATTACAGATCGACGATAAGTTAGTCGAGACCAGTACACCGAAACAAATGCCATCTATATGGTACACTTAAAGAATAAGCGCGGCACCTGCAAAAAGGTGTCGCGCTTCTCTTTTTATTGTATGGTAAGTACGGCTTTCTTCAGATGTTTCAGACTGCTGTCGGGACCAATCATAATCTCAAAGTCGCCTGGTTCCAGCACATATTCCAACTGGCTGTTGTAGAATTTCAGCAGGTCGTCGGTAATCTCGAACTTCACTACCTTGCTTTCGCCCTTCTTCAGGTGAATGCGCTCAAAGCCCTTCAGCTCTTTTACGGGGCGGGTGATGCTGGCCACCACATCGTGGATGTACAGCTGCACAATCTCGTCGGCATCGTAGTTGCCGGTATTGGTAACCGTTACCTGTGCTGTGCGGCCGTTAAGCGTTACATCGCTATAAGCAAAGGTGGTATAGCTCAGACCGTAGCCGAAGGGGTAGAGTGGGTCGTTACGTACATCGAAGTAGTTGCTGCCGAACTTCTGGAACTCCTTGCGATCCTCGCCTACAGGGCGACCGGTGGGTAGATAGTTGTAGTAGAGTGGCTCCTGACCTGTGACCTGAGGCATAGAGGTGGTGAGCTTGCCGCTGGGCACCTTATCACCAAACAGTACGTCGCAGATGGCATCGCCTGCCTCGCTGCCACCAAACCATACCTGCAGGATGGCGGGCACATGGGCCTGCTCCCAGCTGAGCACGGTGGGGCGGCCTGCAAAGTTGAGTACCACTACGGGCTTGTCCAGTTGCAGCAGGGCCTGGAGCAGTTCGCGCTGCACATCAAACATCTCGAGTGTGGCGCGGCTGCTGCTCTCGCCACTCATCTCGGCACTCTCGCCCATAGCGCACACAATCACGTCGGCATCCTTGGCTATGGCCAGTGCCTCGCGCTTCAACAGTTCGCTATCCTTGAACGGGGTGGCGCGATAAAAACCACCATCCTTCTGCAGCGTAGAGTCGCTGGTAAAGTTGCAGCCCTGGGCATAGCTCACGGTGGCCTTACCTGCCAGCGCCTGCTCCATAGCCTCTTTCAGGGTGATGTACTTGCTGTTGTCGGCTGTAGGTGCCCAGGTGCCAGCCATGTTGGCACGGTTGTGGGCCATCGGACCGATAAGGGCTATCTTGCCTTGTTTCTTGAGTGGTAGCAGCTGGTCCTGGTTCTTAAGCAGCACAAAACTCTCGGCTGCCAGATTGCGGGCTGCCTGCTTGTGTTCGGTGGTATAGATGTCGGTGGCGCGGCGTTTCTTATCAAGGAAACGGTAGGGATTCTGGAACAGTCCTAACTTGTATTTCGCCTCCAGCACACGACGGCAGGCCTGGTCGATCTCGGCCATAGTGACCTTACCCTCCTTGAGCGACTGCTCTAAGGTACCGATGAATCCCTCGGCACACATATCCATATCGGTGCCTGCCTTCAGGGCCAGTGCCGATACCTGTGGGAGATTGCCCAGACCGTGTTTCATCATCTCGGCGATGGCGCCGTAGTCGGTAACTACAAAGCCATCCCACTGCCACTGCTTGCGCAGCACATCGTCGATAAGCCAGCGGTTGGCTGTGGCAGGGGTGTAATCTACGATATTAAACGATGTCATGAACGAGCCAGCCCCTGCCTTGGCGGCTGCCTGGTAGGGTGGGAAGAACTGGTTGTACATGCGTATGTGACTCATATCTACGGTGTTGTAGTCGCGACCGGCTTCGGCACCGCCGTACAGGGCGTAGTGCTTTACGCAGGCCATCATGTTCTCAGGACCATAGTTGCCCTGATAGCCGCGTACCAATGCCTCGGCAATGCGTGAGCCTAAGAACGGGTCCTCGCCATTACCCTCGGCAATACGGCCCCAGCGGGCATCGAGGGCGATATCCACCATGGGGCTGTAGGTCCAGCAGATGCCATCGGCTGTGGCTTCCTTGGCTGCGATGCGTGCAGCCTGCTCGATGGCAGCCAGGTCCCAACTGCACGACATGCCCAGGGGAATAGGAAAAATGGTTTCGTAGCCATGAATCACGTCCATACCCACCAGCAGGGGAATACCCAGACGGCTCTTCTTGACGGCGGCATCCTGTAGCTGACGGATGCCATCCACACCTTTCTGATTCAGGATGGTGCCCAGCTTGCCCTGGGCTATCAGTTGCATCAGCGGACTGTTCTTCAGTTCGCCTGTGGTTGCCGATGTGCCTGGCAGCAGGTTCATCTGTCCTAACTTCTCCTCGACGGTCATCCTGGCCATCAGCTGGCTGATAAAATCATTCATTTTGGTGTCCTGAGCCGTAACGTGCAGCCCAGAGAGGAGCAGCAGGGCTCCTACAAGTAGTCTTTTTAGTTTCATAAATGGGTTTTAATTAAAGATTTTGGGGCAAAGGTACAAAAAAGTTTGCAAAATGTATTACCTTTGCGGCGAATAATAAAAACAAATTAATAACGATGTACAACAAAAATTATCTACAACTACGATTGATGGTGGTGCTGCTGTGTGCTGCTTTTGCCATTCAGGCTTTTTCGCAAACTGTTTTTACACATCCTTGGCAGGGTAAGCGTGTGGCTTACTTTGGCGACTCGATTACCGACCCGCGTAACAATGGTTCGAAAATAAAGTATTGGGGCTATCTGGCCGATTGGTTGGATATCAAGCCTTACGTATATGGGGTGAGCGGACGCCAGTGGAACGATATTCCACGACAGGCGGATAAGTGCTACGAGGAGCATGGCGACAGCATTGATGCCATTATGATTTTTATTGGTACCAACGATTACAATGCGGGTGTGCCCATAGGCGAGTGGTTCACACAGAAACCCGAGAAGGTGGTGGCTGGCATACACGAACAGAAGCACCCCGTGGACCGTTTGCATCGCTATCCGGTGATGACCGACAGTACGTATCGCGGACGTATCAACATCGCATTAAATAAGGTAAAGCGCATGTATCCCACCAAGCAGATCATACTGCTGACACCTATCCACCGTGCTGGCTTTTATGCCAACGACAAGAACTGGCAGCCTACCGAGGATTATACCAACCAGTGTGGTGAGTATGTGGATGCCTACGTGCAGTCGGTAAAACAGGCTGGTGAGATTTGGGCGCTGCCTGTGATTGACTGGGGCGCTATGAGTGGTCTGTACCCGCTGATGGACGAGCACGCGCAGTACTTTAAGAGTGCCGAGAACGACCGCCTGCATCCCAATGATAAAGGGCACGAGCGCTTGGCCCGTACCCTTTACTATCAGTTGCTTACATTGCCTTGCACATTTTAAGTGCGAGGCAATTTTTTATTTCAGTGTTACCACAACAATCGACTTAGCTGGCACCTTCATGGTAAGCACGCCCTTCTTAATCTTAGCGTCCTTGTACTCCTTTGGAGCAACCACGTTAGGATGATTAAAGTCGTTGTAGTCGGCTACATTCTTTGAGGTGAGGATGCGGCCGCTAACCTGCTTGGCATTGAAACCAGCGAAGTTGAAATCTACGGTCTGATCCTTATCCAGACTTACGTTTGTGATGGCCAGAACGATGCTGCCATCCTTGGTCTTAGCTGCCGATGCAGAGAGCAGTGGGCAGGGACGTGTGGTGTTGTCGCTGGTCTTCTGCTTTTCCTTCCAGTACTCTGTGCTGCACTGCACAGTCTCGCTCTGCAGATCAACAGGCAGATAGGTAGCCTCCTGGAATGGGGTGTACATCTGGAATACGTGATAGGTTGGGGTGAGAACCATGTGGCCTGTGCCTTCCTGATCGGTGAGAATCATCGACTGCAGCACGTTGACTACCTGAGCAATGTTAGCCATCTTTACACGGTCGGTGTACTTGTGGAACACATTCAGACTCAGAGCTGCTACGAAGGCATCGCGCAGGGCGTTCTGCTGGTACAGGTGGCCAGGGATAGTGCCGGGCTCCTCGTCCCACCAGGTTCCCCACTCATCAACCAGCAGGCCGATGTTGTTTTGAGGATCCTTCTCGTCCATGATGGCCTTGTGTTTCTTGATTACCTCCTCGATCTCTAAGCACTTACCCAGTGCCCAGTAGTACTGATCGTTATCGAAGTTGATGGCCGAACCCTTAGGACCATTCCAACCGGTGCAGGTGTAGTAGTGCAGAGAGATACCCTGCATGCGGGCACCAATCTTATCCATACAAACCTTGGTCCAGTTGTAGTCGTAGTCGCTGGCACCTGAGGCAATACGATAGAGGCGGTTGCCGCCCTGATCGCGCAGGTAGGTGTTGAACTTACGGAACTCGTCGCTGTAGTACTCAGGACTCATGTTACCACCGCAGCCCCAGGCCTCGTTACCAATTCCGAAGTACTTTACCTTCCAGGCCTTATCACGTCCGTTAGCACGGCGCAGACGAGCCATTGGAGTATCGCCATCGCTGGTCATATACTCAACCCACTGTGCCATCTCCTTAACGGTACCAGAACCTACGTTACCCGAGATGTAAGGCTCGCAACCCAGCATCTCGCACAGGTTCAGGAACTCGTGGGTACCAAACGAGTTGTCCTCGATGGTGCCACCCCAGTTGTTGTTACGCAAAGAGGGGCGCTCTGACTTTGGACCGATACCGTCCATCCAGTGGTAGTCGTCGGCAAAGCAGCCGCCTGGCCAGCGCAGTACAGGAATCTGCAGCGCCTTGAGAGCCTCGAACACATCCTTACGATAGCCGTTGATGTTAGGAATCTGAGAGTTCTCGCCAACCCAGAGGCCACCGTAGATACAGCTGCCCAGGTGCTCGGAGAACTGACCGTAGATCTCCTTGTTGATCTTGGCTCCAGCCTGATCGGCATGAACCGTAGCTTTCACATTTTCAGCGGCTGATGCCGATGTGGCAAAAGCCAGTGCGATAGTCGCGGTAAAAATAAACTTTTTCATGTGGTTGATAAAAATTACTTGTTATCTACAGCGGCCTGTTCGATAGGCAGACAGCGCTTGTAGTTCTCGATATACTTCTCGAAACCAGCTACATCTTCGGCTGTAGGAGCAACCGAGGTGCCGGTGTTGCCTGCGAATACCACATCCTCGAGGTAGTCGGCCAGGTTCTTACCGTTCTTGCGGATGAGATAGCCTGCCAGCAGAGCGATACCCCATGCGCCACCTTCGCCTGCAGTCTCCATCACCGAGATAGGTGAGTTGAGAGCAGCAGCCAGCATGCGCTGACCAACCACTGGTGTCTTGAAGTAGCCGCCATGACCGGTGATGCGATCCACCTTGATTTTCTCTTCCTTCAGCAGAATGTCGTTACCAATCTTCAGTACGCCGATGGCACCATACAGGTGGGCACGCATAAAGTTAGCCAGGTTGAACTTGTCGCCGGCAGAGCGCACGAACATAGGACGACCCTCGGCCAGACCTGTTACAGGCTCGCCTGATACGTAGTTATAAGCCATCAGACCACCGCAGTCGGTATCGCCTTCGAGGGCCTTGTTAAACAGTTTGCCGTAGAGCTCGTTCATATCCACGGGCACACCCAGCAGCTGCTGATACTCCTTGAACAAGCCTACCCAGGCGTTGATGTCGCTGGTGCAGTTGTTGCAGTGTACCATGGCTACGAGGCTACCATCAGGTGTGGTAACCATATCAATCATCTCGTAAGGCTTAGAGAGTGGCTTCTCGAGCACAATCATCGAGAATGATGAAGTACCGGCTGATACGTTACCTGTGCGCTGCTTAACGGCGTTGGTGGCTACCATACCTGTGCCTGCATCGCCCTCAGGAGGACATACGGGGCAGCCTGGCTTCAGGTGGCCTGACACGTCGAGTTTCATGGCACCCTCGGGGGTGAGGAAACCGGCATTCTCGCCTGCGTTCAATGACTTAGGCAGGATGTCGAGCAACTTCCATGAGAAACCCTTGGGGGCGATCAGCTCGTCGAACTTGCGAACCATCTCGGCATCGTAGGTCTTGGTAGCGGGATCAACAGGAATCATACCCGAAGCATCGCCTACACCCAGTACAAACTCGCCTGTCACCTGCCAGTGTACATAACCTGCCAGGGTGGTGAGGTACTTGATGTCGGCTACGTGCTCCTCGTTGTCGAGAATGCACTGATACAGGTGCGAGATGCTCCAACGCAGGGGGATGTTGTAGTTGAAGAGCTTAGAGAGCTCGGCAGCAGCCTTGCCGGTGTTGGTGTTACGCCAAGTGCGGAAAGGAACTAGAATCTGCTGGTCCTTGTTGAAGGCCATATAGCCGTGCATCATGGCGCTGAAGCCGATGGCTGCCAGGGCCTCGATCTCGCAGTCGTACTGCTTCTGTACGTCCTTGCGCAGTTCGGCATAGCAGTCCTGCAGACCGTACCATACAGCCTCGGTAGAGTAGGTCCACAGACCATCTACCAACTGGTTTTCCCACTCGTGTGAACCCTGTGCGATGGGCTCGTTGTCCTCGTCGATGAGGACGGCCTTTATGCGGGTTGAGCCAAACTCGATACCGAGAACGGCCTTACCTGCCTGAATAGTTTCTTTTGCTGTCATATTGATCTTTTTTTTTGCAACGGACCACAGGACTTTAGGATTATTCTTCCAATTATAATCAATCCTGTTAGTCCTGTTGTCCGTTGCTAATTATTATTATCGAAGCGCCTTATTAAGCATGTAATATACCTCGTTGTTGCGGAGCGTCTGCTTGAAGTCGGCGATGTTGGTCTGCTTGTTGATGCGAACATACTCGATGCCCAGCATCTCGGCGAAATCCTCCCAGTACTCCTCGGTGATGTCGTAAGAGAAAGCGCTGTGGTGAGTACCACCTGCCAGAATCCAGGCTGCAGCACCAATTTCGAAGGTGGGCTGTGGAACCCAGAGAGCCGAAGCTACGGGCAGCTTTGGCATGGGCTGTGGCTCGATGCACTCTACCTCCTGAGAAATCAGGCGGAAACGGTTACCCAGGTCAACAACTGTAGCCTTGATACCAGCACCTGTCTTTGAGGTGAATACCAGACGGGCTGTCTGCTGCTTGCGGATACCGATGCCCAGGAAGTGAACCTCGAGTTTGGGCTTGTCGGTAGCAATCAGAGGACAAACCTCAAGCATGTGGCTCTGCAGACAAGAGCTCTTGTCGCCAGCGAAGTTCAGAGTGTAGTCCTCGAGGAATGAGCAACCAGTAGGCATGCCCTGCTGGATTACCCACAGTGTGCGATACAGGCAGGCTGTCTTCCAGTCGCCCTCGGCACCGAAACCGTAACCCTCCTGCATCAGGCGCTGTGAAGCCAGACCAGGAATCTGGTCGAAACCGCAGAAGTTAGGATCGTCGATGTTAGCATCGCCCAGGTCGTCGAAGTTGGTAGTGAAGGCTGTAGCGCCCTCGTCCTTCAGAACACGGCGCAGGGCAATCTCGGCCTTGGCTGCATTCTTCACCTTTTCCCAGTAAACCTCCTCGCCACTCTCATCAATCTTGATGGTGTAGAGTTTCTTGTACTCCTCAACCAGTTCGTCGGCTTCCTTATCGGTAACCTTCTTGAAATACTCCATCAGCGAGCTTACGGGGTAGTAATCCACGTGGTAGCCCAGGCGCTGCTCGAACTCTACGCGGTCGCCATCGGTTACGGCTACGTTGTTCATGTTCATACCGAACATCAGGCAGCGCACGTTGTGAGCATCAGCCACACCTGCTGCCACGCGAGCCCAAACGGCAATCTGCTTCTGAGCCTTCTCGTCCTTCCAGTAGCCGCAAACCACTTTACGGGCTACACGCATGCGAGTGCAGATATGTCCGAACTCGATATCGCCGTGAGCACTCTGGTTCAGGTTCATGAAGTCCATGTCGATCTCGTTCCAGGGGATTTCGGCATTATACTGTGTGTGGAAGTGGCAGAGGGGCTTCTGCAGCTGCTGCAGACCCTTGATCCACATCTTGGCTGGTGAGAAGGTGTGCATCCATGTGATGATACCCACGCACTTCTCGTCGTTGTTGGCAGCCAGCATCACCTGCTCTACTTCCTTTGAGCTGTTGGCTGTGCCTTTATATACAATCTTTACGGGGATGTTGCCTGAAGCGTTCAAACCCTCAACCATCTCCTTTGAGTGACTGTCAACTGCAACTACAGCGTCGCCTCCGTACAGAAGCTGTGCGCCAGTTACCCACCAAATTTCAAAATTCTCAAAACCTTTCATATTCTTAAGTTGTTATTAGTTAATAATGTATGATTCTTTTTAATGTTTCTGTCCCTTTTGGCCATAGTACGCGTTGGGGCCGTGTTTGCGCATGTAATGCTTCTCAACCAGCAGCGGATTCATGGTGAGGTTGGGATTAACCGAGAAGGCTACGAAAGCCATCTTGGCGCACTGCTCCATCACCTTGGCATTGTAAACGGCATTGTCGGGTGAGGTTCCCCATGAGAATGGACCGTGATTCTTCACAAGCACAGCGGGCGTGTGATCAGGGTTTATCTTACGGATGTTCAGAATCTCATCTACAATCACGTTACCTGTCTCCAGCTCGTAGTTTCCCTTTACCTCTGCCTCGGTCATATCGCGGGTACAAGGGATATCCTTGTAGAAATAGTCGGCGTGAGTGGTGCCGATGTTAGGAATATCGCGACCTGCCTGAGCAAAAGCTGTGGCATAGGTAGAGTGGGTGTGAACCACGCCCTGGATGTTAGGGAATGCCTTATATAATACAAGGTGTGTGGGGGTGTCGGACGATGGATTAAGATCGCCTTCGACCACCTTGCCACTCTCTAAATCTACAACAACCATGTCGCTGGCTTTCATTACATCGTAGTCAACACCAGAGGGCTTGATAACAACAAGTCCTTTTTCACGGTCGATACCTGAGACATTACCCCAGGTAAAGATTACCAGGTTCTGCTTTACAAGGTCGAGATTGGCCTTGAATACTTTTTCTTTCAGTTCTTCTAACATTGTTCTTACAGTTTGAAATTTGAATCTTCGTTATAAGCGCGCTTATTAAAACGATAGAGATAAGCGCCGCGTTTTGAACTTTTCTTGTCAATCAGTTCGGTCTTCTCAATGAAGTCCATCTCCTTGACACGCTTGCGGAAGTTGCGCTTGTCGAGCTCGGTGCCATAAACGGCCTCGTAGAGCGTCTGCAACTGGGTGAGCGTAAACAGATCGGGTAGCAGATTGAAGCCTACGGGTTCGTGCGACATTTTCTGCTGAACCAGCTTGCGAGCCTTGCTTACCATCTCGTTGTGGTCGGAATAAAGCTGTGGAATCTCCTCAACGTCGATCCACTCGGCTCCATGCTCCTGGCGCAGCTTGTCGTCGTAATCCATCACATTAATCAGGGCGTAGTACGAAATTGATACTACGCGCTCGCCTGGGTCGCGGTCCACCTTACCAAAGGCACCAATCTGGCGCATGTAGATGTTACGCAAGCCTGTCAGCTCAAAAAGTGTACGCGAAGCAGCTTCGTCCACACTTTCGGTGGCGCCAACGAAGCCTCCGTAGAGGCTCCATTCGCCACGTCCCGGGTCCATCTTGCGGCGACCGATCAATACCTTCAGCTTCTTTTCATCGAAACCGAAGATGATACAGTCGACCGACAACCAGACTTTTGAATGTTCGTTATAAAATGTCATTTGCTTATTACTATTTTACCAGAAATAGAAGTAGAACGATGCACACAGGCCGATAACAACGAGAGTTCCGATGATATCGAATGCACCCCAGCTCTCCTTGATCGACTGTTTGAAGTCGGAAGAGAAGGTGATGGCATCAATCTGCTCTTTCGAAGGTGCAGGTGTGAAGAAGCTTACAGCCACCATCAGCACGATGATGAACAGCAGCAGCCAGCACTCGAAAATGAGCCAGTTGGTCTGCCAGAACCATGTGGTGGCATCCCAGAAAGCACCATCCATGGCTGCCTTACCCGATTCGGTAACAACGTTGGTAACCAAACGAACCATACCAATCAGGAAACCGCCAATCAGTCCCCACTCACCAGCCTTTGGTGTAATCTTCTTCGAGAAGATACCCAGGGTGAATACTGCTACCATCGCAGGAGCAATGAGCGACTGGATATCCTGCAGATAAGAGTAGAGGTTACCCATGTTCATCATGATAGGCATCCAAGCCAGACCCAACAGCACTACAACAACGGTAGCGCAGCGACCTACAAATACGTAGTGAGCCTCGCTCATACCCTTCTTCATGGGCTTGTAGAAATCCTCGGTAAACAAGGTGGCGCAGCTGTTGAAGAATGCGGCCAGCGAAGCTACCAGTGCACATACGAAACCGATAGTTACGATACCCTTGATACCGGCAGGCAGAATGTTCTTAACCATCATGGCGAAAGCACCGTCAGTAGATTCGTGGTTCATGATATCCATCTCGATACCGCTACCACTCTTCAGCGAGAGGGCATAGGCAATCATACCAGGAATCAGGAACATAAAGCAAGGCAGAATCTTGAAGAAACCGGCTGCGATAGTTCCGCGGCGGGCACGCTTCATCACCTCCTTATTGTCCTCGCCAGGAACCTGACCAAGTACACGCTGAACGATGTGCTGGTCGGTACACCAGTACCAGAAACCAATGATCGAGGCACCCAGGAATACCACGTAGCCAGGGAACTGAGGATACATAGGATCGGCTGGGTCGGGGTGGAACATGTGAGTGGTTCCGAAACCATCGTGGGCTGCGTTACATACGCGCATCATCTCGCTCCATCCTGCGGTGATGCTGCCATCGCCCAGCATGTTCAGTCCGAGGAACAGAACCAGGAACGAACCAACAATCAGGATAGGAGTCTGGATGGTTGAAAGGGTCATCACACCCTTCATACCACCGAATACGGTGAACACGGCGGTGATGGCAATCAGACCAATGGCACCATACCAGAAAGGTATGCCCAGCAAGAACTTGAAGAAGATACCACCGGTGAAAGCGGTTACCGACACCTTAGTGAGCACGTAGGCCACCAGGGTGATGATACTGAGCCAAGAACCTGTGCGCTGAGTGTAGCGGAACTTCAGGAAGTCGGGCATCGTGATAATCTTACCCATCTTGTTGATGAGCAGCTGATAGAAAGGTACGAACAGCCAACCCAGAATCAGGATCATCCAACCCTGCATCTCCCAGTGAGCCATACCCACACCATCCTTTGCTCCTGTACCGGCCAGACCTACCAGGTGCTCTGAACCGATGTTGGCGGCAAAGATGGCCATACCAATTACATACCATGGCTCACCCTTACCAAAAAGGTAAGCCGAAGAATCCTCGCCCTGCTGGGCTTTCTTGTCTTTCCAGATGGCATACCATACGGCTGCCACCACTCCACATAGGCCGACGATGAGTACAACCCAGTCGAGCCAGATAAATTCATGTGAACTCCAATTCATGGAAATAAAATTTGATATTAGTTAATAATTAGGAACTCCGTATTACTTGATTGAGAACTTGTAAGCTGCATGACTGTAATACTTCTCGCCTGGGTTCAGGGTTGGCTGTACCCACTCAGGATGGTTAGGTGAGTCGGGATACTTCTGGCTCTCCAAGCAAACACTCACGTGCTTTGGATAGGTGATGCCATGCTTGCGGGCGATGTCCTTATCGGCACCTACACCCTGGAAGTTACCGCTGTAAACCTGTACACCTGGCTCGTTGGTAAACATCTCCATCAGGATACCTGTTTTGGGGCTGTAGAGGCTGGCGCAAACCTGTGTGTCGTCGCCCTTACCGTCCTTGAAGGTGTTCAGGCAGTAGTTGTGGTCGTAACCTGTAGCGTTCTGAATCTGGTCGAACTGCGAGTTGATGCTGTCGCCCAGAGCGTGTGGCTGACGGAAGTCCATTGGAGTGCCCTCAACCGACTTGATCTCGCCTGTGGGGATATAAAGCTTGTCGCTGGGAGTAAAGTTATCAGCGTTTACATACAGTACCATGTCGTAAGCGGGCTGTGTAAAGTCGCCGCTAAGGTTGTAGTAGTTGTGGTTGGTCTGGTTAATGATAGTTGGCTTGTCGGTCTCAGCCTCCCAAGTCATATCCAGCACATTGTCGGCTGTAAGCTTGTAGGTGGTAACTGCCATTACCTTGCCGGGGAATCCGTTTTCGCCATCAGCAGCTACGATGGTAAGCTTCAGGATTGAGTCACCAATCTGCTCAGCCTCGTAAACCTGGTGCATCCAACCGGTGTTGCCACCGCCGTGCAGCGAGTTAGGACCATCGTTGGTGCGCAGCTGTACGGTGTCGCCCTTCAGCAGGAACTGTCCGTTCTTGATGCGGTTAGCATAACGACCTACGCTTGAGCCGTAATCAGATGGGGTGTTGATGGTATCGGCATACTGAGCGATGTTGTCGAATCCGAGAACAACGTCGGTTGGTTTACCATCCTTGTCGGGAACTACCAGCGATACGATACGGGCACCGTAGTTAGTGATGCAAACCTCCATACCATTCTCGTTCTTCAGTGTGTAAAGCTTAACTGGCTTTGACTGAATAGTAGTGTCGAACTTGGCTGGGTTCAAACCCGATACCGTGAGCTGTGGAGCCTGCTGGCTTCCTGCACATGAGAGCATCAGTGCAGCTGCACCAACTCCCATCAATGTTGCTTTCAATGCTTTCATTGTTTTACTTGTTTTTAATTATTACGTTATTGTTAATGCTAATTTGGGTGTAAAATTACAATTATAATTTGAACTAACAAACAAAAATGCAAAAAAAATAAGGAGTAAGGTGTAAAAAACACACCTTACCCCCAATATTTAACCTTTATAAACACAAAAATGTGTTTTTTGTTGGTTCGGAGTTAGCAAATTCTGCGTGAACCGTCGCCGATTACTACATCGTAAACCTTTGGCTCGTGTCCGTACTTAGCTTTGAACTTTGCCTTAGCGTCGTCGATGAACTTCTTGTAGAGATCGTTGCGAACCAGGTTGATGGTGCAGCCACCAAATCCGCCACCCATGATACGTGAACCGGTTACACCGTTCTCCTTAGCGATATCGTTCAAGAAGTCGAGCTCCTCGCAAGATACCTCATAATCCTTCGACAGACCAGCGTGAGTCTGATACATCAGCTCACCAACCTTCTCGTAGTCGCCCTCGTTCAGTGCGTCGCAGACTGCCAGTACGCGGTCCTTCTCACCGAGAACGAACTTAGCGCGCTTGTAGTCCTCTTCGCCTACCTCGGCACGAACCTCATCCAGCTGCTCCCATGTGCAGTCGCGCAGGGTCTCGAACTTACCCTCTGGGTGCTTAGCCTGAATGTGCTTTACTACGTTCTCGCAGCTGTTGCGGCGATCGTTGTAAGGCGAACCAGCCAGCTGGTGCTTAACTACTGAGTCGAGCAGTACCAGACGGTAGCCATCGGGCTTGAATGGGAAGTACTCAAACTCGCGGCTGCGGCAGTCGAGGCGCATCAGGCAACCAGCCTTACCGAATACTGAGGCAAACTGGTCCATGATACCACAGTTAACACCGCAGTAGTTGTGCTCGGTAGCCTGACCGGCCAGTACCATATCCCACTGCGAAACCTTGTTGTCGCCGAAGATATCGTTCAAACCACAGGCAAAGCAGCTCTCCATAGCGGCTGATGATGACATACCAGCACCAAGGGGAACGTCGCCGGCAAAAGCGATGTTAAAGCCCTTAACGGGAACACCCAGCTTCTTCATCTCCAGAGCGATACCATAGATGTAACGAGCCCAAGAGGCCTTAGGACCTGCAGGGTCAGAGAGCTTGAAGTCAACGCGGTCTTTCAGGTCGATAGCGTATGCCATCACAGTGTCGTCGGTACCATTAGCACGCATTTCGGCTACAATACCTTTATCGACAGCACCTGGGAACACGAAACCACCATTGTAGTCGGTGTGCTCACCAATCAGGTTAATACGTCCGGGAGATGCATATACGTTACCAGTCTTTCCATCAAAGTGCTTGATGAAGCGGCTTCTTACAAATTCAATGTCCATAAGCTTTAAAATTTAAAGGGTTAATATTAATCGACTTTGATGTCCTGATTCACGTTCTTGCAACCTACGAGTGCGTAGAACAGAATATAGGCCAACATAGCGATGACGAGCCAGTAGCTGAAGATAGGACCGGCTGACTTGGCGATAGCCTCCTGAAGGAGAGGCATCACACCACCACCAACAACCATTGTCATGAAGATACCCGAGGCAGCCTCAGTGTACTTGCCCAGTCCCTCAACCGAGAGGTTGAAGATACCACCCCACATGATTGAGGTGCAGAGACCGCAAGCAGGAATCAGGAAGGCCTTGGCAGGTACGTCGTGTCCGCTGAACGAGATGGTTACGCTCTCAGGCATAAAGATAGCTACTACGAGCAGCAGGATAGCAACAGCGCTAACTGTTGACAGCTGCAGCTTGGTAGAAACCTTACCAGAGATAGCACTCGAGCAAGCACGACCAATCATCATGAGCAACCAGTAGGCAGCAGCCAGTGTACCACCGATGGCGGCTGCACCTTCGAAACCAAGATCGGTTACGTAGAAGTTCAGCTCCATAGGAATTCCAATCTCGATACCTACATAGAAGAAGATAGCGATAACACCCAGCACGCAGTGGCGGAATGCCAATGGGCTGCGCTCGTACTTAGGAGATACCTTTCCGAGTGTGGGCTCTGGAATGCTAACACGGCTGATGATAACGAACGAAATGGCGAATACGGCAATACCGATAAACAGCAGTGGAGCAACGTCGCCCATGCTGGTCTCGGCTGTTACAGTACCTACCAGGATACCTGCCAACAGCGGTGTGAGTGTACCGGTGAGTGAGTTCAGAGTACCTCCCACCTGAATGAGCTGGTTACCCTTGTTACCGCCACCTCCAAGAAGGTTCAGCATAGGGTTAACTACGGTGTTGAGCATACATACGCAGAAACCGCAGATGAATGCACCAAGCAGGTAGATTACCAGGTTGAGGGCTACAGGAATGCTATCGTATGTGAATACGTAAGTACCTGCGCCTACCAGGCTTGAGAGATACTGGAAACACAAACCAACGATACCCACGATCAGAGCAATCAGGGCTGTCTTTTTGTATCCGTATTTCGTAAGCATTTTACCTGCAGGAATTCCCATAAACAGGTAAGCCGCAAAGTTCATCAGGTTACCCCAAGCTTTGGCAAAAGGATACTCGAAACCCCAGATGTTGCCAAAGGGAGCGCCCATGTTAGTTACAAAGCTGATCATCGCGAAGATGAAGCACATAGTGACAATGGCAATCACCTTGCCATTCTTGTTTGTTTCAGTCATATTTGTCGTCTATTTATTTAAAATGTTGGATAATTTCTTATTCTACCACTCCAAAGCGGTATACGGTCTTCTGCTTGTAGCGCTGTCCTGGATTCAATACTACGCTGGGGAAGTATGGACGGTTAGGTGAATCGGGGAAGTGCTGGGCCTCGAAGCAGACAGCTGAACGATGTGGGAAGGTGCAACCATTAGCGCCCTTATAGCCGCTCAGGAAGTTACCTGTGTAAAGCTGCAAGCCTGGCTCAGTGGTGTAAACCTCCATAGTACGGCCGCTCTTTGGGTCGGTAACCTTGGCAGCGAATGAGAGCTCGCCCTCTTCCTGCTTGTTCAGTACGTAGTTGTGGTCGAAACCGTGTCCGAACTTAATCTGCTCGTGATCGGCGTTGATGTCCTGTCCGAATGCCTTTGGCTTGCGGAAGTCGAATGGAGTGCCCTCAACCTTCAGGATCTCACCTGTTGGGATAGCAGTAGCGTCGGTAGGCAGATAGAAGTCGGCATTGATCTCGCAAATCTGATCGTCGATACTTGGTGTAGGATCGGCAGTACCAGCCAGTGAGAAGAAGGCATGGTGTGTCAGATTAACGATTGTCTTCTTGTTGGTAGTAGCCAGGTACTCGATTACCAGTTCGTTGTTGTCGGTAAAGGTAAATTCTACTGTTACATCCAGCTCGCCTGTGAAACCTTCCTCACCATAAGAAGAGATACGGTGCAGAGCCAAAGAGCGAGGACCCATCTGACGGGCGTCCCAAACCTTAGCGTTGAAACCTACTGAACCGCCGTGCAGGTGGTTAGGTCCATCGTTAAGAGCCAGCTGGTACTCCTTGCCGTTCAGAATGAACTGGCCTTTGCAGATACGGTTACCCCAACGGCCGATCAGAGTCGACAGATAAGGCTCGTTTCCGCTGGTCAGCTGCTCGATGCTGTCGTGACCCTGGATAACGTTAGCTACTTTACCATCCTTGCCGGGAACCATAATAGCACAAATGGCACCGCCATAGTTTGAGATGGCAACTTCGAATCCTTTACGGTTTCTAAGAATATACAAGTCGGTTTTTTTACCGTTGATTGTGGCCTGGAAGTTCTCACGCTTCAAGCCGCACAGATTCACTGTCTCTGTAGTGTTCGCCATATGAATATGTTTATTAGTTAAAAATTAATTTTCTGCAAAGTAACAGAAAAAAAATCAAACTAACGAACGTTTCAGCGAAAAAAAAGTTTTTGCAGTCTTAAAAAAATCTAAATACAGTTCTTTAGCAGGTCAGCTACCACATAACTGCTACCTCCAACGAACACAAAGTCGTTATTCTCGGCTGCAGCTTTAGCTGCCTCGTAAGCCGATTTTACATCGGGATAGGCCTCGCCTTGCAGCTCCATGGTCTGGGCATAAAGCTTCAGAACGTTCTCCGAAACGGCACGTTTATTGTTCGCTTTTGTAAAATAATAGGTAGCATTCTTGGGCAGTAATGCCAACACACCCTGTATGTCTTTATCGTCAACCATACCGAATACAATGTGCATGTGATTGCACTTTATCGACTTGAGCTGCTCGCTCAGATAAGTCCAACCTGGCACATTATGACCGGTATCGCAGATGGTAAGTGGGGCCTCGCTGATCTTCTGCCAACGTCCCTTCAGGCCTGTCAGGTTGCAAACATGCAGGAATCCCTGTCGCACCTCGCGGTTCATGCAGGGCTTATTAGTCTCGCATGGGCATGCGTGCATGTAGCCCAGAGCTTCCAGCTGCTGTACGGCGCAAAGGATGGTATTGGTGTTCTTTTCCTGATAGCTGCCACCCAGCTCGCCCTTGATAATGCCAAAGTCCTTGGTGTTGTACTCAAAGCCTGCAGCACTGTTCGAGGCCGAGATAATCTGGTTCTGATCCTCGGCAAATACGATGGGCGCGTGGTTCTCAACGGCAACCGTCTCGAAAACCATACGTGTCTCGGGTGTGGTCTCGCCAATAACTACGGGCACATCCTTCTTGATGATACCTGCTTTCTCCATAGCAATCTGCTCGAGCGAATTGCCCAGGAACTGCGTGTGGTCCATGCCGATATTGGTGATAACGGATAGGGCAGGGGTGATGATATTGGTGCAGTCTAATCGGCCGCCCAAACCCACCTCGACTACGGCGATATCCACCTTCATCTCAGCAAAATACTTAAAGGCCAGTGCTGTGGTAAGCTCAAAGAACGAGGGCTTGATGGGCTCGAAGAAACTCTTCTCCTTCTCCACAAAGTCGATCACGTATTCCTCGCTGATGGGTTGACCGTTTACGCGGATGCGCTCGCTGAAGTCAACCAGATGTGGCGATGTGTACAAACCTACACGATAGCCGCACATCTGCAAAATAGCAGAAAGCGTGTGAGCACACGACCCCTTTCCGTTAGTACCAGCCACATGAATAGTAACATACTTTTGATGTGGATGACCGAAATGTTTGTCGAGTGCATGACTGTTTTCCAGTCCTTCCTTATACCCGCCTGCTCCCTGACGCTCGAACATGGGTAGCTGACTGTAAAGGTATTCACACGTTTCCTGATAAGTCATAGCTTTATACCTTATTATATATTAATTAAAGTAATTCTTGAATTTCTGGAAGATCGAGTCGCGTGTCTGCTTGTCGCCCTTGAAGTTGTCGCTGCCCTTGAACTGCTCAATGGCATGCTTCTCTTCCTTACTCAAGGTCTTAGGCACGTAAACGCTGATGTTAACCACCAGGTCGCCACGACCGCTACCATAGCCCTGAACCACGGGCAATCCCTTACCGCGCAAACGTAAGGTCTTACCAGGCTGGGTGCCATTCTCGAGCTTTACCTTGAGCTTGGTTCCCTCGATGGTAGGAATCTCAATCTCGCCTCCAAGTGCAGCTGTTGGGAAGTCGAGCAACAGGTTGTAAATCAGGTCGTTACCATCACGTATAAATGTCTCGTGTGGCTCCTCGGCGATAAACACCTGGATGTCGCCCGATGTACCGTTGTGCTTGCCGGCATTACCCTTGCCAGGCACATTTACAACCATACCCTCGGCTACGCCAGCTGGGATGTTAATCTCTACAACCTCTTCGCCCTTCTCAACGCCTGTGCCGCCGCAGTGCTTACACTTGTTCTTAATCACCATGCCTTCGCCACCGCAAGTGGGGCAAACGCTCTGCTGCTGCATCATACCGAAGATGCTCTGGGTGGTATGAGTGATGTAACCCTGACCGTGACAGGTGGGGCACTGCTCCTTCTGACTGCCAGCCTCGGCACCAGTACCGCTACAATGTGGACAAGGGATATCCTTGCGAACCTTGAACTTCTTGGTAACACCAGTATTAATCTCCTCGAGTGTAAGTTTCACCTTCAGGCGCAGGTCGCTGCCGCGATGCTGCTGTGGGCGACGCTGTCCACCGCCAAAGCCACCAAAGCCGTGACCGCCGAAGATATCGCCGAACATCGAGAAGATATCGTCCATGTTCATATTGGTCTCGAAGCCACTGAAACCGCCGAAACCGCCGCCCATGTTAGGTCCGTCGAATCCGAACTGGTCGTACTGCTGACGTGTCTTTGGGTCGTGCAGTACATTGTATGCCTCGGCCGCCTCCTTAAATTTCTCCTCGGCTTCCTTGTCGCCAGGATTACGGTCGGGGTGGTACTTAATGGCTATCTTACGATACGCTTTCTTAATTTCGTCTTCTGTGGCGCTTTTTTGTACGCCCAGCACCTCGTAGTAGTCTCTTTTTTGTGCCATATTGTATTATTGTCCAACTGCCACTTTGGCGTGGCGAATTACTTTGTCGTTCAGTTTATATCCCTCCTGCAGGCAGTCGATAACCTTACCTTTCTTGTCGTCGCCCATACCAGGAACCATCGCTACGGCCTCGTGCAGGTCGGTGTCAAAGTCGGCATCCTTGGTCTCAATCTTGCTTACGCCCTGACCTTCGAGAGTCTTTACGAACTTGCTGTAAATCAGTTCCACACCCTCGCGCAGTACCTGTGGGTCGTCGGTCTTGGCGCCATTGGCAATGGCACGCTCCATATCATCGAGTACAGGCAGAATGGCCGAGATAACCTTCTCGCCACCGTTCAGAATCAGCTCGGCACGCTCTTTCAGTGTGCGCTTGCGGTAATTCTCAAATTCGGCAGCCTTGTAGAGCAACTGTGTCTTCAGCTCCTCAATCTCCTGCTGGGCTTTTGTCAGAGGGTCAACCTCTTCTTCTTCCTTTGCAGCCTCGTCGGCAGCAGCCTCCT
The DNA here is from genome assembly GCF_900102205.1 of Prevotella sp. khp1. NCBI lineage: Bacteria > Pseudomonadati > Bacteroidota > Bacteroidia > Bacteroidales > Prevotellaceae > Prevotella > Prevotella sp. khp1. The sequence continues at coordinate 257,532 of NZ_FNJZ01000003.1, forward strand.
GATTCTCGGTTGCCTCTGCTGTCTCTTTTTCAGTGTCTTCAACGGGAGCCTCGTTCAGGTTCTCCTCGTTTTCGATGTTGATATCTTTTTCTGTCATAATAGCGTTGTTTAAAGTTTCTGCTTGTCGTATTGCAAAAACCGTGCCTAATTATCAATTATCAATTATCAACTGTCAATTTTTACACGTACATCTTCTCCTTCTGAGCCTTGATGGTCTCGTCGTAGATGTATTCGTCGTAAGTTGTCAGCTTATCGATGGTGCCCTTTGGAGTGAGCTCGATAATGCGGTCGGCCACAGTGTTGATAAACTCATGGTCGTGCGATGCAAACAGAATGTTTCCCTTAAAGTTAATCAGGTTGTTGTTGAATGCCTGAATACTTTCCAGATCCAAGTGGTTGGTTGGGGTATCCAGAATCAGACAGTTGGCATTCTTCAGCTGCATACGAGCAATCATACAACGCATCTTCTCACCTCCTGACAGTACGTTTACATGCTTCAGTACGTCCTCTTCCTTAAACAGCATTCGTCCCAGGAACGACTTCATGGTTACCTCGTTACCTGGTCCCCACTGGCTCAGCCAGTCAACCAGATTCATTTCGCTCTGGAAGAACTCGGTGTTATCCAATGGCAGATAGGCGGTGGTGATGGTAACACCCCACTTGTAGGTACCTGCATCGGCCTGACGGTTACCGTTGATAATCTCGAACAAGGCGGTCATAGCCTTTGGATTGTGCGAGAGGAATACGGTCTTCTGTCCCTTCTCGATGGTGAAGTTCACGTTGTCGAACAGTACTGTACCGTCGCTGTCAACAGCCTTCAGTCCCTCTACCTCCAGAATCTGTGTTCCAGGCTCACGCTCCATCTGGAAGATGATACCTGGGTATTTACGTGTTGATGGTGTAATCTCTTCTACATTCAGCTTCTCAAGCATCTTCTTACGCGATGTGGTCTGCTTTGATTTTGCTACGTTGGCGCTGAATCGACGGATAAACTCCTCCAGCTGCTTCTTCTTCTCCTCAGCCTTCATCTTCTGGTTCTGAGCCTGACGCAGAGCCAGCTGCGAACTCTCGTACCAGAACGAGTAGTTACCCGAGAACAGGGTTACCTTACCAAAGTCGATATCTACGGTCTGTGTAGAAACGGCATCCAGGAAGTGACGGTCGTGCGACACAACCAGCACGCACTGCTCCAGGTTGCTCAGGTATTCCTCCAGCCACTGAACGGTATCCAGGTCGAGGTCGTTGGTAGGCTCGTCGAGCAACAGGTTGTCGGGGTGTCCGAACAGAGCCTTTGCCAGCATCACACGTACCTTCTCGTTGTTCGAAATCTCGCTCATCTGCTTGTAGTGCTGACTCTCGGCAACGCCCAGGTTCTGCAGCAGCTGTGCTGCCTCGCTTTCGGCCTCCCAGCCGTTCATCTCGGCAAAAGCCATCTCAAGGTCGGCGGCACGTACACCGTCTTCCTCGCTCATTTCGGGTTTTGCATACAGAGCCTCACGCTCTTTCATGTTTTCCCAGAGTGGCTGATGTCCCATCAGCACAGTGTTCATCACTGAAAACTCATCATACTTAAAGTGGTCCTGCTCCAGCACGCTCAGGCGCTCGCCTGGCTGCATCTCGATGGTACCCTTGTTGGCCTCGAGCTCGCCGCTGATGGCACGCAGAAGGGTTGACTTACCAGCACCGTTTGCGCCGATAATACCGTAAATGTTACCACTTGTAAACTTCAGGTTCACATCCTTGTAGAGAACCTTCTTTCCAAACTGGATTGCCAGATTTGTAACTGTAATCATCTTAACTTCTTAAACCTTTATGTTATTTGGGCTGCAAAGGTACGAAAAAAATCTGAAATTACCAAATTTTCTACAACATTCCCTTCGTTGAAGGGAGTTCGTAGTGATAAATGTCGCGGCGCACAGCCATTTTCAGAGCTCTTGCCAATGCTTTAAAGATACCTTCAATCTTGTGGTGTTCGTTCTGTCCTTCGGCCTTGATGTTCAGGTTCATCTTCGATGCGTCGCTCAGACTCTTGAAGAAGTGCAGGAACATCTCGGTGGGCATCTCGCCAATCTTTTCACGATGGAATTCGGCATCCCAAACCAGCCAGGGGCGACCGCCGAAATCCAGACAGGCTGAGCACAGGCAGTCGTCCATCGGCAAGCAGTAACCATAGCGCTCAATACCACGCTTATCGCCCAGAGCCTGCAGAATACATTCGCCTAAGGCGATGGCTGTATCCTCGATGGTGTGGTGCTCGTCAACCTCCAAGTCACCCTTGGTGTGGATGGTCAGGTCTATCATGCCATGCTTGCCAATCTGCTCCAGCATGTGGTCGAAGAATCCCAGACCTGTGCTGATGTCGCACTTACCCGATCCGTCCAGGTTTACTTTTACCCAGATGTCGGTCTCTTTCGTGGTGCGCTTAACTTCAGCTATACGCTCGCCGGCAAACAGCAGTTCAGCTATCTTGTTCCAGGTGATACCCTCGTCGCTCAGAATCAGCGATTTGCAGCCGATGTTCTGGGCAAATTGTCGGTCGGTTTCGCGATCGCCAATCACGTACGAGTTGGCGATGTCGTAGTCTGGATTGTTAATATATTTTTCTACCAATCCGATATTGGGCTTGCGGGTTGGTGCGTTGTCTTCTGGGAAGTGAGGGTCTATCAGAATCTCGTCGAAGGTAATGCCTTCGCCCTCGAGTGTTTGCAGGATGAAATTATGCACGGGCCAAAAAGTATCTTCGGGGAAACTCTCTGTTCCTAAGCCATCCTGATTACTAACCATTACAAACTCAAAGTCCAGTTTCTCGCGGATAAAGGCCAGGTTGCGTATCATTCCTTTTACAAACTTCAGCTTTTCAAAGCTGTCGATCTGCTCATCGGCAGGCTCCTCAATCAGCGTTCCGTCGCGGTCGATAAATAAAATCTTTTTCATATTGTTTTTTTGTTGAATTCGTCTTTCTCTTTGTCCTGCATATACATTGAAATCTTAACCAGATACATGGGCAGCACCATCGTCAGCCATACGTAAGCTTGGATAAAGCCTGCTATGGCGAATACCGCGATACTCAGCCACTTTACGTTCTCGGGCATACCCGATGGGTCGCCGTAAAGCATGCCTACCTGCGACTGCCAGTTGGCAGTAATCAGTATCACCGTAGGCAGGGTGGTTAATAGTGCTAGAGCGGCTACGATAACCAGACATACTATGCTTACTAACAGCAGTTTACCTACGTGCGCCAGCCACGAGCCGTAGCGCAGGGTTACCGGGGGTAGCATCTGCAACTTCTTCAGGCGCCATTTGGCTGCAGCCAGCCAGAGGCCTACGGCTACTATGGCCAGTATCGAGGCGGGTAAGAGTAGGGTAGGTGAAATCAGTACAGGCAAAGCCTGAGCCACAGCCGCCAGGAGTGCAAAGCCGATGGCCAGCCACCAAGTGGCATGGAATATCTTTCTAAAGTTAGCACTGTACAACTGGTAGCCGTCGCGAATGCAAGCCTGACTGCTACGCACCTTCATTTCTATCTTTTTTTTCTCTGTATCCATTGCAAATATCATTTTTTCGCGTGCAAAGATAACGTTTTTTGGCACGAATTACACGAATTAACGCGAAAAAATAAATAAATTCGCGAAAATTCGTGTAATTCGTGCCTATTTTTTAGTATCTTTGCAGCAAATTTTTTAATAATGAAGTTATTAAGATGGGGTTTTATAGGCTGTGGCGAAGTGACCGAGAAGAAGAGCGGTCCCGCTTTCAGCGAGGTTGAAGGCTCGAGTGTGGTGGCTGTGATGAGTCGCACCGAGAAGCATGCGCGTACTTATGCCGTTCAGCATGGTATTGCCAAATGGTATACCGATGCGCAGGAGATGATTGATGATCCTGATGTGAATGCTGTTTATGTGGCCACACCGCCCTCCAGTCATGCCACTTATGCCATTATGGCTATGAAGGCTGGTAAACCCGTGTATGTCGAGAAGCCGCTGGCAGCCAGTTACGAGGATTGTGCCCGTATCAACCGCATCAGTGAGCAGACCGGCGTGCCCTGTTTTGTAGCTTACTACCGCAGATATCTGCCTTATTTCCAGAAGGTAAAAGAGATTGTCGAAGGTGGAAGAATTGGTAAGATACTGAATGTGCAGATACGCTATACAGAACCCCCACGTCAGGCCGATTTGGAGGCGATTGCCAATCACGAGCCGTTGCCTTGGCGCTTGCAACCGGATATTGCAGGTGGTGGCTATTTTTACGATATGGCGCCCCATCAGCTTGATATCCTGCAGGATTTGTTTGGCGTGATTCTCGAAGCGCGAGGCATCTGCAGTAATCGTGGCGGATTGTATAAAGCCGAAGATTCGGTAAGTGCTTGTTTCCAGTTCGAGAATGGTCTGCCGGGTAGCGGTTCGTGGTGTTATGTGGCCCACGAGTCGGCTCGCGAGGATTGTATCGAGATTATCGGAACCGAGGGACAGGTTAGTTTTTCGGTGTTCGATTATACGCCCATCCGCCTGCAAACCAATCAGGGCGAAGAGCGCATTACGGTACCCAATCCGCCTTACGTGCAATATCCGCTTATTAAGAATATGATTGAGCATTTGCAGGGCCTTGGCGTTTGCGAGTGTACCAGCGTGTCGGCCACGCCTGTTAACTGGGTGATGGACCGCATTCTGGGCAAATTCTGATTGTTTTTTTGTGATATGAAGAAGGGACTGATGGTGTTGTTATGGATGATGGTGGGGCTGAGCGCTTTGGCTGCTGGGCCCGACACGCTGTCTGTAGATACTGTTGGTACAAAGAATGAATTAGGCTTGATACGTCGAACTGTACGCGAGTTCGACCGCCTGAACGATGAATATATCGAACCCCAGCACTACGAGTTTACGGTGATGGGGCAGATAACCCGTACTTACGAGAGCTTTATTTTGAGTAGCAACGGTCAGCAGATTAAGCTGTCGCCCGACGGACTTACCAAAATCGGTCCTTACTTTGGCTGGCGTTGGTTCTTCCTGGGCTACACGTTCGATATCAAGAATATCGGCTTTAGTCAGAGTGGCTTGCGTAAGGAGTTCGACCTGAGTATCTACTCGTCGCAGGTGGGTGTTGACATCTTCTATCGCCGTACGGGTAACGATTACAAAATACGCGATGTGCGTTTGGGCTACGGTATGAATGGCGACTTGTTCGAGGGTGTGCCTTTCGATGGCGTGAATGTGGGTATCACCGGTGCCAGTGCCTATTACATCTTTAATCACGGACGCTTCTCTTATCCGGCAGCCTTCAGTCAGAGTACCTGTCAGAAGATTAGCTGCGGTTCGTGGATGGCGGGTATCGGCTTTACCAGGAACACGCTCGATATGGACTACGATAAGCTGCAGACCACACTCAAGTCGCGCATGGATCGTAGTCAGGAACTGAAGCTGGATTCAGGCTTGATGTTCAAGGATATCAAGTACAGCGACTTCATGATATCGGGTGGCTACGCCTATAACTGGGTGTTTGCCAAAAACTGGCTGTTCTGTGCCAGCGCCCAGCTTGCCCTCTGCTATAAGTCGAGCTATGGCGAGATAGCCGACGAGAAGAAGGGCTTCAGCTTTGATAAGGTGAATATGGATGGTATTGGCCGATTTGGTATGGTTTACAATAATACCCGCTGGTATGCCGGTTGGAGTGCTATCCTGCGCACCAACAACTATCGCACCTCGCGATTCACAGCCAATAATATCTTTGGCTCGTTCAATGCCTATATAGGCTATAATTTTTTGTTGAAAAAGAAATATCGTAAAGCATGAAACGTATCATATATATCATCATAGGTATTACCGCCTGCCTCACATCTTATGCCGCAGGTTTTGGCAGCGTAAAGGCGCTGCCCCAGGATAGCGCCACTATCTGCCGCTTGCTGGCCGAGGCCAAGAAGCAGCCCGCATCTACCTGTATGCCGCTGTTTTTTGCCCAGAAGTTTGTGGGCATTCCCTATGTGGCTCATACCCTCGAAGGCGATAAGCAGGAGCGCTTGGTGGTAAACACCCGTCAGCTGGATTGCACCACACTGGTAGAAACCGTTACAGCCCTTACCCTCTGTGCTCAGCGCAAGGATTACTCGTGGCTGGCCTATCAGCAGGCGTTGGTGGGTTTGCGCTATCGTGGTGGCGTGATTAATGGCTATCCCAGCAGGTTGCATTACTTTACCGAGTGGATTACCGATAATACCCGGGATGGGGTGGTGAGTGAGGTGCAGGCGCCCAATCCACCCTTTACTGCTGTACAAACCGTCAAGGTTAACTATATGAGCACCCATCCCAAGAGCTATCAGGCCCTGAAGGAGCATCCTGAGTATGTAAGCGCTATCGCCAAGCAGGAGCGCCAGGTGTCGGGTGCTAAGTACCGCTATATCCCCAAAAAGCTGGTGGGAAAGAGTCAGCTGCTGCGTAAGGCTATCAAGGATGGCGATATTATTGCTATTACCTGTAATAAAGCCGGACTTGATATCGCCCACTTGGGTTTTGCCGTATGGCGTGCCGACGGACTGCATCTGCTAAATGCCTCGCAGTTGCATCACAAGGTGGTGTTAGAGCCCATGACGCTCTATCAGTATCTTAAGAAACATTCCTCGCATACTGGAATCAGAATTATCAGAATAACAAAATAAAATAGTAACTTAACCAAAGGAGAGTAAAAGATGGAATTACCCGATTTTATGAGTTATGCGAACAAGTTTTCGCAGACAGAATTTGCCGAGAAGATTGCGCGTATTGCTAAGCGCGCTGGTGCTAAACTGGTTTATGCGGCACTGATACTTTATTACACCCTGCAGAGCGACAAGGTGAGCAAGGCCGACAAGGCTATCATCATTGGTGCTCTGGGGTACATGATCAGTCCGCTCGACGTGATTCCCGATGCCATCCCCATTGCCGGACTTACCGACGACTTGGCCGTGCTGCTGTACGTGCTGAAGAAGGTTTGGACAGGTATCGACCCCGAGATTGTTGAGCAGGCCAAGAGTAAGCTTAGCCGCTGGTTCGACGAGGAAGAAATCGAAGAGATTGGCGATATTCTCGCACCTGAAGATTAAGCATCAGGGCACAAAAAAATCCTCAGCGTTTGCTGAGGATTTTTCAGAGGTGCCTGGCGGATTCGAACCGCCGTAGACGGTTTTGCAGACCGTTGACTAAGCCACTCATCCAAGGCACCAGGTAAAAAGAATGACTGACATTTTCTCAAATGCGGGTGCAAAGGTACTGAGATTTTCTGAGACTACCAAATTTTTTAGCTACTTTTTCGTGCAGCAACTGCTTTTTTCTGTTTCTTGCACTGTTTTACGTGTTCTTTCAGCTCTTTTAGCTGGCATCCGTCGCAACCTTCGCACGGATCATTGGCTTTTTGCAGCCGCTGGTAAACCCACCACGCGGCATAGACAATCGCGCAAGCTAAGATGAAATAAACAACAATCTGCTGCATAATGTTCTAATCGTTTCTTTAGTACGCTTGCCTAAGCAAGAATGATCAAAGTTTTGTAAGTTTACGTAGCAAAACTTTGTTGATTACCTGAATGCGGTGCCCTTGTCGCTCAATGTCCTCGCGTACATTATTTATATTATTAAAGAAGTCGCTAAAGGCATTCAGTACAGCATTAGGCTGTCCGGCATCCTCTTCAGCCTCAGGATTAATCAGTATCTTAATACCCTGTGGTTCAATGTGCACATCTATCTCGGCATCCGTCATAATCGGGTCGCCATCGTAGTGTATGGCACCTGGCTGCTTACGGGAGATATGCAGCGTTTTGGTGCGGAAAGTCTTAATCTTCGAGTTGTTATGCATGGTTTTCATAAACAGGTCGGCGGCAATCTGTGGTGCGTCGAGTGCTGTAAATGGCTCCATGATAATCACGTCCATCTCGCCATCCTTCATGGTGGCGCCTGGGGCAATGTAAGCATTATTACCATACTGCGAGGCGTTGGCGCAGGCAATCAGGAATGCCTTGTACTTCTTGGCACCCGTATCGTCGCTCACCTCGTAGGTCTCGGGTTTGTATTTCAGTCCCTCTTTCAGCACGTTCTCTACGTAGGTGATGGGACCGCGCTTGCCTGCTTCGGCAAACTTCAGCGATATAAAGGCGTCGAAACCCATGCCGCAAGTGCAGAAGAAGGGCATGCCGTTAATTACACCATAATCAAACGAATCAATCTTACAACTGTTAATCATGCCGATGGCTTTCTTGATTTCCATGGGCACACATAGATGACGGGCCAGGCCGTTGCCGCTGCCGCAGGGCACAATGCCCAGTGCGGTATTGGTGTGTACCAGCGATCGTGCCACCTCATTTACGGTGCCGTCGCCACCCACAGCCACTACTATGTCAACGCCTTCTTCGGCCTTATGTTTTGCTATCTCAGCAGCGTGTCCTCGGTATTCAGTAAAGCATATTTCGGTGTCGAACAGATCCTTGTCGATAATCTGTCCTATCAAGGCAGGAACCTCGGCCTTCGAAGTGGTTCCCGATTTAGGGTTCAAAATAAATGTAATTTTTCTCTTTTTCGTCATAATTATGGTGCAAATTTACGAAATTTGGGCGAAAAAATACCCCTAAAGACAAGAAAAATAGCAAAAACTAACTATTTCTTAGTAAAAACTTGCACGTTTTACCGAAAAATGTGTATCTTTGCACCCTGAAATTTAGAAAATAATAGACTATACCTATATCGGAATGGGACAGTTACAAGAAAGATTCAAGCATTATCGTGAGCCACAGAAGTTTATGGAGGCTGACGTATATCCCTATTTCCGCGAGATTGAAGGAAAGCAGGGAACGGAAGTTGAGATGGGTGGCCACAAGGTGCTGATGTTCGGCTCTAATGCCTATACAGGCTTGACTGGCGACCAGCGTATTATTGATGCAGCTAAGGCAGCACTCGACAAGTATGGCTCTGGTTGTGCCGGAAGCCGATTCCTTAATGGTACACTCGATCTGCATGTTAAGCTCGAAAAGGAAATCTCAAAGTTTATTGGTAAGGACGATTGTCTGTGCCTGTCAACAGGTTTCTCAGTAAACCAGGGTGTTATCCCTGCATTGCTGAGCAAGGACGATTACGTTATCTGCGATGATCGCGACCACGCATCTATCGTTGATGGACGTCGTTTGGCTTTCGCCCGTCAGTTGCACTACAAGCACAACGATATGGCCGACTTGGAGCGCGTGCTTCAGAAGCTGCCTCAGGAGGCTGTTAAGCTGATTGTGGTTGATGGCGTGTTCTCTATGGAGGGCGACCTGGCTAACCTGCCTGCTATCGTTGAGCTCAAGCACAAGTACAACTGCTCTATCATGGTTGACGAGGCTCATGGTATCGGCGTATTCGGTAAGCAGGGACGTGGTGTTTGCGACCACTTCGGACTTACTGACGAGGTTGATCTGATCATGGGTACATTCTCTAAGAGTTTGGCTTCTATCGGTGGTTTCATCGCTTCTGATTGGGATACCATCAACTATCTGCGTCACACTTGCCGCACTTATATCTTCTCGGCATCTAACACACCTGCTGCTACAGCTGCAGCTCTCGAGGCTCTGCACATCATTCAGCAGGAGCCCGAGCGCATCCAGGCTCTGTGGGATGTTACAAACTATGCCCTGAAGCGTTTCCGCGAGGAAGGATTCGAGATTGGTGAGACCGAGAGTCCTATTATTCCTCTTTACGTGCGCGATGTTAATAAGACATTCCTGGTAACCGCTCTGGCTTTCAAGGCTGGTGTGTTTATCAACCCCGTAATTCCTCCTGCATGTGCACCTCAGGATACACTGGTGCGCTACGCTCTGATGGCAACTCACACTAAGGAACAGGTCGACCGTTCTGTAGTTGCTCTGAAGAAGATTTTCGTAGAGCAGGGGATTATCAAGTAATTGACAATTGATAATTTACAATTGATAATTAGCCTCCCAAATTGGGAGGCTTTTTTGTGTTTTGGGGGATGAAAACAGCTTATTTGTTAAAATACGTAAATAAACACCACTTTTTGGCTTTGATATTTTTGTATTCCAAATTTTCTTCGTACCTTTGCACCCGCAAAACAAAAAAACGACCGAGGTGTAGCGCAGTTGGTAGCGTTCCTGGTTTGGGACCAGGCTGTCGCAGGTTCGAGTCCTGTCACCTCGACCAAAGCAAAAAAATGATTTTAACCGCTAGCTTTTATAGTTGGCGGTTTTTTTATGTTTACCGACTAAATTTTTGAATAACTATAAATAAAAAAGTAAGATGAAGAAAACCCTTTTGTTGGCATTCATGGCTGTTGGATTAACTGTCAGTGCCCAGAGTGAGTATCAGATCACCGTTCAGAGCAAAAAGCCGTCGGGCATCATCGATGAGATGCTTTACGGACAGCTTTTTGAGCACATCTACTTCAGTGCCAACAATGGCGTGTGGCAGGAGTTGATACAGGAGCGCTCGTTCGAACCCGAGCAGTATCCTGGCATCCATCCGCGCGATGGCTACTTTGATGGTTGGTTTATGGACGATCATCAGGTGCTGCACTCGCCAACCCGCTACGAGCAGCCGCTCAAGATCGACAGCATCGGCACCAGCGATTTTAATCTCACGATGGATGTAAACTGGCGCGCCTATAAGCTGGCCCGTCGCAGTTGGAGTGGCGGACTGATGGATATCCGCTTTGCCTTCCGCAACAAGGCCGATGGCACACCTTATTATCTGCGCATACACGATCCTTATTACGAGAGCAGGATGTTCACTCCCGCCCAAACACAGGCTCAGATCCAGGCTGCCAAAGAGGGCGAAGCCCGTGCAGCCCTCCAGCAGCAGGCCGCTACAGCCGATTTCTCTATCTGCCGCATGGAAGAACGTGAGGTGCCAGGCTGGGGCGGTCGTACCCGTCGTATCAACACGCTCGTACCATTGGTGTCGGCCCCTGCCACCAAGGAGCAGGTTAACGAGAGTCAGCAGTGGCACAAGCTGCGTATCGAGAGTCGTAGCAACCGTGTTACCGTGTTCTGGGACGATGTGCAGGTGCTCACCTACGATGGCTTAGAGGTAGCCGATCGTCATTTCATTACCTTCTGGGTTAACTATACCGAGGCCACCTATCGCAACATCCAGCTCACCGCTACCGATGGCAAGGTGCTGTTCCAAGGCACCCCTGGCGATGTGCAGATACCCGCCGTTGCCCAGCAGTGGACCGCCTTTGGCGATGGTGGACAGTTCCGATTGGTGAAGGACGATGCCATCAACATGCGCTATTCGCAGCTGATTACTGCCACCAAAGGCCAGGCAGGTATCTTCCAAGGCCCTCAGAATATTGTTAAGGGCGAGAAATACGTAGGCTCTATCTATGCTAAGGGCAAGGGCGAGCTCATCGTAGGCCTGCGCGATACCAATGGCAAGTTTGTGGCCCGCCAATCGCTGGGTAAGGTAGGTAAAAGCTGGCAGAAGTACGCCTTTACCTTAGAGCCCGAAACCAGCTGCGACGGCGATTTCGCCATCGTGGTTAACAATGGTAGCGTACAGGTTGATATGGCCACCATGACCACCCAGAGTGGTATCAACCTGGGTGGATTCCGTCCCGACATCCTGCAGGCCGTTAAGGAGCTTCATCCCACCTGTCTGCGCTGGCCTGGTGGCGGTTATGTGGCCCAGTACGACTGGCAGTGGGGTATCGGTCCGCAGGAGAACCGTCAGCGTTGGGACCACTGGATGTGGATGGATTACGATCAGAACTGCTTTGGTACCGACGAGTTTATCCGTTTCTGTCGCGAGGTTAACTCCGAGCCTGTTATCGTGGTAAGCGTTAAGTTCGAGCGCCCCGCCAGCGAGTACAATCAGATACTGCAGGATGCCGTTAACTGGTTGCGTTACTGCAATGCCCCTGCTACTGATGAGTGGGGTGCCAAGCGTGCTGCCAACGGTCATCCAGAGCCTTACAACGTGAAGTACTGGGAGATTGATAATGAGATGTGGGAGATGGGTATCGAGCGCTACGAGCAGTGTGTACGCGATTTCAGCACCGCCATGCGTAAGGTCGATCCCAGCATCAAGATTATCGCCTGTGGTGGTTTCCGCGAGGACGAGCAGTTCATCCAGCGTAGCGGTCAGTATTTCGATTACCTCAGTCTGCATCATTACGAGCAGCAGGGTGGCTATGCCAGCGGTCCTGTGCGCCTGGGGCAGCAGTACGACAACTACGCCAAGATGATTGCCGATGGTCCTAACCCCAACATCAAACTCTTTATCTCCGAGTGGAACCTCAACAGTATCGACTGGCGTACAGGCCTCTTTGCAGGCGGTTTCCTCAATATGTGCGAGGCCCGCGATGTAGTGGCCATGGGTGCAGCAGCCCTGTTTATCCGCCGTACCGATGCCCCCGACTGGAACAACGCCTTTATCAATTTCGACTATAAGGATCTGTTCAAGGCTCCCAACTGTCAGGTTACCGAGCTTTGGTACAATCACTTCTCAAAGTACCGTCTGGCCTATAGCGGCGAAACGGGCGATGTAAGTGTAAGCACCACGCTCTCCGAGAATGGCGCCGATGTCATCGTCAAGGTGGTTAATCCTACCGATTCTGCCGCCACCCTGCGTATCAAGGGCGATTGGGCTGGGGTAGAGCGTGCACCGTTCGAGTATTATGCCCCCGGCTCGCTTACCGTTGCCAACAGTATGGATAACAAGCACGCTATAGCCCTCAAGCAGGCCCAGGCTCAGGTTGAAGGCACCGATGTAGTGCTCGCCGTACCCGCATTGTCGGCTGGCGTGCTCGTCATCCACAAAAAATAAGTAGGTAACTTTCGCTGGCTTTTCAGAAATAAGTAGTATCTTTGCACCCGGATTTAACAAAAGCATAATAAAAATGGAAAAAGAGATTTACCTGGCTGGAGGTTGCTTCTGGGGTACAGAGCACTTCTTTAAGCAGATAGAAGGTGTGATCGAAACCGAAGTGGGCTTTGCCAACGGCCACACCGAGAACCCAACCTATAAGGAGGTTTATACCGATACCACAGGCCACGCCGAAACCGTTCGTATCAAGTACAACGACGCGGTAGTTGGTCTCGAGTTCCTGTTGCAGATGTTCTTCAAGGCCATCGATCCTACCAGTCTGAATAAGCAGGGCCACGACGAGGGTACCCGCTATCGTACAGGCGTTTATTATCAGGATGCCAATGATCTGCCTGTCATCGAGAAGGTTTTTGCCGAGCAGCAGGCCCAGTACGCTGAGCCATTGGCTGTAGAAAAACTGCCTTTGCAGAAGTTCTATTCGGCCGAGGAGTATCATCAGGACTACCTGGATAAGAATCCCGATGGCTACTGCCACCTGCCCCTCGAGCTCTTTAAGTTTGCCAAGCAGGCCAAGGATAAGAGCAAGCAGCAGTAATACATGCAAGTAAAGCTTACATATAGGTTTACAAGCCGATTATCCATGCGCATCGCCAAAAATGGCGATGTGCATGTTTCTGCACCTATCGGACTGCCCAAGAAGACCGTTGAGAAGTTCATTGCCGAGCATCTCGACTGGATTGAGCAGGCCCGTAAGCGCACCCTCCAGCGCCAGCAGCAGCGCGCTGCCTTCTACGGTCAGCTGCCACTTAAAACCCGCAAGGAGCGTACCGAGGCCATCGCCCGCCTCAAAGCCATTGTCGAGCCCATGGTAGAGCGCTATTCCCAGCAGATGGGTGTCACCACATCCGCCATTACCTACAAGGCCATGATATCCCGTTGGGGCATGTGCAACATTAAAACCCATGCCATCTGTTTCTCTATCTACACCCTGTTGCTCCCCGAGTGGTGTATCGAGCATGTGGTCGCTCACGAGCTCTGCCATTTGTTAGAGCCCACCCACAATGCCCGTTTCCACGCCCTCATGGATCAGTATTTCCCCCGTTGGCGCGCCGCTCGCAAGCAAACCCGCCTTATACAATCATAATACATTTATAGGTACAGCAGCTGATAGCTGTATCCGTAAATGGCTGGTTATCATGTGTTTTTAGATTTTAAGCTGTTTTATCATGAGGGTTAATTCATGATACAACTGCTATATGCCTTGTGTTAATTGTCGGATTGCTATACCTTTGCACCGTAAAAAACTTATAAAACTGAATATTATCTATAATAAGCAACAATGATGAAAACAAAAATTCTACTTTTTGCGATGGCCTGTGCATTCACCGTTCAGGCATCGGCTCAGTCGGGAAGTGTTAAGTACAACGATTTCGTCGTAACCAACCCTTCAAACATCAAGCAGGGCGTTCTCGCCAATGGTTTCCGCTATTATTTATGCGACAACGGTGTTCCTGTTAACAAACTTGAAATGCGACTCATCCAGAAATCAGGTACCGACGACGAGGGTGATATCCCTGGCATCGCGCTCTTATTACGCCGGATGCTTTGCTCCGAGAACCTCACTGCCGGCACTGCCGGTGTGCTGAAGGATAAGCTCGACGAACTAAATCTGCAGTCACTCCCCGATTTCCGTGCCGTTAATGGCCTTGTGCCCAATGTGGCCGCCTACTGTTCCGAAATAGAGAACAGGTGCACAGAGTATAATCTGTTCCGTTTAAATAACGAGCGCACCTACGCGGCGTCGTGTATGGGGCTGCTGGCCCAGATTGCAGGCAATGCCCGTTTCTCGGCTGCCGAGTTGGAGCGCCAGAAGCAGTTGGCCATCAACGAGATTACTAACAGCCGTTACAATCTTGCCCTGTCCGAGGCCAACTACTTCAAGGCCGCCTTCGTAGATGGATGCACCCTCGATGAACTGATAAACAAACAAATCGCCAGCATCCGCAGCATTACGCTCCAGCAGCTCGAAGCCTACTACCAGCGCTGGTATGTGCCGCAGAATCAGTGCCTGTATGTGTTTGGCAAGGCACCCGCCAATATTGTTGATATCATCAAGCAGCAGTTCGGCAGCCGCCCCAGTATGCCCGCTCCCGAACCAACCCCTAACCAGCTGAGCAACCAGTTGGTGCTGATGATCCAGCAGGATGTGCCTGCATGTATTATTCAGTTCTGTTTCCTGAAGCCTCGTGTGGCGCCATCCGATACAAAGAATCTCGATGATCTTCGTAAGGCTGCGGCTTACAATCGTCTTGGCGAGGTGATTGGTACAGCTTTTAATGCACGTGTCGTGTCGGCGTTCGATGATAACCACAAGCTTTTCAACCGCCCAGTATTCACCTTGACTGTCGTAAAGGGCTTAGAGCCTAATGCCGACCAGCAACAGTTTGGCGATTTTGCTGATGAGGTTATTCAAAATCTCAATGATGTCATGCGTATCGGCGTGCAGGCCCATATCACCCAGTTGCCCATCGAAAAGCGAAAGCAGCTTCAGCAGCAGGAGTTAGCCCGTGTTCGTAACTATACGGTGCTCGACACTCATACCTGTATTAAGAATAATTTCGTGTATGGCAAACCACTGCTCAAGGAGACTATGCCTTACCAGTATTTCAAGCACGAGGTGAGCGATCAGGATATCCGCAACTGCTGCCAGGAACTGTTCAGCAATGCCGATCTGCGCGTTGTGTGTGTCACTCCAAATGGCTATCCCGATGCCGACATCAAAGCTAAGCTCGAAGCTTTCTTGACTGGTAAGTAAGCACTAAAGCGAGGTGAGGCGATAATTATCCATGCGTGGATAGTAATCGCCTTGCCCTTCGCTGAATATTCTTGCTGTTTCCTGCTCGGCTTGGTATTGCTCCAGCATATCCTCCCATGCGCCAATGGGGTCGTCGTAGTAGCCGTCGTACTTTTCGGCAAACAGGTAATAATAGCTGGTGCCAAAGTTGGTGCTGGTAAGGCGTTCGGTTCGTTCGTCCCACCAGGCATACTCCTTAAAACCCAACTTCCCCCAGAGGGCGGCACATCTGCGTTCAAGTAGCTCATACTCTGTTTCCGATACCACATCGCGAAGCTTCACCCGGTTGTTGTCGAACCATACATACCGCCAGTCATCGTAGTCCTTGCTCTCTATCAGCATGGCGGTAAAGCGCCAAACCTTTCGCGCCCACCCAAAGTGCCCCGTTTCGGCACACAAGTCACCTATCCGCATGCCACGTTTGTACTTCACCTTGCAACTCTCGGCACAGCGTATCGGGTGAATCTCCCTGTTTACAATCTCCCTCAACAGCCGTGCTTCAAGATGCGTCACAACACCATCGGGCATGCACCTGCACACCCGATAAGGAATCTTTCTTCTCATACCAATAAAAAACTAAAAACCGATTTTTGCTTTCTGACGTGGAACCTCGATGGGCACGATATCCTCTGGCGTTATAAGGCGCCAGTTCTGCTTGCCCTCAGGCTGCTCTATCACGCATCGTGTGGCATGCTGTATGTAGATGCGCTCCAGCTGGTTGGCCACAAATCGGGCATTACCCCACGTTTGCGGATCACGAACCTGATAAGCCTGCGCCATCATGTTGCGATACTTTTCCCAAGCCCCATCAGTAAACTGGTACTCGTAGTCCTTAATCCTGCTTTTGGTTATCTCCAGCAGTTCGTTCACGCTGAAGTCCTGGAACTCGAATTTGTTGGGAAATCGCGACTGCAGTCCTGGGTTCATGTCCAGCAGTTTCAGCATCTGGTCCTTGTAGCCACATAGCACGATGGCGATATCACGCTGCGTTTCGTCGGCCAGGATGTTCATCAGCAGTTGTATCACCAGCTTGCCCGGGTCGTTCTCGTTCTTGCCGTTCAGCAGATAAGCCTCGTCAATCATCAGTACACCCCCCATCGCCTTTTCTATCACCTGTCGCAGCGAACGCTCCTCGTCGCCCCATAGCGTGCCGATAAAGGTGCCGCGATCGCACACCACCACATGCCCTTTCGATAAGGCCCCCGTGTAATGCAGCAGCGAACCGAATATTTTGCAAACGGTGGTTTTACCTGTGCCCGGACGACCTAGGAAGATGCTGTGCAGCGATACCTCGTGCTGCTTGCTGTTGGGAAACATCTCTTGCATGGCCCTGTTGTAGCAGGTGAGTGCTACCAGCTCGTCCATGCGGTGCTTAATGTCGTCGCATCCCACCAGTTTGTCCAGTTCTTCGCGAGGGTTATCAATCGGAGGCAGCACCTTCACATTCACGCTCAGCCCCAGGTTCTGGTCTATCGTTTCGCTCTGCTTCGGCGTTGCTTCAGGCTCCTCTTTCGCTGGCTCTTCCTCCTCTTCCTCGTCTACCTCGTCGTAGTCGTAAGTACCATTTATAAAGTCGCGTACGGCCTTTTCAAACTCCTCGTCATCCCCATATTCGCTCTTGATTTTCTTCGTCCGTTTCAAATCAAGTTTTTCGTCGTTCACAATGTCGAAGTACACCTTTCCTGCCAGGTCGTCATCGTCGTTTACATCAGCCTTGCGCAGGTTCAGATGACTACAGTTGCTAATCACTTTAATGTGGTTCTTCTCCCAGTCATCCTCCAGTTCAAACGCATTGTTGATAGCATCCTCTGTTATCAGAATCCCGTACACATTCAGGCTGGCCAGTGCATTCTCCAGTCTGCCTTTCATGATTTCCATCGTTTCCTTCAACTTCCAAACGGTGCTTTCGCGCGGTTCGCAGCCAGGTTCGTAAATCATCATGTCAATGTTCTGCGTCTCGTCGTAACACTGCTTTTTGCGGTGCTTGTTGCTGTCCACGCATACCACCACCATGTTTATCGAGTCGGCATAAATATAAATATCGCAGTTGTATAAGTACGGGGCAAAGCCCTTTATCCGATTAGAGTAGACGGCATAGTTAACCGCCATAGCGTTCATATGTTTCCAGATAGTAAGATTTGTCTGGTATCTAAAGTCGTTAATCAGTCTATTCAAGCTTCTCATAAAACTAAAATCAATACATCGTTCATATATATAAAATAGGTATGCCCCTGTGTGTGAAAGGGGCGCAAGAGTCATCGGGCCAGACGTTTTTACACACCTGCCCCTTGGTATTATAGAGGTTTCCTTTCAGATTTCTCTATCACATCATCCAAACATTGTAGCAAAATGTCAAAGAACGCATTCACTCCTCGAGGCGCAGCCTCAAAGATCGCAAGGCGACAACGCACAATCCACCTGTCGATTCTCAGATTTGGTTTTACCCTCGTCTTAGAACCGCTCGGCACATGATTGCATCGATTGTCATTCTGTTCATTTTGCTTTTAAAATTTTGTTTGTTTTGTGATAGAATTATGTTTATCGGCGGCAAATGTAGATAATTTCCCCGAAACTTCCAAATTTTTTCGCGAAAATCGGTCGAAAAAAGAGTTTTAATAGATGGTCAAGTACAACATAAACAAAATCGAGGGTGTGCCTGTTGTTTAGCACGCCCTCTGATTCTTACTTAAATGCCCATGCAGCTCGTGGCGCCTAGGGCCGTTACAATCGCTGTGGCGATACTCGCTATCATCTGTACGATGAACTTTACTGTTTCTCTCTTACTCATAATGTTTAGTAGGTTAATTCTTAATGTTTCATGTTTAATCTTTAATGGATAGGCTGGGGCCTAAGCCCCAAGCTCTTAGTCTCCAATCGGCTCGTGGCTACCGCTGCCACCGCCGGTGTTACCACCCTGGTTACCACCACCATTGCTTGGCTGATTGCCACCCTGATTGGTGTTGCCACCATTCTCGTTCTCAGGATCCTCCACGTCGCCGCTGTCGCTACTGGTTACACGCTTCACCTCCTTGCCGTTGCGGTCGATACAGGTAATCTGGATAGCGGTGTTAGCCAACTCCTCCTTCAGCTTAACCGTTGGAGTAAAGATGATACGACGGGTGTTGATCAGTCCGGCCTTAACCTCGTTTACGTTCTCAACTGCCTTACCGCGCAGGCCGAAACGCATGGTACCCAGTCCGGGGATGGCAACCGAATGTCCTTCGGTGGCCCAGGCCTTGATTACCTCGCCAGCAGCATTCCAGCAGGCCTGCATCACGCCTTCCATCACACCGCTGCGACTGGCAGCCTCCTTGATTACCTTGTCCTGATCCAGACTAGAGTACAGGTCGGGGCTCAGTACATAACGATACTTACCTTCTTTCTCTTTGTCAAACTTAAGCAGTCGCTCAACTGCCTTTACTTTAAGTGCCATAATTTTGTTTTAAATTAAAGGGGTTGTTACAATCTTTCCTTTTCCTTAAAACCTCTTCCTTAGTCGTGTTTGAGCGGGTGTAGCCATCTAAAATTTTCTGGTAGGCCTACTAAAAAATTTTCTATGGCTTGAGCGCTCTTTTTTGTTGCCTTTTAACAACATTGCAAAGGTACAAAAAATATTTGAATTGTGCAAATATTTTGGTAGTTATTTTAGTCCATAAAACTACTTTTTCTATCTGATGATGGTTTTGCGCTTTTGCACTTTTGCAAACTTGACATTAAGGTATTGGATATTTTAGTAAAATATCTCTATTATTATATAATATATATATTATATAATAATAGACTTAGTATTATAGATTTCTAAAAACCTTTAAGTCAAGTTTGCAAAACCGCAAAACTGCAAAAGTTATTCTGCTTCTGGGATATCATTCCACTTGGTGGTGTAGCTTGGACTGCTATCTGCCATAGAGTTTTGCTGCGAGGGCGCCGCTGATGTTGTGCCATACGCTGAAGATGGCACCGGGGATGGTGGCCAGGGGGTAGGCGGCAAAATGGAGTACGGCTAAGGATGAGGCCAAACCGCTGTTTTGCATGCCTACCTCGATGCTGAGGGCCACACGCTTGGGATGGGGTAGGCGCAGCAGGCGGCCGATGGCATAGCCTACACTGAGACCTAACAGATTGTGCAATACGACGGCTGCTACCACAATGGCGCCTCCTAACAGCAGGCGACTGGCATTATGGCTGACGATGATGCCTACTACCAAGGCGATAACCACCGACGAGAGGGCTGGCAGATAGGGGGTGACGCTGCGGGTGGCACGGGGCATGAAACGCTGGCACAACAGGCCTGCCACAATGGGTGCAATGACTACATATATAATACTGGTAAGCATGCCGATGGTATCTACATTGACCATGGTGCCTGCCATGAGCCATACCAGCAACGGGGTGAGCACAGGCGCCAGGAGGGTAGAGCAGGCGGTCATGCCTACCGAGAGGGCCAAATCGCCCTTGGCCAGATAGGTGATGACATTGGAGGCGGTGCCACCAGGACAGCAGCCCACGAGGATGACGCCTAAAGCCAACTCGTTAGGGAGCTGCAATGCCCACGAAATAAGGAATGCCAGCAGCGGCATAACGGTGAACTGGGCCAGGCAGCCTAACAGGATGTCCTTGGGGCGACTGAGCACGATACGGAAGTCGGCTGGCGATAGGGTAAGACCCATGCCGAACATGATGACACCTAACATGGGATTAATAGTATAGGTGCTTATCCAGTTAAGACTCTGGGGCACCAGCAGTGCTACTGCTGCCACCACTACTACCAATGCGCCCATCCAACGGGCTATGAAGTTACAAATGCGTTTCATGGCTGCAAAGGTACAACAATTTTAGCAGAGTGTACAACTTTCTTGTTAAAATCTATTAAAACACGCTTGTTTTCCAATTAAAATATGTACTTTTGCCCTTGAAATAATAGGTAAAAAAATATTTGTAAGTAAGATGAATAATCATTCAGTTGTAGGCGCAAAAATCAAGGGCCTTAGAGAAACCAAGAATCTCAGCATCGACGTGATTGCTGAGCGCAGCGGACTTACCGTAGAGCAGATAGAGAGTATTGAGAATGATGTGAACCTGCCTTCGCTGGGTCCACTGATTAAGATTGCTCGTGCTTTAGGTGTTCGCCTAGGTACCTTTATGGATGATAACGATGCCCTTGGACCTATTGTTTGTCGCGCCGAAGATCGTGAGAAGGATAGCAGCATCAGCTTTAGCAACGGCGCTACTGATGCACGTAAGCACATGGAGTATCACCCATTGGCACAGCAGAAGGCTGGTCGCCACATGGAGCCATTCGTAATTGACATTAACCCCGAGGAGAACCCCAACTTTCAGTTGAGCGACCACGAGGGTGAGGAGTTTATCTACGTGATGCAGGGTGAAGTAGAGATTGTGTATGGTAAAGAGACCTACACCCTGAAAGAGGGCGACAGCATTTTCTACGACTCGATTGTAAAGCACCACGTACACGGTGCCCCTGGCAAGAGTGCAAAGATTCTGGCAGTAGTTTACATACCATTTTAATTCATTGAACATTGAACATTGAGCATTGAACATTATGAGTGATGTAAAATACGATATGGCGGGCAGACCGCTGCCTGATAGAACTTATCCAGCCGAGACTGGCTCGGAGGGATACAAGCTGTGGGAAAGAACTCTGGGCGAATGGCTGGAGTACTGGGCTGAGACTACTCCTGATAAGGAATACATAGTATATTCGGATAGAGACCTGCGCTTTACCTGGAGCAAGTTTAACGAGCGTGTGGATAATCTGGCCAAGGGCCTGATATCTATCGGCGTTAAGAAGGGCTCGAATGTGGGTATCTGGGCTACTAACGTGCCCGACTGGCTCACCTTCCTGTATGCTACTGCTAAGATTGGTGCCGTGCTGGTAACGGTGAACACCAACTACAAGCAGAACGAGCTGGAGTATCTGTGTAAGGACTCGGATATGGAAGTGCTGTGCATTACCGATGGTACATGGGATTGTAACTATGTGGATATGACCTACACCATGCTGCCAGAGTTGAAGACCTGCGAGCGCGGACATCTGAACAGCGAGCGATTCCCTTACCTTAAGAACGTAGTATATATAGGTATGGAGAAGTATCGCGGTATGTACAACACCGCTGAGCTGCTGCTGTTGGGACAGAACGTGGAGGACGAGACACTGAACACGATGAAGAAGCAGGTGAGCTGCTACGATGTGTGCAACATGCAGTACACCAGCGGTACCACAGGTTTCCCCAAGGGTGTGATGCTGACGCACTACGGCATTTCGAACGATGGTTACTTTACCGGCGAGAATATGGGCTTTACACAGGATGATAAGTTGTGTGTATGCGTGCCCTTGTTCCACTGCTTTGGTGTGGTGCTGGCCACGATGAACTGCTTGACTCACGGCTGTACCGAGGTGATGGTTGAGAAGTTCGACCCACTGGTAGTGCTGGCCTCGATACACAAAGAGCGTTGTACCGCCGTTTACGGTGTGCCTACGATGTTCATAGCCGAGCTGAACCACCCGATGTTCGACATGTTCGACCTGAGCTGTCTGCGTACAGGTATCATGGCTGGATCGCTCTGTCCTATCGAGCTGATGAAGCAGGTAAGCGAAAAAATGTATATGACGATTACCAGCGTGTACGGACTGACCGAGAGCTCGCCTGGTATGACGCAGACCTGCCTGAACGACACCTTTGAGCAGCGTTGTACTACTGTGGGACGCGACTTCCCATTTGTAGATGTGAAGGTGCTCGACCCAGAGACCGGCGAGGAATGCCCCGTTGGCGTGCAGGGTGAGATGTGCTGTAAGGGCTTTAATGTGATGAAGGGCTATTATAAGAATCCAGAGGCTACGGCCGAGGTGATCGACAAGAACGGCTATCTGCACTCGGGCGACCTGGGTGTGAAAGACGAGCAGGGCTTCTACAAGATTACGGGTCGTATCAAGGATATGATTATTCGTGGTGGTGAGAACATCTACCCACGCGAAATCGAGGAGTTCCTGTATCACATGCCTGGCATTCGCGATGTACAGGTGGCTGCTGTGCCATCTAAGAAATATGGCGAGGCCGTGGGTGCCTTTATCATCCTGGAAGAGGGTGTGGAGATGACGCCCGAGGATGTGCAGCTGTTCTGCCGAGGCAAGATAGCCCGATACAAAATTCCAAAGTACGTGTTCTTTATCAAGGAATTCCCGCTCACGGGATCAGGTAAGATCCAGAAATTCAAACTGAAGGAGATGAGCCTGAAACTATGTGAGGAACAAGGAATTGAGGTGGTCTAGACCACAATTGAGAATTGAAAATTGACAATTGATAATAAGAACCAATGACTAGAAGATACGCGATAATACTACTAACAGTGCTGCTGTCGATATTGACTGCAGGGGCTGTTAATGTGTCACCGCGTATCTTCCGTAATTATACCGCAGCTAACGGTTTGGCCGATAACGGTGCCCAAACCATTCTTTGCACCAAGACTGGCCGACTGGTGATTACCACCGCAGGTCAGATTAACTTCTACGACGGCGCCTCGTTCTCGTATATCGACCCGCTGGATGAGAACATCTACGCCCTGTCGGAGTATCGTGGTAATTACCATCTGTACTTCGACAAGTATCACCACATCTGGCTGAAGAACACGGGTAGCGTTACTTGTGTAGAATTGATTACCGAACGCTTTGTGTCGAGCATTGAGGATGTGTTTGCCGAGTTTGGTGTGAAAGAGCGCGTGATGGACTTGTTTGTGGACCGTACGGGTGTGGTTTGGCTGCTGACGGCTAACGGACTGTATTCGGTTGCAACCAAGCAGTATATTAAGCCGCGTGCGGGCTTGAACCTACAGGACCTGGAGGTGTATAAGGACAAGTTCCTGATGCTGTTCTACGAGAACGGACTGATGGAGATGTACGATATTGCCAAGGGTAAGCGCTTGACCGAGAACCGACCCTATAACGACGAAATGGCCCGCCACTATGCGGCTTCGTCGCTGGTAATGATGGACAGCACCAAGGTGTACCAGATACGTAACGGTGCGAAGGAGGCCATACTGATGCAGTACGACGTGCCACGCAAGGAGTGGACCGAACTGCTGCGCACACCTTACCACCTGAACAGTTTGGTGAAGCACGACTCGCTGCTGTATGTGCCTTGCGAATACGGTTATTGGACAGTACACGAGAGCAGCTACGAGACTACCCATTTCGAGGCACTGAGTATTGTGTCCGGGCAGCCGCTCGAAACCGATATCAACGTGATTGCCTTCGACCGCCAGGGTGGTATGTGGGCCGGTACCGAGAGTCGCGGCATTCTTTACTCGATGCCTTACAAACAGCCATTCCATGCTTATGCTTGGGGCACCCCGATAGCTAACCAGCTGGGCTCTATGATGAGTAACGTAAACCAGTGGCCAAAATTCCGCGACCGCACTGTGAACTGCGTGTTTAAGGATTCGCGAGGCTGGACGTGGGTGGGCACATCGCAGGGCTTGCAGGTGTATCGCCGCGAAAGCGACCTGTTGCCACAGGTTTACACCACCAAGGATGGCTTGTACAACAATATTGTACACTCGATAGTAGAAGACCAAGCCCACCACATCTGGGTGGCTACCAGCTATGGTATATCGGTAGTGCTGTTTGACGAGGATGGCAAGGTACACTTTATCAACAGCTACAACGAGTACGACCATGTGCCTAACGAGGTGTTTGTGAATGGTAAGGCCATGCTGCTGCCCGACGGGCAGATAGCCATGCAGTCGCTCGACCATGTGGTGCTGTTTGATCCTACCAAGATGTCGACACTCGACAACAGTTATCCGTTTAAGATTTATCCTAAGCTGATAAAGCTGATGGTTAACGGTATAGATGTGAACCCTACTACCGAGATTGACGGGAAACGCATACTGGATCGTGCCCTGAGTCGTGTCTGGGGCCTGGATCTGAATTACAATCAGAACTCGTTGACGCTGGTGTTCTCGGCTTTGAACTACTTCCGTCCGCAACAGACGTTCTATCGCGTGCGTGTGCTGGGGCTCGACGAGGAGTGGCGCGTACTGTCGCCATTCAGTTCGGATATGGTTGACAAGGATGGCCTGCTACACCTGCCGCT
Organism: Prevotella sp. khp1; assembly: GCF_900102205.1. Classification (NCBI taxonomy): domain Bacteria; kingdom Pseudomonadati; phylum Bacteroidota; class Bacteroidia; order Bacteroidales; family Prevotellaceae; genus Prevotella; species Prevotella sp. khp1. Next base: position 282,266 of record NZ_FNJZ01000003.1, read on the forward strand.
GATAGCGCTGCGCCCAGGACACTACACCATACAGGTACAGGCTTCGTTAGCACCCGATGTATGGGATACCAGACCTTACGAGTGGACCATCGAGATTAACGAGCCTTGGTGGCGTTCGGTAGGTATGTTCGGACTGTTGGCCTTTGTGCTGGTAGTGATGGCGGGTATTAACCTGTTCTACTATATGAAGAATGCCAACCTGCGTGCTATGCGTAACAGCGAGGAGATTGGCCTGATTAACCGTATCTACGCTTTTGTGGACCGTTGTAACACCAGCGCCGAGGTACTGGAGCCAGTGGTTGAGGAATACACTTCGGCACAGCCCGACCCGCAGGTAGAACTGGATGAAGACTTCCTGAAGATATATAAGAAGATTGCCCATGTGGTAGAGTTTGAGCGCAAGAAGAAAAAGATGACCATGCGCCGACTGAGCAATGCCGCCGGCATGGATGCCAAGACGTTCTATCAGGTGATTACCACCAATATATTCAAGAGTCCGCGACCACTGATTAAGCAGGCCCGACTGCAGCAAGCCGAGCGCATGTTGCGTAACACCAAGGAGCCGCTTGAGGTGATAGCTGATAAGTGCGGATTTATTTCGGTAAACTTCCTGATATCGCAGTTCTTCCAGGTTCACCACGTTACTCCCGACCAGTATCGCAGAAAGCGCTAAGGCGCCAAGTGCGGTCGGTAGTGCCCTTGTAATAAACTAAAGCTTGATATTGATTTTCGGTTTGGTAATAGTTGCCCTCGCTGGCTAACTGTTGCCCATCGGCTGTGGTGTACTGGTAGTTGTAATAGCCTTGCTTCTGTAGGATGCTGGCTGTGTAGAGCTCGTTCACGGGGTCGTAATACAGCATGTAGTCGTCGGCACCTGTAGCAGTAGTCCAGCGGCCGCTGATGTAGATAGGTCCCTGGCGTGGTACACGCAGGCGGTAGTTTACCCACACATACTGGCCAGTGGTGCTTACCTCGTGGTAGTCGCTGTTGCGGATACAGAAGGCGCCGTTGGCATCCTCGTCGTACAGGTAGTTGGGGCGGGGGGCATCTACAAAGGTGTAGGCCTGATAGTTCTCGCCATCCCAGGTAATGTGGTCGATACCCATGGTGGGATGACTCACATCCAGCACCTCGAACTTACGATACTCGTTGCCCGCATCGAAGATGAGCTCGCGGTTGTGGCTCCACTCCAGACCGTTGCGGGTGGTGATGTTGGGCTTTATGCCCTGGCGCATATTGCGCTGCTGGTGGTTCTGCATCACTACGGCGTAAATCTGCGTATCGGGGTTGGTAACGGGCAGGCTGCCATAGTCGAGCGCCATCGCAACCTGCTGGTGACTCACACGGGTGTCGATATCGGTGTTAGGGGTGCTGCTCAGGCTCAGGCGCATGCTCTGCTCGGTAACCATAAACTCGGTTACCAATACCTCGCGGTTGTTGTCGTCCTCGTCCAGAATATACAGGCGGTAGTTGCCACTCATCAGCAGCTGGCAGCGGTCGTTGGGCAGCTGCAGCTGGTAGTGGGTGTAGGGTACGATGGTGTTTATGGAGTGTGCGTAATCCTCGATGGGGTTGCCATTGAAACCTGAAAGCCAGTCGCTCTCGAACAGCTCTTCGCTTGGTGTCCAGTCGGCCTCGCAATGCTCCAGGCGATACACGTAGCGATGGTAGTCGTGCGAGAGTTCGTCGAACTCTACCGTCAGCACATCGTCGCTATGCAGGCGCATCACAGGGGCATTCAGCCAGTTCTGGTTCACCATCGTAACCAGCGTCTTAATGTTGGTCTGGTTAATGCGGTTCTCGGCTTGTGCGGCTAATGGCAGCAGCCACAGCAGGGCTAACAGGCAGCGGGCAATCATCGGCGGCGCTCAGTAATTATACCGTGACGATAGGCGTAAAGCAGCTCCTTCAGGTCGGCAATCTGCGCGCGCAACTCTTCGCCCTTATCGGTATCGGCCACCAGCATGCGATGGGCCGACATCTCGATAATCTGTGTGGTAGATTTAATATCTATTTCGCGTGCTATAGCATCGCGGGCCGAGGTGAACGGCTCGTGCTGAACCAGTTGGAAACCGCGCGAGTGATATACCAGGGTGTAGCCGGCAATACCAGTCTCCTTGTGATAGGCCTCGGAGAAACCACCATCAATCACCATGAGCTTGCCGCCTGCCTTGATAGGATTCTCGCCGCTACCGGCATGTACGGGCACGTGACCGTTGATAATATGGCGGTTGGTGCCTTTTACGCCGAAGGCATCCAGTATGCGGTCGCAAACCTCCTCGCTGTCACGCAGCTTAAAGTAATTGCCTTTCTCCTCCTTATAGGTGTCCTTATCTACCAGGAAATAGCGCTCGAAGGTGGCCATCTTCGACTTACAGAACAAGGGCGACTCCTTACCGCACCACAGGTACAGGAAGTAATCGCGGGCGTAATCCTTATCTACCGAATCGTTCTGGAAGGCCTCGCGAATCATCATGCCGATATTGTGCATCAGCTCCTTGCCCGAGTATTTCCTGCCTGGATAGATCTCTATCTCCTTGAGCGAACCATCGTCGTTGAGCGGGATGGCGGCGTGGAACAGCAGGTTGCTGTTGCTGATGGTGTACATGCAGCCGTGCGACAGCAGCGTGTTGATATGCTTGTGCAGCTTTTCGCTGATGCGGAACGAGTGGTGCAGCTTGTGCATCAGGTCGGCCTCCTCGGCGGTGAGCTTGTTAGGATGCAGGGGATCAACGGTGGGGAAGTTGCAGCTCTTCATCTCGTAATCCTTACCATCGATGTTGCAGGTGCCCTTTTCGTAGTTTACCATACTGAGCATACAACGGTCGGTCATCTGCCACTCGGGGCGGCGGGTAAATATCTCGGCCTCGGTCTTAAACTGCAGCACGGCGATGGCCTTGTGCATCTTGGCGGTGAGCTGCTTGGTCTTTTCGTCCATCGTGTTGCCTGGCAGCAGCTTGGGCTGGAACTCCAGGCAGGGGTCGTCGCCATATACGTCGAGCGCAAAAGTGGCCAGCGGCACTAAGTTGATGCCGTACTCCTCGATGGTAGTGAGGTTGGCATAACGCAGGCACAGGCGCAGCACGTTGCAGATACAGGCATCGTTACCAGCCGAAGCGCCCATCCACAGCACATCGTGATTGCCCCACTGGATATCCCACGAGTGGTATTGGCGCAGGGTGTCCATGATGATGTGGGCACCAGGACCACGATCGTAGATGTCGCCAAGAATATGCAACTGGTCGATGGCCAGGCGCTGGATCACATTACAGATGGCGCAGATAAAATCATCAGCACGACCTGTAGAGATGATGGTGTTTACAATCACGCTCACGTAGGCGGCCTTATCGTTGTCGCTCAGACTCTCGTGCAGCAGCTCCTCGATAATGTAGGCAAAATCCTGTGGTAGCGATTTGCGCACCTTCGAGCGGGTGTACTTACTGCTCACGTCGCGGCACACTTTTACCAGTTGGTGGATGGTAATGCGGTACCAGTCCTCTATATCTTTTTCCTGAGCCTTAATCAGCTCCAGTTTCTCTTCGGGGTAGTATATCAGGGTGCACAACTCTTTCTTCTCGCTCTCACGGATATCGTTGCCAAACAGCTCGTTTACCTTACGCTTGATGTTACCCGAGGCATTCTTCAGAATATGGCGGAAAGCCTCGCTCTCGCCGTGAATATCGGCCAGGAAGTGCTCGGTGCCCTTAGGCAGCGCCATGATAGCCTCGAGGTTGATAATCTCGGTTGAGGCGTCGGCAACCGTGGGGAACGATTGTGCTAACAGTTGCAAGTAGTGCAGATCAGTTTCATTGCCGGTAAGATGTTTCATATCTTAAGATGGTTTTTCAGATTGTTACGTAATACGTCGGTCTGTTTATCGTCGAGCGGGTCGATGGGCATGTAACCCTCGTCTAATAATACCTGCTCGCTCAGAACCTGAATCAATCGGGCTGCACGCTTGGTAAGATTGGCGTCTTCGAGTGCTTCGGCCAGCTGGTCGTCGTTCACGTTGTCGCGATACAGCTCGCGTGTCAGCTCCATCATGTTCAACAGAGTAGGGGCTTTGAGCACCTGACGGATGATGCGCATCAGGTAATCGGTCTCGTCGCCCTGATAATCGCCTATCAGCTCCTTGATGGGCTGGGGGCGATGGTATTTCTTGGGGAAATAGGCCGCAATCCTCGCTACGTCGAGTAGTGGCGATGTGTAGTCGAGTATGCGGATACCGTAGTCGGTATAGTTGCTGATGTTCTCATGCTCGGCATATATCAGCAGTCGTCGCCAGTCAATCAGGCGGGCATCCACCTCCTTGGCCTCTTGCTCCACCCAGCGCTTATCGCCCATGATACCTGCCTTGATAATCACCTTGAGGGCACGACGGGTGAGGTCGTCCATCAGTTCGAGGGTGTTCGAGTCGAGTATCTTCTGATAGATGGCAAATGTTTGGGCAGCCATCTCGGCAGGACTGATGGTGTTGGTGGTAACGGCATTGTGAACCTCTTCTACACGTGGGTTCCACCCCAGCTCCATAAAGCTCTGTCGCTCCATTTTGCCCAGGGTAATCACTGCATAGGCCCCCTCGATAAACTCGCGCTGTACCAGCGTCATAGCGGCACGCTGCTGGGCGGGCAGCATCTGCAAGGCAAAGGGCTGCAGCTGTCCGTGAGGTGTTACTACGGTACGGATATTAAGCTTACGGGCGCAACGCATGGCCTTGGTGTGCAGCATCTGGTTGGCGCCATGAATGTGGATGATATCGGCCTGGGCGTCGCGAGCCTGTTGGTAGAAGGATTTGCTGTTATCGGCCACTACCACGGTGGCACTCTGTCGTAATCCCTCTACCAACAGCTGTACATGACGTTGTATCAGCTCGTTATTCTTTGGGTAGATATGTAATATATTCATATCTGCAGAACTGGTTTTTCCAGAAAATGCGCCAACGCAAAGCCTGACGCTGAACAAACGATGGCTTGAGTTCGAAGTACTTCAGCACATCGAAGGCCACCGATTTCTTGATAACGATGAAATCGTAACGCCCCCAGCGGTAGTGGTGGCGCTTGCGGGTTCTCACCTTCTTGAGTCGGCGCTCTATGCGTGTAATATGGTCACTGGCATCATCTACATCGACGAATGCCTGCAGTTTAATGCCTTTCTTGGTAAGATAGCCTAACGTCAGGTCGGCGGTGTCATCAAAGGTATCGTTGATGGCCTGCAGAATATCTGCGTTTACGGGCGCATGACTGGCGTTGGCAAAGATTAACCAATCGTTTTTCGCTGCCTTGATACCAATGTTATAGGCCTGCTTTTTGCTCATGGCATGCCCTTCTGACTTGGGTAGGAAGGTGGTATAGAGGTTGGGGTAATCTTTTTTAAGAAGCTTGAGTATATCAGGCGTCTCGTCGGTAGAAGACTCATCTACCACCACAACCTCGTAGCCAGGCTGGTACTGCTGCGTGAGGAAAGCCGTTAAGTTTTCCTGCAGCTCGTACGCCTGGTCGTACACGGTCATGATAACAGAGAATCTCCGTTCGTCTTTATTCATTTTATAATTTTTGCATTTTTACATTTTGCTTACAGCTCATCGCTCATGTAGCCCTTTGGCAGGCGGCGACAGTTGTACTGCGACGCCATAATCTCGCCATAGGCACCAGCCGATCGGATGGCCAGCAAATCGCCGCGCTTAGCCTTGTTCAGGTCGATCTGCTTGGCAAACACGTCGGTGCTCTCGCAGATAGGACCTACCACATCATAGGCCTCGGGTGCTTCGTCGCTGGTGATATTCTCAATCTTATGGTAAGCCTGGTAGAGTGCCGGGCGGATGAGGTCGGTGAAGCCTGCATCGACAATGGCAAACTTTTTAACTGCACCTTCCTTAATATATAAGGTACGTGTGATAAGGCTACCGCACTGGGCTACAACGGCACGTCCCAGCTCAAAGTGCAGGGTTTGTCCGGGCTGCAGTTTCAGCTTCTTGGCATAGGTGTCGAAGTAAGCCTTGAAATCGGGAATGGGCACACGGTTGGGGTGCGCATAGTCGATACCCAGTCCACCACCCACGTTGATGTGCTCAACACGGATGCGATGACTGATAAGCTCCTGCTGCAGCTCGTTTACGCGATTGCAGAGTGCCTCGAAATCGCCCATATCCAATATCTGCGAACCAATATGGAAGTGCAAGCCTACAAATTTTACGTTCTCCATCTTCTCGGCCTCGCGAATCACCTTTACCATATCGCCCATAGCGATGCCGAACTTGTTCTCGGCCAGTCCGGTGGTGATGTTAGCGTGGGTGTGGGCACCCACATTGGGATTCAAACGGAAAGCCACGCGAGCCACCTTGCCCTTCTGGGCTGCCAGCTCGTTGATAACCTCGAGCTCGGGGATGCTCTCTACGTTAAAACAGAAGATGTCGTTGTCCAGTCCAAGTTTGATTTCCCAATCGCTCTTACCTACACCAGCATAAACGATTTTCTCCTTGGGGAAGCCTGCCTTGATTGATGCTTCAACCTCGCCGCCGCTTACGCAATCGGCACCCAGTCCGGCTTCGCGTATGATGCGCAGAATGCGTGGGTTGGCATTTGCCTTCACGGCATAGTGCACTACAAAGCCTTCGTGCTTGCTGGCTTCGCTGTTAATCGTTTGTAATGTCTGGCGCAGCAGAGCTGTGTCGTAGTAGTAGAAAGGTGTTTCAATCTCGTTGAACCTCTCTACTGGGAATATTCCTTTAGCCATTGTCTTGTTTGTCTCTTTCTAATTTTTACATTTTTAAATTCTTACATCTTTATTTTTTAAAGATGGTGTCGCTCAATTTCTGCAGGGCACGCTTCTTGTCCTCTTCGCGAATCAGGAACGAGATGTTGTAGTTAGAACCACCGTAGCTTACCATGCGAACGGGGATATCCTTCAGCGCGTCGAGGGCGATAGTCTCGAAGCCTACATTGCTCCAATCCAGGTCGCCAACCACACAGATAATACACATGTTGGTATCAACGGTAACGGTGCCGTACTTCTTCAGCTCGTCCACAATCTCGCCCAGGTGAGCGCTGTTGTCGATACTCATCGATACACCAACCTCTGAGGTACAAACCATATCGATAGGAGTCTGGTAGCTCTCGAAGATCTCGAATACCTTACGCAGGAAACCGGTAGCCAGCAGCATGCGTGATGACTTGATCTTGATAGCGGTGATATTGTCCTTAGCAGCGATGGCCTTGATCTTGCCATACTCGGTCTTGTTGCTGATGGTAGTACCCTCGGCCTCAGGATCCATGGTGTTGAGCAGGCGAACGGGGATACCAGCATACTTGGCAGGCTGCACGCAGGTTGGGTGCAGAATCTTAGCACCAAAGTAAGCCAGCTCGGCTGCCTCCTCAAAGTGCAGCTGGTGAACAGGCTCTGTGCCGTCAACCACACGTGGGTCGTTGTTGTGCATACCGTCGATATCGGTCCATATCTGAATCTCATCAGCACCGATAGCAGCACCAATCAGCGAGGCTGTGTAGTCGCTACCACCACGCTGCAGGTTGTCGATCTCGCCATAAGCGTTGCGGCAGATAAAGCCCTGAGTAAGGAATACCTGAACACCCTCGTGCTCCTGCATCAGCGCAGCCAGCTTCTCCTTGATATATACAGGATCGGGCTCGGCATTCTTATCGGTACGCATAAAGTCGAGTGCGTTCAGCAGTACGGCCTTGATACCAATCTCGTTCATGTAGTTAACCACCATGTTGGTCGACATCATCTCGCCCTGAGCCACGATGCTCTTCTCCTCGAAAGAAGTAAAGAGCTCCTTGGTGAACGAGCGCAGGTAGTCGAACTCGCTCTTCAGGAACTCGCGGGTTGCGGCCTTGGTCTCGTCCTTGCTGTAAAGCTCGTCAACATGCTTGTCGTACTTCTGCTCCAAGCGGTTAATCACCTCGTTAGCACCATCGGGGTTCTTCTTGTAGAGATAGTCTGAAATCTCCACAAGACTGTTGGTGGTGCCCGACATAGCTGAGAGCACTACGAAAACTGGTTCGTTAAACTTGGTAACAAGTGCTGTTACCTCCTTCATTCTCTCTGGTGAGCCGACGGATGTTCCGCCGAATTTCATTACTTTCATAAGCCTTATTTTAATCTTTAAATTCTCACTCTTAATGTTTAATCTTTAATGTTTAATGTTTAATGTCTCAAGCCTTTGGCTTGATCACCACTTGTTCCATCTTGCCATCCAGGCACTGGAAGGCTTTGCCTGGGTACTTGTTTACCAAGCCGATGTTGTGGGTCGACATAATCACAGCAGTACCTGTTTCGGCGATGCTCTTCAGCAGCTGCATAATGCTGTCGGCTGTGTCCTTATCCAGATTGCCTGTAGGCTCGTCGGCGATGATGAGCTTAGGATGATTCAGGATGGCGCGGGCGATGGCCACACGCTGCTGCTCGCCACCCGACAGTTCGTTGGGCATCTTAAACAGCTTCTCGTCCAGTCCTATCTGCTCCATCACTTCGCTGATGCGGTTGTTGATGGCATCGTTATCTTTCCAACCTGTGGCCTTGAGCACAAAGCGCAGGTTTTTATATACGGTGCGGTCGCTGAGCAGCTGGAAGTTCTGGAACACCACACCCAGGTCGCGGCGCAAGCCAGGAATATCTTTGCGGCGGATGGTCTTCAGGTCGCGATCCAGCACGATAGCCTCGTCGGCCTCGTCAACATCCAGTTCGCCGTAGAGTGTCTTCAGGAGCGAACTTTTACCCGAGCCTACGCGACCAATCACGTAAACCATCTCGCCCTCGTTAACCTCAAGGTTCACCCCCTCGAGCACCTTAATGCCCGAATCCTGGTAAACGTTTACATTCTTATAATTAATCAGCATTCTATTATTTTTTTTTGCCAAAATTTACTATTTCATTTTTCCTGCGGCTTTGGCTTCGCGGCGCTGCTTGTCCCAGTTGGGATCGTGGCGCTTGTGCAGCTCGTCGGCCACCTGCTCAATACGCAAACCCTTGCTGGTGAGCAGTACGGTGAGGTGATACAGCAGGTCGCTGGCCTCGTAAACCAGGTGCTCGTCGGTACCGTTGGTAGCCTCGATCACTGTCTCCAAAGCCTCTTCGCCCACCTTCTGGGCAATCTTGTTGATACCATCCTTAAACAGTTTGGTGGTATAGCTGCCCTCGGGCATCTCCTGGTGGCGCTTGTCGATAAAGTCCTGAAGCTCGGTCAGGAATGTTACGCCGCTGTCGTTGGTCTCGCCCCAACAGGTGTCGGTACCTGTGTGACAGGTTGGTCCGTCGGGTGTTGCCTTTACCAGCAGGGTATCGTTATCGCAGTCCACTTTGATATCTACCAGATGCAGGAAGTTGCCGCTGGTCTCGCCTTTGGTCCAAAGGCAGTTACGACTGCGACTCCAGAATGTAACCTTCTTGGTATCGATGGTTTTCTGGTAGGCTTCCTCGTTCATATAGCCCAGCATCAGTACGTTCTTAGTTTGGGCATCCTGGATAATAGCGGGCACCAGGCCTCCGCTCTTTTCAAAATCTATCTTCATTCCTTTTTATTTTTTTACTAAATCCTAACGTTGATTCCCTCGGATTTGAGGTACTGTTTCAGCTCGGGGATGGGGATTTCGCCGAAGTGGAACACACTGGCGGCGAGGGCGGCATCGGCATGACCATCGATAAAGGTGTCGCGGAAATGCTCGCGCTTACCGGCACCACCGCTGGCGATGATGGGTATAGAGAGGTTGTCGGCCAACTCGCGCAGAGCCTCGTTGGCATAGCCTTCTTTCACACCATCGTGATCCATACTGGTAAACAGTATCTCGCCTGCACCACGCTCCTGGGCCTCGTGTGCCCATTCAAACAGACCGCGCTCAGTACGCTCGCGCCCGCCTTTCAGGTAGCAATGCCATCCATCAGGATCGAATCTCGCATCGATGGCCACTACGCATACCTGCGAACCAAAGCGACTGGTAATCTCGTTAATCAATTCGGGGCGGCGGATGGCAGCGCTGTTCACGCTCACCTTATCAGCTCCGGCATACAGCAGGCGCTCTACATCGGCCAACTCGTTGATGCCACCACCCACGGTAAAGGGGATATTTATCTCTTTGGCCACACGTGTTACCATATCGGTAAACGTCTTGCGACCCTCGAAACTGGCTGTGATATCCAGGAAGCAGAGCTCGTCGGCACCTTGCTCGCTGTAGGCCTTACCCAGTTCAACCGGGTCGCCAGCCGAGCGCAGGTTTACAAAGTTGGTGCCTTTAACGGTCTCGCCATCCTTCACGTCCAAACAGGGTATGATTCGTTTTGCTAATCCCATCTTTATCTATTAAGTTTAATCAGTTCGCGAAGGTCGATCTTACCTTCGTAAATGGCCTTGCCGAACACAACGGCAGGTACGCCGATTGCTTCGAGGGCCTTGATATCTTCGATACACGATACACCGCCACTGGCTATCAGGTGCAAATCGGGATATTTCTTCATCACGTCAGCATAGAGCTCAAAGGCTGGACCGCCGAGGGTGCCGTCTTTCGAAATCTCTGTGCACAACACGTTCTTCACACCAGCATCCACGTATTTCTTGAGGAAAGGCAGCAGGTCTTCTTCCGAATCCTCCTTCCAGCCGTTGATGCTGATTTTGCCATTGCGCACATCGGCACCCAGAATCATGCGGTCGGGACCATATTTCTGCAGCCACCAGGTAAACAGGTTGGGCTGGGTAACAGCAATAGAACCAACGGTTACCATCTGTGCGCCAGCATCAAAGGCAGCCTCGATATCGGTATGGGTCTTAATTCCACCACCGAAATCTACTTCGAGTGATGTTTCAGATGTGACCTGAGTGAGCACCTTGCTGTTAACAATATGTTTTGATTTGGCGCCATCAAGATCTACCATGTGCAGACGCTTAAAGCCGATGCGTTCAAACTCGCGGGCCATCTCTAAAGGCTCGCCGTACTCGGTTTTCTGGTCGTAGTCGCCCTTGGTCAGTCGTACACACTTACCAGCAATAATGTCGATAGCGGGAATCAGTTCAATCATAAGTCTATAAAGTTTTTAATAATCTGTTCGCCCACCTTACCACTCTTTTCGGGGTGGAACTGGCAGGTATAGAAATTATCCTTGTGCATTGAGGCCGAGTAGGGCAGAATGTAGTCTGCCGTAGCGATGGTCTCGTTACACACAGGCACATAGTAGGAGTGTACAAAGTAAACGTAAGGGTGCTGGCCTAAATTTTTTAGAATCGGGTTATCGCTCACCCGCAACTCCTGCCATCCCATACACGGCACCTTGTCCTCATGGCGTTGGGGCTGGAAGCGTTTTACTTCGGCATCAAAAATGCCTATACACTCAGTATCGCCCTCCTCAGAGTGGCGACATAATAGTTGCTGACCTACGCAGATGCCGAAAACGGGCTGCTTCAGGTCGCGTATCAGCAGGTCGAGCTTGCGGGCACGCAGATAGTCCATCGCTTCGCCAGCATGACCTTGTCCAGGAAACAGTACCTTATCGGCCTTCATCAGCAGTTCGGCATCGTCGGTCAGCGTGGGCTCTATACCCAGGCGCTTCAGTGCGTTCACCACCGAATAGATATTTCCTGCGTTATATTTTACTATTGCAACTTGCATTCTTTTCTCTTTTTTGCTAAATATTAGCTAAATATAATCGTCTTGTTCTTGTATGTGAGGATTTTGCGCTGGATGTGCTTGCTCACAGCGTGTGAGAGCACGATTTTCTCCAAGTCCTTACCCTTCAGCACTAAGCTCTCGGGGGTGTCCTTGTGGGTAATGCGGGTAACATCCTGCTCGATGATTGGACCGGCATCCAGCTCGGCTGTAACATAGTGGCTGGTGGCACCGATAATCTTCACACCGCGCTCGTAAGCCTGATGATAGGGCTTGGCACCGATAAAGGCTGGCAGGAACGAGTGGTGGATGTTAATGATATGATGCGGATACTCGGCTATCATCTCGTCGCTGATAATCTGCATGTAGCGGGCCAGCACGATAAACGAGATATCCTCTTTCTTCAGCAGCTCCATCTCGGCCTTTTCCACCTCCTCCTTGTTGCTGTGGTCCTTTTTAATGCTCCACACGTAGTAGGGAATGCCGAACTGGTCGGCCACGTAGCGCAGATCCTCGTGGTTGGATACGATACAAGGAATGTCGCAGTTAAACTCGCCAGCCTTCCATCGTGCCAGCAAGTCGTACAGGCAGTGACTCATCTTACTAACGAAGATAGCCATACGTGGACGCTTATCGCTGAAGTACAAGCTGAATTTCATTTGGTAACGCTGCGCATAAAGGGTGGTGATGTACTCGTAAATCTTGTCGCGAGGAATCATAAATCCTTCCAGTTCCCACTCTATACGCATAAAAAACATGCCGTCCACCTTATCAACATACTGATCCAGGTAAACGATATTTCCCTTATTATCGGTGATAAACTTAGTTACTTCCGAAATAATGCCCTGCTGATCGGGGCAGTGGAGTAGCAGAATTGCTGTTGTTTCCATCTCTACATCTTTATTTTTTTACCTATAAAATTCAAGGTGCAAAGATAAATAAAAAGATTGTAAAAACTGCCGAAATTTGAATAAATATCTAAACTTTGCCAAAAATAGTGCTCTAAATCGTAAAATATGCGTTTTTTTTGCTAATTTTGCAGCCGAATTGATAGTAAATAACACGAAATTGTATCATTATGGAATATATGTCGCAAGAAGGCTGGGACAAGCTCGTAGCCGAATTGAAACAACTGGAGACGGTAGATTTACCTGCTTGTAAGGATGCCATCAGCGAGGCGCGTGATAAGGGCGACCTGAGCGAGAACTTTGAGTATCATGCAGCCAAGCGCGAGCAGGGCCGCCTGTTGGGTCGTATCAGCTTTCTGCAGAAGGTGCTCGAGAATGCACGCGTGATTGATACCTCGTTGTTGGGTAAGGATTGCGTGGGACTTCTGAGTAAGGTTGAGATGACCAATTTAAATAACAATGCTAAGATGACTTACACCATCGCAAGTCCCCACGAGGCAAACCTTCGCGAGGGTAAAATCAGTATCAAGTCGCCTATCGCTCAGGCTCTGCTGAATAAGAAGGTTGGCGATGTGGTAGAGGTGCGTGTGCCCGCTGGTATGGTGAAGCTTAAGATTGAAAATATCACAATGGAATAAATGACACAAAAATTATGAAAAAGATTGTATTGATTACAGGTGCCACAAGTGGCATTGGCGAGGCTTGTGCCCGCAAGTTTGCCCAGAATGGCGACAAGGTGATTTTGACTGGACGTAACCAGGTCCGTATGACAGCGATTGCCGACGAGCTGAAGGCCCAGGGTGCCGAGGTGCTTTCCTTGATGTTTGACGTGCGCGACCGTGAGGCTGCCCGTCAGGCTATCGAGAGCTTGCCTGCTGAGTGGCAGGAGATCGACGTGCTGGTGAACAACGCTGGACTGGCCTTAGGTCTGGAGCCCGAATTCGAGGGTAACAGCGATGATTGGGACGGTATGATTGATACCAACGTAAAGGGACTTCTGACTATGACCCGCCTGATTGTGCCTGGTATGGTGGCACGTGATCGCGGACATGTGATTAATATGGGTTCGGTAGCTGGTGATGCTGCCTACGCTGGCGGTAACGTGTACTGTGCTACCAAGGCTGCCGTTAAGGCGCTGAGCGATGGACTGCGTATCGATGTGGCTAACACCGCCGTACGTGTAACCAACCTGAAGCCCGGACTGGTAGAGACCAACTTCAGCAACATCCGTTTCCACGGCGACGAGGAGCGCGCTGCCAATGTATATAAAGGTATCAAACCTCTTACCGGTGACGATATTGCCGATGTAGCTGTTTACGCTGCAAACGCTCCCGCTCACGTGCAGATAGCCGAAGTGCTGATTCTGGCTACCCATCAGGCAAGCGGAAGCGTGATTGTTCGCAAATAAAATCTATGCGGCTGCGCTGTTTATTGCGCGGTGGCTTGTTTCATCCCCTCAACAAACTTGGCTTGTAACTGTGCGGCCAGTAGGTTGTGGGGATTTAATTTGAGTGCTTTCTCGAAGTTCTGCAGCACATCCAGATAGTACTTCTGTCCGTTCTGCGCTGGGTTCTGCACAATACGCGTCATGTACAGGAAACCACGCAGGGTGCACAGATCCGACTGGTCGGCTCCCTTCATCTGTGCCATCTGATTGATGGTCTGTTCGGCCTGTGCCAGCATCGGTTCAGCCTGGGCGGCATGCGGGTTGGTGATGGCGAAATTCAAACTGGCCAGCGCCAATTTGTACTTAGGTGCCACGCTGTCGGGCTGCATAGCCTCCAGGCGCTTCAGCATGCCAATCTGGTTCAGCATCTCATCGGCCGATGGCTGCTGTGCCTGCTGGGCATACAGGTTAATCACACTTGCAAAAACTAACACTACTGTAGCAACTACGTGCTTAAAAATTACTGATGTCATAAGCTTTATTATTTTTAAGTGAAACTAAAATGGTTACATAGAAAAATCTGTCGCGATTGGATATGATGCCCTTTCCGTTGGCATCGTAACGATGGATGTTGGTGCGGCCCAACACGTTGTTGAGCGAAGTGTAGATAATCACCTTTGGACTGAGCAGATACGTCAGGTTTACATCTACGCTGTTGTAATGCGGGGTGGTGCCCTGGGCAAAGTGTCGCCCTGTGGCATAGCTCTCGCTCACACCTAAGATACATTTGCCAATGCTGTATTTGGCTGACAGGCGCAGGTTGTGGCGCGAGGCAAAGCTGGGTGTGCTTAGCTCGGTATAATCCTGATACAGGCGCTCTGAATCGTTCAGCGAGTAGGCGAGGGTGGTAACGAGGCGTGGACTGATAGAATGGTCCTCAACGAACACATCCACACCCCTGCTGGTGCCATAGCCATCAGCCAGCCACTTGCCCTGCGGTATTCGGGGCAGATGACGATAGCGCTTTAGATAAGGCTCGATACGCAGCAGACTCGATGCACCCTTGTACTGCATGCTCAGTATCACGTGATTAGCTGTGCTCTGGGGTAACGTGTTGTTGCTCTGGGCCAGCTGGTCGTCGTTAGGTGTCTGACTGTACCGGCCTGCCACCAGCGATACCTGCCACTGCTTGTTGGGTATATAGCTCAGGGTGGCGCGTGGCATCAGCTGCCAGCGGGTGCGCATCAGTTCGGCACGGGCGGATAGGTTCACAAATACCTTAGGCATTACGCGCAACTGGGCATCGGCATGGGCGCCAAATATGTTGTAATCAAGTGTGTACTGATAAGGCATGAAGTCCAGCGTGCTGTGGCGCAGGTAGTCTTCAATACCTGTCGACAGCTTCAAGCGGTCGTTCACCACCTTGCGCAGTTCGGTCTTCAGGTGTATCTCGTTGCGATGGTTGCGGTAGTGGTCGCCAGCGCTTACGGCATCATCGATATGATTCCAAACACTCGAGTTGGCTACGCCTACAAACAGCGTGGTGCCGCGGGCGATAGGCGCCTTGTAAGTCAGGTTGGCATAGATGTTGTGCTCTTTCAGACTCAGATGGCGATCGTCCTCGTGCAGGCCTACCGAAGTCAGGTCGTAACCCACATACGATTTCAGCACGCCGCCACGGGTATATTCTTTTTTATATTGCGCCTCGCCCGATAGCTTGCGATAGGGGCGTGTAAAGTCCTGGCGCTGGGTAAACAATCGGTCGTATAAGCCCATGCTGGTATAGGTGGCGTTAAACGACAAGGCGCTGTTGGTAAAGGCTTTGGTACCGCCTATGTTCCAATCCACCAGCGAGGCACTTACGCCCAACTTATCGCTGGTAGCCATATCGGTAGTCTCCATCGGCAGCACGGCACTCAGCGCTTGTCCGTACTCGCCGTTGTAGCCACCTAAGGTAAAATTGATACCCTTAAACAGGAATGGCGAAAAGCGGCCACGCACGGCAGTATTCTCGGTATTGGTACTGTAGGGCACCAGCACGTGCATGCCGTTCACAAACGTCTGGCACTCGTCGCTCTCTCCGCCACGTACGTACAGTTTACCGTCTTCGCCCACCTTCTGGGTGCCGGGCAGCGACTGCAGGGCAGCTACCACGTCGCCACACGAGTTGCCGCTCATCACTACATCCAGCGCGTCCATCGTTTTAAAACCGTCGCTCTTGCCAAAGCTGTAGGTGCTGGCAGTTACCACCACCTCGCTGATGGCTGTGGCACGTTCCTGCAGGCGTACATCTATATCCTTCAGCGTGCTTACAGGGGCGGTGCGGGTGTAGTCGTCGTAACCCATATAGGTCACCTTCAGCGTCACCTCACCCGTCTGGGTGGTCTTAAAACTGAATCTACCTAAGGTATCGGTCAGGCATCCGTCTATCGTACCTACAATAAATACATTGGCGGCGGGCAGGGGTGTGCGGCCGTCGGTTACTGTTCCCGTTACGGTGGTTTGTGCGGCCAGGTTGCAGGCCCAGAGCAAACCGATGATGATATGTGCAAACTTCTGTTTCATGCCGCAAATGTACGGCACGTTTTTCATAGTTCCAAATTTTGCTGACCATCAGCTAAAACTACTGACGGAAAGCTAGCTGCGCTGACGAATGACGCGTTTCGAGGACGAATGACTAAGCAATAAAATCCTTCAGCCGGGGTACGTATTGGCGCGATACAGGTATGGTGGTATAGCTGTTTGTAAGGCGCAGCTGGTAACCATTGCTGTTGCCCTTGGCCTGGGTAATATTATTCACGTTTACCACAAACGATCGGTGGCACTGAAAGATATTCTCGTACTGTCGCAACTCGTCGATGGCTGCCGATAGGGTGGTGTGCAGCTCAACGGTGGTGGGCTTGTCGTCGCGCAGGTAACAAACCGAAATATTGTTTTTCTGCGCCTCAATATATAATAGGTTATTAATGGGCAGCTCCAGATCGTTGCCACGCACGTTCTGATCGTGTATCGTGATGGTAATGTCGCGCTGTTCCTCGGTGGTGTTGTTCAGCAGCGCCTCCATCTGGTGCTTCAGATAACGGTTGTACTCTATGCCTACTGATATGGCTGTGATGGCGGCACCTATAATCAGCGTCCACCACAGAAACTGCAGGAACACACCCGCACTGAAGGGCACGCTGAACAACAATACCAACAGCATAAAATTGCCGATAGCAATAAACAGAATCAGTCCTAACACCGCTGCAGCATCGTGCCATACGCGCAGGGTTTTTACCAGTTTGGGTAAGTTTTGCATCACCGTGTAGCCATACACTATGTAGCACACCATCGTTACCAAGCCGAAAGCGGCTGCCACCAGGCATTTGTTGCCCTGATACTGACTGAATCCGAACGGCTGCAGTAAGTAGAGTATGGCCCAGATAATCACACCATATATCACACTGTCTCTCAACCAGTGTTTGCTTTGCCCAAAGGGGTATTTTCGTGTCAACAGATTTTTCATCCTGCGTTAAAGTTTAAGCTATTATCGCCTGCAAAGGTAAGCAAAAAATCGCAATTCCCTCAAAGAAATAGGGATTTTCCTATCCGTCGTATCGAAAAATTTCGCATCTTTGCACCGTTGAATCAATCAAAACATGAAAGCGTATGAAAGAGAATCGACTGATTGCATCGGCACTGATAGCTATAGGTATCGTGCTTTTGGGCGTGTTTATCAAGGCTGGTATTGATAACTTTGCCAACAAGGATCGTAAGGTAACGGTTAAGGGCCTGGCCGAGCGCGAGGTGCCTGCCGATAAGGTTACATGGAGCATTGGCACCAAGGTTACTGGTAACGACCTGCCTCTGCTGTACGAGAACATTAACCTGCAAACCAACAAGATTAAGAAGTTCCTGACCCAGAACGGACTCGAGGAGAAGGAGATAACGGTTAATCCGCCTACCATCAGCGACCTGGAGGCACGCGAGTGGGGCGACAACCAGAAGAACTTCCGCTACATTGTTAACACCACTATTACTGTGGCCACCAACAAGGTAACCGAGGTTAATAAGGCCATCTTTAAGCAGGCCGAACTACTGAAGCAGGGTGTGGCAATCGAGAACAGCAATCCGCAGTACGAGTATGCCTCGTTCCAGCAGATGAAGCCTGAAATGATGGCCGAAGCCATTAAGAATGCGCAGAAAACCGCTGTGCAGTTTGCCGAGGCCAGCAATAGTGAGCTGGGCCAGATACAAACAGCCGGTCAGGGACAGTTCGAGATCGAGGATCGCGACCAGAACACGCCTTACATCAAGAAACTGCGCGTGGTAACCACGATTACTTATTCACTGAAAGATTAGTTTTTTAAGGCGTACGGCCATCATCAATCGATGATGGTCATACGCATATCAATATCGTTGGTAGGGCGATCGGCACGGCCTGTAGCTGTGTTCTGAATCTGCTCTACCACGTTTAATCCTTCCTCAACCTCGCCAAACACGGTGTACTGTCCGTCAAGATGGGGTGTGCCGCCTACGGTAGAGTACAGCTGCATCTGCTCGTCGTTCAGTCCCTGCTTGCCAACCTTGTTCTCAGCTTCGGCTATCAGCTGGTCCTGCAGCTCCTGTAATCCTGCACGGTTGCGCTCGCGGCGCATCTGCATAATTTCTTCGCGACGGGCTTTGGCCAGGTCGTTAAACGCATCCTGCACCTTCTGCATACGTATCTGCTTGCCCAGCTGGTTCAGCTGATTCTCCTTATACACCTGTCCCCATACAATGTAGAACTGCGAGCCGCTGCTACGGCGCTCGGGGTTAACCTCGTCGCCCTGACGTGCTGCGGCCAGCGCGCCACGCTTGTGGTACAGGTTGTCCTTAATCTCTGCCTCCAGTGTGTAGTCAGGACCGCCCACGCCCAGCATCTTGCCGGCAGGCGCTCCCTTCGAGTCGGGATCGCCACCCTGAATCATAAAGTCCTTAATCACACGATGGAACAAGGTGCCATCATAATACCCCTCCTTTACCAGCTTTACAAAGTTGTCGCGGTGGATAGGAGTCTCGTCGTACAGGCGAACGATGATGTCGCCCAATGTAGTTTCAATCTTAACTTTCATATGCTCAAATTTTGGGTGCAAAGTTACTAAAAATTTGGCTTTTGGCGCACTATTATCATCATTTTGTTTGGTGGTTTAAATCTAAAAGCGTATTTTTGCACCCCGAAACTGTTATGCGTCGTAAAGAAATCATGCAAGGCTTTCGCGACGGCATCCCCATAGCCTTAGGCTATTTTGCCGTTGCTTTCTCGCTGGGCATCATTGCCAAGCAGGCAGGCTTGTCGGCTGTTATCGGCTTTGTTAGTAGTTTCTTTACCCGTGCCTCTGCTGGCGAGTATGGTGTTTATACGTTGGTGGCTGCCCAGGCCGCCTATGCTGAGATTGTAGCCATGTGTTTGGTGGTTAATCTGCGATATATGTTGATGAGTGCCGCACTCTCACAGAAAATCGCCCCTGGCACCTCGTGGCTGCATCGTGTGCTGATGGCCAGCTGCGTAACCGACGAGATTTTCGGCATCTCCATCGCCCGTCAACCTTACTGCCCGCCCGCTTACACCTATTCCGCAGCCCTTATCTCTACGCTGTTCTGGGCGTCGGGCTGTGCGGCTGGCATTGTGGCTGGCGGCATGCTGCCTGCTAACATCGTAGCCGCCTTGAGTGTGGCCCTTTACGGCATGTTCCTGGCCATTATCATGCCCCCTGCGCGCTCCGATCGTAATGTGCTGTATGCAGTGGTGGCCAGTTTTGTGCTCAGTGGTCTCTGCGCTGTAGCTCCTGTAGTGAGTGGCTGGACTAGCGGCACCCGCACCATCGTGCTCACCATCCTTATCTCGGCTGTTGCAGCCTGGTTGAAACCTGTTGATGTCAAGGAGGAGGCTTATGGATAATCGTAGTATCATCATCTGCATCCTGCTGGCCATCATCACCACCAACCTGATCCGTGTGGTGCCCATGTTGCTCATCAAAGGCGAAATAAACAACCGCTTTGTGCGCAGTTTCCTGTATTATGTACCTTATGTCACGCTGGCCGTCATGACCTTCCCCAGTATGATACAAACCACCATCTCGCCTCTCTCAGGTATTGTGGCCCTCCTTGTAGGCATTATCGCAGCATGGCGCCGTTTGGGACTCTTTCCCGTGGCTGCCATTTGTTGTGCCATCGTTTACCTGATGGATAGCGTGATGTAATAATATTAAAACAATGAGAAATAAACTATTAATGATGCTAATCTGCTGCATGGCAGCAAATGTATTGATTGCCTGTTCGTCGGCTTCTGGTAACGTTTCCGACAGCACCATCGACGAACCTACTGAGAATGAAGAACAGAACCAACAGGATCTGCCCTTTGGCTTTTGCGCCCTGTCTTCACGTACCGACGCTACCCAAACCTATCATATCACGGGCGGCGGCTATTATTCCTACCCTGTACCAGAAAGTGCTACAGGTGTGGTAGTATTGACATCTGATGGTCGGGACATGAAAGCTGCTATCGAAAGTGCCATTAAGAACAGTAAGAACAAAGTGATTATCTTCGATGGCTCGAATGGCGACTTTATCGTGTCATCTACTATCAAAGTAACCGTTTCGGGCAAGACGCTGCTTGGCATCAACAATGCCCGTCTCTGCACCCAGTGGGATTTGACCGATGAAATGAAAAAAGCCCTGAACGATGCTGGTGTGCCCAGCATGAGTACCAGCGATGGGGGAGGAGTGTTAGTAAACGGCACTGAGGTAAAAGAGCAGGCTGAATACAACACACGTAAGATACTGATTGAGATGACAGACGATAAAAGCGAGAACTATCGTCAGGCTGGTATTTTCACCCTTAATAACTGCCAGAACATCATTATCCGCAATCTGAAATTCGTTGGCCCTGGGTCTGTTGATGTTGGTGGCACCGACCTTCTTTCATGCACAGGCACTAAGAATTGTTGGGTAGATCATTGTGAGTTTACCGATGGATTAGACGATAACTTTGATATCACGAAGTCGTCCGACTTCCATACTGTTAGTTGGTGCACCTTCAGTTATACCAATCGTTCGTATATGCACCAGAACTCCAATCTCATTGGTAGCAACGACAACGAAGCAACAGGTTTCCTGAACACCACTTTCGCCTTCAACTGGTGGGGTGTGGGTTGTCAAGGACGTATGCCTATGGCCCGTGTTGGTAAGATTCACATGCTGAATAATTATTTTAGCAGTACCACGGCCTACAATGGCATCAATCCACGTAAGAACTCAGAATTCCTGATAGAGGGTAACTATTTCGACAAGGGCGTTGCCAAATATTACAGTCAGAACGATGCTGTGGCTGTAACTTGGGCGGCTGATAACTATATAGCCGAAGCAACCAGCATCCCATCCTCTGTTGGCGCTACTGTTTCGGTGCCTTATCAGTATTCGGCAGTGCCCGCCAGTCAAGTTCCCACAATGGTCAAACAGGGTGCCGGCGCCACTCTCTTTCGGTAATCATCAATTCAACAAGCTCCCCCCGCTTCCCATAGAACAGCGCGCTCAGGGTGAGCCTTTTTTATTTCATGACAATTTTACGATACAGTCGATACAGATAGGTTTATTTGATATTTCATCAATAAATACATTTGCAGGATGCATATCTTCTAACGCCAGACGGTCGGAATTATAATTCACACCTTGACCATTCCAATTATCACGAAATCCCTTGGTCATTACCATTTCGTCAATTTCGTTTTTAGTTGTCAATCGCTCACAGCTCACAACTGGCCTATTGTTCAATCATCTTTTCCTGACACTCGTCTATTTGCCAGTTTGCTGGGCCTCCTTCGCCGCCTTGAGCATGGCTACTTGACGTAATGCTTCTGCACCAAGTTGCAAGAATAATTATTCATATCCATCAGTATCATAATACGAATCATGATCATCTTCAGCATCATAGTCACCTTACCTTTCCCCAATCGCCACTCTGTTTGAAGTACTTTGTTATACTTTCATTATTCGCATTGAGGGTTATACCTAAGAAGAATGCAGCACGCGACACACCTACATAGATGTATCGTTTGATTAGGTCGTCGTCAGCAATCGAATTATCGATATTGTGAAAGAACACCACGTCAAATTCCATTCCCTTTACCACATCAATAGGATATACTCTTATTTGATTGCTGCTTGCAAGCACATTACCTTCACTACCATCTACTACATCTATACCTGCATCATAGATAAAGTCGGTATCCCTCAATCTATCTACAAATTCGCGTATGTCGCTTTTGTTATTCAAGAAGATGGCAATTGAAGGAAGTTTCTTACCATAAGCCACATATACTTCATTGATTCTCTTTTCTATCCAGCTAATCTTAGCAGACTCATCGTCAGAAACATAAGCCAAAGGCTCTGGCACCTTTGTTGATTTCATGTAAGCCTTATAGTTTGGAGACTGCCCTATAGTATCTTCATACAAAGATTGGGCAACCTTCAACAAACTTACACTTTGACGATATGAAGTTGTCATCTCCAATGTTTTCGATTCGCCAAGATAAGGTTCAATCCTCCTCCAATCTTTAATACCCTGAGGAGTCAATCGCTGCATCAAGTCTCCACACAAAGTTAAAGAGCTATAGTCATTATACAAAAGCGACTGCATAGCGTAGATATCGCATTCACTGAAGTCAGTTGCTTCATCAATACCAACAATCGGCCGCGCTATATCGTTGTATGCACTTACAAACGGATGATTAACTTTGTCTTTGGTCACACGAAGAACCATCTTTACCAGATTATTGATAAAACCAATCAATAGAGCCTGTTCTTGTGGGTGAAGTTCCTTTCCGTCTCGTCGGTTAAGAAGTTCCTCCAGTTCCTTCAGATTCCAAACCTTATCTTTATTAGCTAACGCTTGGCGGCGAAAACGTTTGTATTTCATGGCAAAACCACCAAAAAGATGGCTTTGTATTCCAGTTGTATATTTGGCATATTGTTCAAACAATGCCAATTCACCAATCCTATTCAAACGGTTTTGATATTCTTCGGTCAGCAGCGGAGATAGGAGGTTGCTAAGATGCACTTGCTTGGGAGTCAGTTTCACATCTGGATTCTTAGTCTTGTAGCAGAAGCGTTTGAGCCAAGTTCTTATCATCTGGATTATCTTACTATCAAACTCCTCTTCAATTATTTCTAAATCATCCGAGATGTCAATATCGTCATCAGTATCATCGTTCGATTCAGCTACCGGAACATCAGACATGGCCACCAATTCGTTATAAATGTCAGTATTCTCTTTACTCATCAGATAGATTTCGTCCGACAGGCGTTTCACATTTTCCCGATTCTCCGAAAGGAGCTCCTTGCAATCCTGATTATAGAGTTGTTCCAATGCAACAAATAGTTGTACAAACTGCAGCAAAGTGAACTCTTCACATTCTTCAAACCGTTTCTGAATATTTGTGGCAATGTTCATCCACAGATAATTCTTTTCACTATCCTCTATCTTGGGGAACTTATTTTTAATCTGCTTAAAAGTGTCAAGGAAATATGCTGTGAAGGATTCTATCACATTGGCACAGTCTTTAAAAAGCACCTCTTTACTTCTGCTTGCTTTGAAAGGAGCTTTATCATCCGAAGGATCTATTAGCATATAGTTCTCGCGTATCACTTTGTTCCGATATTCATGCCAGTTCCACACTTTGGCATTCGTATTGGTTAATCCTTCTCGATTCATCGCATCTGCAAGATATTCTTTCAAAAGCTCTGAAGGTGAGAAAAATACCCAGTCTCTTTGCTCTTTGATAGCTGCATTTAAATGGTCACGTTGAGCAGCAGTAAGTTGATAGCGATTCAGGTCTGTCATGAAATCCTCTTCTATAGCATTCCAGTCAGTAAGATACTTTAAACGCTGAATCATGGTGGTAGTTTTTCCAGTACCAGGACCACCATCTATAATCACAGTCACGCCATTATACAAATTCTGGGTTTTTATCCTATTCTGAACAGGATCAAGAATTGGATTAAATCGCAGTTTACCTTGTTCGCGTATATACTTGGTAAGCTTGCTCATTTCCTCTTGCTGCAGAGTCAAGATCCTACGTTCCTCTTCCATTTTGTTGAGGCCCTTGGTCAGAATACTTCGTTCGTGAGCAGTATTCTCCTGTTTCTGCAGTTCTTCTATCTGACGTTTCTGCTCTGCTATTTGTTTCTCTTTCTGCTCAATCTTAGTTTGATTATTCTGTAATGCAGTTAGAAATGAATTGATATCAATATACGAGTACTTCTGCTTGTCACCGAATATCGAAATCACACGGTTTGACAGGTCAGCTTTCGAGGTAGCTACTATATGATGATTAACTATTCGTTTGATGTTATTCTTCTGCGAATAATTAATATACTCTCCCAATTTACGATTAAGTATCTGAGTTGCTATAAAAGAGTTTCTTGGTACCAATTGACCAAACTGCTTAAGGTGTGGTAACGAATACATACTGTAATTTCTCTCACCCATACAGAACCAGAAATTCTTTTCTGCGCCATCAAATTCACCATGAACACGTGCAACCACAGGAATATGCTCCTTTTGATACTTGGGATGAGCATCTTTAACAGCTAATGCTACGTCGTATAGTTTCTCTTTCATTTTTAGTTATGTTTGTATAATTGTTAACTTACTATTTTAATCTTCCAGCCTAAATTAAGAGCCTTGTTAATCTTATCAAGCAGTTTCACCTTATCCTTAGTACTACTATGAGTAAGGACATATAGTCCTGGGGCAGCTTCTCGTTGAGCACGACCGTACTTACTATCGATTGTGGTGCTGACAATGTTGATACCACAGAACTTCAAGCCAAGATTACGAACAGGAATAAGCCCTGCACGGATGATGGCAGTTGTAAATGTTGTGGCAGCATCCTTCTCTTGAATGATTTCCCCGTTCTTTAAGTGAATGCAGAGTCCAGTTGCAGGTGCAATCTTCTCCACCTTCTTTCGACGAGGACCGATTTCCTTATGGGAAACCTTTGGATCAAGCTCCAGGATCTTGGCATCGAGGAGTTCTGTAATATTTGTCTTACGAGAAAGAGCAACACTAATAGGCATACCAGGTTTGTACTCAACAACAAGAACCAATTCTCGCTGTATCTGCGAGAGCATAGGTTCTATGTCCTTGGACATTGCTGGCAAAATCTCTGTCTTGATGAGCTGTTCTTCGAGTTCATCAGCAGCTTTCAATGTCTCTTCGTTCAATGGCAAGCCAAGGTCTTGAAGACCTTTGATACTTGCATATAGGGTTTCAAGTTTTGTCATAATAATAAATCTTAATCGTCTCCTGCCATTCTAAACTCAAGTTCATAGTTCTTAACAAAGTCACGTTCCTCGTTAGTCAAACCATAAAGGGGACAAATATAATCGTCAATTCTGTCAATAATAGACTTTGACTTTACTATTTTATATTCTTTAAATTGGGTAACATTATAGCGTGACTCTCCACTTGACTGACGAACATTAGCCTTAGCTTCAATGTCAGTCTGATATTCCTGATAAAGAGATGAGAGATCATTTATATTTTCGTCTGTCAATTCTGGTATTGTAAACGAAAGTAATTCTTCACTCTTCCAATCTAAATTGTTCGAGATTATTTGATAATACCAAAATGACAGGTTACTACTAAGTATACATCCTATTGCATCAGAGAGTTCCTTTTCGAACAAGATGGCTTTCTCTTTAGTTGAACCAGTACTATAATTTGTCACTATTTTAAAATATCTGCCACCTGTTGTGCGATAATAAATTGGATTCCCATTTTCGCGAACTTTTGAAGACAATGGGCTTAATGCCCATATCTTATCAAGTATAACCTTTTCTGTATCTAACCCAATCTTTGGTATTCTACCAATCATCTTCAAATGTTTCAGGACATCTGTAAACTGTAAACGATCTATCAGTTGTTGTAAATCAAAATTTCTTCCTTTACGATGCATCTTTGTTGCCAGTAACTGCTGGCAAGGAGTCAATGTCTTTTGGAACATTAGGATTGAAGTATTGACGACTGCATTTTTAAATACTGGTTGAGGGCGAACAGAATAAGATGAAATCTTAATGCCTCGACATTTTTCCAACAACAGTTTATGAACACCGGAGAGTGAGTCACTTGATGTCAATGATATTGGGACAATATAAGCCATGAAGGCATCCCTGCGAAGAAGCCAATAAGCAAGTTCTATGAAAAGAGTGTATGTGTCTGTTGAGCCCTTTATCTTTGGGCAAGGAACTTCCTCCTCTCTTCCCAAGAAACGTAGATAGATAGCATCTCTTTCTCTGTTCATCTGTCTCGATTCAGTAGTCTTATAGAACTTCTTTATTATTTTCTTATCGTCATCGCTTAATTTGGCACCATAAGGAGGGTTACCAATGACAATATCAAAACCACCCTGTTCAAAGACATCAGAATACATAACTTTCCAATCAAAGAAGTGCAAATCTGTTTTTGCGCGTTCCTCTAAAGGAAGGGATTCATCGGTAAGTATTCTACGTAAATCTTCTCCTAATTGGATGATGGCTTTTTTCTCACCTGTAACAGCACTCTTGATTTGCTGCATAGAAATAACTTCATCCTGCATTTCTGTGAAGATTGCTCCTTGGATAGCTGACGTTTGAGCCCATGCTTCTAGTTCATGGCCCAATTGAAGAGAAATAATGTCAAGGATATTTTTTTTAATAGTAATCCCTGTACTGAGTTTTTTCTCACCTACTTGCTCAAAGAATGCCTTCTGAAGTTTGCTTAATTCTGCTTTCTTCTGGCGAATCTTATTAATGTACTTATGTTGTTGACTATCGCTGATATTGAGATACTTACCGTTGAATGTCGTAAATAGTGAGTTACCTTGCATAATTTTATAGTCAAGATTGGGTAACACCTCAGGTGTGGCTTCATCGACAACCAAGGTTAGCCAAAACCGAAGTCTGGCAATATCAACAGCACCTTTTTCTAAGTCAACACCATAGATATTTTCCTGAATGATATGGCGCTTGATTTCAACAGAATTGTCAAAGTTTTCTATGGCGCCACGGCAGAAGAACAATTCTTTGAGCAAGCCCATTGGGAAGGCACCTGAACCGATGGCTGGGTCGCAAATCTTGATATTAATCAGACGGCGATCAACCTCTTCTACAATTTCATTAGGAAGAGCGGACAAATCGTATGTCGCAACAAATTGTCTTATTGCTTCACGATATTGACGTGGAAAGTCGTTTTGCAAATATGAAATTAAAGATTCTTTACACATATAACGTACAATCTCCTTTGGAGTATAGTATGCGCCCTTGTCTTTGTTGTCCTCTAGCAAATTCTCGAATATCTGTCCGAGCATTTCCGGATCGATACCGACCTCTGCATCACTTGGGTCATTCTCATCTATTGTGAAGTTGTATTGATGGAACATCGTAAAGAGCGAACTGAAATATTCCGCAGGAAATATTGTAGTAATCTCGTCATCCTCGTCTCTGTCGAAAAGACCACCATTGAGATAAGGGAAGCGGAGCACGCCATTGTTTGGTAAGCCAATGACTTTTGTGTCATATAAATCACCATTGGCACTTCTATCTTTGTCGAAAGCATCATTGAAGAGAGGTTCGAGAACTTCATCAAGGAAATTTGCCTGTTGTGCTTCTGAAGACTTAGTGAACAGATCATACATAAAGTCTTTATTACCGCTATTCCATTCATTACCAGGTTCTACACCAAGCCAGCCTTTTTTCTGGAGATAGTGCAAGAACACAATTCGACCAAGCATCTTCTTGACATAATCACGAACACGCTTGTCATCACAACCAAAATCTTTATATATCTGTGGATGTGGATCATGGAAAACCTTTTCTTTCCAGCCACCATCCTTCTTGACAAACTTCTTACCCGTGATGAACATCACAAACTTCTCGTATTGCTCCTTGTACTTGTCAAAGAACTCATCAGAGAGTGCTTCTACATCAAAGGCTTTGATAATATCATTCAACTCAATATTACCACCCTTTGATGCTAATTTCTTAAAGTTATCTGCAGCTGTTCGGCAAGACTGGTTAGGGCCAAGAAGGAATGTGTATCGTTTGGAATCTGTGGCTTCGCGATTATTTCCCTGCTTGCTACAGAATGTAAAACGCCAATCCCACTTATCGTCATCGTTGTAGTGAAAAACCATGAATGCACTACTATAGGTGGACATAATACGTCGAATAAGCTGCTGAACGGCAACTCGATTTCGCTTCATCTGTACGTGGTCATTGACGGTAATATCAAATACGTCAGTTGGATTCATCGGTATGTTAATTGTACCTAAGCGTAGAATTTGGGCTACACCTGTATTTTGTGCCATGCTCATCAACTCTGGATTATTCTCCAGCACATCCTCTTCGTAGGCATCTTCAAACTTTTTTTCGCCAAAGATGGGAATAATGACATTTTCGATGAAGCTCTCGCCTCCCTGATATTTATTGTGGAAATATGATTTAAGATCTATCATAAAACTGACTGATTATTTAGAAAGTCCAATGAATACTTCTGCTTTGCCATAACGCTGCTGAAGGTTGGCAACTATATTGCGAATCTCACGCTCAATCATGCTGTCGAAATCCTGTTGAGTAAGACCTCCAAATAGGTCGTCCTGTGAGTTCTTAAGTTGTTCCTCGAAGGCAAGCACCTTTTTAATGATGTCAGAATTCCCCTTGTTCACCAGCGTAAAAGCATCAGCCAAGAGAGCTTTTGATTCATTCGACATGGTGATGTCCTGCTGCATACGACGTAATATTTCCTTCGCTTTGGTAGCCTTGGTGCTACTACCCATGCGTACATTCATCTTATGCAGATGTTGGTTGACAGCTTTCTCCGCCTTCTTCTTGTCATCTTCCCAATGTTCCGGAAGTTCGACAAGAGGAGCTTCCTGAGGTACTGAGAAACATTCGTACATCTCGCTGGCAGAGATGATTCGTCCCTTGGAATCTACAGGATTCACTTTAACAAAGAGGCCAGACATGCGAGGTGTACGAACAAGGAAGTAGCAGTTGCCGTCAACAGTTCGAGTTGCGCATTCCAGGTTTTCATTACGATTAAGAATATAATCATAGCGCTCAGGATGCGCCTCCTTGTATTGCTTTAGCTCATAGATGTATTTCTCAAGCGGAGACTCCTCGCCATTGACAACAGTATTGAGGTCGTAATGGCTTACCTCTTCGTCAATGGTATAGACCTTACTGTCCTCACCAAAGAGAGTGTGGAATGACTGGAGCTTAGTGTATGCATTCTCTACCAATTTAATTTCAGCATCGCCCTCGGCACTTGGCTTAAAGTTATAGACATAGACCTTATCCTGAGTAGAACCGATACGGTTGACACGACCAATACGTTGCATCAGACGGGTTGAATTCCAAGGCGTATCGTAGTTGAGGATAACATTCGCACGATGCAGGTTGATACCCTCGGCAAGCACCTCGGTAGTGACGATGATATCATAATCATTCTTTTGTACTTCACCAGGCTTCTTACCATAGTTGGCATCAAAGTTCTCACGGATGGTTAGTTCCATCTCGTCACGATTGTCAGCCGTAATCTTCAGCACACGATAGCCCTTGGCTTCTGCCACACGCTTTATGGTATCAACGGTGTCAATGGCCTCAGAGAATACGACCAGCTTCTGTGGTACGTTCTTCTCGGCATCGAAAAGTACATGCTTCAGATTATCCTTGAAGACATCGAGCTTAGGATCCTCTGTATTCTTTGCCCATCGGTCGCAAAGTTCGGAGATAAGGTCGTAGTCGGCTCGAAGCAGGTCGATGTATTCCGGCTTCATGTCGCTCGTGTGGTACTCCATATTGCGCTCATTGTCATTGCGACCATCCTCATTGAGTTTGGTGATCTTGGTGCGAATGTCATCAAGGCACTCTTTATAGCCAACAGGACGCTTGCGTTTTTGCTCCTTCGTCTTACGGTCTAGTTCTTTGTTGACATCTATCTGCGGACAGATGAAGATATTGTTCGACTCCCACATGTCGATCATGTTGCGAGTATATTGACGTAGGTTGAGGAGTGACTGATAAAATGCAGAGAACGAACTTTCAAGTCGCTTGACAAGGTTTATCTGCATGATGTTGGCCAGCTGGTCAGCAAGTCTGTCTGCATCGCGCGAACCACGTGCATCATATTTTCTTTTATTCGCTTCGTCTGCAAGGAACTGGATGGCACGATAGCGATAGTAACTGAGATAACGGTTGCTCTGTAGTTTATATACCTCTGTAGGTGCAATAATATCCATCGTTTCGGCAAAGAGGTGCGAAAGCTGAAAGTCCATCTGATACTCCAATTCATTAGGTCCTTCAATCTTTGGGAACTTAAGATGCTGACGCTCCATGTCATCGGCATAATACATTTGAACGTCAGTGCGGGTGCGACGAACCATAATATCTGTCAGCACACAATCTCGGATACGACTAGAGAGGTGCTTTAAATGCTCTCTGCGTTCTTCTGGAGTTGAGGGATCGTCATCATCTGGATGGATGATACTTGAATATTCCTTATTGATTTCTGAGAAGAAATTTTCCAGATTACCACTGTTCGCCTTGGTCAGCGTGGTGTCGGCATGATTGCGCTCGAAGAGGTAAATCTGATTCTTCAAGTCATCAGGACGATTATTCTGAGGAGTTGCGCTAAGCAGACCTATGTAAGGGTAAGCACCTGTGTCGGCACCAATCTGACTGATGAGATTATCAAGAGCCTCGTACATGTTTGTACCACTATTGCGGAACTTATGGCTCTCATCAATAATAATAAGACCGTAGTTCTCGTGTAGGAGCTCACCATCAAAATCGCCAGAATCACAATTATCGTCATCTATGTCACTATTACCCTCTACATCATCAACCAGTTTACCAATACTACCTGTTGTTATGTAGTCGATGTAATCCTCCATCTTATCTGTTGCATCCTTGTCGAACATCTTGATAGTTTCAACCCATGCTGACTTGATGGCTGGTGGAGTGATGATAAGAACCTTGCGCTCGCGTCCGTCATCATCAGGGAACTGAAGAAAATGCTTGATAACAAGTGAACCGACAATAGTCTTGCCAAGTCCCACAACGTCGGCAAGAAGAAAGCCGCCATGCTCCTTCATTGTTGAGAAGCATTGCTTAACGGCATCTATCTGGTAGTTGTATTTATCGAAACCATCTGGTAAATAGCTTTCGATGACCTCATCAAGATTCTTATCTACAAGGTCGCCAAACTTTGTCTGCAGTAGTTTAATATATAATTCGTATGGAGTAAGGAGCTCTATTTTGTCGTTATCTTCCGGATTTCCTATTTCTGCAGCTTTCTTTCCTATAGGTGATTTTAATAATATTTCTTGAATAAAGCGGCCATTCCATGCTACAGACTCGTCCCACTTCTCTTGGAACCAAATTTTATGTCCTTTAGTGCTACTGTTTTCGTTAGGGATTGCTGTTACGATTGAAGAAGTTGTTTCTAAGTAATTTAATTCAGCATTACCCTCCAATCCCATTTTTGTGAAGTTGCTACTTCCTAATATTGCATTAGTATCTCCTTTCCTTGTTCCGTCCTGAGCTCTTAAGAATATATAGCATTTAGCATGTAGGAATTGCTTTTCATCCTTATCCTGACCATAGATTCTTATCTGTATTTGAGAATCAGGTTCCTGCTCGCCAATCTTACAATAATCAAGCAGGAGTTTGGCAACACGAATATAATCATCAGACAACTTATCTACATCCTGCTTAATATTGAAGTCTGGGAAGCGTTGACCTTTATATTCATCACGCAGTTGATAAGAACGAATTTGTGGTTCCTCTCCAATCATGATATCAAGTTTGCCACCTTCATCCAAAAATGCCTTTAGTTCATCATACACTAAATGCATTCCAGGAAGATCCCAATACCCCGTAGCTATTCGGATATGATTAAACTCACCAGAGCTAATCATACCCTTTAAATAGGTCACAAGATGTAGTTCATCGCTGTTGTCTATCAGCGTGTTTGTAAAGCTACTCATATGATATGTTTTTATGCACCACAATTACTGGTGCATAAAAACGAGTCCTAACAACAAGACACAGAAAAAGCGTGAACGCTCATCTGTGTCTTAGGTTGTTCCAGGACCCGTTCTACCAAATGAGTTGAGTCCACGCCATAAAACGCAGACATCAACTTGTCATTCTTCAGTAGAACTATCTTAATAAGCTTGGAACATTTAAGACACACCGAATAACTGCTAATGCTGTTATATTATATACCCTCAAAAATCATACCGGCGCCTCCGCTGAGGCTCTGTATCAGGAGGTTGCGAAAACCTCTGTTCTGCCGTGGCAGCGCCGTGTTACGACGATTAGCCAGTACTTGCCTGCAAAAATAATAAGAATTTATTAAATCAGCAAATAATTGAGGGCAAAATTGAAAAAGAAAAGGAGAAAAGGCGGTTAAGATGACATTTCCATCTGAATAAGTAACTTTATCAAATAGGTAATTGGTTGGAGAAGTGGCACCCGCACCATCGTGCTCAATATCCTTATCTCGGCTATTGCAGCCTGGCGCCGCCTAGGCCTCTTCCCCGTAGCCGCCATCTGCTGCGCCATAGTTTATCTGATAGACAGCGTGACAGGGTAGCGCAGAGAAACAATACACAGTGCAAGACTGTTAAAGAATTGTTAAGTATATACTCGGATGGTCGTATTCTTTTAGTTTTTTAGTAACTTCGCAGCTGATTTTGCTCTTTTTGGGAGGGCAAATGGATTATTTAGCAACAAAATATTTAAAAAACGTTATTATGAACTATTCTTACGACAGAAAAACCTTGACTACTGGCTTTTTTGAGCCTGTAGAGGCAAATGGAATAAAACTCGACGATGAGTTTTTTGTACAGATTGATCAGAATATGTTGGATTTAATATCGAAAATTCAGCAAGAGACCGCCCCTGATAATTATATAGCAAAGTGGGAAAAGAAAATTGGTGAGAAGCTTTTTCTTTATAAGATTGATAAATATCGTTCTATCTCTTCACGCTTCGGACCTGTCAATTGTGACTATCTTTCTGAATATGTTGGTGACAAAGAGATTGCCGATATGAGACTAGCAGATAAGGATACTCTTACACGTACGGCAGCAAGAAAGGTTGCCAAAATCTGTTATCATGGCAAAGGCGACTTCAATGATCCAAGTATATATGCAGCCATAGCAATGATATTATACATTAGGAACGGCTACAATAAAAAAGATTTCTGGGCTAACTTTAAAAAAGAATTCTTACTAGGTTTGGAAGAATTGTTGAAAAACAATGGTTCTATACAGATCGAAGAACAGTTATTAGGAAATCCTTTCCAAGCAGAGGATGCCACGATAACGAATCTTATGGATACTGTAAAAAAGCATGCAGATTATTATGGAGACGATAGTTTTGTGATCTTTGATTCTGAAATCGCAGAATACTTTAAGCACTCCGATAAATGTAAATACTATGATGAGGAGATAAACCAGGCATTAGGCCAACATGTTTTAGTGACAGAACATTTAGGTCGCGTTGGAATTACTAAAGAGAGTATACTAAATGATGATCATATTTCTCAGCTGTTTATGCAAAGTTTAGACACCTCTGCTTTTGTTGCTGCAATGGCTATAACAAGCTTTATTTTACATAAACAATTTAGCGATAGTGTGGTTCGTGAAGAGCTTAGCGAAGGCATTGCCGTTTACAGAAAGAATAATCAGCCTGAAGCTGATTTCTGGAAGAATATGTGTAGAAAGCTATTCTTTTTGAATGAGAAAGGGTGGTTTTGAACTGGGCACGTGAAAAGTTTTATATACAATAAAATCCCTCAGTTTTGAGAGAAGCTGAGGGATTCTTCGGTCCTGGTAAAATATAAGTCCAGTAATCTTACGGATTGCAGGACTTTATTTATTAGTTAATGTTAGGTGTTAAAGGTATCTGGCCTCTTTCCTCTGTAGTAGTCATCCGGATATTTCTTGTGCATTTCGTCCAACTCGCGGTTGATTTCACTTTCAAGGGTCTGAACGGTATAAAACCAGTCCTTGGGAATAGGACCAAGTTCGTTTCGTTGGAATCCATAGCCATTTTCGGTGATGGCTGTGATGAGCACTCTTAGTTTCGGCTTATTGAAGAACCAGGAAAGACTCCATATATCATCGACGATACGGGTAATGAGCTTTTGCTGATATATACTTGGTTTGTTATCGTCGCCATCGGATTCATACAATTCGTCATCATCGCCTACATAGAAGAAACGACGTGGGATATAGTAGCTGCCCCAGTCAGAATCCATTCTGAAACTTTTCTCGCCAAGTTTATCAATACCGATAACGATATTATCAGGGAACTCTTCGGCGGAATCTCTGAATTTACGGTTGGAAACGGTGATTCCGTGACGTTCTAAATCCAAGAGCTGATCCTCGTATCTGCAATCGTGCTCCCGGGCATTGTAATCTGCTGCCTCTTTAAGAGCTATCAATGGGATTGTGTCGCCTTTCTTGCCGACTATTAAATGCGCGATGCCATCAGTTATGTCATCACCATCGTACACACGCCAATCTTCATCAACGATTGGGAATGTGACATACTTATCGCAATAGTATTTCTTGCGATCCTCGTCGGTGGCCTCACAAATCAGCACACCTTTAAGGTCGTAGAAATAGGAGCCCAATCTGATTACTTTTTGCTCACTCTCCAGTTTTATCTCGAAGCCTTGATGAGAAGGCTCATACGTGGTCATGTGAGCCTTATTGGCGAAATCGTCGATCTTCCAGTTTTCTGCTTTAATAGGTTTATGTTCATCTGGGATGGGAACCTCGCTGTAGAAAGGATTGACAATGGTATATTTCAGATGATACTCAGGTACACTGCGCCAGTCCTTTTCCATCACAGTACAACTGCAGATAAAAGGGCATTTCTTCATGTCTGCCTCTATGAGCCGCACCAATCTGTCATCGCTTATCGTAAGTTCTGTCGACTTGTAGGGGATAGTACTTAATATATTCTTTGTCTGCTCGTGCGTGTTCTTTATATAGTACGTGAGCAAAATAGTTTTCTCATTTTTCATCTTCAACTAGGATTTATGTTTTCGTCAATCGAATTAGACTTCACGCAGTAATCAATGATAGCGGTAGTGATTACTACTGCTATTTCGTCAGGCCGATTCAAAAATTCGTAATTCTTTTCTTTTTCCATTGTTAATTCGTTTTTTTAAGTTTATAAGAGAATGCAAAGTTAGTTAAAATTGCCGTAAATAAAGAAACTTAGACTTCACATTTACGATACTTTAGGAGTTTTATGCCCATTTATTTTGTATTGTGCTCGCTTATTCGTATCTTTGCAGGCATGAAACCAGCTCAGATATTTTACCAGTACATCTGGATTATTAATACGCTTAGGGCCTATCATAAGTTGACCCTGGGCGAACTGAACCAGAAGTGGATGGATGATGGCGTAATCGACGGCAACCCGTTGCAGCGTTCGACGTTTAACCGCCATCGCGACTCCATCCTGGCTATGTTTGGCATCATTATCGATTGCGAGCCGAAAACGTATAAGTACTACATCAGTAACATGGAGGCTCTGAGCGATGGTGCTGTAGAAAGTTGGCTGTTCTCCACGCTTACTGTGCATGGCGTGCTGGCTGATAGTGCTGCTGTGAAGGATAGATTGGTGCTTGAAAATGCACCTGCTGGCGAGGAATATCTCGACGTGATTATCCGAGCCATCCACACGAATCGTCGCCTGCGTATGGGCTATAAGAAGTTTGAGGCTGAGGGGTACGAGAAGCTGGTTTGTCCCTATGCCTTGAAGTTGTTTCACCAGCGCTGGTACTTGTTGGCACTTAACGATGAGGAGCAGATGCGTATATACGCCCTGGATCGCATGACGATGATGGAAATAACCGACGAGACTTTTGAGATGCCCGCCAATTTCTCGCCGCAGGAGTATTTTGCTGAATATTATGGTGTGCTGACGGATAATACGCCAATGGCACACGTGGTGGTGCGAGCCCATAAGTGGATGCCGAACTATCTGCGCACGTTGCCTTTGCACCACTCGCAGCGAGAGTTGGAATCGACACCCGATTATACGGATTTTGCGTTCGATATCCGACCAACATCCGACTTTTTGGGTGAGCTGTTGCGTCACAGCGACGGCATAGAAGTGCTGGAACCACAGGAAATTCGTGTGAAAATACGTAAAATGATAGAGGAAACGCTTAAAAGATATTAAAATTCAGAGAGGTGTCCCAACTTTTGGGACACCCTCCGGTTTATTTTGCACCCGATAACTTGATTGTCGAACTAAAAAATGATTATTGTTATGGAAGGTGCATTTATTATGTTTGTAATCGTGTTTGCCGTAGGTAGCATGGTGAGCGAGCTGATTAAGAATGTTGATACAGATTCAACGGTAACTGAGTAGGAATGAAGATTATTCATGTGGATATGGACCAGTTTTTCGCGGCTGTAGAGCAGCGCGATAATCCGGAACTGAAGGGCAAGCCGATAGCGGTGGGGCACGATGCCGAACGTGGCGTGGTGTCGACTGCAAGCTATGAGGCCCGACGGTTCGGGGTGCATTCGGCGCAATCTATACAGTTGGCTAAGCGTCTGTGTCCGCAGCTAATCATCGTTGCGCCGCATTATCAGCGTTATAAAGAGGTGTCGATGCAGCTACACGAGATATTTCACGATTATACCGACCTGATTGAGCCGATATCGCTGGACGAGGCTTTTCTGGATGTAACGGAGAATAAGCGGGGGATAGAACTGGGTGTGGATATCGCACGCGAAATAAAGCAGCGCATACGTGAGACTACCGGACTGACGGCGTCGGCAGGTGTAAGCTACTGTAAGTTTCTGGCTAAGATTGCCTCTGACTGGCGCAAACCTGATGGACTGACGGTGATTCACCCCGACAGGGCGCTCGACTTTATTGCCCAGCTGAAGGTGGAGAAGATTTGGGGTGTAGGTCAGAAAACGGCTGAGAAGATGCACCGTATGGGCATTTTTACGGGTATGGATCTGAGGAACACGTCGCTGGCACGATTGACTCAGGACTTTGGTAAGATGGGGCAGGTGTTTTACGACTTTGCGCGAGGTATTGATACCCGTCCTGTAATCAGTGAGTGGGAGCGGAAAAGTGTGAGCTGCGAACAGACTTTTGAGACGGACATCAGCGAGAATGCTGCTGTTACCATCCACCTATATCAAACGGTAATGGAGCTGGTGCGCCGTATCGAAAAGAACGATTTTGAGGGGCGTACG
The DNA here is from genome assembly GCF_900102205.1 of Prevotella sp. khp1. Taxonomy (NCBI): domain Bacteria; kingdom Pseudomonadati; phylum Bacteroidota; class Bacteroidia; order Bacteroidales; family Prevotellaceae; genus Prevotella; species Prevotella sp. khp1. The sequence continues at coordinate 319,476 of NZ_FNJZ01000003.1, forward strand.
TTGACGCTTAAGGTTAAATTCCTGGATTTTAAACAAATCACCCGCAGCATGACTGTGGATCATGTTCTTTGCACAAAAGATGATATTCTGCCATTGGCCAAACAACTGATGCAAGGAGTAGAGTTTCACTCGCATCCCATCCGTTTATTAGGCTTGGGTGTATCCAATCAGGCCACCTCATCGCCACAAAAAGGTCCCCAATGGATAGAGCTAGAACTACCTTTCGCCCCCTGGCCCGATGAATAAAAAAGTTGATTTCGCGAACGCTACAGAGCATCACTTTTTCGATTTTTTAAGATGAAAAGTGTATTGTGTTTAACGTTTTTTTTGTACCTTTGCAGCCGCTTTTAGGATTTCGTAATTAATAGTGCTCGAAATTCTTCTCTGGATTTGTTCCCTAATCCGAGAGGTTTGTAGCGCATTGTGGCAAACGGGAGGTTTGTCCGAACCATGAAGGTTCATTATTCGTATTTCCGAGGGAAGGAATATTTTTAGTACGAGTAATGAATTATAAGAGAAAAAATTTCTTTGTAATGAGTAGTCACAAGTATTTTTGTGCTCTGGCTGTCTCGACGATAGTTGGAGCAGGTAGCTGTGTCCCTACGTATGCACAGCACAAGATGAGTCTTCAGTCACTTTTCGACCTGGCTGACCAGCAGAGTCAGCGCATCAAGGTGAGCGAGGCGGCATTGAAGGCAGCAGAAGAAGGGGTGGCATCGGCTAAATCTGCCATGCTGCCAAGTGTTGAATTTAGCTTGCAAGGCTCTTATACGGGCAATGCATTCCTGATGTCAAGAGGTTTCTCTACCAGTGGCACCACGGAGTATATTGTTCCGGGATTGGGGCCTCAGCAGGTGCAGAATGGCAAACAGCCCACACCACATTGGGGCAACAGCTTTACCGCCCAGGCCAGCCAGGTCATCTATGCTGGTGGGGCCATCAGCTCAGGCATTGAAATGGCAAAGCTGGGACGCCAGTTGGCAGAGCTTGATGTGGAGAAGAATCGCCAGGAGGTGCGCTTCTTGCTTACCGGTTATTATCTTGACCTCTACAAACTGCAGAACCAACTGCAGGTGATAGCGAAAAACATAGAACTGACAGAGAAGGTCATCGAACAGATGAAGGCGCGCCGCGAACAGGGAACGGTGCTGAAGAACGACCTGACGCGATACGACCTGCAGCTCCAGAGTCTCAAACTGGCGCAGACGCAGGTGGTTGATGCCCAGAAGATTATCCGTCATCAGATAAGCACAGCCATCCATCTGCCTGAGGGTGAGGATTTCGATGTGGATACGCAGTCGTTAGAGCAGGAGAGTAGGGCACTCAAAACACTCACCTCTGAAGACGTGTGGCAACAGACTGCAGCTGAAAACAACATTGGCATTCGTCAGGCTTCGCTGGCCACAGAGATGTCGGAACAGAAAATCAGAAACACGCGTGCGGCTTCACTGCCATCGGTGGCTGTGGTTGCCGAGAACAACCTGGCAGGTCCATACACCTCCGACCTGATTCCAAAGAATGCCAATGTCAACGTGTGGTTTGTTGGCATTGGTGTGAAATATAATCTGTCAAGTCTCTGGAAGAACAAGCATGCTATCCGTAAGGCGAAGCATGAAAACATTCAAGCAGATGAACGAGTGCAGTTGGCTCGTGAAGGCGTAGAGAATGGTGTACAGGCCTGCTATACCAATCTGCTGACCAGCTCGGTAGAGGTGAGCACTCAGGAGAAACAGGTGGAGCTGGCCGACCAGAACTATGCGGTGGTGAAGAACCGCTACGACAACGACCTGGCCTTGCTCACCGACATGCTTGATGCCTCAAACATGAAGCTCTCTGCCGATATGGCGCTGGTGAATGCGCGCATCAACATGCTTTACAATTATTTTAAACTTAAATATATAACAAATACACTATAAAAATGGAAAAGAATAAGATTACGACCTATATTTATAATGCGATTGTGATACTTTGTATCGTAGGCGGCGCTGTTTATGCTGCCAGTCAGTTTATTTATTTCGGTGGTGGCGAGGTGACGGATAATGCCCGTGTGTGCCAGAATATCGTGCCACAGAACTGCCGCGTGCAGGGTTTTATCCGCGAGGTGCGCTTCAACGAGTTTCAGGAGGTGAAGAAGGGCGATACGCTTGTTGTCATTGAGGATGCCGAGTTCCGACTTCGTCTGGCTCAGGCAGAAGCCGATTTGACCCGTGCTGAGCGCGGTTCGCAGGGTACAGCAAGCAGTATCCATACCACTAAGACCAGTATCGGCGTGACCGAAGCCGGCATTGAAGCTGCTCGTGTGCAGATGGAGAATGCAAAGAGAGAGGATGCGCGTTTTCAGAAACTGCTGGAACAGGATGCAGTAACACAGCAGCAGTATGACAATGTCCACACGGGTTATCTGAGTGCCAAGGCCGGATATGAGCAGGCACTTCGTTCGCGCAACACACAGACGGCCGTTGTGGCAGAGCAAGGACATCATCTCTCGGCCTCCGAGGCAGCCATCGAGCTGGCACGTGCCCAGGTGGAGATTGCCCGCCTGAACCTCTCGTATTGTTACATCATTGCCACTTGCGATGGTGTGGTGGGTAGCAAGGATATCCATGTGGGACAGCTGGTTAACCCCGGTCAGACAATGGTGAGCATCGTTGACAAACATGAGAAATGGGTGGAGGCCAACTATCAGGAGTCGCAGATGCCAAATATCAAGGTGGGCGATAAAGTGCGTTTTACTGCCGATGCTGTTCCCAATGTTGAATATACAGGTGTGGTAGAGCGTATCAGCGATGCCACAGGCAGTGCGTTCTCGCTGGTGCCTATCGACAATGCCACCGGCAATTTCGTCAAGGTGGAGCAGCGTGTTACGGTGCGTGTACGTATTGATGCCTGCGATGAGGTGAACAAGCTGCATGGCGGCTATAACGTGGTTTGTAAGGTCGAGGAGTAATGGGAAAGCTGACTGAGTTTTTGATGAAGGCGCCACCGCCACCAGTCGGCATGGGTTTCGCTATGCCGATGATGAAAGGGTGGGTGCCTCGCAAGTTGCAGCCTTGGATTTACGTCCTTACGGCTCTGTGCTTCCAATTCTCGGGAGGTATATATCTGGGTGCGCTCGACGAGATTCGTGGCACCACCAACTTCATGATAGAGGATGTGATGTTCCTGCTCTATGCCACGCTGGCAGGCATGGCCGTGTGGTTCCCGATGCTGTTCAGGATGAAGTTCCGCTTCACCAATCAGCAGCTGCTGTGCACCTCGGCCATCGTGATGGGCATCTGCAACGTTATCACCATGCATAGCCAGTCGATGCCTGTACTCGTTGTGACATGCTTCATTGCAGGAATTGCCAAGATTCAAGGAACATTCGAGTGTATGAGCAACATCCAGTTGTGGATTACGCCAAAGCGCGACTTCGCCGTCTTCTTCCCTGTGCTCCACATCATACTTCTCACCGCCATCGAGGGTGGGGGATGGCTTGCTGCCTGGATGGGGCATCATTTTACATGGCAGATGATGCACACCTTTACCGTAGGCACCATGTCGTTCGTGCTGCTGTCACAGATAGTGCTGTGTCGTCCGTTCTGTCCTATGCCCAACAGGTTCTCGCTGAAGGGGACCGACTGGCAGGGCGCTTTACTCATCTGCGTCACAATGCTTCTGTTCTCGTACATCTTTGTCTATGGCGATCACTACAGGTGGTTCGCAAACCGGCATATCAGAATGGTGGGAGCTTTTGCACTCATCTTTGCAGGACTCACCCTTTACCGGCTGATTCACAACCGCTATCCATACGTAGAGCTTCGCCTGCTGAAATGCCGCAATGTGGTACCCATACTCATCGTCACCATATTGGCAGAACTGGCTTTCGGTGCCGAGCATACACTTGAGGAGATACTCTACACAGAGGTCGTCGGATTGGAAGAACTCACCAAGGAGAGTCAGTACATGTGGGCATTGCCAGGCATGTTCCTGGGTATAGCGCTCGATCTCTACTGGCTAAAGGTTCAGAAGTGGAAGGTATGGAAACTGATAGGTATAGCCTTCCTCTCCATCAGCGCTTACGCCTTGCTGATGTATACCACGTTGGGTATGGCGGTGAACATCGAGCAATACCAACTGTCAATCATGCTCCGCGGCTTTGGTTATGGTGTTCTTGCACCAACCCTGATGTGGGCTTTGGACGAGTCGGTACCCAGTCTTGAGATATTCTTTATGGGACTGTTCGTGTTCAACATCCCGCACATGTATCTTGGGGGTGCTATGGGCTATGGTTTCTATACCACCATTTTCTCGCATTTCCTGAATGAGGACATGATGAACTATGGTCGTCAGCTGACACTCACAAACCTCGACCTCTCACAATTTGATTTCGGGGCGTTCATGGGCAATAGTTATTTGCATTCTATGATGCTCGTAGCTATTAAACAGGTGTATGGTTACGTCATCTGGTTTGCCCTGCTCCTGGCGTCTGTCTTCCTGTTGTGTGATATTCCCGCTGTCAGAACAAACATACGCAAAGTGCCTCTATGGCCTGTATTGGCAATAGAATATCTGGCGAGGAAACATAAGAATGCTTAACTGAGTTTAATGGAGTGCCATACCTTCAATCGGTTACCACTTCATTGAAATGTTCCTTGCCCCAAGCTATCAGAGCCGTAAGTGCTGGCATCAGCGATTTGCCTGTCTCTGTCAGGGAATATTCCACTCGGGGAGGGACCTCCGGATAGACCTCGCGGTGTACCAGATGGCTCTGCTCCAGATTCTTCAGCGTCTGCGAGAGCATCTTCTGGGAACAGTCCGTCATCAGGCGACGGATCTCATTAAAGCGCAATATACCCGTCATTCCCGACCCTTGGTCGCCTACCCGTTGCCTTTCGCTGGTGTGAAGCATATAGAGCACCAGCATAGACCACTTGTCGCCAAAACGACTCACTACTTGCCTGATAGGACAGGCTAAATACTCTGCTTTAATATCTGCCATAACTATTGATTTTGCCGCAAGGACAGTGCCGCTCGACCTTGGTCGCTTGCTACCATCGGGACGCAAGAAACCGAATGCAATCGAGCTCGCTCGAATTGCTGAGGTGCAGCCTGTTCTCGCTGAGTTTACTCAGCAAAGATAGCAAAAAGTTACCAAGTAACATCATTATACTTAGTTAATCTAAGTTAACGTCACTTTCGCAGAAGTCCGATAACATCACAATTCCTACTTTTTGGTAACTATGTCACCTAAAAGTGCCTTCTTGTGGGAATGAAAAACTTGCCGTACCTTTGCAGCGTCAAAACGAACAAATAACATTTTAAACGAATAAGAATTATGAAACAGATTGAGACAATTAAGAGTGGTAAGAATTACAGCGCAGTAAGCGTAGGTAAGATGAGTGAGATTATCGAGCACGTGCTTCCGATGGGCCCCAACGTAACCATTCAAGGTAAGGTATTCGCAGGTCAGGCCGTAGGTGCAACTGGCAGCGAACTGAGTTTCCAGACGCTCGTTCCTGGTCAGGACAGCGGTTTCCTGCACACCCACAAGACTCACGAGGAACTTTACATTATCCTGAAGGGTGAAGGCCAGTATCAGGTGGATGGTGAGATCTTCCCTGTCAGCGAGGGCACCATTATCCGCGTCGCTCCCGATGGCAAGCGTGCGCTGAAGAATACTGGCAGCGAGAACCTGACTATGCTCTGCATCCAGTACAAGGCCAATGCCTTCACTGAGGCTGACAGTCCCATGACTGATGGTGTCATCCTGCAGGAAGAACTGAAATGGTAAGCGAGATGTTCGACAAAGCAATTCAGTTTCTGAAAGACCACAAAGAGATTGCCCTTGCCACCAGCGAGGGCAATCTTCCTAAGTTGCGCATTTTCCAGATTATGAAGCAGGAAGGGCATGTCCTCTACTTTGCCACCTCTTCAAAGAAAGCAGTCTATCGGGAGTTGCGTCAGAATCCCAATGTAGAGATACTAGCCTACGCAGATAATATTTCCGTTAGATGTTCTGGTATGGTGAACTTCAACGTGGAAGACGATGTGAAGCGATGGATATACGAGAACAATCCCGTACTGCCCCGTCTTTATACGAGCTATGACCAGATGGAATATTTCTGTCTGCCAATAGCAGAGATGGACTATTACGACCTGTCTCCAACACCGCCGGTATTTCAACATTTCGACCTCATTGCAGGCGAGGTTGGACAAGGTTTCGTAGGCGAAAGATTCAAGAAATTGCGATGCTCGCAGAAGTAGATACCCTGCCATGTGCCGAGATTCAACTTTTGTTAAAACTGATGGCAAAGATAGCGATTTTACGCTGATTATTGGTAATTTTGCAACAAAAGTTCTTTTTTTATGAAAAGCGAACAAGTTCGAGCGGCGAAAATGGGCTGCATCTCAGCAAAAAGCAAGCTTTCTGCATTCGATTTGCACCATCTTTGCCACCATATTTAAATGAATTTAGGGCAAAAGAGTATTATAAAACAAATAATATGAAGAGTTTTAAGTCAACAGCGTGGCTACTGCCACAACCAGTGCTGATTATCGGCACTTATGATAAGAACGGTAAGCCCAATGCAATAAATGCTGCAAGGACTGTGGCCGTAGAGATTATTGTTCAGACCCGATAAAATAAACGAATATGAGGAAATCAAGCAGAGAAATGGATGCCACCTTCGCTTTTGAGGTGCTGGATAAGGCTCCGTATGTCACCGTCAGTTTTACACGACCAGATGGTAGCCCTTATGGTGTACCCTTGTCATTGGTACGTACAGACGATAAGACTTTCTACTTCCATTGTGCTATGGAAGGAGAAAAACTGGACTGTATAACAGCTAACCCGATTGTTGCATTGTCGGCAGTCACCAGATGCACTCCTACCGTTGGCCCAAAGGACGGAAGTTTTTCACTCCAATATAAATCAGCGATGGCAGTTGGAAAAGCAGAAATCGTATCAGATAGAGAAGAGAAGATAGAGGCTCTGAGGGCAATATGTCTGCGTTTTCTCCCCAAACATATGGATGCCTTTGATGATGCAATCCAGCGTAGTTTAGAAAGAACGGCAGTAGTTAAGATAACTCTTACAGCACCTCCTACTGGTAAGCGTAAACAGTATGACAAGCAGGGGGAAGAAATGAAATGGGGACGAATGGAATGAACAAAGTACGAATCACAGCCATACGTCAGACTGTCGATCACTCAATCTTTATATCTCTTATGACATCAAGTGGGACTTTCTTCCCGTCTGTAAACTCGATGCACTTTTCGTATTCATCGATGCGTTTCACATTACCGGTATAAGACTGATAGGAACCTCCTGCCTTATGCTCGTCTGGCACGAAATACTCGATGGTCACAGAAGGATGCTCTGGCAATATGGAAACAATCAATTCCATTTTTCGATTCATTTCCTCATTGCCTGATTCACTCAAACCTAACCAGTCGTCCGTCAAACGGCCTGACTCCTGAATGGCTGCGTCGTAGCCAGTCAATGCGGCGAAGGGTGCAAACTGGGCTGCACGGTTCCACATCGACATCCTTGGATGATGCTTGGGCTCATAGTGAGGCAGATTGATGATATCGTCGTAGTCGTGGGTCATGCCTTGTGTCCTCCTATTTGTTCGTTACGTTCCTTGGCCGTGGCGCCTTCCTCAAAGTTCAGACCTCTAAGGATGGCATTCTTGCCGAAACGCTGTTTGATTTTCAACTGTGCTTCCTGCATTCGGCGTTCTTTGTCCAGCTTTGCTTGCTCCTCCTGACGCTGTTTCTCTAATGCTTCGTAATCAGTGAAGAGATCAAGCTGCTGGGGAGCATTGGCCTGTGCAAATACCGATGCCTCCGATACCACATGGTTCGTTGTCAGGTTTAGCCTGCGAATCAGTAAATCTGGATTCACATGGCTGTCAAACAACTCTGAAGCACCTTCCATGATAAGGCGCGAGGATGATGTGGGTTTCTCGAAATTGAACGTGCCGTGAGCATGTTTTGGCACATTCTTCCCGTAATAATTAGCAGTAATCTCACCGTGATATTTCTCACGAATTTCTGGTCGTGTCAGACATTCTGCATCATAACCTACGGTCAGCACCAGCTGGTCAGTCATCAGGCGCTTCGATACGAGATCGAGTGCCATTCCTTCTGCCATTTCCTGTATCACCACACGGGCTTTCTTGAATGTGTAAGGCTCCTGCAGCACCTGTCCGCTGCTGAAGGAGTTGGTCTCAGGACGATATGCCTTTACAGACTCCATCGTACACGGCTCCCATCCCCAAGCATGATCTATCAGCAGTTCGGCATTCACGCCAAAGAGCCGGTAAAGCAATCCTTCGTTCTGTACAGACATCCTGGCCAACTTACCCATCGTGTCAATACCATAGACAGCCAGTTTCTCTGCTATGCCTCTGCCTACACGCCAGAACTTCGTGATAGGCTGGTAGTCCCACAACTCACGTCGATACGACATTTCATCTAGTTCTGCGATACGCACTCCGTCTTTGTCGGCAGGTGCTTTCTTGGCTACAATGTCCATTGCCACCTTTGCCAGATACATGTTTGTGCCGATGCCAGCCGTAGCTGTGATGCCCGTAGTGGCCAGCACGTCGCGGATCATCTTCATGGCTAGTTCATGCGCCGACAACTTATAGGTTCTCAGATAGGCTGTCACATCCATAAACACCTCGTCGATGCTATAGACATGAATATCCTCTGGAGCAATGTATTTCAAGTAGGTCTCATAGACCTTGGTGCTCACCTCCATGTAGTGAGCCATACGTGGCGGTGCAGCGATATAGTCGAGTTCGAGACTTGGATTGGCTTTCAGTTCCAGGGCATTGTAGGATTTGCCTGTCATCCTCCACCCGGCAGATCTCTTGCGCTCGTTGTTCACCTCGCGCACTCTCTGAACCACCTCGAACAGTCGCGCACGTCCTCCGATACCATAAGCTTTGAGCGAAGGAGAAACAGCCAGGCAGATGGTTTTCTCCGTCCGGCTTACATCTGCTACCACGAGATTGGTGGTCAGCGGGTCAAACCCTCTGTCCACACACTCCACTGAAGCGTAAAACGACTTCAGATCGATGGCAATATATGTCCGCTGCTGCTCCGACATACCTTAATTATTCTCAAAAACAGCCACAAAATTACTCATAAAACCTCAGAATTTATCAGAATTGACTAATTTTGCAACATTATTTAGGAGAATAGCCATGCCAAAAGAACGAAACAAGGCAGACTCGTATCGTGAGAAGGCTTACGAGGGTGACACCAAGGCAATGAACAACCTTGGGGTCTGCTATGAGCGTGGCACAGGCGTAAAGGTCAATCTGGAGATGGCTTTCGAATTATTGTAAGGAACACGGATATAAGTGGTATTAAACTATCGAATAATGAAACTGAAGAAACGAAAAATCAAGTATTCAGCAATATTCCTTCTCTGCTGGTTTGCCTTTCTGGTCTTTCTTGTGGATGGAGTCCTGAAATTCCAGACATTAGTTGACTATTTCGGGTCGTACGCATTGTTAGAGGTTGTGTTGCTGCTATTGGTTCTTCTTCCAACACTTGCAGTTTACGCATTTACAAAAGAAAAAAAGTGATGGCAAATGCTCTGTTATATTATCTGATAGTCATCAATGTCGTGACCTTCCTGGTCTATGGCATTGACAAGTGGAAGGCCAAGCAAGGTAGCTGGCGCATTTCGGAAGCAACGTTGCTGATGCTTGCAGTCATCGGAGGCACTATCGGAGCTTTGCTTGGCATGCAAGTATGGCGCCACAAGACGATGCATTTAAAGTTCAAGTATGGCCTACCTCTGATTCTGTTGGCTCAGATTGCACTCATGTATATGATAAGCGAGAAATAGAGATTCCATGACGCTGACCTACATCTTCCATAGCGGCTTTGTGCTTGAAACGGAGCAGTCCATCCTAGTATTCGACTACTGGATGGATCCCAGTGGTGTGATGGATGGTGTGCTAAGGAGCGAGAAGCCCATGTATGTCTTCTCCAGCCACTTCCACGAAGACCACTTTACGAAGGATATCTTTGAGTGGAAGAAGCTGCGTGAAGGTATCACCTACATTCTCTCCAAGGACATCTACAAACATCGGAGAGCCAGCAAGGAGGATGCTGACGTATGGTTGGCAAAAGGTGGTATATGGTCTGACGATACCATATCCGTATGGGCGTTAGGCAGCACAGACAGCGGCGTATCGTGGATTGTTGAAACTGAGGACAAGGCTGCGAATAAGCGAGAGCAGAGCCAAGCTTGCTTGGAGTCTGCCGAGCGTAAGCAGGCTCGACCAAAGGTCAAACGTATCTTTCATGCGGGTGACCTGAACAACTGGTATGCCAAGTTCCTGTCAGACGACAATCCTGATCAGCAGCGATACAGCTTTGAGATGGAGGAGGTGTTTAACCCGATAGCTCACGAGAAGCAATTCCTTGGCGAGCTGAAGGACATCCGCAAGGTTGCCGACAGTTTCGATGTGGTGATGTTTCCCATAGATGGACGTGTCGGCAACGGCTATACCCTTGGTGGCCGGCAATTCATCGAGCGGTTCAAGGTCGGACTGTTCGTTCCTATGCACTTCACTACAGGCTTCGAATCTTCATGGCGCATGAAGGAATTTACTGACGAAAAGGACATCACTTTCTGGGAAATCAACAGGGAAGGAGAAACTATTGAAATCTGAGTACCGCTCGGCGACGAAGGAGACGCTTGGCTCGTCCAAGAACCCAGCGGAACGGCCGTGGTCATCTAAATCAGATCAATGAAGACGTTAGGAAACATCATCTGGATCGTATTCAGGGGCCTGCACATAGCCTTGGAGTATTTCATCGCAGGACTGATACTATTGAGCTTAAGGGGGTCCTCAAAGAACTCAACTACCAGACGATGAGTGCTCATCCGATAGAGGTTAAGTCGGGCAAGGATTATACGGTGCATAGTGCTTAAATCATCTGTGCCAACTGCTATATTATTGCCTAACTTTTATATAAACTTGTTTTTATAACTCTATCACACGGAAAGTGTAAGGGGGTAGCGTGAGGGCGTTGGGGCCTGCTACTCCTTGCTTCATCTCAAGCGTCTGGTCGGTGGGCTGACCGCTGAACTCCTCGGTCTTGCTGTCGGCTGGGATAGTGAGGCCGTTGGCTTTGATGGTGAGCTCTACGGGCAGGGCGTTTACCAACTTGAGATAGCGACGGCCGGTGGCACTGTGGCGAACCAGACTGACGCCTACGCGATGTTTAAGTTCGGGGGCAATCTGGATGTCGGTGCTCACGTACTTGTCGCCACCATATACCGAGAACATGCGCTGAACATGGTAGGCAGGGGTGGGGCGGACTTCGGTGTTAGAGAAGTAGATCATGTCGGGATCCCAGTTGTGGTGCTTATCCTTGGCCAGCATCGGGGCGTAGCTGGTCATCTCTACCACGTCGCCATTGCGCTCAACATCGGTGAGATAGAGGGCTTCGGCCAGTGCGGTCTCGATATTGGGACGCTTGACATTGGTTGAGGCTGCATATTCGCCAAGATAAACCTTAGGCATGGTGCGATCGTAACCGTCGTAATAGTTGCGATGGTGCATGAACCAACCGGTTGACTCGTAGTAGTGCTCATCAACCATATACTGCAGCTCGGGATGGCGCTTGGTGAAGTCCCATCCTTCGACGTAATCGGCACTTGGGGCGTGGAAAGGTCCTACGGTGCCACAAATCTTAATCTCGGGATATTTCTGACGGATGGCCTTGCAGATCATCTCGTAGCGCTCTTCGAACACGGTGCCGATGATGTCCTCGTTGCCTATACCTATATATTTAAGGTTGAATGGGGCGGGGTGACCGGCATCAGCGCGAAGCTTGGCCCACTTGGAGGTGGCGGGATCGCCATTGGCCCACTCAATCAGGTCGAGCAGCTCCTGGATGTAAGCTGGCATCTGATCCATAGGGATGCCGCACTGCTGACCGCCTATACCCTGGGCGTTGGCGGCTGAGTTCTGGCATGGAACGCCTGCTGCAAGCACTGGGAGTGGCTCGGCACCGATGTCTTCGCAGAACTGGAAATACTCGAAGAATCCCAGTCCGCGTGTCTGATGATAGCCCCAGATATTGAAGTCGGGTTTGCGGTCCTGAAGTGGACCTACGGTGTGGTTCCAATGGTAGATATTGTCGAGGCCCTGACCATGGCTCATGCAACCGCCTGGGAAACGGACGAACTTGGGCTTCAGGTCGGCGATGACCTGAGCTAAGTCGCGACGCAGACCGTTAGGACGGTTCATAAATGTTTCTTGTGGAAAGAGCGAAATCATATCGAGTCCCACACGGACGGACTTCTGCGGAATGATGGCCAGACGGGCCTTGGTGCAGCTCTTCTTGGTGCTGAGCACGCAGGTGTACTGTTGCCAATCGGTGCCCTGGGTTTTGAGTTTGCTGCTGGCAAGTATGGTGCCATCGGTGCCTATTAGCTGAATCGTGAAGTTCTGCTTCTGACCGTCGGCCAGAACATACATCGAGAGGTTGTACTTATGGCCGGCCTCTACGGCGATGCCATCCCAACCCTCGTTCCACAGTGTGTCGGCAGCAATCACAGCATAGTGGGGATTGTTGCTGCTGAGTGGGTGCTGGGTGGAAATATCGATAGGACTGGCTGAGTGCCAGGCGGTGGTGGCGTTCCACTCGCGACGATCTTTTGCGTTGTATTCGAAGTCGCGGTTCTGAATCAGTTCGGCATACAGACCGCCATCGGCAGCATAGCTGATGTCTTCGAAGAAGATACCTATCAGTTTGTCGCTGATGGTCTTCTCGCTGTTGCTCACGTGAAGTGTGGCTGTCACAGGCTGATGGGGCAGCAGGGAATTCTTGGCATCGTCGTGCATGCGCTCACTGCTGAGACGTGCATCGGCCTGCAACTGTTGGAAGTGACTAGTGATGGTGCTGAGTTCCTGCGCTGTGATGTCGAAGGTGTTGCCCTCGTGCAACTTGCCTGCTATGGTGGCGGTGTCGCGCGTCCAGGCAGCCTGATCGATCAGGCTCTTCTGGTCTTTGCTGAATTGACGGAAGTTGCCCGATGCAGATACCCAGCGCTTGTCGCCGGTCTTCGTCTGATAATAGATGTCGAAGGTGCCATTGTCATTGGCAAAGACTACCGGCTTGAGGCACTGTGGCGTTGACATCACAGGATAGTCTTGTGGGCGCCAGGTTACCAAGTTGCGGCTATAGGCTGCGGCAAAGAGTGGTGAACTGTCGTTGACCTGAAACACCAGGCGCCAGGTGCCATCGGCAGCGCGGGCCACTGAGGGGTGGTACATGCGCTTCTCGGCTCCCCATGTGCCATAGTCGGACGAGCACAGCTGACCCATCTCCTGCCAACCGTTGGGGGTGAATTGTGCTACATGCAAGCCGGCGTGCTCACCTGGGCTATAGACAAACACGCGCTTGGTGGTCTGAGCGCAAACGCTGATAGACGCTGTGGCGAAAATGCCTAAGAGGTAAAATCTTGATTCCTTCATTATTATTGTGTCATTAATTCTTTGAGGATGCAAAGGTAATGAATTATAGCGTAAAAATGCAAGTGAAATTCAGAAAAAGTTGCTTGGGAAGGAAATATCTTCAAAAACTTTTTGTATCTTTGCAGCCGATTTATACAGAGATTAAGCCTAATAAGATGGCAGAAGAAAGTAATAACGAGTTTCACAATGTAGTGCCGCTGCAGATACGTTTCAACGACGTTGACAAGTTCGGGCACGTGAACAATACCATATATTTTCAGTTCTACGACTCTGGTAAGACTGACTATGTCTCCACCGTATGCAAAGGTTTTGACTGGGATCGCTATGCTATCTTCGTGGTGAAGATAGAAGTGGAGTTCTTTGCCCAGATAAAAGGCCCTGACCGTATTGCCGTCCGCACCCGTACTGCCAAACTCGGCAACAAGAGTTTCCATCTGGAACAGGAAATTTTTGACACCGATACGCAGGAGGTGAAGAGCCGCTGCCTGTCGATATTGGTGCTGTACGACCTGGAGCAGAAGCTGTCCATACCGTTTCCCGACGAATGGCGCAAGGCCATCATCGACTACGACGGGCTATAAAATACGCAAATATTTAAAGGGAATCGCTCGACCACAGGTTGATTTCACCTACTTGCATATGAATGTCCCGTCTGGATGCTCATCCTGCCATCGGTGTTCCGCCTCAGAACCAGGCTTTGTCATGTAGTAAAGACAACAGTCATCACCAGAAGCAAGGGTCTTGTTTCGATGAAGAATGGCTCCCATGGCCTCGAATGTGATGTAACCACCTTACTAAACTAAACAAATACTTTATGAATTTTATACCTGTGATTTCGTTGCCGATTTCGGCTGCAAAGGTACGGCAAATAAATAAGGTACGCAATACCTAAAACGCGGTGTTTTAAGTATTGCGCACTAGCAAAGTCCTGCATAAGCAGGTTAATCAGAAATAGGTATTTACTTCACCCAATCCTCCAAATTTTTCTTTGATGCACGGTTCAGCAACTTTCCTTCCTTCCACTTTACATCAGGATAAGCGGCTTTCAGGTCTTCACAAGCTTTCTTGATGCTACTGCCGCCAGAGGTGGCGAAGGGAATCATGGTCTTTCCCTTGAAGTCGTATGTCTCCATGAAGGTGTTGATGATTGTCGGGCAGGTGTACCACCAGATGGGGAAACCGACGTAGATGACGTCATAGTCCTGCATGTTCGCGAGTTTATCCGTTATGGCAGGACGTGATGATTTGTCCTGCATCTCCACGCTGCTGCGACTCTGCTTGTTGCGCCAGTCGAGGTCAGCATCCGTGTAGGGCTGTGCGGGCTTGATTTCGTGCAACGTTCCACCTGTCACTTCTGCCAACTGCTGGGCAACACTCTTCGTCACGCCAGATGCCGAAAAATAGGCTACTAATACTTTTTTCATTTCCTTACTCTCCTTTTTGTTTCCTTGTGAGCAAGCACTCAGGCTCATCGTCAAGAGTGCTGCCAACATCATTACTATCTTCTTCATATGATTAACATTAATATTTTACCACTTCGCCAATAGTTCCTTTTACTACCGTAAAGCCTGCTTGACGTATTTTTTCTATATTACGATATGGTTCGTCCCATGAATGACGTGCCAATGCGAATTTGCCATAATGGACAGAGAAAATTAGAGAGGCATGAAGTTCTGTGGCTTCTTTGACCATCTCTTCGGGCATGGTATGTATCTGGTTCCAGTCTTGCCCCACTTGGCAGTTTACCGAATTGAGGCAGGTTGATAACGACACACGTTGTCAGTGCCAGTAGAAAGATTACAAACAATATAATCGTTAGCATCTTTTTGCTGCCTTTTATCATGGCTTATTGCAGTTTACTGTAAATTTCGTCTATTACTGGCTCTAACCACTCGTTCGATGCTCCATCCTGCACATCCTTATGATACGTCAGATGCTGGAACCATGAGTCCTTGGCGGCACCGTGCCAGTGCTTCACTTCGGCAGGGATGGCGATGACGGTGCCGGGAGTCATTTCTACAGGCTCCTTGCCCCATTCCTGATACCAGCCGCGACCGGCGACGCAGATCAATACCTGCACCTGTTTGTGATGGATATGCCAATTATTGCGGCAGCGAGGCTCGAAGGTGACGTTCTTCAGACTCGTTACACTCGAAGAAGCGTCGCTTTGCGCCGAGCGCATCACACCACCACCGACATCTGCCAAATAGCTCTGACCAATGAAATACTTCCCGTAAGGATTAGGCTCGCCCTTGGGCCACTTGGTGTTCAGGGTGTAACCTTCGTTGCAGAGCCAAGTGCAGAGCTCATCGACCTGTTGCTTTGAGTTGCCCATATTCACGGCGCCCTGCTTGTGGGCAGCCAGTTGTGGAGCAACACCATCGAGACCGCTCAGGGCTGCTACGGTTACTATCTCGCGATCTGCAGCAGAGAGCTGGTCGCCAGCGAAGATGTCACCAAAGAGGTGTGACTTCAAATAGTAGTCGTCCTGCGGACAGAACTCATAGTTAAAGGGCTTTCATGAGAGTTGTGTCTGGTTCTTCACGCCCAGTTCGTAAGCCTTCTTAGCATCATCCCATTCTGCAGGACGTTTCCAAGGCTTGCCTTCCTGCCAGTTCGCTTGTCTGTTTTCCAAAACCTTGCTCAGCACGCCAAGTGCATTCAGCGAACGTGGAAAGCCGGTATAGGCATAGAGTTGCGAGAAGGCCTCCTTCAGTTCGTTGATGGTTACGCCCTTGTTGAGAGCCATACGCACGGTAGGCTCCAAACGATTCATATCACCCTGTGCCATGAGGCAGGCACATGCTGCCAATCCCTTTTGACGCTCTGTCAACGTCTGTGCATCTGCTGTTGCCATCATCAATAATGCTACAAATAAATAGACGATTCGTTTCATATTACATGCTCTCCTTAAGAATCTCTGTCACGTCTGACTTCGTCAGATTCAGATAACCGGCGGGATAGCAGATGGTGCCCTCGGTGATGCCGGGAATCATATCTTCAGTGGCACCCAGTTGAGTGATGGTCAAGGGCAGACCTATCTCTTGCATCCAGGCTTTCAGGGCCTGCAGACCAGCTTCGGCTATCTGTTCGTCGGTCATTCCGTTGCTCTGGATATTCCACACGTTCTTGGCGAAGCGCACAAACTTAGACAGACCGTTCTGCATGGCGCGGCGATAGTAGGCCATTGAGACAGATGCCAGCGCATAGCCGTGTGGGGCATGTGTCCAAGCACCCACGCTGTGACCAATCATGTGAACCATCCAGTCCTGCTGCTTGCCCAGCCCGATAAGGGTGTTCAGTGCCCATGTGGCTGTCCACATGATGTTCGAGCGTGCCTCGTAGTCCTGAGGATTTTTTACAGCGATGCGGCTGCTGTGGATGACAGAACGCATCAGTCCTTCAGAGAGGTAGTCGCTGGTGTTGTCATCGAAGTCCGAGAAGTACTGCTCCATGATGTGGTTCATGATGTCGTAGATACCCGCCTTCATCTGGTTCTCGGGTACGGTCATCGTGAACTTCGGATTGAGGATAGAGAACTTAGGCATCAGACGACTGTCGAACACATGCCCCACCTTGAAAGTATGCTCTGCATCTGTAATCACAGTGCCGGCGTTCATCTCAGAGCCTGTGCCAGCCATCGTCAGGATACAGCCCACAGGCAGCAGTCTCTGGTCCTTAGCGGGATTTTCCTGCTTCAGCCAGAACTTGTCCCAGTAGTCGCCTTCATAATAGACAGATGCAGCCACGGCCTTCGAGTAGTCGCAAACGCTGCCGCCGCCAAGGGCAAGGATCAAGTCCACCTCGTTCTCGCGGGCAATCTTGACACCCTCATGCAGTTTCTCTAAGGTGGGATTGGTCATCACGCCAGGGTTCTCAACGATGGTCTTGCCTGCCTCTTTGAGGATAGCCACCACCTGGTCGTAGATGCCGTTACGTTTTACACTGCCACTGCCGTAGTTGAGCAGCACCACTGGGCCATAGCCCTTCAGTTCGTCCTTGAGGAAGTTCAAAGACTCATCACCAAAATACAGTTTGGTTGGGTTGTAATAAGAAAAGTTTCCTAACATAGTTGTTTTTTTATTATCCGTAATTCTCAATTAAGTATTTCACGAACTGTGGGTCGCCGAAATCTCTGGTACCAGCGTCATGCTGGTTCATCTTGGCAATCTGAGCCATATCATCGTCACTCAGCGAGAAGTCAAAGATGTCGATATTCTGCGCCATGCGCTCCTTGTGGCTCGACTTGGGAATAGCCACGATACCGCGCTGGGTGAGCCAACGGAGGGCGACCTGGGCGGCTGTCTTGTTATACTTGGCACCGATAGAAGCCAGCAATTCACTCTTTATAATGCCGTCAGTGCCCTGTCCACCGAGTGGATACCATGCCATCATCCTCGTATTATACTCGCCAAGAACAGACTCGATGTCCGTCTGCTGAGAGAGGGCGTTGCACTCCAACTGGTTCACCATCGGCTTCAGCTCTACATAGTGGGCAAAGTCGAAGAAACGGCCTGCCTGAAAGTTGCTCACGCCGATGGCACGCACCTTGCCTGCACGATAAGCCTTCTCCATAGCCCGCCATGTGCCGAACACGTCGCTGTAGGCCTGATGGATGAGTAACAAATCAATGTACTCCGTCTGCAACTTACGCAGACTCTCATCGATGCTCTTGGCAGCCTTTTCCTCGCCAGCATTGGATATCCATACCTTTGTTACAAGGAACAGATCCTCGCGTTTGATGCCACTCTTGCGCCAGGCATTGCCAACGCCTTCCTCGTTCTGGTAGGCCTGTGCCGTATCAATCAGGCGGTAGCCCACACTCAAAGCATCACTCACACAACGTTCGCACTCGTCAGGGCTTACGAGAAACACACCGTAGCCCAATGTCGGCATCTTCACACCGTTTGATAATGTAATGTACTCCATAATCTTCAATTTTTAATATCCTAAACCATTCAGCCACTTCTCAACCTTTTTCTTTTCTGTCCTTACCTCGTGTCCATAGATGCTAAAGCCCTTTGTGACATTAGCACCAGGGAATGCATCCTTCACATCCTCTACGCAATTAGCCAAACCTGACCCTTCGTGAGTGGTGAAAGGAATGACGGTTTTACCCTTCAGGTCGTTAGCGTGCTTCTTGAAGAAGGTGAACATCACCTGCGGATAGGTTCCCCACCAGACAGGGCCACCGATGAATACAGTGTCGTAGCCGCTCAAATCCACGTCGCCCTCGTACGCTGGCAGTTCGCCGTTCTTGGTCTCTTCCTTCGCCAGATTGATGAGTGGTGTATAAGCCATGCCATCATACTTATGGGTGACAATCTCAAACTGCTCTGCACCAGTCAGTTCCGTAATGTAGTCGGCGACAATCTTCGTGTTGCCCACCTCAATGTTTCCTACTGCGTAGTTGTCTCCCGCATGTGAGAAGAATACTACCAAACTTTTACCATCCTTGTTCATAACTTTCTCCTGTTTTGCGCCACCGCTGCAAGCTGTGGAAATCAGCAATGCTATGGCAGCTGTGATGATACTTTTGATATTCATTTTAAATATACTGTTGAATTTGGGTGCAAAGTTACGACGATTTCCTGATACTTTTGTTTCACAAATTACTTCATAATTTTCACTTTTTGCACAAATCGTTCTTTTATATATAAAATAATGTGTAATTTTGCGCTGTAAACAGCGCGAAGTTGCTCACGCTCGGCAAAATGAGCAAGCTCTTTAGCGCTTGCTTAATCGCAACATTGCCTCATATGAAGATAGATTTTCAGTATTCCACCGACTTCTATGGGATGAATTCCTATGAGTTGAGCCACACCTGCATGCATCTGCTTTGCTTGGCAGGTGAGGCAAGTTTTGTGTTCAACGAGCATTGCTACCACATTATCAAAAACGACTTGGTTGTGATACCGATGCCTGATCGTGTCTGCAACCTTGCGGCACATGCAGACTTGCAGGTAGAATGGTTTGCTGCTGATTACAAGTTCCTGCAGAACCTGCTGCCGTCGAACAACTACAGCATCGGAGGCAGTATCTCACTGAACCACGATCCAGTCATCTCGCTAACGGATGAGCAGGCTGCCATCCTGCTGGCAGACTTCCACCGCCTGCGCGACCGCATGGACGACAGCCACCTGCTGTTCTACCGCGAACTGATGGGGAGCCTCTGCCTGACGATGATGTACGACATCTTCGAGCCGCACGCCCAGCGCAACGCCACCGATACGCATACCGACCGCACGGCCTATATCGTGAAGCAGCTGATGCAACTGCTCTCCACAGGCATTAGCCGGACGGAGCGTGAGGTCACTTATTACGCCGAGCGCCTGAACGTCTCGCCCAAGTACCTCTCCGATACCGTGAAGCGCGTGACGGGCCACAGCGTCAGCTCGTACATCCACCGCCACACCGTACCCATACTGAAAAACTATCTGGGCGACGAGCGTCTGTCGCTCACCCAGATAGCCGAACTGATGGATTTCTCATCGCTCTCCCATTTCAGCCGCTACTGCTCCAAGCACCTCGGCCAGTCGCCCAGCGACTACCGCCAGAGCCTGCAGCCGAAAAGGGAGTAACTATTTTTCGCCCAATTGTCGAGCGAATAGCCATCGGGGCCTACGCTGCCCTCGGGCGTACCGAAGGTGTATGTCATATTCATTAAATTAACTATTTGTTGTATTCTTTATTATAGGTTATAAACGTTTTTTGATTCTATTCATCCGGCTGCTGACCGTCGTGAGCCTTCCAAACACACTCGGTAATCTTCATGTCTGAAAAAAGGGCGGTGAATGATGATTCCTCTGGCGAACAGGCATATATGCCGAAACTGATTTCGTCGGCAGCAGCATACATGTGACAGATGCGCATCTGACTGAAATTCTCGCCATCGGTAGAACATTCGATGCAGTAGTCATCCTCTCGGCGCGAGAAACGGTACCACATTGTCTTGACATCGGCAGGGATAGCCGTCGTAGCCCAGTCAGAGTAACCCTTGTTGGTGGCTACGCTGCCTAAGTGCTGGAACTCGTCATTCTCATATTCCACAGAACCTTTCAGCCAGTTCTCGCTATCCAGATACATCACGATGCCGCACTGGTCGAAACGCTGGTGACTCTGCGTGAAGTCGGTCTTCACCACGAAACTGAAGAACTTTTCTTTTGTCTTCATCTGTAGCACGGGCGCATTGTCGTTCTGGAAGTGATAGTACGTGCGCTGCCACAGGTCGGTATGCGGAGCGGTAGTGATGGCGATGGTGTCGCCTTTGACCTCAAAGGCTTTAGGCTCCCTCGTCCACTGAAGTTTACTCGGGTCGATGCGCCCACTATCGGCAAGTGCCACCTTTACATCGTCCACAAACTCGGTTGTCTCTACCTTATTTTCTTTACTGCCGCAACCCGTCAGAGCTGCTGTTGCTACTGCTGCCATAAGCATGATGTTTATTATCTTCATAATCGAATTACTGTGTCATTTATTGAACTCAATGATGGCACTCACCTCACTCCCTATAGACAGGGAAATGATGATACCGTCAACTATTTTGTATATAGTAGGAATCAGACAATCACCAAGTTTGGCAGCTACGCGATATTCCACACGAAGACCTCGAACCACGAAATCCTCCGGCAACAGTTCCATCGCCATGCGGACATAGTTGGCATTATTCAGATGCTTGTTGTAATCGATGTCGGCACGAAGCACCTTTATTGGCTCCAGCACTTCACCCTCCGTCTTAGGCAGGATGATGCGGCGGTCTTTGTAGTTCATCTCCAGCTGTATGGGCTGCAGGTCGTCCTTGAAAGAGCAGACACCCTTTTTGCCGCCCTTGACCTTACAAGCGAAACACGACATACAGCCCTTGTAGTTCAGGTTGCGGTCGTAGAGATTCACCAGTTCTACCTCGGCACCAGCCTCCCTGGCACCATCCATGGCACGCTTCAGCAGCTGTGCCGTATTGCCGTTCTTACGCGGACTTCCATTGATAAATAATGCTTTCATGATTTTTAAAGTTTCAAGTTTCACCTTTGACCTTTAAGTTTTAAGCTTTAAGCCTTTGACTTTTGACTTTAGACCTTTCTTGCTCTCGCTTACTCGCATACTTGGCCTTTACAATCTCAAAAGAGTTTCGTGTCAGCTCCTTTAGCAAGTCATCTGGCGCAGAATTTGGGTTGATGCCTATCCAGTGCTTGGGCGATTCGTTGTACGGATTGCCAATACACTCATACTGTGCCTTCAGGTCCTCGATGCGCTCAGGCTGGCATTTCAGTGATATGACAGAGAAGTCATTGCAATCGAAGAATGAGAACATATGTCCCATCACGTAGAACACCAATACCCCCTCTCCGTTCTTGAACTTCTGGAAAGGAAGTTTTTCTTCAATGTCTTCGCCTAATGACAGGCAATACTCGCGATAGTCTTCTATGTTCATACTGCATTTTTTATTTATTCCGATAACTACTGTATGATTGCCAAGCTTCACTTACATCTACAGGTTCAAAGTTTTCTTCAAAGAAGGATGCTTGAAAGTCCTCTTTAAAAGGTGACCAATTACCGCATATCTTTCCATCATAAGCTATTATAGGCTGGAAAATGCCGCTATTGTTATGGGCACGATGCCTGTGTTCTGGAGGAAGCACGATGTCACGACTCTTATAACTGATGAGGTATTCATCGTATGGAGGAATCAGGAGGAACTTGCCTTTACGAAATCCCCTTATGCGGCATTCTTCGGTCAGATAGAACTCCCTGCCTTTCCACTTCTCCATGTGAATGCCGTTGCCAAGGAGTGCAATGCCTTTTCTACAGTCGCTGATGTTGAGTCCTGACCACCATACAAAATCCTCCAGTGTAGCTGGTTGGCGACTCTGAAAGTACTTATGAGTAAAGTAAGCCAACGCCTCGTCTCTGTCCATCTTTGCGGATGACTTTATCTTATCTGATGTTAGCGCGTAGGTGGCTTTGAGCGGTAACAAATCTCCACTACAAAGGATGCCTGCCATTTCTGCCATGCGGATATGATAAGACAGGCGATGGTCGCCCATCTTCAAACCTTTTTCTGCCAACGCCAGAACGAAATCATCTTTTGTCACACTCCTTTTGCCTGCTGCTGTCCGAACGAGAATATCTCTGACACGCATCAGTTCTTCATCGGGTATGGTTATTCTATTGCTGCTCATCCATCCCTTCGTGACGGCAATTGCTTTTGGAGCAAATAGGTCTATCATAGACCAGTAATCTTCAGCAGATACCAACTGCCAAGTGCCTCTCATCAGGTGCAGACGGATAATCAGTCCCTCATCAAAAGCTTTCTTGAAAGCCTTGAATGAAGGTTTGCGCGTGCGCATTGCCACAGCCCCGCGCATCATACGATACTCCTGTGCCTGCATGGCACCCATGTAGCTGACCACCTCAGTAGGTGTACTGAACTGTGGAGCGATGAGCTGCTGGTTGAGAAGTCTGATGGCAACAGGATTCATATCTCACATTTTACATTTCATATTTCAATTTAATGTCCAACCATTATCACCATGATATATCATCTGTCTGGTCATGCCACCATCGATACATATGTTCTCGCCCGTGATGAATCCTGCCTTGTCAGAGCAGAGAAAGAGCACCATATTAGCTATATCCAATGGATTTCCAACACGTCCTGCCGGTTGTTGAATGGCATCGGAACCTTCATAGACGGTGTAGGCCGTGTCAATCCACCCTGGAGAGATGCTGTTTACACGAACCTTTCCAGCAAGACTGACTGCCAAGGCGTGAGTCAAAGCCGCTATGCCACCTTTTGCTGCAGTATAACTTTCCGTCTGTGGCTGACTCATACGATCACGTGAGGAAGATATATTGACGACGGCCGCTCCCTTTGCGAAATGTGGAGCAAAGAGTTTGGCGAGATAGAAAGGTGCTGTAACACCAACACTCAGGGCATACTGGAACTCCTCATAACTACACTCGTTTATGCCCTTCATCAGTGGCAGGGCATTGTTGATGAGATAATCCACATGCCCATGCTTCTCAATGACATCCTTGGCAAACTGCTCCAGCACCTGTTTGTCAGCAAGGTCGCCAACAAAGTGGTCACCCTGCTGTTTATCGATTACGCAAACAGTTGCTCCAAGTTTCTCGAATTCTTCTGCTATACATCTTCCGATGCCTTGTGCACCACCTGTGACGATTACTATTTTATTTTTGAAATCCATATTTGTGTCAGTTCGTTAAATTGGAATTTATATGATTTCTTTTTTGAATTTTGCGGGATTACCAGCCACTAAGGTCCGTGGAGCGACATTACTGGTTACCACAGAACCTGCAGCAATGACTGCACCATCACCTATTACGACACCAGGCAGTATCACGGAATGGCCACCAACCCAAACATCATTGCCAATAGTAATTGGAATTCCATAGCCATCAAGCGTTCTACCTTCGGGTTGGAGACGATGACCAGCTGTATAAATTCCCACATCAGGCCCAATCAGACAGTTATTGCCGATGTGTATTTCTGCAACGTCGAGCATCGTACAATTATAATCAGCATGGAAATTGTCGCCAACATGGATATTCTTACCAAAGTCGCAATGGAAATTATCACCAACGAAAGGATTACTACCAGAAGATCCGAACAATTCCTTGACAATTTCTTGCTTCTGGATATGATTGACCAAAGATAGACTGTTTAATCGCTTGATAAGCTCAGATGTTTTGGTTAACTGTAATAGCACATCTTCACTAATATCTGTACGACTGAATGTTATCTTTTTCATAAATTCCGATTTATCTGTCTTTTATCTCTATCTTTTTTATCACCTTGGCTGGAACGCCACCAACAATGGTATTCGGTTCAACATCCTTTGTCACCACGGCACCAGCAGCCACTACGGCTCCATCGCCGATGGTTACTCCTGCAAGAACGGTGGCATTGGCTCCAATCCATACGTTTTTGCCGATGTGAATTGGTGCATAGCTCATACTCTGGCGCTTGGCCGGGTCAAGGTCGTGATTGATGGTTGCCAGCACGACATTGTGTCCGATGAGTGCGCCCTCGTCGATGGTGATGCCACCTTGGTCTTGGAACTTACAACCCATGTTGATGAAGACCCGTTCACCAACGATGGTGTTCTTTCCGCAATCGGTATGGAACGGAGGAAACATGCCTACCGTCTTGGGTACTTCACGCCCCCAAAGTTGTTCCAGCAAATCGTGCAACTGCTCTGGAGTATGGTACTTCCCGTTAATTTCTGCCGTTATCTGCAGAGCCTCCTGCGACAGCTGATGGAACATCATGTGGACATCACCACCGCCAACGACGGGTTTGCCCGATGCTATGTAATCACGAAATTCTTGTATTGTCATTGTTCTTTATTTCCATTTTACCACATCTAAATCAATCCATACTTGCCACCGCCTAGCCATAGGCAGACGAAAATCTTTCCCTCCAAGCGAAAGTTAAGAATATCATCACCAAAAGCTTGGTCTTCGGTCACTCTTGGGAGTGACAACGTGTACTCTCTGACCTGCTCAATGTTCATACCCACTCAAAATTCACTTCTCCGGCACCAATCTCAAAGTGGTATTTGGCAATGCCTAAATCCATCTTTGTATAGCCAATCATGGAGAATCCTTTCTTTGCTCTAACTTGATGGCGATTGTTACTTGTACCGACATATTCAAATGAAAATTTCTGCTGATTTACGGCTGTTGGAGCAAGCAAGGCTGCTTTAACACCTTTTTTGAACCATAACGGTGTGATGTCACTCACATTGCTCACTTGTTCGACGGTCTTGATCTTATGACCGACACCTTGCGTCTCACCATAGCCGATGGCAATGTAACAAGCAATCTTCTCGTCTTCGCCAAGCTCATACGTTCCTGACACCTTGGAGTAGGAGAGACCCACCCAGCAGGTGTTCAGTCCGAGAGTCTGAGCCAGCAGTACCAATTGCTCGCCATAATAGCCTACGCGCTCATCCAAGTCATCAGCTTTCTGTCCTGCCATGACGATATAGTTGCCTACATTACGGAACTTCCCATATTTGGCCATCGTTCCTAAGAATGCCTTCGGCTCGTTCTGAAGAAGCTGTATATGCAACTTACCCTCACGGTTCAGTACCGCGATTTTCTCTTCTAGCACCTTGACTATATTCTCTGCCAACGGCTGTTCCTTATATGCCCTTACACTGTGACGGGCTTCAATAGCTTCTTCTAGGGTCATTTCACAAAACATATTAAATCTGGGTGTAAAGATACGAAAAAATGAAGAATTATTGCTATCTTTGTGCCAAGAATTGAGAATTATTAGGATTTGATTCAGAAACAGATATCTACAGAGAATGCTAACGATGGGCAATTGAAACAGCTCTACGAAACGGCATTTCCCAAGGAAGAACAGATTCCCTGGGATGACTTGGTGCGACTAATTGGTGAGATGCTTCTTGACTTCACAGCCTATTACGAGGGAGAAGAGTTTATCGGCTTTACGATTGTCTATCCCAGACCCTCGTTTAACTGGTACTGGTATTTCGCCGTTAAGGAAGAACTGCGAGGGAAAGGTCTTGGTCAGAAGATTCTTAATCAACTGATAGAACGTTATAAGGGACAGTCATGTGTCCTGGACATGGAGTCACCTCGTCAGGAGTGTGACAACAAGGAGCAAAGGCAGCGCCGCCATGAGTTCTATCTCCGTAACGGGTTCCGCGATACTAGTGTCTATCGCTGTTGGGACGACTTGGAAATGACCATTATGATGATAGGGCCAGGAACGTTCA
Organism: Prevotella sp. khp1; assembly: GCF_900102205.1. Classification (NCBI taxonomy): domain Bacteria; kingdom Pseudomonadati; phylum Bacteroidota; class Bacteroidia; order Bacteroidales; family Prevotellaceae; genus Prevotella; species Prevotella sp. khp1. The sequence continues at coordinate 345,748 of NZ_FNJZ01000003.1, forward strand.
CCCTACAGGATTGGGAGGAGATTGTTGGAGAATTAAGGAAATATTGGACATGGGATAAAAATAAGGATTAACTGCATGAGTGAGTTTCGTGAAATGAGGCGCAAGCGCCAACAGCTTTCAAAAGAGGAAAGCATCGCAATATTGGAGAAAGCAACGGCAGGAACACTGGCATTGCTTGGTGATGATGACTATCCCTATGCCGTTCCTATCAGCTATGTATATCATGAAGGAAAACTGTATTTCCACAGTGCTCTGGCTGGTCATAAGGTGGATGCTATCCGCAAGTGTGAGAATGCTTCGTTCTGCGTCATCGAGCAGGATGATGTGCAGCCGAAGAAGTACACCACTTTCTTCCGTAGCGTGATAGCATTTGGCAGAATCCATATCATCGAGGATGAACAGGAGAAGTTGGAAACAGCCCGAATGCTTGGCAACCGCTACAATCCAAACGATGACGAGAACCTGCAAAAGGAAATAGAGAGTGGCTTCGCCCGTATGCTAATGATACGCTTTGACATCGAGCATTTGACGGGCAAGGAGGCAATTGAATTGGTAAGACAAAGAAATATATGACAGAAAAAGAGAAGATGTTGGCGGGCGAAATTTATTCCGCTGTTGACCCGCAGCTGATAGAAGAACTGACGGAAGTTAAGGAGATAATCCATGACTATAACCTGTTGCGCCCGTCGGAGAAGGAGGAGGCAAGGGAGATCCTGAAAGGTCTCTTGGGACACATCGCTGATGACAATATTCTGATTAACCAGCCCTTCTATTGCGACTATGGCAAGCAGATTAGTGTGGGCAAGCGGTTCTTTGCCAACTTCAACTTCACCGTGCTCGACGAAGCACGTGTCACCATTGGAGATGACTGTTTTATCGGCCCTAATGTAAGCATCTACACGGCCAGCCATAGTACAGACCCCGTGGAGCGCAACAGCCGTAGAGAGTGGGCAGAACCAGTCACCATTGGCAATAATGTATGGATTGGTGGCAGTGTGACCATCCTGCCTGGTGTGACAATTGGTGACAACGTGACCATAGGTGCAGGTAGTGTAGTGACGAAAGATATTCCTTCGAACTCCATTGCAGTAGGCAACCCCTGCAAAGTAGTAAAGACTATATGACACTACGTGAACTCATAAATTCAGTAGATTCTGAGCAGTACAGCGAATCAACGTTGTACCAGAAGCTACGTGAGACGAAGCCTGAGTATGGTTCCAATAGACGTATTCAGGTTAAGTTGGTAAATGGTGAGGTCGCTATTACCAACGTTCACGTCGGCTCGTTGGGCGATATTCTTACTTACCAGATTGATGTGGCTCCAGACCTGCAGGTTACGAAGATGCAACTGTTGGATGAAATCCTCAAAGAGATGGCTTCGAACACCTTCAGCGATGAAGAACAGGCAGAGTTCTGGGATGACTTCGATAACCTGCAAAAAGCAAAGATAGTAAGATGACTGACTACGATTCTATATGGCGCACGCAAGATGAGATTCGAACGGTGGTGAATGCCGTTCTGGGTGAATGTATCTGGAATCTCAGCTACAGCGAGCGACGTATGGCCATTGAACTGGAGTTGACTGTCACCCTTGATGATGATGCTATCGGCAATCTCTGCTGCCAATTCTCAATTACTGCCGACTACGAGGGCATCGGCGCAAAAGGATCGAAATTCGCATTCTATCTTTGAATGCCTAAATAATCGAAGTCATTGACCTTTGTCGCTTAGCAAGGCTAAGAACTTATCTGGCCAACAATTCATAATCAGCTTGTTTGGGAATTCCGTTTCTGCCAGCAGCGGATAGAGTCGTTCATAATCGGCTATCTGGAAAGAAATGTCGTATGAGCCTGAAATATTTGTATCAATAAACTTACGGAGTGTCTGAGTGTCGCAACATTCAGAATACACGTCTGAATGTCATGCTTGGTTATTGATAAACCTTGAAAATCAGCAGTTTATATATCTTTTTGATAATGTGTGAGTCTTATTTTAGTAGTTCCACTTTTGGATATGATTACCAATTTTGCGCCAATATTTCCTGTTTTAACATAAAACCGTTGGAATTTAAGTTAACGTCTTAATTTAAGGATAAAAAGAAAAACCTTGTAAGTTGTTGACCTACAAGGTTTTATGAGGGTGCCCGGTGGGACTCGAACCCACGACATTCAGAACCACAATCTGACGCTCTAACCAACTGAACTACGGGCACCATTTCTGAATTGCGGGTGCAAAGGTACGGAGATTTTTTTAATCTACCAAACATTTGATGTAGTTTTTTATAAAAATTTAGTTTTTGGTTAAAAATGTATAACAAAGAGAGGCCGCTCGCGCGCGTTTCAATTATTCTTTGTAATTTTGCAGCCGTGAAGATAAAAGAAGTGCTGAGCGCCCTTGAACGTTTCGCGCCTCTGCCCTTGCAGGAAAGTTGGGATAATGCTGGCTTGCAACTGGGACTGACAGAGACGGAGGTTTCAGGGGCATTATTGTGTCTGGACGTGAACGAACGTATCGTTGACGAGGCTATGGCGAAGGGTTGCAATCTGATTGTAAGCCACCATCCGCTGTTGTTTCGTGGCTTGAAAACCATCAGCGATCTGACCGACGTTCAGCGCACCGTGATGCGTGCTATTAAGCAGGGCATAGCGGTGGTATCGATGCACACCAATATGGATAATGCCCGTGGCGGCGTGAACTTTAAGATAGCCCAGAAGCTGGGTCTGCAGAATGTGGCGTTTTTCGCGCAGAAGCAGGTTGACGGCATTGAGGCTGGCAGTGGGGTAGTGGGCGAGTTGCCCGAAGCGATGGCTGCCGACGACTTTATTATTGGTGTGAAGAAAGCCTTTGGTGTGGAGTGTGCGATGTGCAACGAGTTGCTGCGCCGTCCCATTAAGCGCGTAGCCATCTGCGGTGGTGCGGGCGATTTTCTGCTCGACGAGGCCGTTGAGAATCAGGCTGATGCGTTTATTACTGGCGAGATGCACTACCATCAGTACTTTGGCTACGAGCAGCAGATACAGATTTGCGTGATAGGTCACTATCAGAGCGAACAGTACACTGCCGAAATCTTTGAGGAGATTATCCGGAAAGAGTGCCCCGGCGTAAAAACCTGCATAGCCGAAACATGTACGAATCCAATATTGTATATTTAAATAAATTAGTAGAATTATGGCAAAGAAAGATCCATCAGAACTGTCAGTTGAAGAGCGCCTGAAGACGCTGTATCAGTTGCAGACCGCCCTCTCGGCTATTGACGAGAAGCGTATGTTGCGCGGTGAGCTGCCCCTGGAAGTACAAGACCTGGAAGACGAGATTGAGGGTTTGACCACTCGTGTTGAGAAGATTGCAAACGAGATTGCGGACTACCAGAGAGCTATCAGCCAGAAGAAGGGCGAGATTGCCGATGCCGAGGCCAGCGTAGAGCGCTATAAGGCTCAGCTGGATGAGGTTAAGAACAACCGTGAATACGACACACTCTCGAAGGAGATTGAGTTCCAGACACTGGAAATTGAGCTGTGTAATAAGAAGATTCGCGAGGCTAACAACAAGATTGCCGACAAGCAGCGTGAGCAGGAAAGCAGCGAGGCCCTGATTGCAGAGCGCCAGAGCGACCTGGAGGTTAAGAAGAACGAGCTTGAGGAGATTATGGAAGAGACTCGCGTAGAGGAGGAGAAGCTGAAGGAGCAGGTTAAGACACTCGAGGCTAAGATCGAGGGCCGTTTGCTTACTTCGTTCAAGCGCATCCGTAGAAACGCTCGCAACGGTCTGGGTATCGTTTATGTACAGCGTGATGCCTGCGGTGGTTGCTTTAACAAGATTCCACCCCAGCGCCAGTTGGATATCAAGATGCACAAGAAGATTATTGTTTGCGAGTACTGCGGACGTATCATGATCGACCCAGAGCTGGCAGGCGTTAAGATCGACAAGGCAACAGGTGCTACCGAGGAGAAGAAGGGTCGTGCAAAGCGCTCTATCCGCAAGACTTCGATCTCGAAGAAGTCGACCGATGCCAACGATATGGAATAATCGGAAATGTTATAAATTCTGATAGTCGGGGATATCCTCTAAAAAGTAATATTTTTGGTTGGCATAATCCATCTTACAGCAAATGTGCTGCATGCCGTTGCTAACTATCAGATAATCTACCTTCAGCAAAAGATTGTAAGCCGATATTTGGTTGAACGTCTTTTGCTGAAGTTTTATTTGTGGGGCTTTGTACTCGATAATCATCTGTGGGGCTGCCACCTTATTATATAATACGGTATCGCAACGCAGACGCTTCTCGCCCACGCTCAGTTCAATCTCGTTGCCCATCAGTCCGGCTGGGTAACCCTTGTGTTCAACCAGATAATGCACAAAATGCTGGCGAACCCACTCCTCGGGTGTCAGCGCTACGTATTTTCGGCGTAAAAAGTCGAAAATTACCTGTTTATTGCCCTGCTGGGCTATTTTTATTTCGTATGTAGGGAGGTTTAATCGAAACATTTTTGTAAATTTGCAGGCAAAATTACAAATAATAAATGAAATAGCAACATGGCTGAGGCAAAAAATGTGAGTTTTGAGAGCATAATGCGCGATTTAGAGGCTGGAAAATTTGCGCCCGTCTATTATCTGATGGGCGACGAATCGTATTATATCGACAAGATTGCCGATTATATAGCCGACCATGCATTACGCCCTGAGGAACGTGATTTTAACCAGACTGTGGTGTTCGGATCGGACGTAAATGCGTCGCAGATAGCCGACCTGGCACGCCGCTATCCTATGATGGCCGAGCGCCAGGTGGTGATAGTAAAAGAGGCGCAGAATATTAAGAATACCGAGGCTCTTGAGCGCTATTTTGCGCAGCCTATGGCCAGCACCGTTTTGGTGATGTGCCATAAGAACGGCAAGGTTGACGGTAGAAAATCCGGGTACGTGAAGGCTATCAAATCGCACGGCATACTGTTTGAGAGTATGAAACTCAAGGATAGAGAGTTGCCAGGTTTTATTGAGAACTATCTGAAAAAACGCCAGATCAGGATTGATGCAAAATCGGTTCAGATGATAGCCGAGAATATTGGCGCCGATTTGAGTAGACTGACAGGTGAGCTGGATAAAGTGATCATTTCGTTGCCCGAAGAGAATAGGGTAGTGACCCCACAGGTGGTTGAGGAGCAGATTGGTGTGAGCAAAGAGTTTAATGGATTTGAACTTCGCGATGCCATTGTGAACCGAAATGTTTTTAAGGCAAATCAGATAATAAAATATTTTGACGAAAATCCAAAGGCTGGTTCCATCTACTCGTTTCTCCCTTTGCTCTTTAATTACTTCCAGAATTTAATGATTGCGTTTTACGCGCCAAATAATAAGAGCCAGGAGGGCGTTGCAGAGTGGCTGGAATTCAAAAATCCATGGCAAGCCAAGGACTATATGACGGGTATGCGAAACTACTCTGGAATGAAGGTGATGCAGATCATTTCGAAGATGCGAGAGATTGACGCCAAAAGTAAGGGTCTGGATAACCCAAATACACCTGCTGGAGAGCTTATGAAAGAACTGATTTTTTACATTTTGCACTAATTTAGGGCAAAATGTTATTCTAGAATTTATAAAAATGGCGCTTTTGATGAGCGCCTTTTTTATGCCTAAATGTCTGTAAAATAGGGGAGTTACGGCATTTTGTACCCTCTCAAAACTCGCGTATTTCCAATTTTTCGACCGATGGTTCAGAATACGCGAGAAATGGCAAAATCTGGAATTTTGGAGCTTGTGGAATTCGATGTTCACATTTATTAGGATTTAATTCCGTTGATTTAAATTCTTAAATCCGAATACCTGTTTAGGAATTTATTAATTTATGGATGTTGATTTTAGGATTTAAAAGGTTAAATCAGATATTTGAATTTGGATATTAATATCTAAATATTATGATTCTGTTTTGTATATTGATATTTATGCATACTAATTATTGTGCATTTAAATGGTTAAATATCAATTAGTTATGTAATTTATTTATAAATACCTTGCAGAAATAGCCACCTTATTAAACCGAAAGCTGCAAAAGAGGTTTTAAAAGTATAAAGTTTATGTAACTACCTTATTTATACCCAATTAGTTAGCTTAAAACATTAAAATAAGCCTTTGTACAGATTTATAATCGCAAATTTAGGTTTAAAAATATAAAGCCCCGATTTATTCCTAAACATCTTTTGGTTCACAAATATAAAACTATAAACTAAAATTATAAAATCTTAAATTGTATCTACATTTGTTGTATATTTCAATTTTTTGTTTTACCTTTGTAAACTGAAAGAAAACAGGGCCTAATAGCCCCATTAAGCACTTAGTTACAGCAATGAAAGATAGAATCAGGCAAATTATGGAGAGCCAGCACATGACTCAACAGCTCTTCGCCGACTACATCGGTCAGAGTCCAGCTACCCTTAGTAGCATCTTCAACGGTCGTACTCGTCCTACCCTAAACATCGTTGAAGCCATCAAAAAGAAAATTCCTAACATCAATACCGATTGGTTGATGTTTGGTTCGGGTGACATGTATCTGCCCCAAAACACTCCCGATCAGGATCTGTTTTCGGAGGCTGAATGTACCCCTGGTACCCACCCTATCGAGCAAAATCTGATGTTGAATTTTGATGATGCACCTGTACAAGCCCCCCAAAATGTGGCTCAGCAGCCCCAAAATTATAATAGTGTACGTAATACACACCAAGAAATTGTTCGCGAGGAGGTAAAATTCGTTGACAAACCGCAGCGTAAGGTTATCGAGATTCGTGTGTTTTACGATGATCAGACATGGGATACTTTTGTACCTGCGAAGAAATAAAGTTTTGTGGTTTCAAAAAATAATAGTACCTTTGTACCCGAATTAAAAATTTGAAGTATGAAGAAGTATATACTTGACCTCAAGGTGAAGCAGGTAGAGCAGATTCATCAGCGTTATGTACTTATAAAACTAACTGATGATAAACCTCTGCCCGATATGCTGCCCGGTCAGTTTGTCGAGGTGCGTGTAGATGGTTCAACATCTACCTTTTTACGCCGCCCCATTTCCATTAACTTTGTTGATCGCAACGCCAACGAGCTTTGGCTGTTAGTAGCTACCGTTGGCGACGGAACCCGAACATTAGCTAAACTGCAACCTGGCGACACGCTTAACTGTGTGCTGCCATTAGGCAACGGCTTTACTGCTGCCAAGGCTGGGGAAAAGGTGCTGTTGGTTGGTGGTGGCGTAGGAGTGGCCCCACTGCTGTATATGGGTGCCGAGATGAAGCGCCAGGGTATTGAGCCTACCTTTCTGTTAGGAGCGCGTACGGCTAACGACCTGCTGATGCTGCCTATATTTAATATGTACGGGCGCGTGTACGTAACAACCGAGGACGGATCGATGGGCGAGAAGGGTTTTGTAACTAATCACTCGCTGCTGAGCGAGGAGCGTTTCGACCGTATCAGTACCTGTGGCCCTACGCCGATGATGAAGGCTGTGGCTCGTTATGCCCGTCAGAATAGCATCGACTGTGAGGCCTCGTTAGAGAACCTGATGGCTTGCGGACTGGGTGCTTGCCTGTGCTGCGTAGAGAAGACTACCGAGGGCAATTTGTGTGTTTGTAAGGATGGACCCGTGTTTAATATTAAGAAACTGTTATGGCAAGACTAAATGTAAAGATTGCTGACTTGGAGCTGAAGAACCCTGTGATGACTGCATCGGGTACTTTTGGCTACGGATTGGAGTTTGCCGACCTGATGCCTCTGGATGGTATCGGTGGTATTATTGTGAAGGGAACCACCCTGAATCCACGTGAGGGAAACGACTATCCACGTATGGCCGAAACAGCCAGCGGTATGCTGAACTGCGTAGGACTGCAGAATAAAGGCGTAGATTACTTCTGTGAGCACATTTATCCGCAGATTAAGGATATAGATACCAATATGATTGTAAACGTGAGCGGATCGAGTCCTGAGGATTATGCTGAGTGTGCTGCCCGTATCGATGCATTAGAGAATATCCCTGCCATCGAGCTGAATATCTCGTGTCCTAACGTAAAGGATGGAGGTATGGCCTTTGGTGTTACCTGTGTTGGTGCTGCCAGCGTGGTAAAGGCTGTGCGCCAGCGTTACCACAAAACGCTGATAGTAAAGCTGAGTCCTAATGTAACTGATATAGCTGAGATTGCGCGAGCTGTAGAGGCTGAGGGTGCTGATAGCGTTTCGCTGATTAATACGCTGATGGGTATGGCTATTGATATCGAGAAGCGCAAAACGCTGTTGAGCATTAATACAGGCGGATTGAGTGGCCCTTGTGTAAAGCCTGTGGCGCTGCGTATGGTATGGCAGGTGGCTAAGGCCGTTAAGATACCTGTAATAGGCTTAGGAGGCATTAGTAGTGCCAAGGATGCCATCGAGTTCCTGATGGCTGGCGCAACGGCCATCGAGATAGGTACAGCCAACTTCCTGGATCCGGCAGTAAGTATCAAGGTGAGGGACGGCATTAACGAGTGGCTTGATGCACACGGCTGTAAGGATGTTAGCGAAATCATAGGGGTTATTTAACCCCTTTTTTTTGTGCCGTATAGATAAAAATTTGGGGGCTACCAATCGGCAGCCCCCAACCAACACAAAAACTAAACTAGACTTAACTAAAGCAATTCCGGGGTTTTCCCAAATCCCTGATTGCGGTGCAAAGATACGCATAGTTTTTGAAACTACCAAATCTTTTTTGCATTTTTTTGCAATCGGGGTGTCCTTTTCTATAAAATTACCGCATTTCGCAGTAAAATATAGTCTAAAATTGTCATTGCAGCCATCGATTCAACAACTGGTACTGCTCTGGGCAAAACGCACGGATCGTGGCGCCCGTGAGCAGTGAAAGTGGTGGCATTTCCTTCCTTATCTACCGTTTGCTGTTCGGTAAGAATTGTGGCTACTGGTTTAAAGGCCACACGGAAGTAAATGTCCTGCCCGTTGCTGATGCCGCCCTGAATGCCGCCACTGTGATTGGTTGTGGTGGTGATGGGCTGCTGATCGCCAGTTGATGGTACGAACACGTCGTTCACCTGACTGCCGCGCATGGTGGCACTGTTGAAACCATCACCATATTCAAAGCCCTTAACGGCATTGATGCTGAGCATGGCCTGACCTAACGAGGCGTGCAACTTATCGAACTCAGGCTCGCCTAAGCCTATGGGGCATCCCTTAATCACACAAGTAATGATACCGCCAATGGTGTCGCCCTCGGCCTTTACCTTTGCTATCAGCGCCTCCATTTCGGCTGCTTTCTGCTGGTCGGGGCAACGTACGGCGTTAGTCTCGGTAAGACTAAGGTCGTAGCGGCTGTAATCCTTATCAAGTGCAATATCGCCTACCTGTGATGTGTAGGCCTGAATACTGATTCCCTTCTGGCGCAATACCAGTTTGGCCAATGCGCCGCCCACGCAACGGCTGATGGTGATACGTGCCGATGAACGGCCGCCACCACGATGATCGCGGATGCCGTACTTCTCGAAATACGTGTAATCGGCATGCGATGGACGGAAAAGATTGCGCATATTCTCGTAATCGTTGGAGTGCTGATTGGTGTTACGAACGATGAATCCGATGGGGCAGCCTGTAGATTTGCCCTCAAACACGCCGCTCAGCAGTTCTACACGGTCGGCTTCCTGTCGTGAGGTGGTGATAGCACTCTGACCAGGGCGACGGCGATTCAGTTCGCTCTGAATAAACTCCATGTCGATGTCGATGCCGGCTGGCATGCCATCAATCACGCCGCCAACGGCCTCGCCATGACTCTCGCCGAAGGTTGTGAGTGTGAATATGTGTCCAAATGTGTTGCGCATAGGGGTAGGAGGAATTTTTTTATGGATTAGTGACAGTGTCCGCAACCGCAACCACAGCCATCGTCGTGGTGGTGATGCTCGTGATCGCAGCCTTCGTGATTGCAGCCCTCGTGGTCGCCTCCGCAGCCACCACAACCGCCGCATCCACCTGTCATATGCTTAATCAGGTGCTGAATCTCCTCGTCGGTAGCCTCGCGGTTCTCAATCACCTTACCCTTGAAGTTCAGGGTTTTGCCAGCCAATGGGTGGTTGGTATCAACGGTAACACCGTCTTCCTCGATCTTTACCACCTTAGCCATGAACTGATGGTCCTCGTTGTCCATCAGGGTGATAACAGCGCCCTCGAAGATGTTGTCGTGATCGAAATGACCGTTAACGGTAAATACCTCGCGGCTAACCTTGTGAACGCCCTCAGCTACATACTCGCCGAATGCCTGAGCAGGAGCCAGCTCGAAATCAAAGTCGCTGCCCTTTTCAAGACCCTTTACCTTCTCCTCGAAAGCATCGAGTGCTACGCTGAATCCGGTGATAAACTCAAATGGACGGTCATCGCCAGTCTGCTCCTCAAGCTCACTCTTGCCATCCTTCAGGCTGTACAACTGGTATACAACCGACATGAATCTGTTTTTTGTCTCTTCCATTATACCTATTATATATATATTTAGTTTCAGCCTGCAAAGTTACGCATTTTCTGCCAAATACACGAACGTTTAATTGGAAAAAGTAAAAAAATACTTATTTCTGCCTTTCTTTGATATGTATCAATAAAAGAGCTGTGTTCGCACACAATTACACAAAAATGCTTGTGAGTATCAAAAAAACGCCGTACCTTTGCATCGTCAAAAAGACAAAAGGATAACAAATTAAAGTATAAAAGTAGGTTGGCTGTAAAAAGTCACCGAGTAAAAAAAAGAAAGGGTAAAAAGATGAAAAAGATGATGATGACATTGGTAGCAATGCTGAGCATGACAACTGCATTTGCTGAGGGTGAGAACACTAACGCTGTAGCAAACGTAGAGGCTTACAAGATGGACGTAAACATGGATAAGCTCTCAAAGGTTCTGAACCTGGCTATCGACCAGCGCGAGGCTGTTGAGAACATCCACAATGTATTCAATACTGAGATCTCATATGCAGCTCAGGCTAGCAACAGCGAGCGCGAGGCTATGGTTAAGCACGCTATCGATACCGACGTTAAGCGTATGCGCTACGTACTCAGCGAGGATCAGATGCGTACATACCTGCTGCTGCTGAACACCACTATCAACAACCGTGGTTTGAACAAGTAAATTCGTAGTTTTTTAGTTATTATTGGTCATTCTTTATAGAGGCATTCCTTTGGGATGTCTCTATTTTTATGCTTAAAATTTGCAAATGTCGATTTTTTTTGCTTACTTTGCACGCTGAAAACGATAATAACTAAATAATATCATAACAAGGTATGAAGAAAATTAAGTTTTTACTCATGTCGATGGTTGCCGCTGTGCTGGTTAGCTGCGGTACCACAAGTACTGTGCCTATCACAGGACGTAAGCAGAATCTGATGGTTAGCGATGGTGAGATGCTGAGCCTGTCGACCCAGCAGTATCAGGAGTTTATGAAAACAGCCAAGCTTTCTACCGATGCCACCAAAACCGCTATGGTTAAGCGCGTGGGACAGAATCTGGCCAACGCTGTGGTAAGCTATCTGAATGCTAACGGTATGCAGAACGATGTGCAGAACTACAAGTGGCAGTTTAACCTGGTGGCCGATAAGCAGGCCAACGCATGGTGTATGCCTGGCGGACTGATTGTGGTTTACGAAGGTATCCTGCCTATCACACAGGATGAGGCTTCGTTGGCTATCGTGCTTGGACATGAGATTGCCCACGCTGTAGCACGTCACTCTGCCGAGCAGATGAGCACCCAGATCAAGCAGCAGTATGGTGTGCAGGGAGCAGGTGCTCTGGCCAGCATTCTGGGTGTAGGCAGCAATACTGTTGCCGTCGGTCAGGCTGTGGTTAGCTCTGGTATCAACTTGTTTAATCTTAAATACTCGCGTAGCCATGAGAGCGAGGCTGATTACATGGGTTTGATTTTTGCTGCGATGGCAGGTTATAATCCTGAAGCTGCTGTTACTTTCTGGCAGCGTATGGCATCGGCCAGCACCAGCAACACATCTGAGTTCCTGAGCGATCACCCATCAGATGCTACACGTATCAAGAACATTCAGGGATGGTTGCCCGAGGCTAAGAAGTACTACAAGCCAAAGACCACCACTACGGCTAAGAAGACAACCACCACAAAAAAGACTACAACTAAAAAAACTACAAAAAAGAAGTAAATAAATGAAAAGAAGTACAATTACTATCGCGTTTGCTGCCTGCGCAATGATGGCACAGGCGCAGACACAGGGTGGAGGCATTTCTGCCCAGATGTTACAGGAAATCCAGAAGGAGCAGAAACAGTGTGGCAAGGAGCGTGTTATCGCTAATGCCATCTATGGTATGAGCATTGATGCGCTGGCCAAGAACTACAAGGTGGCCGCCCTGCCTATCGACACTCATTTCTCGGTTGAAACCCGTAAGCAGTCGATTACCGACCAGAAATCATCTGGACGTTGCTGGATGTTCAGCGGACTGAACGTGCTGCGTTCAAACTATATGGCTCAGGCCGATTCAGTAAGCATCGAGTTCTCGCAGGCTTATCTCTTCTTCTGGGATCAGTTGGAGAAGTCGAACCTGATGCTTCAGGGCGTGATTGATACCGCCAAGAAGCCTATGGACGATCAGCGTGTGCAGTTCTTCTTCCATTCGCCTATTGGTGATGGTGGTACTTTCTGCGGTGTGGCCGACTTGGCACCCAAATACGGACTGGTTCCCTCGGAGATTATGCCTGAGAGTTTTACCAGCGAGAACACCTCGAAGGCTCGCAGCCTGATTTCGTCGAAGCTGCGTGAGTTCGGACTCCAGCTGCGTGATATGGTAGCTAAGAAAAAGAGTGCTGCCGATATCCAGAAGGCTAAGACTGAGATGCTGGGTCAGATTTATCGCATGCTGAAGCTGACACTGGGTGTTCCCGTTGAGAAGTTCACCTACGCTTTCCACGATAAGAACGGTCGCCAGCTGGGCGAGGCCAAGGAGTACACTCCACTGAGTTTCTATCAGGAGGTTGTTGGTGGCGATCTGAATGGCACCTTCATTATGGTGATGAACGACCCACGTCGCGAGTACTACAAGACTTACGAGGTAGAGTATGATCGCCACACCTATGATGGAAGCAACTGGCGCTATCTGAACCTGCCTATGGAGGAGATTGAACAGTTGGCTATTGCCTCGCTGAAGGATGGCCGTAAGATGTATAGCTCGTACGATGTAGGCAAGTTGCTTGATCGTAAGCGCGGCTATGCTTCGTTAGATAATTTCGACTACGGATCGGTATTCGGAACTACCTTTAAGATGGACAAGGCTCAGCGTATTTCTACTTTTGACAGTGGTTCTACCCACGCTATGACATTGACTGCTGTCGACCTGGATAACCAGGGTAAGCCCATTAAGTGGAAGGTTGAGAACTCGTGGGGTGCTACCAGCGGCCAGCAGGGCTGCCTGATTATGACTGCCGACTGGTTCCGTGAGTATATGTTCCGCTTGGTTGTAAATAAAAAGTATGTGTCGGAGAAGTTGCTGAAGGCATACAATACCAAACCGGTTATGGTAATGCCCGAGGACCCATTGTTCTTGCCCGATGAGTAAAGCTATTATTGTAGGCGCCTCATCAGGTATCGGACTCGAAGTGGCCCGTCTATTCATCCAGCGCGGCTGGACGGTAGGCGTGGCCGCTCGTCGTTTAGGCCTGTTGCAAACCATTGGCGCCGCCGATGTGGAGCAGATTGATGTGACCAGTGCTGATGCACCCGAAAAGCTGATGCAGTTGGTTGATCGCCTGGGTGGTATGGATTTGTTTTTCTATGCCTCGGGTATCGGAAAGCAGAATCGTGAACTAACGCCCGATATCGAGTTGGCTACAGTTGAAACCAACGGCTTGGGCTTTACCCGTATGATTGGCTGTGCCTATCGCTATTTTGCCCAGCAGGGCAGGGGGCATATTGCAGCCATCACCTCTATCGCTGGTACCAAGGGGCTTGGTCCCGCACCAGCCTATTCGGCTACCAAAGCCATGCAGAACGTGTATCTGCAGGCCTTAGAGCAGCAGGCCAACGCCCGAAAGCTCGATATCAGGTTTACTGATATCCGTCCTGGTTTTGTGGATACCGCCCTGTTGAGTGGTACGTTCCACTATCCCATGATGCTGAAGCCACAGGCTGTGGCACGCGAGATTGTGAGTGCTATCGAACATCATAAGCACATCCGTGTGATCGACTGGAAATATCGCATCCTGACTGCCGTTTGGCGCAGAATACCCAGATGCATCTGGCGTAGAATCAAATTGTAAAATCGATTATAACTAAACTATATTATAATGAATAAGGTAGAGAAATATCAGTTGCTGCATCAGCAGATTAAGGCGCTGAGCGCTGGTGAGACCGATCAGGTGGCTGTGATGGCTAATGTGGCAGCTGCTATACATTTGGAGATGGGATTCTGGTGGACAGGATTCTATCGTGTACAGAACGGCGAGTTGGTACTGGGGCCATTCCAGGGACCTGTGGCCTGCATGCATATCGGCTATGGCAAGGGCGTATGCGGAACCTCGTGGAAACAGGGCGAGACCATTGTGGTGCCCGATGTAGAACAGTTCCCCGGTCATATCGCTTGCAGCAGCGAGTCGCGTTCGGAAATCGTTGTGCCTGTAAGATCGGCCGAAGGCGAAATAATAGCTGTACTCGACATCGACAGCAAGGATTTGGCAACATTCGATGAGGTTGACAAGCAGTGGCTGGAAGAGATTGTCAAGGTGTTCGAATAAAAAATAAAAAAACGCAGAGAAATTTTTGGCAGTGTGGGCAGAAATGCTTAAATTTGCACCCGATTTAAATAGTTAACGCCCAAGTCGCATCCTCGTGTAGGGTGTGAGCGAACTGACAAGACGACGGCTCTCGGGTAGGGCTGGCACGGAACGCAGGGATTAAGTACAACTCCTTGGCAAGCTTATTGGCGAGCCGAGTAAAAATTTAAAGCTATATGGCACAAATGAATTTCGGTGGCGTAACAGAAACTGTTGTCACCAGCAAAGAGTTCTCACTTGAGAAAGCACGTGAAGTATTGAAAAATGAGACCATCGCTGTAATCGGTTATGGCGTTCAGGGACCAGGTCAGGCCTGCAACCTGCGTGATAACGGATTTAATGTGATTGTGGGTCAGCGCCCTGGCAAGACCTACGACAAGGCTGTGGCCGACGGTTGGGTTCCTGGCGAGACTCTGTTCTCAATCGAGGAAGCCGCTGAGAAGGGTACTATCCTTTGCATGCTGCTCTCTGATGCTGGTCAGATTCAGCAGTGGCCCACCATCAAACAGTATCTGAAGCCTGGCAAGACTCTTTATTACAGCCACGGTTTCGCCATCAACTGGAGCGATCGTACAGGTGTAGTTCCTCCAAAGGATGTTGACGTAATTATGGTTGCACCTAAGGGTAGTGGTACCAGCCTGCGCACTATGTTCTGCGAGGGTCGTGGTTTGAACTGCTCGTATGCTGTTTATCAGGATGCTACTGGTAAGGCTAAGGAGAAGACTCTGGCCTTTGGTATCGGTATCGGTGCCGGATATATGTTTGAGACCACCTTCGAGCGCGAGGCTACATCAGACTTGACTGGTGAGCGTGGTTCGTTGATGGGTGCCATTCAGGGACTGCTGCTGGCTCAGTACGAGGTACTGCGTGAGCACGGACACTCTCCCTCAGAGGCTTTCAATGAGACTGTAGAGGAATTGACCCAGAGCCTTGGCCCTCTCTTCGGTGCTAAGGGTATGGACTGGATGTATGCTAACTGCTCGACCACCGCACAGCGCGGTGCGCTCGACTGGGCTCCACGATTCCACGATGCTATCAAGCCCGTTATGGAGTGGTTGTACTACTCGGTACAGACGGGTAACGAGGCACAGATTACCATCGACGCTAACTCGAAGCCCGACTACCGCGCTGGACTGGAGAAAGAGTTGGAGGCTATGCGTAATCAGGAAATGTGGCGTGCTGGCGAGACCGTACGTAAGCTGCGTCCTGAGAACCAAGACGTATAACACTACAATCACGGGGGTGCACACGCATCCCCGTGATTCATTTTTAAATATGATATGGGAAAATTAGTAATTAATTCGTACGATGAATTCGCAGCCCACTTGGGTGAGGAGCTCGGCGCTTCTGACTGGCTGCAAGTAGACCAAGACCGTATTAATCTTTTTGCCGACGCTACACTGGACCATCAGTGGATTCACGTTGACGTGGAGCGCGCCAAGAAGGAGAGTCAGTATCAGAGCACTATCGCTCATGGCTATCTGACCCTGTCGCTGTTGCCCTATATGTGGGACCAGATTATCGAGGTGAACAACATCAAGATGCTGGTTAACTACGGAATGGACAAGATGCGATTCGGACAGCCAGTTATCACAGGCTCAAAGGTACGTTTGGTCACCAAGTTGCACAACATTCAGAACCTGCGTGGTATCTGTAAGGCAGAGATTGAGTTCAGAATTGAAATCGAGGGGCAGCGCAAACCCGCACTCGAGGGTATCGCTTCGTTCCTGTATTATTTTAATTAATAGGTATGGGTGGATTTTTTGGAACCATTTCCACAAAGTGCTGTGTAAACGATTTGTTCTACGGCACCGATTATAATTCGCACCTGGGTACCAAGCGTGCAGGACTGGTAACATTCGATGAGGAGAAAGGTTTTAGTCGTAAAATCCATAACCTGGAGCGTGATTACTTCCGTTCTAAGTTTGAGGATGAACTCGACTCGTTTTCAGGAAAACAGGGTATTGGCGTAATTAGCGATACCGACCCACAACCCATACTCGTTAACTCACACTTAGGCCGCTATGCCGTAGTTACCGTAGCGAAGATTAACAACCTGGAAGAGATAGCACAAGAACTACTGGATCGCCGCATGCACTTTAGCGAGTACTCGGCCAATACCATCAACCAGACAGAACTGGTGGCCCTGCTTATCAATATGGGGCGCACATTTGTTGAAGGTATCAACCTGGTGTACAAAAAGATTGAGGGATCGTGCTCGATGCTGATTCTGACCGAGAAGGGTATTATTGCTGCCCGCGACTTCCTGGGCCGCACACCTATCGTTATCGGACAGAAGGATGGCGCCTATGCCGTAAGTAGCGAGACTACCAGTTTCCCCAATCTCGACTATAAGCGTGTTCGTGACCTTGGTCCTGGCGAGATAGTATTCCTTACTGCCGATAAGCTGGAGGTACTGCAGGAGCCTTGGAAACGTGAGCAGATCTGCTCGTTCCTTTGGGTTTACTATGGTTTCCCCGCATCAGATTATAATGGTATCAACGTAGAAAACGTACGTGAGACCAATGGTAAGATGATGGGTGAGAAGGATGAGACTGAGGTTGACTGCGTTTGCGGTGTGCCCGATTCGGGTGTCGGTATGGCGCTCGGTTATGCAGAGGGTAAGGGTGTACCTTACAAGCGTGCCGTGCTGAAGTACACACCAACCTGGCCCCGTTCGTTTACTCCTGGCAACCAGGAGCGCCGTTCGCTGGTGGCTAAGATGAAACTGATACCTAACCCAGCTTTGCTGAAGGATCAGCGCGTGGTATTCTGCGACGACTCTATCGTACGTGGTACACAGCTCAAGGATAACGTAAAGACTTTCTTTGAGTATGGCGCTAAAGAGGTGCACTGCCGTATCTCTTGTCCTCCATTGGTTTATGGTTGTCCATTCATCGGCTTTACCTCGTCAAAGAGCGATATGGAGTTGATTACACGCCGTATCATCAAGGACTTTGAGGGCGACGATAAGAAGAACCTGGAGAAGTATGCTACCACCGACTCGCCTGAGTACAAGCGTATGGTAGATGAGATTGCCAAGCGTCTGGGCCTTACCTCGCTGAAGTTTGCTAAGCTCGAGGATCTGGTTAAGAGCATTGGTATGGACAAGTGCCGCGTGTGCACACACTGCTTTGATGGCAGTAGCTACTGTCACGAGCATGATAAGGAAGACGATCGTCAGCTTAAGTTGGATTTCTGATTTAAGACTTTGCGATACAACCATCCTCCAGTCGGATGATATATTCTTCGTCTGTGAGATATTCAATTGCAGCATCGAGTTCGCTTACGGGCAGCTCGATGCTTTTTAATTCGGTAATAAAGTGGGGTTTGCCATCATCCAGCAACTGCAGGATTTTCTGGGCAGCCGCATTTAGGCGGGCTTCAACCACCATGCCCTCAGCGCGATGAGCCAGACATACATCGCACTGCTCGCAATTATGATTGTTCTCCTCGCCAAAATAGCGTAACAGTTGTCGGCTACGGCACACCTTATCGTTGGTAGCGTAGCGAATCATAGCCTGAATATGTGCTTCGAACTGTACTTTGCGCTCTTCGTACACCTCAGGCATCAGCTGTATAAACTCCTTATCCTCGCGTCGCTGGGTGTAGCGTATGTAAGGTGTCTTCTTCTGTGGTATAAAGTGCAGGATATGGCGCTGCGACAAACTCTTGAGTATCAGGTAAACCTGCTGTGGCTTTAAGTTGGTGGCCTGCGCCAGGAAAGCCTCGTCGATAAAATTGTAATCGGTAAACAGGCCGCCGTAGTTGCGCAGCAGGGCCGTGATGATAGCCTCTTCGTTCGGACTGTTGTTTTCCAATCGATACAGGTCGTTACGGCTCACGGTAAACATAACGCGTGCCTTGTTGTCCTGCTCTTCGGTATATTCCAGATAGCCTGCGCGCTGCAGAATCTTAAGGGCCGAATCAACTCGGATAGGGAAGTGGTTGAAGTTGTGGCAGAACTTATCGATATTAAACTCGAACGTATGGTTATAACCCGAGCCCACACCTATCTGATAATAATAGGCCAGATGCTCATAAACCTGGCGGATGTAATCCTTATCAGGGAAGGTGTCGGTAATGCGTTTTTTCAGTTTGGTTTCGTCGTGACGGTTATACAGCAGCACAGCATACGCCTTGAAACCATCGCGACCAGCACGCCCTGCCTCTTGGAAATAGGCCTCGATACTATCCGGACAATCCATATGTATCACCACGCGTACATCGGGCTTGTCGATACCCATGCCAAAGGCGTTGGTGGCCACCATTACACGATACTTGTTTTCCTGCCACTCGCGCTGTCGCTCATCTTTCGTGTTGGCATCAAGGCCTGCATGATAGAATGTGGATGTGATGCCGGCCTCGCTGATAATCTGCGAAAACTCCTTAGTGCGCTGGCGACTGCGGGCATACACAATAGCCGAGCCCTTCACGTGTTTCAGAATGTGTATCAGCTGTTCTGTCTTATCCTCAGCATGCCTTACCACATAAGCCAGATTCTTGCGTTCAAAGCTCATCTTGAACACGTTGAAATCACCCGTCAATTTTGCTTGGATATCGTCAACCACTTGTGGCGTGGCTGTGGCAGTAAGAGCCAATACGGGCACGCCAGGCACCAGTTTGCGTATCTGGGCTATCTGCAGGTATGAGGGACGGAAATCGTAACCCCATTGCGAAATACAGTGGGCTTCGTCGACCGTAATAAAGCTCACCTTCATGTGGCGGAGCTTGGTTTGGAATAAGTCGGATGAGAGTCGCTCTGGTGAAACGTAGAGCAGCTTGATGGCGCCAAAGATGGCGTTTTCGAGTGTTACAATGATTTCTTCGTGGGTAAGTCCGCTGTAGATAGCGGCTGCTTTAATCCCTCTGCGGCGCAGATTCTCAACTTGGTCCTTCATCAGGGCTATCAGCGGGGTAATCACAATGCAAGTACCCTCGTGTGCCAAAGCTGGCACCTGGAAGGTAATGGATTTACCACCACCTGTAGGCATCAGTCCTAATGTATCGTGGCCACTACCGATAGACTCGATGATTTCGCGCTGAATACCGCGGAAATCATCGTAGCCCCAGTAGCGATGGAGAATCTCCCTATAATTATCAATTGTCAATTGTCAAATGATTAATTATTCCTCAGAAGGCTGAATATCTTCAATCTGCAGCTGCACTTCGGTGCGCTTGTAGATATTATCTTCGATCGTGTAGACAATATCGAACGAACGCTTTGATTTAATGTAGCGTGCCGATGCACTCTGTCCGAAGGCAATGCCATTAAGCACGTTGCTCGACTTTGAATCAACCAGCTCGAGTTTGATGTGCTCCTGCTGGCGGCCCACTACCTTCGAGGTGCCGTAATCGTAAACATTGCGTGTACAGAACAATGGTTTGGGATTATCGGGACCGTGAGGTGCAAACTTCTTCAGATCGTTGTGCAGACGCTTGGTAACATCCTTAAAGTCGATAACCGCATCGATATCGAGTGTAGCCTCAGTCTGTTCTGGCTGAATGTGTTCCATGACGTATTTCTGGAAGCGGCTGCGGAACTCAGGGATGTTCTCGATCTTGAGCGAAAGGCCTACAGCATAGGTGTGACCGCCAAAGTTCTCGAGCAAATCGCGACAGCTCTTGATGGCATCGTACACATCGTAGCCAGCCACACTGCGGGCCGAACCTGTAGCAATGCCGTTGAACTTAGTGAGTACTACCGTGGGGCGGTAGTAAAGCTCAGTGAGTCGCGAAGCCACAATGCCGATAACACCCTTTTTCCAGTTCTCGTCGTAAAGCACGATACTGGCGTGGTGCTTCTGACTCTCCAGCTTTTCTACAATCTGGTTGGCCTCTTCGGTCATCTGCTTGTCAACATCCTTACGCTGTTCGTTGTACTCATTGATATGGTTAGCCTCGGCCAGCGCCTTGTTCAGGTCTTTCTCAACCAGCAGGTCGACAGCCTCGGTACCATTCTGCATACGTCCTGATGCATTGATACGTGGTCCAATCTTGAATACGATATCACTCATGGTGATTTCGCGACCGGTCAAGCCACAGATATCAATAATAGCCTTTAAGCCCACCGACGGACTCTGGTTCAGCTGTTTCAGTCCGTGGTAGGCCAGAATACGGTTCTCGCCCATGATAGGCACGATATCAGCTGCAATACTTACAGCACAGAAATCGAGCAGAGGTATCAGTCGCGAGAATGGGATGCCATTGTTCTTGGCAAATGCCTGCATAAATTTAAAACCTACACCGCATCCACACAGGTCTTTGAATGGGTAGGTGGAATCTTCGCGCTTGGGGTTGAGTATCGCGACAGCATTGGGCAACTCATCATCGGGCACGTGGTGGTCGCAAATGATGAAATCTATGCCCAGACTCTTGGCATAGGCAATCTCTTCGATGGCCTTGATACCGCAATCCAGTACAATAATGAGCTTGATGCCTTTTTCTGCAGCATAATGTAGTCCTTTCTTGCTGATACCGTATCCCTCTTCATAGCGGTCGGGGATATAATATTCGATGTTAGAATAGAACTGCTGCAGGAATTTGTACACCAAGGCTACCGCCGTACATCCATCGACATCGTAGTCGCCGTAGACCATGATACGCTCTTTGCGCCCCATCGCATCGTTGAGCCTGTCTACCGCTACATCCATGTCGTTCATCAGGAACGGATCTATCAGCTCGTTGAGCATCGGACGGAAGAAGCGCTTGGCAGCGCTCTCCGTTTTGATGCCTCGCTGGATAAGGAGATTGGCGAGTATCGGACTCATGCCGATTTTCTCACCAAGCTCCTTAGCCGCCGTCTGTTGTTCTGATGTAGGTGGTTGGTAATTCCACTTAAAATGCATTAGATACCTAACTTTTTACGTATGTCGGCAGGAATAGCATTCTTATTAATCAGGAAGTCCATCGTGTTCAGAGCGATGTAATCCTTTGTCATATACCAGATTCCCTTGTAGGCACCAGTCTCGCCCCAAGAGTTCTTCACCAGATAATACTCCTTACCATACTGATCCTTGGCAACACCGTAAATCAGCATACCGTGGTCGTCGGTCAGCTCCCAGTTGTCGAAACGCTCCTGGCGCATCTCCTGTGTAGGCTTAACCTCAGGCACCTTGCAACCCAGTGAGTCGATGATGTTACGCTTCTTGTCCTGAGCCAGGTTCAGCCAGCGAGCCATATCGCTACCAGCGAGGCTCTGAGCAGCCTTACCGTCAACGGCATAAGCCAGACCGTTACGTGTGAATCCCTCTTCTGATACGTCGCCGCCCCATGCGATGGTGTAACCGTTCTCAACAGCATTGTCGATCACGCGCATCATCTCGTCCATAGGCAGGTTGTAGCTCTGTGGGAAACGCCAGTTGTCCTGTACCTCTACAGCGAAAGTAGAGTAGAAGGGGTGGTGAGTATAGCTGGTAATGCTAACATAATCGTCGAGGTTGATACCTAACGAAGCCATGAAGCTCTTTGGAGTGTACTCCTTACCCTCGAAGGTGAACTTCTCAGGACACTTACCCAGATAAGCATCCAGGATACCCTGCAATCCAACCTTCCACTGGTTAGAAATCTTGCGAGCGCTGCTCTTTGCAATAGCTGCAACGTATGGCTCCATCTGACCAAAGAACTCGTTGAAGTTGTTGAGTGAGTCGCCATAGAGTGAGCCTGGGAAAGGCATGATGCCCTGTGGCACGATACCGTGGGTCTTCAGTGTGTGGAGCACGTCCTCAGCACTTCCACCCTGAGAGAACTGGCAATCGCCATGGAAACGAACCACCTGAATGGCACGATCCATGTAGGTCTTGTTGGCTACGAACGACTCGTCGAGGTCGTAGCTCTTACCTGTAGCTTTCAGGATCTCAGCCTCAAAGAAAGAGAGGGTAGAGTAGTCCCAGCACGTACCCGAACGGTTCTGGTCCTTAATGCTAGTGATAGGGTTCTCCTTGATGGTTGTGAACACGGGTTTGTTCGCATCCTTTGCGGGCGCCTTTTTCTTGGCTGCCGAAGCACTCAAGGCCATGATAGCCACGAGTGCGAGTGTTGTCATTTTCTTCATTTTGTTTTTTATTTTTAATTTATTGATTATTCATTGCCATAAACTCCTCAACATCCTTGGGGTGGTAAGGAATTCTGTTTTTGCCCAGGAATCGGCAACCGTCCTTGGTAATCAGGATGTCGTCCTCGATACGGATACCACCAAAGTCCTTGTAGGTCTCGAGCTTGTCGAAGTTCAGGAACTCCTTGCAGTGTCCGCTGGCTTTCCACTCGTCGATGAGCTGTGGAATAAAGTAGATGCCAGGCTCGTCGGTAATCACAAAGCCCTCTTCAAGCTTGCGACCCATACGCAGACAGTTGGTACCAAACTGCTCCAGGTTAGGACGTGTCTCTTCGTCAAAGCCTACGTAAATCTGGCCCAGTCCTTCCATATCGTGTACATCCATACCCATCATGTGTCCCAGTCCGTGAGGTAGGAACATGGCATGGGCACCGGCACGAACGGCCTCGTCGGTATCACCCTTCATCAGGCCGAGCTCCTTCAGGCGCTCAGTCATCAGTCGGCATACTGCAAAGTGTACATCCATATATTTTACGCCTGGTTTAGCCACCTCGATTGCATAATCGTGACAAGCCTCAACAATCGAGTAGATTTCCAGCTGGCGCTGATTGAACTTACCGTTAACAGGCATGGTGCGGGTGTGGTCCGAGCAATAGTCGTCCAGTTCGCATCCTGCATCGCAAAGAGCCAGTCGGCCAGCTTCCAGTTTAGCATCCGATGGGTTGCCGTGCATAATCTCGCCATGCTGACTGAAGATAGTTGCAAAGCTGGTACCCTGAGCCAGACTGCGGGCGATACCGTCCACCTGTCCGCCGATATAACGCTCGGTTACACCTGGACGAATCAGTTTCTGGGCTGTGGTATGCATCATATAGCCTACCTCGCAGGCACGCTCAATAGCCTCAATCTCCTGTGGCTCCTTGGTGGCGCGCATTTTTACTACAGCCTTAATCAGCTGCAGCGAGGCCTGCTCCTTCTGCTGGTTGGGATGAATGCCCAGCAGGTCCATAATCTGTATCTTGGTATCGAAACGGTATGGGGGCAGGAAGTGATATTTGGTATTTGGTGAGAGGTGATGGATATATGTAGCCAGTTCCTTCATAGGAGCGGTCTTCTTTACGCCAACCTCAGCAGCCAGATCGGCTACCGATGGTGTAAAGCCCATCCATACGATATCCTCTACGTCGATATCGTCGCCAAAAATCATCTCTTCGTTGTTGTCGATATCAATCACACCTACCAGTCCGTCGCGGTGCTGTCCGAAGTAGTAAAGAAATGAAGAATCCTGTCGCATAGGAGCGTAAGCGTTGGCCGGATAATTAACCGGCGCATCGTTGTTTCCAAACAGAATAATAACTCCTTCGCCTACGAGTTTCTTCAGTTCTTCGCGTCTCTTAATATAAGTATCTATGCTAAACATTTGTGGAAAATACGTTTAATTTTATCAATTTGTCGGCAAAGATACACATTATTTATCAAAAAGCCATCCCTTTACCCCTATTTTTTACAATAATTATGCAGATTAGTAGAATTTATTTCGTACCTTTGCACGCAAAAATCGAAAAATAAGACTAAAAGACATATGGGAAAAGTAATTTTGACGGGCGACCGTCCCACTGGTAAACTTCACCTTGGACACTATGTCGGTTCACTCCGTCGTCGTGTTCAATTGCAGAATCAGGGCGATTTTGATCGCATGTTTGTGTTTATGGCCGATGTGCAGGCTCTGACTGATAATGCTGATAATCCTGAGAAAATTCGTCAGAATATCATCGAGGTAGCACTCGACTACCTGGCTGCAGGTCTCGATCCTGAGAAGTGTACGCTCTTTATCCAGAGTCAGATTCCTGAGCTGGCCGAGCTTACCACCTATCTGATGAACCTGGTTTCGGTTAGTCGTGTACAGCGCAACCCAACTGTTAAGACCGAGGTAAAAATGCGTGGTTTCGAGGGCGAGAGTATTCCTCTCGGATTCTTCTGCTACCCTGTATCACAGGCTGCCGATATCACACTGTTCAAGGCTACCACCGTTCCTGCTGGTGAGGACCAGGAGCCTATGCTCGAGGTAACTCGCGAGTTGGTTCGCCGTTTCAATCAGATTTATGCACCTGTATTGGTTGAGCCTAACATCATGCTGCCTGAGAACCTGACTGCACGCCGCTTGCCTGGTACTGATGGTAAGGAGAAAATGTCGAAGTCGCTGGGCAACTGCATCTATCTTTCTGATACAGCTGAGGATGTTTGGCAGAAGGTTCGCTCTATGTACACCGACCCTGAGCATGTAAACCTGAACGATCCTGGTCATGTAGAGGGTAACGCTGTGTTTACTTATCTCGACGCTTTCTCTACCGATGAGGATTTTGCCAACTTCCTGCCTGAGTATCAGAATCTCGACGAGCTGAAGGATCACTACCGTCGTGGCGGTCTGGGCGACATGAAGTGCAAGAAGTTTCTGAATCAGGTACTCAACCAGTTCCTGGAGCCTATGCGCCAGCGTCGTGCTGAGTTCGAGAAGGATATCCCAGAGATTTACAATATTCTGAAGAAGGGTACCGAGCAGGCCCGCGAGGTAGGCGCCCAGACGATGGACGAGGTTCGCAAGGCCATGCGTATCGACTACTTCAACGATGCAGAGCTAATCCGTCAGCAAGCTGAACGTTTCGCAAAATAAAAACAAAAATGGTGCTCAACTCGAGCACCATTTTTTTATTTCTCTTTTAGTAAGTCGGGACGGAGACGGCGTGTACGCTCCATGGCCTGTTCAAATTCCCATTCGCGGATCTTGGCCTCATTGCCGCTCAGCAGTATCTCGGGCACCTTCCAACCCTTGTAGTCTGCAGGGCGGGTGTAGATAGGTGCTGCCAGAATATCATCCTGGAAGCAATCGCTCAGTGCACTCTGCTCGTCGCCAATCACGCCAGGCACCACTCTCACGATGGCATCAGCAATCATGGCTGCCACCAGCTCACCCCCAGTCAGCACAAAGTCGCCAATCGAAATCTCCTTGGTAATCAGATGCTCACGAATACGCTGGTCGATACCTTTATAGTGACCTGCCAGGATAATCAGGTTTCCTTTCAGCGATAGCTCGTTGGCCATGTGCTGGTCGAAACGCTCACCATCTGGCGATGTGAAAATTACTTCATCATAATCGCGTTCAGCCTTCAGGGCTGTGATGCAACGGTCGATAGGCTCGCACTGCATCACCATGCCTGCGCTGCCGCCGTATGGGTAATCATCCACGCGGCGCCATTTATCCAGAGTGTAGTCTCTCAGGTTGTGTAAACGGATTTCGGCTAATCCTTTCTTTTCTGCTCTTGCCAGAATCGACTCGTGAACAAAGCCTTCCAACATCTCTGGCAGTACGGTTATAATATCTATTCTCATCTAAAAAATGCTTTAATTCGTTCTATATATTTCATACCTGTTTGTCGGCCAATATCATACACACGCTGCATCTCGTCGGGATTGTGAGATATATGTCCGATGGGTAGTTTTTCGTCGGGACGGATCACCAGTGCACGCCCCGTACTTTCTGCTTGATAAACATATGCCAACTGCTGGTTGTACATCACGTGTCGCTGGTCCATCGCCTCTATCATCTTGGGATATTTTCTCAGGGCTATGCGCATCAGTGGCATCAGCTTGTTGTGCTCTTTCACGTAGCCGTCGGGCTGGGTGAGTATCACCAGATTCTTTTCGTAGCCGATGCTTTCAAAATACTCTAGTGGTATCGAGTCGGCCACACCGCCATCCAGCACCTTCATGCCTTCCAGTTCTACCACCTTCGATACCAGTGGCATCGAGGCCGAAGCACGAATCCAGTCGTAGGTGGTGGGTGTCACCTTCGGCAGACTCTTATATACCGCCTTACCCGTCTCGACATCCGTGCAAACGGCGATGAACTCCATGGGGTTGGCATCGTAGGCCGCATTGTCAAACACGTCATATTTGGTAGGGATCACATGGTAGCCGAACTCGGCATTGTAGAGATTGCCCGATTTCAGCAGCGACTGCCACGAACAGAATCTGCTGTCGTGGGCAAATGCCTTGTTGTAGCGTATGGCGCGCCCTATCTGACGACTCTTGTAATTGCAGCCAAAGGCGGCTCCGGCCGATACTCCTATCAGTCCGTCGGGCTCAACATGTGCCTCCATCATCACATCGATGATGCCTGCCGTAAACAGCCCGCGCATAGCGCCTCCTTCTAATACCAGTCCCTTTTTCATGGGTGCAAAGGTAATAAAAAAGATTGATATCTTGTTAAATTTTACTGATTATTTGGCGTTTTCGCTTTTTCTACTTACTTTTGCACACGTAATGAAAAAGTTTGGATTGCTTGTTTTCGTACTGATGGTGGTGCAGATGGCTTGGTGTCAGGCTATCTACGATCCTAAGTGTATCACCATGATGGATGCTCCTTTAGAGGGTACCGATTCGGCATTCGTACCTACACTTAAAAGTATAGGTTTTGTACCTGTTGATGACGAAGAAGCAGAGGAGGGTACCTATCATTTTACGGGCGACTTTTATGGTATTAAGGATGCTCGCCTTGAGGTAACGGTAAACGAAAAAACTAAACTGCTCAGTGAGGCTACTGTAACCTGTGGTCCTTATCGCACCCGCGAACTTTACGAGCGTAATCAGAAGTATTTGCTGGGTAAGCTGCAGCGCGAATGGGGAAACTTTAAGGCCAAGGGTGATGGTTCGCTCTATATCCTGACTGAATACGGCTATATCCGTCAGAGTGTGACGCTCCACGAGAATGGGGCGCACTCCATCAGCTACTATTATCTGAATATGGCACCTTATTATAAAGATGTGTTGAACATGGGATTGAAGGGCTTTGTGCAGGAGGTAATTACTGAGAATCCTGTGGCGGAGAACCCCATTGAGCATTTCGACGAGATGG
Organism: Prevotella sp. khp1; assembly: GCF_900102205.1. Classification (NCBI taxonomy): domain Bacteria; kingdom Pseudomonadati; phylum Bacteroidota; class Bacteroidia; order Bacteroidales; family Prevotellaceae; genus Prevotella; species Prevotella sp. khp1. The sequence continues at coordinate 373,490 of NZ_FNJZ01000003.1, forward strand.
GTAAAATCGAATCAGCCGAACTCACAGAACGTAAGTATAATCAGGTGGGCTATCTGATTTCGGCTACCACCACCGAGGGGGGCGAGAAAAAGTTGATTGCCTACGAATATAATGATGAAGGCAATCTGAAGCGTACCATCCAGACCAATACCGTCTCGGGGCTGAAATTGGTTACCGAATATAAGTGGAACGATGATGGCGAGATGGTGCAACAGAGTCAGAAAGCCTTTGATAAGTCCAACGAGTGCATCATGAGTGTTACAATGAAATACGATATACAGGAACGCGACGATAACGACAACTGGACTAAAACGAATCTCCACATCACCAACTGGCTAAAAGGACAGCGTGCCCAGACGATGGAAGTCGTCCAGACACGCACCATCTCTTATTGGGATGAAGATTAACCTATCATCTCCAGGAATTCCTCTTCGCTTACAATCTTTATTCCAAGTTTTTCTGCTTTCTGCAGTTTTGATGGGCCCATGTTCTCGCCGGCCAGGATAAACGATGTCTTGCTGCTGATGCTGCCCACATTCTTTCCACCATTCTGCTCGATAATGGCCTTATATTCGTCGCGACTGTGCTGCGCGAACACACCACTGATCACGATGCTTTGCCCCTCAAGCTTAGTGGATAGTTGAGAGTTCTGCGTTGCCAGTTCCATCTGCAAACCGTAATTTCTGAGGCGTTCGATAATCTTCAGGTTTTCCTCGGTATGGAAGTAGGTGATGATGCTCTTGGCCATCACCTCGCCGATACCTTCAATCTCTTGCAACTCCTCGATGCCGGCATTCATCAGCGCATCGATATTCTTAAAGTGGCGTGCCAACAACTTGGCTGATGTTTCACCCACAAAACGGATACCAAGAGCGAATACCACGCGCTCGAAAGGTACTTCTTTCGAGGCGGCAATGCCGTTTACAATGCGCTGGGCCGACTTGGTTCTGCTACCGTCGCCATTAATCTGCTGTACATCAATATCGTATAGGTCGGCAATGTTATGTATCAGGCCGTGGCGGTAGTAATCATCCACCGTCTCGGGACCCAATGAATCGATATTCATGGCCTTGCGGGCAATAAAGTGCTCGATACGACCCTTGATTTGTGGCGGACAACCGCTATCATTTGGACAATACCACGCAGCCTCGCCCTCGTAGCGGACCAATGGGGTGCCGCATTCAGGACAACGCTTAATAAACTCAACGGGCTGGGCTATGATGGGGCGCTGATCGATATCTACACCAACAATTTTGGGGATAATCTCGCCACCTTTCTCTACATATACGTAGTCGCCAATATGCAGGTCGAAACTCTTGATAAAATCCTCGTTGTTAAGGGTGGCGCGCTTAACTGTTGTGCCTGCCAATTGTACAGGATCCATGTTGGCCACAGGGGTGATAGCACCAGTACGGCCCACTTGATAGGTAACCTCGTTCAGGCGGGTGCAAACACGCTCGGCCTTGAACTTATAAGCGATGGCCCAACGTGGACTCTTGGCTGTAAAGCCTAAGGCACGTTGCTGACGGATAGAGTTTACTTTCAGTACGATGCCATCCGTAGCCACAGGCAGTTTTTTGCGCTCGGTGTCCCAGTAGTTGATGAAGTCGTAAATCTGCTGCAGCGTTTTTACCTTCTTCATACCCTCCGAGATCTTAAAGCCCCACTGTCGAGCCACTTCCAGATTCTCATAGTGACCCTCGGCAGGCAGCTCTTCGCCCAACAGGTAATAGAGGTAGGCGTCCAACTGACGACTGGCCACCAAGCTCGACTTCTGACTTTTCAGTGTACCGCTGGCAGCGTTTCGTGGATTGGCAAACAGGGGCTCTTCGGCCTCTTCGCGCTCCTTGTTAAGGCGTTCAAACACATTCCAAGGCATCAATATCTCGCCACGAATCTCAAATTCGCGAGGGTAGGCTGGGGCAGCAAACAAGTCGCCGGCAGCAGGTGGTGTAAGTACCAAAGGTATGCTTCGTATGGTTTTTACATTCGCTGTCACATCGTCGCCATGCACACCATCGCCACGTGTCACAGCCTGTGTCAGCTTGCCATCCACGTAGGTAAGTGAAATCGACAGTCCGTCGTATTTCATTTCGCAGCACACCTCAAAATCCTCGCCCGCCAGGCCTTTCTTCACGCTCTCGTACCAGTCGGCCACATCCTGCTCGTTGTAGGTGTTGGCCAGCGATAGCATGGGGTATTTATGCTCTACCTGTCGGAACTCCTCGTTCAGGTCGCTACCCACACGCTGTGTGGGCGAATTTGGGTCCGCCATCTCAGGGTGCTTAGCCTCCAGATCCTGTAGCTCGTGCATCATAAAGTCGAACTCCTGGTCGCCTATAGTAGGTTGGTTCAGCACGTAGTATTTGTAATTATGCTCGTGCAGCTCTTTGCGGAGCTGTTCAATACGCTTAATTTCGTCCATTATTCATCTATTTTTGTTTGCAAAAATACAAAAAAACTCGAAATCGGAAAAATTTTCAATTATCAATTTTCAATTTTCAATTAATTTGCTACCTTTGTAGCCATTATGTGGATGATGTTTCGTGTGGTGCCCATCATGTGGCGTGCGGTTCGTCCCAGTAAGGTACAGGATATGCCTGCTGTGGTAAACTCTTTCTGGATGCGGAAGGGGTTCGAGGGGCTCACGTTCTTTGGGCATATCCTTACCCCGTCGCAAGCTGAGGCCGATCTATTTGGTCATCATCAAGAGATGAAGAACCACGAGATGATTCATCTGCGCCAAGCCCAGTCGTGTGGCGATTCGTGGTGGCGCTTCTACCTATTATATATATGGTACTGGCTCAAGGCCTTGCCTGCCAATCGACAGCTAAAGCATGGGGCTTATCTGGTGAATCCCTTCGAGCTGGAGGCCTATCGCCACATGAACGATCTTACTTATCTGGCGAATGGCAAGGCCACTGAATGGCGCCAATACGCCAAAATGTCAATCAAAGAGCGAATAGAATTATATAATCGACAAAAATAAAGTTCAATGTTCAAAGTTCAAAACTCCAAGTTACAAGCGCATAGCGCTATCTTTTTAGCCAACACCATCTTCGGATTAGGTGTTCCTGTAACCAAACTGTTGCTCGATGAGTGGGTTACCCCTATGGGCTATATGGCCTCTCGTTCTTTGGGAGCTTGTATCGTGTTTTGGGCGATTGCGGCTTTTTTACCTAAGGAGAGAGTTGAACGTAAGGACTTGATAACCATATTGTTAGGAGGTTTGCTTGGATTTGTAGTTTCACAAACCCTTACAGCCTGGTCGCTCGATTATACCAGCCCGGTTTACTTCTCGCTTATAGCCACACTTACCCCTGTTGCGGTAATGCTTTGTGCGGCACTCACCATTGGCGAGAAGATTACGCCTATGAAATCTATAGGTGTGTTGTTGGGTATAGCAGGTGCTGTGTTGATGGTGTTAATGAGTCAGTCGATGGGGTCGGGTAAGAACGATCTTATTGGTATCGTACTTGCCATTCTGAGTGTACTTACCTGGGCCATTTATCTCATTATCACCCGCAATGTGGCCTCCAAGTATTCCCCCGTTACCCAGATGAAGTATGTGTTCCTTATTTCAGCCATCGTTACCGTGCCCATCGCTTGGCCAGAACTCTCTGCTAATGCCCTCTATACCCCAGCGTGGGGATGGGATGGTGTAGCCGAGATGGCCTTTATTGTGATTGGGGCCACAGCCTTAGGTTTCTTCCTCATTCCCTTTGCCATGAAGTTTCTGCAGGCCACAACGGTAAGTATCTATACCAACCTGCAACCCGTTATCGCCTCGTTTGTGGCTATCCTTCTGGGACAGGATGTCATAACCTGGGATAAGCCCGTAGCTGGCGTCTTGGTGCTCATTAGTGCCTACATCGTCACCGTTGTTACCGAAAAGAAAAATAGTTGACAATTCCTACTTCGCTTATAAACTCCTTTTGTGCGTTGAATTAATTCAAAAAGGGTATTGAATTAATTCACGAGGGGTTTTGAATTAACTCAGGTGACATACTGTATTCTAAGTTCATGCAAAAACGTTTTTACGTTTTTTACCTTACAGGCATTTGATGATGCTTGTTACTATGCCGATTATTGTGGTGAGGGCTAAATGAATGGCCCAGAGGATAATTGGGTGTAGCATACTGATTAAATTAAAATTGTGATTATTCGTCTCTATATTCAAGGATGTCGCCTGGCTGACAGCCCAGCTCACGGCAGATGGCTTCGAGTGTGCTGAAGCGGATGGCTTTGGCCTTGCCTGTTTTCAGTATCGAGAGGTTGGCAAGCGTAAGTCCTACGCGCTCAGCCAGTTCGCTGAGCGACATTTTTCGCTTGGCCATTTCAACGTCTAAGTTTACTACTATTTGTCCCATAGGCTTAAATCGTTAAATCCTGTTCCTCTTTCAACTTTAATCCGATAGCAAAAGCCTCGGCCATTATAAGAACAAACACGCCGTCTAAAACCGAACTTAGAACATCACTCCAAGCTTCTAACGGTCTATCAATCTCTGGCGTCAAAACACCTATTACTATTATTGGTGTAATAATGAAACACCACCCAACAATACGTAGCAACGAAACATTATCCCAAGTAAACACTTCGCCATGGTTCACACAGAGAATAAAACGGATAAAGCAGCCAAGAGCGTAAAGCCAGGTCAAAACACCGATTAAAAACAAAATAAAACCCAATGCAGCATAACCGCCCATAGGTTCGTGGTGGTTTGCGCCTTCATGCCAGCCTTTGGCGAAATCCTCGGCACCAGCTAAGCAACTCATTACAAAGCTGACAATCATCAGCACCAGCAGCAGAATACAGAAGCAATTCAGTTTCTTTTTCATATAATTTATCGTTTATTATTGATTATACAGTAAGTTCTTGTTCCTTCTTAAGTTTGATGGTGTCCTTGATGAGTTTAGGCATGAAGATGAAGCTAAACCCAAGAAAATAGAGTGGGGCACCATATATACCACGGGCCATAGAAGGAAAACGGTCGAGATGTTCTGTACCAATGTGGTTGAAAACATAGTCGAGTGTATTGCCTGCAGAAATAAAATAAATGACGAACACCACTACTACGAGATAATACAGCCATAGAATCCAGCGGCTGTACTGCTTATGTATATAAGTAAGGTAACACACAACGAAGTAGACACACCAGGTGATAGTCTTACCAATAAACTCAACCAGGTCGCAAAGGGCTTTACAATAATCGTAATCAGTTGTAGCTCGAAGCATGGTCTGGATGTCGTCAATAATAGAATAGGCTACATAGCCAAAGAAGAGCAACAATAGAATTGTGCTAACTGGGTTCTTTTTGGCATTCTGAAATAAACTTGTACTCATAGTCGTATTTATCGTTTTAATTTGTTTATTTATCGTTTATCGATATGCAAAAGTAGAAATAAAAACAATACCAACCAAATAAAAACGATAAAAACTTATCGAAAAACGATGAATTTAACTTTCTGTAACTAAATATTCCCCAAATACACATGCTTGATGCCCTCTTCTTCGGCTATCTGCTTGGCAGCATATAGTGTTTGACGAGGGGTAGGTGGGGTATCTTGCATCTTATAGCGAGGGAAGAATCGGCTGAAGTGCAATGGTGCTTCGGATAAGCCATTTTTTTTCAACCATTTGCACATTTCTTTAATCATCTGCATATCGTCGTTGACGCCTGGAATCACCAGGTTGGTTATCTCTAACCAAACGCCAGCATCACGCATAGCCAGAATGGTGTCGAGTACAGGTTGCAGATGGCCGCCACTCACACGCTGGTATATACTTTCGCTAAACGATTTTAAATCTACGTTGGCGGCATCAAGATAAGGTAGCAGATGGCTCAGTGGTTCCTGGCAAACATAGCCAGCTGAAACCAATATGTTCCAGAGTCCGGCTTCGTGGGCTTTTCGGGCTGTATCAGTGATATATTCTATATAGGTAAGTGGTTCGGTGTAAGTATAAGCTATGCCCGGACAATGGTGCTTTTGGCATAGTGCAACCACTTCGTCAGGTTGAAGTTCATAGTAGTTCACATCTTGTGGTGAAACCTGCGATATCTCGTGATTCTGACAGTTTAAGCAACGGAAGTTACATCCTGTACAAGCTATGGAGAGACATGTAGTGCCTGGATGAAAATGGTAAAGTGGCTTCTTCTCTATCGGATCGATGGCCAGCGAACAAGGCTTGGCATACACCTCGCTCACCAGCGTGCCGCCATGATTCCGTCTACTGTGGCAGATACCCGTTTGGCCATCGCTTATCTTACAGTGATGCGGACATAGTTCGCATTCCACTCGTCCATCCTCCAATCGATGATAATATCTGCACTCCATCAGAAAACTATTGCTTCGTAAACATACAATTCTGCATCGCGCCATCCATCCCAACCTATGCCAGCCTTATCTTGTGCGCAATGCCCTATGAATTCTTCTTTAGTCCAGTTCACCTCATCGGCTACTTGTGGAAGGAAAGTGCCGCTACGATAACCTTTCTTAATATAGATGCCATGATGATGCAATTCAAACTCGTCGATATTCTGTATGCGGCGCATAGGTGTGAGCACAGAAATCTCGATGTCGATATCAGCAAGTTCATCACTGGTAACGGGTATAAATCGTGGGTCTTCGAATGCTGCAGCACGAGCCATCTTGGCCACAATCTCATGTAGAGCAAAATCCTCGCCAAAGTGCCCTATACAACCACGCAATCGTCCATGTTTGTGCAGCGATACAAAGGCTCCGCATTTCGAATTGAGAATGGATGAGCGGATTGGTTGCTGTGCGATAGGCTTACCGTCAAGGGTATCTTTAATGCTTTGAAAAGCGATGTCCTTCAGCGCTTTCTTGTCGTCATCAGAAAGAGCGAAACTTGTGTTGTTACGCAGGATGGCGAACGAATGATAGCCCACCACGCGACTAAGATCGCGATTGTCGATATCGCCAGAGTTCTGATACATCAGGTGCTTAACGTCGTATCTACTATCCATCATCAGCATTAACGTAACGATGGCAAATTCACCGCATGCACTCGTTGCCAGATTGCGTTTGCCGCTATTTGCATTGGCTTCGATGGCGGCAATAAACTCCTCTACATCGCCTGTTTCGATGGCTTTGCCTGTTCTTGCATCCACCTCGTAGGCATCTTGGTACGATGGATAATGCGAAAAATCGCTGCTGATTACAAACAGATTCTCGTCAGTAAAATACGGTTTCAGCACATCGGCCATCCGTTTAAGTTTGTAGTAGTCGTTGGTCGAAATGATGATAGGCACTATTGGGGGCACTTCGCCCAGTTTGCGCTGCAGAAATGGCAGTTGCACCTCCAGACAATGCTCTTGCGCATGAGCCGAACGGTGATAGGCGAAAATGCTATCAGCCTTAGTCAGTTCGATAGCTGTTTCGTGGTCCACTTTTACATTGCCAAGTGGTGTGGCGTAATAGTCGGCCTCGGTGTTTACCGATGCACCATTAAGCCATTCGTGATGGCTGGGACCTAACAAGAAAATGCGTTTGTATTCTTTCTTGGCATCAATCGTCATATAGGCCGATGCTGCCACATTTCCAGAGAAATAGTAGCCAGCATGGGGTACAATGAGTGCTGCCAGATTATCGTAAACCTGACTATTGTGCTGTTTTAGTAGGCTATCCACCTCATTCTCAAGCTCTTCTGCATCGCCCGTGTAAAAGCGGTTGGCCTGTGTGGCTGGTCTTACTTGTCCTAATTTCATGTCGCAAAGATAGCAATAATCTCCATATCATCCTAATATTTTCGCTATTAAATTTGGAACGTCCTACTTTTTTATTTTCTTTTGTCGGTGAACTTGTCTCAGTCTTCTTAAGAGATGACTGCAGTCCTGATACTGAATGACTCGAGTCCTTCCTAAGGAGGACTCGAGTCATTAATAAGGAGGACTGGAACTGGGATTAATCGTTCCAGTTCAGTTTCTCTACATAAGCATCAAACTTTAGCTCTTCGTGGCCGATGGCTTTAAGGGCATCTTCAACTTGCTTGATATCGCTGGGTGAACAGAGTTGGGCACCCTTGCGACGTTCGAAGTAAGGATTACGACCAAACTTGCCCTGCAGTCGATACATAAACGTCTGGTACTCATCGGGTAGCATCTTCTTCTGCATGTTCTTAAAGCCTTTTCCATAAACCTGAGGCTTATCATCGCGATAGTATTCGCAACCTTCGCCAGTTTGGGTTAGCTGTGGATTCAGAATTGTTACTGCTGTCAGGTTGCTAGGCAAGTTCTGCATAGCCAACTGGCGCAAACAGTGGTTAGCCATCTTGCAATCTGCCTTGATGCAATGCAGATAGCAGCCAGGAACTTCATCGTAATTAATCTTGCTCATAAATAGTTTTGTTATTTTGTTTAACCTCTCACTCAAATACACTGAAAGCCGCATCTGTAAAGGAGTTGAGGCTTATGAGAGGTTTGTATAACCTCTCACCATACCTCTCACTCAACCTCTCACTTTTTTCATCGTCATGCTGCATCAACAGGCACCACATTGTAGTATTTTACATGTCCGCGCTCAGTATGCTCAAAGCCCAGATCCTTCATTGCCAATCCCAGATGCACCTTGGTGCTAATGGTCTTTTTAAGCGAAGGATACTCCTTGCTAATCAACTCCAGCATCTGCGTGCAGTTCATTGCTTTTACCTTCTCGCCTTCGTTAGGTTTGCGGAAACATGCCTCAATAATCTCTGTAATGTCCTTTTCGTCGGTATAGTTCTGGTTCAGCTCCTGAATATGTGCCACCTGCTCGTTGGTAAACCAGTAAGGTGCCTTCAACTCGTTCACCTCATACACCAACTGAGCATATAGCTGATCGTAATCAATCTCACCAGCATTGTCGATATACTGCCCATCAGAAATCTCAATACAGATGAATCGACGACTACCTGTTACATCCGACAAGGGATGGGGATTGTTGGTAGTGGCCACGAACGATACATAACGAGGGCGATCCTGCTGCGAACTGCCATAAATAGTACGTCCGTTAACCTTGATTTTCGAGAGCGTCTGCTTCAAGGCCGCCTGCTGACTGGGGCGGATGGCATCCAACTCGTCTAGGTTCACCAACAGGTTGTTAGTCAAGGCCATCTCCTTATCGAACTTGTTTGATAGGTTCAGATGGTCGAGATAATACTCCTGTAGTTCAGGAGGCAGCAAGCGAGCGATGAAAGTTGACTTGCCACAGCCCTGCGAACCAATCAGCGTGGGCACACTCTCGTTGGCGTGCAGCTTATCCTTCTGCAACCAATGCGCCACAGCCGAACGGAACCAGATAACCAGGAAGTCCAACTGCTCGCTGCTAATGCCAGGCAAGCGGCTGAACAGTTTGGCCAGATGATTCTGCCCGTCCCATTTGGGCAGTTGCGATAGAAACTCGCTGATAGGATTGTACACGGGCGTTGCATCCGAGTAGATTACCTCTTGGATATCAGTCTTAGGACTGTTTTTGGTAATCTGCTCCTGCTTAGCTTTGCGAACGATGCTGTTCAGAGCTTCAGGTGTTAGCGTTCGCCAAACAGACTGACTATCAGACTGTTCTGCATTAATGGTTAGATACTCTACCTTACCGTTGAGAATGTTTCGACGGAACTGGTAATTGTCAGTAAGGAACTGCTCAACCGCGAGCGAGTTCTGCAGAGAGGCTCCTAGAGACTCTCCGTTAATTGTCATTTTATTCATAAGTTGTTATCAGTTTATAATTAATAATTTTGTTATGTGCACTTTTCATACTCACGTATGTCTTTGTGTACGGTTTTTGCTATTGCGAGTGCAAAGGTACAAAAATTAAAAAGCGGTTTCAAGTCTTTTGTGTTAAATTTTTGTTAAATTACCCAATTGTTAAAATCGAGTGAGAGGTTGAGTGAGAGGTTCACTCAACCTCTCATGCCTCAACATCCCAGTGTTTATGCCCCTTTCGCCGCATTTGAGTGAGAGGTTGATATCTTGCCATTAAATGTGTGTGTGTTTCTGTAATGTTTCCCATAAAATCAAGTTTTCTGTCTAAAGTTTGGAACTTTCGGCTTTTTTATTTACTTTTGCAAGCGATAAACAATAGATAATATGAGCGAAAGAGACTGTTTGTTGAGTTTTTCCAAAAATCTGTTTTGGGATGTCGATCCATCAGAATTGTCGATGGAGGTTTCTGCTCGTTATATCATTCAACGTGTTTTGGAATACGGGCAGATGAATGATTGGCGTCTCATCAATCGTTATTATGGGCTCGATAAAATAGTAGAGGAGTGCAAGCAGATGCGTACTCTCGACCCTGTATGTCTCTCGTTTATCTGCACTATTTCGCACACTAACCAAGAAGATTACAGATGTTATCATTTCAGACAGTCTTTCCAGACACCTTGGAACTCTTAAAGAAACTAATGCAACAGCCATTACTAAAAGATATGCGTTTAGTAGGTGGTACATCATTAGCTTTGCAGTATGGCCATCGTCGTTCAGTTGATTTGGACTTCTTTGGATCTACAACCGAAGATATTGACGAACTTACCGCTATGATGACTGAGTGTGCAACGGATGTAGAGAAAGGTGGATGCACAAAGGCTATTAAATCATATTTTCTTGATGGTGTTAAGGTGGATGTTGTAAACTATCGCTATGATTGGATAGATGATCCTGTAATCGAAGATGGCATTAGGTTAGCTTCTTCAAAGGATATTGCTGCCATGAAGGTGAATGCTGTAATGGGCAGAGGAACCAAGAAAGACTTTGTTGATGTGTATTTCTTGCTTCAGCATTATTCTTTCGAAGAGCTCATCAAACTCTATTTGCAAAAATATACTGATGGCTCTGAATACAGAGCGTTGTTAAGTATGACATATTTTGCTGATGCCGATCCTCAGCCTATGCCATATATGTTCCAAAAGGTAGATTGGGAAACCATCAAAACGGAAATCAAACGTCAGGTAGAGGAATATAACCGCCAGAAGATTTAAAACGGCGTATATGGGAGTGCTGTAAACAAAGAATTGCATGAAGCCAAATGGTTGGCTGGTAGATACATTAAGATTTTTCCACAAGTTGTGGAAAAATACGTGAATCAACTCATGCTACTTACTATATCGTCTATTCGCGGAATTTGATGGTTTGGGTTTCGTAGTTCATCTCTTCGATGATGGCGAGGGATTCTAAGTGGTAGCCTTCTTCACGAAGTATGCGACCGCCATTTTGGTTGCCCTTTTCTACGGCGATACCAATGCCTGTTATTGTGGCACCTGCCTGGCGGGCGATGTCGATAAGAGCATGCATGGCTTCGCCTTCGGCAAGGAAATCATCTACTATCAGCAGATGGTCGGAAGCAGAGAGATAGGGGGCTGAAACGAACACCATGTTCTGCATCTTATGGGTAAAAGAATAGGCGTGCGACATGTATTTGTCGTCGCTGCTATTGAGTGTCTGGCTCTTCTTAGCAAACACTACGGGCACATCAAGACTGTTGCCAAGCATAGTGGCAATGGCTATGCCGCTGGCTTCGATGGTGAGAATCTTGGTAATCTTGGTGTCTGCAAACCTTCTCTTGAACTCCAGGGTAATAAAACGCATCACGTCCATCTGAATCTGATGATTGAGAAAACTGTCAATCTTCAGAATATTACCAGGTCTGACCTCACACTCTTGAAGGATTTTCTGTTCTAGATAGTTCATAAAAACACAAAAAGCCCCACCTTAGCGGTGAGGCTTAAATTATTATTTTAGTTTGCTGATTCGAATTCTTCGAGGAAGCGGGTGTCGTTCTCAGAGAACATGCGGAGGTCGCTAACACGGTATTTGAGGTTGGTGATACGCTCAACACCCATACCGAAGGCGTAACCGGTGTACTCCTTTGAGTCGATGCCGCAGAGCTCGAGCACGTTAGGATCAACCATACCGCAACCCAGAATCTCTACCCAACCGGTGTGCTTACAGAAGCCGCAGCCCTCACCGCCACAGATGAAGCAAGAGATATCCATCTCGGCACTGGGCTCTGTGAATGGGAAGTATGATGGGCGCAGACGAATCTTGGTGTCGGCACCGAACATCTCCTTAGCGAACGAAAGCAGTACCTGCTTCAGGTCGGTAAACGATACGTTCTTATCGATATACAAACCTTCTACCTGATGGAAGAAGCAGTGTGCACGGGCGGTGATGGCCTCGTTACGATATACACGACCTGGACAGATAACGCGGATAGGAGCAGTAAGCTTGCCGTTCTCGTCGTGCATGTGCTCCATCACGCGAGCCTGAACACTTGATGTGTGCGAACGCAACAGGATATTCTTGGTAACATCGTTGGGATGCTGCGATACAAAGAAGGTATCCTGCATATCGCGTGCGGGGTGATCGGCAGCAAAGTTCATCTTGGTAAAGATGTGGTTATCATCCTCAACCTCAGGACCATCGGCGAGCACAAAGCCCATACGCGAGAAAATATCGATAATCTCGTTGGTTACGATTGTAAGCGGGTGGCGTGTACCCAGCTCAATGGGGTAGGGTGTGCGGGTAAGGTCGAGAGCTTCTTCGCCTCCCTCCTGGGTCTCGCACTCCTCGCGCAGCTGATTGATGCGCTCGGTGGCCAGTGTCTTCAGTTCGTTAATCTTCATGCCGACAGTTTTTTTCTGATCGGCAGCAACCTCGCGGAAATCGTTCATCAGGGCTGTAATCTCACCCTTCTTGCTCAGATATTTCAGTCGGAGCTGCTCAACTTCCTCTGCGTTTTTGGCGCTCAAATTCTGTACTTCTTTCAGAAGTTCGTCTATCTTATCAAGTATCATAAACTATAAAAATTGCAATTTTGCGTGCAAAGGTACTTATTTTTTGGGATAAAAAGAACAAAAGAACAGAAAAAAGTTTGTTCTTGTGTACTTATATCTAAAAAAATGTGTATCTTTGCCGAAATTTTGAGAGAAATAGAAAGATTAGGGTACTACATTAAGTAGATGAAAAGGTTTTTTATCGCGATTTTCGCAACGGTACTGATGATGTTCTCATGCACAGGGAACAAAGCCAATCAGACAGAAGAAGTGCCAGCCGATAGTGTGGCTGACTCTATTGACACCACGGATGTTGACTCGATGGAGATGCTGATTACAGAAACTCCAATGCCAAGAGCTGCTGATGCCATGTTCGACGATTTCTTGTTTAACTTCCTGGCTAACAAGAAGCTGCAGAAGGAACGCATTGTTTTCCCACTCAGAGTGACCGAAAACGGCAAGACGACCACAGTTGAAAAGGACAAATGGAAGATGGAACACCTGTTTATGCGTCAGGGGTACTATACCTTATTATTTAACGACGACAAGCAGATGCAGCTGATGAAGGATACGGCCGTGAGCGAGGCTGTAGTAGAAAAAATTCTGCTTTCGAAGAATCAGGTAAAGAACTACGTGTTCCAGCGCATCAAAGGTGCATGGTTGCTGCTCGAAATCAGAGTTACACCACTGCAGGCTGATGCTAACTCATCGTTCCTGAGTTTTTATCGCCGATTTGTAACGGATAGTGCTTTCCAGGTAAAGAGCCTGAGCGAGACGGTGGATTTTGTTGGTCCAGATCCCGACGACGACTTTAACATGATGGAAGGTGTGATTACACCTGATACATGGGAGGCTTTTGCACCAACTCTGCCTCATAAGACCCTGTACAACATTATTTATGGTAAGCCACAGCCAGAGGGTAAACAGAAGATTTATCTGCTGCGGGGGGTAGCTAACGGACTCGAAATGGAGTTGCGCTTTAGAAAAGAAGGTGGCAAATGGCTGCTGAAGAAGTTGATGACGTAAGTTTAGTTGAGAGTTGAAAGTTGATAGTTGAAAGTGAGAATAGAGAAGGATTATAGTCTGAAGCAACATAACACATTTGGTATTGAGGCTAAGTGTGCACAGTTTGTGGAGTACAGCACTGAGGCCGAAGCCAAGGAGGTGGCCGAGTTGCTTCGCACCACGCGCGTACCTTATATTATAATAGGTGGTGGCAGTAATCTGCTGTTAACTCGCGATTACGAGGGTGTCGTGGTTCACTCTGCCTGCAAGGGTATTGAGCGCCATGGCAACCGCTTGGTGTGTGGTAGCGGTGAGGTGTTCGACGATGTAGTGGCCCAGAGTATTGAGAGGGGACTTTATGGCGCCGAGAACCTGTCGCTGATTCCTGGCGATGTGGGTGCGAGTGCCGTTCAGAATATCGGTGCTTATGGTGCTGAGGCTAAGGACTTGATTCGTAGCATTCGTGCTGTTGAGATTGCCACAGGAAATGTGTGCGTGATTGAGAATGCAGAGTGCGAATATGGTTATCGTCAGAGCAAGTTTAAGCACGATTGGAAAAATCAATACCTGATACTGAGCGTAGAGTACGAATTTGCAGCTACGTTCGAGCCCCGATTGGACTATGGTAATATACGTGCCGAGCTGGAGAAGGAGGGCATCAGCCTGCCTACTGCCCAGCAGTTACGCAATACGATTATCCGCATACGTGAGGCCAAGTTGCCCGATCCCAAGGTGTTGGGCAATGCAGGCAGCTTTTTTATGAACCCCATTGTGGATCGCCAGAGATACGAGGCGTTAGCTGCCCAGTACGAAGGTATGCCGCATTACGATATCGATGCCGAAAATGTTAAGATACCCGCAGGTTGGATGATCGACCAGTGTGGATGGAAAGGTAAATCGATGGGTAGGGCAGGTGTACACGACAAGCAGGCTTTGGTGCTGGTAAATCGTGGTGGCGCAACAGGTCAGGAAGTGGTGGCACTTTGCCAGCAGATTCAGGCCGACGTGAAGCAGAAATTTGGTATCGATATCTATCCGGAGGTGAACGTGATATGAAACTAACGTTTTTAGGCACAGGAACCTCGTGTGGTGTACCCGTTATCGGGTGCCAGTGTAAGGTGTGTAAAAGTACCGATCCTAAGGATAAGCGTACACGTTGTTCGGCATTGGTTGAAACAGATAATACGCGTATATTGATAGATTGCGGACCTGATTTTCGTGCGCAGATATTGCCACAGCCATTCCGCAAGATTGATGGTATACTGATTACCCACTCGCATTACGACCATATGGGAGGTATGGATGATATCCGTCCGTATTGTCAGTTTGGCGCTATCAATGTGTATGCCGATAAGCTGGCCAAGCAGTCGATGCTGGAGATGCTGCCTTATTGCTTTGCAGAGAACCGCTATCCGGGTGTGCCCGCCATCGGACTTCATGAAATCGAACCTCATGTGCCTTTGCAGATTGGCGATCTGGAAGTGCTGCCTATCCAGGTGATGCATGGTAAGTTGCCTATCCTTGGATATAAGATTGGTAAGCTGACGTATATCACGGATATGAAGACCATTGATGATGGCGAGCTGACATATCTGGAAGGTACTGAGTTGCTGGTGGTTAATGCCCTGCGTTTCGATAAGCCGCACCACTCGCACCAGCTGATGGACGATGCCATTGCTTTTGCCCGTAAGGTGGGAGCCAAGCAAACGCTAATCATCCACGTATGCCACGATGTGGGTTTGCACGAAGAGGTAAATAAACTGCTGCCAGAGGGTATTGATCTGGCTTACGATGGACAAGAAATATATCTGTAATTATGTAAAATATGCTGTTGGTTTCTTTAAAATAAGTTAATTAATAATCATATTTTAGGGGAATTTTTTGCAGGTGTCGAAAATAGTCGTATCTTTGCACCGTGTGTTTTTCATAGTATTAGATTTAAGGTTAACAAAGGTTAGGGTCACAGCGGTGACCCTTTTTTTATATCCATCTTCTGCGTTTGCCCTTATCTTTGCCAAACAGCGAGCTGTAGCCTTTCATGAGTTTGCGTACCAGCAGAATAGCATCTACAGCCATAAAACCATTGCTTACCAAGCTGGCAATATAGTCGCCCTTCGACACCTCGTCGCGCTTCAGGAATGTCTGGTTCCAAAGCGACGAAACCTTGTCCTTATCTTTCTGGATTTCGTCAAGCAAAGCATCCTTGCGCTCGCGAATCTCTTCGAGCGTGCAAAAATCGGTGGTTGTTTTCTTGTTGTACGGCATAGTGCTTATTTACTGAGTAGCAAACCTGCCAAGAACCTAACCAGAGGTTTCTCGATCCAAGGTTTGCGGAAGATGATAAATAGAATGAATAGCAGCAGATAGAGTAGCGATATGATGAGGAAAGCCAGAGTTGTACCAGTATATGTTGCCAACCAGAAGGCGAGGGCAAACGACAGGTAGGTAAGGCAAGCCGCTATCACCAGTATAAACACGATAGCCAAGGCGGCAGCCGTAACCAGACGTACCACCTTGTCTATCATATCGAGCTTAACGTATTCCGTTTGTAGCCCGAGATAGTGTTTCAGCACCTCTATCAGCTGTGCTATATTCTCAACGTTCTTATCGCTTGACAGCATGGGTTACTCCTCCTCGGTTGCTGCGTCCTGAATGTCGTCAACGAGATCAACTACCTCTTTACGGCTCAGTTTGATGTTGTGCTTCTTCAGGAAGTCCTCTACAGCATCAGTGATACGAACGCGAGTGTCCTGTCCCTTTTCGGGGGCTACCAGAATACCAAGAGCTGCGCCAGCAATGGCACCGCCAAGAAATGCGCTAATGTAACCTAAACTTTTCATAATCTTACTGCTTTTAAAATTAATACTTAATACTTAGACTATTTGTCTGCAAATATACGAAAGTTTTCGGTTGTTATGCAAAAATCAGCCAATTTTTTAATAAAAAAGTTGTGTTTTGCCCGATTTAACAAACTTTATGTGGTGTTTTGGCTCGCTTTTGCGCAATAATTAGTAATTTCGCACACAAAAATAGAATCAAATAAGTAATTAAAAAATAAAAATTAGGAAAAATGAAGAAGTACACTGTATTATGCGCAGGTTTGTGCATGGCATTGGCAATGACAAGTTGTAAGACTAACGAGAGTGCCTATAAGAAGGCTTACGAGAAGGCTAAGCAGTACGATACAGCTCAGCAGCAGGCTGCTCCTGTTGTTGAAACAGCCCCCGTTGTAGCTCCTGTAGAGGCTAAGCCAGCTACTGAGACTCAGGTAGTAGACAATCTCGACAACGTATCAGTACGCCAGGAGAGTGTATCGCTGATTAGTGGTAGTGGTTTGAAAGCATTCAGCGTAGTTGTTGGCTCGTTTGGTGTTCGCGCCAATGCCGAGGGCTTGATGCAGCGCCTGAAGAATGCTGGTTACGATGCCCAGGTGGTTAAGAACGATGATAAGAATATGTATCGCGTAATCGCCTCTACCTTCTCTGATAAGGCTGCAGCAGCTGCTAGCCGCGATCAGATTCGTGCGTCATATCCCGATGCTTGGTTGCTGTATAACGCTCGTTAATTAGCAACATTGGCTCGAATATTATCTATAGATTACGGTAAGAAACGTACCGGACTGGCAGTCACCGATCCTCTACAGATTATAGCTGGAGGATTGGCGACTGTTGCTACGTCAGAACTCTTCGACTACCTGAAGGCTTATATTGCCCGCGAGCAGGTAGAGATGATAGTGATTGGCGAACCACGTCAGCCTAATGGCGAACCTAGTGAGAACCTGGCACGTGTGCAGCAGTTTGTGAACCGTTGGCGCAAGGCTGTGCCCGAAGTTCCTATCCAGTATTACGACGAGCGTTTTACCTCGGTGCTGGCCCATCAGGCCATGCTGGATGGTGGATTGAAGAAAAAGGCTCGACAGAACAAGGGATTGGTAGATGAAATCTCGGCTACCATCATTCTCGAAGATTTTATGCGTTCAAAAAAATAATTATAAATTATTGATTTTCAATTAGAATGATATTACCTATTTATATATTTGGTCAGCCTGTGCTTCGTAAGGTGGCCGAAGATATTACACCCGATTATCCTCAGTTGAAGGATTTGATTGGTGATATGTGGGAGACACTCGCTGAGTCGGAAGGTATCGGCCTGGCTGCTCCTCAGATTGGTAAGCCCATCCGCTTGGTTGTGATCGACCTGGATGTGCTTTCGGATGATCTGCCTGAGTACAAAGGCTTTAAGCAGGTGTTTATCAATGCTCATATCGTAGAGTACGATGAGAGTAATACCGATGTGTCGGAAGAGGGTTGTCTGTCAATCCCTGCTATCCACGAGAAGGTTACACGTCCTACCCGTATCCACGTAGAGTGGGATGACGAGAACTTTGAGCACCACGACGAGTGGGTTGAGGGGTATCTGGCTCGTGTTATGCAGCATGAGTTCGACCACCTCGACGGTAAGATGTTTGTCGACCGTATCTCGCCACTCCGCAAGCAGCTCATTAAAAGCAAGTTGCGTGCTTTGACACAGGGTCGTTTCCGTTGTGGTTACAAGACCAAAGTGGCCAGAAAATAAAAATGCGTCGCATTTTCCTGTTTCTGGCATTCCTGCCGTTATTGGTCCAAGCGCAGTTTAATACCGATCGCTTGGTGATGATAGGGCGCTCGGCACTCTATTACGAAGATTATGTGCTGTCGATCCAGTATTTTAATCAGGCCATCAGCATGAAACCTTGGCTCTATGAGCCTTGGTTTTTTCGTGGGGTGGCCAAATTTTATTTGGACGACTACCGTGGAGCCGAGAGCGACTGTACCGAAGCAATCGAGCGCAACCCTTATGTGGTGAGCGCTTACGAATTGCGCGGTTTGTGTCGCATTAACCAGAAGAAATATAGCGCAGCGGTGAGCGATTACGATCGTGCCCTGCGTTACGATCCTGACAATCAGGGACTTTGGCATAATCGTGTGCTCTGTTTGATTCAGGATAAGAAATACGATTTAGCTTTGGCGCAGATTGATACGATTTCGGCCCGCTGGTCGAAATATGCGCGTGCTTACTCGATGCAGGCCGAGATTTATCTGCTGCAGCAGGATACTGCCAAAGCTGTGAAATCGCTTGATAAGAGTTTGGAACTCGATCCTTACGATGGTGGCATCTGGGCCGAGAGAGCCGTGATTAGTCTGGCTCGCCAGAAGTGGAAGGAGGGCGAGGAGTTCCTGACTAAGAGTATCCACTTGTTGCCCAAACACTCGGGTAACTATATTAACCGTGCATTGGCCCGATTTAATCAGAATAACCTGCGTGGTGCAATGGCCGATTATGATACAGCGCTCGATTTAGATCCAAACAACTTCTTAGGTCACTATAACCGCGGACTGTTGCGTGCCCAGGTGGGTGACGATAACCGTGGTATTGAGGACTTTGACTTTGTGCTGAAGTTGGAGCCCGACAACCTGATGGCGCTATTTAACCGTGCCCTGTTGTTGGAGCAGACGGGAAACCTGCGTGCGGCCATCCGCGACTATTCGAAGGTAATCGAGGAGTATCCTAACTTCTGGTTCGGATTGCAGCATCGTGCCTCGTGTTATCGCCGATTGGGTAATACCAAACAGGCCGAACTTGACGAGTTCCGTATCCTGAAAGCTCAATTGGATAAACGATATGGTAAGCAGCCACGACTCTCGAAAAAGCAGATGCGTAAGCGCAGCGATATCGATCCTGATAAGTATAACCAGCTGGTTGTGGCCGACGAGCAGGAAGTGGAGCATGAGTACAAGAGCGACTATCGTGGACGAGTGCAGAACCGTAAGACTGCGGTAAGTTTGCAGCCCATGTACGGACTTACTTTTGTGCAGCCACAGAACGACGTGAAGGTTGAGAATCCATACGAAAACAGTGTGGATGCCTTTAATCAGACGTCGGGTTCGCATACTGTTTATCTTTCGTGCGAGCAGCGTAACCTGAGCGAGGTTCACATGAAGCGTACCTTTGCGTATATCGACTCGTTGAGTAATGTCATCGATCAGACGAAGGTAACGTCGAAAGTGGCACCGTTGCTGTTGCTGCGTGCCATTGCTTACGCCACTATCCAGAACTTTGATAATGCAATCGACGACCTGAGTATCTGCTTGCAGATCGACTCAACCTCGTCGTTGGCCTATTGGCAGCGAGCCGTTTGTCAGGCTAAGATTAATGAGTTTAATGCCTCTGAGGGTACCAATGTAGATCTTAAGTCGGCTAATGTGCTTGGCGATTTGTCGGATGCCATCATGTTGGCACCACATAACGCGTACCTATATTATAATAGAGGTAACCTTTACGCTATGCGTCGCGACTATCAGCGTGCCATCGCCGATTACTCGCAGGCACTCAAACTAAATCAGGATCTGGCCGAGGCTTGGTTCAATCGCGGACTGGCAAAAATCTACGCCAAACACGTGGATGAAGGTATCGAGGATCTTTCGAAAGCTGGCGAATTAGGACTCTATCAGGCATATAGTGTCATCAAAAAGTATCGCGAAAAGTAAATTTTTCGATTAATATGCATTAATTTGGAATAAAAGCACTATCTTTGCACGCAATTTCAAAATTCAAACATATATTGTAGATATGATGATTAACATTACATTCCCAGACGGATCTGTTCGCTCGTATGAGCAGGGCGTAACTGGTTTCCAGATTGCAGAGAGCATCTCTCCGGCTCTCGCACGCAGCGTTGTAAGCTGTGGAGTAAACGGTGAGACAGTAGAGCTGAACCGTCCTATCAATGAGGACGCTACCATCGAGCTCTACAAGTTCGACGATGAGCAGGGTAAGCATACCTTCTGGCACACATCGGCTCACTTGCTGGCCGAGGCACTGCAGGAGTTGTATCCTGGCATACAGTTCGGTTTCGGACCTGCTGTCGAGAATGGTTTCTTCTATGATGTACTGCTGAAGGACGGCGAGAGCATCAAGGAGAGCGATTTTCCAAAGATTGAGGCTAAGATGAAGGAACTGGCTGGTAAGAAAGAGCCTGTTGTTCGTCGTGAGGTACCTAAGGCCGAAGCCCTGAAGCAGTTTGCTGAGTGGGGACAGACCTATAAGTGCGAGCACATCGAGCAGGATCTTGAAGACGGTTCAATCACTACCTATACCCAGGGTAATTTCACCGATCTGTGCCGTGGTCCACACCTCGTGGATACAGGCGAGATCAAGGCCGTTAAGCTCACCTCAGTAGCAGGTGCTTTTTGGCGTGGCGATGCTAACCGCGAGCAGATGCAGCGCTTGTACGGTATCTCATTCCCAAAGAAGAAGATGCTCGACGAGTATCTTGAGATGCTGGAGGAGGCTAAGAAGCGCGACCACCGTAAGATTGGTAAGGAGATGGAACTCTTTATGTTCTCAGAGAAGGTAGGTAAGGGTCTGCCTATCTGGTTGCCAAAGGGTACTGAGCTCCGTCTGCGTCTGCAGGATCACCTGCGTAAGGTGCAGAAGCGTTTCGGCTATCAGGAGGTTATCACTCCACATATTGGTTCTAAGAACCTTTACGTTACCTCTGGTCACTATGCACACTATGGCAAGGATTCGTTCCAGCCTATCCATACCCCTGAGGAGGATGAGGAGTACATGCTGAAGCCAATGAACTGTCCTCACCACTGCGAGATCTTCGCATGGAAGCCCCGTTCATACCGCGATCTGCCTCTGCGTATCGCTGAGTTCGGTACTGTATACCGCTATGAGCAGAGTGGTGAGCTGCACGGACTGACTCGTGTACGTTCGTTCACACAGGATGATGCGCACCTGTTCTGTCGTCCCGACCAGGTTAAGCAGGAGTTCCTGAACGTGATGGATATTATCGGTATCGTGCTTACAGCTTTCGGATTCAACTTCGAGGCTCAGATTTCTCTGCGCGATCCTAACGACCACGATAAGTATGTAGGTACTGATGAGGACTGGGCTCTGGCTGAGAAGGCTATTGTTGAGGCTTGTCAGGAGAAGGGCCTGCCTGCAAAGGTTGAATATGGCGAGGCTGCTTTCTATGGTCCTAAGCTCGACTTCATGATTAAGGATGCTATCGGTCGTCGTTGGCAGCTGGGTACTATTCAGGTTGACTATAACCTGCCTAAGCGTTTCAACCTCGAATATACCGATGAGGATAACCAGAAGAAGACACCTGTAATGATTCACCGTGCACCATTCGGATCGATGGAGCGCTTCTGCGCTGTGCTGATTGAGCACACCAGCGGTCACTTCCCCTTGTGGCTGACACCTGACCAGGTGGCCATCCTGCCTCTGTCGGAGAAGTACAATGATTATGCTCAGGAAGTTGCCAAGAAATTTGATATGGGTGGTGTTCGTGCTACCGTTGACATGCGTAACGAGAAACTGGGTCGTAAGATTCGCGACAACGAGTTGAAGCGTATTCCTTACATGGTTATCGTAGGTGAGAAAGAGGCTGCCGAGGGTACTGTAGCTGTACGCCCACAGGGTGGTGGCGAGCAGAGTGTTAAGACCATTCAGGAGTTCATCGACGAGGTAAATGCTCGTGTAGCTGAGATGACCAAAGACTTCTAAAGTTAAATATTTATAAAATTATTCAGATAATTAATAGTCCAGAGCTCAAAGTTCAAAGAAAATTAGTAATTTTGCAGCCGATTTCTTAAAAAGTAGTTAATGAAGAATGACAAATTGAAGAATCAGTACCGTATCAATGAACAGATTCGAGTACGTGAAGTCCGCATCGTAGGCGACGAGGGATCGTCGGTTATGTCTACGCGTGATGCACTCAACCAGGCCCGTGACATGGGAGTAGACCTCGTGGAGATTTCTCCTAATGCCAACCCGCCAGTGTGTCGTCTCATCGACTACTCCAAGTTCCTCTACCAGCAGAAGAAGCGCCAGAAGGAAATGAAGGCCAAGCAGGTAAAGGTTGAGGTAAAGGAAATTCGATTCGGACCTCAGACTGATGAGCACGACTATCAGTTCAAGCTGAAGCATGCTCGTGAGTTCCTCGAAGAGGGCAACAAGGTACGTGCATACGTATTCTTCCGTGGCCGCTCTATCCTGTTCAAAGAGCAGGGCGAGGTGTTGCTGCTCCGTTTTGCTAACGACCTTGAAGAGGTTGGAAAGGTTGAGGGCATGCCATCACTCGAAGGCAAGAAGATGTTCCTCTACTTGGCTCCTAAGAAGGCTGGTTCGGCCAAGAAGAGCCAGCAGGCTCGCGACCGTGAGGCCGCTCAGCTCGAAGCTAAGGAGGCAGCAAAGCAGCAGAAAGAGGCTCAGACTGAAGAGACAGCTGAGATTCCAGCAAACGGTGGTCTTTTGGGTAATGCCAAGATTAGTGCCGATGCACTGAAGAAGCTGACTGAGAGCGAGGATTAATTAGAGAAGAAAAAAGAAGGTGGCGCGCCCGGTATATGCGTGGCCGCTGGATATTAATAACAATTTAAATTTTTAAAACAATGCCAAAAGTAAAGACAAACTCTGGTGCAAAGAAGAGATTCTCTTTCACTGGAACAGGTAAGGTAAAGAGACGTCATGCCTTCCACAGTCACATTCTGACAAAGAAGACCAAGAAGCAGAAGCGCAACTTGGTAGGTACAACTATCGTTGATCCTAGCAACATGAAGCAGGTTCGTGATCTGTTGTGTCTCCGTTAAACCTATTGTCTAACATTTAAAAGAAGTAAGAATTATGCCAAGATCAGTAAATCACGTTGCATCAAGAGCAAAGCGTAAGAGAATTTTGAAGCTTACCCGCGGTTACTTCGGTGCCCGCAAGAATGTTTGGACAGTAGCAAAGAACACATGGGAGAAGGGTTTGACCTACGCCTATCGTGATCGTCGCAACAAGAAGCGCAACTTCCGCAGCCTGTGGATCCAGCGTATCAACGCTGCCGCTCGCCAGGAGGGTATGAGCTACTCAGTTCTGATGGGTAACCTCGCTAAGGCAGGTATCGAGATTAACCGTAAGGTTCTCGCTGACCTCGCTATGAACAATCCCGAGGCTTTCAAGGCCATCGTAGAGAAGGTAAAGTAAATTAAACGACTTACCAAGTCTTAAAATAAAACCCCTGCCAATTGGCGGGGGTTTTACTTTTGTTAATCCTTAAACTTAAACAGATGTACAAAGCCTGTGGTTTTGAACACGTCGTACACATTAGGCTGCAGGCCATGGATGAATATTTCGCAGTGGTTGATCCAGCCCTGCTGGGCGATGTGCATCAGTATTCGCAGACCGCTCGACGATATGTATTCGAGCTGGGTGCAGTCAATTACTATTTCTTGCTCAAAGTAGTCGTACAGCGGCCTAACTTCTCTTTCGGCGGCTGTTGATACCGATGTGTCCAAGCGCCCTATCAGTATCAGTGTTACCTGGCGCTCGCCTGTTTTCTCGATTTTAATTTCCATCTCTATCTCTTCTCTTTATTTTTATTTCTCAATTATTTTCTGCATGGTGAGTATGTTCTCATCATTCTTGCGCTCGTAGCTGATATGGTCCATATAGTGACGCATCAGATGGATACCCAATCCGCCCTCAACGCGCTGCTCGGCTTGCTGCTCAACATCTACTTCGGCAGCCTTGGTGGCATCAAAGGGCATACCTTTGTCGTGGAGTATAAATGTCAGCATCAAGTCGTTAGCCTCGGCCTCCAGTATAATATGACTTGGTTCGCGGTCGGGGTAAGCGTATTTCATGACGTTCACCACAGCCTCTTCAACAGCCAGGGTGGTATAGGTTGTTGCCGTCTCGTTCATCTCGAGGTCTTGGCAGATGCTGTTCACGAATGCTGTCAGCTCAACTACCTCTTCTACATCGTTGCCTAATGTGAGGCAGCGGTGATAGAGACTGCCGTAGGCAGGTTGGGGGAGGTATCTGATAGCCATCAGCGAAATGTCGTCGTTTTGTGGCGTGTCGCCCACAAAGCTCTGTGCTGTTTCAAAATGCTGATGTGCATATTGACGCGCATCCAAATGCAAATCGGCCAGTCGGTTGGCTCTGTTACTGATGCGATCGCGACCAAACTGTTCGTGGTTGGCCGTCTCGGCCTCGGTATAACCGTCGGTATACATAAACAGTATCTCGTTGCGATCCATGAGTATGGTCTGATTGGTGTACTCCCACTCTGGGCGCAAACCCAATGGTATGTTATTATCTACATAAATAAAGCGTGCCAGTGTGCCTACCAGCATGGGGGGCTCGTGACCGGCATTGCTGTAGTTCAGTTGGCCTGTCTTCAGGTCGAGTACGCCTAAGAAGAGAGTAACGAACATGTACGAGTCGTTGGTGTCGCATAAAGTCTTGTTCATGCGACTGATAATGTTACTGGGATCAGTATCCAGCATCGCCTCGCAACGGAACAGTGATATGGTTTCGGCCATCATCAATGCTGCAGGTACGCCCTTGCCGCTCACGTCGCCAATGCAGAAGAACAGCTTGTTGTCGTGCATCAGGTAGTCGTATAGGTCGCCGCCTACCTCCTTGGCCGTTACTATCTCACCGTAGATGTCAACATCTGGGCGCTCGGGGTAGGGAGGATATTTCTTGGGAAGCATCGACTGCTGTATGTGACTGGCAATCTTCAACTCCTGCTCGATACCTGCCTTCTGGGCTGTGGTTTTTCTCAACTGGTCGATGTTGCGTATCAGGGCGCGACTCAGGAAGAAGATAACTATCAGACCAAAGAGCATAACAGCCAGAATGATGGCGCCAAGCACGTTGCCCTGATGGTTAATTATGGCCTCGGGTACAACAATCACTACTGTCCACTCGGCATATTTCACAAACGAGTAGAACAATACTGAGCTCACACCGTCTTTGGTAATCTTACAGCTACCGCTCTCATGGTTTCTCATGTGGTTGGCCACTTCGTCATCTGCAGTGTCGGCTGTTTGGGATGCAACCTCCTGGAAAGTGGTTTTCAGAATAAGATTCTCGTTGGGATGAATGAGATAGGTACCATCGTTATCGAGTACAAAGCTGTACGATTTTTCCTTAAATTCCTTTTCAAAACGCTCATGGTTTTGGGCGTCAATACGCTTGTGGCGCAATCGGAGCCACTCCAGCGACACATCGGCACCCAGCATGGCCACCTTATTACCATTCTTATCGTGAATGTGTGTCATATAAGTGGTGGTAAGCTGTTGCGATGCAGCCTGATCGAAGTAAGGCGGTGTCCAATCGCCTTCATCGCGTTCATAAGCTGTTTGGTACCAGGGGTGTGTCAGGAAATCGGGATGATCCTCGTTCATCTGCTTACCCTTGATAACGCCGTCCGAATCGCGCCAGGCATATATCTCGAAGTAGTGTCCACGCTGTGGGTAGAAGTCGGGTTCAAATATCAGGCGACAGCTCGACATGTATTTGTTAAGCTTTACCATTTGCTCCAAATGTGCCTGCAACTTGTCGGGATTGTTGAGATCGTTCTCAATCACACTAGTGCTATTGATGGCTGCCACATACACGTCGGACAGCACACCACGTATTTTCTCGTTGGCGTGCAGCATAATACCCTCGTAACGCGATTCAACCTCGCGTGCGGTAGAGTTACGTGTAATGACAAATACAAAGCTCATAATGGTGGCCCACATGACTAACAGTACCACCATGATGATTAAGCTTAGTTTGTATGCAGATGCTTTCTTCATTATTCTTCCTTTTACTTTTTATTCATTCCAATTTTGTTTTAGGAGCGATGTTGGCAACAAAGGTACGTTTTTTTAGGAAAATAGCCAAATTTTTATTGTTTTTTTTACAAAAAAATAGTCGGATTCTGAGAGCAGAAATAATAAAAAATACAATTATTTCTTGTTTATATCACCAAAAACATGTAATTTTGTCGCAGTTATTAAAAATTACCAATATGAATAAGAACGAGAAATTTGTAATTACTATTAATCGAGAAGTAGGAAGTGGTGGACGTACCGTAGGCCGTAAACTGGCTGAAAAGCTCGGTGTGAAATATTGTGATAAGTCTGTTATCAACGGACTGACTCAGCGTTTTGGTCTCTCTGTTGAAAAGATTGAGGAGATTAAGGCACAGAAGAAGACATGGTGGAATGAGATTACCACCTATTATAATACATTGGTAAATAGTGCCTCTTTGCCTATGGAAGCTGAGGTGAAGCTTGATAATGCCAGTCTTTTCGAAACCGAGAAACGTATTCTGCTTGAGTTAGCCGAGCAGACATCGTGCGTGGTGGCAGGTCGTACGGGCTTTATGGTCTTCCGTGACCATCCTAACCGTATCAACGTTTTCATTCAAGCCTCGACCGCCCATCGTATCCAGCGCATTATGCGTCGCCAGAATGTCAACGAGCAGGAGGCACGCAACATTATAGCCCAGCTTGATGCCAGTCGTGAAACTTACATCAAGAAGTTCGAGGATACGTCGCGCTATGATACCCGTAACTATCAGCTCGTTATTTCGATGGACGGTCTGACCGAAGATGATGCCGTTGACATCATCTTGGATTATATCAATCGTACCAGTAAGTAGCTATCATTGCCTCAATACTGGTGCCATGGGCTATAGGCCTTTCATGGACAGAGAGATGCGCTGACGACGGTGATCAACCTCGGTTACGCGTACTTGTACGTGCTGGTGAAGCTTAACCACGTCGAGTGGGTGAGCAATACGGCGGTTGGCCATTTGCGAGATGTGTACCAAACCGTCGTGATGCACACCAATATCTACAAAGGCTCCAAAGTTGGTGATGTTGGTAACAATACCGGGTAGCACCATGCCCTCAACCAAATCGTCGATGGTATTAACGTTCTTGTCAAATTCGAAAGCCTCAAGCTGCTGGCGTGGGTCGCGCCCAGGCTTTTCTAGTTCGGCTATAATATCGGTAAGTGTAGGCATACCCACATCGGCTGTTACGTAGCGGGGCAACTCCAGAGCTTCGCGCTTTTCCTTGTTATGAATAAGGTCGGCTACGGTGCAGCCCTGATCTTTGGCCATTTGCTGCACAATAGGATAACTCTCAGGGTGTACAGCGGTGCCGTCAAGCGGGTTCTTGGCGTTGTGGATACGCAGGAATCCAGCACACTGCTGATAAGCAGAGGGACCCAATCGGGGAACTTTAAGAAGCTGGGCACGCGAGGTAAAAGCACCATGTTCGCGGCGATAGTCAATAATGTTTTTGGCCAGTGTGGCACCCAGTCCACTCACGTACATCAACAGGTGCTGCGAGGCTGTGTTTAAATCTACGCCTACCAGGTTTACGCAACTCTCTACGGTTTGGTCGAGAGAATGCTTCAGCTTAGTCTGATCTACATCGTGCTGATATTGGCCTACACCGATGCTCTTAGGATCGATTTTTACCAGTTCGGCCAGTGGATCCATCAGTCGTCGACCAATAGAAACGGCACCACGAACGGTTACATCCTCATTGGGGAATTCATCGCGAGCCACTTTCGAGGCAGAATAAACTGAGGCACCAGCTTCGGAAACAACAAAGACCTGTGGGGTGGGAGCATTTTTGTCATCAGCTTTCGCTTTGGAAGATTTTGAATCTGCTGCAACATTGTATTTACCAGCGAGTACATCTTTTACAAAACTATCTGTTTCGCGACTGGCGGTACCATTACCAATAGAGATGGCTTCTATCTGAAATTTCTGAATCAGGCGCTGCAGGGTGATAGCGGCCTCAGTACGTTTGTTTACAGGTGGGTGGGGCATAATCACATCGTGGTGCAGCAGGTTGCCTTGGGCATCTAAGCATACTACTTTGCAACCAGTACGAAAACCTGGGTCGATACCCAATACGCGCTTCTGACCTAACGGGGCGCCTAACAACAGTTGGCGTAGATTTTCGGCAAATACGTGGATAGCTTCTTCATCGGCCTTTTCTTTACTTTGTGCGGCAAACTCGGTTTCGATAGCTGGTTTCAACAAACGTTTGTAACCATCGTCGATAGCCTCGGCTACCAAGCGGCCGCATGGGGTGTTACCATAAACATAGTGGTGCTTCAGGCGCTCAAGGGCTTCATCATCGTTGGGCGAAATACTGATGCGTAAGATACCCTCTGATTCGCCTCGGCGCATGGCCAGCAGACGGTGGGACGAACAACGTTTTAGTGGTTCGCTCCAGTCAAAATAGTCGCTATATTTGGCTGCTTCGTCGCTATTGGCCTTGGCTTTTACCACTTTAGAGGTGATAACAGCTTGGCGGGTAAAGGCATTACGTAGCTGTTGGCGTGATTTCTCGTTTTCGCTTACCACCTCGGCAATAATGTCCTGAGCCCCTTTGATGGCGCTTTCTACGCTGTCCACATCGCCCTTTGCAAACTTGGCTGCAGCTGCTTCTGGATCACGCTCGCGTTGTTTCATCAGCAGCAGAGCCAGTGGCTCCAGCCCTTGTTCACGGGCCACTTGTGCGCGGGTGCGACGTTTAGGCTTGTAGGGTAGGTAGATATCCTCGATTTCGGTGGCATCCCAGCACTGATTAATGCGCTCTTGGAGTTCGGGTGTCATCTTATCAAGGTCGGTGATGGTTTTGATAACTGTTTCCTTGCGTTTCTGTATATCGAGCAGCTTCTCGTAACGGTCGCTGATAGCAGCTATCTGTACCTCATCCAGTCCGCCTGTACGCTCTTTGCGGTATCGGGCAATAAAGGGTATGGTGCAGCCCTCGTCGAGCAAAGCTAACGTGGCTTCAACGAACTTCTGACTGATGCCTAATTGTGTGGCAATTTGACAGGAAAAAACGTTCTTTTGCATAAATATAAGTAGTAATTACGTTAATTTGTGTGCAAATATAGTGATAAATCGTGAGAAATGTGTATTTTTGCAGTTCGAAAATGAAAAGATTAATGAGAAAAGGGATAATTTTAGCGGTAATCATGCTGATTGGCACCATTTGCAGCGTGCAAGCACAAGATAACGCCAACAGCCGACAGGCACGCCGCATTTTTAACAATGCCTACCAGCAGGTGTTTGGTGAACAGGGCGCTACGTTGCACTACGATGTGAATATTACTGGCATTTATAAAACCCGAGGCACCATCTGGTACAAAGGCAAGAAGAGTAAGTTCGATGAAGCGAGAATGACCTCGTGGAATGATGGCAAATATGTGTACACCTTTAAGAAAAAGAAACGCGAGGTGGAGTTGCACACAGCCAAGAATAATAAGAGTGATAAGTACTCGCAGAAGTTTAAGTTTGAGCCTGAGAACTATAACTATAGTATAGCCGAGGCCGACAACGGACTGCTGATAACGTTGAAGCTCATCAAGGGGCGCAAAGGTATGAAGGAGATACACGCCTTGCTGGAGCGTAAAACCTATCACCCGATAAGCGTACGCATTAAAATCGCTTTTATATGGACTACCATTAAGATTAGCGACTTTCAGAGCGGAGGCATAACCGATGAGATGCTGCGTTTCCCCAAAGAGCAGTTTAAGGATTATAAATTTGTTGACAAGCGATGATATCAGTAGAAGGACTGAAAGTTGAATTTGGCGTAAAACCCTTGTTTGATGGCGCCAGTTTCGTCATTAACGACAAGGACCGCATAGCCCTTGTGGGCAAAAATGGAGCTGGTAAATCTACCATGCTCAAAATACTGTGTGGACAGCAGAAACCTACCGCAGGCACTGTTAGTGTGCCTAACGATACAAAGGTGGGCTACCTGCCACAGGTCATGATTTTGCAGGACGATACCACCGTTCGTGAAGAAGCACAGAAAGCTTTTGCTGATAACACTCGTATGAAGGAGCGCCTGGATAAGATGAATCAGGAGCTTGCTGAACGTACCGATTACGAGAGCGAGAGCTACATGCAGCTGATTGAGAAATATACTACCGAGCACGAGCGCTATATGATGATGGGTGCTGAGAACTATGAAGCCGAGATAGAGCGTACGCTCACCGGTCTGGGCTTTGAGCGTAGTGATTTCGAGCGTCCCACATCTGAGTTCTCGGGTGGTTGGCGTATGCGTATCGAGCTGGCCAAAATCTTGTTGCAGAAACCCGATGTATTGCTCCTCGACGAGCCTACCAACCATCTGGATATTGAATCAATCCAGTGGCTGGAGCAGTTCTTGGCGCAGAGCTCGAGTGCTGTAGTGCTAGTAAGTCACGACCGTGCCTTTATTAATAATGTGTCGAACCGTACGCTCGAGATATCGTGTGGTAAGGTAATCGACTATAAGGTGAAGTACGATGAGTACGTAGTTTTGCGTAAGGAACGTCGCGAACAGCAGTTAAGGGCTTACGAGAACCAGCAGAAGGAAGTGGCTGAGATGAAGGCGTTTATAGAGCGCTTCCGTTATCAGGCTACCAAGGCTGTACAGGTGCAGCAGAAAGTAAAACAGCTGGAGAAAATTGTGCCCATCGAAATTGACGAGGTAGATAATTCGGCCATGCACCTGAAGTTCCCTCCCTGTTTGCGAAGTGGTGATTATCCTGTGATCTGCGACGAGGTACGCAAGGATTATGGTGCGCATACAGTATTCGACCATGTGTCGCTTACTATCAAGCGCGGTGAGAAAGTGGCCTTTGTGGGTAAGAACGGTGAAGGTAAATCAACACTTGTGAAATGTATTATGGGCGAAATCCCCTTTACAGGTAACCTGAAGGTTGGTCATAATATCCAGATAGGCTATTTTGCCCAGAATCAGGCGCAGTTGCTGGATGAGAACCTGACTGTGTTCCAGACCATCGACTATGTGGCAAAGGGCGAGGTCCGCTTGAAGATTAATGATATCCTGGGTGCCTTTATGTTTGGCGGTGAGGAGAGTGATAAGAAGGTGAAAGTGCTGAGTGGTGGTGAGCGTAGTCGACTGGCAATGATCCGTTTGCTGCTGGAGCCTGTAAACCTGTTGATTCTCGACGAGCCTACCAACCACTTGGATATGCCTTCGAAGGATGTACTGAAAGAGGCCATTAAAGCCTTCGACGGTACAGCTATCATTGTGAGCCACGACCGTGAGTTCCTGGATGGACTGGTAACCAAAGTCTATGAGTTTGGAGGTGGTAAGGTACGCGAACATTTGGGCGGTATCTACGACTTCCTGAGAACAAAAAAGATTAACGACCTTAATCAGTTGGGTTCGCAGCCGCAGATGATGGCAGCTCCCAAGGCTGCCACCAAAGCTGCTGCAACTACAACATCGAGTGCATCGCCATCGGTTACCCCTGAGGGTGAGGCTGTGCTTCAGAAAACCCTGAGCTATGCCGAGCACAAGGAACTTCAGAAACGTAAGAACCGTTTGGAAAAGGCTGTTAAGCAGCATGAAGCCAAGATTGAGCAGCTGGAGCAGCGCCTGAAGGAACTGGACGAGCTGCTGATGCAGTCTGAAAACGCTTCGGATATGACGATGGTAACCGAGTACACCGACATTAAGCGTGACTTGGATGAAGAGGTGGAGCGTTGGGAGAAAGCAAGCGAAGAATTAGAATCATTAACACAATAAACTCTAAAAAACAATGAAAAGATTTTTAACAATGATGACAATGGCATCTGTCTCAATGATGATGATGGCTCAGACTGAGCTGGGATCAGGCTTGAACGAGGCCGACTTTAACAAGAATGTGCGTCCGGGTGACGACTTCTATGAGTATGCCTGTGGTGGTTGGATGAAGAACAACCCACTGCCAGCAGCTTATTCGCGCTATGGTAGTTTCGACCGTTTGCAGGAAGACAACGACAAGCGCATTAACGGTATCCTGAAGGAGCTGCAGAGCAACACTTATGCTAAGGGTACTATCGAGCAGAAACTGAGCGATCTTTATAAGTTGGCTATGGACTCTACACGTCGTAATAAGGAAGGTGTGGCTCCTGTTATGCCACTTATTAAGAAACTTGAGGCTGCTAAAAGTGTTAAGCAGTTGCTGGCTATCCAGCTTGAGCAGGCTCCTTATGGCGAGCAGGAGTTCTTCTATGCAGGCTTCGGTGCCGACGAGAAGAACGCCACGCAGAACATTCTGAGTATTTATCAGAGTGGCCTGACACTCGGTCAGAAGGAGTACTACCTGGATAACGATAAGGCTACAGCCGGTATTCGCGAGGCTTTCAAGAAGCACGTGGTAAAAATGTTCCAGCTGTTTGGTTTCAGTAAGAGCGCTGCTACCAAGAAGATGCAGAACGTTATGAAGGTTGAGACTGCACTTGCTAAGGTTAGTAAGAGTCGTACCGAGCTGCGCGATCCTGAGGCTAACTACAACAAGATGACTCTGAAGGAGTTCGAGGCTAAGTATCCTAACCTGCCTTTGGTTAAGGTGATGAACGCTAAGGGCATCGACACTAAGTTCCTGCAGGAGATGGTTGTTGGTCAGCCCGACTTCCTGGAAGGCGCTAATAGGGTAGTAGGTGCCCTGAAGCCTGCTGAGTATCGTGACGTGCTGGAGTGGAGCCTTGTTGAGGGTTCGGCTAACTATCTGAACGATGCTGCTGCAGCTGAGAGCTTTGATTTCTATGGTAAGATTAAGGCTGGTCGCAAGGAGAATCATCCTCTGTGGAAGCGTAGCACTGGTCAGGTTGAGCGTGTGATGGGTGAGGCTCTTGGTAAGATTTATGCCGAGAAGTACTTCCCCGAGGCTGCTAAGCAGCGTATGCTGACTCTGATTAAGAACCTGCAGATTGCTCTTGGTGAGCGTATTGCTGCCCAGGATTGGATGGACGACAGTACTAAGGTTAATGCCCTGCTGAAGTTGAATACATTCTATGTAAAGGTGGGTTATCCTGATAAGTGGACCGACCTCTCTAAGCTGGAGATTGATCCTGCTAAATCTTTTTACGATAACATGCAGGCTTGCGCTAAGTTCTGGAATGCTCACAACATTGAGCATACAGTAGGTAAGCCCGTGGATCGCGACGATTGGCACATGACACCACAGACTGTGAATGCTTACTATAATCCAACAACCAACGAGATTTGCTTCCCCGCAGGTATTCTGCAGTATCCCTTCTTTGATATGACTGCTGATGATGCCTTTAACTATGGTGCTATCGGTGTAGTAATCGGTCATGAGATGACTCACGGATTTGATGATCAGGGTCGTCAGTTTGATAAGGATGGAAATATGCACGACTGGTGGAAGGATGCTGATGGAAAGAACTTTACAGGGCGTACTGATAAGTATGCCGATTTCTTCAGCGCTATCAAGGTGCTTCCCGACCTGAATGGTAACGGTCGTCTGACACTGGGTGAGAACCTGGCCGACCACGGTGGTCTGCAGGTAGCATGGACTGCTTATAAGAACGCTACCAAGCGCAATCCTCTTGGCGAGAAGAACGGTCTGACAGCCGATCAGCGTTTCTTCCACGCTTACGCAGGTGTATGGGCTGGTAACATTACTGAGGCTGAAATCCGCAACCGTACCAAGAGCGATCCTCACTCACTGGGTCGTTGGCGTGTAAATGGCGCTCTGCCTCACATCGACGCTTGGTACGAGGCCTTTGGCGTAAAAGAGGGCGACAAGATGTTTATTCCTAAGCAGGAACGCCTCGAATTGTGGTAAAATACATCAAAAAATATAGATTTTTGCCGTCGTAAATGTAAATTTACGGCGGTTTTTTTTGTTTGATTCATTTTTTTATTTAACTTTGCACCTAACTTAAGTTAAAATTCCAACAACGATGAACGATATTACACAAAACCCAGATCGAATAAGCCGAGGTGCCGAGCCGCTTTATCGTGAGCACTCTGCACAGCAACCTCAGTATCAGCAAGCCATGCAGGCCAATACGGCTAATGGTATCCAATGTCCTCATTGTGGCGCATTCAACGAAGCCGAAGCACTTTTCTGTGCCTCGTGCGGCGAGCCTATCGGTATGGCCACCTGTCCCTATTGTGGGGCAGCTGTCGATGCCGACGCCGACTTCTGCGAAAGTTGCCGTCACTATATCCGTAAGGACGTGTGCTCATTCTGCGGCGCCTATCTGCATGGTGCCGAGGCCTACTGCCCTGAGTGCGGTAATCCGGTGGGTGGTATCGATTGTCCTGTTTGTGGAACCCATAATGATTTCTCGTTCTGCAAGCAGTGTGGTACAGCCCTTACCGAAGAGGCCCGTCTGATGAAGGAGAAAGTGATGGAGATGCCTGAGTACCAGCAGATGCAGAAACTGGCCGAGGAGTTGCAGAAGTTGGATTTGCAGATGCCTTATGTTACCGAGCAGGATAAGGAGCGTGACCGTAAGAGTCAGGAGCTGCGCCAGCGCGTACTCATGCTGTTGGCTCAGGATCGTGGTTTGGATCGTGTAGATGCCAACCTGGCCGACCATAAGGTGATGAGTAAAGACGAATACGACAAGAAGAAGCAGGAACGTATGGATATGCTGTCGCGACTGTTAGACCAGATGGCACAGCTGCCTCAGGAAAAGCCTGCTCAGGTGCGTAACTATGCTATGGCCTGCAAGCCTCAGGGTGTACGTCTGGCTTGGCAGTGCAACTTTAAGCACGCCCTCCACTCAAGTCCATGCGGATGTGCCAAGCCGCAGATGGGCGGAAAATGGATTATACTTGGTAAGGGAAC
Source organism: Prevotella sp. khp1 (assembly GCF_900102205.1). NCBI lineage: Bacteria > Pseudomonadati > Bacteroidota > Bacteroidia > Bacteroidales > Prevotellaceae > Prevotella > Prevotella sp. khp1. The sequence goes on from NZ_FNJZ01000003.1 coordinate 408,723, forward strand.
AAGAAAAGAAATTAAAGACGATATCTAATGAGTACGGATCGAACTCCACAAAATAAAGTAAACGGAAACGAAGAGGTGAACGTAGATAAGACCGTACGTGCAACCAACTTTGATTTCCCACAGAATACTCCTTCAAAGGGTGAGGAGCCCGACAAACCGCTTGATGGCACCATCCGCATTGATATGCCGAAGATGGAAGCCCCCAAGCCTGCTGCTCCTAAACCACTTGACGGTACCGTGCGTGCACCTGGCCTTAATCAGCCTATTACACCACGACCTGCAGCGCCTCGTCCTGCAGCACCTCGTCCAGCTGCTCCTAAAGCATTGGATGGTACTGTGCGTGCACCCGGCCTTAATCAGCCGATTACACCACAATCTGCTGCGCCACGTCCAGCTGCTCCCAAGGCTTTGGATGGCACCGTTCGTGCCCCTGGTATCAACCAGCCCATTGCACCACAGCCCGTTACCCCACAGCCTGCAGCACCTAAACCTGCAGCACCATCAATGGGTAGTACCGTTCGTGGTGCTCAGCCCCAGCCTCAAGTACAGGCTCAGGCTCAAGTTCGTCCCAACGTCAACATCTCGATTATCTCGTCGGCCAGTAATACCGACCGTGCCAAGAAACAGCGCCTGCAACGTAACCTGATTGATGAGAATATCTACACGCTGAAAGGGCAGGAGTATCGTCGTGTATCAGTACTGAGCGAGAATACAGGTGAGGCCGAGGTTTTCCTGGTTGAGAAAGACAACAAGGAATATGTACTGAAAGTGTACTATCCCAATTTCGATGTGAACCGTAAGATATTGCAGACGGTTCTGAACTTCGACTTTGAGATGGTAGTAAAGGTGTACGACTTTGGTAAGACCTATGTGGATGGTAAGCACCGTTACTACGAGTTGATGGAGTACCTGCAGGGTGGCTCGATGGCCGAGTTCAATCTGGAAGGCGATATAAACAAGTTCCGTCGTATAGCTCTTCAGAGTGCTGCAGCCTTGGCTTACTGTCATCAGCTCAGAATTCTGCACAAGGATATCAAACCAGGCAACTTCTTCTTCCGTGATAAGGACCATAACCAACTGGTTCTGGGCGACTTTGGTATTTCGAGTATGCTGGAGGAAGACGGTAAGTCGCATAAAACCACACAGGCCCGTACCCCAATCTATGCGGCACCCGAAATGTATGCCGACGTAATTGATGGTGTGGTAGAGATTTCGCCAAAGGCCGACTACTACTCTTTGGGTATCAGTTTGATGACGCTGTGGTTAGGCGAGAGTCCGATGAGTACCAACGAACGTGTGATGATGCGCCAGAAGAACGAGGGTCGCATACCACGCATGAACGAGTTACCAGAGCGTATCAAGTTGCTGGTAATGGGTCTTACGGTGGTTAACCCCATCAACCGTTGGGGTTATGAGCAGGTAGAGCAGTGGTTCTTAGGCGAGAGCCCGAAGGTCGACCTGTCGTCACCATTCCTGAAGTACCAGAGTTTCGTTGTCGATCCAGAGCGTAACCTGGTGGCCGAGAACGTACAGGAACTGGTGCCCATGCTGCTGGCCAACGAGCGCTTGGCTATCGGTTATCTGTATAACGGACGTATCACCCAGTGGTTGGACGCTTGTGGTAACAACAAGCTGAGCACCATTGTTAAAGATATCATTTCCAAGAAATATCCTATCGATCAGCGTGCTGGTTTGATGGCATCGCTGTACGCTATGGACCCTGCCTATCCGTATAAGGATGTGCGTGGAACCAACTGCGAGGATATCCATGCGGTATGTATCTCGCTGCTGAGTAATCAGGACGAGTATGCCATATCGTTGGCTGCCCCGAACGATAACTTCTACCTTTATGTGGAAACCCACACCAGCTGCGATGTTGATCGTTTGCGTTCTTACTTTAAGGAAGTAGACCATAACAATAAGGAGCAGGTACGTGTGGCTATCATGAAGATAGTGCTCGAGGTTGATCCTGAGATACCATTTATGGTAAAGCATCCATCGGCTGCAATTAACGATATTGTTAGCGCCTTTGGTCATGAAGATATAACCGAAGACGAGTGGCATAGTCTGACCGACGGACGTCTGCTGGCCTGGATGTACAGTCACGAGGACCAGATGGCGTGCGAGAGTCTGCGCATCATGACGCTGGATCAGCCTTACTCACGAAACTTGGCTTATAAGGTTCTTTATAACCTGAATCGCGAATCGGCTTATGATCTGGCCGGCGCCTTTACTCCCATACAGGTGGGCGAACTGCTCAACGAGCGTTTGCATAAGGCACAGAACCTTCCTGAGAAGGAGTTCGAGGAGGAGATGAAGGACTTTACTGAACTTGACGGTCGTTTTGCTTACTATGCCCAGCTGCACGGCTGGACCGAGATGTACAACGAGCATAAGCGCTGCTTCGACTTTAAGAGCGAGGAGAATACCGAACGTATGGGCGCTTACGATGTGAAGACGGCCGTTTACCGCTTCTGTCGTATCTTGGGCGTTACACCTACCTATATGATGGGCGACGGTATTGAGTACGCCGACGGCCGTAACCTGCAGGCAAAGAAGTTGCAGGTGTTCCGCAACGAAATCCGCAACGGCTCGATGGGGCAGTGGATGTCGGTGTTCTATCACGAAGACCCCAATGCCGACTTTACGGTAGAGTACTCGTACGAGCATGCCGTTGAGGACTGGTTGATGGCAATGGGAAAAATCGATCCTTCGCAGCGTTATTATAAGCGCTTTATCGATGCCCGCGACGAAACCCAGCGCCGTGTGGCCTTTGTAAAAGACAGTTGGAAGCGCGCCAAGACCAAGGAGAAGATCTGGCGTACAGCCTTCTACACCCTGAGCGGTATCTGGTTGGTATTCGTGCTGATATTCGGCGTTACCAATCCTGAGTATATCCTCACGCATACCTTTATCAGTATCGGTCTGCCTCTGGGTGGAATGACTGGTATGATTGTGGCCACCCGCTCGTTCTTCAAGGGCTACGACTTTATGTTCTCGTTCCTGTGGGGACTGGTGGGCGCGTTTACGTGCTTTATACCTATTATTATATTAAAGTATATTGGCGCATCGCACCCCATGCTGTTTAATATCGCCATTATCGTAATCACGCTTATCTACATGCTGGTTTGTCACCTCACAGATTTCCGTGGTAATGAGAAGGCCGACAGCCGACTGATATCCGAGGTGCTCGAAAACGATATGAAATCGAACTTGATAGAACCGTTGTACTACACCTTCAAGGCCCGTTCGTACAAGTTTAAAGGCTCTAAGTTCGGTTTGCTTAACGATGTTACCGATCAGGTTCGCTCTATCACGGGCGAGAGTGTGCTTCACTACGTGCTGTGGAGCCTGCTGATGCTGGTATTCGTGGTATCGTTTGTGGTTTTCAGCCCATCGATGCTGAACATTGCCAATCCTAACAGTCACATGAAGGAGGCCCCAAAAAGTATTATTAAGAAAATAGATAGAGACGCATAATATAAAATGGTTTGTCAGAATTGTCATAAAGAAAACAGAAGCAAAGCAAAGTTCTGCAAGTGGTGCGGACAGCAGCTTGTTACTACTGACTTGCTTGATAAGCTGGTTGGCCTCGACGAGGTGAAGAACCAGCTGAAAACCATTGTCGATACCTATACGTTTCTGCGCTCTCGCAAGGATATCTCTAAAGCCCGTATCTCGCTCAATGCCATTGTGATTGGTGATACAGGTACGGGTAAGACGGCGCTGGCCGAGATTCTGCGCGATTACTTCTATCAGCATAAGATCATCGAAAAACCCCAGCTGATGATGGTAGATGCCGTAGATTACCAGCGATTCGTCGACAAATGGGATGAAAATATCAAGAAAGCAAAGAATGGTATATTGTTCTTCGACAATGTGCAGAAGCTTTTGCCCGATAAATACTCTAACCAGGTGAACCCGCTCGACAAGCTGTTTGTTGAGATGGACAAATGGGAGGATAACCCCATTGTGATTATATCCGGACTCTCGAAGGGTTTGGAGGACTTCTTGGAGAGCAACCCAGCCGTAGCCAACCGTTTCAAGTATACCTTCCGTATGACCACGCCAAACTTCCAGGAGCTTACCGAGATATGTAAGCTGAACCTGCAGTTGAAGTATGGCATACAGGATTTCTCGCCCGAAGCTGATAAACAGTTATTGCGTTTCTTTAAATATCAGGTTAAGATTAAGGACGAGACCTTTGGTAACGGACACCTGGCCCATAAAACAGCCGAGAATATCTTTACCCAGTATATCAGTCGTGGCGCCAATGCCACAAGGGTAGAGTTGAGCGACATCACGGGTTATGTACCCGAGGAGCGCTCGGTTGAGGATATCCTGCGCGATCTGGACAGCTACATTGGTATGGACGAGGTTAAGGCCGCCGTAAAAGAGATGGCCTACTCGGTACAGAACGCCATGCAGCGCGCCGAACGTGGACTGGGCGAGCAGGAGAAAATGTCGATGCACATTATTCTTACTGGTAATCCTGGTACAGGTAAAACCACCATTGCCCGTAAGTTGGGCGAGATTCTGGCAGCCATCGGCTATCTGGATAGCGGTCACGTAGTTGAGGTCGACCGTGCCAAGATGGTAAGTCAGTATCAGGGCGAAACACCTAAGGTGGTTGATGCCCTTTGCGATAAGGCCAAGGGCGGTATCCTGTTTGTGGATGAGGCCTACACCTTGGCTCCTGTGAGTGCGTCGGGCGATCGTGATGCCCAGGGCGCACAGGCTTTGGAGAAACTGATGAAACGTATGGAGGACGATCGCGGACAGTTTATCGTGATTGCCGCTGGTTATCGCACGGAGATGGAGAACCTGTTCCGTGTGAACCCTGGTTTCCGCAGCCGTTTCAATTATTTCCTCGATATCAAGGACTACTCGCCAGCCGAGCTGTTCGAGATTATGCAGGTATTTGCCAAGCAGAAGAAGTATATCTTCTCGCCGGATGCACAGGCACTTACTCAGAAGATGATCAAGGAGATGTACGACTCGCGCGACAAGGACTTTGCCAACGGTCGTACCATGCGTACGCTCTTCGACCAGATTTGCAAGAAACAGGCACAGCGCCTGCAGGGTGCAAATATTTCTGCGATGAGCAACGAGGAGCTCATGACCATTGTACGCGACGATATCCCATACGATGCACCACAGACCGTAAGCGTCGACGACTGTCTGAAGAAACTCGACGGTCTGGTTGGTCTCTCGGGTGTGAAGAAGGAGATTGCCAACCTGGCAGCCTTCCTGAACCTGCAGATTGCACGTGGCGAAACCAACACCTTCCAAGGCAAGCACTATGTGTTTACCGGTAACCCTGGTACGGGTAAAACCACCGTAGCCCGTATTATGGCCGATATCTTTAAGACGCTGGGCGTTGTGGCCCGCGGACAACTGGTTGAGGCCGACCGCTCTAAACTGGTGGCAGGCTTCTCGGGTCAGACAGCCATCAAGACCAACCAGCTGGTTGATCAGGCTATGGGTGGTGTACTGTTTATCGACGAGGCTTACACGCTGAAGTCGAACGATGGCGACAGCTTTGGCGCTGAGGCTATCGACACGCTGCTGAAACGTTTGGAAGATGATCGTGGTAAGTTTATCTGTATCGTGGCTGGTTATACCGACCAGATGCACGACTTTATCGATACCAACCCAGGCTTGAAGAGTCGCTTTACACAAACCATCCACTTCGACGACTATACGCCCGACGAGCTCACGGAGATCTTCCTGCACCTCGCATCCGGCAAGAACTTCACCGTCGATGAGGAGACCAAGGCGGCTATTCACCGTATGTTCGAGCAGCTCTATCTGCGCCGCGATAAGAACTTCGGTAATGCCCGTGAGGCACGCCGCATCTTCAACGAGGCTGTAGAGCGCCAGAGTCAGCGTCTGGTAAAGCAGATGACCAGTCCCGACTTCAAGGAGAGCGACATGTTTGCGCTCACCACCGCCGATCTTCCCCTGTCTCAGGGCGAGACCGCACGTCCGCTCGATGTGGTGCTCAACGAGCTCGAAGAGTTCATTGGTATGCGCTCAGTCAAGGATTCTATCCGTCGTCTGGCCGTACAGAGCATGTTCATGAAGCAGCGTGCCGCTATGGGTGCTGGCAGTGTTCAGCAGATGTCGATGAACTTTGTGCTTACGGGTAATCCGGGTACAGGTAAGACATCTATTGCCCGCAAGATGGGTGAGATACTCCAGGCCATGGACATACTGCCCACATCGCGTGTCATCGAGGCCAGTCGTGCTACGTTGGTTGGTAAGTACATGGGCGAAACACCTAAGATTGTGAACAGCATGTGCGATAAGGCCATGGGCGGTATCCTGTTCATCGACGAGGCTTACACCTTGAGCGATGGCGGCGACATGTACGGCAAGGAGGCTATCGACACGCTGATGAAACGTATGGAGGACGATCGTGGTAAGTTTGTGGTTATCGCTGCAGGCTATAAGGATAAGATGGAGGAGTTCATGATGATGAACGCCGGACTGGCCAGCCGATTCACCCACAAGTTGCACATCGACGACTACGATCCTGATGAGCTGCTGGCTATTTACAAGCACATGGCCCAGAAGGAGCAGTACCAGTTTACGCCTGAGGCTGAGCTTAAGGCACTCGACAAGATCTATAAGATGGTTCTTACCAAGACCGAGTCGTGGGGTAATGCCCGCGAGATGCGCAACCTGCTCGATTCTACTATCCAGCACCTGTCGGAGCGCGTATCAGCGCTGCCGGCCGATCAGGTTACAAAGGAAACATATCAGATTATACTACCAGAAGATATTTAACGAAATATGATTATTTGTCCAGCTTGTAAAGAAGAAATAGAAGACGATTCACATTACTGCGACCAATGTGGACAGCAGTTGCTGTTCTGTAAGCAGTGCGGTCATGTGGGGCTTGGACGTCGTTGCACACGTTGCGGCGGCATGATGGCTTTGCCTGCAGGTAGCATGGCAGCAGCCAATGCCGGAGCAAATCCCATGGGCGCTCCTATGGGCAACCCGATGGCTAATCCTATGGGCAACCCGATGGCTAATCCTATGGGTAACCCAATGGGTAGTCCTGCTGGTAATCCTGGGGTAGGGGCTGCTGTGCGCCCTGGTGTAAACATCAGCGTTACACCCAGTGCCTCAGTATCGCGCGCCGCAAATGTACCACCAGCACAACAACAGCAGCCTGTATCACCACGCACATCCAATGCGCAGAACATTGCAGCCAGCATATCGGTAGGTCCTGCTATCTCTATTGCTCAGGCAGGTGCCGGTCGTTCAAGCATGCCGATGATGACGTTGGTTAACGAAAGTCTCAATATACGTATCACAGCTATGAACGGTGCCATTATCGGTCGCCGTAAGGGTCCGTACGTTCAGTTCTTCGAGCAGAATTCGTACGTATCGGGTATTCATGCCCAGCTCAAGTACAAGTCAGGCGCAGGTTGGTTTGTTATCGATATGAACTCGTCAAACGGTACCAGGATTAATCAGGCTCCTATCCAGCCCGAGACCGAGAACCCGTTAAAGAATGGCGACGTGCTGTCGATTGCCAATGTCAACCTTCAAGTAGTAATTAGATAGTAATATTTAAAAACAATGATAACAATACACATGACAGCAGCCAGCAAAGTAGGCTGCGTGCGTAGTCAGAACGAAGACATGGTGCTGCTTGGCAGTCATTTCGTGAGGAATGATGCTTTTAGCACACGCGTAGACTTGACCAATAGCGACCGTTATATCATGGCTGTGGCCGATGGTATGGGTGGACATAATCGTGGTGATGTGGCCAGCAGTGATGCGCTGCATAACCTGGAGTTCTATTTTCACGATCTGCCCACAGGTCTTAGACCCGAATCCATCAAAGATAAGTTTGAGGATTGGTTAGACTCCATCAACAACATCATCGATTCAAAGGGTCGCTCCGACGAGCAGTATAAAGGCATGGGTACCACATTGGTAGGCTTGGCCTTCTACGAGGGCCAGTTCTACACGCTGAACTGTGGTGACAGTCGCTTGTATCGTTTCCGCGATGGCGATCTTACCCAGCTTACATCCGATCACTCGCTCAGCAACATGCTCGGCTCTTCGCAGCATTCTAACGTTATCACTAACTGTATCGGTGGTGGTGCTACAAGCTCGTTTATCGATATTGTGAACATAACCGATGATATCAAGGAGGGCGATGTTTACATGCTGTGCAGCGACGGACTCACCGATATGTTGCCAGATTCCATTATCTACACACTTCTTGCCGAAGGTTCTGACGCCAACACCCTCTGCGATGCCGCTGTGGCCGCTGGAGGCTTGGACAACGTGTCGTGTTGTGTGTTGCAATTCTAAAAAAGAGAGGAAAAATAAGAAATGCCACTAAGATTACCAGACAGACTGCCCGCTATTGATATTCTGAAGAACGAGAATATCTTTGTGATGGATAACTCGCGGGCAACAACACAGGATATCCGTCCGCTGAAGATTGTGATTCTGAACCTGATGCCTCTGAAGATAACCACAGAGACCGATCTTGTTAGATTGCTTTCAAACACACCATTGCAGATGGAGATTAACTTTATGAAGTTAAAGAGTCATACCCCTAAGAACACGCCGATTGAGCACATGATGATGTTCTATCGCGACTTTGAGTCGATGCGCAACGAGAAGTTTGATGGTATGATTATCACAGGTGCGCCTGTAGAGACGATGGACTTTGAAGATGTAACCTACTGGGATGAGATTACCGATATCTTTGCTTGGGCCAAAACCCACGTCACCAGTACCTTATATATATGTTGGGCAGCTCAGGCTGGCCTTTATTACCATTATGGTGTGCCCAAGTACCCCTTGGAAAAGAAGATGTTCGGCATCTTCCCACAAACACCCGTGGATACCAAACTGCCCATCTTCCGTGGGTTCGACGATGTGTTTATGATGCCTCACAGTCGTCATACCGAGATACATCGCGAGGATATTCTGGCCAACCCCGAGCTTACGTTGCTGGCCGAGTCACCCGAGAGTGGTGTCAGCATGGTGATGGCGCGTGGCGGTCGTGAGTTCTACATTACCGGTCACCTGGAGTATGCGCCAAACACACTCGACAATGAGTATAAGCGTGATCGTGGTATCCGCGACGATGTGGATATGCCAAAGAATTACTATCGCGATGATAATCCTGACAACGCCCCAGTAGTAACCTGGCGTGCACATGCCAACCTGCTGTACAACAACTGGATTAACTACTACGTTTACCAGGAAACACCGTATAATATCGACGAAATTAAATAAGCTTAGTGACTGCATTAGAACTTTTAGCTCCAGCCAAGAATTTGGCTTGCGGCATAGCTGCCATCGATCATGGTGCCGATGCCGTTTATATCGGTGCGCCCAAGTTTGGCGCCCGTGCAGCCGTAGGCAACAGCATCGACGATATTCGCCAACTTTGTGATTATGCTCATCAGTTTGGTGCCAAAATCTATGTTACGCTCAACACCATCGTTTACGATCATGAGCTCGACGAGGCGCAGAAACTGATTGATCAGCTGGCCGGGATAGGCGTAGATGCCATCCTGGTGCAGGATATGGGCTTGCTGCAGTTTATGAACGGTAAGCCTTTCGAGATTCACGCCTCTACGCAGACCGATAACCGCACAGCCGACAAGGTACGTTGGCTCAAGCAGGTAGGTTTTTCGCGTGCCGTTCTGGCGCGTGAGCTCTCGGCCGAGGAGATTGCCGAGATTCATCGCGAGGTGTCTGATATCGAACTCGAGGTGTTTGTGCATGGTGCCTTGTGCGTTAGCTATTCGGGCATCTGCTATGCCTCGCAGCATTGTTTCCAGCGTAGCGCCAACCGTGGTGAGTGCGCCCAGTTCTGTCGTATGCGTTTCTCGTTGGTCGATGCCGATGGCGAGGAGATAGAACATGAGCGTTACCTGCTCTCGCTCAAGGATATGAACCAGAGCGATAATCTGGATAAACTCATCGAGGCGGGTGCCGTATCGTTTAAGATCGAGGGCCGCCTCAAGGATGTTACTTACGTTAAGAACGTAACCGCTGCTTATAGCGAGCGCCTTAACGCCTATATCCGTAAGCATGCCGACCAGTATTGTCGTGCGTCAAAGGGCCGTTGCGAATACACGTTTACGCCCAATCTCAATCGTACGTTTAACCGCGGCTACACCACTTACTTTATGAATGGTCGCCAGCCTAATATCGCCTCGTTCGATACACCAAAGGCGGTGGGCGAGTTTGTGGGTAAAGTTAAGGAGATTCGTCACGATAGCTTTAACGTGGCCGGTACCGCCAGCTTTGCTAACGGCGACGGCTTGTGCTTCCTGAATCAGGATCGCCAGTTCGAAGGCTTTCGTGCCAACCGCGTGGTGGGTAATCGCATCTATCCTTTTAAGATGCCTGCTGGTTTGCGCCCAGGCATGTCGCTCTATCGTAACAACGATCAGGAGTTCGAGCGTATTCTCTCTAAGCCCAGCGCTACCCGTAAGATTCCTGTAAGCATAGCCCTGCGTGCTGTGGCTGATGGCTTTGAGCTAAGTGCCGAAGGTGTAACGGTACACTTTGCGGCCGAACATCAGATAGCCCAGAAGTCGCCTCGTGAGAATCTGGTTCGTCAGCTCTCAAAGCTGGGCGATACCATCTATGAGTGTCAGGAGGTTAACGTACCCGACGATTTTAATTATTTCATCCCCAATAGTCAGCTCACCGACATGCGCCGCCAGCTGGTCGAGGCCCTTGTACAGCCCCAGCGCCAGGTAAAGCAGGCCAAGGTGGGGGCTAATCCAGGTGTAGACAAGCTCAGTTATCAGAATAATATCTCCAACCGCCAGTCGGCTGCCTTCTATGGTACCGATGAGCTTTCGGCCTATGAGCTGAAAGGTGGCGACGGACCTATCATGCAGTGCCGTCATTGCATCCGTTATTCGTTGGGCTACTGCGTAAAGCGCGGCGGCAAACGCCCCACGTGGCACGAACCGCTTTCTCTCGTATTAGGCGATGGACGCCGATTCCGTCTTGAGTTTGATTGTCAACATTGTCAGATGAACGTCTATGCGTCGACTCGTTAGTCTCCTGTTCGTCTCCATCCTGTTATGTGGCTGCTATAACCGTGGCCCCATCACGCCCGATGCCTGGGATCTGACCGAGAAACAGCTCGACTCCATCTCGTTCTACACCACCCATCATTACACCCAGAACTACAATTTTGTGGTAACGGGCGATTCGCTGGTGGTGGTTAAGCAGCAGCCCGAGGATATGTCGGTGCCCGATGTGGTAACGTTCGAGCTGCAGTCGATGGGCGAGGAGATGAAGAAGGATTCTATCACCCTGCGCCGCAACGAGCATGTGGTGGTGGCCGATATCAAGACGGTACCCACCGATACCATCGATTCTGTGTGGGTAAAGGTGGCGCGCGATCAGCTTACTTTTGGATGGGTACACGAAAACGAGCTTCTCTCAAAGGTGTCGCCCGATGACCCAATCAGTCAGTTCATCGATTACTTCTCCGATAAGCACCTGCTGGTGTTTATGGCTTTCTGCGTGCTCACGGGTGCCGCTTATGGTTTGCGCCGCCTGATGCGTAAGGGTTGTAAGATTGTGCATTTCAATGATATCGCCTCGTTCTATCCCACAGCGCTCTGTCTGCTCATAGCCTCGTCGGCTGTGCTGTATAGTAGCATCCAGCTGTTTGCCCCCGAAACCTGGCGACATTTCTATTATCACCCCTCGCTCAATCCGTTTGCGCTGCCGTTCTGGCTGGGCGTATTCATCTCGTCGGTATGGGCGCTCATCATCTGGTCGTTGGCAACCGTCGATGATGTGTACCACCGTTTGCCCCTGGGCGAGGCCATCATGTATCTGGTAGGATTGGCAGCCGTTTGTGCTGTTATCTATGTGGTGTTCAGCATCACTACCTTGTATTATGTAGGCTATCCGTTGCTGATAGCATACTTCTATTTCGCCATCAAACGTCTGAAGCTTTAAACCAGCATCAGGTCGCTCATAATCATATCGCTTACAAAGAGTCCTTCTTTTGTGAGCGATATTTTTTGGTCGTTGAGTTTCAGCAATCCCGCCTCCAGATGGCGCTGGGCGTTTTTCAGGCAGTAGGTACGCTGCTGGTCGGTCAGCGTGCTCAGGTCTAATCCCTCGCAGGTGCGCAGGGCCACGGTCACGGCATCGTTATAGCGTGTGTCCTCGTCCAGCGTCTCAGCCTCAAAGCATCGCTCGCCTTGCTCCATGGCGGTGATGTACTGCTGGATATCGGCCACGTTCCAGCTGCGTGTCTGGATGTCGAACGAGTGGGCAGCGGCGCCGATACCGATATACGGTATGCCCTTCCAGTAGCTGCTGTTATGGCGCGAACGATAGCCCGGACGGGCAAAATTGGATATTTCGTAATGTTCGTAACCGGCTGATTCCAAGTTGTTTATTAATGTAAAGTACATCTTTCGCTCTAACTCCTCGTCAATCTCGGCCACCTTGCCTTGCTCTAACAATCGGTAGAGTGGGGTGCCCTCTTCGTACATCAGGCAGTAGGTAGAGATATGCTCCACGTTCAGCTGCAGCGCCTCGTCGATATCCGCCTGCCATTCTTCAAGTGTCTGGTTGGGAAAGCCGTACATCAGGTCGATGCTGATATTCTGGAATCCTGCTTGGCGCAAGGTTGCTACAGCCTGATGCACCTGTGCTGACGAGTGACGGCGGCGCAGAAAATGCAGACGTTCATCGTTAAAAGTCTGTGCGCCCATGCTCACACGGTTGATGGGCAGCTGCTGCAGGGCAGCAGCCAATTCGGGTGTTACGTCATCCGGATTCACCTCGATGGTCACTTCGGCATCGTTTTCCACCTTATTATATATATAGATGGCATCAAAAATCCGGCGCAACTGTGGAATGGTAAGCTGACTGGGTGTGCCGCCGCCAAGATAAATAGTGCCTAAACTCCCCTCCTTTTGGGGAGGGGTTGTGGGTAGGCTTCTCATTTTTATCTCCTGGCAAAGGGCATCAACATAGCGCTCGCGAAGCGCCAGCCCCGTGGTAGAATAGAAGCCGCAGTACACACATCGGCTGCTACAAAACGGAATATGTACGTATAAACCTGCCATTATTTTCGAATTTTGCCGGCAAAATTACAAATTTAGTTTAAAATTTGGAAGAAAGTTTTGGTGTTTTCTCAAAAAATAACTAATTTAGTCCCCGATAAAATAAGTATTCACCTAAAACTGAAACGATATGAAAGTATATCAAACTAACGAAATCAAAAACATTGCACTCATTGGCAGTGCGGGTAGCGGCAAGACAACTCTTGCCGAAAGTATGGTCTACGAAGCTGGCATCATCAAGCGCCGCGGTTCTGTAGAGAGTAAGAACACCATGAGCGATTACTTCCCCGTTGAGCAGGAATATGGCTACTCGGTGTTCTCAACTGTTTTTCATGTAGAATGGAACAACAAGAAGCTTAACATCATCGACTGCCCAGGTTCTGATGACTTCGTAGGTGGTTCTATTACTGCAATGAACGTAACCGATCAGGCTGTTATTCTTATCAACGGTCAGTATGGCCCCGAGGTAGGAACGATGAATGCCTTCCGCAATACCGAGAAACTCAAGAAACCCGTTATCTTCCTGGTAAACCAGCTGGATCGCGAGAACTGCGATTTCGATCAGATTCTCAACCAGCTCAAGGAGATCTACGGTCCTAACTGTGTGCCCGTTCAGTATCCTATCGCCACAGGTCCTGGCTTCAATGCTGTTATCGACGTGCTCCTGATGAAGAAGTACTCTTGGAAACCCGAGGGTGGTGCTCCTATCATCGAGGATATCCCAGCCGATCAGTTGGAGAAGGCTAAGGAGATGAAGGCTAAGCTGGTTGAGGCTGCTGCCGCTGGCGACGATACACTGATGGAGAAGTTCTTTGAGAGCGAGGACCTGAGCGAGGACGAGATGCGTGAGGGTATCCGTAAGGGTATGGTAACACGCAGCATCTTCCCTGTATTCTGCGTTTGTGCAGGTAAGGACATGGGTGTTCGCCGCTTGATGGAGTTCTTGGGTAACGTGGTTCCTTTTGTAAGCGATATGCCTGTTATCCAGAATGCTGCCGGTCAGGATGTTCCTGCCGATGCCAGCGCACCTGCATCACTCTATTTCTTCAAGACAGGTGTCGAGCCCCATATCGGCGAGGTATCTTACTTCAAGGTAATGAGCGGTAGCGTTAAGAGCGGCGACGACTTTACCAATGCCGATCGTGGTTCAAAGGAGCGCATAGGTACTATCTACGCTTGTGCCGGTGCCAACCGTATTCAGGTTGATCAGCTGGTAGCTGGCGATATCGGTTGTACCGTTAAGCTCAAGGATGTAAAGACTGGTAACACCCTGAATGGTAAGGATGTCGAGAATAAGTTCAACTTCATCAAGTATCCTAACTCTAAGTTCTCTCGTGCCATCAAGGCCGTTAACGAGAGCGAGACCGAGAAGATGATGACCGCTCTGCAGAAGATGCGTCAGGAGGATCCTACATGGGTTGTTGAGCAGTCTAAGGAGTTGCGCCAGATTATCGTTCATGGTCAGGGTGAGTTCCACCTGCGTACCTTGAAGTGGCGTATGGAGAACAACGAGAAGATTCAGATCGAGTATATCGAGCCAAAGATTCCTTATCGTGAGACTATCACTAAGATGGCCCGTGCCGACTATCGTCATAAGAAACAGTCGGGTGGTGCCGGACAGTTTGGTGAGGTACACCTGATTGTAGAGCCTTACACCGAGGGCATGCCCGATCCTACATCGTTCAAGATCAACGGTCAGGAGTTCAAGATGAACATCAAGGGTAAGGAAGAGATTGCCCTCGACTGGGGCGGCAAGCTGGTATTCATCAACTCGGTTGTTGGTGGTGCTATCGATATGCGATTCATGCCTGCTATCCTTAAGGGTATCATGGAGCGCATGGAGCAGGGCCCACTCACCGGTTCTTATGCTCGCGACGTTCGCGTGATTGTTTACGATGGTAAGATGCACCCAGTTGACTCTAACGAGCTTTCGTTCATGCTGGCTGCCCGTAACGCCTTCTCGGCTGCCTTCAAGGAGGCCGGTCCAAAGGTGCTCGAGCCTATCTACGATCTCGAGGTGCTCGTACCAGGCGACTACATGGGTGATGTAATGAGCGACCTGCAGGGCCGTCGTGCCATCATCATGGGTATGGATTCTGAGGCTGGCTATCAGAAGCTGAGTGCTAAGATTCCTCTCAAGGAGCTCTCAAGCTACTCTATCGCCCTCAGTTCTATCACCGGTGGTCGTGCATCGTTCTCTACCAGCTTCTCAAGCTACGAGCTCGTGCCAAACGATATCCAGCAGGCGCTGATCAAGCAGCACGAGGAGGAGATGAAGGACGAGGATTAATACGCCCCTATTATTTGTACATTGAATATGGTAGAATCCCTGCTATTTGGTTAGCAGGGATTCTTTTTTAATTGTATATTTGCAACTAAAATGTCATAATCTTGTTAAATTTGCGAAATCAGCCCGAAATAATTAACAAATTCGGTACGTCGTTTTAAGAAATAGCTTATCTTTGCAATCGATATGAAGAAAAGTACGATTTGGATCATAGCAATAGTCATGGGCCTCTCATTTGTAGGGCTTCTGTACCTTCAGATCTCGTACATCGAGGAGATGGCGAAGATGAAGAAGGAACAGCTCGACGAGTCGGTTAAGCGTAGCCTCTATCAGGCATCGCGTAACCTGGAGATGAACGAGACCCTGCGTTATCTCGAGAAGGATGTGAAGGAAACCGAGCGCAAGGCCTATAAGCAGGACTCTGTGATGGTGGATGGTCTCGACGGCACCATTAAGCACTCACACCAGTTTGCTGTAGCTGCCGACGATGGTACCGTTTACTCAAGCTTCGAGCTCAAAACGTTTGCCATCCGTCCCGCCAACGTGCCCAAGGCCATGATTCTGCGTACCGATAAGAACAGCATCTCCGAGGCCTCTAAGTCGCTGCAGGAGATTGTGCGCAACCGTTATGTATATCAGAAGGCGCTGCTTGACGAGGTAGTTTACAACATCCTCTATACCGCCAGCGATAAACCTCTGAAGGAGCGCATCAACTTCAAGCTGCTCGATCAGGATATCCGTACCGAACTGCTCAACAACGGTATCAACATCCCATACCACTTCCGCGTGGAAACCGCCGATGGTCGCGAGGTGTACCGTTGTCCCGAATACTCATCCGAGGGCGAGGAGAGTGTTTACTCACAAACGCTGTTCAGTCACGACCCCTCATCAAAGATGGGTGTGGTAAAAATCCACTTCCCCGACATGAGTTCGTACATCTTCTCAAGTGTGCGTTTCATGATCCCGGCAGTTATCTTTACCTTTGTGCTGCTGCTCACGTTCCTATTCACCATCGTGGTCATCTTCCGTCAGAAGCGACTCACCGAGATTAAGAACGACTTCATCAACAACATGACCCACGAGCTCAAGACACCTATCGCCTCAATCTCGCTGGCAGCCCAGATGATGAACGACCCCAGCGTAGCCAAGTCGGAGCAGATGGCCAAGCACCTGGGAGGTGTGATTTCCGACGAGTCGAAGCGTCTGCGTTTCCTGGTTGAGAAGGTGCTCCAGATGTCGATGTTCGATAAGAAGAGCATTGTATTCAAGAAGAAGGAGCTCGACCTGAACGAGATGGTTGAGAATATCGCCCAGTCGTTCACGCTCCGTGTAGAGCATACCGGCGGTAAGATCTATACCGATATCGAGGCTGTTGATTCAGCTATCTTCGTGGACGAGGTTCACTTCCAGAACGCTATCACCAACCTGATGGACAACGCTGTGAAGTACCGCAAGCCCGATGAGCCTATCGATATCTATATCAAGACCTGGAACGAGAAGGATCGTCTGTGCTTCTCAATCCGCGATACCGGTCTGGGCATCAAGAAGGAGAACGTGAAGAAGATCTTCGAGAAGTTCTACCGCGTTCATACAGGAAACGTGCACGATGTGAAAGGCTTCGGTCTTGGCTTGGCCTACGTGAAGAAGATTATCAACCTGCACGAGGGCGAGATCAAGTGCGAGAGCGAGCTGGGCAAGGGTACCACCTTTACTATCTCGCTGCCCATCCTGAAGGAGGACGAACAATAAACGTGATAATACAAATATAATTTAATTAATAACACTTTAAAATTTAACGATGATGGACGACAAAATTAAGATTTTGCTTTGCGAGGACGACGAGAACCTCGGAATGCTGCTCCGTGAGTATTTGCAGGCCAAAGGCTTTGTTGCAGAACTCTGTGCTGATGGTGAGGCAGGCTTCAAGGCTTTCCTCAAGACAAAATTCGACATCTGTGTGCTCGATGTGATGATGCCTAAGAAGGATGGCTTCACACTCGCTCAGGAGATTCGTTCTGCCAACACAGACGTGCCCATTATCTTCCTCACAGCTAAGACCCTGAAGGAGGATATCCTCGAAGGTTTCAAGCTGGGTGCCGACGATTACATCACCAAGCCTTTCTCAATGGAGGAGCTCGTGTTCCGTATTGAGGCCATTCTGCGCCGCACTAAGGGTAAGAAGAGCCGCGAATCTACTGTTTACCGCCTGGGTCAGTTCACTTTCGATACCCAGAAGCAGTTGCTGCAGATTGGCGAGAAGCAGACCAAGCTTACCACCAAGGAGAACGAGCTGCTGGCTCTGCTCTGCAGTCACTCAAACGAGATTCTGCAGCGCGACTTCGCTCTGAAAACTATCTGGATTGATGATAACTACTTCAATGCCCGCTCTATGGATGTTTACATCACTAAGCTGCGCAAGCATCTGAAGGACGATCCACAGATCGAGATTATCAATATTCATGGTAAGGGCTACAAGCTCATTACTCCTGAGGTAGACGATGAGTAAACCGGGCATGGTGAAAAGAGGAATCATAAAAGCATATTTGGGAGTAGCACTGGTTTTGGCCGGTGCTCTCCTTTTATTGGTTAGTTATCTTACCGGCTTCACCCGTTATAACCTGGTGTTACTTACCGGTCTGATTTTCATTGTTTTAGGCGCTGTTTTGCACGTTCGGCAACAGAAAAGAGGCGAAAAATATTAAATATTCTTAAATCATAGGAATGTTCGATGTTCAATGGTCAATGTTCAATAAAAATTTTGTACCTTTGCACCCGCTTTAAGCAATAACATTATTAATTTATTTTATTAAGTAGTATGAATCAATACGAAACCGTTTTCATTTTAACTCCCGTTTTGTCTGATGAACAGATGAAGGAAACGGCCGCAAAATTCAAGAAGGTTCTCACCGATAAGGGTGCAGAGATCATCAACGAAGAGGCCTGGGGATTGAAGAAGATGGCTTATGCTATTCAGAAGAAGTCTACAGGTTTCTACTGCCTGGTAGAGTTCAAGGCTGAGCCAGAAGTGATTAAGACATTGGAGACTGCTTTCCGTCGTGACGAGAAGGTAATTCGTTTCCAGACTGTTAAACTTGACAAGTATGCAGTTGAGTACGCCGAGAAGCGTCGTGCAAAGCTTGGTAAAAAAGAGGAGGCTTAAACTATGGCAGAACAGAGTGAAATCCGTTATTTGACAGCTCCTTCTATCGATACAAAGAAGAAGAAGTATTGCCGTTTCAAGAAGAGCGGTATCAAGTACATCGACTACAAGGATCCCGAGTTCCTGAAGAAGTTCCTCAACGAGCAGGGTAAGATTCTTCCCCGCCGTATCACTGGAACATCTCTGAAGTATCAGCGTCGTGTGGCTCAGGCCGTTAAGCGTGCCCGCCAGATCGCACTGCTGCCTTACGTAACCGATTTGATGAAATAATTAAAGAGGAGGACGCAAGATTATGGAAATTATACTGAAAGAAGATATTATCGGTCTGGGATTCAAGAACGATATCGTGAATGTAAAGTCTGGCTATGGCCGTAACTACCTCATCCCTCAGGGTAAGGGTGTTATCGCTAGCCCTTCAGCTAAGAAGATTCTCGCAGAGAACCTGAAGCAGCAGGCTCACAAGCTGGCTGCCCTCAAGGCTGCTGCCGAGGAGAAGGCTGCTCAGCTCAATGGTGTAGTTGTAGAGGTTGCCGCTAAGGTAAGCGTAACTGGCCAGCTCTATGGTTCAGTTGGTGCTGCTCAGGTTGCCGACGAGCTCGCTAAGCTGGGTAAGGAGGTTGATCGCAAGATCATCACCATGAAGGATGCCAAGAAGGTTGGCGACTATGTAGCTCTGGTACACTTCCACAAGGAGGTTATCGTTGAGCTCCCTGTAAAGGTAGTTGCTGAGAATGCTGCTGAGCTGCAGGCTGCTGCTGACGCTGAGGCTGCCATCAAGGCTGCTGCTGATGCAAAGAAGGCTGCTGCTAACGAGGCAGAGGCTGCTGAGGCTGCCGACGAGGCTGAGGCTCTCGAGGCAATCGATGCTCCTGCTGAGGCATAACTCAAAAAGATTAAATCATAACAATTAATAACATGCTGTAAGGCATCATTATTTATTATGACACAGCGTCCCGAGGGTTCTCCCTCGGGATTTTTTTGTGCCAAATAATGTAAAAGCCTTGCTTAACTGCCCGAAAGTGCTTATCTTTGCAACCAGAATAATAAACCTTGATGAAGATGAAACAGAAATACGCCGTATTGGTGTTCCTGATGCTGATTGCCGCATCGGCAGTTACAAGTTTCAGTAGCTATCGCGCTACCGAATGTCTGGTCCAGAAGGATATGAGTCAGGCTTTGGCTTTTGCCCTCGACGAGCAGCAGAGCGATGTGATTACTGCCGATACCATTAAAGTGTTTAACCGCCATCTGCAGTTAGATGCCCTGCGCGGTCAGGCCCTGCTGGCTGTCGATACCCGTCAGCATGCGTTCCGTTGCGAGGCCCAGTGTTCAGCTGCTACCATTTTCTCGATGTCGGAACAACGTCCCGCCTTAGCTTTTTGCACCTTGGCTATGCTGTGGGGTATGTTCTGTTTGTATCAGCACCGCCGACAGATGATTGAGGGTCTTTATGGCGGGTTGGCTTTGCTGGATGGCCGCATTGTTGATGCCAAAGGCAGCGTGGTAAAACTCACGCCCATGCAGCTACAGCTGATGGAGATGTTTTTCCGTTCACCCAATCACAGCTTGTCGAAAACCGAAATCTGCGACACGTTATGGCCTAAAAAGGACGACGCCAGCGAAACGCTTTACACGCTTATCCGTCGTTTAAAGCCCATCATCGAGGCCCATTCAGATTTAAAGATTGAGGCCGACCGCGGAAAAGCTTACGAATTGAAAATCAAATAGTTATCACATAAACACCTTGTCTCTTCATACCATGTATGGGGAGATTTTTTTGTTAAATACAGTTAATGCTTGTTTGGTTTCGGACCGTTTATGTGTCTAATGATTGTAAAGCAAAAGTAAATGGAAAAAAATGCATTCGAACAGATAGCCCGCACGTGGCGCGAAAAAGCCATCAGCGTAAGTCTCCACTATGGTGCGGGTAAGGAAGAGGCCGAGGACATCGCACAGGATGTGATGCTTCGTCTGTGGCAGATGCACCATGAACTGGAGCAATACCAATCGGTAGAGGCCATCGTGTCGCTGATGTCGAAACATCTGCTGCGAAACCACCAAAGGCGAAAACCTACCGAGGCGCTCAACGAGGCCACCGTGGTGGGGCTAACAACCAGTCCACACGAAGAGCTGGAGAGCAAGGAGAACGAGCAATGGCTGCAATCCCGGCTGGCCCAGCTGCCCACCACGCAGCGCACCTTACTTTATATGCGACAAGTAGAGCGGCGCAGTCACGAAGAGATAGCCCAACTGTTAGGCATCGAGCCCACATCGGTAAGTACCCTGCTGGCCAGAGCCCGACGAACATTATTACAAGAAATCAAACAGCGAAACGAGTTATGATACAGTACACCAAGGAATACATTCAGGAGTTGCTTACCAAATATATGGACGGCACTTCTACGCTCGACGAGGAGGATATCCTGAGCAGCTACTTCAAGGGCGATAACATCCCCGAGGAGTGGACCTGCTACCAGCAGCTGTTCCAGGAGATCGAGGCCATGCAGCCCGTTGCAGAGCCTGCTGATATTCAGCCCGCCGCAGAGCAGAAACCCGAAAGCCGTCGCCGTTGGATGGTTTGGAGCCTGGCCGCTGCAGCCGTTGTTGCCGGTGTGGTGTATCTGGCCGTTCCCTCTCATCAGTCGGCGTTTGTGCCCGCAGCACCGCTCACCGCCCAGACCGATACCACAACGGTACAGTCGGAAACCGAGATGGTGATGCCTCAAAACGAGACGGTTCATACCGATACGGTGCTGGCACCCAAGGCGGCTGCCCAGCCTGCCCCCGCCAAGAAGCGCAGCAAGCGCAAGATAGTGCCCACTATCCACGATATCGATAAGGCATATGCCCTGATGGCGCAGGTTAAAGCCCAGGCACAGGCTGAAGACGAGATGATAGAGGCGAAGATGGCCGCTTACGGCTACATTCCCGTGATGCAAGAAGATGGTACCATAGTATATATTAACGAACAAACAAATTTTATTGCATATGAAGAGTAAAAACTTAATTCTGTCGGCCATGCTGATGGCGCTGCCCTCAACCCTGATGGCGCAGCAGAACATTCAGAAGGCATTTGATGCCCTGCTGAAGGATAAGATAGTAGAAACCAAGACGCAGCACACCTTGGAGCGCGACCCGGAAACGGGACAGAAAACTGCCCAGGCCGATGTGTACGACTTTACCTTAGCTTCGGCTCAGGCACGTAAGCACATCAAGAATATCCAGGAGGCTTTCGAGAAGGATAAGGATGTTGCTTACACCTATCGTACGGGTACACATCGCCAGGATGAAGTGAATGAAAGGGTTGATAAGAAAAGGCACGAAACGATGCTTAGCGTTATTCACTATAGTCGCATTCAGATTGCTGTAGGCGATGGCAAGCAGTCGGTAGCTATCGGCACCAAGGAAGGAGCTAATTATGTCTATGCCTGCTTTAATGATGAGGATGACGCTACCAAGAAATACCGTTATTGCTATGCGATGGACTGGGTAGAGCAGAATGGCGAGGCTATAGTCCGACTGGCCGTCACCTATGCCATGAAGCCCGAAGCACGCAAATCCTATGGAAAGGGGCGCATAGCAAGCGTTACTCTGAATGGAAAGCCGCTGAAGATCGACGAGATTATGGAGGCTGTAGGCGATCAGCTTGAAAACATTAAGGGGTTTGGAGACAACTTTGAGTTCAACCTCGATTCTATCGATGCACCCAAGTCGTCGTATATCTGGCTCAGCGAGTTCAACACCTACAAGAAGTTCTTCCTGAAGAATCCCGATGGCAATACCGCTACCCATCACGCCACCTCGATTTATAATCTCTGCAAGAACGCAGATGGACTTGAGGCCGACGAAAAGAAGTTGGTTATCAGCGAGATCAAGAAGCTGAAAGAGGTCACCGGCGACGATTTTATCCAGAATCTGTTCGATATGTGCATCGAACGACTTAAAAAGTAAGCAACTGAAATTCAGATAGTTCGATCGCTGTCAGTGAATTGTCAGACAAATGTCAGCCAAATAATTCTCTCTCTTTATATTCTCTTCATACCTTTGCAGTCAAAAACTACAGGTATGAGGAGATTCTTATTTTTAGCGTTTGGTGCGTTTGTGATTTTTATGGTATATATGTCGAACTGTGGTGGATGTAATGACCGTCCGTTGGCCGAGAAGCTGGAGCGGGCGATGACGCAGACACGGCTGGTGACTTATCACGATGATGATTACGATTACACCATTAAATACCCGATGTTTTTTGAACCTTCCGACGATTCGTTGATGGAGAAAGGCTGCTGCAGGTTCAGTTTTTGGCAGGATAGCATCGAGATTGTGCTGGCGGCCTTTGTGCAACGTAATGCCGACTCGCTCAGCGTCGATCAGGCTGCCAACAAATACGCAGCTGAGCTGCATGCCACGCATCAACGCACGGGTAAGGACTTCTTTATTCTTTCAGGCTCGCTGCATAGCGATACAGGTAAGATTACCGGGCGCCGCTTTTATGCAAAGTTTGTGCGTCATCGCAAACTCTGGTTTGTACAAACCCTCACGTATCCCGAAGAATGCGAGCGCGCCATGAGTCGACTGCTTAAAGAGATAGCTGCCTGGCAGGTTTGGTAAGCAAAAAATAAGCCGCACTATTCTGTGCGGCTTGTTATTTTCTGGAGATGTAATCTCTCGTTTAGTTGCTTCAGTAGCTCTTGGGGCTTGATGTCCAAGTAGCGTGTGGGGATTTCGTAGGGAGCACCGGGACTGAGTTTATAGGCCATGCGTGTTTCGCGGGTTTCGTCCAGATACTCATCGGTACGATAATTCTCGTGTTCCTGCTTGTAGTGTATGCCAATCAGATACTGACCTTTATAGGTTACGGGATAGAAATCCTCTACGTCGCGGAAGCAGACCGTCCACTTATACCTGCTTTTTACCTCTATGCACTCGTCGTTGACAACGATGCGACGCCAACCTCTGATCAGTTCGATCGCTAAATTAACGAACATGACAGCAGCGAATGCACTAACGAATCTGAAGGCGTCTTCGTTGCACATAGAAAAGTATGCCACAACGCCAACCAATGGAACAAGAATCAGCAGTCCTATGGCGGGCAACTTTTTTGAGTAGTTAACTTTAAGTACTTTCATTATTTTCTCTTTATTAGTTCTACTTTATAGCCTTCTTTGCGCAGCAGTTGGATAATGCCCGACTGACCAATCAGATGTCCTGCGCCGAATACAAATAGGGTTGGTGTTTGGCTGATGGCGGTTTTGATTTTGGGCAACCATCGCTCGTTGCGGGCCTTAAACAGTTCGGGCTGCTTGTTAACCTGCGAAATCCAGTAGTCTGATTGTGCAAAACTATCGTAATCGCCCTCTTTCCAATAGGTTCCGGTCTTGGCTACCGTGTTCAGCTCGTCGGCTATCATCTGTTTGCGATGCCCCATGTCGCTCAGAAAAGCCACCAGCGAGTCAACCTGCACGTCGATCTTGGCATTCAGCGAGTCGCGCATCTTTTTCAGCTTATCCTCGGGCTGTACCTCGTCGAGCTGTCCGAAGCTTAATCCGCGCTCCTTGGCACGATTGATGCAGAACATGTCTATCGGTGTGCCGGTCATGCCTAACTCGGGATGTTTCTGCATCTCCTGACTTGTAAATATCAAGCTGAATGTGGTAATCAGCACGTTGGGCTGATAGTTCCATACGCTTTTCATCACCGAGTCGGTAAAGTTCACTTGGAAAGTCTCTTTAAAGCGCGTGTTCAGCAGGTCTATCTGGTCCTGATTCAGTACGTCAAAGATGTTTTTCCCTTCGGGCAGACTGATAGCCTGCTGTCCTGCAGCCTGTGCCTGGGCCATGGATTGCTGACTGCTGATATCGTACTCGGCATAAAGCTGACGGCATTTCGATTCGGCCTCGATAAATTCGGGGATACTGTCGAGCAGAGAGCCGGGCAACGTGTGTACTGATCCGAGGATATAAGATGGCTCTTTGATTTTCTTGCCGCTGATGCGGAACAGGAACTGAGCGTTGGCACTAACAGCTGTAAAGGCTATGGCCAGGATAAGGAAGGTTTTCTTCATAACTTTTTTGGTTTATAAGTTTCACGTTGCAAATATAAGCAACACTTTTTGATTGCGCAAGAAAAACGCGCGCCTTAACCTAATAATAACATTGGGTTGGGGACAGAACAAAAATAAAGCCCGCAGAACTGAGTTCTACGGGCTCTTTCTCTCAATCGTTCGTTCAATTACTGAGCAACTGAATCAGCAGCAACTGTGTCAACAGCGAGGCTGTCAGCTACAGTGTCAACTACCTCGGCGATAGAGTCAGTGTCCTGTACAGGAGCCTGAGCCTTGTTACCACATGATGCGAAAGAGATAGCAGCAACTGCTACGAACATGAATACCAATTTCTTCATTTTTTCTAAGCTTTTAAAATCTGTAAAACAATCATTTGTTTATTAAAACGATGCAAAGGTAAGCATTATTTTAATACAACGTATCATTTTTTTCGATTTTTTTTTAGGGGTTTTTGTAACTTTTTCGCAAAACGCTGTAAATCAACCACTTACGAAATGTTAAATTTAGTGTAATTTTCGCACATAACTTAAAAATGGCTCAAAATGCGTGTTTTTTGCAAAAAATGTCGTACCTTTGTGCCCGCAAACAATACACCTATTTTATATATGATAGATACCTCAGCATTTCAAGGCAAAAAGGCTGCCTATTTTACACTCGGATGTAAGTTGAACTTCTCAGAAACATCTACTTTTGGTAAGATGCTTCAGGACCTGGGCGTAAGTACTGCCCAGAAAGGCGAGCAGGCCGACATCTGTTTGATAAACACCTGTTCGGTAACCGAGGTGGCTGATAAGAAATGTCGTCAGGCCATTCACCGCTTGGTGCGCGAGAATCCCGGTGCCTTTGTGGTGGTAACGGGATGCTATGCCCAGCTCGAGGCCGACGAGGTGGCAAAGATCGAGGGTGTAAGTCTGGTGTTAGGCTCTAACGAGAAGGCCAACCTGGTTCAGTTCTTGTCGGATGCCTGGACAGGCGCCCCCACAGCTAAGTATTATCGTGAGAAAACCAAGGATATCAAATCCTTTGCGCCCAGCTGCTCAAAGGGTAACCGCACGCGCTATTTCCTGAAGGTGCAGGATGGTTGCGATTACTTCTGCACCTACTGTACTATTCCCTACGCCCGTGGTTTTTCGCGCAACCCAACGATTGCCTCGCTGGTAGCGCAGGCCCAGGAGGCCGCTGCCGAGGGTGGTAAGGAGATTGTGCTCACCGGTGTGAACATCGGCGACTTTGGTAAGACTACCGGCGAGAAGTTTATCGACCTGGTTAAGGCGCTCGATGGGGTAGAGGGCATTCAGCGTTACCGCATCAGCTCGCTCGAACCCGATCTGATTTCGGACGAGCTCATCGAGTACTGCGCCAAGAGCCGTGCCTTCATGCCGCACTTCCACATCCCCCTGCAGAGTGGTAGCAACACGGTGCTCAAGCTCATGCATCGTCATTACGATCGCGAGCTGTTTGCCGAGAAGATCCACCGTATCAAGGAGTTGATGCCCGATGCCTTTATCGGCGTGGATGTGATGGTGGGCTGCCGTGGCGAAACACCCGAGTGCTTCGAGGAGACCTACACGTTCCTGGATAGCCTGGATGTTACTCAGCTGCACGTGTTCCCATACTCCGAGCGCCCAGGCACATCGGCCCTCAGCATCCCCTACGTGGTTCCCGAGAAGGAGAAGAAGCAGCGTGTAAAGCGCTTGCTGGAACTCTCTGATCAGAAAACCCATGCTTTCTACGAGCGTTATATCGGCCAGCAGGCCGAGGTGCTGTTCGAGAAGGCTACCCGCGGTCGTGCCATGCACGGTTTTACAAAGAACTATATCCGTGTAGAGCTGCCCGCCAAGGATGCCAACCCCGATTTCGATAATCAGCTTATCAGTGTGAAGCTGGGCGAGATGACCCGCGATAAGGAGTCGTTAATGTGTATTATATAATGTACGCGCGCGAAAAAATGGAAAAAGTAGCAATAGTCATACTCAACTGGAACGGTCGCCAGATGCTCGAGCAGTATCTGCCCTCCGTGCTTAATTACTCAAAGGACGAGGCCACGGTTTATGTAGCCGATAACGCATCAACCGACGATTCGTTGGCGTTCCTGCAGCAGCATTACCCCGAGGTAAAGCTGGTTGTGCTGGATCAGAACTGGGGCTTTGCCGAGGGTTACAACCGGGCTTTGGCACAGATCCAGGCCGAGTACTACCTGCTGCTCAACTCCGATATCGAGGTTACCCACCATTGGCTCACCCCGATGATCGAGTACCTGGATGCCCATGCCGATGTGGCTGCCTGTCAGCCCAAGCTGCTCTCCATCTTTGATAAGGACCGCTTTGAGTATGCCGGTGCCAGCGGTGGCTATCTCGACCGCTTTGGCTATCCCTTCTGTCGCGGTCGAATCTTCGATACCGTCGAGGCCGATAACGGACAGTACGACGATGTGGCCGATATCCTGTGGGCCACAGGCGCCGCGCTCCTCATTCGCAGCACCGATTACTGGGCTGTAAACGGATTGGATGCCCGGTTCTTTGCCCATAACGAAGAGATTGATATGTGTTGGCGATTGCGCATTCGTGGTCGCCGTATCGTCTGCATTCCAGATAGTTACGTGTACCACGTTGGTGGCGGCACGCTGCCTAAGGGTAACCCGATGAAGACCTTCCTGAACTTCCGCAACAACCTGACGATGCTGTATAAATGCCTGCCCGATGGCGAGCTGCAGCACGTGATGCGTTGGCGCTGGTTCCTGGATTACCTGGCCGCCTGGGAAACCCTGATTCTGGGTCGTAACTGGGGCGACTTCAAGGCCATCTACCGTGCCCGTCGCGCTTTTAAACGTTGGAAGAAAGATTTTGAAGCCGACCGCCAAGCCATTCAGGCTTCGCGTCAGACCATAAAAATACCAGAGCAAAAATCGTTCTCTTTGCTCTGGCAGTATTACGCTAAAGGTCGCAAGCTGTTTAGTGCCTTGCCCCTTTAGTTATGGCTGGGTAATCACCACCTTTACGGGCTGTTCAACCTCCTTGCGCCACAGCTTCAGGAAGTTGAACCAATCCTTAGCGGTATGATAGCCAAATGTCTCGTTATCAGAGGTATACGCTATCTTGTACTTCAGTATATTCTGGTTGGCTTTTACCACAAAAGCATAGTTATCTTTGTTGGCTGGCTCCTCGCTGGCCATGTACTGCTGGGGTATCAATATACCCAAGCCCACCGTTTCGCGCTTAAAGTTGATGGTGTCGCCTGTGGGGAAGTCGCTGCCCCAACAGCCGCGCAAACCCTTATGGTCGGTAAACTCCTCCGAACCCTTCACGTTAATCACACCGGTAGAGAATCGGTAGTTGCTCACGTCGGTATGCTTCTTGGTGAAATATACTTCTACATCGGTGTCGCGATGACCGGCGTACTGGATGTAGCGTATCGTTAGGTTGATGGGTGATGGGTGGTAGGTGTTGGTGGATGGTGCCTGCCAACCTTTATCTACTAACTCTACGATGGCGCGCAGCGGACCGTACGAGATGATGCGCTGTGTGCGCGAGGCTACGGGCTCAATCATCGTGGGCTGCTTTCCGTCCCAACCGCGGAACGCACCCAGTCCAAAGGTGTTGCCTACCCACAGCACATCGTCGCCGTAACCTTGAGCCTTCTGTTCAGGCTGGGTGTAGAACTGGGTTTCCTCCAGCTCCAGGCGCTTCTGGAACTTACCGTACAGGTCCAGTGTCTGACGTTTGTCGAAGTAGATGCGGATACCGTTCAGCTCGCTCTCAAAATCCACGCCGTGATGGTGCTGCAGGTTGTACGAGTTAGCGCAGTCGCCGCGCGCGGTGATGGCCTCGATAAAGTTGTTGTGCTTGTTTTTCTCCTTCACCTTGTCGTTGCGAATCAGCATTTCGGCAAACACGCGGGCAGGGTATTTGGCAGGTTCGTCGCACAGGTCGGTAAACAGCTGTACCTGGTACTTCAACTGCTGTTTGCCCTTCAGATCGGTCAAAAAGCACAGCTCGTCGAACACCTCGTCCTGGTCCAGATCATCTAGCTGACAGGGTATCTCCTTGCCCTCGCAGGTAACCAGCGCGCGGCGCACTTCGCCGTAGCTGTTAAGGGGGATTATCACCGCCTGATCGGTGCGTGCGGCAGCCGATGGGTTAGTAACGCTCACGGTCAGCTGCTGCTGAGCCTGGGCGGTCATCACACTGATGGCAGCAAGTGCCAACGTTATCATTTTCTTCTTCATCTTTTTTATTTGTCTTAGCAGAGAGCAAAAGTACACAAAAACCATCAAACGGCCCCCGATTTTTACACAAATAAACAAAAATGTGCAGGTTTTTATACTTTTATTTAAATATTTTAGGTTAAAATTTGGTTTTTAAAATATTTTTTAGTATATTTGCAACGAATTTTTTAACATAAGTATATCATTACCCCACAAAAATAGCCCGTGCGCAAGGTATATTATTTCCTGTTGATAGTGCTCTTTGGATGCATTAGCTGTGAATGGCAATTTACAGCAGGCGACGACCTTATTGTTAAGGTTGATCGCTACGACCGTATCCAGAGTCTGTACCTTACCACCGGCGATTTTTCGGCTTTGCAGCAGATGAACACCGCTTATCCCATGCAAACCCGCACGCTTATCGAGGATGTGCTGCGTATCGGTAAGGTGGATGATCAGCAGATTAACACCAAGTTCCTGCGATTCTATCAGGATTCTACCTTGCAGGCGATCATTTCCGAGGCCGAGCAGCAGTATGCCAGCATGGATGATATCAATGCCGATTTTACCAAGGTGTTCAAGTATCTGCGCGAGCATATCCCTGGCATCGAGGTACCCGAGGTGTATGCCCAGATTGGTTCGCTCGATCAGAGTGTGATTGTGGGCAACGGCTCTATCGGTATCTGCTTGGATAAGTACCTGGGCAGCGATTATCCCCTTTACAAGAATCCGCTCTACGGCTATTCCAAGAGTCAGCTGGCCACGATGACCCGCAGCTACATTGTGCCCGATTGCGCCGGGTTCTACCTGCTCAGTCTGTACCCCATGCCGCAGGACCGCGCCCTCAGTCAGCAGGAGCGCGACATGCATATCGGCAAAATCCAATGGGTCATCAATCAGGCTTACGGCAAGCACGTGTTCAACACCGTTTATACCCGTATGGTTGATCGCTACATGAAGAGCCACAACCTTACCATCGACCAGATGCTGCGAAACAACAACTATTCTGAGTTCCGCAAAACCAACTGACCTTGGTGTATATCATTCTGCTTCAGGTAGTTTACCAGTTTGTTGGTAAACTCGTAGTTCTTTAGTCCCCAATGCGGCGCAATCAGCAGTTCCTTAGGCGATTGCGACACAAAACGCTCCAGCACCATATCCGGTCGCAGGCGTTGTATGTACTGGGCAATCAGTTCGATGTACTCATCCACGCTGTAGATGTGGAACGGCTCGCGTTCGTACATCTCGGCCAACTTGGTGCCACGGATAATCTGCATCTGATGAATCTTCAGAATGTCGATGGGCAGCTGCGATAGGATAGGGGCCTGGCGCAGACTCTCGGCCGCATCCTCGCCCGGCAGTCCCAGGATGATGTGCGCGCCGGTGAGCAATCCGCGTTGGTGGGTGCGCTCCAAGGCCGATACCGACTGCTCGAACGTATGTCCGCGATTGATATGTTGCAGCGTTGCGGCGTTGCAGCTTTCCAGTCCGTACTCCACCAGCACAAATGTACGCTGGTTCAGCTCGGCCAGGTAATCCAGCAGCTCGTCCGATACGCAATCCGGGCGTGTGCCAATCACAATGCCCACGATATCCTCAACCGCCAGCGCCTCTTCGTACAGCGCTTTCAACTGCTCGATAGGGGCGTATGTATTCGTAAACGCCTGGAAATAAGCCAGGTACTTCATGTCGGGATACTTATGCGCAAAAAACTGCTTGCCCTCGGCCAGCTGCGCGCTCACACTCAGGCGTCGCTGACAGTACGAGGGGTTAAACGTGCGGTTGTCGCAGTAGATGCAGCCGCCCGTTGATATCCGTCCGTCGCGGTTCGGACAGGTAAAGCCGGCATCTATCGATATCTTCTGCACACGGTACGGAAACTGGCGTCGTATCCACGTGCCGTAGTCGTTATAATAGGGTGTATTCACTTTATTTAAATCCATCAGTGTGCAAAGTTAACGAAAAAAACGCTATCTTTGCAGTCTGAAACAGTAAAAACTCGAAAAATATGAAGAAATTAAGATTATTCTCGCTTGGCGTGTCGCTGGCGCTGGCTGTGAGTGCTTCGGCTGGCAAGCAGATTACGCTCACCGACATTACCAAGGGCGAGTTCCGCAGTAAGTCCATCAGCGCCGTTTACCCCTTGGCCGATGGCGAGACCTACGCGCAGATTAGCAGCGATGGTAAGCAGATTGTTACTTACTCGTTTAAAACCGGCAAACAGGTAGGCGTGCTGTTCGATGCAGCCACCGCCCGTGGCGCTGAGATCAGTGAGGTGGATGGTTACATCATGAGTCCCGATGGCACCCGATTGCTCATCCAGACTGGCACCAAGGCCATCTATCGTCGCTCGTTCACCGCCACCTATTATATATATAGCATCCGCAACAACAAGTTGGAGCCCCTGTCGGATGGCGGTCCTCAGCAAACGCCCGTGTTCTCGCCCGATGGCAACCAGATTGCCTTCGTACGCGACAACAACATCTTCCTGGTAAAGCTGCTCTACGATAATGCCGAGAGTCAGGTTACCAAGGACGGCAAGCGCAACGAGGTGATCAACGGTATCCCCGACTGGGTGTACGAGGAGGAGTTCTCAACCAACTCGTCGATGGTGTTCACAGCCGACTCTAAGCAGATTCTGTGGATCCGTTACGACGAGAGCGCCGTTAAGCAGTACTCTATGCAGCTGTTCAAGGGCCTGAAGCCCACCCGCACCGAGTTTGCCGAGTACCCTGGCGACTACACCTATAAGTACCCCGTGCCCGGTCAGGTTAACTCCAAGGTTAGCGTGTGGAGCTACGATATCAAGAGTCATCAGACCCGCAAGATCAATGTGCCCCTGGGTGCCGAGGATTATATCCCCCGTATCAAAGCTACCAGCGATCCTGCCAAGGTGGCCATCATGACCATGAACCGCCACCAGGACGTGCTGCGTATCTATATGGCCAACCCGCTCTCAACCGTTTGCAAGCTGGCTATCGAGGATAAGGTTGATAAGTACATCAAGGAAGAGGTGCTCGACGACATCCAGCTCACCGATCAGCACATCCTGCTGCCCAGCGAGCGCGATGGCTACAACCATCTGTATCTGTACAACCTGAACGGACAGCTGCTGCGCCAGATTGTCCACGAGAATTTTGTGGTTAAGGCCGTTTACGGTTACGACGAGAAGACCGGCGACACCTATTTTGCCGCTAACCCCACTGGTGCTACCGAGCAGCAGGTGATGGTGGCCCACCAGAATGGCAAGGTAGAGGCGCTCACTCCTAAGTCGGGTGTCAGCAACGCCATTTTCAGCAAGAACTTCAAGTACTTTATCAATATCTGGAGCGATATCAACAATCCCGCCCAGTACACCATCTGCCAGAATAACGGCAAAAAGCTCACCACACTTATCGACAACCACGAGCTCAAGGCAAAGTTGGCCGATTACGAGCTGGGCCAGAAGCAGATGTTTACTTTTACCACCAGCGAGGGCGTGCAGCTGAACGGTTATATGGTTAAGCCCGCCAACTTCGATGCCAACAAGCAGTATCCCGTCATCATGTATCAGTACGGCGGTCCTGGCTCGCAGCAGGTGCTCAACCAGTGGGGCCTGGGCATGGCTGGCAATGGTGCCATCCTCGAGCAGTATCTGTGTCAGCAGGGTTATATCTGCGTGTGCGTTGATAACCGTGGTACCGGCGGTCGTGGTGCCGAATTCGAGAAGTGTACCTACCTGCGCCTGGGCGAGCTCGAGGCTCGCGACCAGGTAGAGACAGCCCTTTGGCTGGGTAATCAGAGTTATGTAGATAAGGATCGTATCGGCATCTGGGGTTGGAGCTATGGTGGCTGGAACACCCTCATGTCGATGTCCGAGGGTCGCCCTGTGTTCCGTGCCGGTGTGGCCATCGCGCCTCCTACCTGCTGGCGTTATTACGACTCTATCTATACCGAGCGTTACATGCGTACACCTAAGGAGAATGCCAGCGGCTACGACGAGGTTAACCCCATCGCCCGTGCCAACAACCTGCATGGTGCGCTGCTCATCTGCCATGGTTTGGCCGACGACAACGTTCACTATCAGAACACCGCCGAATACGTAGAGGCATTGGTACAGGCCGATAAGGATTTCCGTCAGTTAGTATATACCAACCGCAATCACGGCATCTCGGGTGGTAACACCCGCAACCACCTGTACCGCCAGGCCATCAATCATTTCAATGATAATTTGAAATAAAACAAATAAAAACCCCAGCCAATCGGCTGGGGCTTTTATTTATTAATAAGCGAACAAAGGATAATCCTTCATCTTCTCGTTAACGCGGGCGCGAACGCTTGCGATAACCTCTGGGTTCTCAGGATCGTTCAGTACCTCCTCAATCCAGGCTGCAATCTGAACCATCAGGTCCTCCTTAGCACCACGTGTGGTGATGGCAGGTGTACCCAGACGGATACCAGAAGTCTGGAAAGCGCTGCGGCTGTCGAATGGAACCATGTTCTTGTTAACGGTAATGTCGGCAGCAACCAGAGCGTTCTCAGCTACCTTACCAGTCAGCTCAGGATACTTAGAGCGCAGGTCAACCAGCATTGAGTGGTTGTCGGTACCACCGCTAACGATTCCGAAGCCACGCTTAACCAGCTCGTCGGCCAGTACCTTAGCGTTCTTCTGTACCTGCTTAGCCCACTCCTTGAACTCAGGCTGCAGAGCCTCGCCGAAAGCCACAGCCTTGGCAGCGATCACGTGCTCCAGAGGACCACCCTGCTGTCCGGGGAATACGGCTGAGTTCAGCAACTGACTCATCATCTTGGTTACACCCTTTGGTGTCTTCAGGCCCCAAGGATTCTCAAAGTCCTTACCCATCAGGATGATACCACCACGAGGACCACGCAGAGTCTTGTGGGTTGTTGATGTTACGATGTGAGCGTACTTCACAGGGTTCTCCAGCAGTCCGGCTGCAATCAGTCCTGCAGGGTGAGCCATGTCGATCATCAGCAGTGCGCCAACCTTGTCGGCAATCTCACGCATGCGCTTGTAGTCCCACTCGCGGCTGTAGGCACTACCACCACCGATAATCAGCTTTGGCTTGTGCTCCAGTGCCAGCTGCTCCATCTCGTCGTAATCTACGCGACCGGTCTCCTTATTCAGGTTGTAACCGATGGGGTTGTAGATCAAACCAGATGTGTTTACGCGTGATCCGTGCGACAGGTGACCACCGTGATCCAGGTTCAATCCCATGAATGTGTCGCCTGGCTTCAGTACGGCCAGCAGTACGGCAGCGTTAGCCTGAGCACCTGAGTGAGGCTGTACGTTAGCGTACTCAGCACCGAAAAGCTTGCAAACGCGGTCGATAGCCAACTGCTCAACCTCGTCAACCACCTGGCAACCACCATAGTAACGGTGTCCAGGATAACCCTCGGCGTACTTGTTAGTCAGGTAAGATCCCATGGCTTCCATCACCTGGTCGCTTACGAAGTTTTCACTTGCAATCAGCTCAATGCCTTTCAGCTGGCGCTGATGCTCTTTCTCAATCAACTCGAAGATTGTGTTGTCTCTGTTCATTGTTTTGTTTATTGGGGAAAAAATGTTCAATGTTCAATGTTCAATGCTCAATGTTCAATGTTAGCACAGTTCCACTTTGTTGATATCCTGCTCCTTCTCGCAGTAGTGACAAGTCAGAATGCCGTTCTCAACGTGGAAGTGGGTCTTCATCGGCTCATTGTTGGTAATACACTTGGGGTTATTACACTTCACAATGCCCTTAATCTCCGATGGTGTAACCACACTGCGCTTCTCAACCACCTCGTAGTCGCGTATAATGCTCAGTATCACGTTAGGTGCAACTACCGAGAGGCGCGACACCTCGTCGTCGGTAAAGAACTTATCGCTCACCTTGATGATACCTTTCGAGCCCACCTTTTTCGAGGGATAGTTAAAACCGATGGTAACAGGTGTTTTCAGTGTAAACAGTCCCAGCAAGCTGGCCACCTGGTATGTCTTGTCGGTTGGAATATGATCAATCACAGTGCCGTTCTCAATCGCGGCAACCAATCGCTCCTTCTTATTCATAATGTTCAATGTTCAATGTTCAATGAATAATAGTTTTATCTGTTTTAACTTCGTCGAGTGTAATTCCCAGCACATCGCAGAAGATGGCCTCGCGGGCAAACAGTCCGTTACCGGCCTGTTGTATGTAGTAAGCATGTGGGTTGTCGTCCACCTCGTAGGCAATCTCGTTTACGCGTGGCAGCGGGTGCAATATCTTCATGTTAGGTTTGGCGTTTTTCAGCAGGTCGTTGTTCAGCACATATACGTTCTTTACGCGTTCGTATTCCATCAGGTCGCTGAATCTTTCTTTTTGCACGCGCGTCATATATAATATGTCGGCATCGGCTATCACCTTCTCGTTAAACGCCGTGTGCTCCTGATACTTAATGCCGTGTTCGTCGCAATAAATCTTGTATTCCTTCGGCATGGCCAGTTCCTTCGGCGCCACAAAGTGGAAGGTGGGGTTGAAGTGCCTCATGGCCATAATCAGCGAGTGTACCGTTCGTCCGTATTTCAGGTCGCCCACCAGATAGATGTTCAGATTCTCCAGCGTGCCCTGCGTCTTGTAGATCGAGTAGAGGTCAAGCATACACTGCGAGGGGTGCTGATGTGCGCCGTCGCCGGCATTCACGATGGGCACTGGGGCTACCTCCGAAGCATACTGGGCGGCGCCTTCGATATAATGGCGCATCACAATCACGTCGGCGTAGTTCGATACCATCAGGATGGTGTCCTTCAGTGTCTCGCCCTTGGTGCCGCTGGTAATCTTCGGATCGGCAAATCCGATAACACGGGCACCCAGACGGTTAGCTGCTGTTTCAAAACTAAGTCGGGTTCGGGTTGAGGGTTCGAAGAAAAGGGTTGCCACAACTTTGCCCTTCAGCAACTCACGATTGGGGTGCTTCTCGAACTCTTGCGCCATCTCAATCATGTAGAGGATCTTCTCTCGAGTGAGATCGGCAATTGTTACAAAATTATGCTTTTTCATCAATAATTTAATTTTCTCGGCGCAAAATTACACAATATTTCTGATTTCCGTGCCGTATTTTGAAAGAAAATAGTAATTTTGCACCAAAAAGTAACTAAAAAGAGGATATGAGAAAGCTATTTGTCTATTTTCTATGGACATTATTGACATTAACCATCCTGGCCACGGCCGGTGCTTTTTACGCCATCGATAAGGGTTGGATTGGTTATATGCCACCTATCGAAGACCTTCAGAACCCCATCAGTCGCTTCGCCACCCAGATTTATTCTGCCGATGGCCAGCTGTTGGGCACCTGGAATTATAATCGTGAAAATCGTGTGATGGTAGATTACAATAAAATCGCTCCATCACTCATTCAGGCATTGGTGGCTACCGAGGATGTGCGCTTCTACGATCATTCGGGCGTGGATTTCATCGCCCTCGCGCGCGCGATAGTAAAAAGAGGTATCTTAGGTCAGAAGAGTGCCGGTGGTGGATCCACCATCACCCAGCAGCTGGCCAAGCAGTTGTATTCCGAACAGGCTCACTCCACCGTCGAGCGCCTGCTGCAGAAACCCATCGAGTGGGTGATAGCCGTCAAACTGGAGCGTACCTACACCAAGGACGAGATTATTACCATGTACTTGAATTATTTTGACTTTCTGCACAATGCGGTGGGCATCAAGACAGCTGCCAACACCTATTTTAGCAAGGAGCCAAAAGACCTGAGCGTTACCGAGTCGGCCACACTCGTGGGCCTGTGTAAGAACCCTTCTTACTTCAACCCCGTACGCAATCCCGAGCGCAGTCGCGACCGTCGTAACGTGGTGCTCGGTCAGATGGTAAAGGCCGGCTACCTTACCCCCGAAGCCTACGATTCGCTCAGCACCCAGCCACTCACTCTCAAGTTCCATGTGGCCGACCATAAGGAAGGTCTGGCACAGTATTTCCGTGAGTACCTGCGCCAGTACATGACCGCCAAAAAACCCGTCCGTGCCAACTATCCTTCGTGGAATATGGCCAAGTTCGTCACCGACTCAATTAACTGGGAGACAGACCCTTTGTTCGGTTGGTGTAACAAAAACAAGAAGCGCGATGGCGAGAATTATAACATCTATACCGATGGCCTGAAGGTTTACACCACCATCGATTCGCGCATGCAGGAGTATGCCGAAAAAGCTGCCTACCAGCACGTGGTAAAGTTCCTGCAGCCCGCCTTCGATAAGGAGATGCAGTCAAAGAAGAATGCCCCTTATTCGGCCAACCTCACCGCTGCCCAGGTAGAGCAGATTCTGAATCGTTCTATCCGTCAGTGCGAGCGCTATCGTGTGCTCAAGGAGAGTGGGGCAACCGAGGACGAGATCTACCGTTCGTTCCGTACCAAGACCAAGATGTCGGTCTTCACTTACCACGGCGAGGTGGATACCATTATGACGCCACTCGATTCGATAAAATATTACAAATCATTCCTGCGTACTGGCTTCATCAGCATGTGTCCACAGAATGGTTATGTAAAGGCCTACGTGGGTGGTCTTAACTACGAGCACTTTGCTTACGATATGGTGATGGAAGGTCGCCGCCAGGTTGGTTCTACCATCAAACCCTATCTGTACTCGCTCGCCATGGAGAATGGTTTTACCCCTTGCGACGAGGCGCCTAACGTACAGCAGACCTACATCGTGGCCGGTCAGTCGTGGACGCCACGCAACGGTAGTAAGGCCCGCTACGGCGAGATGGTAACCCTGAAGTGGGGCTTGCAGCAGTCAAACAACTGGATTTCGGCCTACCTCATGAGTAAGCTCAATCCCCGTGCCTTCGTCGATCTGCTTCACGAGTACGGTATCCGCAACCCCGATATCCATCCTTCGATGGCCCTCTGTCTGGGTCCTTGCGACATCAGTGTAGGCGAGATGGCCAGTGCTTATACCGCATTTGTTAACCATGGTATCCGCGCTGCGTGCATGTTCGTAACTAAGATCGAGGACAGCGAGGGTAATGTGATTGCCCAGTTCCAGCCCCGTTTGAACGAGGTGATTAGCGAGGAGAGTGCACATAAGATGATATATATGCTGCGCAATGTAGTTGATGGCGGTACCGCCAGTCGTCTGCGCTTCAAGTATAACCTCACCGGTCAGCTGGCAGGTAAAACAGGTACCACCAATAATAATAGCGATGCCTGGTTCGTAGGTCTTACCCCCACATTGGTTAACGCCTGCTGGGTAGGTGGCGACGATCGTGATATCCACTTCAACTCTATGGCCATGGGTCAGGGAGCCTCGGGTGCACTGCCCATTTTCGCACTCTACATGCAGCAGGTTTATAAAAATGCCCGCTTAGGATATCACCAGGACGAGGTGTTTGATGTTCCCGCCGGTTTCGATCCTTGTCCGATGGGTGGCGGCGAGACCGACGATTCTGGTGGCGAAAACGACATCGAGGAGATTTTTGAATAAAAACCTCAAAAATATAGAATTTCGTATTTGCCTATATATTATATATAAGGTGTAATACAGAGATTGTAAACATTCCCGAAAACTTTCATGTTTTTGGGAATTTTTTTTGGAAAATGTTTGGTTGGTATTGAAATTTGTTGTACCTTTGCACCCGCAAATCAGGAACACCACCTGACAAGCACTAAAAGAAAGAGTTCTTTGAAAGATTTACATAAACAGAAGTAGTACAAGAAGCAAGAGCAGAAATGCTCTTGGGTAAATGAACAAACCGTTTCAATTTCTTGAATTTGGATAGTTGTTCTGAGACAGATATACTTCTATTTTATAATAGGAGAAACAAACAAATTTTTACAATGAAGAGTTTGATCCTGGCTCAGGATGAACGCTAGCTACAGGCTTAACACATGCAAGTCGAGGGGCAGCAGATCGAAAGCTTGCTTTTGATGCTGGCGACCGGCGCACGGGTGAGTAACGCGTATCCAACCTTCCCTATAGTAGAGAATAGCCCGGCGAAAGTCGGATTAATGCTCTATGTTGTATTTAGA
>NZ_FNJZ01000006.1:0-147783 GCF_900102205.1 Prevotella sp. khp1
GACATTGATGTAGTAAAAGCCGATGTTATCCCTTACATCATCGACAAGCGCGAACTCGACATCTGGAGCAACGATTACTTCCTGCAACTGGCCGACATGATAGTGTTTAAGTGATAATTTCTCGCAAAATATTTGGCGGAATAGAAATAAGTCAGTATCTTTGTCGGCAGAATTTAAAAAACTGATAATAACCTAACATTGTATATGAGTACAAAACTGAAATCATTATTGCAGCAGTTGTTGCTTAGTCCACGCGGATTCCCTGTAGAGTTCGTCTTGGGATTAGCATTCTTTATCATTGCCGTTTGGAATACTGAGACGCACGTATGGAATGAGAAGACGGCAGAGTATGAAAGTGCAGTAAATGGTGACATTCTCTGGTTCTTTGTTCCGCTAATGGCGTTGACATTGTGGCTCCATCGCGTTAATCGTTGGGCTTACTATGGCTCGTTCTTCATATTCCTGCCCCTGATGATGCTCGACTTGAAGCCGTTCCTCTGGACATACGGGTTCACGTTTACTTATGTCTTGGCTGCCATTCTGCTCATTATCGGCAATAGAGAATTGGACAACCGCTCGTTTGCGGCTCATGCGCTGCATATGGCTACACAGATATTTTTCGGTCTGCTCATATCAGGTCTCCTTTATATGGCGGTGTTGGCTATTTGTGCATCTTTCTTCTATATTTTTGGCATCGACGAGCCCCAATATTTCTACGAGCATATCGCCCAGTTCGTATTCTTGGTGCTGGCTTCGCAAATATGCTGTACACTGGTTCGGCAGAACGAGGATGTTGTTGAAGAGCCCTTCAAGATACTGCGAATCATCCTCAATTTCATCCTCTCGCCAGCTGTCATTATCTATACCGTCATTCTGTATACCTATTTCATAAAGATTGTATTCGTGTGGGATTTGCCCAAGGGTGGGGTAGCTTGGATGGTGATGGGATTTATTACGGTGGCATTGATAGGTCGTGTGGCCCAGTCCATACTCAGTCATCGATATTACGACTGGTTTTACAATCGATTCTCTTTTATTGCCATCCCTCCACTCATCATGTACTGGATTGGCTCTATCTACCGTATCCGTCTGTATAGTTTCACCGAGAGTCGTTTCTATCTGATGGTGGCAGGTGTGCTGATGACGCTATTTGTGCTGATGCTGCTCCACAAGCGCACTCGTCGTTATCAACTTATGGCGCTCATCTTCGGCGCAGCTATCATCCTCTTTACTTACATTCCTGGTATATCTGCCAAAAGCATTGGTCTGCATTGCCAGAAGCAGCGACTCACTGAGCTTATCAGCGAACTGAAACTTACTGACGCCAAGACGGGCAAGCTGAACGACGATATTGACACCTGGAGTATCAAGCAAGACAGTATGATGTGCGAGCGATATAAGGATGTAAGCAGTGTTATCAAGTATGTACGCGATGGAATCGGCGACAAGGAGTTCGAAGCTAAATACGGCAAATGGTCGCATTCGGAGTATAGCTTCAGCTATGCCAAGGCAAAGGATCGCGATTATAGTGATTACGACTCGTATAGCAGGAGAAATTCTGTTGAGTTAGGCGAATACACAATTATGCTACCCTCAAAAGCTTACCAATGCAACTATAATGACACGACGGTCATTGTCACCCTGAATAAGGACACCGTACTCGAATATCCTATCCAAAAGATTGTCAGTCAGGACAGATCGCTTCTGCGCCATCCAGAACCACTGCTTACCTATCGCAACGACTCACTGATGCTAATACTTGAAGGCATTTGTATCAGAGATAGTGTCATTACCGATGTCAGGTACTACGGTCTCCAGTTGTTCAGAAAGCAGAAATAATAAACCTACCAGAATTGTATGACAAAAGATAATAAAAACTTGGAGGAGGCGATTAAAGATCGTGGACTGATAGCTCGCATTTTGGGAGGGCAGCCAACGGTTCTTCAGAAGATATTCTTCTGGCTCATGGTTATATCGCTTTTGATATGGCCTTTATTATTCTTTGGTTCACTATTCCTCTTTGATGCACCATTCCGCTCGACAGTTGATGAGACCTGCCGTTATGGTATATTTTTCACCATATTACTTTATCCCATCTACCTGTTTCCATTAATGAGGTTTTGTTTGTGGGCGTTCAGGCGTTTGAAGGCTTCTTGGCTGTTCTTCTTATGTCCATTGATTCCTATTGTTGTTATATCTTTATTTATCAAAATTGCTTCGAGCGAATTTGCTGCTGAGAAACCAGAAGGTTACGACTCGTCAACATTCGTACGTCTAAATGAAGCATATTCAAAAGACGTAAACCATGTATATTATCACAATGAAATTCTAAATTTGGCAGACCCTTCGTCTTTCCGTGTATTAAACGAAAACTATTCTGCAGACAATAGATATGTATGGTATAATAACGATACTATCCCAGGTGCTGATCCTGCAACATTTGTTGCTCCCGAAAACAAAAACGATTTTAGTTTTTCTCTCTCTCTTGCACACGATGCCCATGATTACTACCATGGCACATCTCCACTTCACGTAGCAGACGTGAGCAGTTTTAAGGAAATAGATGGCAGTTGGGCTATAGATTGCAAGAATGTCTATTATCTAGGATTAGATGCTAGCATTGGGGAAAATAATATTCCTATCGGCGATTATGCAACATTTAAAGCTCTAAGCTTCCGCTATGCTAAGGATTCTAAATGTGTTTACTACGAGAATCAAATAGTTGAAGGGGCTGATCCGAAAACTTTCAGAGTATTGGAGGGCGAACAACACTTTGCACAAGACAAGAATCGCGTATATTATCAGGCTAGTGGCACGTCTATACGAGACCTTAAATCGTTAAGACATAAGAATATGAATGAGGGATTGAACGAAGCATTCCACACTGATGGCACTACTGTATATAATTCAGAACTTATGGCTATGCCTGCTGATTGTGACTTTGCAACTATTCATCGGGTTGAGCGTTATCGTGACTGGTATGCTGACAGGAATAGAGTTTATTACGAGAATCGCCTTTTGACAGGAGCCAACCCTTTGACATTCAGGATATTCCCGTCTCATTATGTATCAGAGAATCATGTATCGAATAACAACAAGGATGCCTGTTATTCATGTGACGGTGACCATGTGTATTATCGAGACTCATTGATTACAGGAGTTGATATAGCTACATTTATTTGTGGTTATGATTATGTAAACTCCTGCTCATTTGCCTTCGACAAGAATCGTTATTATCAAGGCACTCCGAATCCACGCCTTGAAAAACTACGTCAAGGCAAGTGCCATGTGGACAGCGAGTGATCAGCTGATTAAAGGCGAAAGTGACCTATTCTGATCTGCCATGGGACAGGTTCCTGACAGCTCGGGGGACCGCCCCGCGATTTTTATTTAAACATAGTCTTGCTATAACAAATCCTCTATTTTCATATGGAAGAATTCTTTGAATGGTATACCATCGGTTTAATGTTCAATTCTTGATTACAAAATGTTCAAATCTCCGTTACAAAATGTTCAAATCTCGGCTGCAAATA
This sequence comes from Prevotella sp. khp1, assembly GCF_900102205.1. Classification (NCBI taxonomy): domain Bacteria; kingdom Pseudomonadati; phylum Bacteroidota; class Bacteroidia; order Bacteroidales; family Prevotellaceae; genus Prevotella; species Prevotella sp. khp1. Next base: position 3,534 of record NZ_FNJZ01000006.1, read on the forward strand.
TAGGAAATTTATCTGAAACATCATTTTTCCGCATAATTATTTGGAGGAATGAAGAATAGTACAAAGGCTGGGGAACCCAGCATGATTTTGGCTAACTGCCAAAAGGCAAAAACTTTGGAATAGGGCGAAAAAAGTAGTACCTTTGCAACGTGTTCAGGAAAGTCCTGAGCCTGACGATAAGTCAGAGTATTTAACACAGTAGGGATGTGAATCCCGAGTAAAGAAAGGAGGAGCAATATGTCTGTATTTTACAGATTGTCGAAGGTGACATCACCTAAAGCCAAGGGCTATGGCAAGTGGTACCCACGTGCCGTGATTACCCAGACCGTGGATACGGAGCAGCTGGCCACCATCATGCAGCGTAACTGTACCTTGAAAAAGGCGGATATCGTGGCTGTGATCTCTGAGCTCATCGAGACGATGGCCGACCAGTTACAGGATTCTAAGCGTGTGAAGCTGAATGGCTTTGGATCGTTTAAGATCGGTATCCGTGGTGAGGGCGCTGACAGCGCTGCTGACTTCAGCATCAGCAAGAACATCAAGGGCTTGCACGTGCTGTTTCAGCCCGAGGTAAAGACCGATGGCAGTGGTCTGCGTCAGAAGACCTTCATCACTGGTTGCAGTGTGCAGGAGGCGCCAAAGAACGATGTCGACACCACTAAGCCCGCTAACAGCGGTAGCAATGGTGGTGGCAATGGTGGCAGCACCCAGCCAAGCAACGGTGGTAACGGCGGTGGCAGCCACGAGCCCATCGGGGATTAAGGTTTGGGGCTTCGGCCCCAGCCTTATTAAAATGTAAAAATGTAATAATGTAAAAATTAAGAAAGGAGGAATTATGATGAAGAACTGGAGGACGATTGCGAAGATCGTGGTGGCAGTAATCACCGCCTTGTTAGGTGCGGTAGGTGCAACTGCCGCAGGCGCTCAAATCGCGTAAGCGCTTCGCTCGTCGAAGAAATCGTGTGAAATGAAAGCGGTGCAACTCTCACGAGCTGCACCGTTTGCCCTTTTATAAGGGCGAATTTAGTTGTTAGCAGGTTTATTTCGTTATACGGGTACCTCGTAATCTTGTGCAAAGGCAGTCAGCGAGGCGCCGACTGCCATGAACGTAAATAGTAGTTCTCTTGTTGTCATTAATTGTTAGTAAACGTAAGTAAGAATTGTTATTTATATATCGGACCAAAATTCTTGCAGGCACGGTAGTCGGCGCCCTCCTTGTCCATGCCAAAGGCATTCCAGGCAGCAGGACGGAAGATGTCCTTGTCGGCTATGTTGTGCATGCATACGGGTATGCGCAGGATAGAGCAGAGTGTGAGCAGGTCGGCACCGATATGGCCGTAGGCGATGGCACCGTGGTTGGCGCCCCAGCAGTTCATCACGCTGTACACATCCTTAAAGCAATCCTTGGTAGCGTCGAGTCGTGGCACAAACCAGGTGGTAGGCCAGGTGGGATCGGTACGCTTGTCGAGTATGTTGTGGGTTTCGGCATCCAGTTCTACAGTCCAGCCTTCGGCCAGCTGCAGCACAGGACCTAAGCCTTGTACCATATTTATGCGAATCATGGTCATGGGCATGCCACCCTTGGTAACGAAGTGCGAACTGTAGCCGCCACCACGGAAGTAGTCGCGATCGGCTGGCATCCAGCTGGTAGCCTTCAGGCAGGCCTCTACGTCGGCATCGGTCATATTCCAGAACTCCTTCATGGTGGGCTTTCCGTTAGCATCTGTCATGGCGCCTGTGGCATCGAGTGTGGTGGCACCGCTGTTGATAAGGTGGATGAATCCACCAGCAGCCTGTCCCTCAGGGCGATGGCCTGCCACACGCTCTACAGCCTCGGGGCTCCAGTAGGTGCGGATGTCGGAAAACATCACACCACGGTTGGTGAGCAGGTGGCCGAACAGCATCGACATGCCGTTGAGGAAATCGTTCTCGGTGGCCAGCACATCGGCTTCGCGACGGCCGTTCCAGTCGAACGAGGTACAGAGCATCGACTCAGGGAAGTCGAAGTTGGGCTTGTAATCGGTCCACTGGCGCTGGCCCTGTACACCGCCAAAGATGGCGTTGTGGCCCAGTGCCTCTTCCTTATAGCCCATCTCCAGCAGGCGTGGGTTGCCGTGCATCAGGTCGCGGATAATCATCATGGTCTTAACGGTGAACTCCCAGTCGGCATCCTTTTCCTGGCGGTTCTTGCCCTTGCCTTTACCGTTGAAGGTGGTCATAGGTGTGCCGGGGAACAGGGGGCGGTCCTCGTTATAATCGTGGCCCTCCTGGGGCTTGCAGTATTTCTCTACCCACTGCATGGCCTTGTTGAACTCATCGGGATCGAAGATGCCGAAATCAACACGGCGCAGAATCTCGACCAGTGATACGTACTCGGTGCGCATGCCCAGATACTGCTGCAGGAAATCGGCGTTAACGATACTGCCGGCAATACCCATGCAGGTATTACCTAATGAGAGGTAGCTCTTGCCCTTCATGGTGGCTACGGCCTGTGCGGCACGTGCAAAGCGCAGCAGTTTCTCGGCTACATCGGCGGGGATGGTGTTGTCGCCGAGGTCCTGTACATCGTGTCCATAGATGCCAAAGGCAGGCAGTCCCTTCTGGGCGTGGGCGGCCAGTACGGCAGCCAGATACACAGCGCCTGGACGCTCGGTGCCGTTAAAGCCCCAAACAGCCTTGGGGTAGTGGGGATTCATGTCCATGGTTTCTGAACCGTAGCACCAGCACGATGTAACGGTGATGGTGGCACCAACACCCTCACGTTCGAACTTCTGGGCGCAGGCAGCACTCTCGGCCACACGACCGATGGTAGTGTCGGCAATCACGCACTCAACAGGCGAGCCGTCGCCATTACGCAAGTTTGAACTGATGAGCTGGGCTACAGCCTTTGCTAAAGCCATTGTTTTTTGTTCGAGGCTTTCGCGAACGCCCCCTTGACGACCGTCGATGGTGGGGCGAATACCAATTTTAGGATAGTTATTCATGATCATAAAGATAAAACATGCGGTCCATCATGCGCCACTTCTCGTCGGAAGTACTGCCTGGCTTGCAGGCCTGGAACATGGCTACGTAATCTTCCCATTCGGCCTGGCGGGGCAGGGTGGCCAGTCGGGCCATGGCGCTGTCCCAATCAAAATCCAGTGGGGTTTCTACAATCATGAACAAACGGTTATCCAGGATGTAGAGTTCCATCTCGAGGATGCCCACCTCACGGATACCTGCTAAGATTTCGGGCCAGGCATGCAGGCGGTCGTGCGCCTCCTTGTACTTGGCTATCAGCTCAGGATCGTTTTTAAGATCCATGGTTTGGCAATACCTTTTTACGGGCATGCTGTAAGTCTTGCATTTGTAACCTGAAATTTTCTCGTCCATTATCGTAGTTTTCTTTTTTGTCGGCGCAAAGTTAAGGAATAATTTTAAATACACCAATCAACAAACGCGTTTTTTTAGAGAAAATCGACGGCAGAATGGTAAAAAAGTTAATTTTGTTTCAGATTTATAGCACTTTATCGATATTTTATAGTTAGTTTTCGAATCGGCACTGAAAAAAACTTGAAATTTGTTGTATATTTAAAATAAATGTTGTTACTTTGTAAACGAAACACTATAAACACTTGGTTATGAACTATCCTATAGACAAACTTCACTTACTGACCCTGAACGTAGGACTGGCCGACCACATGGCCGACTGGAACTGGAAAAATGTGCGCAGTCCGTTTGCGCGCTTGTATTACGTTACCGATGGTACGGCGCAGGTTGAGATGCCGTCGGGTGTTTACACGCTGATACCTAACCATCTGTATTTTATACCAGCCTATACCATGCATAGCTATATCTGCGATGCACCGTTCTCACATTATTATATACATATATACGAGGATATGCACAGCGATATGAGCATACTGGACCAATGGGACTATCCCGTGGAGGTAAAGGCGGCTCCGGGCGATCTGGAACTGGTAAGGCGACTGTGCTTTATCAACCCATTCCTGAAGCTTCAGCAGTCGGACCCTGAAGCGTACGACAACCACCAGACGCTGATTAGTAACCTGGAACTGAACCAGCGCCGTCCGTTCTGCGATAAGGTAGAGAGTCGTGGTATCCTGTACATCCTGATGTCGCGATTCCTGAAGTATGCCACGCCTAAGGCCGATGTGAAGGACGACCGTATACATCTGACGCTGGCCTATATACGCAAGCACATCGGCGAAAGGCTCGACATAGAACAGCTGGCCGAAAAGGCCTGCATGTCGAAGGATCATTTCATACGCGTGTTTAAGCACGAAACAGGCGAAACACCCAATGCCTTTATTACCAAGCGCAAGCTGGAGAAGGCCGAGCTGACACTGGTAACCACCAACATGGCCGTGAACCGTATAGCCGACGCGTTAGGCTACGACGACTACTCGTACTTTAACCGCATTTTCAAGAAAAACTCGGGTATGACGCCCCAGCAATACCGTAAAAGTCATTTTAAACTGTAAATCCATATAAATAGGGATTGTGAGGGCCGGCGGAATGTAGTACCTTTGCACCCATGCAAACAGACATTATAGAGAAGTATAACCGTCCGGTACCGAGATACACCAGCTATCCACCGGCAAATTACTTTAGTAACTTTACCGAGGCCGACTATCTGATGATGGTTGATCAGAGTAACGAGGCCCGACAGAACCAGATATCATTCTACCTGCATATTCCCTTTTGCAGGCACTTGTGCCATTACTGCGGCTGCAACTCGTATCCTCAGGCCAAGCCCGAGGTGGTAAAGGCGTATGTTGAGGCTCTGCACAAGGAGATCGACCTGGTGGCTAAGCATATCAGCAATGGTCGACAGATTTCGCAGATACACTATGGCGGCGGCAGTCCTACGGCATTGCCCATTGCCATGATTAAGGAGCTGAACGAGCACCTGTTATCGATAGCGCCTACCATTGAGCGCCCCGAGATTGCCATCGAGTGCCATCCCGGTTATCTGGATGCCAACGACTGGCAGCAGCTTACTGCATGCGGTTTTACACGCTATAGTCTGGGTGTGCAGGACTTGCGCCCCGAAGTGCTGAAGGTGGTGAACCGACGTGAGTCGATGATGCCTGTGGGTGAGATTCTTGAGATGCTGCACGAGAGTGGGGCAACGGTGAATCTCGACTTCCTGTATGGATTGCCCCTGCAAACTATCGACTCGTTCCGTAATACCATCGAGCAGGCGGCTGCATGGCGACCTGACCGACTGGCTACTTTCTCGTATGCACATCTGCCAAAGCTGTTCCCACGACAGCAGATACTGGATAAGGTGGGACTGCCTGCCAACCAGGAGAAGAACGGCATGTATGAGGCGGCTACAGAGGTGCTGACAGCGGCCGGCTATCAGCCCATAGGTCTGGACCATTTTGTGCTGCCCGATGACGAACTGGCTGTGGCGCTTGGCAAGGGACAGCTGCACCGTAATTTCCAGGGCTACTGCACACGTCGTACTACGGCGCAGGTGTATGCCTTTGGTGTAACGGGTATCAGTCAGCTGGACGACTGCTACGCCCAGAACGGTCGCGATATCAACACGTATATCGAAACCCTGAACAGCGGTCAGCTCTACATTTCACGCGGCTATCATCTTACCCCTCAGGAAAAGCTGGTGCGCCAGGTGGTTGAGACGCTGATGTGTAACTACACCCTGAACTGGAGCGACGTGGCTGCACACCTGGGTGTGAGTGCCGCTGAGGTGCGCGAGGCCTGTGGCTACAGCGAAACCACATTCAGCGAGATGCAGGCCGACGGACTGTTACGCTTTGACGACGATCATATTGAGGTGAACACCTGTGGGCGCCCGTTTGTGCGCTGCGTGGCTGCTGCACTCGACCCACTGATGGCTCATAACGACAAACAATTCTCAAAACCGATATAACAATGCAAAAACGTGATATAGTAGTGATAGGTGCCGGACTGACTGGACTGAGCACTGCCTTTAACCTGAAGAAGATGGGCCGCGATGTGCTGGTGCTTGAAAAGCAGAACCGCATAGGTGGCCAGATAGCTACGCACAACGAGGATGGATTTACGTTCGAGAGTGGTCCTAACACTGGCGTGGTATCGTTTCCCGAGGTTACCGAGTTGTTCCGTGATCTGGAGGGACGCTGCCAGATGGAGACAGCCCGTGAATCGTCGAAGCGCCGACTGATATGGAAAGGCAGTGAGTTTCATGCTTTGCCTGCCAGTTTGCCAGCAGCTATCAGTACCCCCTTGTTTACACTGAAGGATAAGTTCCGTATACTGGGTGAGCCCTGGCGTAAGAAGGGTACCGACCCTGATGAACCTGTAGGTGCACTGGCACAGCGCCGACTGGGCCGCTCATTCTACGAGTATGCCGTTGATCCGTTTGTGTCGGGTGTGTATGCCGGTGATCCGATGAAGCTGACTACCCGCTATGCGCTGCCTAAACTTTATAACCTAGAGGCTAACTACGGCAGTTTTGTGCGTGGTGCCATTGCTAAGGCCAAGGAGCCTAAGAGCGAGCGCGACCGCTTGGCTACCAAGAAGGTGTTCTCGGCCTTTGGCGGTTTGCAGAATCTGGTAGAGGCACTGGCTGAGGGCATCGACATTGTAACTGGTGCGCAGGCGATAACGGTGATGCCCGATGGCGAGCACAAATGGCTGATACGCTATAACAACGGTACCGAGGAGATACACTGCAACCATGTGATTACCACTGTGGGTGCCTATGCCTTGTCGTCGTTGCTACCCTTTGTGGCGCAGGAGCAGATGGCGCCTATCAGCAAGCTTTACTATGCACCTATCATACAGGTGTGCGTAGGCATTAAGAACACAGGCGGTATCGACTATGCGGCCTTTGGCGGTTTGGTGCCCAGCAAGGAGCAGAAGAAGGTGCTGGGTATCTTGTTCCCATCGGCCTGCTTTGTGCAGCGTGCGCCCGAGGGTGGTGCCCTGTACTCATACTTTATGGGTGGCGCCCGACATACCGACTATCTGCAGAAGAGTGATGCCGAGATACGCTCGATGGTGCGTGAGGCTTTCCACAGCATGTTGAAATATCCTATGAATGTAGAGCCCGACATGATACGTATCTTCCGTCATGAGCATGCCATCCCGCAGTATGGCGTGGATAGTGGCGAGCGTTTTAAGGCGGTGGAGGCTATCCAGCAGCAGTACCCCGGACTGATTATAGCCGGTAATCTGCGCGACGGTATCGGCATGGGTAACCGCATTCAGCAGGCAGCTACTATCGCCCGATTATTTCAAAAATAAGATTAAAATCAACGCCCAAATGATGCGGCGTTAAAGAATTATTACTATCTTTGTGGCCACTATAACAAAAACAGTGGTTATGAAGAGACTTTTGATGATGTCCCTATTCGTGGGTTTCTGCGCTACAGCGATGGATGCGCAAGGTTTGCCGTATCAGAATGCGAACCTGTCAGCAGCACAGCGAGCTGATGACCTGTTGAGCCGACTGACGCTCGATGAGAAGGTGAGTCTGATGATGGATACATCGCCTGCCATCCCCCGTTTGGGTATTCCTCAGTTCCAGTGGTGGAACGAGGCGCTGCACGGCATCGGTCGTAACGGCTTTGCTACTGTATTCCCCATCACCATGGCTATGGCGGCTTCGTGGGACGATGCGCTGTTGCACCAGGTGTTTACGGCTGTGAGCGACGAGGCGCGTGTAAAAGCCCGGCAAGCCAAGCGTACAGGGGATATCAAACGCTATCAGAGTTTATCGTTCTGGACTCCGAACATCAATATATTCCGTGATCCCCGTTGGGGCCGCGGACAGGAAACCTATGGCGAGGACCCTTACCTGACGGCTAAGATGGGACTGGCTGTGGTGCGTGGCTTGCAGGGTGTAGGCTACAACGGCGAGGCCCTGGGCGTAAGCAAATATCGTAAACTGCTGGCATGTGCCAAGCATTTTGCCGTGCATAGCGGTCCGGAGTGGAACCGTCATGAGTTTAATATCGAGAATCTGCCTGAACGTGATTTGTGGGAGACCTATCTGCCTGCCTTTAAGGCACTAGTGCAGGAAGGAAAAGTGGCCGAGGTGATGTGTGCCTATCAGCGTATCGACGGTCAGGCCTGTTGTGCGCAGACCCGTTACGAGCAGCAGATACTGCGTGACGAATGGGGCTTTGACGGACTGATTACCAGCGACTGTGGTGCCATTCGTGATTTCCTGCCTCGTTGGCATAATGTGGCCAAGGATGGGGCCGAAGCCAGTGCCAAAGCCGTGTTGGCTGGTACCGACGTGGAGTGCGGTTCGGAGTACAAGCATCTGCCTGAGGCTGTGCGTCGTGGAGATGTGAAGGAAGCCGATATTGATCGCAGTCTGCGCAGACTGTTGATAGCCCGTTTTGAGTTGGGCGATATGGATAGCGACGACCTGAATGCATGGACCAAGATACCAGAGACAGTAGTGGCTTCGCCGGCACATAAGGATCTGGCCCTGAAAATGGCACTGAAGAGCATTGTGCTGCTGCAGAATAAAAATAAGGTGCTGCCTTTAGGCAATCCGTTAAATGCTGGCGCAGGCTCTAACAAGGATATTGTGGTGATGGGTCCGAATGCCAACGATTCGGTGATGATGTGGGGTAACTATGCCGGCTATCCAACACACACCGTGACGGCACTGGATGGTATCACCCGTATGGCGAAGACGCTTTCGCCCGATGCCACGGTACGTTTTATTCAAGGCTGCGGGCTGACACGAAACGAGGTGTTCGAGAGTCGCTTCAATCAGATAAAAGATCCGTTAGGTAATAGCGGCATACAGATAGCTTACTGGAATAATACCGAGATGCAGGGCGCACCTGTAACGGTGGTGAACCGTAAGCAGCCCGTACAGCTGAGTAATGGCGGTAACACGGTGTTTGCACCTGGCGTGAACCTGGAGAATTGCTCGGCACGACTGGACGGTACACTGGTGCCGACAGCCGATGAGACACTGAGCTTTGAGATTAGCGGCGACGACCGCTTGCGCCTGATAGTGAATAGCGATACATTGGTGAACATCTGGAATCCACGTCAGCGTATTCAGAGCGGTAAGAAGGAGATAGCCGTAAAAGCCGGACAGCACTACCGCATTCAGATTGATTATGTACAGGAAACGGGTTACGGTGCCTTGAACTTCGATATCAAGAGGCGTGTGAACCCAACAGCCGAGGAGCTGTTGGCTCAGATAGGCAATACCCGGACCATTATATTTGTAGGTGGTATATCGCCTAACCTGGAGGGTGAGGAGATGCGTGTGAACGAGCCTGGCTTTAGGGGGGGCGACCGCACCAGCATAGAACTGCCACAGGCACAGCGCGACTTGTTGGCTTTGCTGCATAAGGCTGGCAAGAAGGTGATTTTTGTAAACTGTTCGGGATCGGCCATGGCACTGGCTCCGGAACTGGAAACATGTGATGCTATCCTGCAGTGGTGGTATGGTGGCGAGCAGGGTGGTGCTGCCTTGGCTACTACACTGTTTGGTATGGTAGCCCCCAGTGGAAAACTGCCGGTTACCTTCTATAAGAGTACCGACGAGTTGCCCGATTTCCTGGATTACACCATGAAGAATCGTACGTACCGTTATTACGAAGGCGAGCCGCTGTTCCCATTCGGTTTCGGTCTGGGCTACACCACTTTCGATATAGCCAAACCTATCTATAAAAATAATAAGGTACAGGTGCGCGTAAAGAATATGGGCACTACAGCCGGTACAGAAACTGTACAGGTGTATATCCGTTGTCTGGCTGACAAGGAAGGTCCAAAGAAATCGCTGCGTGCCTATCAGCAGGTAACCCTGAATGCAGCAGAGGCAAAGACCATCAGTATAGAACTGCCACGTAAGAGTTTCGAGGGTTGGGATGTGAAAACCAACACCATGCGCGTAGTGCCTGGCAAGTACGAGGTGATGGTGGGCAACTCGAGTGCCGACAAAGATCTGAAGAAAATAATAGTCAACATTAAATAACAACAACCAATGACAAAAAAGTTTTTAATAGGTGCAGCCACAGTGCTGCTTGCTTTAACCAGTTGCCATAATGACAACACCAACACAGAGACGTCGGTATCGTTCGACGAAGTTTTAACCACCCGTAGAAGCGTACGCAGCTACGACCCAGCGAAGAAAATCTCGGAGGCCGAAGTACGCGAACTGCTCAAGGCTACCCAGGAGGCTCCATCGTGGGCTAACCAGCAGCCTTCGAAGTATTATGTGGCTATCGGCGAGGAGAAACTGAAGGCCGCCATGGAGATGATTGGCGCCAACAAGGATCGCGTGGCCGATGCACCAGTACTGATTGTGTCGACCTTTGAGCGCGGGAAATCGGGCTATTTCCAGGGACAGGCTACCAACGAGGTAGGCGAAGGCTGGGGTGCCTACGATAACGGACTGAGCAACTGCTACCTGATATTGAAAGCACGCGCCATGGGATTCGATACCCTGATTATGGGTATGCGCGATGCCGACCAACTGAGAGCGCTGTTTGACATCCCCGAGGACGAGACTGTGATGGCTGTAATTGCCTTGGGCTACAGAAACGAAGAGCCCACACACCCCGACAGACGCGATCTGGATGATATCGTAAAGTTCTTCTAATCAAGGACTTTTAAATACGTATCGCAAGCGATATATAGTTAAACTCTCTTAAAGTTTTTACTAAATCGCTTGCGATATAAATAATTATGCTTACCTTTGCATCGCAAACGATATAATTGTAATAATGATATGAGTAAGATTTATGATTTCAAGGCTCTGACGAGCAAAGGTAAGGAGATTGATTTCTCTGAGTTCCAGGGAAAGGTGCTGCTGGTAGTTAACACAGCCAGCAAGTGTGGATTCACCCCTCAGTTCGAAGGATTGGAGGCGTTGAACCAGAAGTATAAGGATCTGGGACTGGTGGTTATCGGTTTCCCCTGCAACCAGTTTAAGGAGCAGGATCCAGGTACCGACAGCGAGATTAGCGAGTTCTGCCAGTTGAACTACGGCGTTACCTTCCAGATTATGAAGAAGATTGACGTGAATGGTGCTGCTGCCGATCCTATTTTTGAGTATCTGAAGACACAGGCTCCCACCGAGGAGTATAAAGGTTTAAAGGCCAAGGCTGCCAAGGCTCTCTTCAAAACCATCAGCAAGAGCGTAGAGAAGGACAGCGATATTAAGTGGAATTTCACCAAGTTCCTGATTTCGAAAGACGGTGATACCATTAAGCGCTATGCACCTACTACCGAGCCCGCTGACTTTGAGAAGGACATTGAGGCCATGCTTGGTTAATTGAAAATTAAAAATAAAAAATATGCACGAAGAATTACGACTCGATAATCAAGTCTGCTTCCGTTTGTATACGGCTACACGTTTAATAACTCAGGCTTATACGCCACTGCTGAATGAGCTGGGTATTACCTATCCGCAGTATCTGGTAATGATGGTGCTGTGGGAGCAGGACGCCCAACCTGTGAACGACATTGCACGCCGACTGCTGCTGGAAACAAACACCGTTACGCCGCTGCTGCAGCGTATGGAGAAACTGGGCATAGTGACCCGACAGCGCGGAAAGGAGGATAAGCGCCAGCAGATAGTATCGCTTACCGAGAAAGGTAAGGCGATGGAAGAGCAGGCTTATCAGGTTATTCCCGCCGGTATGGGTCGTGAACTGAGTGCTTGTCCGTTCCAGCTTGACGACTATGAGCGGTTGGCTGGTGAACTGGACACCATCATCAACACATTACGACAAAAATAATATTCAGCCGATGTGGATACCGTAATTTTGTTTCACCTCGCTCATCACAAAGGTGCTCTCGATAGAGGCCAGGCTTTCTATCTCGCCCAGTTTGTTGAGCACGAATTCCTGGTATTGTTTCATATCGCGCGCGCGTACCTTTAAAAGGTAGTCGTAGGCACCCGAGGTGTTGTAGCATTCGGTAACCTCAGGTATGCGCTGGATGCGACGAACAAATGAGTCGGCAATCTCGTGGTTAATTTGCTTGAGTTTAACCTTGCAGAAAACCTGCAAGCCCTGACCCAATTTCTCGGGATCGAGAATAGCCACATACTTTTTAATATACCCCTGTCTTTCGAGTCGTTTCTGACGCTCAAAGACGGGGGTTGGTGTTAAATGAACGGCATCGGCCAGCTCTTTGGTGGTCAATTTGGCGTTTTTTTGCAGTGTTTTCAGTATCTGCAAGTCGGTTTCGTCCAGGATATCTGCCATAACTTAGAGTTTTATTCTGTTTGGATACTATTTTAAGCTCTTAAACGGAAAGATTTTCTTTCTCGACTGCAAAATTAGGTATATTTTCTGAATTAAACAAGAAATTTGGTAGATTTTTCTAAACCTATTACCTTTGCACCCAGAAAGTTTAATCAAATAAAAAGAAAGGAATAAAGTTATGAGTACAAGTAAGAATTATCGTTTCGAGACTTTGCAACTGCATGTAGGCCAGGAACAGGCCGACCCCGCTACTGATGCACGTGCCGTGCCCATCTATCAGACCACAAGCTATGTGTTCCACAACTCAAAGCATGCTGCCGATCGTTTCGGACTTCGCGATGCTGGTAATATCTACGGTCGACTGACCAACTCTACACAAGGTGTGTTCGAGGATCGTGTGGCAGCACTCGAAGGTGGAGTAGCAGGTCTTGCAGTTGCCAGTGGTGCAGCCGCTATTACTTACGCTCTGCAGAACATTGTGCAGGCAGGTGACCATATCGTAGCTGCTGATAACCTGTATGGTGGTTCTTACAACCTCATTACCCATACACTGGCTACCCAGGGCATTACCAATACCATCGTGAATGTAAACGATCTGGCTGCGCTCGAGGCTGCCATCAAGCCCAACACAAAGGTAGTATATGCCGAGACCTTCGGCAACCCTAACAGCGATGTGCTCGACCTTGAGGGTGTGGCTGCTGTTGCTCACAAGTATGGCATCCCATTCATCGTTGATAACACCTTCGGTACCCCATACCTGATCCGTCCATTGGAGCATGGTGCCGACATCGTAGTACACTCGGCCACTAAGTTCCTGGGTGGACACGGAACCTCACTGGGTGGTGTGATTGTAGATGGTGGTAAGTTCGACTGGAAGGCTAATCCCGAAAAATTCCCCACACTGGCTAAGCCCGATCCATCGTACCATGGTATCGTATTTGCCGATGCAGTAGGTGCTGCCGCTTACGTGACTCGTATCCGTGCCGTGATTCTGCGCGATACCGGTGCTACACTGTCGCCATTCAATGCCTTTATCCTGCTGCAGGGTGTTGAGACACTGAGTCTGCGTGTAGAGCGCCACGTGGAGAATGCACTGAAGGTTGTTGACTTCCTGGCCAACCATCCAAAGGTGGCTAAGGTTAATCACCCAGCATTGGCAAGTCATCACGACCACGCATTGTACAATAAGTACTTCCCACAGGGTGGTGCCTCAATCTTCACCTTTGAGATTAAGGGCGGACAGGAAGAGGCCTGGAAGTTTATCGATGCCCTGCAGATTTTCTCACTGCTGGCTAACGTGGCCGATGTGAAGAGTCTGGTTATCCACCCATATACCACCACTCACTCACAGCTGAGTCCTGAGGAGCTGGCCGAGCAGCACATCACGCCATCAACCATCCGCTTGAGTATCGGTACTGAACATATCGACGACATTATTGCCGACTTGTCGCAGGCTTTTGACCAAATTTAACGGGAACGGGGAGTAAAATCCCCGTTTTTCAACAATATACCAAACGTTTGGTATATAGAATGCCACACAAGAGGGATTGTGAGACTGCAAAAAACGTCGTACCTTTGCAGTGTGATAAAAATCATATTGAAGAGAGAGATTTATTTGTTATTAATTTTATAAAAAAGGTAAGGATTATGAGTAAAATCGCAAAACAGCTGACAGAGCTCGTCGGCAACACTCCACTTCTTGAGCTCAACAAGTTTTCACAGGCAAAGGGTCTGGAGACTCCTGTTATTGCCAAGGTAGAATTCTTTAATCCTGGTGGTAGCGTAAAAGATCGTATCGCACTGGCGATGATTGAAGACGCAGAGGCCAAGGGTATCTTGAAGCCAGGTGCAACCATTATCGAACCAACCTCTGGAAACACGGGCGTAGGACTGGCACTGGTATCAGCCGTCAAGGGCTACCATTTGATCCTTACCATGCCTGAAACCATGAGTGTAGAGCGCCGAAACCTTGTGAAAGCCTATGGTGCCGAGGTACGACTCACTTCTGGTAAAGACGGCATGCCAGGCGCCATCCGCGCTGCTGAGGAACTGCGCGACTCTATCCCTGGTGCTGTGATTCTGCAGCAGTTTGAGAACGCTGCTAACCCTGCAAAGCACTATGCTACCACAGGTCCTGAGATCTGGCGCGACACCGATGGACAGGTCGATATCTTTATCGGCGGTGTTGGTACTGGTGGTACTATCAGCGGTACAGGTAAGTATCTGAAGGAGCAGAATCCAAACGTGAAAATTATTGCTGTAGAGCCCAAGTCGAGCCCTGTACTGAACGGCGGTCAGAGCGGTCCTCACAAGATTCAGGGTATCGGTGCAGGTTTCATTCCCAAGACCTACGATGCAACTGTTATCGACGAGGTGTTTGATGTAGAGAACGACGCTGCTATCCGTACAGGTCGTGAGATTGCTCAGCAGGAAGGTCTGCTGGTAGGTATCTCGGCAGGTGCAGCCCTCTATGCTGCTACCGAGGTGGCTAAGCGTCCTGAGAATAAGGGTAAGAAGATAGTAGTGCTGCTGCCTGATACTGGCGAGCGCTATCTCTCGACAGTGCTTTATGCATTCGAAGATTATCCACTTTAAGTTGTTTGTTAATAAAAAGTGGGTGACCGTTTGGTCACCCATTTTTTTTATTCCGATAGCATTGTTATTTCGATGCGGCGTTTGGCTGCCAGAATCTTCTGGGCCATACGCTGTACGTCGGCAGCGGTTACCTCGTTAACCAGTTTGCAGTAGTCGCGGTCGAAGTCGGTATCATCGTCCAGCTCGTGCCAGATAATGTAACTCCAGTAATCGTTGGTGATAGCCATCTGGGCATACTGCTTGGTGAGATACTCCTTCACCTTCTTCAGCGATGTGGCAGCAGGACCGTTGTTGGCGATGTTCTGCAGCTGCTGGTAGATGATTGGATTCAACTCGTCATAGCGACTGGGATCGGCATTGTAGGCAATCTTCAAGGTGGCATTAGGATGCTCGTCCTTATCCAGGTCGAAATCTACACTTACACCATAAGTACCGCCCTTCTCCTCACGAACAGAGTCGGTATAGGCGATAGAAAGACAACGCTTCAGGAAGTCGAGCTCGAGATCGCTCTTTGGGGTGAAATCTACATCTGCGGTCAGGTAGATGCTGACATTAGCCAATGGTGTAGCCATCTTTTTGGTGAACTTTACCACCTGCTGTCCATCCACAATCTGTGGTACGTTGGCCTGGTTGGTCTGTTCGTGCTTGCCAGTAGCAGGCAGGGCGGCCAGATACTGACAGAGGTACTGGCGTAACTGCTGTTCGTCGAAGTTTCCGATAATCACGGTCTTGAAATTAGCGGCATCGCTGAATCGCTCCTTGTAAATCTCAAGGATGCGGTCGTAGCTGATCTTATCGAGTGTTGACTGTACCACGGGAGCCACACGGGGATGATGGCCATAGAGCACGGCACGGATAGAGTCGTTGTAATCTACCTTAGGTGAGGCATTACGGTTGGCCAGGAACGCACGCTGACGGTTCATCAGACTGGCAAAAGCTGCCTCATCGCGGCGTGGCTGGGTGAAGTAGAGATACGAGAGCTGGAACATGGTCTCCATATCCTTCAACGAAGCACTACCGCTGATGCTCTGTCCCTTGGTGCCAACAGAAGGGCTAACACGCACACTCTTACCAGTGAGCATCTTGCGCAGGGTAACGGCATCGAACTGACCTACGCCACCTTCGGTAGCACCACTGGTAATCATCGAGAAGTTGGGGATGTCCTCATCGCCATAGAGCGAGGTGCCACCTTCGCCATACATGCGCATAGAAACGGCATCGGCCTCGTAATCGGTCTTCTTGGTATATACCTTCATGCCGTTGCTCAGGGTGAGTTCGGTAAAACCGTGACGGTAGGGCTTCTCGCTTACGATGGTGCCAGCCTTTGGCAGATTGTTCATCAGTGATCCGGCCAGCTGCTGCTCTGCATAAGGTGCATAAGCCTGCTGCTGAGCTGCCAGGATAACCTGCTCAATCTGCTGTTCTGATGGTATTTCAAAGCCCTCCTTATCGGGTGCGTACATTACTACTACCTGATTCTTGTCGGTGATGAGCTCCTTTACGGCAGCGTTCACCTCGGCCAGTGTTACCTCACGATCCAGTTTCTTGGTATTCTCTAACTTAAAGTCGGCACTGAGCATGGGCTCACCCTCCAGGAAGTTATCAACACATACATTTACGTAATGCGAGTTACGGTAGTCGCCCTGCATCTTGGCACGGCGCTCGGCAGCATTCAGGCGCAGCTTCTTGGCACGCTCCAGCTCACTCTGGGTAAAGCCGTGCTGACGGGCACGCTCTGCCACACCTACAGCACTGATGATACCACCTAAGATGTTGTCCTGCTTACAGCTGATGCTTAACGAGAAGGCATCCTTGGTGCGGCTGAGGAAGAACTCGGAAGCACGACCGGTGGCACTCTGGAATGGTGGCACAGGCAACTGGCGCAACTCTACCAGACGGTCGTTCAGCATGCTGCTGATGAGTCCGTCGATATAGTCGTCGCGCAGGTATTTCTCGCTGTTCTTCTCGCTATCAGGAGTGGCTTCGCGCTTCTGGTAGATATGACACAGGGCAATGGGCTGCTCCTTATCCTTCTCGATGTCAACAATCATCTTTTCGTTATCATCTACAGGGTAGTAGATACGCTGGGCAGCCTTCTTTGGCATGGGGATAGGAGCGAAGATCTTCTTGATTTTCTTCTCCATCTTGTTCACGTCGATATCACCTACAACGATGATGGCCTGCAGATCGGGACGGTACCATTTCTGATAGTAGTCGCGCAGGTCCTGATAGGGGAAGTTATCCACGATATCCATCGAACCGATAGGCATACAGTCCTCGTACTTGGTGCCTTTGTAAATCTTTGGCATTGCCTGCTCCATCAGGCGCTGTACGGCCATGCCGGCACGGCGTGTACGCCACTCCTCGTGGATAACGCCACGCTCCTTATCAATCTCTGCATCCTCCAACAGCAGGTAGTGGCTCCAGTCGTGCAGCACCAGCAGACAAGAGTCGATGATGCCCTCGCGTTTCAAGGGAGCAGAACCGATGTGATACACTGTCTGGTCGATAGAGGTGTAGGCATTCAGGTTGGCGCCGAACTTTACACCGATGGTCTCGCACCAGGGAACAATACCCAACTTCTTACCTTTGCCTGGGAAGTTCTTGGTACCGTTAAAGGCCATATGCTCGAGGAAGTGAGCCAGTCCGCGCTGGCGGGGCTCCTCCAGTATGGAACCTACACGCTGGGCAATATAGAAATCGGCCAGACCTGCCTCCTTAGCATTATGACGGATATAGTAGGTCATGCCATTCTTCAGTTTGCCCTTACGGATGGTAGGGTCCTGTGGCAGGCTCTGGGCCACTGCCGATACCGACAGCAGCGCCAGAGCGAAAAGAGAATATAATTTCTTCATTGTTAATTACTTTTTCATCGAAGGCACCTGACGAGCCTCCATGTCGTTTGTAGAATTGTTGGTGTCGATATACTTGCCTGTAGAGTCCTGCTTACGCTTGATAGAAGTTCCACGCTGGGTGGTGTCCTTTGAGTTGGCGCGGCCAGCTACCCAACCAGCATCCAGTGTCTCGGAAATAACAAACCAACCGAAATCGTCCTCAGTACCCAGGTTTACGGCATCGAGTACCCACTCGTTAGGAATCTGTACCTGCTTGCTCTCCATTACCTTTCCGGTTGTTGCAGTGTAGGTTGGTGTCTCGCTATGGTTAGCCAGGAAGGTTTCTTTATTCTCCTTCATGCGGGCGATGGCATAGCTGCGGTTCTGCTGTACAGAAGGCAACCAGATGGTATTGGTATAGCACCAGATATACTCCAGATTAGGCGCATCGTAATCGGTATCCATGCTGTTGCCACCATTGTCGAGATATACCTCGAAATCGGCACCTGTCAGGTCGTACGAGTTCTCGTTAACGGTACGATGATCCATGGCGTTGTTGGCAATTACAATGCTCTCGCCGGGCTTTACAGGGTGGTCCTTGCCGCTACCAGGAATCATGAACACTGCACCGGCAGGGATGGCGTATGGACGTACATCTGGGCTCCAAGGCTGATTGCCTGAGCTGGCACTCTGGTACTGCGACTCGATGAGGGCTATGCTGTCGGCATAAAGCACTACGTCGCTATTGTTGGTGATTACGAAGTAAGCATCGTAGTTGTAATTCTTGTTATCTGGCTTCAGGGTACCGGTGGTACATATCTCGGAGAAAACGAATCCACCTTCGGCTTTGAACGAGCTGACTACCAGCTTGGCTGTTGTTGAGGTCTCGTTCAGCGCAACATCGTTCGAAGATACCTCGAAATCGGTAGTTCCAGTCACACCATCCTTTACAAACGAGATATTTCCTTTGGCGGTGAGGTTGTACTTTCCCTCAGTCAGACTGGGGATGGTGATTACATAGTTGTCGCCGTCCTTTACAGGAGTAGCCAGTGTGGTTACTTCGCCACTCTGTACGTTGGTGGCTGTACCCTCAAAACTGTTCAGCACTACATTACTTACGTTGATAGGCATCTCGATAGTTACTGTACCGTTCTCAACAACGTAAGGAGCGTCGTCGCTGCTACATGCTACGAATACCGTGCTTGCAGCCATGAGCATCATGCTCAAAAATACATTCTTTTTCATTTCTTAGCTATTTAATAATTAAAACATAATTCCTAACGATACGTGCAGATTGGCCTCATGCTCGCCTTCGCTGCAGAACTGCCAGGCTGTTGCCAACTGGCCATATAAGTCAACCGACCATGTAGCGGGTTGATAATCTGCACGGATACCGCTCTGGGCCTGGGCGTAGCTGGCCTTCTGATATCGGTAATTGTGATTGATATAGGCCTTGATGCTGGCCGCCATATTGGCATAGGGCATAACAATCTTACTGTCGATATTGGCGGCATAACCACCTTTGGCATAGATGTTCAAACGCAATGATTCGTTGACGGCTTTGAGCCATTGCGCTGTGAGCTCACCATACACACGACTGTAGTTCATCTTGCGTTCTACATAGGCGTATTGCTCACGATGGCTCAGATAGCCGGCACGTAGTTGCAGGTGCCAGGCACGATAGCCGTAAAGGGCAGTAGCGCCCACATCCCAGCGATGCTGACGATACATAGTAAGCTGGGTAAGTATGGGATATTCCTGTCCCGACGATGTGCCTGCCACATGCTCATCGCTGGCACGTTTGTCGTAATCGGCATGTAATATCAGGGCCTTTTCGTTAGTATCCGATTGCTTGCGCCAACCTACCGTCAAGCGGTTCTGCTGGCGATAAAGGGTAGTAAGCGGTAACGAGTTATACTCATCCAACAGACGCTCGTACTGGTGTAATGCATGGCTGAGATGAACCATCCAGCCATTTGCGCTACGAGGCTGCAGATCGAGGGCTATTGCTCCACCTTTACCATCGTAGAAAATGTCGCGGTTAGAACCTGAAAAACGGGTATAGTTAGTACCTAATCCTGTCATCTGCAGCTCGCCCATTCCGTTTTGTTCGCCATAGAAATCGATATCGGCAGTCTGACGGTAGATATTTCCTTCGAGTGCCAAGCCAAGATGATAGTTGCCAATTTGGCGGGCAGCTCCAGCCTTCAGTGTCAGGTCGGAAACGATGCTACGCATACGTGGATCGTAAGTACGATAATCCTGTTCGGCACGAAACTTCAGTTCGCCGCCTAATTGCCAGTTCCCTTTCTCAACAGCATAGCCACCAGCAAAATAATATCGCTCGCGGTGGGTATCGCCTCCCAGACTGTCGGCAATCACATCGGGATAGAGTAGGTCGAAATCGGCCACATTATTATATACCTGATGATACTGCTTGCCATTACCATACGATGCCTGGCCCCATACAACCGATGAGGGGGTGAGACGGATGTACGATTGGGCTGCCAGTTCGGGCTTCAAGTAGCCTGTGCCCTGTTCAACTTGGAATGCCTCGCTTTGATGGCGATAGTCGCATTGCAAGCTCAACTCAGTAAAGGGTTTCAGATAGGCATGCGCCATCAGTGCAGGGTTTTGCAGTGCTTCGCTATAGGTTTGTCGCCATAGCGAGTGGCGCTCCACATAGGCCGTATCGGTAGTGGCAGCCTCTGCAGGCAGCAGTGCGCATAGCAGCGCCAATATGGTATAGATAATCTTCTTCATGTTTAATCCAGGTATATAATGTTGATGGTTGCCTTGCTGGTTCCTGTTCCTACCAACTCTACATAGTCGCTTACGGCACGAAACGAACGGATGTGTTTGTTGCCGGTCTGGTCGGTATAGCTCAACACGCCTTCGATGCTGACCTGATAGGCACCGCGCAGCAGTTCTATCTGCACCTGGTCACCAGTGAAGTCGGCTGTGCTCACTACGTGTTTCGTGTTCAGATTGGTGATGTGGGCCATTGCCTGTACACGCTCAATAGTCACGTCGCTGCCACCATCCAGTTGGATAGTAGCCAACGTTATATAATCGTCGTTGTCCTGATGACAGGCTGTTAATGCCAATGTCATACAGCATGTAAGTATCATCAACAGTTTCTTCATATCTTTACATTCATCTCAAGTCCGAAATAGGGTTTTGTATGTCTACGAATGGTCTTGCCGTAGCTCTCGTAGCTGGGTGAGTAGTCCCAGATACGGTTGCAGAACAAAGCTAACTTCAGTCTGTCGTTCAGCAGTTTTTTGGTAATCTTCAGGTTCAGATTCATCGCAAACGGTACGGTGCTCTTAGTGTAGTTGGTTGATGTACGCACCAGCCATTTCAGGTAGGCATCCTGAGCACATGCTTCAGTCCACTCGTGGATAATGCCTTGCGAATCCATATAAGCATCAGGTTCGCTACTGATAGCATCGCGCTGTGTAGAGGTGTACCATTGGCATTGGGCCGAAACAGAGAAGCCTAGTCGCAGCTTAGGCACGTCGGTATCAAACATAAAATTGGTGTTAGCCATCTCGTTTACAATGCCTTCCTGATCTTTGTACAGTCCCACATACTGCAGTCGGCTGTTGCCAACTACCACACTGGGGCGCTCCATGATGAGTTGCGAGTTACGATAGGTGGTGCGGAACCAGGCACCGGTGATGGTAAGACGCGTGTAGAGTCGTGGGATACGCTTAGAGGCGAACGTGAGTTCTATACCTTCCTTCTTGGTCTGACTGCCGTTGGCGTAATGTGTGTAGGCGCAAAGCTCTGTCAGTTGTTCGTAGGGCATATCGTCGAGTGTTGGCGGTGCTGTTAATGTTGAGGCATCAACACCACTGGCATCGTACTTTTTATAAGCATAGGCCTCGAAGTTGGTTTCGCTGCGGAAACCTGATGTCATGTTCTCTTTGAAATAGGTTGCCGTTAAGCGGTTGCCGCCTATGTTCAAATCGCCAGTCAACTCCCACTTCAGGTTGCGTGCTGCCGCTAGAGTTGCGTTGGTGCCAGGAATGATATACGTTACCTGATTGATTCGACTTTTCTGAGGATCAATATTATAGTACTTCAGCTGCAATAGATCGATATAGGCAGGATCGGGGAACAGCTGATCGATGGTAGGCATCTTGGTGTGCTGTCCGATACCGCCAGAGATTCGCACAAACGAGGGCTGACCAAACAAAATGAAACGTGGAAATGTGAACCCGACATTGGCTCGTGGATCCAGATACCAGTGGCTATGCATCGTGTAGTCGGCAGGCAGGTTCAGCATTTGCAGAGCGCGTACGCCAGCCATCAGTTCCAGCTGGCAACTGCCTAAGGGCAGCGTAGCTTTCTCCTCGGCATAGAGTGATAGGGTGTGGTTAGCTGGCTTCTCACTCAGACTGCGCATGCGTATCTGTGCCGTAGGATAAACGGGGCGCTCAGGATCGAACACCTGTCCATGTCCGTAGTTCTTGTCCATATTCCAGTCGGCACCTATCAACAGGGTATTGGCTATCTTACGACTTGGAATCTGCAAACGGGCATTTAGCTTTATGAACACGTTTAGTGGCTTGCCATCTACTTGCTGTGAGGCTTCGTAGGAATATGGCAGTATCAGGGCATCGTATTCGCCTTCGTCGGTATTCAGTACGGCACCAGTCATACTCTGCAGACTTACCGTTTTGGTGCGTTCTATCGTGTTGTGCTCGTACGAGGCGGCTGCCATCAGCTCGGCGCTCTTCAGCCATACGGGACGATGCATCTGGAGTTGCAGTTTGGCCGATGTGGCGATGCGATTGTAGTCCGACTTATAGATGTCGATAGCGCCTTTGTTCAAGTCGGGATCTTGCTTCTCGCCGTCGAACGAGCCAGTGTAGTCTACATTTGTTGTTAGCAGCAGGTCGTGATGGGCGCGTTGCCAGGTATGACCCATACGTGCCGAGAGGGTAAGGCGACTGTAGTTGTTTAAGGAATTACGTGGGTCGGCTTTCGAGTCCAGATAGTCGGCACTCAGGTTTAGCGTTGTATGGTTGGTCCACTCAAAGGCTTTGGCCAGATAGAACAACTTAGAACCCATATCCGATTTCAGTCGTGCCTGGAGGTCGTGTCCACCACGACGGCGCTCTATCTTTACCAGTCCGCTGGTCAGGTCGCCATATTCTACCGAGGGGATGCCTCGTATAATCTCTACACTCTCGATGTCGTCGGTCGAGATGGTTCGCATGTCAACACCTGCGTTGGTGTTCTCGCGATTGGTTGAGGCGCTCTCCCAAGCGCCACTTACCTGCTGCATGTTAGCGTTGGTAGATATGCGTGCACCATCTACCAGAAAACTGGTGCCCAACGACGAGGTGGCATAGTTTGTGCCCTGTGGACTGGCTTCGCGTAGTCGGATGTTGTTGTTTGCGCTCAGTACGGGATCTTTGCTGCTGCCACCTGGTAACAGTTCCAGTAAATCGGCAAAGCTTGATGGCTGCAGGTGTTCCATCGCGTGCTTTTCAATCTTCGAGGCACTGGTAAGGCCACGACTCTCTTGAGCCGTTACTACCACTTCGCCCAACTTACTAATCTCGGCCTCTAGTTCGTAGTGGCCATTGGCAGTAGCTTTTACTGTCAGTGGTTTATAACCTATGTAGGTTATCTTGATTTGTTGCGCAGAATGTTGCGCATCCCCTTTTTTAGGTATGACAAAGCAACCATCAGCGTTAGTCACTGTAAGTGGCTTACGCTTTACGGCATCTGTAATTGTAGCTCCAATAATAGGTTCGTGTGTATCCTTATCAGTTACCAGACCTTTTAAAACGCCCTGAGCATTAATACTTTGCAGTATCACTACTGCTATCATCAAAAAGAAACATCTTTGCATTCAAATACATCATTTTATTCAAATGCAAAGATAATACTTATTGGTAGGGTGTGCAATACTTAAAAACTAGTATTTTGTTCTTGTGGTCTTATGGCCTTGTTCGATAACGATTCCTCGCTAACGGATAGAAGGCCTGGGGCCTTTTTTTGTATAAAACAAATTATTTTTGATTTTTTGTTTGGCGTATAAGAATAATGTTGTATATTTGCAACGTGATTCAAGAATGAGTCTATGTGAAAGTTGAGGCTACGCCTCGACTTAACGTGAACGTTGAGGCATAGCCTCGACCTTCGCCCGTAAAGGTTCGCTTAGCCGCGATTAATTGGGAATGTGAGTGAGAATCTCCGACTGTCCCGCAGCAGTGAACTCCATTATGGCTCCTAAGCATCAATGCCATTGCCCATTTGGGTGAGAAGGCGCTTGGGAGTGGAGGAAAGTCTGAAGACCAGCCTTTTTCGGTATTTGCTAAATGCTCTCGATGTAAGGGCGTGAGGCGCAACTTAATTTTTGTGGGTATGAAACATGAATCAATCGTCGTGGTATACGACAGTTGTCAGGCTATTGCAGAAGAAATAGCCGACAAGCTTGGCGCTGAAACTATCAGCGTACAGAGTATTAACAACAGGCAGATAGAAAACTGCCAGAGTTTTGTTCTTGCATTAGAGTTTATGGCTGATGGAAGTATGACTCCCCATTGGCAGTGGGCTTGTCAAACGTTGCGTGGTGCTAGCCTAAGTGGAAAGAACTTTGCCGTGTTAGTGGCATTAGGTAACAAACTGAATCATGATGCAGATAAAATTTGCCATGAACTGCGTGAACGCCATGCGCACATTGTTGGCGAACAGCTATATGCTGAAACGCCCCAATGCAATCTCGAAAATTGGATATGTTCTGTTTCACCTAATTTATAATCAAATTACTATGGTATACATTTTAGTAGTAGCTTTGGAATTTTTGCTCGCAACCATTGGTGTAGCGTGTCTTATCAGACACTATAACCACAAAGTTTAGTGGCTATATAGAAATAATGATGCGGCGATAGGCTACCAGATGAAAGGGACCGTCGTCGTGTACTTCGCAAATAATGTGAATCGTGTCGTTTGCAGTATCTGCAGGGATATGTATGGTGACTGTCTTCTGGGTTGACTGGGAGATGGTCACTTTTGTTTGCCCTATCTCAGGCTGCTGCCACCATAAGAATTGCAGGTTGTCGCCATCACTATCCTGCGATGATGAGGCATCAAGGCGTATTGTATCACCCGCTTTAGCTGTGATATGAATGGGCAAAATACCTGTGTTGTTGTTTATGATAACTCGAGGATTATGATTGCCATGCCCCTCGGCAGCCCACTGCATACGTGCCATGAAATCGTTAAGCTCGTCGGGGTAGAAACGCTGCTTATACTCTATACTGATGCTACGCAGCGGCTCCTGCCAACTGGTCCAAGCGGTGGTAATCGAGTCGGCACAGAGTCCATGCTCATGATAGCCTGCCCAACCGGCTTGATGTGGATCGTCGGGATTGTTCAAACCATTGGGCATGACATACAGAAAACTAGGCGTATCGCCTTCAACTCCCCATTTGTAGGTAGGATACTCGCTGCCTAACGCACCTCGGCCTTGTATGTAGTCCTTATGCTGTTGCCAGTGGCGTTTGCCAAGTTCGCACTGCTCCTGCCATGTGCCTTCATCCCACACAAACTGCAAATCGTCGGCAAACTCCTTACGTAGCCACATGTGCGAACTGTAACTACGGTTCATACGCATATTGTAATGCATGTCTTGGTCGGTAATGGTATAGATGCGAAACTTATGCAAAAACTGCTTTAAGGCCTCAGCAGAACGTGTTTGCTTAACTCGCCAGATGGCTTGTGCCAATGTGTTGGCACCACCCCAGGCAGCTACATAGATTGGTCGTGGGTCGTCTTCGTCGGCAAGTTGTATCAGCAGTTCGCTACCAGGTGAATCGTTATCAGCACCAATGGATTTGATGCCACCGTGAATACTACCCATTACCGCACGGCTCTTCAAATAGTCGGCACTTGGCCAGTATCCTATGTACTGTTGTTTTCTTTCTTTATCAAATGCTAAGAAATTCTTCTGCTTCGAACGTTGCATCAGCTTCGGCACATCCTGTCTGTAAGCCTCAATTACCCGTTGCAGATACTGTGCCCATTCTGTAGGATAGGGATCGCAGTTCCAACCTACTGATGTAATCAATGCTTCTATTTCAAATTGGTCGGCATAGGCCATCAGTCGTACCATCGACTCCATATCGTCGGGTTCCACATCAGCAGGTGCAATGTCTGTACACACCACAAGTCGTGGTTTTAATTCTTTGTTTTCAGCTTGGAGCGAAAGAGCTCCCATCATAGCCAGCAGGCAAATAATTATTCTTAGCATTATCATGATTGTTAATTTGTGCCGCAAAGATACGAAAAAAATCGGATAATGGTCTGTTATTAGTCTTTTTTATTGCAAAAAGAAAGGTGGCTGGTCGTCTCGACTAGCCACCTTTACCCTAACTAAACAAATACTTATTTATAAATTTACACCTGTGATTAAAGACTTGGAGTAATAGCTGCCAACCAGGCATCGATACGTGTATCGGTCTGGTCGTCCTCATTGATGTCGTCGAGAGGCAGGCCAATAAACTTTCCGTCGATAACTGCTTCAGAATCGTCGAAAGTGTAACCATCGGTTTCAACGCTACCAATAAAGTTGGCACCGCTGTCTTTGATGCCGTTATAGAGCTCACCCATACCACCTACAAATGTATCACTATAGGTAGAACAGTCGCCACAACCAAAGATGGCGATAGTTTTTCCGCTCAGGTCGGCACCCTGCAAAGTCTTCAAACCGTCGTACCAATCGTCCTGCAGTTCGCCAGCTCCCCAGGTAGAGGTACCTAAGATCAGATTCTGGTTGGCGGCAACGGTTTCGGCCGAAAGATCCTGTACATTCAAGGCTTCGCAACCCAGCTTCGAGGCTATCTTCTCTGCGATGGCCTCGCATGTTCCTGTAGAGGAACCATAAATTACAATAGTTGAATTCATTACTTTATATTATCATTATGTGGTTTAATTCTTACATTTGCAGTTTCCGTCGCATTGTCCTTTACGTTTGCAATAGCGCTCGCACTGGGCACAGATGTCGTACCCCAACATAGCACCAAGAATAAAATCCTCTTCAGGTGTAAGTTGGTTCAACGGACGGGTAACAATGAGTCGGATGGCATCCAGACATTCGCGACGCCCAAAGTAAACGTTCAGGTTCTGCTGACCTGCAGGCTGCAGCACGTAGGGTATGCCTTGGCTTTCCAATCGTTCAACAGCCTGGTTACCATACTTTTTATTGCAGGTAAACAGTACCATCTGGCGCACGCCTTTATTCAGCTCGTAGATGTGGTTCATCAGTACTTTGAGTTCCGTTGGGATGTTTCTTTCTGTTCTCATTGTTATACTTTTAATTCGACGGTGCAAAGGTACGGCGAAAAAATAAAGTGCGCAATACCTAAAACCGAGTGTTTTAAGCATCGCGCACCTTTCGGTGTTCAATAAAAAGAACTAATATAAAATAGGTATTGGTGTATCCTTAAGCATACGAATGCATACCACCTAAGAAGTAGTTTACACCAAAGTAAGTCATGAGGATGGTGAGGAATGCCAGAACCATATACACGTTGTGATTAAGTTTGATGCTACGATGGGCGGGGATGCCGTAAATCATCAGGGTGATGAGTGCCCAGGTTTCTTTGGGGTCCCACGACCAGTAGTTTCCCCACGAGATGTTGGCCCAGATGGCACCGATAAAGATACCAAAGCCTAAGAAAGTGAGCGCAGGGTAAAGCAGCATCTGCGACAGGTGCTGCATGCCCTGTCGATATTTGGCTGAAATGAGTCCCACCAGACTGCTGAGGCAGGCAAACAACAACAGGGTATAAGCCAGCATGATGGTTGCAATATGTACGGGCAGCAGGCGCGAGTTGAGTACAGGCATGGGGTGGTTCTCAGGCGAGTACTTATTCAAGAAGTGATACATCAGGAATAAGAAGCATGCCGCGATGCCAGCTGCAAAGATATTCAGTTGTCGGCGATGATTACGCAGCAAGGCAAGCTGTTCGCGGAACCTGCCCTTAGGATCGATGAGTATCCAGATGAGCGATACAAACAGCAAGGCGTAACCACAGTAGGTTACGGGGATGCCCCATGGATCGTAATTCAGCGACAGAATACTACCCTGCATATCTGCATCGTAGTCCATCTGATACAGGCGTACGTTTTTGTGACTGGCAATCTGATTCATTGATATCGTAAACGGCTTGCCGTCGATCGTCACCTGCGAGATATAGTCGGATGGCATTTGGGTGCCTTGATAGAACTTCACATCAAACTGCTCCAGACGGATGGTGAATGGCATCTGGTGCAGATGCATGTCGCGTGTTAGGAATGTGTTGGTGTCCACGCCTTTGCGCAGCGGCACCACACCTCTGATTGCTGTGAGATGCGTGAGCAGGGCACCTGCCAGGATAACTACAAACGACAGGTGTAGCACCATTACCGATGGGCGACGCACCTTACGCTTGATGAGCCAGAATATGCTGACGGCTACTAACAAAGCCCATAAGGCCGAGAACCACCAGGCACCATAGATATGGTCGGATACATACTCTGTACCCTGATATTTCTCAAAAACCGTGGCGGCTGCCAGTACAGCAACCACCACGATGTATAGAATGATTATACTTCGCTTCATATATAATAAAACGTAAATGGCGTGCGATTATTATATTGACTCGATGAATTTTATCACAGCATCTCTATCGGCCTTAGGCAGATGATAGAATTTCTCTGTTGGTCCGTAAGCATCCGACTGCTTTGAATAACCATGCCACATGATAGCCTCAAGTACACTGCGGGCACGGCAGTCGTGCAGACGATCGTTAGCACCTGTAAGCAACTGCGACAGTCCGCGGCCCCACAATGGTGTGGTGCGGCACCAGCCTGTGCGGATGTCGTTCTTCATCATCAGGCGATGCTGAACCATGTCGGTGTAAGGCCAGATGGTTTGGTTAGGATAGCGGGGCAACATTTTGTTGGCATCCTTACCAATGCTCTTGGCATAAGCCTTAATGCTGGCATCTACCCACATATCGTCGTTGCCAGTCTTCCATGAAGGACGGTGGCAGCGGGCACAGCCAATCTGCGAGAACAGATCCTTACCGCGCTGTACGGCTTCATCGTTCAGGTTGCGGGCTGCAGGAACAGCCAGGGCACGATGCCATACCATAAACTGATAGTACTGCTTGTCGCTCATCTCTTCCTTGCCATTGTAAGGTGCACCGTTAAACAGGTACTTGTCGAAGGTCTCCTTCTTGGCAATCGACGAGCAACTCAGAATCTCGTTCACACGGGCAGCAATACCCTCGTCGGTACCATCGGCATAGTAGGGGTGCAGAATGCTGAGTGGTGATTCACCGTGCTCCTTGATATAGCTGATCACCTCCTTGTCCTCGCTCTGTGCCTTTGCCCATGCTGGGGTGGTGTAGAGGAAGTGACGGTCGCTACGGGTGACGTTGGTGATATTCCAGATAGCGTTAGAACCAGCACCATCCTGCAGCGAACCACGAGTCATGGCATAGGTGAAACGCTTAATCGGACCATGAGAGCCACGGAATGTGCCCAGATCGTTATAAGCTGCCGAATAGTAGGCTGATGACTTGAAGGTGCCAGCCTCCTGATCCCACATGGCAGGATTCATGGTGGCATGCTTTGATTCGGCCAACCACTGTGCCTCGATATCCTCATCGCTGATGGCATCGAGCAAACCAGTACCATATACGCCGATGGTTGACTCCAGGCGCACCTCGTAGTTAGTAGGCAGTGGGTTGGTGTTGAAGGCGGTCTGAGGGATGGTTACCTCGGGGTAGATGAGGGCATATTCCTCGCCATCCTCAAACTTCATGGGCAGTCCGCTCTCCATGGCTGTCACATTCTTCCAATCGATAGTAATCTGGCTCTCGTCGATAGGTGCCTTAAAGGGCGACATGGCCTGTGTCTGAGGCATACCTGTAACCTCGGTGATGTAACCGTTGGTATCAGGATGATAAATCACCAGCAGATAGCCGTTGCCAATCTGGTTGGCACGATATTCGGTCTGTCGCTTGCCATGACCATAGCTGGGGTGGCAGGCGATACACGAGTTGCGCACCCATGCAGGACCTAAGCCTTTACGTGGCTCCTGCTCAAAGGTGTAGAGCTTCTCAAAGAAACCTTCACCCGTATTGAAGTCTTCCTCCATGCCAGCGGCAATAGCAGCAGGCGTGATGGCCGAATAGCTGGCCTTCTCGGTGGTGCCGAGCTCGCCGCCGGGGTACCATTCCTCGGCAGTAAAGTTGCCAGTAGCTTTTCCGAATGCTTGTTCTTCAGGTGTCAGAGGTCCCAGATCTGCGAAGTCGTTATTATCGGAACATGCTGTCAGCCCTGCGGCCGACAGCATTCCGAAACATACAACACATGTTAGTTTCGATATTTTCTCCATTAGTGTATTTGTTTAATTAATGTTCAGGTGTATTACTCTCCAGATGTAGAGTCCCAGTTGTCGGGATCGTCGAAGTTCTTGCCCCATACCACGCTGCAATACTTAACGAATGGTGTTGGCATGTTGCTGATACCCTCGATAGCACCCACGTAGTTGCTTTCTACAGCGGTGTTCACCTTATCGCTCTTTACGCTGGCAAAGAAGGTGTGGAAGCTGTACTCGTTAGCCTTCTTGTCGGTTGAACCCAGCCATACGTTACGGATACTGCGGATGTTATCGCGGAAGTCGGTGATTGAGTTGTAGCTATAAGGCGACTCAACATAGGCGATGTCGCCTGCAGAGAATGGGTTGGCAATCTTGGCTGTACCTACCTCGTTACAGATAGCCAAACATGAGCCCTCGTCGTTAATCAGTACCTGAGCAATGGCATCCTTCAGTGTGGGGAAGGTGCTCTTGCTGCCACTTACACCAGCCTGCTTCAGGTTCTCGCCATAAGAGAGACCTGCGGCGGTAGTCATATCCAGACCTGCGGCCTTAACTACTGCTACACGAGCGGCATTAGCTGCTGTCTCGCCCTCCCAGGCAACCTGCAACTGGAAGCAACGCTGCTTAAGCAGGGTGCAGATAGTCTGAGCGTAAGCCAGCTCCTGGGCACCAGTAATCTTCTCGAAGTTAGTGTAGGTATCGTTACCCTGCAACTCGGCTACCTTACGGTTCTGACCGTTACGGAACAGGATGAACTCCAAAGCGTGGAAGCCCAGGATGGTGGCATCCTCCAGCATCTCGTCGTTCATGCCATTGTTAAAGTAGTTGAGCAGCAGACTGCGGTTCAAAGGCCATGAATCGATAGTTGGGTCGATATCGAAATCGCTGGCGGCACCCATCAGGAATGCCTCAGAGCGCTCCCAGTTCTGGCGGGCCTGCTTAAAGTCGGCACAAGCCTTGTCAATCTGGGCCTGTGTAATGCTGTTTACGGTCAGACCGTTCAGAGTCTTCTCCAAATCCTCAACATCATCAGCCAACTGTGTATAGGTAGGAACGATGACGTTACCAACCAGAGTCTCGAGTACCTTGCGCAGGTAAGCCTCTTGAGCCTCGCTCAGTTTTGCTGTAGCGATGGTGGTATTGGCATTTTCAAGCTCTGAAATCAGCGACAAACAGTTGTCGATAGCGTCCTGACCGAAAGCCTTGCTGTTGTAGTTTGCAGCGGTGGTGTTCTGGGGATAGCTGTCCTCATCTACCAATGGTGTAGTGTTGATAACGTTGAACTCGTTACCGTTCTCTTCATTGTTGTTGTTACTTTCACTGCAGGCAGTGAACGAGAGTCCCATCATGAGGACCGACATTGCATAAGTAATTTTCTTCATTGCTATAATAATTATGTGGAAATTTCGATTTTAGAGGAAGAATCCTTCGTAAGCGACACCGATGTTAACCGATGGCTCGTTGTTGTATTTGCTCTTTAAGAAGCGCTTAGAGTACTCGGCCTTGATCACAATCTGCTTGATGGGGTGATAGTTCAGACCCACTGCCATGCGCTTAACGGCTGTGTAGTCGTAGCTTACGCCCTTGGTGTCGCTGGCATAAGGGTTGTAGGCCTCGTAACGTCCGAACAGATACAGGCGTTTGCCCTGTTGGCGCATGCACTGAATCTGCGAGAAGATGTCGTAACCGGCCTCAATACCCATCGCATAAGCATTGCCGCTTACAAACGCAGAGTGCTTGAAAGGAGATTTCGAGTTCAGGCGGTTGTACATGTATTTCAGCTCGCTGGCGTTGCCCAGGTAGCCATAGTCGGCCTGACCGCGAACAATCCAGTTGTGGGCATTATAGGTGAAGTCGATGGCACCGATGGCTACCTTACCCTGATAGGTGGCGCCTGTACCATTGGCATCGTTAGGGTAGGTGTTGCCGATGCTGTGACCGTAGTAGCCGCTCAGACCGATACGCAAGCCGGGAATCGAGTAGTTGTCGATACGCAGGGCTGCTGCATATTTGTTGGCAACATCAAACTCCATAGGCGACTTGTGACCTTTGTGAATCCAACCTACGTTGGTGAACTGGTCGGCATTCAAGCCGCCTAGGAACTGAGCCTCGTAGCGGAACTTGCCTGCACGTCCCCAGAACGATACGCCTGTCTGATGCCAGGTGCTGGGCATGATGGTGTTCTCGCCTTCGGGGCGATATACGGTGAAGTAGCTCAGTGGCTCGTGGTGGGCATTGTTCAAACCTACGGGCACTACGATATGTCCGGCACGGATGTTAGCCCAAGGGGCAAACGACTTCTGCAGCCAGAACTGCTCCAGCTCCACCTCGCCGCCTTTCTCGGTTTCCTGTTCCCATTCACCGCCTTCTTCGTCTTCCTTCTCGTAGGCAATACCTGCGCCGCCATGCTCAAACTCTATCTCGGTACCAAAACTCCAGCCTTTGCCAAAGTCGTAACCCAGATAAATCACTGCATGGGGAATGTCGAGACGTCCGTGACTAGGATCATTCTTATGTTCCTCGGGTTGACTGTAGCGACTCACGTGGTCGCTGTAATAATTTCGTGTAAAGTTTGCTTCGCCATAGCCACCAACGCTCAAACGTGAGTTTTTGGTGCTATCTGCATTGTTCTTCTGTGCGCTGCTTGTTAAGCAGATCGCCATCATCATTAATGTATATATAAACCTTTTCATAACCGAATTTAGTCTCTTAAACAAATCCGGGTGCAAAGGTACGGCGATTAAGGCAATGTTACAATACCTAAAAAGTGTGAAAAAAGAAAGTGACCGCACGTGCGGCCACCTTTATTTTCCTAAAAACTTGGTATCTAGATAAGCTTGAAATGCATCTTTATACAAATCGCCTATCGGTAAATAGGTATCGCTATCCATAATCACGCGGTTCTTATTTACCTCCTGAATCTTGTTCAGGTTGATGATATAAGAGCGGTGAATACGCATAAAGTTGTTGGGCAGATGCTCTTGCATCTTCTTCATGGATAGGAGTGTGATGATGGGTTTCGCCTCGCCTTCTATCCACACTTTCAAGTATTCGCTCATGGCCTCTACATACCTGATATCAGGGATGCTCACCTTTACAATGCGGTAGTCGGTCTTCAGGAAGAGCGAGTCGTCGCTATCTGTAGCAGGCTTGGCTGCAGCTACCGATTCGGTTAGTCGGTCCTTAATCCGGTTGGCGGCACGCTGCAGGTCCTGCAAGCCAAAAGGCTTGAGCAGATAGTCAACAGCATTCACCTTAAATCCCTCAACCGCATACTCTGAGTAGGCTGTGGTGAATACAATCAGCGGCGGAACGGCCAGCGATTTCACAAAGTCCATACCATTCAGGTCGGGCATGTTGATATCGCAGAAGATGGCATCAACTGTATCGTTCTCTAAAAACTTGCGGGCTTCTAAGGCACTCTGGCATTGAGCTGCCAGTTGCAGAAATGGCACCTTATTAATATAGGAAACCAGTTGCCCCAGAGCCAATGGCTCATCGTCGATAGCTAAACAACGTATCATAGTGGTAATATTAGTTCTACAAAATAGGTATCAGTATCATCTTTGATGCTCAGCGTGTAGTTCTTGTCGTACAACAAGTCCAGTCGCTTCTTAACGTTCACTAAACCTACACCACCTTTCATTTCATTGGGACGTTCGGCCTTGGAGTTCTTACAGGTAAAGTGCAGGTGGGTTACCTGAGGCAGTGGCTCGATAAGCTCTACCTTAATATCGATAAACGATTCGTGCTGGTAGCTCACGCCATGCTTAAAGGCATTCTCGATAAACGATACCAACATAAGTGGTGGTATGGTTTTATCGGGCACCTGGGTAGGCAGGTCGAGATTAATCTTCACCTTGTCGGTATAACGTAGCTGCATCAGTGTGATGTAAGTACGTATAAACTCCAGTTCGCGATTCAAAGGCACACCGCTCTTATCGCCTTCGTAAAGCACAAAGCGCATCATCTTCGACAGCTCAAGGATGGTGTCCTGTGCCTTGGCTGGATCGATATCCACCAGGGCATGGATATTGTTGAGCGTGTTCATAAAGAAGTGTGGGTTTATCTGATATTTCAGATATTCCAGCTGCTGCTCCAGATTCTGCTTTTCCAGTTCGTGCAGTTTGCGCTGGTCGCTACGGGTGCGGAAGTAGAGCTTGGAACCAAGGTTGGCACCAAACATCAGCACGAGTATGACGGTGGCAATGATGTCGTGAAGTCCTTTGCCCGGTCCCTCTTTGCGCATGAATGGCGGATGGGGCTTTCGGTCACGAAATTCTGGTGGCATTCTGCGGTCGTCGCGATCCATTCTGCGGTCATCGCGTTCTTGGCGTGGGCCGTTAAAGAATTCGCGTTTTTCTCTTTCAGGGAAAGGCCGTGGATGAGTATTCATCTGAACGAACACAAATCCTGTAACCACAATGGTGATGGCCGATAAGTATAGGGTGCGCTTATGCCGCTGGATGAGCAAGGGTGCCAGCAGGAAATTGTGAAACAGAAACAGCAATAAAAATATAATGAACTTGCCCCAGATAAAGAATACTTCACCCCATTGAAAGCTGAGGTTATCATCGCTCATGGTACGTAGATACAGACTTAGTAGCGGAGTTGCAAAGAGCAAACTCCACACTACTAAGTATATCAGGTTTTCTTGTCTCGACTGATTTTTCATCCAATACATTCCAATTACTACTATTAATAACGTGAAAATTTGCGATTTATTGTGTCAGTGCCAACCGCCAGGCCAACCGCCGCCTCCGCCCATGCTGCTACCGCCGGTATAGCTTGAGAGCGAAACGCTGCTTCCACCCGATATGGTACCGCCTGCAATGCCTAAGCCGCCAAAGAAACTGCTACCACCGCTAACCGATGTGCCCGACTGCAGGGTGGGGGTAGTGGCTGCTGATACTACAAGCCCGGAACCGCCACTGGATGGGGTGCGGAACGAGAAGGTGTTCTCGCCAACGGTCATGGTGTACCAGGTGTTCTTGCTCCATGACGACGACTGGTAGCACGACTGTGTAAGACTGCTGCCGCTCTCCAGTCCGCCTACGGCCACGATGGTGCCGCCGGTGAGATAGAGTTTCTTGCCGCCTTCGGTGTTGGCGTCGATAGCCACCTCGGGCTGTCCCGAACAGATGGCATACACCAGTCCGCCTTTCAGGTAGATATTGCCGTTGGCATCCAGTCCGTCGTTGTTCTTGCCCTGTGCATACACATAGCCGCCAGTGATGGTCATGTCGCCTTTCGAGTTGATGGCATCGTCGTAGGCATAGCAGGCCACCTCGCCACCGCTGATATTCAGCTGGCTCTTGGTCTCGATGCCCTCGCCGTTATAGCCGCTGGTGCGCACCCAGATGGTGCCGCCGCTGATGTTGATATCACCATCCACCTTGATACCCTTAGGCGATGAGGTGTCGTTGTTGCTCTTAAACTGTCCGCCTTCGGTTACTACATACACGCTGCCGCCATTAAAGTTGGCATCCATATCTACGTTGATGCCTTTGCCGCCGCTGCCAGTGCTCTTGAGCCACAGCTCGCCAGCGTTGATGGTGAAGGTAGAGTCAGCCTTGATGCCGGCAGCCCCTTTGGCCTCCTGATCGTCGGTGTCGTAGGTGCCGTCGCCAGTGGTAATCACGGTGGTGCGACCGCCGTTAACCACGATGTTACTCTCGCAGTTAATACCTTTGGCTGCTGCCGCCGTTACCTCTACGTTGATGATACCGCCGTTGATAAACACACCGTCGTTGGCTTTGATGCCGTGGTTGGCGGTTGATTTGGCGTAGATGTTGTTGCCTTTGCGAAATACAATGTAGTCGGCCGAGTGGATGGCATTGTTGGTATTGCCGACAACACTTAGCTGTCCGCTGCCGTTAAACAGTAGTTTTCCCTTGCAGTAGAGTGCCCCCTTTTGGCTGCCACTCGTACCGTCGGTCAGCGTATTGCTGGTGCCGTCGGCTAATACGATATAGGCGCGCTTGCCGCTCAGCAGATTCAGGGCTGCCGAGTCGGGGTTGGTGATATTTACACCATTCAGCTTAATCTCGTACTTCTTATCGCCTACTACGGTAAACGAACCATTGCTGGTAGTGCCGCTCAGTACGTAGCAGATGTTTTTGGTAGAGCCGTGATTGGCTGTGATATGTCCGCCGTTCACGGTTATCTCTACGCCGTTCTCGGTCTTAGCTGTGGGGCTGGCCATATCGATGGCAACCTCGGTGGTAAAAGTACTGTTTTCCAGAGCGTCTTCCTCGTCGGGCATGTACTCTGTAGCCGCATCAGTTGGTTCGGCCGATGTCTGGTCGATGTTTACGGTAAATGTGGTTAGATCGCCAGTGGTGGTCGAACTGCCGCTGCTATTCTCGCTGGGAGTGTCGTTGCCCCAGTTATCTCCCCAACTGTTAGTGTAATCGCTGAATGGGTCGCCGGCCGAACAGCTTATCAAAAGTGCTACCGATGCCACCTGCATCATTCTGGTCATTGCTTTTTTCATGTTTTAATGCGTTTTAGTGAATTATTTGGTGTGCAAAGGTAGCATGATAAAACCTATCGTGCTAATTTATTCAACGAACGCAGTAAAACAATCAACTAAATTGCGGATTAGATGTAGAACTCCGAAGGGTCAATCAAGCCGGCACGGATGGCGT
Organism: Prevotella sp. khp1; assembly: GCF_900102205.1. Lineage (NCBI taxonomy): Bacteria > Pseudomonadati > Bacteroidota > Bacteroidia > Bacteroidales > Prevotellaceae > Prevotella > Prevotella sp. khp1. Next base: position 40,216 of record NZ_FNJZ01000006.1, read on the forward strand.
ACTTGATGAGCTCGTGGGCTGTGTTGATGCCTAATTTGCGGAAGATATTCTTGCGATGGGTGGTGATGGTGTGGATGCTGGAGAAACGCTCCTCGGCTATCTCCTTGGTGGTCTTGCCCTGAGCGATGGCTTTCACGATCTCAGCCTCGGTGGCCGTCAGGATGTCGGGCTTCTCTTCATCCTGCTGCTGACTGATGATGACCTCGAGCGCACGCTGACTGATAAAACGCTGATGGTGACTTACAGCGTGCAGGGCATCGCGCACGTCCTTCATCGGTCCGTCTTTAAAAACAATACTGAACTGATGCGATGAGTAGATAACACGACGCAGGAATTGAGGCGTCAGCTCATCGCTGATGAGCAGCCATTGCGAGAGGGCAAAGCGTTCGCTTATAATCAGCAACTGGTCTTCGTCGGCAAAATCAAACAGGGTATAGTCGAGTATAACCACAGCATGCTCGTGCTCCTTTAGCTGGGCAACCAGACTTGTTTTGTCGGATGCTCGGTATATCTGGTTCTCGTCGTTCTGCTTGAGCAGACTTTCGAGCGCGAACCTTGTTATCTCCTGGTTATCTGCTATTATATACTTTGCCATAACTGTTCAGATTTTGGGTGCAAAGATACAAAGAATAGATATAACCTCCAAATATCTGGCGATATTTAGATAATATATCTTTGAGTGAGTAATATTTGGATTGATATTCTATAATATGGCATATTATACCTTATATATTAGAATATTATTCTAAAGCGATGGTGTTGATGTGATATCTTTAATAACCAGACCTGCAATAGTAAAGCCGAAGATGGCAGTGATATGCGCCAGCGAACCATTGGTTTGTGGCTTGTTAAAGGTTGATGGCACCTCACCATCATCAGGTGGACAACCAAGATTCTCAAGAAGTTCATCGCTATACACCACCTGGAACTTCTTTTCGGGGAATTGCCCCTGATGCTTGAATTTCTTTCGGATGGCGCGTGCCAATGGGTCGCCCTGTACCTTCCAGAACTCTGTAACCTTGATACGTGTAGGATCCAGCTTTAAGGCAGCTCCCATTGATGAGAACAGTTTGGCATTAGTACGACAAGCCAGGAGAATAAGCGCAGCCTTATCTTTCAGCGAATCGATGGCATCTATGATGTAATCGTAAGTATCAAGTGCAAAGTCATCTGCATTCTCTGCCGTGAAAATCTTTTGTAGGGCATTAATCTCTACTGAAGGGTTGATTGTTAGCAAGCGCTCTTTCAGTGCATCTACCTTTACCTGACCGACGGTCTTTGTGGTAGCCATCAGCTGGCGGTTGATGTTGGTGATACAAACACGGTCGCTATCCACAATCGTCAAATGCCTGATACCACTACGTACCAGACTCTCTGCGCACCATGAACCTACGCCTCCCACGCCAAAGATAATCACCCTTTTCTGGGCGATGCGCTCCATAGATTCATGGCCTAAGAGCAGTTCGGAGCGACGGAATATTGCATCATCTGTTGCCATATCGTTATATTTTGGCTGCAAAATTAACATATTTCCTGCAAATAAATAACAAAATAGGTCGAAAAATACCAATATACCATCAATGTGGTATATGGAATGCCATAGGGTAGGGATTGTAGGAATGCAGAAAACGCCGTACCTTTGCACCCAGAAACATTAATTAATTATTTAAAGGGTTATAAAGGTATGAAAAGAACAATGCGAATGCGTATGCAAGATGTCTTTTGTTGTCGCCAGATGATGATGACAATGATGATGAAGGAGGGTATATATATAATAGGTATAAACAAAATTAAAAAGAAGCAATATGAAAAAGATAGCATTAACAATAGCAGTATTATTCAGTATCAGCATCAGCAATATTTGGGCTGAAGGTAACGGTGTGAACGATGTCAACGAAGTTAAGGGCACCAACAATACAACCGTACGCACCATTAAGGCGCCACGCTTTGCACGCCCATTGGTTGAAAAGTGGATTAAAGAATACGCAAAAACTCAGCCAGGCGTTGAGTTCCAGATTGCAAAGGGACAAGGTAATTCCGACCTGAATGTAGTACTTGATGATAAAAACTTTAGCCAGATTGTTTATTTCGGAGAGACAGCCGTGCTGCCTATCACCGCACGTAGCTCTGAGGCAGCCCGACTGCTCGAAGGTAAACACTTGAACAACAAGAAACTAAAGCAGCTTTATTTCCTGAATGAGGATTTTGACGAGGAAGTAAAGAAGAACAAGGCTTTCGAAACCATCACTGTTTATAGCGGCAGCAATGCCACATCGGTTGCTTCGTCGTTCGCTCACAATTTTGGCGAGGAGAGCAGCAATTTCCGTGGCAAGCGTATATCAGGCGACGACCTGTTTTTGAACACCGCTTTGGCAAAGGATCCTCTGGGCGTGTCGTTCAACGCACTTCCTAATATCTTTGATCTGAAGAGCCGCCACCTGAAAGATGATCTCTCGCTGGTAGGTCTTGACGTGAAGAAGGACTTGGCCAACAGTTTCAGCGATAACGGCACACTCGACGAACTGCTTACAGCACTCGAGAATAGTAAGGAGTCGGAAGTGGCCATCGAGAAAGTCGGCATCAGTGTGAACAATGCCGATGACGAGGTGAACAAGTTCTTGGAATGGGTGCTGGCACAGGGTACCAAGTACAACCACGAATATGGATTGTTGAATCTTAAATAAATAGTAGTATTAGTCTTATGGGAAAAAGATTGTTAGTTGCAACGCTTGTTGCAATAGGACCCTTAGTGGCCTTTGCGCAGAACCTGATTACCGGACACATCACCGATGTCCGTACTGGTGAGCCGTTGATAGGAGCTTCGGTGATAGTGAAAACTGATAAGGGACGAGGTGTAGTGACCGATGTGGATGGTAACTTTAAGCTTGAGACAAAGGTAGAAGCCCCACTGACCCTGAAAGTAGAATACGTAGGCTATCGTGCCCTCGATGTAGATGTTTACGATTTCGATGAGCCAGTAGAGATAGCCCTGATAGATAACTCGAACCGTCTGGACGAGGTGGTAGTAGTAGGATATGGTGTACAGAAGCGTAAGCAGCTTACTGGTGCTGTAACTACCGTAAAGAATGATGAGTTGCTTAATACCTCAACCTCGTTCGATAACATCCTGGGTGGTGCCGTTGCCGGTCTTGATGCTACTGCATCATCTGGTCAGCCAGGTGCATCAGTCAATATTCGCATCCGTGGTGGTAACTCTATCAATGCCGGTAACGAGCCCCTTTATGTGATTGATGGTGTACTGCTGTACAATAGTAGTTCGGCCACTAATGCCGGCAATAGCGTGGCTGGTACAAACTTTAATCCTTTGGCCTCAATCAACCCATCCGACATCGAGTCGATCGAGGTGCTGAAGGATGTATCGGCCTCGGCTATCTATGGTTCGCGTGGTGCCAATGGTGTAATAATCGTAACCACCAAGAGTGGTAAACATGGTAAGGTTAAGGTGGATTACGGTTATTCTATTGGCGTATCGTCGGTCCGTAAGCGTTTGGATGTGCTCAACGCTGAGCAGTGGGGCGAGTTATATCTGGAGTTGGCAACCGATGCCCAGAAGAAGGCTTCGGGTGTTACACCTGAGTTGGTTAAGACTTGGGGCGAGGGCACCGATTGGCAGGATGCTTTGTTCCGTACTGCTACCACCCAGCAGCATCAGGTATCGGTAAGTGGTGGTTCGGATAATGAGCGCTTCCATATTTCGGGCAACTATACCAATCAGGATGGTGTGATTCGCGGCACTGGCTTTACCCGCTTGGGGGCACGTTTGAACTACGAGCGCGACATTCTGAAGAACGTAACCGTAGGTCTGAAGTCGAGCTTCTCAAAGAGCACTCAGACCGGTTCTCAGTCGTTCCGCGGACAGTCGAACGGTGTGAGCGGCCTATTGGAGTTGGCCTTGCGTACATCGCCTGCAGTACCTATTTATAATGCCGATGGCACTTACAACTATGCTAATCCTTTTGAGGCAGGCGACTTTGTGCGCAATGGCCTGACTCCTAATGCCATTGCCGACCTGAGCGAGGTTGATGCACAGACACGTGTTGATAATACGCTGGTGAGCGCTTTTGCACAGTGGGAAATCATCAAAGGGCTGAAATTGCGTACACAGGGTTCGGTTAACATCCTGAATACCCGTCAGAGTGTGTTCGGTCCAGCCACCTCACAGATTGGTTTCAACTCTGATGGCTATGGCGCCGTAGGTTCAAAGCGCTGGGAGAGCGACCAGGTTGAGGTCACCCTGACATGGAACAAGAAAATTGGTAATATCCACGAGTTCGAGGTGTTGGGTGGTTATACCTATCAGCAGGAAAAAAGCGAGCGACTGCTTGGCAGTACTGCCGATTATGCCAATGATAACCTGAGTTACAAGAGTCTTCAGTCAGGTTCGCAGCTCATCGCTACCGAGACCGATTTTGTTACATCGGTACTCTACTCTGGTATCGGTCGTATCAACTACTCGCTGTTGGATCGCTACCATCTTACAGCCACCTTGCGTGCCGATGGTTCGAGTCGCTTTGCCAAGAATAAGAAATGGGGTTGGTTCCCCTCACTTGGATTTGCCTGGAATGTGAACGAAGAGAAGTTCCTGAAGAACATCAAGTGGATTGAAGACTTGAAACTGCGTGCCAGCATTGGTACTGTGGGTAACCAGGAGATTGGCGATTATACGTTCCTCTCAACTTATGCAGCTACCCATTATTTCCTTGGTGGTACTAAGAATACAGCCTATTACCGCTCGGCGCTGGGTAACGACGACCTGAAGTGGGAAACCACCACCTCGTACGATTTGGGTTTCGACTTTAATATCCTGAAGGGTAAACTGGGTTTTGTTTTCGATGTGTATCACAAGAAAACTTCCGACCTGCTGCTGAATATTCCTGTTGAGCAGACTACAGGTTTCGATCGTCAGCTTACAAACGTAGGCAACGTCACCAATGATGGTGTTGAGTTTGCTGTTAATGCCACCCTTTGGCAGGCCAAGGACCTGACATGGCAGGTGAGTGCCAATATTGCCCACAACCACAATGAGGTGACAAGCATCGGTACCGGACAGAGTGAGATTATCAACAGCAACCAGACCATTATCCGTCCAGGCGAAGCACTCGGTACTTACTATGGATGGCAGTTTGATGGCATCGTGCAGACATCCGAGGATTTGAAGTCGGTTCCTTCACCATCCAACAAACCGGTCGTAGAATATGGCGACGTGAAGTATGTCGATCAGAATGGTGATGGTGTGGTAGATCAGGAGAACGACCGTGTGGTTCTTGGTTCAGCACAGCCCGATTTCACCTACGGATTTGCCACCCAACTGCGTTATAAGAACTGGAACTTGAGTCTTAACTTCCAGGGTTCATATGGTAATAAGCTTTATAACCAGATGGAACAGGCACTCGAGTCGCCCAATGCCAGCTATAATGCTTCCACCAAGCTGCTGAACCGTTGGACAGCCGAGAATCCCAGCACTACCATCCCACGTGCCGTAGCTCAGAATAACTATAGCGCTTATCTGGATAGCCGCTTTATTGAAGATGCCAGTTATCTGCGCCTGAAGAATATTCAGATTGGCTACAATTTCCAGCCCAAAGTGGGTAACAATCAGAAACTGGGTGTTTACCTCTATGCTTCGGCCCAGAACCTGCTTACAATAACCAATTATAGTGGTTATGATCCTGAGTACAGCGGCTACGTAGATCGTGGAACCTATCCTGCATCTCGTACATTTACATTTGGTGTTAAACTGTCGTATTAATCTTTAAAGGTATAAGAAAAATGAAAAAGAATCAGATATATCATACAGCGCAATCTCTGTTGGCAGGCGTGGTGTTCGGCTTGACACTTGCATCGTGCGAGTCGTTGGATCAGGGTAACCTGAGCGAGCTGGCCGAAAGCAATCTTCCTCAGAGCGATGCAGATGCCAAGGCACTTGTTAATGCCGTTTATGCTTCGGATATAGAACTGGCCACTACTTATATGTATCTTATTGATCTCACTACCGAAACAACTGTGAGCGGCGAGAATCCCAATGGCGGAGGTGGCATGTTAGGACTGCTCTCATGGGATGGAACCAACTCCTATCTGGTGCGCCTGTGGCAGGCAGTATATGCCTCGCTGGCACGTGCTAACGATACCATCGAGAAGTTGCAGACTAATCCTGCAGGTGTGTCACCCGAGATTGCATCGCAGGTGATAGGCGAAGCCAAGTTTCTGCGTGCTTACTATCTGAACTATGCCGTGCAGCTGTGGGGACCAGTGCCTGTCATCACCAGCAGTAATGGTGGTACAAATGCTGTGCGCAACTCAGAAACCGAGGTTTATCAGCAGATAGTTGCCGACCTTGAGGATGCTGCAGCCCGACTGCCTGAACGCAGTAAGCAGAGTCTGGGTGATATCGGTCGAGCCTCGCGTGGTGCAGCCTTGGCTGCCTTGGCAAAGGTTTACCTGACCTGGGCTCAGGTGGATGACGACCTGACCGATGCGCAGCGCAAGGAGTATTTCGGCAAGTCGGCTCAGTATGCCCAGCAGGTGATCGACTCGAATGAATATAGTCTGGAAGAGGATTTCTACGACAACTGGAACAACCAGAACCGAAATGGTAAGGAGAGCATATTTGCCATCCAGTTCTATTTGGGATCAAGCACACGCGATGGCGATGCTTCGGGTAATAACCACCTGTGCCACTGCTCATTCTCAACCAGCTACAGTGTATCGCTGCCACATATAGCACCAGGTCCTGATAACACTGTTGAGAATTCGTATCTCCCAGGCGATCAGCGCAAGGAGGTATCATTTGCCGACTCACTTTGGCGTCCTTCTACACAGAGTTATTTCCACTTCTACTTCGATGCTGATGGCGATGGTACCCGTGAGTCTGGCTTCTCGCGCTATAACAAGTATATCGACCATGACAGCCCTGAGACAAGTGCTGCCGACCGTGCTATGAACCGTCAGGTGATCCGTCTGGCTGAGGTGTATCTGGTACTGGCCGAAGCTATCAACGAGCGTGACGGACAGCCTAATCAACAGGCCTATGATGCCTTCAACAAGGTGCGTCGCCGTGCATTCCGCGAAGAGGCTAACAGCGCCACAGCACAGGTACACGACCTGCAGGCAGGGCTGGATTACGATGGCTTTAAGAATGCAATCATTCAGGAGCGCTCATGGGAGTTCACCCTGGAGCAGAAACATCTGCTCGACCTGAAGCGCTGGAAGATTCTGGTGAAGACCATTAAGAATAGTGCTTTGGCCAAGAACTTCCCAGAGTATAACAAGCAGACGATTGATTTCAAGCATTATCGTTTCCCCATCCCACAAGCACAGCGAGTAGTTAACCCCAATCTCTGGCAAAACTATGGCTACGATGGTTCCGACATCACCACCAACCCCTATGTAGGCAGAGAATAAACAAAAAAAAGAGAGAGCAATATGAAAAGATTAATTTTGTCAGCCGTAATTGCAAGTGCTACCCTCACGGGGGCACTTGCTCAACAAAGCGATCAGCGTTTGAATAAGGCCATCACCGATAAGGCCTATTTTCAGAAAGCCTGGAAGAGTGCACCATCATTTCGCGACCTGCTTAAGCGTCGCAAGGCAGCAGTCAATCAGTTCAGGGCTATCCCTACTGCAGCATTGCAACCCATCACTATCAGAGCTTTTGCCACAGCAGAGCAGCGTGCCGGCACACGTCATGTGATTATACGTGAGCATCAGTATCTGAATGACAGTGGTTACAACAATGGTGGCTTCGACCTGGGAATTGGTACTCCCGACCATGTGATTGCAGCTATTGCCGGTGATATCATCGACAGCTACGTCACACAGGCTGCTATCAAGGGCGTTGCCATCGACTCGCTTGCCATCAATATCAAGCAGACTGGGCATTCGCTGCAGAACTGGGGACTGGATTATACCATCTTTATTGATTCGCCTGCTTCTGACCAGCAACTTGAGGAGTTACGTGTCCTGGCCGAGAAAAACTCACCACTTTATCAGTTCTCTATCCGTGCGCATAAGGTAAACACAACAGTTGAACTGCATAAGAGTGCCGAAGAATTGGTGATTCCACCAACCTATCAGCCAGGTTTGCGTGAGTTCATTGAGTGGGAAACGCGTAAAGGCGAGGCTAACAAGCAATTGCGTGAAAGCGGTCAGCGTCCCGATAAGGCAAAGTTTGGTGGCTATGCCTACGACTATCCTTACTCTCGTAAGAACGAGTTTACGCCTGCTCAGAGCGAGAGCTATCTGAATCCTGACGGTCCAAGTGCTTTCATCAATCCCTCATCAGGTGTAACCGTACTTCAAGTGCGCCATCACAGAGTGTTGCAGGATCATCCACAGATTTTTGGTGGTAACGACCTTGGTCCTACAGCTGTTGAGAGTCATATCGGATTGCTTGGTTCGTGTTTTACCCATGTGGCAGAGGGAACCGCAGCTCGCAATAGGATTCCGCTTGACACCCTTAACGTGGCACTCACTGCCCAGTTCGACCCACGCAGCGGTCGCAAGGGATATGAGCAAACGCCACTTTATCCTACCGACATACAGATGCGTGTGGTGATAAGCAGTCCACGCAGTGAGGCTGAGATCCGTCAGCTGGTTGCCGATACCGAGCGTGGATGCCCCATCTACAATCTGGTAACCAATGCGCAGGAAATCAAAGGAGGTATAAAAAGAGTAATAGCAAAGAATAAGTAATCATAAAAAATAGAAAGAGTTATGAAAAAGAATCAGATTGTTATCATTACAGCAGCCCTTGCTTTGCAGGTTAGTAGTGCACTCGCACAGGGGCCTCTCAACATCTTTAAGTCGGCTCAGCAGAAAGCCAAGTTGGAACAGAATGCCCCTTCGTTGCGTAACCACCTGAAGGAGCGTAAGGTGGCCCTCGAAGCCTGGAAGGCTATTCCTGCCAGCGACCTGCAGCCTGTGACGCTGACTGCTAACGTCACCGCCAAGAACCGCTCGGGCGTGCGTGAACTCCGAATCAGAGAGTTTCATTATATTGGCGACTGTGGTTATGCACATGGTGGACAGGATTCGGGTGTGGACACCCCAACTACAGCTCAGGCCGTATTTGCTTCCGACCTTGCCGACAGCTATCTGAATCAGGCTGCGCTGCTGGGTATCGATATCGACTCGCTGACTATCGAAATCCACGGTCAGCCCGACAAGGTGAAGACCAATCGTGTGTGGTATCCACGCAACTTCCTCTACACCATCTATATTGATTCACCTGCCTCGGATGCTGAGTTGGAAAAGTTGGCAGTATTGGCAGAGCAGAACTCGGCTGTGGCTACTCTGGTGAAGGCTGCCGTAGTACCTCAACTGATTATCGATCAGAAGTCGTCACCACGCGAGAAGAAGGTTGAAGGCGCCACCTTGGCTGGACTTCGCGAGTATATCTGGGGTAAGCGTCAGGCGCTGCAGGCAAGCAAGGCGAAAGCAGAAGCAGCAAAAGCCAAGAATCCAAAGGCTGACGCAGATGCCTTGCGTAAAGCACTTGCTCCAAAGCAGGGCCCATGGGTAAAGGTTTTCCCCAATGGTGTTCGTCAGCTTACCGTAAATGATAAGTATCTCATTCTGCACGATAATCCTGCTTATCTGGGTGGTACCAATCTCGGTTTTACCTCAATCGAGGGTGTGCTGGGCATTCTGGGCACCTGTATCACTCACATCTCATTGGGACAGGCAGCAGAACGCGCACTCGACGTGGATTCAATCTCGCTGACCGTCGAGGCAGAATGGGATCCACGAGCAGGTCGCAAGGGCTTTGAGAAGGTGTCGATTGCTCCGCAGAATGTGCGTTATACTTTGCATGTGAAGACACCCGAAAGTGCTCAGGCCGTGAAAGAGTGGATCGAGGCTGTTGAGAAGATTTGCCCCATGTACAACCTCTTTAAGGATACACAGACATTCGAGCATCGCATCGTACGTGGTAGTTTTAAAAGACAATAATGATGAAGTATGAGCCTGCATATTTACTCGCTTTGGCTACTTGGCCGGTAACCGTTTGTGCTACCAATGCACAGGCAGACTCACTACGCATAGCTCGTCCGGCCGCTTTTCCTGCTGTAAGCCGACATCAGACGCTCGACTCGCTGAAAGCAGAAGTGAAGCTGCAACTGGAGCAGCGGTACGGACAGCACTATGGGTGCTCGGCACTCTCACTAACCTCTATCGCCGCTACACTGGGCAGTCCACTAAGCGAGCAACAACTTCGAAGCATGTCGGAGGCGTTCTCTGGTGGTATCGGGCATAAGTTTGGTGAAGGTACTTGTGGTGCACTTACCGGTGCCATTGCAGCCTTAGGTTTTTATGCCAGTGGCGATAAGGAGAAACATTTGCGGTTGGCAGCTGAAGTATATGATGAGTTTAAGAAACAACAGGGATCCATTACGTGTGGTGATATCTACGCCCGTTATCATTTTAGTCACTGCGACGGATGTAATCTCTGTGCGATACAGAAAGTGATAGAAGTTCTTTACCGTGAGGGTGATATCCACACAAGTACCATCGCCCCATGGCAGCAGTTAACAGAAGAAAAGAAATAAAAAGGAGATGATGATTATGGAAAAGAGAGTTTTTACAAGAATTAGCGCGATAGTTTTTTGGCTGTTTTCAGGTTTCGCACTCACTGCCTGCGGAGGTAGTGACGATCCAGTAGTACCTATCAATATACCAACCGAAGACGACGAATGCTGCAATGCCGAAGAGACATTTCTGGCATATACTTTCCTGCACAACGGTTATCTGAAAGAGATTGAATCGCTACGCGACACAATCGATGAGAAATATGCCCTGAGCGTTTACTCGCGAGGTGGCAAACTGCATGCAGGCTATAATGATGTGTTTTTTGCGCTGACAAAAATCTCTAATCAAGGTTTTGTTCGTGATTTCTCTGTCACAGAGATAAGTCCCGTGATGACCATGACCGAGAAAGGTATGAAGCACTCAACACCAACGGCTACAGAGAGCAGCCTTTACGATGAAACATTCCCTGCCGTACAGCACGCGTGGATATCTTTCGTAATGAGTAGTAGCAGTATGGGCTATTGGGAACTGGGATACAAGGCAACTACCCAGAATAAAACAGTTGCCCATACCGGTAGTGTTATCGAGGTTTCGGCCAATGCTACAGGCCAGGAGTGGATTAAGTCGTTCAAATATCAGGATGTAAATTATTACCTCTCGCTGGTAAATCCTAATGATTTCCAGACTGGTATAAACACTATTCAGGCATACGTATCGCAGCAGAATGCTGAGAAAGCCAAACCTTGGCCATTGGCTGATCAGGAGTTTACTATCGAAATTATACCCACTATGCCCGATATGGGCAATCATTCTTCGCCCGATAATGTGGCTCTTACCAAACAACCATCAGGCATATACGAAGGTAAGCTAAACCTTACCATGACAGGCCTGTGGGATATTCATCTGGTTGTAAAGGACAAAGAAGGTAACATCGTAGCAGGAGGAGAGAATAATGACAGCGGGTATAGCAATATTTATTGGAGCGTTATATTATAGTAATGTATTGACCGCTTTGCCAACCGACAGTATCGAGAAAGAAGCATCGATTAACGAGGTGACTATCACCTCGACTGTCGGTTCCAAGCGCAAGGTGGCTGGCAAGGGTCGTACTGCATCGATAGAGGAGCATCTGTTGCAGTTGAACAATGTTGCCATGGTGAAACGAGGCGCATATGCCTGGGAACCGGTGGTAAACAATATGTCTACCGAGCGATTGAGTACAACTATCGATGGTATGAAGATATTCTATGCTTGTACCGATAAAATGGATCCTGTAACGTCGTATGTAGAAAGTGGTAACCTGCAGCGCGTAAGACTGGATTCGGGCCTTGATGGCAATCCACAGGCAACAGGTAATATTGGCGGAAGTATTGATCTGAAACTCCGTAAGTCGGGGTTTGATGCTGCTCCTCAGGAGTTTAACCTTACTACTGGGTATGAAGCCAACGGCCATCTGCAGGTGTATGGTGCCGATGCTGCGTTCTCGTCGCAGACGTTCTATGCCAACTTCGGCGCGTTTTATCGTGATGCAGATAATTACAGGGCTGGTGAACATCAGGATGTTCCTTTTTCCAAGTTCCATAAAGTCAATTCGTTTCTGAACCTGGGGTTCCGTCCAGCCCCAAACCACATCGTAGAGGGTACGGTCATTTTCGACCGTGCCACCGATGTTGGCTATCCGGCCCTGAATATGGATGTTAGCGATGCTACAGGACTTATCACGTCACTTTCTTATCGCAGGGAGCAGCTTGCGGGGCTTTTCTACCGATGGGAAACCAAGGTGTACTATAATCATATCACCCATAATATGGATGATAGCACACGCCCCGACGTGATTATTCACATGGATATGCCTGGTAAAAGCAGTACGGCCGGACTTTATAGTCTGCTCGAGGGCTCAAGGGGTAAACATCAGTATCAGCTTAATTTTGATTGCTATTACAATACCCTTTTTGCTGATATGACCATGTATGTTGAGGGGGCCAAACCCATGTACATGCTTACGTGGCCTGATGTGGGTACTTTCAACAGCGGTTTGTCGTTGTCTGATAATATCCGTTTGTCTGATACGCATAGTATCCATCTGTCGGCAAAAGGCTCTTGGCAGCAGCAACGTATTAACAGCGATGAAGGCTACCACGCCTTGGAAATATTTTTCCCAGGTGTGGAACGTAGCAAGCGTACTTTTATGGGACGTGTGTCTGTAAGCTATGCCTGGCAGAAAAATGGTTGGCGATTGGCTGCTGGAACAGGATACGGTAATCGTGCACCATCGGTTACCGAGTCGTTTGGATACTTCCTGAATAATGCCTTCGACCGTTATGATTACATTGGTAATCCCCACCTTAAGAATGAAAGTGCGGTTGAGTTGAATACATCGGCTTCGTGGCAGAATGATGTGATAGATACTCGCCTAGAGGTGAATGCATTTCTTTTCCATAACTACATTATCGGTACACCCGATAACCGATTGTCGGCCATGACTATCGGAGCTCCGGGTGTGAAGGTTTACCAGAACCTAAAACATGCGCAGATTGTGAATACTGCGTTTACATTCAGTGTCACCCCTCTTTCCTGGTTGCGTTGGGACAATAAGGTGAGTTACAGTTATGGCAAGGAGAGCACTGGGGCTCATCTGCCTTTGATTGCTCCCTTTACCTATCTTACGGCATTGAAACTGTTCCATCAGAACTGGGAAGGAGAATTGGGTGGCGAACTGGTTGGCAAACAGAGCAACTACAGCAATAAGTATGGCGAGAGTCTTACACCAGGCTATGCTGTATGGCATATCAGTGCCGGTTATCAGTTTAACATCCATACGGTTGTAGCTAATATCCATGTGGGTGTTGATAACCTGTTCGATCGTTACTATTCAACCTATTCGGATTGGAACCATATCCCCCAGAAGGGGCGTAATATCTATGTTAATCTATCGGTGAAGTTGTAGCTTATTCAGCAGCTACAACTTCAATTTCAACCAAAGCACCCTTGGGGAGTGTTTTTACAGCCACAGCCGAACGGGCTGGATATGGCTCAGCAAAGAACTCGGCATAAACGGCATTCATGTCGGCAAAGTCGTTCATGTCGGCCATAAATACGGTTGTCTTCACCACATGGGCCATGGTTAAGCCTGCTTCTTCAAGAATGGCTTTGATGTTGGTGAGCGATTGACGGGTCTGCTCCTTGATGCCACCCTCTACAAAACTTCCTGTTGCAGGATTGATGGGTATCTGACCTGAGGTGTAGAGCAGGTTGCCTACACGGATGGCCTGACTGTAAGGACCGATGGCAGCTGGTGCCTGATGGGTGCTGATAACTTGTTTCATACCTTTATCATGTTTATTTGTTGATACCTTTCAGCAGTTTCTCTACCTTCTGGTACTGTACGGTTGAGAGCAGGATCTTGCCTTCGGGTGATACAACTACTATCGAAGGTATCCACTGTACACCGTAGGATTTAGAAATATCTGTTTCCTTAAACTTCTTCAGCTCGCTCACCTGGGGATAGCTGATGCCGTACTGCTGGATGGCCTTCTGCCAGGCTTCTACGTTGGTGTCCATCGATACGCCAACGAATTCAACCTTGTCGGAGTGGTACTCGTTGTACAGGCGAACTACCTCAGGCGCATCCTTGCGACAGTCGGGGCACCACGAGGCCCAGAAATCAAGTACTACAGTCTTACCTTTCAGCGAACTGAGGCTGAAGGGTTTGCCGTCGGGCGTATTCATTGTAAAGTCGGGAGCCACAGTGCCAGGCTGTACCAGACTGGTGGCATACTTGGCATCCAGATCTTCGTCGGTGGTTTGCGCTTTTGTGTTAATGGCAAACCCCGCTAAGAGCAGGGCTGCCAATAGTGTTTTGAGCTTCATAAGAGATACTTGTTTGTTTTATCTATTTGTTCAGTTTCCAGGTAACACCATCCTTGGTGTCCTTCACCTCAAAACCGGCTGCTGCGAGTTCATCGCGAATCTTATCGCTGGTAGCCCAGTCCTTATCGGCCTTGGCCTTAGCACGCAGTTCCAGCACCATGTCCATTACCTTACCAAAGGCAGCCTCGCGCTCATCGTTGGTGCCGCTCTTCTCAGCCTTCAAGCCCAGAATATCCTCGGCAAAGAGGTGCATGGTTTCTGAAAGTTCTTTCAGGCAGTCGGCACAGATGGTGGCTTTGTGGTCGGTGAGCTTGTTCACCACGGTGCAAGCTTCGAACAGATGGCTGATCACCTGTGGGGTGGCCAGGTCGTCGTTCATGGCATCGTAGCACTTCTGGCGCAGAGCCTTAACTACCTTCTCAGTCTCGGCATCGCACTTGTCGGCTACCTGAATACGCTCCAAGTCGGCAATGGCGTTCATCATCTTCTCCAATCCCTTCTCGGCAGCTTCAAGCGCTTCGTTCGAGAAATCTACCGTGCCACGGTAGTGAGCGCTGAGCACGAAGAAACGGATGGTCATCGGACTGTAGGCCTTCTTCAGCAATGGGTGATTGCCGGTGAAGAACTGCTCGAGGGTGATGAAGTTGTTATACGACTTACCCATCTTCTGTCCGTTGATGGTCAGCATGTTGTTGTGCATCCAGTATTTTACAGCGGGGTGACCCATCGAGGCCTGTGCCTGTGCAATCTCGCACTCGTGGTGTGGGAATACCAGGTCCATACCACCTCCGTGGATATCAAACTCCTCGCCAAGGTACTTGCGACCCATAGCAGTACACTCACAGTGCCAACCAGGGAATCCGTCGCTCCAAGGACTTGGCCAGCGCATGATGTGCTCGGGCTGAGCCTTCTTCCACAGAGCAAAGTCGGCCTGGTTGCGCTTCTCGCCTACACCGTCGAGCTCACGACTGGCATCCTTCACGTTCTCGAGCGAACGACCTGAAAGAATACCATACTGGAACTTCTTGTTGTAAGCCTCGATATCAAAGTAGATAGAGCCGTTGCTCTCGTAAGCAAAGCCATTGTCGATAATCTGCTGAACCAGTTGCTGCTGCTCGATGATATGACCAGTGGCATGGGGCTCGATAGAGGGGCGCAGTACATTCAGTGCATCCATAGCCGCATGATAGCGGTTGGTGTAGTACTGGGCAATCTCCATGGGCTCCAGCTGCTCCAGGCGGGCTTTCTTGGCAATCTTATCCTCACCCTCGTCGGCATCGTGCTCCAAGTGACCTACGTCGGTAATATTACGTACATAACGTACTTTATAACCCAGGTGCTTCAGATAACGGAACACCAGGTCGAAAGTAATCGCAGGACGTGCGTGCCCCAGATGGGGATCGCCATACACGGTAGGACCACAAACATACATACCCACGTTGGGGGCGTGAAGGGGCTCGAAACGCTCCTTCTGTCGTGTCAAAGTATTGTAAATTACTAACTTAGATTCCATAATGCTCTTAAATTTTGGGTGCAAAGGTAATAAAAAGTTGGCACTGATTACACGGATTAACACAGATTTTTTATATAAAGAGCGAAAAATTGCTTTAAATGAATCATAATCCGTGTTAATTCGCGTAATTTTTTTAGCAGTTTTGTTGCGCATCAAAACCGTTTGCTTATTTGATGACCAGCACGAAACCACCACGGGGTTGGGTGGCGATTTGCTTGGGTATTTGGTTGCCGCTGGTGATGAGCCAACCCTTATTGCCTGACAGTTGATACTGGGCTGGGTCGGCATCGGCAAATGTCTGTACGCACTTGGCGCCACTGATGAAGCTCAAATCTACATCAAGCACCTTCTTGTTGTCGGTACCGTTGATACCAGCCACGTACCAGGTTTCGCCGCTGCGGCGGGCCAGTACTACGCTCTCTCCGGGATAACCGCTCACGTAGCGGGTCTCATCCCATGTGGTGGGCAGCTTTCCGAAGAAATCCTGTACCTGCTGAGGCTGCACCAGATAGCTCTCGGGTTTGTCGGCCAGGTGCTGCAGGGCACTCTCGTACAGTACGGTCAGAGCCAGTTCGTGGGCATCGCTGGTAATATGTGGATGCTGCGAATCGCTGAAGGTACATGGTGTGTAGTCCATCGGACCGATGATGTTACGGGTAAAGGGCAGTGTGGTGTTATGACTGGCTGCTACGTTGGTAAATGTGGGCACGTTGTTGTACCACTCGGCACCATACACACCCTCGGTCGACATGAGGTTGGGGTAGGTGCGCTGCCATCCACGAGGTACGGTGGCACCATGGAAGTTAACCAGCAGATGATGCTTGGCGGCACTCTCCAGCAGGTCGATACAGTAAGTCATATCGCGCTGACAGTCGCCAGAGAAGAAATCAATCTTCACGCCTGCTACGCCAATCTTCTCGCACCAGGCAAACTCCTTTTCACGGTCTTCGGGCTTGTTCAGGCGGAACTTAGGTGTGGGGGCTCCGTCAATCCATCCTACAGAAGAATTATACCAAATCATGGGCTTGATGCCTTTCGAGTTGGCATAGGCCACGGCATCCTCGATGGTCTTGCCATCTTGCATCTGGTCCCACTCGGCATCAATCAGCACGTAAGGCAGCTTCAGGGTTACGGCCATATCCACGTACTTCTTAATGATGTTGTAGTCGTTCGAACCATGGTTGTATGCCCAGTAGATCCACGATACAACACCAGGTTTAATCCAACTGGTATCGCTTAGTTTGCAAGGCTCGCTTACGTCGGTTACCAAGGTGCTCTGAATCAGGTCCTGCATGCTGCCGATGATAGCGATGCGCCAAGGCGAGTGCCACTTGCCTTTGAGGTTTACCTCGTTTACATCGGGAGTTACATGCAGCAGATCGCCTTCGGTGTAGAGGCATGCTGCAGCCTGGTTACGCTCGATGTTAGCCTCGGATAACAGCATGAATACACCCTCCTGTGGCTCAACCAGTGTGGGGAATCCCCAGCGCAGGTTGTAACCCTCGTCGGATTTCACTACACCAGCCATTCTACCGATAGGTTTTATTTTGCCTGTGGTGCTCATGGGGTAGAATCCCTCGTAGCTGTCGGTCCACTGCAGCATCCAGCGCTTGGTGCCTTCGGGTATCATGTAGGCTGTCTTCTCCTTGGGCAGCTTGCCTTTCAGTCCGCTCAGTTCATAGCGGAAGGCTGCACCGTCGTTATACAGGCGCAGTACCAGCTGCAGGTTGCCGCTCAACTTGGCTACATACTCGTTGGCCTCGTTGGTGCAGGTGGATTTCTTACCAGCCAGCATTTGATAGTTGGCTGTTACCTTGCCAATGGGCTTAAATTTCAGCCGATTGCTTTTGATGCCCTCGTAGCCCAGCACGGGTATGTTGAGCACCTCTTGTTTCTGATAGTTAACACTGATGCCCTGGCCGCTGTTGGATACAGTAAGCTTGCCATTGGGCGATACGGGCTGCTGAGCCGACAGGCTGAGCGCTCCGAAACATGTAGTTAGAAAAATTAAAAACTTTTTCTTCATGGGGTTTATAAATGTTTCTTGATATGAATTCGATAACCGTAGGCTGTTACCACGAGGAAACAGATGAGTGGCAGTACGAACGAGATGTTGGTGGCTGGCATACCCATCAACGTGCCCTCGTCGATAATCATAGCCTGCAGCGGGGGCAGTACCGAACCGCCTAAGATGGCCATGATAAGACCTGCTGCACCAAACTTGGCATCGTCGCCCAGTCCGTCGAGTGCAATACCATAGATGGTGGGGAACATGAGCGACATGCAACCGCTAACGTATACCAGACAGTACATGCCCAAACGATCCTGGAAACCGATAACACCCAGTGTAAATACCATGGCCAGTACACCAAAGATGGCCAGCAGCATGGCGGGCTTTACGTATTTCATCAAGAAGGTGGCGATGAAACGCGAACAGATGAAGAACAGCATGGCAAAGATGTTGAATCGCTGCGACAGTACTTCGGCAGCCTGTTCGTCCATACCCTCGGCCATAAATACGCGCGTACCATATTGTATAATAAAGGTCCAGCACATAATCTGCGCACCTACATAGAAGAACTGGGCAATCACACCCTCGCGGTAGTATTTGAGTGCAAAGATTCGCTTGATGGTTACCAGGAAGTGGATGTCGTGGTTGGCATCGCCGATTTTGGGCATCTTGGTAAAGCGCATCAGTAGTAGCATGCCCACAATCACCAGTCCGATAATCAGGTAAGGCGAAATCAGTATGCTCAGGTCGGCATCCTTCAGTGCCTCGAACTCTGTGTCGCTCAGCAGGGCACGCTCGTCGCTGCTCATGGGGTTGAGCTTGGCCTGAATAAAGTTCATGGCCACAAACATACCGATGATAGAGCCGCAGGGGTTAAAGCACTGTGCCATATTCAGGCGGCGCGTAGCTGTTTCGGCTGGGCCCATGGTCAGAATGTAAGGGTTGCACGAAGTTTCGAGGAACGAGAGTCCGCACGTCATGATAAAGTAGGCGATGAGGAAACAGCCGTAGATGCCGATGGCCTTGGCAGGGAAGAACAGCAGGGCACCGGCAGCATAGAGTCCGAGTCCCATCAATACGCCCGCCTTGTACGAGAACTTACGGATAAAGATGGCTGCAGGAAACGCCATGCAGAAGTAACCGCCATAGAACGCTACCTGCACCAGTGTACCATCGGTTACGCTCATGCGGAAGATTTTAGAGAATGCTTTCACCATGGGGTTGGTGATATCGTTGGCAAAGCCCCAGAGTGCAAAGCAGAATGTTACGAGTATAAAGGGGATGAGGTAGTTAACCCCATCCTTGACTATCAGAGATTGTTGTTGCTTTTCCATTTTCTTTAGTAGGTTTTTAGAAGTGAACTAAGATACGGAATACCTTGCCAGGTGCCTCGCTCCACTGCAGCATGGCCTCGGGGGCCTGCTCGGGTGCTACGTCGGCACTAATCAGGCGGTCAACCGGACATGTGCCACGCTCCAGGTAGTGGATCACAGCACGGAAATCCTGTGGCTGGGCATTACGCGAACCACGAATGTCGAGCTCCTTCTGTACAAAGAACTTGGTTTGGAACGATACGTCGGTCTTGGCATAGCCGATGCAAACCACGCGACCGGTGAAAGCTACTTCGTTTACAGCCATCTGGTAGGTAGGTGCGCTACCCACAGCCTCGATAATTACATCGGGACCGAAACCCTCGGTCAGCTCCAGCAATCGGGCATGTACATCCTCGGTCTTGGTGTTGATGGCGTAAGTGGCGCCCATCTCCTTGGCCAGTGCCAGCTTCTCGTCGTCGATATCGGCAGCAATCACGGTAGCACCGCGCAGGGCCGAACGTACGATAGCTCCCATGCCAACCATACCGCAACCAATCACCACTACGGTGTCGATATCGGTTACTTGGGCACGATTCACGGCGTGGAAACCAACACTCATAGGCTCGATGAGGGCGCAGGTGCGGGGATCGAGATTACCAGCGGGAATCACCTTCTCCCAAGGCAAAGCGATGAACTCGCGCATGGCACCGTTGCGCTGTACGCCTAGTGTTTCGTTATGCTGACAGGCGTTTACGCGCTGGTTACGGCACGAGGCGCACTTGCCGCAGTTAGTGTAAGGATTGCAGGTTACCACCATGCCGGGCTTCAGGTGTTCGGGCACGTCGGCACCCACCTTTTCAATCACGGCACCCACCTCGTGGCCAGGTATAACGGGCATTTTTACCATGGGGTTCTTACCCAGCCATGTGCTCAGGTCGGAACCACAAAAACCTACATACTTGAGGCGCAGCAGCACCTCGTTGGGCTTCATTTCCTGCTCAGGAATGTTTACTATTTCCATCTGGCGCTCGCCAGGAATCTGTATTGCTTTCATTGGATTATTTGACTATTTCACTATTTACTATTATACTATTCGCTCATGTTTTTGATGTAAGGGAGCTCGGGCAGCTCGCCGAAGCCGAAGAACTGCTTGGCGTTCTGGCCTAGGAACATACGCTTCTCATCGGCGGTTAGGTCGGCCGATTTTTCTACAAAGTCGTAACTCATCTTGTAGGTGATGGCGGTGATGGTGCGGGGATAATCGCTACCCCACATCAACTTGTCCATGCCCACCTCGTCGGCAGCCTGCTTAATGGCGCGGATGGCCGATGGGAAGGGGTAGAACTCGTCGTTAAACAGCCAGGTAATACCGCCGCTCTCCACGTATACGTTCTTGTGGCGTGCCAGGCGAATCTGACTCATCCAACCCTCGCGTGTTACCATGCCGAAATGGCCGATGGCTATTTTCAGGTTGGGGCACTCCTGTATCAGCTCTTCCATCTGTCCTACCTGTGCGTCGCCGTCCTGTAGCTCAATGCCTAATATCTTACCCTGCTTCTCCATCAACTGCAACAAATGCAAAATTGCATCGGTTAGGAACTGCTGGGGTAATCGGGCAGCGGGTATCTTGATGCCTTTAAAGGCCTCTACCACGCCTGGAGCGTTCTGCATAAAGTCGGGATTGCGGTAATCCAGCATACCGAAGGTGAAAAAACGGTTGGGGTAGCGGCTCTCTACCTGTAGCAGGTAGCTGTTTTGTATGCCGTCGATAAACTCCTGCGTAACCACGGCGGCTGCCACCTGGGCGTAGTCCATGTTACTCAGAAAGCGCTCGGCCGTATTCTGTCCGTCGGTCATAAATGGCGGCAGCATCTGTCGCTCCTCGCCGAAAAACAGCGAGCGACTGCGGTTGGGCTCTAACTGGCAGATACGCTGGTTGTTAACCACCGTGTCCTGATTCAGCCACAGATGACTGTGGGCATCAATTATGAGTTTTTCCATCTTACAAACATTTGGTCGCCGATAATCTCCTGTACCTTCTTTACCAACTGCTCATCCATAGGTTCGTTAACGTACTGTATGTTCTTGAGTACATTCTTGGGATTGGCGCTGCTGAACAGGGTAGTAGCGATGCGTGGATTCAGACTGGTTGAGAACTGGATGGCCAGCTTGTCGATAGGATAGCCCTGCTCCTCGCAGTACTTGGCAGCCTTGGCACAAGCCTCCTGCAAATCCTTTCCAGCTGGGTGCCATGCGGGGGCGCCACGTTGCGACAGCAGGCCCATTGAGAATGGCGAGGCGTTGATAACACCTGCGTTGTGCTGCTCAAAAAATCCCAGGTAATCGGCCAGCAGTGTGTCGTTCAGCGAGTAGTGGCAGAAGTTCAGGATGCTTTCTACCGTACCCTCGGGGGCATGCTCTACCACCCACTTCAGGTTCTCGGGCTGCAGGTCGGTAATACCCACGTGCTTTACAATACCTTTTTCGCGAAGTTCTACCAGTGCAGGCAGGGTTTCGTCAACAATCAGTTGCAGGCCGCCTTCCATGTCGCCCTGGAACTCAATGTCGTGTACATTAATCAAGTCGATGTAATCCACGTTCAGGCGCTCCATGCTCTCGTAAACGCTCTCCTGAGCGCGCTTGGCGCTGTAGTCCCAGGTGTTCACGCCGTTATGTCCGTAGCGGCCCACTTTGGTAGATATGAAATACTTACTGTGTGGAATTTCCTTCAGCGCCTTGCCCAGTACGGTTTCGGCCTTCAGGTGACCATAGTAGGGCGACACGTCGATAAAGTTGATACCATTGTCAACGGCTGTGTGTACAGCCTCTATTCCCTCTTCTTCGCGGATGCTATGGAACACGCCGCCCAGCGATGAGGCACCAAAACCTAAGTTCGATACCTTCATGCCTGTTTTTCCGATTTCGTTGTAAATCATATTTATTGATATAAGTTAGTTCTGATATGCTTGGTTAGTCATCTCTACGGCTACGGTTTCCTGGCAGAAACGTGCCATGGGATAGTATTCCAGTCCGTTGTACGGACCCTGGTCGCCCCACGAGTTCTTCATGATAAAGTAGCGCTCGCCATCCTCGTCGCGGGCCAGTCCTACGATGGCCATGGCGTGGTTCTCGTCTTCCCAGCACACTCCGTGGTGGTTACGCACGGCACGCTCGGTCTTAGCCAGCAGCGAGTCCATCGGTATGTTCAGATAGCGCTCGTGGGTCCAGTTGTCGGGCACCTCCAGCTCGGCCTCCTCGTTATAGGGCTGGTGGCTGTTGCTGGTCAGGGCAATGTACTCGCCAGGTTTGCACACGCTGCGGGCAAACTCCTGCGGGGTGTACTGTGCGCCCAGCATAAACACCCACTGGGGGGCGGGCGTTGTAATCTTGCGCATGGCGTCGTAGCCGCATATGCCGTATTTCTCAATCATGCTGATAAGGGTGGTGGGCTCGCCGCGCTTGGTGGCGGGGCAGGCCTTCTCCTGCTCAATCATCTTCTCGATATAGTAGGGTGACAGGTTTACCGAGTCGCCCCAGCTCAGGTGCTCGGTCTCAATGGCGGCCAGCATGGCGTAAATCCAGCAAGTCTGGCTTTCGCCCTGGTCCTTAATGGGGGTCATGCGGTTCAGTACTTCGTTGGTAAAGTGCTTGCCCCCTGGGGTATAGACACTTGGCTGGTGGGCACAACTTCCCATCAGCATCACCAAAGCAACTGCACATGCCATCACGGTTTTAAGTTTCATGCTGCAAAGATAATATATTTTGGAGCGAATTCTGCGAATTAACATGAAAAATATATGGCCGAACGAAAAAAAATCGATAAAATCCATAATACGTGCCGAAAAAGTAGTATCTTTGCAGCCCAATTCAATTAAGTATGCATATCGCAGTAGCAGGAAATATAGGTAGTGGCAAGTCTACGCTCACCAAGCTCCTGGCCAAACACTATGGCTGGGAACCGAGGTTCGAGGCCGTAGAGCATAACCCGTATCTCGAGGATTACTACCGTGATATTCACCGTTGGTCGTTTAATATGGAGGTGTTTTTCCTGAAGGAACGCTTCCGCGATCTGATTACGATTGCTCAGGCTGATCACACTATTATTCAGGACCGTACCATCTACGAGGGTGTGTATGTGTTTATGGAGAATAACCGCGATATGGGTAACCTGAGCGAGCGCGACTACGAGACTTACATGGAACTGTTTGAGCAGATGATGACGGTGGTGAAAGTACCCGACCTGATGATTTATCTGCGTGCTTCGGTGCCTCATCTGGTTAGCAATATCCAGAAGCGTGGCCGCGACTACGAACAGAGCATACAGCTGGAGTATCTGCAGAACCTGAACCGTCGTTACGACGATTTCATTAAGAACAAATACCCCGGCCGTGTGATTACTATCGAGAAAGACAATCTCGACTTCCTTAACATTCCTAAGGACCTCTCTGGCATCATCGACAAAATCGATGCAACTCTCTTTGGGCTGTTTTAATGTTTAATATTTAATCTTTAACGTAAAGATAGTATGCATATTGCAGTAGCAGGAAACATTGGTAGTGGCAAGACCACGCTTACTAAGTTGTTGGCACATCGTTACAACTGGATTCCCCGTTTCGAACCAGTTGATAATAACCCGTATCTGGCTGATTTCTATGCCGATATGCCTCGTTGGTCGTTTAATCTTCAGATCTATTTCCTGAACAAACGTTTCAAGGAGGTGGTTGAGATTTCGCAGAGCAAGGATACTCTGATTCAGGATCGTACCATTTTCGAGGATGCACGCATTTTTGCGCCCAACCTGCACGATCAGGGAATGATGAGCGATCGCGACTTCGCTAACTATACCGACCTGTTCGACCTGATGATGTCGCTCGTGAAACTGCCCGACCTGATGATTTATATCCGTTCGAGCATACCTACACTGGTTGAGCAGATTGCCAAGCGCGGACGTGAGTACGAGCAGACCATGCGCCTGGATTACCTGCAGGGATTGGAGAAACGTTACGAGGACTGGATTGCTACCTACAAAGGTCCGCTGATTATTGTGAATGGCGATACCTGTAAGTTTGGCGACCGCCCAGAGGATTTCCAGAAGGTTTGCGAACTTATCGATCAGAAGCTGTACGGTCTCTTCCCCATGGAGTAAAAAATTAAGGATATGATACAAGATTACGAAATAATGGCACCTGTGGGCTCGCGCGAGAGCCTTGCAGCTGCAATACAGGCTGGTGCCGACAGTATTTACTTCGGCATCGAGAAGTTGAACATGCGTGCCCATTCGGCAACTACTTTTACCATCGACGATCTGCGCGAGATTGCCCAGACCTGCGATGAACATGGCATTAAGAGCTACCTTACAGTCAATACCATCATCTATGGCGAGGATATCCCCTTGATGCACGAGATTATCGATGCCGCCAAGCAGGCTGGCATTTCGGCTGTAATTGCCAGCGATGTGGCTGTAATGACCTACTGCAGCAAGGTGGGTCAGGAGGTTCACCTCTCAACCCAACTTAACATCTCTAATATCGAGGCCCTGAAGTTCTACGCCCAGTTTGCCGACGTGGTAGTGCTGGCCCGCGAGCTGAACATGGACCAGGTGGCCGAGATTTTCCGTCAGGTTGAGGAGGAGCACATCTGCGGTCCCAGTGGCAAGCAGATACGTATCGAGATGTTCTGTCATGGTGCCCTGTGCATGGCCATCAGCGGTAAGTGCTACATGAGTTTGCATGCTGCTAACCGCAGTGCCAACCGCGGCGAGTGCATTCAGATTTGTCGCCGCTCGTACACCGCTACCGACAACGAGACTGGCTACCAGCTGGATATCGACAATAAATATATTATGAGTCCGAAGGATCTGAAGACCGTACGCTTTATCGACCGTATGATGAAGAGCGGCGTGCGTGTATTTAAGATCGAGGGTCGTGCCCGTGGTCCCGAATATGTTTACACCGTGGTTACTGCCTACAAGGAGGCCATTAAGGCTGTGCTGGATGGTACGTTTACCGAGGAGAAGAAGGACGAGTGGGATGCCCGTCTGGCTACTGTGTTTAACCGCGGTTTCTGGGATGGCTACTATCAGGGTCAGACCATGGGCGAGTGGAATAAACACTATGGCAGCAACGCCACCGAGCGCAAGGTTTACATTGGTAAGGGCGTGAAATATTTCTCGAACCTGGGTGTGGCTGAGTTTACGGTTGAGGCAAACACCTTTAAGGTAGGCGACAAGATGCTGATTACCGGTCCTACCACCGGTGTGATGTATGTAACGGCCGAAGAGATTCATGGCGATAACGGTCCGGTTGAGGTTGCCGAGAAGGGCACCCGCGTATCGATAGCCGTAACAGGCAAGGTACGTCAGAGCGATAAGCTGTTTAAACTCGAACAGGTTGAACCTGCTGAATAACAATAAATTAGGGGCGCATCACTGCGCCCCTAATTTGTCTAACTTACTAACCAATTACTAATCATTATACTAACAAAAACTATAAATGTATGAAAAAACTAACTCATTACCATTAATTATATGTACTATTGATCACTTTTTCTGGTGCAAAGGTATGCCGAAAGGTTGAACTATACAAATCTCTTCAACCAAATGGGCTTATTTTTCAGCCAATCGCCCGATTTATATTTTCTTAAGAAGCCCGAAAACCAAAAAGTTTACAGAAACGTTTGGATGTTTACGGAAAAAACACTATCTTTGCCACCGCAGAAACCTCTTAAAACTATATTGTTGATACTGTCATGGATACGAAACGTCGGATGCTTACGGTCATCCTAACCCTATGCTTTAGTATGGTACCGTTTAAAATGGCGGCACAGGACGAAACCATTGTGTTTACCCCCCAGTGGACGGCGCAGGCGCAGTTTGCCGGCTATTATGTGGCCGAGGCCAAGGGCTTTTACCGCGAGGCCGGTGTAAAGGTGCGTATTGAGCACCCCACGCCCACGCAGCCCGCCATGGCCCGATTGCAGCAGAACCGGTGCCAGGCCACCACGTTGCAATTGTGCCAGGCCTTGGAGATAGTGGATGGCGGCGTACCACTGGTAAACATTCTGCAAACATCCATGAACAACGCCATGGTGATTGTATCGGCCCGTAACGAGGACCCGCTCAAGCAAAAGGGCGCCCGCGTGGGTATCTGGAGTGTGGGCTTCGGTCAGCTGGCCATCTGCATGAGTATCATGGATCACCTGAACTACGAGTTTGTGCGTTTTGCCCAGAACGTGAATCTGTTTGTGGCGGGGGCTCTGGATGCTACGCTGGCAATGAGCTACAACGAGTACTACCAGCTGGTGCAAGCAGGTATTACCGTAACCGATAAGAACGTGTACCGATTTTGCGACCACGGCTACAACGTGCAGGAGGATGGTGTGTACATGGCGCGCAGCTACTACGAGAAGCACCGCGACAAGGCCATGCGCTTTGCCCAGGCCAGCAAGAAAGGGTGGGAGTATGCGGTTAAGCACCCAGACGAAGCGCTTGATATCGTGATGAAGTATGTGGACAGGGAGAAGATTGGTACCAACCGTGTGATGCAGCAGCTGATGCTGAAGGAGGTGTTGCGACTGCAGGTGGATCGCGAGTCGAAGAAGCGCGAGTTCCGTTTGCGCCCCGATATGGTAAAACGCGCCAGCCACCTGATGGTACAGAACCGCATGCTTGATCGCGAGGTAACATACCAGGAGTTAATAGCAAAATGATAGTTGACCGTTATGAATGAAGTAATTGCATATATACGTCGTAAGCTATCCATCAGGGTTAGTTTGTGGGTGGTAATGTTTGCCGCCGTTATCTTTGTGGCTGCCCTCGGGTTCCTGTTCTATCAGTCGCGCGAGGCAGTGCGCCAGGAGGCCATCCATCGTGCCACCACCATTCTTGATCGTACATCGCTGCAGGTAGAGGGTATCCTGAACCGTGTTGAGGTGGCCACTAACATGACCGTGTGGCTGGTGCAGCGCCATCCTAACGTGGCCGACTCGATGTTTGTGTATAGCGAGGGTACGCTGCGTAATAATCCCGATTTCTACTCGTGCTCAATCGCCTTCGAGCCTTACTATTTCAAGGAGTATGGCCGTTATTTCTCGGCCTACTCAAAATACGAGGGCGACAGTATTCGTACCCTGCAGGGCGGTAGCGATAACTACCAGTACTTTTTTATGGACTGGTACCTGATGCCCACGTTGCTGGGGCACCCCTGCTGGACCGATCCTTACATGGATCTTGATGCGCCCACCAATACTTACGAGATGGTTACCACCTACTGTCAGGCCATCAAAAACAAGCAGGGCGCGGTAATTGGCGTTATCAACACCAGTTTGTCTATCAACTGGTTGTCGCAAACCATCTCGGCAGTAAAACCCTATCCTAACTCTTACAGTATTATGATAGGTCGTGGCGGTACGTACTTTGTGCATCCCGACAGTACCAAGATTACCCGACAGACTATTTTTACGCAGACCATGCTGGAGCCCGACACGGCTCTGACAGCCCTGGGCCATGCCATGCAGCGTGGCGAAGAGGGTATGCGCCGCATGGTGATAGATGGCAAGGATAGCTACGTGTTCTACAAGCCGCTGGGCAAAACGGGCTGCTCTATGGCCATTGTGTGCCCCGAGAGCGACATTTTTGGCGGCTTTAACCGCCTGCGCCACACCGTGATGGGTATTGTGTTTGTTGGCTTGTTGGTTATGTTGTGCGTATTTATTAATGTAATTACGCGCGAGCTCAAGCCTTTGCACCGCCTGGCACGCGAGGCCGAGACCATCGCCTCGGGTAATTTTGATGCCGAACTGCCCGACTTTGAACGTACCGACGAGATTGGTCAGCTCAGTCACTCGTTCGGTTACATGCAGCAATCACTGGTAAGGTATATCGACGAGCTGAAGCTTACCACCGCCCAGAAAGCGTCTATCGAGAGTGAGCTTAACGTGGCCAGCAACATACAGATGAGCATGCTGCCCAGTGTGTTCCCCAACCGCGAGGGACTGGATATGCATGCCTCAATGACACCCGCTAAGGAGGTCGGTGGCGACCTTTACGGCTATCTGCTCAAGGGCGATAACCTGTACTTCTGCGTGGGCGATGTGAGTGGTAAGGGTGTGCCAGCCTCGCTGTTTATGGCGCAGGTAACCCGCCTGTTCCGTACGCTGGCCAACCAGCAGATGGCACCTGCCGATATCTGTACCCACATGAACGAGGCCCTGTCGGGCGACGAGAACCCCACCAACATGTTTGTAACCATGTTTGTGGGCATGGTTAATCTGCAGTCGGGTCACCTCAAGTTCTGTAATGCCGGTCATAATCCACCTGTGATAGGTGGTGGCGAGCACCATGGTGAGTTCCTGCAGATGCTGCCTAACTTCCCTATCGGTGTGCTGCCGGGTTTGGAGTTCCAGGGCGAGGAGATTGATACCATTAAGGGACGTGCGCTGTTCCTTTATACCGACGGACTGAACGAGGCCGAGAACCGCGAGCACGAGCAGTTTGGCGACGACCAGCTGCTATCTATCCTGCGCAACACCCATTTCGAGAGCGCCCAGCAGGTAGTTGAAACCCTTTATAACGAGGTTCAGCGCCACCGCGACGGCGCCGATCCGAACGACGATCTTACCATGATGTGCCTGCGCATGCAGTAAAGTTTAAGTGAATTTTGATTGATATGAGAAATCGACGAGGTTGAGTGTTAAATTATACTAATCGTCGATTTCTCCTTTTTTTCTTGTCTATTTCTCCCTGATTTTCAGTACCTTTGCAGCCCAAAAGGAAAAATTAAACGGGCTGGACATGATAGGATAACAACACAGAACAATGCCCTGAACTTACTAAGTACTGAAGATTTTTTTATGACAGATGACAAGAAGCTGAGTGTAGCCGATCTTGAAGAACGCTTGCTCTACGATGATGACGATGATGCCGCCTCCAGTATCGACATGTCGATGCGCAAGCACGGCTATTATTATGGCTACGGCTTTTATGGTCGCTACGGGCGTTATGCCTACTCGCACTACGGAAATAATAACGATAAAAGTATAAAGAGATGATTATTGCAGTTGATTTCGACGGTACCATCGTTGAGAACCGTTACCCTTACATTGGCAACGAGAAACCCTTTGCCATCGAGACCCTTAAGTTGCTTGCCCGCGACCACCATCAGTTAATACTATGGACCTGTCGCGAGGGCCGTTTGCTCCAGGAGGCCGTAGAGTGGTGTCGCCAGCGCGGTTTAGAGTTCTATGCTGTTAACAGTAACTACCCCGAGGAAACGCCCGCCGGCAATCCCGCCTACTCACGCAAGCTGAATGTAGATGTGTTTATCGACGATAGCGGTCTGTGCCCACTGCCCGATTGGGGCACCATCTACCAGATGATAGCCCATCGTCCCGCCGTGCTCCAGTCGCAAAGCCACTGCAGTCGTCGCTGCCGCTGGTCGGTAGGTGGAGGTTTGGTGCTGGTGCTGTTTATTATGAGTATGCTGTTCACCTCGTGTGGTAGCAGTCGCGATGTGGCCTATCTGCAAAACAGCGAGCAGGTAGATCTGAGTAGCTCGCAGCGCCTTTACGATGCCCGTATCATGCCCAAGGACCAGCTCACCATCACCGTTAACACCACCAATCCCGAGGTGTCGGTACCATGACCACCCTCTGGTTCAGCGCCACCGGCATTGCCATCTCCCTCACCACGCTGCTGTATAATATACTGAAGTAAACAACAGTATCCTATTAATAGTTGCGGTTGTTACTATTAATGGTAGCAATTGCTACTATTAATACTCGCAAATTTTCAGCCTGCTACGCGCTACAGTGCTACAGTTAGTTTTCGAGCCATTGCACACCTACAACTAACGTCTATATTATATATAATATATATTATATAAATATAGGTATTTGGTTTGGGTTTGGTGCCGACTTGATTTCTAACTGTAGCACTGTAGCGTGTAGCAATCCCTACCGTTTGGCCTCTCTTTGCAGTGAAGCCTAAAGGGAATCGGGGCAAGATTCTGTTTATCAATACATAACAAAAATGGGGGCAAAATATTAACCATATTTAATACGGGAGATGTTTGGTGGGATAGGGGAAATTTAGTAACTTTGCAGGCAAATTATATAAGCTATGACAATAAACGAAATACAAGACGAGATTATCGACGAGTTCAGTGGTTTCGACGACTGGATGGATAAGTATCAGCTACTCATCGACTTAGGTAATGAGCAGGAGCCGCTGGACGATAAGTATAAAACAGAACAGAACCTGATTGACGGCTGTCAGAGTCGTGTATGGTTGCAGGCCGACTTGGTGGATGGTAACATTCACTTCAGCGCTGAGAGCGATGCCTTGATTGTAAAGGGTATCGTGGCCCTGTTGATACGCGTGCTGAGCGACCACACGCCACAGGAGATTCTGGATGCCGACCTGTATTTTATTGAGCAGATAGGACTGAAAGAGCATCTGTCGCCTACCCGCAGCAACGGACTGCTGGCTATGGTTAAGCAGATAAAGATGTACGCACTGGCGTTTAACGAGACATTGAAGAATTAATCATAAATAATTAGAAACCTCATGATACAAACTGTAAAGAAGCGCGATGGGCGCATAGTGGGATTTAACGAACAGAAAGTGATGGCCGCCATACGTAAGGCCATGTTACATACTGACAAAGGCGAGGACGAGCGACTGCTGTACCAGATTACCGACCGTATTGCCCAGCGTGGCGAGAGTCAGATGACGGTAGAGGAGATTCAGGACTTGGTGGAGATGGAGCTGATGAAGTCGAGTCGTAAGGACGTGGCTCAGAAGTACATTGCCTACCGCAACCAGCGCTCGATTGCCCGTAAGGCCAAGACACGCGAGGTGTTCCTGGATATCGTGAACATTAAGAATAACGATGTGACGCGCGAAAACGCCAACATGAACGCCGATACACCTGCGGGCATGATGATGAAGTTTGCCAGCGAGACTACCAAGCCATTCGTAGACGACTATCTGCTGAGCGAGGAGAGTCGCAACGCCGTTGAGCATAACTATCTGCACATTCACGATAAGGATTACTATCCTACCAAAAGTCTTACTTGCGTGCAGCACCCATTGGACAACATCCTGCAGAACGGTTTTACTGCCGGACATGGTGCCTCGCGTGCTGCCAAGCGTATCGAGACGGCCAGCGTACTGGCTTGTATCTCGTTGGAGTGCGCTCAGAACGAGATGCACGGCGGACAGGCTATTCCTGCCTTCGACTTTTATCTGGCACCATTCGTGCGCCTGAGCTATATCGAGGAGCTGAAAGCACTCGAAGACCTGTATGGCGAGAGCTTGCAGGACTTGTACGACGAGCCTTTGATGGACTATCTCAAGGCCCCTCTGGATGGCCTGGAGGGTAGAGATCGTGCCCGTCAGCATGCCATCAACAAAACGGTGGCCCGTGTACATCAGGCCATGGAGGCATTTATCCACAATATGAACACAATCCACTCGCGTGGTGGTAACCAGGTGGTGTTCTCGAGTATCAACTACGGTACCGACACCAGTGCCGAGGGCCGTTGCGTGATGCGCGAGATACTGCTGAGCACCTACGAGGGTGTGGGTAACGGCGAAACAGCCATCTTCCCCATTCAGATCTGGAAAAAGAAGCGCGGTGTGAACTACCTGCCCGAGGATCGTAACTTCGATCTGTATCAGTTGGCATGTAAGGTTACAGCCCGCCGATTCTTCCCTAACTTCCTGAATCTGGATGCCAGCTTTAACCAGGACAGCGAGTGGCGTGCCGACGATCCTAAGCGCTTTGTGCACGAGGTGGCTACGATGGGATGCCGCACACGTGTGTTCGAGAACCGATTCGGACCTAAGACCAGTATCGGTCGTGGTAACCTGAGCTTCTCGACCATCAACATCGTAAAGCTGGCCCTGGAGTGCCGCGAGGAGCAGGACGAGCAGAAGCGTATCGACATGTTCTTTGCCAAGCTGGATCAGATGCTGGAGATTACTGCCAAGCAGTTGGACGACCGCTTCCAGTTCCAGAAGACAGCCTTTGCCAAGCAGTTCCCCCTGCTGATGCAGTGCCTGTGGATTGGTGCCGACAAGCTGAAGCCTATGGACAGCATTGAGAGCGTGATTAACCAGGGTACACTGGGTATCGGCTTTATCGGACTGGCTGAGTGCTTGGTAGCCCTGATTGGCAAGCATCACGGCGAGAGCGAAGAAGCACAGGCGCTGGGTGTGAAGATTGTTACTTACATGCGCGACCGTGCTAACGAGTTCTGCGAGCGCTACCACCACAACTACTCGGTACTGGCCACACCAGCCGAAGGCTTGAGCGGAAAGTTTACCAAGAAGGACCGTAAGGAGTTTGGTATCGTGCCCGGCGTAACCGATCGCGATTACTATACCAATTCTAACCACGTGCCCGTATATTATAAATGTAGCGCACGCCACAAGGCCGAGGTTGAGGCTCCTTACCACAACCTGACTCGTGGTGGACACATCTTCTACGTAGAGATTGACGGCGACGCTACCCACAACCCACAGGTAATTATGAGCGTGGTTGACATGATGGACCAGCTGGATATGGGTTACGGCAGTGTAAACCACAACCGCAACCGCTGCATGGACTGCGGCTACGAGAATGCCGACGACAAGCTGGAGAAGTGTCCTAAGTGCGGTAGTAACAACATTGATAAGTTGCAGCGTATTACCGGCTATCTGGTAGGTACTACCGATCGCTGGAACAGCGGCAAGCTGGCCGAGCTGAACGATCGTGTAACCCACATCGATCACAGCGCACAGGATCAGGACTTGTTTAAATGATAAGAGTATTAGATATCATAGAAGATACAATGGTGGACGGACCTGGGTTCAGGACGTCCATCTATTGTGCTGGATGCAATCATCAGTGCCCAGGCTGTCATAATCCGCAGTCGTGGGCATTTGATGGTGGCCGCGAGATGACCACACAGCAGCTGATGAAGATTATCGTGGCCGACCCCTTTGCCAACGTAACCTTCTCGGGTGGCGACCCGATGTATCAGGCTGCTGGCTTTGCCGAATTGGCACGCGCCATACACCAGCAAACCAATAAGGATATCTGGTGCTTTACAGGCTTTACGTTCGAGAGCCTGATACAGGAAGATCAGCGCGAACTGCTCGAGAATATCGACGTGCTGGTTGACGGACCTTTTATCGAGCGACTGAAAGATCCCGACCTGCTGTTCCGCGGCTCATCAAACCAACGCATAATAAACGTGCCCGCATCGCTTTACGAGGGGCACGTAGTATTGTGGAAGCCTGATGTTAGCGTTTAGACTTGGCTAACTTCAGTTCGTAATCGTTTATTTTCTTCATGTAGTGTTCGCGGAAATCGCGATAGTGATAGTAGGGTGCTATATCAGTTGGTATGGGTAGTGTAGCCTCGTTCTCGTTAAGTAGCACCTTGAAGATAATGTCAAGATCGTTCTCGTCCTTACGGTAGAACACAAACTGGATGTTGGCTGCCATGGGGAACACCTCGAAGTTAATCCAGCCGTCGATATCCAAACGGTCCAGATCGCGAATCGTGCGGCCGTAGCCGTTAAGATCCAGCAGACATGTTAGCGGCAAGATAATCGTCTCGTGTCCGAAACGCAGCGTGGCACCCGGGTGAGGGCGGATAATACAGCTGTCGGCATCCTCGATGATACGTTGCAGCAAGCGGCGCTGGGTAAACGGCTGTTTGCCGCCATTGTAGGGATTGCTGCCAAAGCTGAGGTACCAGAAAGCGTTGGCCTGCAACCAGTTGTTATACAGCTCGTCGGGGGTGTAGATGTCGAACAGACTGAACAGCTCGCGCATCTCGGTGCCCTGAACGCTCGAGGCAATCTTGAAAATGGCCTTGTTAAGCTCGTAGGCATCCACCTCGCTGTTAAAGTAAACCGAATCGTTAAACATCTTGCCCATGGCTGGCTTGTGGATTGCGTACTTGGCGCAGAAATCCCTGTAGGCCTGCTGGGTTTTCTTTGAGTAACGCTGCTTGTACAGCACCGAATCCTGCATGTTCATGTAGTACATATCGTGCTGCGAGGCATCGGTATTGAATATCAGCTTGGGATTGTTCTTGGCCAGCTGCAACAGCTCGTGCTGCATCGACAGGATGCAACGGATAACCACCGTACTCTTGGCCTCGATAACCGAGCGCCCCTCGAATACCTCAGGAAAGCGGTCGTACATGCGCTGGGCAATCTGCTGATGCTGTACGGCACCCAGGGGGGTCAGATCACCATATCGGCCACTCGCATCGTCGCGCAGGTAGCCAAGCAGTCGCAGAGCCTTCTGTCCCAACTCGGTAAGCTTGCCCAGACTGTCGGCTTTAAGCAGTACCAGATATGGGTAGTCGTACTCTTCGGCCTTGATGAGGTAACGCGACCCGTGGCGCGAATAGCTACTGATGTAAAACGGCTTCTCGCCCGATGGCGGAGGTGTTAGTTCGCGTGTTGGCCCCTGGTAAGCATAGTAGTTACTGCCAGCCTTCAGAAAATCGCGTTTCAACGTTTCGCGAACGTTTTGACCGCACACCGAGGCTACCGACAGTGCCCAGAGGGCAAATAATACCACTTTTCTCATAGTTTTTTCTCCTTTTCGGTGCAAATATACAAAAAAATCACTATTTTTGCAAAAAAATAGCGCATAATATGGCAAAAAACTCAAAATGGCAGGATGAATACTGGCTACTGCTCATGCAGTTGTACTTACAAAAACCCACTGGCATAAAACCCATGTACAGCAAGGCAATGGTTGATTTGAGCCTGGAGCTGCATATCGCACCCCAGCAGCTCTTCAATAAAATGTGCCAGATAGCCAACCTCGAAACACCGCGCATCGAACACATCTGGGAGGTGTACGGACAGAACCCGCGTAAGCTGAAGCGGGCCGTAAACCTTTTGCGCGAAATGTGGGGATTCAACAACGCCCTGGAGTTTTACGAAGGGGTGGAGACGATTGAGAGTTTCGAGAAGGAGTTTAAGCCTATAGCTGATGATACCACGCTAACACCAATGATGCTGGTGCTGATACTGGATGAGTACTTCCGCTTAACACCTATCACGATGGTGCCCGAGACCCCCGAGGTGCAGGCATTGGCCAAGATGATGAGGCTGAAGCCCCAGGAGGTGGTAGATGTGATGGAGGCTTTCCAGCACTGCGACCCATATCTGAATCGCAAGGACGAGATGAAGGGAAACTTGGTATTGGCCTGTCAGCAGGTGTGGCGCCGCTTTGGCAACAGCGAACCGCAGGAGTTGGCTTCGTATGCCGAACAGTTGAAGGACTATTTTGAACATTGAATATTGAAAATTGAGCATTAAGAATACACAGATACAGGAACAGCAGCAACTGCAGAAACTGGGACAGACATTCTCTCAACAGCAGTTGTTACAATCGTCGCTGATAGAATTGCCAGTGACGCAGCTGATTGACCGTATCAACACCGAAATGAACGATAACCCCGCTCTGGAAAGCGAACAGCCCTACGACGATGATGCGATGGCCACCGAAGAGACCGACTTTGGCGGTGGCAGCGATACCGATGGCGCCGAGGATTTTGAGGCTGCCAGCGAGCGCGAAGAACGTCAGAGTGCACTCGACGAGGCTCTGAGTGGTATCGGTCGCGACGATGAAGACCTGCCTGTATATCAGAGTGGCAGCTCGTATGCCGAGGAACGCGAGGAGATTGTGTACGGCGAAACCGAATCGTTCTACGACCAGCTGAAAGAGCAGGTGGGCGAACTCGACCTGACTGATAAGGAACGTGATATTCTGGAATATCTGATTGGCTCGCTCGACGACGACGGATTGCTGAGAAAAGACCTCTCGATCGTTAGCGACGAACTGGCCATCTATCATAACATCGATGCCACCGATAAGGAGATTGAGCACGTGCTGCTGATGCTGCAGGCTTTCGATCCCGCCGGTATCGGTGCCCGCTCGCTGCAGGAGTGCCTGCTGCTGCAGATTGAACGTCGCGACCCATCACGGTTGCGCGATCTGATGGAGCGTGTTATCAACCATTACTTTGAGGCATTTACCCGCAAACATTGGGACAAGATACAGGCCGACTTGCAGTTGAACGACGTGCAGGCCGAGGCCCTGTTCCGCGAACTGCGCAAGCTGAATCCACGTCCAGGTGCATCGCTTGGCGAAACCGTGGGTCGCAGCATGCAGCAGATAACCCCCGACTTTATTGTGGATACCCAGGATGATGGCACCATCACCTTTACGCTGAACAACGGCGAGGTGCCCGAACTCAAGGTGTCGCAATCGTTTGTTGATTCGATGCAGGAGTATCAGCAGAACAAGGACCACCTGAGTCGCCAGACCAAGGAGGCGCTGCTGTATATCAAGAAAAAGGTGGATGCCGCACAGGGCTTTATCGAGGCCATCAAAGTGCGCCGCCACACACTCACGGTTACCATGCGGGCCATCATCCAGTTGCAGCGTCAGTTCTTCCTGGATGGCGACGAGGCCTCGCTGCGACCTATGATTCTGAAAGATGTGGCCGAAAAGGCCGGACTTGATATATCTACCATCTCGCGTGTAAGCAATTCGAAATACGCCCAAACGCGTTGGGGCACCTTCCCCTTGCGCCATTTCTTTAGCGACGGCTACGTTACCGAGAGTGGCGAGGAGCTGAGCACCCGACAGATTAAAGCTGCCCTGCGCGACCTGGTGGATGCCGAAGACAAACGTAAGCCGCTGAGCGACGACCAGCTGAAAGATCAGCTTGCTGCCAAAGGCTTTCCTATCGCCCGCCGCACCGTGGCCAAGTATCGCGAACAGTTGGGTATTCCTATAGCAAGATTAAGAAAATGAGTAGGGAAAAGAATATCATATTAACGGCAAGGGTGATGAGTATGGTGTTTACACCGTTCTACCTGCCTATTGTGGGGTTGCTGTCGCTCTTCTTTCTGAGCTACCTCAGCTTAATGCCCTTGGGCTACAAGCTCCAGGTGTTAACGCTGGTGTATTTCTTCACCATCCTGTTGCCTACGGTGCTTATTCATCTGTATCGTAAGTACAACGGCTGGAACCTGATTGAGCTTGGACATAAGGAGCGTCGTATGGTGCCTTACGTTATCTCTATTCTCTGCTACTTCTTCTGCGTGTACATCATGGACATGCTGCACATACCGCACTTTATGGGCACCATCGTATCGGCTGCATTGGCCATCCAGATAGTGTGCGCCTTGGTAAACGTGTGGTGGAAGATTTCAACCCATACTTCGGCAATCGGTGGTGTGGCAGGCGCGCTGTTTGTGTTTGGCGAGCTGTTTGCCTTTAATCCCATCTGGTGGCTCTGTCTGGTGTTCATCCTGGCAGGCATGTTAGGCACCAGTCGAATGATATTGCGCCAGCACTCGCTTGCGCAGGTGGTAGCCGGGTTCCTGGTAGGCCTTGTGTGCTCCGTACTCGGTCTGCTGTATTTATAATGTTTTTTGAAATTTAATGTTTAATATATTATGAAGCCATTAGTAAGTATTATCATGGGCAGTACAAGCGATCTGCCCGTTATGGAAAAAGCGTTTAAGTTGCTCGACGAGATGCAGGTACCTTTCGAGGTTAATGCCCTGTCGGCTCACCGCACTCCCGATGCCGTCGAGGAGTTTGCACGTACCGCTAAGGATCGTGGCATTAAGGTGATTATTGCTGGTGCCGGTATGGCTGCTGCCCTGCCTGGTGTGATTGCTGCATCAACCACTCTGCCCGTTATCGGTGTGCCCATCAAGGGTATGCTCGACGGCTTGGATGCCATGCTTTCTATCATCCAGATGCCCCCAGGCATCCCTGTTGCTACAGTAGGTGTAAACGGTGCTCAGAACGCAGCTATCCTGGCTTGCGAGATGATGGCCTTGGCCGATCAGGAGTTGGCACAGCGCCTGGCTGTTTATAAAGGTAATCTGCGTATCAAGATCGAGAAAGCCAACGAGGAGCTGGCCGCGATTAAATACCAGTTCAAAACCAATTAATGTTTAATTTTTAATGTCTAATCTTTAATGTATAGCAGGAGACAATCTTCCGAAGCCCGTGTCGGCGGTATCGGCATTGGCGGTCAGAACCCCATCCGCATTCAGTCGATGGGAACGGTAGATACCAATAATACCGAGGGCTGTGTGGCCCAGGCCAAGCGTATTATCGACGCTGGTGGCGAGCTGGTTCGCTTTACCACCCAGGGTACCCGCGAGGCAGAGAACATGAAGAACATTTCGGCCCAGCTTAATGCCGATGGCTACAATACACCACTGGTGGCCGATGTGCACTTTACTGCTCATACCGCCGATGTGGCTGCCCAGTACTGTGAGAAGGTGCGTATCAATCCAGGCAACTACGTTGATCCTGGTCGTACGTTCAAGCATCTGGAATATACCGATGAGGAGTATGCTGCCGAGTTGCAGAAGATCGAGAAGCAGCTGGTGCCTTTCCTGAATATCTGTAAGGAGCATCACACGGCAGTACGTATCGGCGTGAACCACGGTTCACTGTCGGATCGTATCATGAGTCGTTACGGCGACACTCCCGAGGGTATCGTTGAGAGTTGCATGGAGTTCCTGCGTATCTTCAAGCGTGAGAACTTTAACGATGTAGTTATCAGTATCAAGGCCTCTAACACCGTAGTGATGGTAACCACTATGCGCCTGCTGGTTAAAACCATGGATAAGGAAGATATGCACTACCCCCTGCACCTAGGTGTTACCGAGGCTGGTGAGGGCGAAGACGGTCGTATCAAGAGTGCCGTTGGTATTGGTGCCCTGCTTACTGAGGGTATCGGTGATACCATCCGTGTATCATTGAGCGAGGAGCCTGAGTGCGAAATCCCCGTGGCTCGCAAGCTGGTAGATATGATTCCTGAGTGTACCGCCCTGCGTGAAAAAGCTGAGGCAAGCATCAAGGACGATACCATCACGCTGGATGTGGATGCCCCCGATTGGGAAACCCTGCAGCTCAAGGCCGCTATGGCTGTTGGAGCCCTGCTGATTGATAAGAAGGCCCACAACCTGGTAATCAACAGTTCAACGTTCAAAGATCAAAGTTCAAAGTT
Organism: Prevotella sp. khp1; assembly: GCF_900102205.1. Lineage (NCBI taxonomy): Bacteria > Pseudomonadati > Bacteroidota > Bacteroidia > Bacteroidales > Prevotellaceae > Prevotella > Prevotella sp. khp1. The sequence goes on from NZ_FNJZ01000006.1 coordinate 79,528, forward strand.
GGTAGAGCTTTCTGACGCCATTCTGCAGGCTGCCCGTATCAAGTTTACCAAGACCGAGTATATCTCGTGCCCAGGTTGCGGTCGTACGCTCTACAATCTGCAGGAGACCATCGCCAAGATTAAAGCTGCCACCAAGGACATGGTAGGCTTGAAGATTGGTATCATGGGCTGTATCGTAAACGGTCCTGGTGAGATGGCCGATGCCGACTACGGTTACGTAGGTGCCGGACGTGGTAAAATCTCGCTCTACAAGGCCAAGGAGTGTATCGAGAAGAATATTCCCGAAGAAGAGGCTGTAGAACGTCTTATCGAATTCATCCGCAAAGACCGCGGCCAGAAATAAAGACACGATTTTATAGGCACGGATTAACACGGCTCTTTTTTATAAAGAAACACGGCTTTAGTTGCAATACCAAAGCCGTGTTTTTAATTTATTAAGGCCGTGTAATCCGTGCCAAAACCTTATTCGCTAAGAATCTTTACGAGTTCTTTCATTCCTTCGCTGGCGCCTTTCTGTATCTGTGTTACGCGACCACCGGCGTTGATGGGATTGGGGTCGATAAGGTAAACGGGCACATCGGGACGGGCATAGTGCAGCAAACCTGCGGCAGGATAAACCACCAGCGAGGTGCCGATGATAATCAGAATGTCGGCCTCTTGTACCTCTTCGGCTGCTATCGTGATGTTAGGCACCGCTTCGCCAAAGAATACGATAAACGGACGCAGTAACGAGCCGTCGCCAGCCTTGGTACCTGGTTCTATCTCGCAGTTGTCGGGTGTAAGCTGAATCTGGTAGCGTGGGTCGTCCACATCGCGACTCGAACAAACCTTCATCAGTTCGCCATGCAGGTGAATCACCTTACTTGAGCCTGCCATCTCGTGCAGGTTGTCAACATTCTGCGTTACAACCGTTACGTCATAGTTTTTCTCAAGTTCGGCCACCAACTTATGTCCCTCGTTTGGCTGCACGTTCCAACACTTCTTACGCAGCATATTGTAGAAGTTTGTTACGAGCGTAGGATCGGCCAGCCAACCCTCGTGGGTGGCTACCTTCTGTACGGGATAATTCTCCCACAAACCATCGGCATCGCGGAAAGTCTTCAGTCCGCTTTCTACCGACATACCTGCACCAGTTAAGACAACAATCTTTTTCATAAGAATGATTTTTAAGTTTGATGTTGCAAAAATACAACTTTTCTGATATAAAAAAGAAATTTTAGCAATTATAATGCATCGGAATAAGAAAAAAAGTGTAACTTTGCAGCCGTTTTTTAGACGTTACACATTATTAATAAATAGAGAATGGATAAATTAAGTTATGCTTTAGGTCTGGGCATCGGTCAGCAGTTGGCTCAGATGGGTGCTGACAACATCAGTGCCGAGGACTTTGCACAGGCTATCAACGACGTGTTGAAGGGCAACGAGCTGAAGGTTTCACACCGTGAGGCTCAGACAATCGTACAGGACTATTTTCAGAAGCAGGAGCAGAAGCTCCAGGCTGAGCGTGCCGAGAAGGGAAAGGCACATAAGGAGGCTGGCGAGAAGTTCCTCGCCGAGAATGGTAAGAAGGCTGAGGTGGTAACACTTCCCAGCGGACTGCAGTATCAGGTACTGAAAGAGGGTAACGGTAAGAAGCCATCGGCTAAGGATACCGTTATGTGCCACTATGAGGGTACACTCATCGACGGTACTGTATTCGATAGCTCATACCAGCGTGGCGAGCCCGCTACATTCCCACTCCAGCAGGTTATCGCTGGTTGGACCGAGGGTCTGCAGCTCATGCAGGAGGGTGCCAAGTATCGTTTCTTCATCCCTTACCGTCTGGCTTATGGCGAGGGTGGTGCAGGTGCTTCTATTCCTCCATTCGCAGCACTCATTTTCGATGTTGAGTTAATACAAGTAGTTTAAAATAATAACAGAAAGCAATGAAAAAATTATCAATCGTAGCCGTTATGGCTATTGCTGCTGCCGGTTTCACCGCATGTGGCAACTCTACCCCTAAAGCAAGTCTGAAGACAGACGTAGACACTATGAGCTACGCCATTGGTATGGCTCAGACTCAGGGTTTGAAGGAGTATCTCGTAGGAAGTCTGGATGTTGACACCGCTTACATGGCCGAGTTCATCAAGGGTCTGCAGGAGGGTGCTAACGCTGGCGACAACAAGAAGAAGGCCGCTTACTATGCTGGTATCCAGATTGGTCAGCAGATTGCTAACCGTATGATCAAGGGTATCAACCACGAGGTATTCGGTGATGACTCTACAAAGACTATCTCTCTGAAGAACTTCATGGCTGGTTTCATCAGCGGTACTACAGGCAAGAAGGGTCTGATGACTGTTGATTCAGCTCAGATGGTTGCTCAGCGCATGATTCAGGAAATCAAGGCTAAGGAGATGTCAAAGACCTATGGTCCTAACAAGGAGGCTGGTGAGAAGTTCCTCGCTGCCAACGCTAAGAAGGCTGGTGTAAAAACTCTGCCTAGCGGTGTTCAGTACAAGGTTATCAAGGAGGGTACAGGTGCTATCCCCGCTGATACTTCACTCGTTAAGGTACACTACGAGGGTCGTTTGATTAACGATACTATCTTCGATAGCTCATATAAGCGTGGCGAGCCCACAACATTCCGTGCCAACCAGGTTATCAAGGGTTGGACAGAGGCTCTCACTCACATGCCTGCTGGTTCAGTTTGGGAGGTTTACATTCCTCAGGAGCTGGCTTACGGCGAGCGTGCTCAGCGTAACATCGATCCTTTCTCAGCACTGATCTTCAAGATCGAGTTGCTCGAGGTAAATCCTAAGAAGTAACAATGAAGAAGTCATTGATATTTGCACTCGCCCTCGTGGCGGGTGCTTCTTTATCTACAGTAGATGCTGCCAAGAAAAAGAAGGTGGTAGTAAAGGAGGAGGCTCCTGTTGTTGAGGCTTTCAAACTCGCTACCAGTTCTGATTCTATCAGCTATACTGCAGGTATGAGTAGCACAATGGGTTTGGTTAACTTTCTGCTTCAGCAGAAGGTGGATACCGCTTACATGGCAGATTTTGTACGTGGATTTAACGAGACTGTTTCAAGAAATCTCGACAATCCCCAGGAGAAGGCTTATATGATGGGTATCACCATCGCTCAGCAGCTGGTTGACCGCATGATGCCTGGTGTGGCTAAAGAACTTGAGGGAACTCCCGACTCGTTGGTTTCGGGTGCTTTCTTCAAAGGTTTTACCGATGCCCTGCTGCAGGATACTACTTTCTTTAAGGTAGATGCTGCCGAGAACATCTTCAGAACCAAGATGGAGGCCAACAAGGCTGAGAAGGAAGAGCGACTCTATGGCGCAAACCGCGAGGCTGGCCGTCAGTTCCTGGCCGAGAATGCTAAGAAGGATGGTGTGATTACACTGCCCAGCGGACTCCAGTACAAGGTGCTTACCCAGGGAACAGGTGCTGTGCCTACCACCAGCGATAAGGTACAGGTACATTACGAGGGTCGTCTGATCGACGGCACCGTATTCGATGCCTCAAGAAATCATGGCGACGAGCCTGCTGAGTTCCGTCCAACTGATGTGATCAAGGGCTGGACCGAGGCACTTACCATGATGCCTGTAGGTTCAAAGTGGCAGGTTTATATCCCCTTTGAACTGGCTTACGGTAGTCGCGATGCCGGACAAATAAAACCTTACAGCGCGTTGATTTTCGATATTGAGCTTGTTGGAATCGTAGGTGACAAACCTGCACCAGCAAAGGCCGCAAAATCGTCGAAAAAAGCTAAGAAATAAGCAAGTGTGTCACAAAAGTGGCACACTTTTTTAATTTTTTCTTCAAAAAAGTTGCATTGTTCAATTAATTTACGTAATTTTGCTGACAAAATGTAACTAAAGGGAGAAAAAATGGAAAAAATTGATTTTTTGGACAAAAAGATTCTGAGTATCCTTTCCAAGAATGCACGTATTCCTTTCAAGGATGTTGCTGCAGAATGTAATGTATCGCGAGCTGCTATCCACCAGCGTGTTCAGCACCTGATTGATGCCGAAGTGATTACAGGTAGTGGTTTCGATGTTAATCCTAAGAGTTTAGGTTATTCTACTTGTACCTACGTGGGTATCACCCTTGAAAAGGGATCGATGTATAAAGAGGTGGTAGAGCGTTTGCAGCATATCCCCGAGATAGTAGAATGTCACTTCACTACTGGTCCTTATACGATGATGGTTAAGCTCTATGCTAAGGATAACGAGCAGCTGATGGAATTGCTGAATGGCAAGCTGCAGGGTATTCCTGGCGTAGTTGCTACCGAAACATTGATCTCGTTGGAACAGAGTTTGAAACGTGAGATTCCCATCGTGCTCGACGATGAAGACAAAAAGCTATGAGCAGATTTGAACTCCAGTCGCATCTGAATGATGTGTATGCCCACTTCCCAGAAGCTGAGAAGCGTCCTGTGATTGGTATTACTGGCAATTACGAAGACCTGACATGTAAGTTGGGTCGAGGCTATTATCAGTCGGTAGTAGCAGCAGGTGGTGTGCCCGTTGTTATTCCGCCTGTGGCCGATAAGCATGTAATTGTAAATACCTTAGAGCATATCGACGCCCTTATACTGAGTGGTGGAGGTGATATCAATCCCCTTTGGGCAGGCGAGGAGCCTTCGCCCAAGCTGCATGGTATCAATCAGGAACGCGACCTGCCCGAATTGTTGATTGCCCGTTTGGCCTACAACCGTCAGATTCCTATGCTGGGTATCTGTCGTGGTATCCAGACGCTGGCTACAGCGTTTGGCGGCAAGGTGGCACAGGACATCAGCGATGTGGCAACCATCAAGCATTCGCAGGATGCCGACCGTTCGGAACCTACACATAGCGTGATTATCGACGAAGATTCAAGTTTGTTCGATATTTATAAATCTACCAAGGTGATGGTTAACTCGTTCCATCATCAGGCTGTGGCCGAAGCTGGCGATAAGTTCAGAGTAATAGCCAAGTCGCCCGATGGTATCATCGAAGCGATGGAGAGTAGCGAGTTTAAATCGATATTGGGTGTTCAGTGGCATCCCGAGTGTTTGGAAGAAGGCCTGCCCTTGTTCCAGTGGTTGGTTAACGAGGCCAAGAGTTTTCGTGAAGCTCATACCACTCACGATCGTGTGCTTACACTCGATACCCATTGCGATACACCTATGTTCTTTCCTCAGGGCATACACTTTGAGCAGCGCGACCCCAAGATTCTTGTAGATTTGCACAAGATGACCGAAGGTCGTCAGGATGCTACCATCATGGTAGCTTATCTGCCCCAGCCAACCGAGAATCCTACGGCCTTTGCTGATAGCATTTTCGACCAGATTGAGGTGATTGTGGGTCAGAACAGCGATTATGTACGTATCGCTAACACGCCTCGCGACCTCTGGATGAACAAGCATCAGGGCTTGAAGAGCATTATGCTTGGTATCGAGAACGGTATCGCTATCGACGGTAAGCTGGAGAATCTGCAGCATTTTGTGGATCGCGGTATCGTATATATGACTCTCTGTCATAATGGTGATAACGATATTTGCGATTCGGCTTCGAAAACACAGCACACGCATCATGGTGTGAGTGCTTTCGGCGAGCAGGTTATCAAGGAGATGAACCGTTTGGGCGTGCTTGTTGATATGAGCCATGCTGGCGAGGAGAGCTTCTATCAGGCGCTCGAAATCAGCAGCAAACCTATTGTTTGCAGTCACTCGTCGGCACGTGCGCTTTGCGATCATCCTCGTAACCTTACCGACGACCAGATGCGTGCCCTTGCACAGAAAGGTGGCGTCGCACAGACTACCATCTATCACGGATTCCTGAAGAAGGATGGCGAGGCTACCATCAACGATGTGATTGCTCACTTAGAGCATGCCATTGATGTGATGGGTATCGACCATGTGGGTCTTGGTACCGACTTTGATGGCGACGGTGGTGTTCGTGGCTTGGCCGATTCGTCGGAACTGATTAATTTTACCCGTAGATTGCTGGCCCGTCGCTTCAGTGAGCACGACATCCAGAAAATCTGGGGTGGTAACTTCCTGCGTGTGATGGAGGAAGTTCAAAAAGTTAGATATTAAACATGAATAAGAATATTTTTGCGGTTATATCGCTGGTGCTTTTGGTGGCCAGTTGTGGTAATTTAAAGAAGCAGACTACCGATGAGTCGGCTTCTTTGCAGCCTGTTGGTCCTGTGTTCTGTGCCGATAGTGCTTATCTGTACTGTCAGGCTCAGTGCGATTTCGGTCCACGAACCATGAACAGCAAGGCGCATGACGATTGCGAAAAGTGGATTATCTCAAAGTTCGAGAGTTTCGGCATGCAGGTAACCCCACAGAAAGCTGTGTTGAAGGGCTACGATGGTACATCGCTCAACAGCACCAACATCATTGCCAGCTATCGTCCTGATCTGACCGACCGCGTATTGCTGTGTGCCCACTGGGACAGTCGTCCTTGGGCTGATAACGATCCCGACGAGGCTAACTGGAAAACACCTGTGATGGCTGCTAACGATGGTGCATCGGGCGTGGCTGTGATGTTGGAGATTGCCCGTTTGCTCTCTAAGGATACCTTGCAGCTTGGTGTTGATTTTATCTGCTTTGATGCCGAAGACTGGGGCGTACCACAGTGGAACGAGGATAATTTCGATAGTGACTCGTGGGCGCTTGGTGCTCAGTATTGGTCGACTAATCTGCATAAGAAAGGCTATCGTGCCCGCTTTGGTATCCTGCTTGATATGGTAGGCGGTCAGGGTGCGCAGTTCTATAAAGAGGCCATGTCTGTTCAGTATGCCAATCATATCGTAGAGAAAGTATGGCGCGCTGCTCAGGTAGTAGGTTACGGTAGCTTGTTCCCCTCGCAGCAGGGTACTGGCGTTACCGACGATCATATCTCGGTGAACACCAAGGCTAAGATTCCAACTATCGATATCATCCCTTATTATCCTAACTGCGAGCAGAGTTCGTTCGGACCTACTTGGCATACCGTTAACGATGATATGGAACATATCGACAAAAATACCCTACAGGCAGTAGGGCAGACATTAATTCAGGTACTCTTCTCCGAGAAGTAGTACCTGAATTTTTTTATTCTTGTAATTCTTATTTCTTAGGTTGCTCGGCTTCCAACTTCTCTACGGCGCCTGTCAAGGTGTTGAGAAGTAGGCGTGTGGTGTATTTCTTGTTGAACAAAGCACCACTCAGCAGCTCTACATTGCCAAACTGTGCTGCAGGAAACTCGCTGCTGACAATCTGATTCTTAGCATCGAAGATGGTTGAGCGCAATTTACCAGGGATGTTTACATAGATGCCCGACTGCTGCGGCTTGGCAGCTTTCTTGGGATCTACGGGCGCAGGTTCGTCAACCGTTTTCAGGTCCTCTATATTAATATAATAAGGTGTACCCGACAAATCATCGCTGTCAACCACTCCGTAATCAGGCGAGAAACGGAACAGTACATCGCGTTTCGTTGGCTTGTCAACCACGTAGGTAAACGTATGTGTGGTGGTATCGTTCTCGGTGGTGCCGATAAACAGGCTGGTGAGCGCCTCGTTCTGTGTGTTCAGTTCCTCCAGCATCAGTTTCAGTTGCTCGCCATCCTTAGGCATAAAGTCGGCCTGGCCCTTGGCCAGCATGCTTTTGCTCTCACGTATCTCGTAGATCTCCTGAGCAGTAAGCTCGGCCATCTTGGCGGTGCTGCCTGCCGAGAGAATCTCTTCGTTCAGATACGATTTGGGCGATTTCTTTAAAGGACGGATCTGCTGCACTGTGGCAGAATTGCTCTTAGACTGCTGCTTGGCATCGGTGTTGATGGCTAGCAGGATACCCTTGTCGCTCAGGCGTACGTTGCAGGCCGATGTCTTGGCATCAAACTTCACAGCGTAACACTTCGATGTGTCGGCTACAGCAAATGGCTCCTGCTTTACCGACAGGATGCGATACTTGGTAGATGCGCTGGCGGGCACATCTTTCATACGTAGAAATTTCTCCGAGTACTTGCAGAATTCACCTGGGGTATAGGTACTCTTCTCCACCTGCATGGTAACGCGGATGGCTGTTTTGGGCAGATAATATACGGCGCCCTCGCTGGTAACACCAGGTTTGTACGAACTGATTACGGTTTGTGCCAGCGAACTGGCAGTGCCTAATGTAAAGGCTATCAATAAAGTGCTAAATAATTTCATTCATTAAGTCGTTTAAATGCATAAGGCAAGTTCTGAATCAAATCGCTGGCTATTACGCTTTCCTCGCCCAGCTCGCGAGCGGCAATGTCGCCAGCCAGTCCGTGCAGATACATACCTACAACACATGCGTTTTCTTGATTATAGCCACGAGCCAGCAGTCCTGTGATGATACCTGTTAGCACGTCGCCGCTACCGGCAGTAGCCATACCGGCATTACCAGTAGAGTTAAAGATGATATGACCGTCGGGCAGGCACAGCGAGGTGTGGTGCCCTTTCAGTACGATGTAGGCCTGCAGGCGCTCAGCCAGATCGCGCGCCTTCATCAGACGCTCAAAGCTATCGCCCGAATGACCTTCCAAACGGTCGAATTCCTTGGGGTGGGGGGTCATGATGATACCCTTGGGCAGTTGCTGCAGCCATGCGCGATGACTGGCCAGAATATTAATGGCATCGGCATCTACCACTGTGGGGCACTGACTGCGGCGCAGCTGTGCAATGATGGCAATTGCCGTTTGCTCGCTGGTTCCCAAGCCAGGACCAATGCCCAACGCATTGAAGTCTTCGGTGTCAACCGCCTCCGAGAAAGTGGTTTCCTCTCTGTCGAACTGTATGATGGCTTCGGGAACGCTCACCTGCAGAATGTTGCAGTTGCGTTTGGGTGTGTGGGTAGTGACCTTTCCTACACCTACGCGCAAACATGCTTTGGTGGCCAGCACCGAAGCACCTGCCATACCGTAGCTGCCGGCAATAATCAGGGCATTACCCATCTTGCCTTTGTGGGCAAACGGGTCGCGCTTCAGCAGGCGTGGGCGCACGTCGTTCTCCTCCAGCAGCGTGTAGTTGGCATCAATCTTCTCCATGCCCTGTTTGCTCAGTCGGATATCCAGCACCTTCAGTTTGCCGATGAATATCTGGTTTTCGGGGAACAGGAACGACAGCTTTGGCAACTGCAGTGTCAGCGTCATATCGGCACGGATAATGTTGGCTCTTACGTTGTAAGTGTTGTCTTCGGTCATCAGTCCCGATGGCACATCGATACTTACCACCTGAGCGGGCGATGCGTTGATGTATTTCACGAGCGACGAGAAACCACCGGCCAACGGCTTGTTGATGCCCGATCCGAACAGTCCGTCAACCACCAGCATGCCCTCCTCTAACTGTGGGGGCTCAAACTCCTGGGTTACCTCAATCAGCGCTTTCGAGCGTTTCTCAATCAAACGCTTCTTGTTTATCATGCAGTCTTCCGAGAGATGACCTGATATGTTAAAAAGGTAGGCTGTTACATCGTAGTTTTTGTCAATCAGCATGCGGGCAACGGCCAGTGCGTCGCCGCCATTATTGCCTGGACCTGCGAATATGATGACGGGCGTGGTATAACCCCAGCTGTCGGCGATAGCTTGGGTCAGGGCTTTAGCGGCACGCTCCATCAGGTCGACCGACTTAATGGGCTCGTTCTCTATGGTGTATTTGTCCAATTCGTGGACTTGTGCGCTCGTAAATATCTTCATAATGGTGCAAAAATACGAAAAAATTGCTAATGAATGATAGAGTTTGGCAGATTTTTTGTAATTTTGCACAAATTTTTAATTCTTTCAGCGTATGAGTATCGTAAAGATAAAGGACAAGTCGTTCAAGATCTCCATTACGGAGGCTGAGATTAAGGAGCGTGTAAAGGCTGTTGCACAGCAGATTAGTAAGGATATGGAGGGCAAGAATCCTCTGTTGTTAGGTGTGCTGAATGGCGCTTTTATGTTTGCTGCCGATCTGATGCGCGAGATGACTATTCCTTGCGAGATTTCGTTTGTTAAGCTGGCCTCTTATCAGGGTACCACTTCTACTGGTAAAATCAAGGAGGTGTTCGGTATCAACGAAGACTTGACCAATCGTACGGTGATTATTGTAGAGGATATCGTGGAGAGCGGACTCACCATGAAGCAGATGATTGAGTCGTTAGGCACACGTAATCCCGCATCTATTCATATCTGCACCCTTTTCTTCAAGCCCAGCAAGCTGAAGGAGAAGATTAACCCCGAGTATGTTGCCTTCAGCATTCCTGACGACTTTATCCTGGGTTACGGACTTGATTACGATCAGCAGGGTCGCGGACTGAAAGATGTGTACACCATTATCGAGTAAGTAACTTAAATTAAACTAAATATCAGGATAATGAAGAATATCGTTATTTTTGGTGCTCCCGGTTCAGGTAAGGGAACACAGAGTGATAAGATGATTGAGAAGTACGGTTTGAACCACATTTCAACTGGTGATGTACTTCGTGGTGAAATTAAGAATGGTACCGAGCTGGGTAAGACTGCTGTCAGCTATATCGAGAAGGGACAGCTGATCCCCGACGATCTGATGGTAAGCATTCTCGCTTCGGTTTACGATAGCTTCGGACGTGATAGCAAGGGTGTTATCTTCGACGGTTTCCCCCGCACCATCCCACAGGCCGAGGCCCTGAAGAAGATGCTCGACGAGCGTGGCGACAAGGTTGCTGCTATGATCGAGCTCGATGTTCCCGAGGACGAGCTGATGAAGCGCCTCATTCTGCGTGGTCAGCAGAGCGGCCGTGCCGACGATAATGAGGAGACCATCAAGAAGCGTCTCGTGGTTTACCACTCTCAGACAATGCCACTTATCGAGTGGTACAAGCAGGAGGGTGTTCACTATCACATCGACGGTCTGGGTGAGCTCGACCGCATTTTTGCAGACATTTGCCAGGTTATTGACAATATCTAAATGGAGAGTAATTTCGTAGACTACGTAAAGATTTACTGCCGCTCTGGAAAGGGTGGTAAGGGCAGTATGCACTTGCGCCATGTAAAGTATAATCCCAATGGCGGTCCTGATGGTGGTGATGGTGGAAAAGGCGGAAGCATTATTCTGCGTGGAAACCATAACTACTGGACTTTGCTCCACTTAAAGTACGAGCGCCATATTTTTGCCGAGCACGGTGGAAATGGCGGTCGCGATAAGTGTCATGGTACCGACGGAAAGGATGTTTACATTGATGTGCCTTGTGGCACCGTGGTGTATAATGCCGAAACCGGTAAGTATGTCTGCGATGTTACATACGATGGTCAGGAAGTCATGCTGCTTAAGGGCGGTCGTGGCGGATTGGGTAACTTCCAGTTCCGCACAGCCACCAATCAGGCGCCCCGTTATGCGCAGCCTGGTGAGCCCATGCAGGAGATGACCATTATTCTTGAATTGAAACTTTTAGCTGATGTGGGCTTGGTAGGTTTTCCTAATGCAGGAAAATCTACCCTGGTCTCATCGCTGTCAAATGCTAAGCCCAAGATTGCCAATTACCCATTTACTACGATGGAGCCTTCGCTGGGTATTGTAGGTTATCGCGACAACAAGTCGTTTGTGATGGCCGATATTCCTGGTATTATCGAAGGTGCCTCTGAAGGTAAGGGCTTGGGACTTAGATTCTTACGACATATTGAGCGCAACTCGCTCCTGCTGTTCATGGTACCAGGTGATACCGATGATATCAAGCGTGAGTATGAGATTCTGCTCAACGAACTTCAGCAGTTCAATCCCGAAATGCTCGACAAGCATCGTGTGCTGGCCGTTACCAAGTGCGACCTGCTTGATGAGGAGTTGGTTGAGATGCTGAAGGAAACCCTGCCTCAGGATCTGCCTGTGGTATTCATTTCAGCCGTAACGGGTTATGGTCTCGACGAACTCAAGGATGTGCTTTGGAACGAGTTGAATGCCGAAAGCAACAAGCTTAACGTCATCACCTCAGAGGATTCGCTGGTACATCGCGACAAGGATATGAGCCGTTTTGCTCAGGAGCTTGCTGACGAGGGAGAGGACGAGGATATCGAGTACATCGACGAGGATGATATCGAAGATATCGAGGACTTTGAGTACGAGGACTTCGAGGACGAGGCCTAACGTTACGCAACAATTTTCACGATTTTTAAAAAAAGTAGCCGATTTATAACATTAAATCGGAAAATTTTTCATACCTTTGCACCGAAATTTAAACAATCCGGAATTTTTCCGCTCATTTAATTAATTAAAACAGTTCTAGTTTATGCAGAAAAGATTGCTCTTTCTGGTTTCATTGATGTTAACTTTCTCGTTAACATTGATGGCACAAATCACAACTTCAAGTATGGCTGGAAAGGTGACCCTCGACACAGCAAATGGCGAGGAAGTCATCGGTGCTACAGTTGTGGCTGTACACGAGCCCTCTGGTACTCGTTACACAGCAGTAACTAATACCACAGGTCGTTTCTCGATCAATGGTATGCGTACTGGTGGTCCTTACGCAGTGACCATCTCTTACATTGGTTTCCAGCCCAAAACCGTCAAGGGTATTACCCTCCAGCTGGCTGAAACCTACAATCTGAATGTATTCCTCACCGAGGATGCTACCGAACTTGCAGAGGTTGTTGTAAGCGGTAAGGCTTCAAAGTTTGCTGCTGAGAAGACGGGTGCTGCTACTAACATTAACAGTACGCAGATCACAAACCTGCCAACCGTTAGCCGTTCTATTACAGATGTAACACGTCTGTCTCCTTACGGAGGTAACGGCATGAGCTTCGCTGGTAGCGATGGTCGTAACGCTAACTTCACCGTTGATGGTGCTAACTTCAACAACAACTTCGGTCTTTCTGACAAGTTGCCTGGTGGTGGTAACCCAATCTCTATCGATGCTATCGAGGAGTTGCAGGTTGTTATCTCTCCATACGATGTTCGTCAGACCAACTTCATCGGTGGTGGTGTAAACGCTATTACCAAGTCGGGTACTAACACCTTCAAGGGTAGTGCTTATGTTTACCACAAGAACGAGAACATGCAGGGTGACGCTGTAAATCGTCAGCAGATCCAGGGCGCTCGTGAGAAGGCTCAGACTACTACTTACGGTTTCACACTGGGTGGTCCAATCATTAAGAACAAGCTCTTCTTCTTCGTAAACGGTGAAATGATCAAGATTCCTTCAATCGTTAACCGTTGGAAGGGTTCAGATGATGGTAAGGCTGATGCCGACAACTACATCTCTCGTACTACTAACAAGGATCTTGAGGCTGTTTCTAAGTACATGGCCAGCAAGTATGGTTATGATACCGGTTCATGGACCAGCTTCCCTGCTGATGAGAGCAACTACAAGCTGATGGCTCGTTTGGACTGGAACATCACCGATCGTCATCACCTGGCTTTGCGCTATAACTATACAAAGAATAATGTATGGAACTCGCCTAACGGTACTTCTATGGACGGTGGTACTCGTATGGCTTCTTACCGTATGTCACAGACTTCAATGTCGTTCGCTAACTCAATGTACTCAATGGAGAACCTCGTTCACTCTTGGTCATTGGATTTGAACAGCCGTCTGACCGACAACCTGTCGAACCAGTTCCTGGCTACTATCTCTAAGCTCGACGACGTTCGTGGCACTAACTCTGCTGAGTTCCCATTCATCGATATCACTCGCGATGGCGATAACTATATGGCTCTCGGTTACGAGCTGTTTACTTGGAACAACGCCGTTCATAACACTATCTGGAACATCAAGGATGATGTTACCTATTATCTGGGCGACCACAAGATTATGGCTGGTATTACCTTCGAGCATCAGATGGCCGACAACCAGTACATGCGTAATGGTTCTGGTTACTATCGCTACAACATCACCGACGATATGTATGTAGGCGGTGTACTGCAGCCAGATATGCTGTTCAACAGCACACCTGAGGTATTCTGCTTGACTTACGGTTACGATGGTGAGGCTGCTCCTGCAGCTCGCGTACAGTTCAACCGTCCTGGTATCTATGCTCAGGATGAGTGGAACGTTAACAATAAGCTGAAGCTCACATACGGTCTGCGTGTTGACGGTCTGTTCTTCAACAACAGCGACCTGATGACTAACGCTGCTATTCTGAACCTCGACTACAACGGTCGTCACATCGATACCGGTAAGTGGCCTAAGAACAGCATCACCTTCTCTCCACGTCTCGGCTTCACCTACGATGTATTCGGTGACAAGAGCCTGAAGGTTCGTGGTGGTACTGGTCTCTTCTCTGGTCGTCTGCCTCTGGTATTCTTCACCAACATGCCAACCAACGGTGGTCTGGTACAGTATCAGGCACAGATCAACGAGAAGAACGCTGCCAAGAAGGGCTTCTCTATGGACGAGTTCGCTGGTGGTCCTATGACCAAGGTTAGCGATATGATTGCTAAGCTGCAGAGCCTGGGCTATCCTACAACTGTTAAGCCTGAGGACGGAACTGTTCCTTCAGCTGTTAACGGTGTAGATCCTAAGTTCAAGATGCCTCAGGTATGGAAGACTTCTGTTGCTATCGACTATCAGCTGCCTGTTGACTTCCCATTCTCAGTTTCTGTTGAGGGTATCTACAACAAGACTATCAATGCTGTGTCAATCTCTGACTGGAGCATTAAGAACGTAGGTGGTTTCGCTCGCTTCAACGGTGCCGACAACCGTCCTATCTTCCCCGATGATTTCCGCAGCGGTACAAAGGCATTCGTGCTCGAGAACACCAGCAAGGGTTACGGTTGGAGTGCTAACGTTACTCTGAACGCTCAGCCTGCTGATTGGATTAGCTTGATGGCTGCTTATACTCACACTGTATCTAAGGAGGTTACCGGTATGCCTGGTTCGGCTGCTGAGTCTGCCTTCACATACGTTCCTACTTACGAGGGTCCAAACAACATCAAGTTGCACAACTCTCAGTATGTAACTCCTGATCGTCTGATCGCTTCTGCTACTATCCACGATAAGTGCGGTAACCACTATAACTTCATCTACGAGGCATATCGTGGTGGCTACAACTACTCTTACACAACTGTTAACGATATGAACGGCGACGGTTACAACTACGACGCTATCTATATCCCAACAGATGATCAGGTAGGTGTTGGTACAGGCGACTTCCGCTTCAAGACTCAGGACGACCTGACTCGCTTCATGGACTATGTTCATAAGGATAGCTACCTGAGCAAGCATCAGGGTACTTACGCCGAGGCTTACAGCGTTTACTCTCCATGGGTACACCGCATCGACTTCGGTTACAAGCACGACTTCAAGTTCAACGTAGGTCAGACTAAGCACATGCTGCAGCTCACCTTCGATATGAAGAACGTTCTTAACTTCTTCAACTCTTCTTGGGGTGTTGCTAAGCACCTGAATCCTGAGATTGGTAGCGAGGCTAAGATCCTGAAGTACGAGGGCGTTGATGCACAGGGTTATGCAACCTTCTCTACACCTTCTTCTATCAGCGGTAATACTCAGACTTGGACTACCAACTACGCTATCGGTCAGTGCTGGTACGCTTCTGTAGGTATCAAGTATTATTTCAACTAATTAATTAAGGTAAGATTAATATGAAACTAAAATATTTCATTCCGTCTCTCGTAGCAGTTGTAGCAGCTGTATTCACAAGCTGTTCTGACGGTAAGGATGCTACCTATCTTGAGGGAATTCGCGTTTCTCAGTCGTATGTAGCTCTGAACACTGCTGGTGGTTCTGCCTCTATCGATGTAACCACCAATGGTAGCTGGACTGTTACTGAGGTTCCCACCTGGCTCACCGTTTCACCTGCCTCTGGTACAGGTAACGGTACTATCACTTTCTCGGCCGACGCTGCCGAGGGTCGTAGCGGTTCAGTAAAGCTTAACTGTGGCGACGAGACTCAGATCATCAACATCATTCAGGGTGTTGTAACTATCAGCCCTGCTACTTGTGCTGAGGTTCTGGCTGGTCCCGACTCTAAGACTTATCAGGTAACTGGTACTGTTACCAGCATTGTAAATACCACTTATGGTAACTGGTACTTGAACGATGGTACTGGTGAGGTTTACATCTATGGTACACTCGACTCTAAGGGTAGCACCAAGAACTTCAGCAGCTGGGGCCTCGAGGTAGGCGACCAGATTACTGTTCAGGGTCCAAAGACTACTTATAATGGTACTGTAGAGCTGGTTGACGTAACTGTTGTTAAGATTGTTAAGTCACTCATCAAGGTTGATTCTCTCACAGTTGGTGGCGTTAAGGCTACTGAGTTGCCTGTAGCTGGTGGCGAGATCACTGCTCACCTCACCTGCAAGGGTACTGGCGTAGCTGTTGAGATTCCTGCCGACGCTAAGGATTGGCTGGGTGTTACCTCTTCAACAGTAGGTACTAACCCAACTGTTACCTTCTATGCTAAGGCTAACGAGGGTGGCGACCGTGAGACAACTGTTACCTTCAAGACCACCGATGGTTCTAAGGAGTACAGCTCACAGGCTACTATCTCTCAGAAGGGTGCTATCGTTGAGTGCAATGTGGCTCAGTTCCTTGCTGCTCCTGTTAGCAACTCACAGTATCGCGTTACTGGTGTAATCCAGAGCGTAGCCAATGCATCTTATGGTAATATTTACATCAAGGACTTCTCAGGCGAGGCTTATGTATATGGTATCGGTGCTAAGGGCGACTTCCAGGCTAAGGGTCTGAAGGTTGGCGACATCGTTACACTCGTAGGTAAGCGCGGTGAGTATAAGGGTACTGCCCAGATGACTGGCGCACAGCTCGAGAAGGTGATTCCTGTAACAGAGGTAACCATCGCTGAGTTCCTGTCTAAGCCCGATGATAAGAACACTTACTATATGGTTAAGGGTACTATCAGCTCACTGAAGGGTAGCAATGGTAAGGATAACGACTACGGTAACCTCTACCTCACCGATGGCACTAACGAACTCTACGTTTACGGTTGCTACGCTGGTTGGGGTGCTACTGGTAACGATCGCAAGTTCTTCATTGCCGACAACAACATTAAGGTTGGTGACGAGTTGACTATGATTGGTTATAAGGATACTTACAACGGACTCGTTGAGCTCTGTGGTGGTATTAACTTCTCGTTCAAGCACGCTGAGTAATACATTACTTATATATAACTACTCCCGATGCCCGAATAGTGGTATCGGGAGTTTTTTCCCTAAAAAGAAATGCTTATGAAGAAATCTTTACTTTTTCTTTTCCTTCTTTCAACACTTACCGTATGGGCGCAAGGACCTTACGAAACAGGCACCTACTATCAGAATGCTGATGGTAAGAAGGCTGCTGAGCTTAAATCAGCCCTTTTCGCCATCATCAGTCCGCATACCATCCAGACGTACACCTATGGCGTATGGGATGCGATTGAAACTTACGATATTCGTGAGGATGGCAAGATATGGGATATCTACTCAAATATTTCAAACTTCACCCCTAAAACCGATCGTGATAAGGGCGAAGGTTGGGACGTAGAGGCTCAGCGTTATAATCGTGAGCACGCTATGCCCAAGAGCTGGTTTAAGGAAGACAAAAACCAGCCGTACAACACTACCGCTGTATATCCCATGTACACAGACCTGCATCATCTGTTTCCTACCGATGCCTATATCAACACTTTCCGTTCAAACTATCCTTATGGCGAGGTTGGTGAGAATATTACCAAGCAGTCGGAGGGCGGTTTCTCAAAGTTCGGTCGTTGTAAGGACGAGCTTGGCTACAAGGTAAGTGGTCAGAATGGTCGTGTTTTTGAACCAAACGACGAGTATAAAGGCGATTTGGCCCGTGTATACTTCTATATGGCCACTTGCTATGAGTCGTATAAAAACGAGAAAGGTGTAACCCGTACGCCTGAGGACTGGGATAATAGCGATAATACCATGCTTGATGGTTCTGTTTATCCGTTCTTCAAGGAGTGGGCGCTGAATATGCTGCTGCGTTGGGCTGCTAACGATCCCGTAAGCGAGAAGGAAATCAAGCGCAATGAGGCCATTTTTGGCATTCAGGGCAATCGCAATCCGTTTGTTGATTATCCCGGTTTGGAGCAGTATATTTGGGGTAGTAAGAAGGACGATGCTTTCAGCTACAACAATTACGTGCCTGTAACTTCTGGTATCGAAGAGATTACTAAGAGTATCTTTATCGAGAACGATGGCGCTATCTATAATCTCCGTGGTCAGCGCGTAGATGGTAAGAACCTCAAGAAGGGTATCTACATCCGCAAGAACAAGAAGATAATCGTGAAATAAAAGGCTTTTGAAAAGTACTTAGATTTCAATTGAAAAGTACCTGGAACGCAAATGTTTTCTAGGTACTTTTTATTTTTTGTGGTTTTTATGTCAAAAAAACTTGCATCCTATTGTTTTATTTTGTATCTTTGCCCCGCAAGTGAAACAAAATTAACTGGTTGGATGATGAAAAGACTTTCTACATTACTATTTGTACTTTTGACAATATCGTTTTCTGTTATGGCTCAGGTTACTACATCTGGTATTACAGGTGTGGTGATGGCTGATGGCGAAGAGGCTATCGGTGCTACCGTTACGGCCAAGCATGTGCCTTCGGGCTCTATCTATCGTGGTGTTACCAATATCGATGGTCACTACACGATTACAGGCATGAGGGCGGGCGGACCTTACGAGGTTGAGATATCGTATATCGGTTTCCAGACATCGCGTTTTACCGATATCCAGTTGGCACTGGGTCAGAATGCTGTGGTTGATGCCACGCTGAGCGAGGGCTCAGAGATGATTCAGGAGATTGTGGTAACAGCTAAGGCCAACAATACCATGCGTAGCGACCGTAGTGGCGCTGTAACCAGCCTGAACGCTAACCAGATGGCTGCTGTGCCTAATATCGGTCGTTCTATGCTGGATATCATGAAGATGACGCCACAATCAAGCTCGGCCAGCGGTATGGCTATTGGTGGTGGAAACTACCGCCAGTCGTATGTCACCATCGATGGTGCCTCGTTCAACGATTCGTTCGGTATGGAACCCAGTCCGCTGCCTGGTGGCGGCACTCCCATCTCGCTCGAGGCACTCGATCAGATGACCGTTTCGGTTACGCCTTACGATGTGCGTCAGAGTGGCTTTACTGGCGGTGGCGTGAATGCGGTTACCAAGAGTGGTACCAACACCTTTAAGGGTATGGCCTATACCTTCCTGACCAGTTCCGACCTGAAGGGTAAGAAGATTCGTAACGACCGGTTGCCCGTATCCAAGGGGCATAACAGCACCTTTGGCTTGAGCTTTGGCGGGCCGATTATCCAGGATAAGCTCTTCTTCTTCCTTAACGGCGAGTACGAGGATAATGTGACGGCAGGACCTGCCGTGATGGCTTATAACCGCAGCGACCAGCCCTATTCGGCCACGAATCGTCGCCCCAAGTTGGCCGAGCTCGAGAGTCTGTCTACCTACATGCAGAACGCTTATGGTATTACCACAGGTCCTTGGCAGAATTATAACCTGAAAACGCCCGCCTACCGTATTCTGGCCCGTATCGACTGGAACATCAACGACGATCATAAGTTTAACGTGCGCTTCACCAAGTCGAACCGTAAAGAGGCTAATCCCGCTTCGGCATCGCGTAGTATCGGTAGCAATCGCACCTCTATTATCTATGGTGGCAACCAGAACTCGTATGGCGGCAATACCGATTATGGTATGTCGTCGCTCTCAAGCCGTTATATGACCGAGTTCCGCTTCACTTCGGTAGCAGCCGAGCTCAATAGCAAGTTCGGTAAGCTGCATAACACCCTGCGTGGCACCTACTCGTATCAGGACCAGCCCCGTAGCAACGAGTATGGTGTTGATGTACCTGTGGTTGAGATTGTGATGAGCGATGGTCAGGGCCATTATCCTTACTGGGCGCTTACCGGCGATTTGTTTACTTATGGCAATGTGGCCAAGACCAAGACTACCGTGATTACCGACGAAATCAATATCCAGTTGGGTAAGCACAACCTGTTTGGCGGTTTGCAGTACGAGCACAACTGGGCTGCCAACGGCTATGCTCAGGCTGGTGCCGGCTATTATGCCTTCCAGGCCAGTCAGGACGAGATAGATAAGGCCATCGTAAACAACGACTGGGGGCCGATTTTCGCAGTAGATCACACCCGCTTGTTTGGTATCACCTATGGCAATGGCGACAATCACGATCATTTTGTGGCTAAGATGAGCACCAACCAGTGGTCGCTCTATCTGCAGGACAACATGAGCCTCTCCGATCGTTTCCGCATGTCGCTTGGTTTGCGTTTCGAGCTGCCGTCTTATCCCAGTCTGAAGGATAATTTCAACGAGGAGTATTATAAGATTAGCTTTGGTGGCGAGCATTTCCGCACCGATAACGTGCCCAAAGCCAGCATCTCGGTATCGCCGCGTGTGGGCTTCAACTGGGATATTACCGGCAATCGTAACCTGATACTGCGTGGTGGTTCGGGCCTCTTCATCGGTCGCCTGCCGTTTGTTTGGCTCATCTCGGCTGTAGGCAACTCAGGTATGGGACAAACCTCGTATATTGCCTCGCAAACCAAGGGTATTATTCCTACCTTTACCACCAGTCAGCAGAATATGCTGCAGCAGATAGGTGCTCAGAGCAAGATTTCGGTGCCCAGCAGCGCCACTATCCTGAGCGATAACCTGCGTATGCCCAAAACGTGGAAAACCTCGTTGGCACTCGATGCCAAGCTGCCTGGCGATATCGACTTTACCATCGAGGGTATCTATAACCGCGATATCAACCCCGTAGTAGTGGCCAATCGCGACATCTACTGGGATGGCACTTCTACTATCGACTTAGGTCACGGCGATGTGCGCCATAAGATGTCGTATTACGATGCCAACTCTTCCGCTTACGTACTAGAGAATGCAGGTCATAAGGCCTACTACATGTCGCTCAGCGCCCAGTTGCGTAAGAAGTTCGACTTTGGTCTCGATCTCTCGGCCAGCTACACCATCTCAAGGGCCAAGACCTATACCGATGGTATCGGCAACCAGGTGGCATCGGCCTATAACAACTACCGCAACTCGGTTAATGCCGTTAATGATAACGAGCTGGGTTACGCCACCTACGTGGCTCCTAACCGCTTGCTGCTCTCGGCCAGCTACACACTCAACGAGGGAAAGAACAACACCTCACACTTCTCGTTGGTTTACGATGGCTACCAGTATGGTTTCCTTACCGAGTATGCTTTCAGTCGTTACAGCTATATCTTCTCGGCCAATGTTAACAGCGACGCCTTGGCGCCTGCCAACCTGATTTATGTGCCCGCCTCGCGCCAGGAACTCGACAGTTGGGACTTTGCCGAGAGTACCTACGGCGCTAACCATCAGGTATATACCGCCCAGATGCAGCGCGACGATTTCTGGGCTTATATCCAGCAGGACGATTATCTGAAGCATCGCACCGGTAAGTATGCCGAGCGTGGTGGCGCTAAGATGCCTTGGCACCATCAGATCGACTTTAAGTTCGAGCATGATATGAGTCTCCTCTGCGGTAAAACCAAGCACACCCTGCAGTTAGGTGTCGATATCCTCAACCTGCCCAATTTCCTTAACAAGAAGTGGGGACTTTACAAGCAGGTTACCGAAACGTCGCTGCTCTCTTATAGCAAGGGTCAATACACCTATAACACCGTTAATGGCGAGCGCCACCTGCACACCTATTCCGATTTCCTCGGTCTGCAGTCAACGTATCAGATTATGTTTACTATTCGTTATCTGTTTAATTAATAGAGATTAATCCTCGCCAAAAGGCGAGGATTTTCTATGATTTTATGTTAATTATCAACTTTCAATTCTCAATTATCAATTTATTTGTGTAACTTTGCAGCCAAATTATATAATAGTAAATTGTCAAATTGTAAATAGAGATGGCACAAGAAGATGTATTTAAGAAGATCGTGAGCCACTGTAAGGAGTATGGCTTTGTATTCCCCTCAAGTGAGATTTACGATGGTTTAGGAGCCGTTTACGATTACGGTCAGAACGGTGTAGAGTTGAAGAATAACATTAAGCAGTATTGGTGGAAGGCTATGACGATGCTTCACGAGAACATCGTTGGTATCGATAGTGCCATCTTTATGCACCCCACCATTTGGAAGGCATCAGGTCACGTTGATGCTTTCAACGATCCCTTGATTGACAACCGCGACTCAAAGAAGCGTTACCGCGCCGATGTACTCATCGAGGATCAGATTGCCAAGTACGACGAGAAGATCCAGAAGGAGGTTGAGAAGGCCCGCAAGCGTTTTGGCGACAGCTTCGACGAGGCAAAGTATATGGAAACCAGCGAGCGCGTAAAGGAGACTAAGGAGAAGCGCGACAATCTGCACGCCCGTTATGCCGAGGCTATGCAGGGTCCCGACCTCGAGGCTCTGAAGCAGATTATCCTCGACGAGGAGATTGTTGATCCTATCAGCGGTACCAAGAACTGGACCGACGTTCGTCAGTTCAACCTGATGTTCGCTACCGAGATGGGTGCCAGCGCCGATGCTTCGATGAAGGTTTACCTGCGTCCTGAGACTGCTCAGGGTATCTTTGTAAACTACCTGAACGTGCAGAAGACCGGTCGTATGAAGATTCCTTTCGGTATCGCTCAGATTGGTAAGGCTTTCCGTAACGAGATTGTAGCCCGTCAGTTCATCTTCCGTATGCGTGAGTTCGAGCAGATGGAGATGCAGTTCTTTGTAGCTCCTGGTACCGAGCTCGAGTGGTTCCCCAAGTGGAAGGAAACCCGTATGAAGTGGCACCAGGCTCTGGGCTTCGGTGCCGAGAACTATCGTTTCCACGACCACGATAAGCTGGCTCACTATGCTAATGCAGCTACCGATATCGAGTTCAAGATGCCATTCGGCTTCAAGGAGGTTGAGGGTATCCACTCTCGTACCAACTTCGACCTGAGCCAGCACGAGAAGTTCTCTGGTAAGAGCATCAAGTACTTCGATCCTCAGACCAACGAGAGCTATACACCGTATGTTATCGAGACCTCTATCGGTGTCGATCGTATGTTCCTCAGCATCATGTGCCACGCTTTCGAGGAGGAGAAACTCGAGAATGGCGAGACTCGTACCGTACTCAAGTTGCCCGCAGCCCTCGCACCAGTTAAGTGCGCTGTTATGCCTCTGGTTAAGAAGGATGGTCTGCCCGAGAAGGCACGCGAGATTATCGACCAGCTCAAGTTCCACTTCAACTGTCAGTACGACGAGAAGGATTCTATCGGTAAGCGTTATCGCCGTCAGGATGCCATTGGTACTCCTTACTGCGTAACAGTCGATCACGACACCCTCACCGATGGTAAGGTAACTCTGCGTTTCCGCGACACTATGGAGCAGGAGCGTGTAAACATCAGCGATCTTAACTCAATCATCGAGGATAAGGTAAGCATCGCCAGTCTGCTTAAGAAGCTTCAGTAAACAATGAAGAATTTAAAATACATATGGCTCGCTTTGATACTGTTCCCACTTGTGGGAATGGTATCATCGTGCACCGAAGATGAGACCGAAGAGGGCGAGTTCGACAACTGGAAACAGAAGAACGAGACTTACTTTAATCAGGTAGTTTCTAATCCAAACTACAAGAAAATCCTGACCTACACAAAGGATACCACAAATCCCAGTATTACCGATGCCGACTACATCTACGTAGATGTACTGGAGGAGGGAAGTGGCACCGAAACAGCACTTTTCACCGACTCAGTGTTCTATACCTATCGCGGTAGATTGATTCCATCAAAGACATATGAGAAAGGTTATGTGTTCGATCAGTCGTTCTTGGGCGATTTCGATTGGTCAAAGTCAGCTATGCTCAAGGCATGCGTAAGCTGGAATAAAGTCACCACAACATCGGGCACAACCACAAGTTTGTTCACCGAGGGTTTCTGCACAGCCCTGCAGCACATGAAGAAAGGCTCTCGTTGGCTGGTTTACATTCCCTATCAGCTTGCTTATGGCGAAACTACTTCATCGTCCATTCCTGGCTACAGCACGCTGGTGTTCGAGATTGCTGTTGCTGATGTGTGGCACCCAGGCGAATCGCGCCCTGCTTTTAAGTAAGTAGCACTAAGAATAACAAAACTTTTTATAAAATCCATTGCCTATGCCTAAATACGCCGATTACATTAAACGCATCGAGATCGACTCGCTTTGGAGCGGGAAGAAACATATTGTGTGGGAGCTTAACCGTCAGGTTAATATCCTCAGTGGTACTAACGGTCAGGGCAAAAGTACCATCCTGAACAAGGTGGTAAAGGGTTTGATTGCAGGTGGCGAGTTCCCCTCGCACATGCTCAAGGGTGTTCACTTGGATGTGGTGCCCGAGGATGCCAAGTGGATTCGTTACGACATGATTCGTTCGCTCGATACCAACCTGCAGCAGGCATTGGCCGAGGGCGAGGGATTCCTCCGTCAGGCCTTTTCGGCATTGGCTGGTGTGGGTGGCGGTTCGCTGCTCGATATCCAGCTCTACAACCTGCAGCGCAAGTACCTTGATTATCAGGTAAACATAGGCAATCGCATTATCGAAAAACTGCAGAGTGGCGATACCGAAGCCGCTCAGCAGCTTTCACAAAAAAAGTCACGTTTCCAGGACATTGTCGATGAGCTGTTCCGCGAAACGGGCAAGAAAATTATCCGTACCGAGAACGAACTGCGCTTCACCCAGATAGGCGAGGTGCTGTTACCCTACCAGCTGTCGAGTGGCGAAAAGCAGATGCTGATTATCCTGCTCACCGTGCTGGTCGAGGACAACCTGCCTTACGTGCTGTTTATGGACGAACCCGAGGCGTCGCTCCATCTCGAATGGCAGAAGCGTCTGGTCGATCTCTGTGTCGAACTTAACCCTAACGTACAGATTATTCTTACTACCCATTCGCCCGCCATCGTCATGAATGGTTGGGTTGATAGTGTCACTGAGGTAACTGATATAACGGTATAATTTAGCAACGGACTACACGACTTTAGGAATAAGGAAAATCGTAAAGTCCTGTTGTCCGTTGCAAAATAATAAAGAATGGGAAGTAGATTAAAAGATAATCTGAATAGCAAGTATTTCGAGGCGGCCAATGCGCTCACCTCTAAAAAGGCGCGACGTAGGATAGTGGCCTATGTCGAGAGCTACGATGATATCTACTTCTGGCGCACCGTTCTCAGCGAGTTCGAGAACGATAAGCGCTACTTCGAGGTGATGCTGCCCTCAAAAATCAATCTCACACGCGGCAAGAAATCCGTACTGATGAACTTCCTCGAGGGCGAGCCTCTGGGACGCGATATGATAGCCTGCGTAGATGCCGATTACGACTACCTGATGCAGGGGCGCACCCATCAGTCGCAGCGCATCCTGAACAGTCCGTACGTGTTCCACACCTACGTGTATGCCATCGAGAATTTTCAGTGTTACGCCCCTTCGCTGCATAATGTATGCGTGTCGGTAACACTCAACGATCATCGCATCTTCGATTTCCGCGATTACTTCCAGCAGTTCTCCGAGGCCATCTTCCCACTTTTTGTGTGGAGTGTTATGGTGTATCGCAATGGCAATTACTCACGGTTCTCTATCACCGACTTCTGTCGTATTGCCGATCCGGGCGGTTTCAGTGTGCAGAATCCCGCAGCCTCTATCAACAACGTGAAGCGTAAGGTACGCACCAAGATCAACGATCTGCAGCGCCAGTTCCCCGATGCCAAAGATGAGTATCTGCGTACCAAGGACGATATCCGTGCTTTAGGCGTAACGCCGCAAACCACCTATCTTTATATACAGGGTCATCATTTGTTCGACACCGTTGTGTCGCCCATCCTGTCAAAGGTGTGCAATCTGTTACGCCAGGAGCGCCAGAACGAAATCTATCACGCCTCTGCCCATCGTACGCAGAAGCGAAACGAAATGTCCTGCTACGAAAACTCGCTGCAGGACATTAAAACGATGCTTAAGAAAAACACGGGCTACATAAGTTGCGAGCAATTCCAACGCCTGCAGTCCGACATCCATAATTATTTAGGCACGGATTAACACGGCTTTATAAATAAAGACACGGCTGTTGTTAACGAAAAAGCAGCGTCTCTCTAAAAGAGAGCCGTGTTAATCCGTGCCAAAAATAATTAAACGAAGGTTTCGAGGAATTTGACGGTTCCTTCGATTTTTACTTCGGCGGTGGTGGCGGGCAGCAGGATGGTGTCACCCATGCGGAAGGTTGTCTCCTGGCCGTTGGCTTTGATGGTGCCCTCGCCCTTTACGGCAATCAGGATTACAAACGAGTCAAGCTCTGTGTAATCGAGTGTCATGGGCTCAGTCAAGTCGTAAACCGCTGTGGTAAAGTAGGGGCATGTAGCCACCTGTACGCCCTCGTTCTTGGTGCGCTCGTACTCGGCACGATAGTTGGGCAGCACGGTGTAGTCGATGCTCTCGGCCGCCAGCTCGGTGTGCAGCTCGCGGTAGTTGCCGTTCTTGTCCTTACGCTTAAAGTCGTAAATGCGGTAGGTTACGTCGCTTGTCTGCTGTATCTCAGCCACAAAGCAACCGGCACCAATGGCGTGTATGCGGCCGGCTGGAATAAAGAATACGTCGCCCTCGTTCACCTCGTAGCGTGCCAGCGCATCCGTAATCGTATCGTTCTCAACCATCTGCTTGTACTGCTCAGGCGTAATCTGCTGTTTCAGTCCGTTGTACAGCTGTGCACCTGGGGCACTCTCAAGGGCATACCACATCTCGGTTTTGCCGCGTGTCTTACCCTGTCGGTGGGCAATCTCATCGGTAGGGTGTACCTGTATGCTCAGGTCCTGACGGGCATCGATAAACTTAATCAGCAGGGGAAACTCGTCGCCAAAGCGCTCGTAGTTCTCCTGGCCCACCAGCTTACCTTTCAGCTCGCGTACCAGTTGGTTCAGGCTCTTGCCTTTGTACTCACCCTCGCTTACGATGGTCTCGTTGTCCTTTACACCCGAAATCTCCCAGCTCTCGCCAACGCTTTCGAGCGTCTCGTTTAAATGCTTAAAGGGGATAATCTTGTCGCCTCCCCACAGTGTCTGCTTCAGCAGCGGTTCAAATTTGTACATTGTCTTAGTTATATTATGTTGTCAATTATCTAATCGTTTCTTTAGTACGCTTGGCTCTGCCAAGAATTCTCAATTTTCAATTCTCCTTCCAAAAGGTACGTGTAAACAGTACCAGCACCGTCATAATCTCCAGACGTCCCATCAGCATCAACGGACACAGAATCCACTTGATGTATTCGGGCAGTATCGACCACGACATCACCGGTCCTATCTGCGTGCCCAGTGTTGGGCCTACGTTGCTCACACAGCTCAGGGCTATGGTAATGGCGTTGGTGTTATCAATGCCAGCCACAATCATAATGGTGGCCGTTACTAATGTCATCAGCATGGTGAGCGTGAAAAAGGCAAACAGCGCCACCAGTTTTGATTGTGGAATACTCATGCCGTTAATCTTTACAGGCAGCACAGCATTGGGGTGCAGTATCTGGCGGAAGTTATTACGTACCACTTTTAGCAGCATCACGCCTCTGATACACTTAAAGCCACCGCTGGTACTACCTGCACAGGCACCTAAGTACATTACCACACCCAATATCACCCAGGTGATATGTGGCCAGGTACCCGCATCCTCGTTAAACATACCCGTGGTGGTGATAAACGATACCACCTGGAACAATGCGGCACGGAAGGCATGCTCTAAGTCGTAGCCCATACGTGTCAGCAGCAGGTACATAATCCACAGTGTTGCACCTATCACCACGCTTACGTACAGCTTGAATTCCGAGTTGGTCAGCAGCGCCTTCAGTCGCATTTTTACAATGCTTAAATATAATAAGGTGAAGTTGATGCCCGACAGGAATTGGAATGTAATCGAGATATAGTCGATGGTAGGCGAGTGGAAGTACTCCGTGCTCTCGTTGTGTATCGCAAAGCCGCCTGTAGCCGTGGTGGTCATGGCGTAGTTCAGTGCCTCAAACCAGTTCATGCCTGCAGCACAGTACGATAATACGCAGGCCAGCGTTAGTATTAGGTAAATACTCCAGATCCATTTGGCAGTGGTTGTTAGTCGTGGGTGCATCTTGGCCTTGATGGGGCCTGTAGCCTCGGCGGCAAACACCTTTACGCTACCACCCACCAACGATGGCAGGATGGCGATGGTAAAGAATACGATTCCCAATCCGCCAATCCACTGGGTGAGTGATCGCCAGAATAATATGCCGTGTGGCAGTATCTCCACATCGTCGATAATCGAGGCGCCCGTAGTGGTAAAGCCCGATGTTGATTCAAAAAAAGCGTCGGTAATGTTGGTAATACAGCCGTGGGTCAGAAACGGAAACATGCCGAATACCGAGAACACCAGCCAGGCGGCCGTTACCAGCAGGTAGGCGTCTCTACGGCTCAGACTGTTGTCTGCGTTACGTCCCATATACATAAACGTAAAACCGCTGCCAAAGGTTATCAGCAGCGATATCAGGAATGCCATCAGGTCGTCCTCGTGATACGAGAAAGCCACCAGTGCACATAGCGACATAAACAATGCCTCTATCAGCAGCAGCGAGCCTATGATTTTACTGATGATACGGAAGTTTACCATATCGCATTCTTCTTGAAGTACTTTTCTATGTTGTTCAGTTTCTGCTCATGACAGAACACCATCACCGAGTCGCCCGCCTCAATCTGCGAGTTACCGTTCACCAGCATACCGCGCCCGTCGCGTACCAGTCCGCCTATGGTCACACCAAATGGCAGTCCTAAGTCCTTAACCGGTTTCTTGGTCACCTTCGAATCCTCGGCAGCCGTAAACTCAGCCACTTCGCTATCCACCATCATCAGCGATCTCAGGTTGTTCACGTCGGCATCCAGCAGCATCTGGTAGATATGGCTGGCGGCGATGGTCTTCTTATTGATAATCGTACCGATATCCAGACTTTCGGCCATGCTCACGTAGTCCAGATTCTCCACCATCGCTATTGTTTTGCGCACGCCCATCTTCTTGGCAGTCAAACAAGCCAGAATGTTGGTCTCGGCATTCTCGGTCAGCGCCACAAAGGCCTGTGTATTTCTGATGCCCTCCTCTTCCAGCAGTCCCAAGTCGCGTCCGTCGCCGTGTATCACCATCGTGTCTTGGTTCTCCAGCAGCTCGTTCAGCTTCTCGCAGCGCTTGGCATCCTTCTCAATAATCTTCACGTGCATGTAGTCGGGTGTGGTCAGCGCCGCACGTACGGTGGTTTTGCCGCCGCCCATCATAATCACGTTCTTCACGTCGGTATAGTGCTCCTTACCTACTATCTTACGTATGTAAGGTATATACTCCTTGGTAGTCATAAAGTAGGCCAGGTCGCCCACTCTCAGTTCGTCCATACCGCTTGGTATAATCGTGTCGCCTCCGCGCTTAATGGCCACAATGTGGTACGGGTCGTCGGGGCCGCACAGGTCCTTCAGTGGCTGGTTCAGTATCTCGGCCTGCTCTCTCAGCTTGATGCCCAGCATGGTCAGTGCACCGTCGTGTACATCCCAACGCTGGCGCACCCACGATAGCTTTAAGCCGTTGTTGATATCAATGGCCGCCAGTACCTCGGGGTAAATCAGCGAGTCGAGTCCTAAGTTCTTAAAAAAGGGTTGTAAGCTGGGTGCCAGGTACTCGTAGTTATCAATACGAGCTACGGTTTTCTTGGCGCCCAAGGCGTGTGCCAGTATGCAGGCGTTAATGTTTGTGCTCTCTTCGGGAGTTACGCCCACAAACAGGTCGGCATTAGGCACACCGGCCTCTTTCAGAGCTCTGATGCTGGTTGGCGATGCGCAATACGTCATCACGTCGTACTCGCTCATTTTAGCCAGTCGCTCCTCGTCGTCATCAATCAGAATACAGTCCTGATGTTCTCTCGACAGCAATTTCGACAGGTGAGTACCTACGGCGCCTGCACCTACTATCACAATTTTCATGCCTCCAAAATAGCTTTCTTAATGCCTTCTTCGTCTATGCCCACAATGTGCTGCAGTTCCTTTACGGTGCCGTGCTCCACAAAGTTGTCGGGCAGTCCCAGTCGTGTCACCTTTGGTGCGTAACCGTGATCGTTCATCCACTCCAGCACAGCGCTACCTAGTCCGCCTTGGCGTACACCGTTCTCAACGGTAATCACCTTCTTAAACTTCTTGCCTACCTCTTCCAGAATATCCTCGTCAATAGGCTTCAAGAATCGCATGTCATAGTGGGCAATTGATAATTGACAATTGATAGTTGACAGTTGTTCAATGGCGCGTGTCACGTTATTACCAATCGGGCCAATGCTCAGCACAGCTATGTCGTCGCCGTCGTGCAGTTTACGTCCGGTACCCACCTTTATCTCCTCCAGTGGGCATCGCCAGTCCTGCAGCTCGCCGCCACCACGTGGATAGCGGATTACGAACGGACCCTTGTTAGGCAGCTGGGCGGTGTACATCAGTCGTCGCAGCTCGTGCTCATCCAGTGGCGAGCAGATGGTCATGTTTGGTATGGGGCGCAGGGCAGCCAGGTCAAAGGCACCATGGTGTGTGGCACCATCCTCGCCCACCAGTCCCGAGCGGTCAAAGCAGAACACCACGTTCAGGTTCAGCAGAGCCACGTCGTGTATGATATTGTCGAATGCACGCTGTGCAAAGGCACTGTAGATATTGCAGAAGGGCAGCAGTCCGTCTTTGGCCATACCGCCGCTGAATGTCACGGCGTGTCCCTCGGCTATACCCACGTCAAACGTGCGCTCGGGCATCTCTTTCATCATGATATTCATCGAGCAGCCGCTGGGCATCGCGGGAGTCACACCTACAATCTTGGGGTTCTGCTTAGCCAGTTCCAGCAGTGTGTGTCCGAATACATCCTGGTATTTCTGCGGCTTGGTGGGGTCGTTGTCCACCAGGCGCTCACCAGTATCGGGGTTAAACTTGCCCGGTGCGTGCCATACCGTCACATCCTTCTCGGCAGGTGCATAGCCATGTCCCTTCTTGGTGTGCAGGTGCAGCAGTTTGGGTCCGGTCATATTCTTCAGCTGACTCAGTATGCGCACCAGTTCCTTCACGTTGTGTCCGTCAAACGGTCCGAAGTACTGTATGTTCATACCGTCAAAAATGTTCTGCTGATGGCTGATGGCGCTCTTCATGGCGTTTGTCAGTCGAATCAAGCCCTTCTTGCGGTCGTCGTTCAGCATACCGTGACGGTTAAACCAGCGTGCCGTCTTAAACTTAATGGCGTTATACGTCTCGTTGGTGCTCAGGTTCAGCAGATACTGCTTCATGCCGCCCACACTGCGGTCGATACTCATGTTGTTATCGTTCAGTATGATCAGCAGGTTGTTAGGGCTGCTCGAAACGTTGTTCAGTCCCTCAAAAGCCAGTCCGCCGCTCAGTGCACCGTCGCCAATCACAGCCACCACATGGCGGTCGTGCTTGCCCTCCAGTTCAGCTGCTACGGCCATACCCAAGGCTGCCGATACCGAGTTGCTGGCGTGTCCGCAGGCAAAGGTATCGTACTCGCTCTCTTCGGGCGATGGGAAAGGCTTGATACCGCCCAACTTACGGTTGGTGCAGAATCGGTCTTTACGGCCAGTCAGAATCTTATGTCCGTAAGCCTGGTGTCCCACGTCCCAAACTATTCTGTCTTCGGGGGTGTTATATACGTAATGTAGTGCAACCGTAATTTCGGCCACACCCAAACTCGAGGCTAAGTGTCCAGGGTTCACTGCCACTTCTTCAATGATGTCGCGTCGCAGTTCGTCGCAAACCTGTGGCAATTCATCCACCTTTAGTTTTCTCAAATCATCAGGTGTCTGGATCTTATTTAAAAGAGTAAACTCAGTTTTTTCCACACAAAAATTCTTTTATTTCGAGTGCAAAGATATACATTTATTATTAAACTGCAAAATATATTAGCAATTTTCTTAGTTTAAATCTGCCCACTTTCCACCATCAGCACCACGCGTTCGGTCAGTCGGTCCACGCCCTTTGCGTCGTACTCCTTTTTCAGGCTGGCACCAAAGCCCCAGGCAAACACCTGCCAGAATCCCGCTCTCAGGGGTCCCATAAAGGCTTTAATCATATCGTAGCTGCTCGAGTGGCATTCTCGGTCAATCAGTTTTATCAGCAGCTTACCTTGGCTGTAGGTCAGTTTTTTCATTTTGGGTTTGTAGGTTTTAAATATGTCGGCCTCTACGCGCTTCATGTGTTCCGCCTTTTCCTGGTCTGTTTGCAGTGTTTCCAGATATTCGGTGGTTTCAATCAGCATCATGCGTGCCTCTTTGGCTATAGGCAGCACTTTCTTCACGTTGTTCACCAGTCGCATGTACTGCTGGGCCTGTTTTTTGTTTTTAAATGTCAGTTGCGGGTACACATACACATTGTTCATCTCCATGTATTGTATGCTGTCGCCCTCGTGCAGCACTTTTCCCACCTTTACGGTTGGTACAAATGTAGGCGAGTCCATCTCCGCCAGCACCTGCTCGGCGGTTATCCGTTGTTCCTCCTGCGCCTGGGCGCAAGCAGCGCAACACAGCAATGCTATGATAAACCCTTTTCTCATTTTCGGGTGCAAAGGTACTACTTTTTTCGTCACGTAGTGTATGTTTTAACACGAAAAAACATATTAATTAGTGAAATACATTTAATTCGTTTAAAAGTAATCGCTAATTCCTTTAATATCAAATTCACTGTATTTGTTCATCAAATTCACTGAATTTGTTCTTCAATTTCACTGAATTTGTTTTTGATTTTCAGTGGGTTTATTTTGTTGTTTCTATTTTTTTCTATACCTTTGCACCATCAAAAGATTAGCTAAATTAATGAAACTAAGATTATCATTACTACTCTTACTGCCATTCCTAGGCGTAAAAGCGCAGGAATCGCATGGATGGGAGACGTACTTGAATCAGGTGATGACGGCTGAGGATGCGGCATCGGAGGGGTGGCAGCAGACGTACGATCTGCTAAGCGACCTGGTGCAGCACCCCATCAACATTAATACCGCCACACGTGAACAGCTGGAGGCCATCCCCTTTTTGTCGGCACAACAGGTAGAGGAGCTGATGGCTTACCTGTACCGCTATGCACCGATGCAATCGACTGCCGAACTGCGTATGATGACACTGTTGACACCTGCCCAGCGCGAACTGCTGAGCTACTGCGTTTATACAGGTGATAGCAAACCCAAACGCTACTTACACCACGAACTGACGGCCACCGCCAAGCTGCCACTGAGCAATGGGCACTGGTTTCGCTACCAGCTGCAATATGGCGACCGGCTGAAGGCTGGGCTGGTGGGTGATTTGGATGCTGACGAACCCTTTATGAAGGGCCCCAACCGATGGGGATACGACTACTATGCACCGTATGTGCAGCTGAACCACTGGGGACGTATAGAGACACTGGTGCTGGGTAGCTACAGGGTGAGCATGGGCATGGGCTTGGTGATGAACAACAGCTTTAGTTTAGGCAAGATAGCCATGCTACAGAACTTGGGGCGCAGCACAAACACCTTGCGGGCACACGCCTCGAGAACGGAGAACGCACTTCAAGGTGCAGGTATAACCCTGAAGTTAGGGCGCGGTTGGCAGACTACTGCGTTTGTGGGGTATGTGCCGATGGATGCCACGCTGAACAAGGACGGTAGTGCACGTACGATACTAACCACTGGCTACCACCGTACGGAAGCCGAAATAGCTAAGAAACATAATTTGCACGCCCTGAAAACGGGTGGTAGTGTGCGTTATACGGGACATGGACTGCACATAGGGCTGAACGGGCTTTACGTGCATCTGGACCGACCGCTGCAACCTAACACCAAACAGCTATACAACCTGTATAAACCGCAGGGCAGCAGTTTTGTGAATATGAGTACGGACTACGGCTATGCAAATAGCAAATGGTCGTTGAACGGTGAAACGGCTGTGGATGGGAACGGGCATATAGCCACTATCAACAGTGTGAGCGTGGCGATGGGTAGTAACCTGACGCTGATGGCACTGCAGCGCTATTACCAGTACCGTTATACCTCGCTGGATGCACAGAGCTATAGCGATGGGGGCAGCGTGCAGAACGAAAGCGGCGTGTATGTGGGAGCTACCTGGCAGCCATCCACTAAATGGCAGGTGGCGGCTTATGCCGACTGGGCTTACTTTCCGTGGGTAAGGTACCGACAGCAGGCGGGTACTTACACAATGGACTATCTGCTACAGACAACCTACACCGGCAGCCGCTGGAAACTGAGCGGCAGGTACCGACTGAAAGCCAAGCAACAGGAACACCGCACCAGACTGGCAGCTGAATACAACTGGGACTGCGGCTTGGGTATACGCACTCAGCTGGATGGCAACTATGGTGCGGATGGAGGAACGGAGACTGGTGCTATGCTGAGCGAGAGCATGGCCTACACTTATAAGTGGTTGCGATTGAACGCTGGAGCGGGCTATTACCATACGGATGGTTATAATAGCCGACTGTATGTGTATGAGAACGGACCGCTATATACCTATGCCATGCAGCAGCTGTATGGCGAGGGCATACGTTATTGGCTGATGCTACGCGCTAATGCAGGAAAACACTTGCTGCTGACCGCCAAAATGGGCGTAAACAACAACTTTGAACGTGCATCGAAAACGGATATGATGCTTCAGCTGCGGCTTAAGATCTGATGATAGAGCTGATAAACCTGGCCGGCGACATCGGTGCCAGCGAAACGCTGCACATAGGTCTGGCTGCGCTGGATGCGGGCTTCGCGATGGGCCGAACCAATCAGCGAGCGGCGGATGGCATTGGCCATACCTAACACATCGCCTGGCGCCACATAGATGTTGTCGGGGCCGCCAGCCTCTTCGAGGCAGGAACCGCTGCAAGCCACTACTGGCAAACCGCAACGGATGGCCTCGATGATGGGTATGCCGAAACCCTCGTAAACACTGGGATAAACAAACACTTCGGCCATAGCGTAAAGGGCGGGCAGGTGCTCGTCGGGTACACCATGCAGGATGCGTACACGCTGCTGCAGGTTCTGACGCTGTGCGTAGGCCATCACCTTATGGGTGTAATCGGTGGGGCGGCCGATGATGACCAGCGACACATCGGAGGGCAGATAGGGCAGCGCCTGAACGGCCTGCAGCACATTCTTGCGCGTTTCGATAGAACCCACATTCAGGATGTAACGTTGGGGTAACTGGTAATGCTGGGCTACCTGCTGCAGCACGGCGGCATCGGTCTCGGCACCGAAACGCTGGGCACAACTCTGGTAGATGAGCGAGATTTTTTCGTCGGGTACCTGACCGTACTGGATGATATCGTGCTTGGTACGCTCGCTGATGGCAATGATATGGGTGGCCTCGCGCAGGGTGCGACGGAACTTCCAGGTGTAGAGCTTGACATCGATGGGATTGTAAAACTCGGGATGGCGCAGGAATATCAAATCGTGGATGGTAACTACGCTGGGGATGCCGCTTTGACTGATGCCAAGGGGCAGTTCGCCCGATAAGCCATGATAGAGCTGGATGCCATCGCGCTTAAGATCGGCTACGATACCCTTGGTACGCCAGTAGGCACCGAACAGGGATGACAGGTGGTGGCTGATGGGCGTATGGGGATAGTGAAAGGCTACGTTATCGCGCTCTACAATCTGTGTGCGCAGGTCGTCGCGGCCCTTGTTGGGGGCATAGAGGCTGAGCTGCAGGGGATACTGGGCCAGATCGTTGACCAACGTGCGGCCATAGGCGCCAAGGCCTGTGCCGTTGCGAACAATGCGCTTGGCATCGAAACCGATATGAAGGGGCGTGTTACTCATGATAATACTATTGCTTTTTAAAGTGCTTGAATACAAAACGAACCATGATAAAATTGGCGGGCACAGCGATGGCCAGTACTGCCAATGGGGCTACAGCACGACTGAGACCCAACCACAGGAAGAAATTGAACAGCACGATGTGCAGCACGTAGTTGACTGCATGGGCGCCGCCAAAACCTAGGCCGTTGCGGGCTGAGGTTTTTTCGCGGAAGGTGAAGTGGGCCGACAGGTAGTAGTTGACTAAGAAACTAACGATATAGCCCACGGTATAGGCGATGTTGACCTCGATAAAGTGCTGAAGCAACCAGTACACACCGTAGTGGATGGCGGCGGCAGTGGTGCCCACAATACCGAAGCGAACTATCTGACCAAATGTTTCCTTTTTATCCATGAACATGAAATTTTGGTGCAAAGATACAAATAATTCGGTATAATTGTGTACCTTTGCACCAAATTATACCAATTATTATCATGATACTATTGAGTTTTGATACCGAAGAGTTTGATGTGCCCCGCGAACATGGCGTGGATTTTACATTACAACAGGGTATGGAAGTTTCGAAGGAAGGCACGCGCCGCATATTGGACTGCTTGAAGCAGAACGGTGTGAAGGCTACCTTTTTTTGCACAGGCAATTTTGCAGAGAATGCACCCGAACTGATGCAACGGATTATGGACGAAGGGCACGAGGTGGCCTGTCATGGCGTGGATCACTTTGAGCCGAAAGAGACTGACTTTGCCCGATCGAAGGAAATAGTGGAACGGGTAACCGGACGAACGGTGTACGGCTACCGACAGCCACGTATGTTCCCCGTGGTGGAGAGCGAAATAAAGCGTGCGGGCTATCGCTATAACTCGAGTTTGAACCCTGCGTTCATTCCCGGCAGATACATGCATCTGACTGAACCCAGAACCTGGTTTATGAAGGATGGGGTGATGCAGATACCGGCTTCGGTAACACCGCTGATACGATTCCCGCTGTTCTGGCTGGCACTGCACAACCTGCCACAGAGCGTGTACCACTGGCTGGTGAGAAGGGTGCTGAAGCACGATGGCTACTTTGTGACCTACTTTCACCCATGGGAGTTTTACGACCTGAAGGAACACCCCGAGTTTAAGATGCCCTTTATTATCAAGAACCACAGCGGACGTGAGATGGCTGGCCGACTTGACAAGCTGATAAAGATGCTGAAAGCCCAAGGGCACACATTCATAACCTATACGGAATTTACTGACAAGCAACTATAAGATAACAATAAACGAATGTATGAAAACGGTAACAATTATACTGCCTGCCTATAACGAGGAATCGTCGTTCGAGCTACTGAAAGAACGGATGGGCGAGGTGCTGAAACAGAACCCGGACTACAACTGGGAGTTTCTGCTGGTAAACGATGGCAGTAGCGACCATACGCTGCAGCAGATGATGCGACTGCACCGCGAAGACCTGCATTACAACTATCTGGACCTGAGCCGCAACTACGGCAAGGAGATAGCAATGATGGCTGGTTTTGACTATGCCAAAGGCGATGCCGTAATAGTGATGGACGCCGACATGCAGCACCCGATAGACGTGATACCCGAGATGCTGCAGTACTGGGAACAGGGTTACGACGACGTGTATGCCACCCGCATGGACAGTAAGGAGAGTTGGCTGAAGCGTAAGACATCGCACTGGTACTACCAACTGCTGCAATCGGTTACCAAGGTGCCCATACAGAAGGATACCGGTGACTTCAGACTGCTGGACCGCTCGTGTGTGGAGGCCTTGAAACAGATGCGCGAAACCGAACGTAACACCAAGGGTATGTACTCGTGGATAGGATTCCGCAAAAAGGGCATCGGCTACAAGCAGCTGGAGCGACAGGCGGGTGAGAGCAAATGGAGCACACGCGCGCTGATGCACCTGGCACTGAACGGTATCATGTCGTACACCACCGCACCGCTGCGACTGGCATCGGTACTGGGACTGATTGTATCGTTTGCGGCTTTCCTGTATCTGATATACATTATTGTGATTACCAACTTGTATGGCGAGCCGGTTCAGGGCTATCCTACGATGATGGTAACGATACTCTTCTTAGGTGGCATACAGCTGCTGAGCTTGGGCATCCTGGGTGAGTATGTGGCAAAGATTTTTAATGAAGTGAAGGGCCGACCTGGCTACTTCCTGAACTCGTATAATGGCGAACGAAACCATGTGGCAAAAAATTAAGAATATCAAAAACAAAGAACAGATATTATTTTGGTTGGGACTGATTATCATGGTGGCAGCAACTGCCATCGAAACGCTGCGTGGCAGGGCCAGCAACTACTATGTGTACAGCGATGCCACCAGCATGTTCTGGCACGGACTGACACCTTACACCCAGCAGTTTATTACCGACCATGGGCGCTATTTTCTTTATACACCCGTGTTTACCACCCTGTATGCACCTATCCTGCTGCTGCCCAAATGGTTAGGGCCGTTTGCATGGAACGGCATGCTGTATGCCCTGATGGTAACGGCCATCAGAACGCTGCCGGGCGAGGTGAACAAATACCGCACTAAGATTTTCGGATTCCTGCTGTTGCTGATAGTGCAGGGCACCTTCTGCTTTCAGTATAACCTGGTGGTGTGTGCGCTGTTCCTGTTGGCCTTTACGCTGCTGGAGCGTAACAAGCCGCTGTGGGCGGTACTGCTGATTATGATTTCGGCTACCACTAAGATTTATGGCGGTATAGAGTTGGCGCTGCTGTTGTGCTATCCCAAAATGTGGCGTAACCTTGGCGCTGCGGTGCTGATGGGCGTGGGATTGCTGTTGCTGCCAGCCTTGAACCCGATGTTTGAGCACCCGCTTGACCTGTACCGACAGATGGGCGAGATGCTGACACAGCACGGCGATTCGGGTACCTGGGCAGGACTGCTGTTTGCACCCGTACTGCGCGATGTGCTGCTGCCAAACATGCGAGCCATACAGTTGGGTGTGCTGGCCGTATTGGCTGCCATCTTCTTCTGGAAGTACCGTTTGTGGAGCAATTACAGATTCAGAGTAACGGCCTTAGCAGTGATGATGGGCTACGTGATACTGTTTAGCGACAGTCCGGAAACACATACGTACCTGATTGCCTTGGCTGGCTACCAGATGGTGTTCTGGTTGCAACCCAAACGTACCACGATAGACTGGGTGATATTCTGGCTACTGTTCGTAAACTTCTGCATCTTCCCTGTAGATGCACTCTGTCCGGTAGCAGTATATAAATTCTTCCACAATAACTTCTGGTTTGATATCTATTGCATGACGCTGGCCTGGGTGCGCATGGTTTGGGCTGTGGTGAAGGCATAATCCTTGGTGAGCATCTCGTAAATGAGCTTAAACCAGATGATAGCTACAGGCAGGGCCTTGAGCGAATAGGGCTTGATGAGCTGGCTCCATACTACCTTTGGAAAGAGGTCGGATGGCGACATCGACGTGATGATAAAGGCGAAGATGATGAGTGCCAGATCGCAGCGGTTGCGCTGCCAAGGACTGGTGAGATACCAGATGGCTACACCGGGCATGGCGATGATGTAGCTGTACGACTCGGAACCGGTGCTGAACAGCACAATCGTCATGAGCGCTGAGGCTACGGCTGCCAGGCGGAACCCCTGATGGCGATACTGATCGAGTCGCAGATAAGGCAGAGCGAAGAGAATGGCACCAGGCAGGATAAGCCAGATATCGTTGTAACTGGCGATGCCTGATATCTTACGTACCATACCCAGCAGCGAGATGTTCTGGCCGGCGGCAAACTGGTTGAGATCGTTCTTATGTACCAGCACATCGTACCAGGCACCGTACTGGCCACACATGTAATCGAACCCGAATACGAACATGGGCAGTACCGACAGAATGACCATCCAGGCTACAAACCAGCCTAAGAACTGGCGCTTATGGTGCGAGAAGGGGAAGAACGCCAAGCCCGCAATACCGTAGATTTTGGTGACAGTGCCCAAAGCGATGAGGAATGCCGCCCAGCAATCCTTCTGCTTCTGGGTGAGGTAATAGGTGAACAGGATGCAGGCTAAGATGAGACTGTTGCTCTCGGAATCGAGTATGCAGGTATAGGCTTCGACCGCCACAAACCACAGGATGAACAGCTGCTGACTGCGGGTAAAGAACGACTGGCGTATGCTCCAATAAGGCACAAACGTGATGAGCAGCATCCAGATCAATCGGCCTAACTGATAGGGCAGCACTGCCATGGGTGCCATGAGCAGCGGGAAGAGCGGTCCGTATAGAAAATAATTACCATCCTCGGGGTAGATAATATACAGTGGCATTTGTTGCCAGGCATGCCAGAACGAGTGGTAGAAGATGGAATAATCGAGGTCGAACTTACCCTTGAGCCAAATGCGCAGCCAAGGGATGATGGCCATGATGAGCCATACGAAAAACACGACACGAAAGTCGGCCAGATAGTGTTTAATCTTGCAGGTTAATACAGATAGTTTCATGATCAAAAGGTAAATAATTCTTTGCAAAGGTATAAAAATTTTAGTAGTTTTGGTATAAAAAGCTAAAAAAATTGTAACTTTGCACCCAAATAGAATAAATATGGAGAAGGAAATGAATTTTCTGGATAGAAATGAGTTTAATTTCGAACCCAGTGAGAAGGTGGTAGAAGCTATCCGCAATTTTGACCCAAAGACATTGTGTTTTTATACCCGCATTTACGATCAAGGCAAGAAGAGCGTTGTATCGGTAAAGCTGAGCGAGATATACGGCGTACCCGAAGAGCAGGTACTGCTGGCTTATGGTGGTGAGGACATTCTGAAGAATGCCATTCACTACTACCTGATGAAAGGCGACAACAAGAAAATACTGATACCCGAATACTCATGGTGGTACTACAACAAGGTGGCCGCTGAGTGCTACGGTACCTTTGAGATGTACCCTCTGCACGAACAGGAGGATACCTTTGCCTATGATGTGGATGAGGTGATAGAATATACCAACCGCATTCATCCCCGTATGCTGCTGTTGGCATCGCCTAACAACCCCACGGGTAACTGCTTGACACCCGAGGAGATCGGACGTATCATGGAGAACATCCCCAGCGATACAATGGTGCTGATAGATGAGGCTTATGCCAGCTTTATTACCAGCGATACCGACTATATCGCACCACTGGTAAACAAATACCGTAACCTGATTATATCGCGTACGCTGAGTAAGTTCTACGGACTGCCCGGACTGCGTTGTGGCTTTGGCTTTATCGGTGCCGGACACGATCATTTTGTAAGCTATATCAACAAGTACTTGGGTTACAACCGCTTCTCGGAGGCTGTGGCATTGGCTGCGCTCGACAGCGATGAGCACTACCGCCAGGTGGCCGACGATATGGAGTGGGGCCGACAGCTGTACAAGAAAGCACTGGGCGACAAGCCTGGATTTAAGGTGTATAAGAGTGTGGCCAACTTTATCCTGATAAAATATCCTGTAGAGATTAAGGAGGCCCTGCAGAAGGCGCTGGCCGACCAGAACTACAAGATTAAGTTTATGAGCGATAAGGGCCTGGAGGAGTGTGTGCGTATTACCTTGGGTCGCAAGGAGCAGACACAGGTTGTAGTGGATACCATACTGAGAGTAATTGAACATTGACCATTGACCATTGAACATTATGATTGGTGTGATATTGGCGGCGGGAATGGCCAAGAGACTGCGCCCGCTTACTGACGAGAAACCCAAATGCCTGCTGGAGGTTGGTGGTAAAACGCTGTTGCAGCGTACGGTTGACGCGATGATAAGCGCCGGCGTGAAGGAGTTTGTGGTAGTAACAGGCTATCGCGCAGAGATGATAAGGGAATTCCTAACTGTCAATTATCAATTGTCAATTATCAATTATATCGACAACGTCGATTTTGAGCATAACAACAACATTTTCTCGTTGTGGCTGGCCATGCAGAAACTGCACGGACAAGAGGTGCTGCTGATGGATAGCGACATACTGTGCGATCCAGAGGCTGTGCGCCGTGTGGCCCGTAAAACCAACCCCGCCTTAGCCATGCAGCAGCACGAGCTGGGCGAGGAGGAGATGAAGATTGTGGTTGACGAGGCCGGACGTATTACCGAGATAAGCAAGACCTGCAGTCCTGCCGATGCCATTGGCGAGAGTGTGGGTATCGAGAAGATGACACCCGCCTATACCGAGGCCATCTATCAGGAGCTGCGCAAGATGATATTAGACGAGGGCCTGATTGACATCTTCTACGAGCGCGCCTTTGAGCGACTGATTCCACAGGGACATACGTTTGAAGTGGTAGATACCACCGATCTGTTCAGTTACGAGCTCGACACCCCCGAGGACTTGGAGAAAGCTTCGGCTGCATTACCAAAAGAATTGTATTAATATGGATAAACCTCTGTTCTCGATATTGATTCCTACCTGGAACAACCTGAAGTTCCTGAAGATTTGTGTGGATAGCATCCGCAAAAACTCGACGTATCCGCACGAGATTTTGATTCATGTGAACGATGGTAGCGACGGCACGCTGGAGTGGGTAAAGGCCGAGGGACTGAAATATACGCACTCGCCCGAGAACATCGGTGTGTGCTTTGCACTGAACGGTTTGCGCCCATTGGCCACTACCGACTACATACTGTTTATGAACGACGATATGTATGTGTTGCCCGACTGGGATAAGAACCTGTACGAGGAGATAGAGCGTATCGGACATAAGATGTTCTTCCTGTCATCTACCCTGATTCAGCCACGCCCATTCTTCTGTAAGAGCGTGATTGCACCAGCCGACTTTGGACAGACCGTAGAGACCTTTGACGAACAGAGACTGCTGAACGAATATAAGAACCTGCCACACTACGATTGGAAAGGCGCTACATGGCCACCAAACGTGGTGCATAAGGATATCTGGGACTTGGTAGGCGGCTACTCGATTGAGTATTCGCCTGGCATGTATAGCGATCCCGACTTCTCGGCCAAGCTGTGGAAGGCGGGTGTAAGAATCTTCAAAGGCATTGATAAGAGTCGTGTGTACCATTTTGAGGCACGCTCAACCCATCGCATTGTGAAGAACGATGGTAGCACCCAGTTCCTGAGAAAGTGGGGCATCACATCGGCATCGTTTATGCGCGATGTGCTGCAGCGCGGCGAACGCTGGGACAGCCAGAACGACACCAGTGCCGCCCTGAAGAAAGACCTGACAAGAAGTAAGCTGAAGAAAGCCCTGACGATATTCCGTGATGTGAAAATCAAGAATATCTGGGAGGATTAACCCTTCATATTGGCACGCTGATCATCGTACTGGCGATAGGGCAGCTGATAGTCGAGATAATGAAAATCGTGCTGTCGCTGTTCGTCGTGCTTAGGGATGGTCATATAATCGCCGTATTTGGTAGCCAGGTAGGTATCGAAATGCTCAACGCCCATAAACGTGATATCTTCGAACTTGATGGGAGTGGGCTGACCTAATACCGCTTTGTTGATGATGCCGTTCTTGCCATCATCGTAATCGGCTATCAAATCGCACTTGTCGTAATCGTAGTGCATCATAATGCGGCGCATCTTCTGCTGCACATAGTGGTTGGTGAATAGCTTCTGGCACAGCAAAGGCACTACGGCACTGAGATCCTTACCATGTTTGAACGGATCGCGGTGGATGTAGTAGATAACACGCTTCCAGAACTCGTAGCGCGCAAAGTTAAGGCGCTGCAACAGTTTGTTGGCACAAACACCATCCAAGGGGAACACATCGATATACAAACCACCGATATAGTTGATATGCTCGCGCTCAATCAGCGTGGTGCTGGCATCCTGGATTTTACCGAAGGGACCTGGGTAGTTGGGATCGGTCTCGGCACAAACGGCCTCGAATGGCTTGGGCAGCCACTCGTGCGCATGCGCCATCAGTGTGTCGTAATCCTTACGGGGCATGGCGATATCCATATCATCATCCCAGGGAATAAAGCCCTTGTGGCGCACTGCACCCAGCATGGTGCCTGCCCAGAGATAATAGCGCAGGTTGTGTTCCTGACATACTTTATCGACGGCCTGAAGAATCTTCAGGATGTGGAGTTGAAGGGGACGGATATCGTAACTTGCCATAAAACTATTGTTATTTGTTTATATTTCGTGGCAAAGGTACGCAAAAAACTGCATATTTCAATAAAAACGCTTGTGAGATTGCAAATAATTATATAATTTTGCATCCATGAAGGTACTCTACTATATTGTTTTAGCCGTTTGGTATGTGTTCTCATTACTGCCATTACGTGTACATTACTTCATCAGCGACCTGCTGTTCTGGTTGCTGTATGGCGTATTGGGCTATCGTAAGAAGGTGATAAGAAGAAACATCAAAGAGTCGTTCCCCGAGAAAACTGATGACGAGAGATACAGGATAGAACGCGGATTCTACCACTTTTTCTGTGATTACATCGTGGAGAGTGTGAAACTGATGACGATGACACCCGAGAACCTGAAGCGCCGTATGGTGTTTAAGGGGGTAGAGCAGATTGATGAGGCTATCAATTCGGGGCAGTCGTGCGCCGTGTATCTGGGGCATCTGTGCAACTGGGAGTGGATAACATCGTTGCCACTCTGGATGAAGTCGGATGCGCAATTAGGACAGATTTATCATCCTATCGAGAATAAGGATTTCGACCGCTTGTTCCTGCGCTCGCGCCAGCGTATGGGAGCCGTTTGTATCCCCATGCAGGATACGCTGCGCAGAATGGTGGAGTACCGCAGGGCTAAGCAGCCTATCGTTATCGGATTTATCTCGGACCAGAAGCCCCATTGGGTGAATATCCACCACTGGATAGATTTCCTGCATCACGATACACCCGTGCTCACTGGTACTGAGCGTATTGCCAAGAAGATGAATTATGCGGTGTTCTTCATGGATGTGCGTCGTGTAAAGCGTGGCTACTATGAGGCCGAAGTGATTCCTGTGACCCGCGAGCCACA
Source organism: Prevotella sp. khp1 (assembly GCF_900102205.1). Lineage (NCBI taxonomy): Bacteria > Pseudomonadati > Bacteroidota > Bacteroidia > Bacteroidales > Prevotellaceae > Prevotella > Prevotella sp. khp1. Next base: position 124,216 of record NZ_FNJZ01000006.1, read on the forward strand.
GCAGCTGAAGGATTACGAACTCACAGATATGTACTTTGATTTGTTGGAGAAGAGCATCAAGCGTGCGCCTGAGTTCTGGTTGTGGAGTCACGACCGCTGGAAGCGTACACGTGCTGAGTTTAACGAGCGTTTCGAGGTGATCGACGGTAAGGTGATAGCCAAGGATCATCCCGACAATAAGCCCGCGCCTCCCAAGAAACCTTGGTATAAGTTCTAAAGCAACTTGTTTTTGGTCATGCGCATCATATATTGTTGTATGATGGCTTTCAGCTCGCGTTCCATCTGCGCCTGCTGAGGTACCTTGCCCTTCAGGTTGTGCTGCATCAGACGGTCGGTTAACAGGTAAACACCCTTGGTTTGTTTGCCGTCGAACTGAAGCACATAACCATATTTTACGTACTGATAAATGCCGTTCAGGTAGTTAACCGCCCACGTATCGTTGGCGGGTGTGCTGAGCACGTCGATACCAAAGGCCATATAGGGCTTAGAGTAGCCTAACATGCCTAAGATGGTGGGCAGGATATCAATCTGCTGGGCAATCTTCTCTTCCATTCGGCCTACAGGCTGCGAAGGATCGTAGATGATGATGGGCGAACAGAATCCACCCAGATCGCTCTGATATTCAGCGTGGTCGCTCTGGTTGGTATGGTCGCTGGTAAGCACAAAGATGGTGTTATCAAACCAAGGCTGCTTACGGGCGGTGGCAAAGAACTTGCCAAGGGCCATATCGGTATAGCGGATGCACTTCTGGATGGGCAGATGCTCCTCGGGGAACTGTGCCTTATACTGCTCGGGGATGGCGAACGGATGGTGACTGGAGGCCGAGAAGATAGCCGTCATAAACGGCTGCTGCATCTTGCTCATCTCCTCAGCATAATACTGGAAGAAAGGCTCGTCCCAGATGGCCCAGGTACCATCGAAATCGTTAGTGCCACGAGCAGCCTCGTATTCGGTACGACCGTAATAACGCTGGAAACCCGTCTTCTTGGCAAAGGCCTCGAAGCCCATCGAACCATTCTGGGCCCCATGGAAGAAAGCTGTCTGGTATCCCTCGTTACCCAAGATGCCAGCCAGACCGGTATAATCGTTCATCGAGGCTGGGGTGAGGAAGAACGGCTCAACAAACATAGGGATGCTGGAGAGGATACTCGGCATGCCGTCGATACTCTTTCGGCCGTTACAGAAACTGTAGCGGAAGGTGGTGCTGTGGGCAATGAGCGAATCAACACAAGGGGTATAGCCCTTGTACTTACCACCCTCTAAATCGCGGTTGAGCGCACCGATATACTCGCGACCAAAACTCTCGATAATCAAAACAACAACGTTCTTTTTTACCAATGTATCGGTCTGGGCTTTGTGCTGTGGTGAGTAGATAGCTTCTAACTCAGTCTCGCTCTGATAATAGTTGGGCACAGTGAATACGCTTTTGCCAATGGTGCGGATGAGCGAGAAGGGGGTGTTGAGCACCAAGGCGGCATCGGTAGGATGCTGGGCGTACTGGTTGGCATTTGATACGGTGATGGGGCGAACGGCTGTGGTAAAACCACCGCGCATGCCGGCAATACTCAGAGGTGCGATGAGCAGCAAGCTGGCTAAGTTGGCTGCATGCTTGCGTCGGGGTAGGGCATACAGCTTGTAGAGAGCTATCATCACTACTACAAACAGCAGTACCAGATACCAGTGGTTGATGAACTCGGTGCCAAAAATGCTACCTAAGTTGCCCTCGTTCGAGAACTCGCCGAACACCGTTGTAGTGGTGCGGCGCATGGTGTATTGGAAATAAACCGCATCGCCTAAGTTGATGGCTAAAGCAAGACTGTTGATGATGAGATACAGCCACTTAAGGGCTTTCTGACCTTTCAGCGTAAATGCCCCAACGGCTATCATCAGCACCACATAAAGCGCATTGGTATAAACAATGGCTGAGGTGTCGAACAAGAGTCCGCCACGAAATACATCACTGTTATAATGGAGCAGTTGGGCGTTTTCGAAGAAATATGCCAATCGGGCTATCTGGTAAACCACATAGACTAACAGGATGTTCCAGATAACGGCCACGATAGGGGCGTAGGGCTTGCTGAGAAGATGTTTCATCGTTGATTTAAATCTTTTGTAGCGGCTTGCAGAATGGCTTGGGCAATAGTGATATCGCCCTTACCTGTGGTAACACGCTGACTGTACAGGTCGAATACCGTCAATCCCGTACTATCTACCATCGAATAACCTTCGGTAAAGGTATGCATGGCCACGGGGTGGGTATAGGTGCTGCTGAGCACATCGCGACTAAACGTGTAATCGCTATGCGACAGACCTAACTGGGCTAACAGCGTAGCGGGCAGGTCGGTCTGGTTGCAGATGGTATCGATACGGCGAGGCGCTTTTACGGCGCCGCCAACCCAAATCATCGGGATGCGATTGCGTAGCGGATGCTGTTCGTCGTACGCTTTGTAGTTGATGCCGTGATCGGGTAGCAGCACAATCAGCGTATTCTTCCAGGCCTCTGTGCGGCGCAGTTTGGTTACGAAATCGCCAATACATTGGTCGAGATAATAGAAAGCATTCAGAATCTCGTCGTCGAAATGCTTGATGGGCACATCCCAAGGCTCATGACTGCTCAGCGAAGAGTAGCCAATGAGATAAGGCGATGGGAGGGTGGTGGCCATATCATACAGGGTGCCGAAGGTGATATCATCGCGTACACCCCATTCGGCTGATTTCTGTTCGGCTGTTGTATAGTCGGCCTTCCAGGTAAGCTGGTCGAACCCGCCGCTAATCAGATAGCTGCGCATGTTGGTAAAATTGATGTCGCCACCATACAGATAGTGGGTGTTGTACTGCTTCTCGTCGCGTAGCGAACGGGCGATACAAGGCAGGGTGCGCGATTTGGCGGGCAACTTCATTACCGACGTGTTGGGGAACGAGGGGTAGCCGCTATAGGTACACAGGGTGCCGCGATCGGTGCGCCATGAGTTGGCATAGCAGTTGGTAAAGTAAACACCTTCGGTAGCCAACTTGTTGAGGTTGGGTGTGATATCCTGGCGACCGCTGAGTTCGGTAAACTCACCGCCAAGACTCTCCATCAGTATCACAATGATGTTAGGTGTTGGGGTGTTCAACAGGGTATCGCTATCTACACTCTCGGTGTTATACAGCTTGTTGATAATCTGTTGGCAGTCCTCGTCGCTCATGTAGTTGTAGCTCTCTACCTCGCCCGTTTTCTCTAACGAAGCTAAGAAACTGAAAACGGGATTAACAGCCGAGTGGTTGAGGAACTGATTCTGTGAATAGTACACCTGACCGATATTGGTGGTTGATTCGTCTAAGCCACCACGAATACCGATAACTATCAATGGTGCCATGACCAGGAAAGTAACCAGGCTGATGACTGCTGTTTTGAGTGAACTCTTCAGTGGGCTGGTGCCTTTCAGACTGCATAAGGCGTTAGCATAACCCTTATAGATAACTACTGCCGTAACTACTAATGCTACGAATCGCCAGATGAGATAGACGATAGAGACGCTGGCTGTAGCCTCGTTGGGTGTTTCGAGATACTGCAGGCACGAGGCATCGAGCTTGAATGCCCAGAAGGGATAAAGACTGGTATCGGCCACAAAAGCCAAAGCAAAAGCGATGGCTATCAAGGCGTAATACCCTTTCAGGATGCGGAACAGCCATCGGCCTGTGTACCACATGCTGACGATGGTGGCGAGAAAAGGTACAATAAAGAAATAAAGGGCTGTTGATAAGTCGAGCGACAGTCCGTGCTGTACCACCTGCCACATATCGATAAACACGAACTCGTGTCCCTCTCGGCAGAAAAGCATAAATGCCAACTTGGCCAAGACGAACACAAGAACCGTCCAGAGGTACGTCTTTATCAGATAACTAACTCTGCATTTCATGTAACTTCTTGTAATAACCGTCGATATTCAACAGTTCATCGTGGGTGCCACGTTCTACTATCTTACCCTCGTGCAGTACGCAAATCTCGTCGGCGTTCTTAATGGTGCTCAAACGGTGTGCGATGGCAACGGTAGTGCGGGTCTTCATCAGGCGCTCTAAGGCATCCTGCACCAGGCGCTCGCTCTCGGTATCGAGGGCCGAGGTGGCCTCGTCGAGAATCAGGATAGGTGGATTCTTCAGAATGGCACGAGCGATGCTGACACGCTGGCGCTGACCACCTGACAAGCGGCCACCGCGATCGCCTATATTGGTATCGAAACCGTTCTCGGATGCCATGATGAAATCGTAGGCGTTGGCAATCTTGGCTGCTTCCTCAATCTGCTGCTGGGTAGCGTTATCCACACCGAACGAGATGTTATTGCGGAACGAATCGTTAAAGAGAATAGCCTCCTGGTTTACATTACCAATCAGCTGGCGCAGATCGTGAATACCCAACTCCTTCACGTTGATGCCATCGATGAGCACCTCGCCCTCCTGAACATCATAATAACGGGGAATGAGATCTACCATCGTAGATTTTCCGCTACCACTCTGACCTACCAAAGCGATGGTCTTGCCCTTGGGGATTACGAGGTTGATATCCTTCAATACCCACTGCTCGCCGTATTTGAACGATACGTGGCGGAACTCTATCTGGTGCTCGAAGTTAGCGATATGCTTGGGGGCTGCTGGCTCCTTAATGGTGTTCTCGGCCATCAGGATCTTATCAACACGCTCCATCGAAGCCAGTCCCTTGGGGATGTTATAACCGGCTTTCGAGAAATCCTTCAATGGGTTGATAATCGAGTAGAGCATCACCATATAATAAATAAAGATAGGACCAGAGAGCGTGTGGTTGTTGAGTACCAATACACCACCGAACCACAACACAATCACAATCATCACGGTACCCAGGAACTCCGACATGGGATGGGCCGACGACTGGCGGATGTTTACACGCATGATGTCGTTGCGATAGGCCGAGTTGATGGTGTCGAAACGCTTGTTCATCTTATCTTCGGCGCAGAAGGCCTTGATGATGCGCAAACCACCTAAGGTTTCCTCGACCTGACTCATGGTATCGCTCCAAAGCGCCTGAGCCTTGACCGATTGGGCTTTGAGCTTTCGACCAACCCAACCCATAAACCAACCCATGATGGGTACGATAACCAGGGTGAACACGGTGAGCTGCCATGAGATAAACAGCAGCATGGTGAAATAGCCTACAATCAGGATGGGGTTCTTGAACAGCATCTCGAGACTCGACATGATAGAGTTCTCAATCTCCTGTACATCGCCGCTCATACGAGCGATGATGTCGCCCTTGCGCTCCTCGCTGAAGAAACCTAATGGCAGGGTGTTTATCTTCTGATACAACTGGTTGCGGATGTCGCGAACCACACCTGTGCGGATGGGCACGATGGTGGCCGACGACAGGAAGTAAGCACCCGTCTTCAGGAAAGTCATAAAGGCCAGGAAGAGGCCGATGATGAGCAGGGTGGTGGTAGGACCAAGATCGGCAATGAGGCTGTTAACGTAGTAGTTCATGTTGTTCATCAACACCTCCTGCGCATTTGCCCAATCCCATGCCATCAGTGCGGTTGCTGTGTCGCCATCGCCTGTCTTGAAGATAATCTGCAAGATAGGTATCAGGGCTGCAAACGAGAAGACATTCAGGATAACCGATAGGATATTGAACACTACCGATGCCACCAGATATTTTTTGTAAGGAGGTACAAACCGCCTCAGTACGTTCAGGAACTCTTTCATTTATCTATTTGACGATTTACTATTTTACGATTGCTTCGCCCAGAAGCGTGGCGCTGGTGCTACCAGTGATTCTTACGCGAACGGTTTCGCCGATATGGTGAGTACCCTTGTCGAAGACTACCATCTTGTTCTGTTCGGTACGACCGCAAAGCTGCTCACGACTGCGCTTTGAGAAACCCTCAACCAGCACGTCGAACTCCTTACCCTCGTCCTTCTTGTTCTGGATAGCACTCATCTCGGTCTGTAGCGCGATGAGCTCGTTCAGTCTGCGAATCTTCTCCTCCTCGGGCACATCGTCGGGCAGGTGCTTCGAAGCGTAAGTGCCTGGGCGCTCGGAGTATTTGAACATAAAGGCAGAATCGTAACCCACCTCGCGCATCAGGTCGAGCGACAGCTGGTGGTCTTCCTCTGTCTCGGAGTGATAACCTACAAAGATATCGGTAGAAAGACCGCAATCGGGGATGATACGACGGATGGCATGTACGCGATCCATATACCACTCGCGGGTGTATTTGCGGTTCATCAACTTCAAGATACGATCGCTACCACTCTGTACAGGCAGGTGGATGTGCTTGCAAACGTTGGGCACTTCGGCAATCACCTTCAGGGTTTCATCGCTCATATCCTTAGGGTGCGAAGTGGTAAAGCGCACACGCATGGTGGGCACCTCTTCGGCTACCTTTCTTAACAGGGTGGGGAAGTCGGTATCCTCGAACTTATACGAGTTTACGTTCTGTCCCAACAGGGTTACCTCCTTAAATCCCTTGTCGCGCAGGTCGCGAACCTCACGCAGGATGCTCTCTACATCGCGACTGCGCTCACGACCACGGGTATAAGGCACAATGCAGTAGTGGCAGAAATTGTTGCAACCACGCATAATACTTACAAACCCGCCAATCTTATGTCCGATGCCGATACGCTGTGGTACCACATCCTTATAAGTCTCGCTGGTAGAGAGTTCGGTATTCATGGCTTTGTGTCCCAGTTCGGCCTGAGCAATCAGGTCGGGCAGCGACAGATAAGCGTCGGGACCTGCCACCAGGTCGGCAAAGTGATTATCAAGCAAATCGCGCTGAGCTCTCTCAGCCATACAACCAAGTACACCAAGAATCATTTTGGGAGCTTCGGGATTGCTCTTCAGTCGGCGGCGACGCTCAGCATCCAGTGCTTCCAAACGGTGATAAATCTTCTGCTCGGCGTTATCTCTAACAGAGCAGGTGTTCAAGAATACGGCATCGGCCTCGTCGATGGTCTCGGTGGTTTCGTAACCAGCCATCTGCATCACCGATGCAACAACTTCAGAATCGGCCACATTCATCTGGCAGCCATACGTTTCAATATATAACTTCTTCATCATGCAAAGTATAAACAGGTTAAATAATAGGTAGCGATATGCCGTTAATCTTCTGGAACACATCAAGTGCATACACATCGGTCATACCGCTGATATAATCGATAATCGCCATGATACGCGTTTCAAGGTCGGGCGCATCAATATCATACTGACTCGACACACGACTGATCAGGTGCTTAGAGTAAAAACGCTCGGGATGAACAGCGGCATTGATAAACTTCTCCATCAGCGTCTGGATAATCTGATAACCCGACAGCTCTACATCGAGTACGGGACGACTCTTGTAGATGTGCTGAACCGAGAGCTCGCAACAACGCTTATAGGCATTCTGCGGCAGGTCGCTGATATGATCAATTAAACTGCCTTGGAAATCGCCGCTCAATATCTCGTCCTCGTGCTCAACAAACACGCGTACACACTCATTCTCGAGTTTGCCAATCACGCAGGCTCGCAGATATACAATCTTTTCGTTATTATCATTTACACCTTCCTCAACAATGCGGTTCTGGATACGGGCCTGGGTCTCCTCGTCGAAGAATCCCAACAGCAACTGCATGGTGTCGGTGTGCGAAATAATTTTAAGTTTGTGGGCATCCTCAAGGTCCATAATCTCGTAGCAGATATCGTCGGCTGCCTCAACAAGATACACCAGCGGATGACGGGCATAACGCAAGGGCTCGCCCACTTCTGATTTACAGGGGATGCCTAATTCGTCGGCAATGCGACGGTAATATGTCTTCTCGGAATCAAAGAATCCGAACTTGCCTTTCTTGCCGGCAGCACTCGATGAGAATGGATACTTAACAATGCTGGCAAGCGTAGAATAAGTCATGACAAATCCTCCCGGACGGCGACCTTTGAACTGATGCGTTAACAAACGGAACGCATTGGCGTTACCCTCAAAGTGGGTAAGGTCGTTCCAGAAGTTGGCACTTACCTGGCGCTGCAGGTCGTAACCGGCACCTTCGGTAAAGAACGACTGGATGGCTTTCTCGCCGCTATGACCAAAGGGCGGGTTGCCTAAATCGTGTGCCAAGCAGGCGGTGGCTACAATCTGACCAATCTCCTGAAACAGCTGGTCCTTCAGCTCAGGATGCTTCTTGGTAAGTTGGGCAGCCACATCGTTTCCAAGCGACATACCCACGCTGGCCACCTCGAGTGAGTGGGTCAGACGGTTGTGCACAAAGATACTTCCCGGGAGTGGAAATACCTGGGTTTTGTTCTGCAAACGACGGAACGGAGCAGAGAAAATCAAACGGTCGTAATCGCGCTTGAACTCTGTTCGGTCGTCGTGGCGCTCAGGATGACGATGCTCCTGACCGAGACGCTTGTTCGATATCAGTTGTTGCCAATTCATCATAATCAGGGTGCAAAGGTACGAAAAATACGCGCAGTAGCGGCATATTTCGCAGAAATTAACGAAAAAATCAAAAAATTAGTCGCCGAAAGGGTGATTTCTAAGCTAAAAGCACTACCTTTGCACGTGGATTAAAATATTATTTTAAAAGATGCTGAAAATTAAAGTTGTAAACAAAGGTCACCAGCCCTTGCCGCAGTATGCTACTGCGCAGAGTGCCGGTATGGATCTGAGAGCTAATATAGATGAACCCATCACCCTGAAACCACTTGAGCGCCGACTCATCCCAACGGGTTTGCATATTGCTCTGCCTGTAGGTTATGAGGCACAGGTACGTCCTCGTAGTGGTTTGGCATTAAAGAAGGGTGTCACCGTACTGAATACTCCTGGTACTATCGATGCCGACTATCGTGGCGAGATAGGTGTGGTGCTCATCAACCTGTCGAACGAGGACTTTGTTGTTGAGGATGGTGAGCGTATTGCCCAGATGGTGATTGCGCGTCACGAGCAGGGTGAGTTCGTATCGGTAGAGGTTCTGGATGAGACCGAACGTGGCGAAGGTGGTTATGGTCATACTGGCGTGAAGTAGAATCATGATGCGAATGAAGAAAATCGGACTGTCGTTATTGTTACTGCTTTCTGTAACCACTGGTTACGGACAGCGTGAGTACGACCAGTTCTTTCTTGAAGCCATGATGCAGCGCCAGAAGGGAAACAACGATGCAGCCTTTGATTTGCTGCGTCATTGTCTGGAGATAAATCCCGATGCCCCCGAGGCGTACTACTTTTTGGCACAGTACTATAACGCTCTGAAGGATGGCGAGAAAAGTCTGGCTTATATCCAGAAGGCGGCTGCACTCGATCCGGATAACGCTACCTATATGGAAACATTGGCACAGGCGTACATCCGTCAGCAGGATTACGAAGCTGCCATTCCCGTAGTGGAGAAGATCTATGAGCGCGACAAAGAGCGTGAGGACTTGCTGGAGATGCTGTTCCAACTGTATCAGCAGGTGGGCGATTTCGATTCGGCCGTAGAGGTGCTGAACCGTATCGAAGCCATCGATGGCAAGAGCGAACGCCTGTCGGTAGCCAAGAGCGAGATATATACCCGTCAGGGGAACAAAAAAGCGGCCATTGCCGAGATAAAGGCTTTGGCAGAGAAATTCCCCAACGATGGTAATTATCAGGCTTTGTATGGTGAGACGCTGATGATGAACGGACAGCTGAAAAAGGCATTGAAGGTGTACGACAAGATTCTGAAAGATGAACCTGATAACAACCGTGTGCTGATGTCGCTGCGTACCTATCATCAGGCTTTAGGGCATCGTGAGATAGCCGACTCGCTTACTGAACGTGTATTGCTGAATCGCAATGCCACCATCGACGAGAAGATTCTGCTGTTGCGACAGGAGATTTCGGCCAGCGAGAATGCGGGCGGCGATAGTACCCGTGTACTGCAGCTGTTTGATAAGATTCTGAAACAGCCTCAGACCGATGAGCACATGGCTATTCTCTGTGCCTCGTATATGAACGTGAAGAAGATGCCGAAGGATACCATCGCTACGGTGCTGACCAAGGCTTTGCAACTGGCACCCGATAATTCTTCGGCCCGTTTGCAGCTGATTGGTTATGCCTGGGAGGCTGATGATATGGAGCGCGTGATTGCACTCTGTCAGGATGCCCGACAGTATAATCCCGACGAGATGGCCTTTTATTACTATCAAGGTATCGCCTACTATCGTCGCGACAGTCTTGATGCCGCCCTTTCTACCTTTAAGAATGGTATCGGCGTGATTAAGGAGGACAGTGATCCTGCTATCGTATCCGATTTCTATGCGGTGATGGGCGACATCCTGCATCAGAAAGGCCTGATGAAAGAGGCCTACGAGGCTTATGATAGTTGCTTGCAATGGAAAGATGATAATATGGGCTGTTTAAATAACTATGCCTACTTCTTAAGCGAAAGTGGTGAGCAGTTGGCTAAGGCCGAGCAGATGAGTTTTAAAACCGTGAAGGCTGAGCCTAAGAATGCTACCTACTTAGATACCTACGCTTGGATACTGTATATGCTGGGCCGCTACTCTGAGGCCAAGATATATATCGACCAGGCGTTACAGAATCTGGATGAGTCGATCGACAACTCTGTGATTCAGGAACATGCAGAAAAAATAAAACAAAAAGCAAATCAATAATGAAACTGAAAAGTATCGTAAGAATTGCCGTATTGGCATTGCCATTGATGTTTAGTTCATGTGGTATATTCAAGAAATCGAAAGAGGTGAAGCCAATCATTGAACAGCGTCAGACTACCGACTTTGTGAGTCAGGTGCGTGATAACCAGCAAACCAATAAGTTCATCACCTCGAAGGTGAAGTTCTCGGTTGAGGTTGGTCCGCAGAAGATTACACTGACGGGTAACCTGAAAATGCGTCGTAACGATGTAATCCGTTTGCAGCTGATGGCCTTTGGATTTGTTGAGGCCGGACGTCTTGAATTCACCAAGGATTACGTGCTGATTATGGACCGTATCAATAAGCAGTACCTGAAGGCTCCTTACCGCCAGGTAGATTTCCTGCGTAATAGCGGTTTGAACTTCTCGGCTATTCAGGCATTGTTCTGGAACGAGCTTTTCAAGCCCAATCAGGGTAGCGAGGCAGTTGTGCTTGCAAAGAATGACAAGGAGGGCGAAGGCAAGTTTAACACCATCGAGAGTGGCGACGATATGATTATCAATCTCGAAGAGGGAAAGATGGACTACAGTTGGTTGGCCAGCAAGAATACCGCACTGATTCGTATGGCTAACATCCTGTATAAGGACCGCTTTAATGGTAACACCCAGCTTAACTGGGACTATTCCGAATACGATGTGTTTGGACGTAAGATGTTCCCCAAGAAGCATCTCATTACACTTACCACTCCTGATAAGGAAGTGAAGTTGGGTATGACCCTGAATTATCTGGGTAATGATACCGAATGGGATGCACGAACCGAAGTTTCTAACAAGTATCGCGAGGTAACAGTTGACGAGATACTCCGCCGCTTTATGGCTCTATGATGAATAGAGTGTTACGTATGCGATATATCGCGATGGTGCTGATGGCACTCATCACGTTTTCTTCGCCTGCTATTGCACAGCAGGCGAAAAAAAAGTCTGTGCAAAAACGTACGGCTACCACAACTAAGAAGTCGGGCAGCAAGAAATCTACAGGTAAGAAGACAACTACCAAGAGTTCTGCATCAAAGCAGCCGGTAACGGTTAACAGTTTGAAGACCGAGCAGCAGAGGGTGCGCAAGCAGATTGAGGAGCAGCAGCGCAAGTTGAAAGCCAACGAGCGCGATGTGAAGAATCGTTTGCAGAACCTGCTGATTATCAACAACGAGATTGCCGATAAACGTAAGTCGATTGATACCATTCGTCATGATATCAATCGTTTGGATGGTAATATCCACACGTTGGAGGTGCAGATGGTCACACTGAACAAAGAACTCGAAGAGCGCAAGCAGCGCTTCATCAAGTCGATGAAGTACATGCATCGCAACCGCAACCTGCAGAGCAGATTGATGTTTGTGTTCAGTGCCAGAAATCTGTCGCAGATGTACCGACGACTGCGTTTTGTGCGCGAATATGCGGCCTATCAGCAGAATCAGGCCGAAGCGGTGAAGTCGATGAAGGATCAGGTGACTGAGGCGCATAGCGAACTCACCGACACCAAGCGACAGAAGAGCGACTTGTTGGTGAGAGGCGAACGGGAGCGCCGTTCGCTCGAAGGCAAACAGGAAGAGCAGCAGAAGATGGTGTCATCTCTGCAGAAACAGCAGAAAACCATTCAGGGCATCATCGAAAAACAGAAAAAGCGCGATGTTGAGTTGAATGCACAGATCGACCGACTGATTGCTCAGGAGATAGCCCGTGCGAAGGCGCGTGCCGAAGCCGAAGCCCGGCGCAAAGCTGCCGAGGCCGAAGCAAAACGTAAGGCTGAAGAACTGGCCCGCAAACAGGCTGCAGCCGAAGCGGCTCGTAAGGAGAACGAACGACGTATCGCCGAAGCTAAGGCTCGCGAGGAGAAAGCCAAGGCCGAAGCCCGTGCAGCTGCTGCCCGTAAGAATGCCGAAGAGAAAGCGGCTGCCGAGCGTGCTGCTGCTGAGGCTGAGCGTGCCCGATTGGCAGCTGAGCGAAAGGCGGCTGCCGATGCGAAAGCACACGAGAAGGAGGTGGCCGAAGCCCGTAAATCAGAGGCTGCGATTTATACTGTTTCGTCCGAAGACCGTATGCTGAGTGGTAATTTTGAGAGCAATCGTGGTAGATTGCCTATGCCTATTGCTGGCGGCTATCGTATTGTGAACCACTTTGGTACCAACCACGTAACAGATGTGAAGGGACATGTAACACTCGATAAGAAAGGTATTGATATCAAGGGTCAGCCAGGTGCAGCAGTTCGTTGTGTGTTCGATGGCGAGGTGAGTGCTGTATTCAGCTATGCTGGCACCACAGTAGTCATCGTGCGTCATGGTAGCTACCTGTCGGTTTATTGCGACTTGGCTTCGGTTAACGTGAGTCGAGGACAAAAAGTAAGCACCCGACAGACACTTGGTCGTGTGGGTGCTGAGGGTTTGATGCAGTTCCAGTTGCGCAAAGGCAGCGCTAAACTGAACCCTGAGGGCTGGTTGGCGCGATAGGGTCGACACGCTGAGTGTCAATTCTGGCCACACGGCCAGATAGGCACTTATAGTGTCAATCCGTCCAACAATCCTATATAGGTATCGATGGCATGTTCCATCTCCGAAATCTTTATGAACTCATTGGCTGAGTGCGAGCGACTTGATTCGCCTGGCCCCAGCTTAAATGATGGGAATGGCATCAGCGCCTGATCGCTCAGTGTGGGCGAACCGAAGGGCTGCATGCCTCTGTCGATACATCTCTTAATGAGTGGATGCTCGGGTGAGATGGCCGATGAGTGCAGGCGGAACGAACGGGCGCGCAACTCGCATTTGGTCATCTTCTTGCACAGGAAGTTAAACAGATATTCGTTCTGATAGAACTCGTTGGTGCGTACATCAATAACAAAGTGCAGTGTATCAGGCACTACGTTATGCTGGGTACCGCCTTCAACTACGGTCACCGTCATCTTCGTGGGGCCTAACAAAGGACTTACCTTGCGGAATTTATAATCGCGAAGCCAAACCAGATCGTCGAGTGCTTCGTAGATTGCATTTATACCTTCGTTACGGGCAGCATGGCCCGATTTGCCATGAGCATAACCATCAATTACCATCAGTCCTTTTTCTGCAATGGCGGGTTGCATGCCTGTAGGCTCACCCACAATGGCTACGTCAATCTTGGGCAACAAAGGCAGCACGCGACTCAGTCCGTTCTGTCCCGATATCTCTTCTTCGGCCGAAGCTACCCACAACAGATTATAGTTGCGAGGACGATACAGCATGATGCGATAGGCTTGTAACAGCGAAACTAGTCCGCCGCCACAGTCGTTTGAGCCCAGACCATATATCACGTCGTATTCCTGATCTGGTGAAAATGGATCGCGTGTCCACGAGCTAACGGGTTTTACGGTGTCGATATGGGCGTTGAGCATCACGGTAGGTCGATTGTTGTCCCAATCAGGACAGCCCACCCAGAGGTTGTTACCCTCGCGACCGAATGGCAGATTCCACATGTTCAGGAAATCGGCCAGCTTATCGGCAGCTCTCGTCTCGTCTCTACTAACCGAAGGAATGGCAATCAGCTCCTTCAGCAAGGCTACGGCGTCGTAAAGATAGTTTTTGTTTTCCATATTTTATTTGGTTTTTGCTTTTGATACACATACGGATAGTAGCATCGATAATACCAAAACACCGAAGATGATGGCCAACGAAAGTGTGGTGGGTACTTCGATGTGTGGCATGTCGATATTTAATCCTATCATCTCGCCGAATGCGTTCACGTACTCGTTCATGGCTAATAGCATCTTTACGCCTACAAAGCTCAGGATGATACCTAAGCCATATTTAAGATAGGTGAAGTATTTGGCTACTGCTGCCAGCGCAAAGTATAGGGCACGCAGACCCAGAATGGCAAAAATGTTTGATGTAAGCACGATAAACGGATCGCGGCTTACTGAGAATACGGCGGGGATAGAATCGACGGCAAAGGCCACATCGGTTGTCTCGATTACCAATAAGGCAATAAACAATGGGGTTGCTAATCGCTTACCGTTCTCGACGATAAAGAATTTTCCCTCGTGCATCTGGTCGGTCACAGGGAAGAATTTCTTGAATATCTTTACGAAGAAATTGTTCGAAGGGTCGACTTGCTCGTCGTTATGTCCGAACATCTTGATGCCCGTATAAATCAGGAATAATCCAAACAAGCCTAATATCCATTCAAACTGCGCAATCATTGCTGTACCTGCAAAAATAAAGATACTGCGCAGTACTAAAGCACCAAAGATACCCCAGAACAACACCTCGTGCTGGTATTTTCGCTGTACGCCGAAGAACGAGAAAAGCATCAAGAATACAAACAGATTGTCCATCGATAAGGATTTCTCAATCAGATAACCTGCCAAGAACTCCATTGCTTTCTCGTGGGAGTCAACAGGATATAACAGATAGATGCCACCGCAGAAAACAAGCGATACACCAATCCATACGGCTGTCATCTTCAGAGCTTCGGATACGCTCACTTCATGTTGACCTTTCTTACCGAACGATTTCAGGTCGATCAGCAACATAATGAATACCAGTATGTAGAACAAAATCCACGCCCAGATGGGGATATTTACCATTTCCATTCTTTCTTTATTCTTTGATTACGGCGACAAAGTTACGAAATAATTCTTATATTCCCAAAAATAGTTGTACTTTTGTAACTTGGTATGCAAAGTCGATTATTCGATAAATGTCCCGTAGCGGCTTTAACGGTGAGTATGATTCTTGGCATTATCATCGCTCACTATGCGTCGCTGTCTATCACCATATTACCTGTGCTGGCTGGTATGGTGGTTGTGGCTTTGCTGCTTTATAAGTTTGCCAATGCGCAGTCGGTAGCTATCGTGGTATGTTGCCTGTTGTTAGGAATGTGCGTGATGCAGCACCATCAGCAAACCACCAATCAACCGCAAACCGAAACCCGATTAGATCGCTCCAGAAACTTTTTCCTTCAGCAACGCGAGCAGTTGTTGCAGCGTTTTAATGATAGTGGGCTTGATGGCGATGCTTATGCGGTGGTGGCAGCCATGTCGTTAGGCGATAAGTCGGCTTTGACTCGAGATGTGAAAAGTTCATATTCTGTCAGCGGTGCCTCGCATGTGTTGGCTCTCAGTGGTCTGCACCTTGGTATTATCTATATGCTGTTGTCGTTGTTCCTGCCACGAAGACGGTGGCCGGCTTTGTCGCAGTTGTTGATGATCCTGGTGGTATGGGCGTTTGTGCTGCTGGTTGGTATGCCTGTTAGTGCTGTACGCTCGGCCGTCATGCTTACCATCTATGGCGTTTTGTCGATTGGGCGTCGTAATAAGATGTCGGTCAACGTTCTGGCTTTTACAGCTTTTTTGATGTTGATGTGGAATCCTGCCTGGCTGTTTGATGTGGGATTTCAGATGTCGTTTATGGCCGTATGGGCTATCCTGCTGTTTGTGCCCTTGTTTACCAGCGTGTTTTCCGACCAGTATTATATGAAGCACCCCTGGGTGGCAAAGATTTGGGGCATGGTGGCTGTCTCTATTGCGGCTCAGTTGGGTGTGGCACCATTAATCGCCTATTACTTCGGACAGTTCTCTACCTGTTTTCTGCTTACCAACTTCCTGGTGGTGCCTGCGGCATTCATTATTCTATGTCTGTCGATAGCCGTTCTGTTGTTTCCGCCCCTCGCGTACCTATTATTATATATAGTGAATGGGTTGAATGCGTCGTTGAATACCATCGCCACCTTTCCGGGCGCCAGTATCGGTAACTTGCATCCAACCATCCTTCAGGTTGTGCTTATCTATGTGTTGATTGTTTGTTGCTATCTGCTTATAGAAAGAATAAAACCAATAATGGGATGGACACCATGGAGATGAGGGTGGTAATAAATGTTACCTCGGTTATCATCGTGGTATCTTTGCCGTATTTTAAGCACAGAATAGTACCGTAAGTAGCCACAGGCATGGCAATCACCACCGTATTGATGTTTACTACAAACTGCGAGAAGCCTAAAAGCGTGCACAGATAGTAGATGCCGATGGGCAGTATGGCCAGTCGGAAAAGTGTGGTAGCATAAACGCTGGTGTTACCTAATAGCGATTTGATGGGGAGGTTCGACATCGATGAACCGATAATCAGCAGCGCGGCAGGTACGGTGATGTTACCAATCATGGTGAGTGGTGCGCTGATGGCTTCGGGGATATTATCGATGCGCAATGCTACTATCAGCATGGTCAGGTAGCAGGCCAACATCGGGGTAGAGTAGAGCACCTTCTTTTCAAAACGGCTTTCCTCTACTTTATTTTTACCTGTTATCAGGATAGTTCCTACAGTAAACACTGCAAATGTATTTACAACATTCAGCACAGCAGCATAGAACACGGCCTCGTGTCCGAATATCGATGCTACCACAGGGTAGCCCATAAAGCCCACGTTACCAAACATCAGAGCAAAACCGATAGCGCCTTCGTCGTCTTTCTTCTTGGTAAGGTAGCGTGGCAACAGAAAGGCGATACCTGTAAGCACCGCATAGGTAATCACGCTGATGAGTAATAACGGTAGAATATACTCACGGTCAGGCAGTTCGCCTGTCATAGCCGACGACAGAATCAGCGCCGGACAGGTCATATTAATTACCAACCTCGACAGCTGTCTGTCAAAGTCGCCTCCCAAATATCCCAATTTGCCTGCCCCGTATCCCACGAGCACAATGGCAAACAAAGTCATCATCACTACAAACATAGAGTAAAGGCATTAAAAAAGCCCCAGTGAGTGGGGCTTTTTGTTTACATATATCCTAACCACCGCAATATATCATTGAGGTTCGCGAATACCATCAGGAGTATCAGCAGACCGAATCCGAAGTATTCGGCACGGATCATGAAGGTCTCTGAAGGCTTGCGACGGGTAATCATCTCATAAATCAGGAACAGCACATGTCCACCGTCCAAGGCGGGGATGGGCAGGATGTTCATGAAGGCGAGGATGATTGAGAGGAAGGCGGTCATCTTCCAGAACAGATACCAATCCCACATGGGAGGGAACAGACTGCCGATAGCGCCGAAACCACCAATCGACTTCGCACCGTCGGCTGTGAACACATACTTCATGTCGCCCACATAACCCTTCAGCACGTTGATGCCGTATGCTATTCCGGCAGGGAAACTCTCAAAGAAACCATATTCCTTGGTGACGGGCTGGTAGATTCCAGCGATGGTCTGCACCATGAAACCGAGTTTCAAATCAGGAGTCAAGGTGATGGTGGCTGTATCCTGTACCTCGTTACGAGCATAAACGATGGTGGCTGTGCGCACCTTCAGGCTGTCGGCCTGCGTCTTGGCGGCTGTCATCATATCCTCGAGTACACCCAGCTGGTCGGTAAACTCATTGTAGCTGTCAACAGGCTTGCCGTTGATGCCTACAATCTTATCGCCTTTCTGTAATCCCATCTTGGCGGCAGGGGTGTTCTCAATCACACTGTCAACCACAGCAGGAATCAACGGACGAACGAACGATGGCTCTGCCTTCAGCATACCTAACAGGTTGATGTCGCCAGGCAGTTTGATGCTCATGGCCTTACCATCACGGATGATGTCGGCACGGGTAGCCTCGCTCAGGGCGCGGTACATATCTGCGCTGAAGTCCTTGAACTCACCGTTCTCGGTACCTACCAGGATATCACCATCTTTAAAACCATACTGCTTAGCCTCGGTGTTGAACTTCATACCCAAGGTCATGTTCTTGGTGGGGATATAGGTGTCGCCCCAGTAGAACAGAATCATTGAGTAGATGAACAGGGCCAGCAGGAAGTTTACCAATACACCGCCAATCATCACCAGCAGGCGCTGCCAAGCTGGTTTCGAGCGGAACTCCCATGGCTGCATGGGCTGTTTCATCTGTTCGGTATCAAAACTCTCGTCGATCATACCGGCAATCTTACAGTAGCCGCCCAATGGCAACCAACCTACACCATACTGTGTGTCGCTGTTCTTAGGTTTGATCTTAAACAGACTGCCGTCCCATTTCCAAATGCTGGGATCGAAGAAGAGATAGAACTTCTCTACGCGGATGCCAAAAAGCTTGGCAAAGAAGAAGTGGCCACCCTCGTGGAGTAGCACTAGCAGGCCAATGGCCAGCATGAATTGCAAAAGTCTAATTAAAAAGATATCCATTGTTGATTATTTATTCATGAGTTCTGTAGCGATACGACGGGCCTCGGCATCGGTAGCGATGTAGGTGTCGTAGCTGGGGTTCTTATCGAAGGTAGCACGCTGCATGGTCTCGGCAATGATGTCGCCCATCTGCAGGAATCCGCACTTATCCTCCAGGAATCCTCGGTTCACAATCTCGTTAGCAGCATTCACGATACATGGCATGTTACCGCCCTTGTCGATAGCTTCGAACGCCAAAGCTAAGCAACGGAACTTCTCCAAGTCGGGTTCGAAGAACTCCAGGTGCTGGGCCTTGAACAGGTCGAGGCGCTCGCCACTCAGGTGCAAACGCTGTGGGAACGAGAAGGCATACTGGATAGGCAGACGCATATCGGGTACACCCAGTTGGGCTTTTACACTACCATCCTGGAACTGAACGGCGCTGTGAACAATACTCTGTGGGTGAACCAAAACCTGAATCTGCTTAGCGTCCACACCAAACAGCCACTTAGCCTCGATGACCTCGAAGCCCTTGTTCATCATCGAAGCTGAATCGATGGTGATCTTAGCACCCATGTCCCATGTTGGATGGCGCAGGGCATCGGCCTTGGTTACGTGAGCAATCTCTTCCATCGACTTCAAGCGGAAAGGACCACCAGATGCTGTGAGCAGAATCTTTTCGATGGGGTTCTGATCCTCGCCAACCAGGCTCTGGAAGATAGCTGAGTGCTCGCTGTCTACAGGCAGGATGGGGGTATGGTACTGTTGGGCCAGCTGCAGAATCAGCTCACCGGCAACTACCAGTGTCTCCTTATTTGCCAAGCAGATGGTCTTACCTGCCTTGATGGCATGGATGGTGGGATTCAATCCCGAGAAACCTACCATCGCTGTGAGTACCATGTTGATGGGACCGGCTTCTACAATCTCGTTCAGTGCCTGGGCACCGGCATATACTTTTACGTCGGGCATGTCGCTCATCAGGCTCTTCAGCTCGTCGTAACGTGCCTCGTTGGCAATCACGATGGCGGCGGGCTTGAACTTATGAGCTTGCTCGGCCAGCAACTCTACCTTATTATTAGCAGTCAAACAATAGACCTCGTACAGGTCGCTATGTTCCTCGATAACCTCGAGTGCTTGTGTTCCTATCGACCCCGTAGAGCCGAGAATGGCTATTTGTTTCTTCATAACTCTAAAATGCCTTCAGGCAGTTTTACTATTATTTGTTGTTTCTTTGTATCTACATTGGTAATCAGCTCTTCTGAAGCAGGAATCAGTTTACCGTCTTCCAGTTCGAAGAGGATATTGATGGTGGTGTCATCCACCGAGGCAATTTTACCTGCGGCCTTACCGGTGTTGGCATCGATGAGCTCAAAGCCCACAATGGCTGCCCACGAAAGCTGCTCATCATCGTCTTCTGCCATCTCACGGGGAAAGTAAACCTCGCAACCGGTCAGTTCTCTGGCACGCTCCTGGGTGTCGATACCCTCAAACTTCATCAGGGCATTGTCGTCGGTCTTAAAACGGTACTCCTCAATAAAGAAAGGTACCAGGATACCATCCATATCAAGTATCAGGTAGTCGGCATCTGTGCGGTCGAACACGTCGTCGTCGAAGAGAAAACTAATCTCTCCTTTCACGCCGTGCGCTTTACCTAACTTACCTATCTTATATACGTCCTCGCGTTTTATCATATCTCTAACCTCTAACAATATTCGCGCCCAGAGCATTCAAACGGGCTTCGATATTCTCGTAGCCGCGGTCAATCTGCTCGATGTTGTCGATACGGCTGGTTCCTTTAGCGCTCATGGCTGCAATCAGCAGAGCGATACCGGCACGAATATCGGGACTCGACATGCGACCGCCGCGCAGGGTAATCTTTCTGTCGTGACCAACCACTACGGCACGGTGTGGGTCGCAAAGAATAATCTGGGCACCCATGTCAATCAACTTATCCACGAAGAACAGTCTGCTTTCAAACATCTTCTGGTGGAACAGTACGCTACCGCGAGCCTGGGTGGCAACCACAATCAGTACACTCAGCAGGTCGGGGGTCAAGCCGGGCCAAGGGGCGTCGGCCAGCGTCATGATAGTACCATCCATAAATGATTGTATCTCGTAGTGATCCTGGCGAGGTATCCACAGGTCGTCGCCTTCAACCTCGATTTCTACACCTAACCTACGGAAAGCATCGGGGATGATTCCTAAGTTCTCAACACTTACATCTTTGATGCGAACGCCATTACCGCACATAGCTGCCATACCAATAAACGAACCTACCTCGATCATATCGGGCAGGATCAGGTGGTCGGTGCCATGCAAACTGTCAACACCCTCGATGGTGAGCAGGTTCGATGCAATACCGCTGATGCGGGCACCCATACTGTTCAGCATCTTACAGAGCTGTTGCAGATAGGGTTCGCAAGCTGCATTGTAAATGGTGGTGGTACCTTTGGCAAAAACGGCGGCCATGATGATGTTGGCTGTACCTGTTACCGATGCCTCGTCGAGCAACATATAGGTACCCTTCAGCTGTTTGGCCGAAATCTCATATACATCGCGACCTTCCACACGGTTGAAGGTGGCGCCGAGTTTCTCGAATCCTAAGAAGTGGGTGTCCAAACGGCGACGACCAATCTTATCGCCACCAGGTTTTGTGATAACGGCTTTACCCATGCGGGCCAAAAGCGGACCAATCATCATCACGCTGCCACGCAGTGCAGCACACTTCTTCACAAACTCGTCGCTCTGCAAGTAATCCAGGTTCAGCTCGTCGGCTTTGAAGGTATAGGTGTTTTCTTCCTTTTTCGATACCTTCACACCAATATCACGCAGCAGCTGGATGAGGTTGTTCACATCGCGAATGTTCGGGATGTTACGAATAATCACCTCCTCCTCTGTCAACAATGTGGCACAGATTACCTGCAGGGCCTCGTTCTTAGCACCCTGTGGTGTGATAGTTCCTTGCAGCAGATGGCCGCCTTCAATGATAAATGATGCCATATAGGTTACTTCTTTTTCTTCTTTTTCTCATCTGCCTGAGCCACTTTCTCAAATCTGAAAGCGTTCAGGTCAATCTGGATGGCGCCGTCGGTAAAGCGAGCCAAGTCGCTGGCCACGCGCTCATCGTCCATTGAACCGTGTCCGAACTGAGCCAGATCGCGTTTCATCTGGTTGGCAGTATATCTTACCAACGCATCGCGCTCCTCGCCATCGGGCATAGTCTTCAGCTTTTTAAACAGCTCCTCTACCAATCTGCCGTAGTGGCGCAGTCGTACGCTCTCCTTGGGCAGCTTCATGGGCTGGGGCTTCGATAGAATCTTGTCGGCTTCGCTGATATCATAAGGCCAGTCGATCTCCAGCTCTCTGTGACTCATCAGGTACAGATGGTTCCAGAGTGTCTGCTCGTAGTCATCGTTCTCTTTCAGCTGTGGGTTCTTAGTCTCCATCAGCTTCACGATGGTCTGGGCACACTGCAGGCGCTCCTCTTTGTTGGGCAGCTCGCAAGCCAACTCAATCATCTTCTGGATCTCACGTCCGTATTCCGACATCACCAGCTTCTCGCGCTGTGTGTTGTAATCTAATCCTTTTATATCCATAAACTCTTCACTTATCACTATTCACTAAAGAAGTTTCTTGGGAAGTTTTGCCACAAAGTCCTTCAGATAGTAAGGCACAAAGTAAGCTACATCCTCAGTCTGGTTGTTCAACAATCGTTTCTCGGCCAGGGGCTGCATCCACTTGGCGAGTGGCTCTATGCCCTCAATCAGGTGGGCGTTGGGATGATTGATGGTCTCCATGCACTTCTTGGCACCGTTACCGAAGAAGTACACAGGGTGCTTATCCAGATACTCTTTGTAAGTCTCGGCCGTTACCACATCGGCGCCAATCTCACGAACAGGTTTCAAGGCGCGATCGTAGATACCGGCATACACCTCCATGCGTCGGGCATCGAGCATGGGGCAGAGTAGGGCATCTTCTTCAGGAATCTCTCTTAATAATACAGGTACGCACAGCAGCTCCAGTGTTGGAACAGCTATCAGCTTCAGGTTGCGACCGTAGCAGATACCCTTAGCCATCGATACGCCAATACGCAGTCCGGTGTACGAACCAGGACCGCAACTTACAGCCACCGCATCAAAAGGGATGGCGTGATTATCGGTAAACGAGAGTGCCTCGTCAACCATGGTACCTAAACTTTCTGCGTGGTTAGGTCCGCTATGATCTTCTTGCTGGAAGATAACATGCGAATCCTCCGAAACAGCAACGGAACAAACATCCGTACTGGTTTCAATATGTAATATCGTCGACATACTTTTTAATTAACCTATACTAATAAAGTGCAAAGGTACGCAAATTTTTCCCAATCACCATCGTTTTATCAGAAATTAACGTGTGAGTTAATTCAAAAAGGGCAATGAATTAATTCACGAGGGGTTTTGAATTAACTCACGGTTTTTGTGCTAAGTGTCGTCGGCTCTATAAATATATAATAATGTGAAGACGTTTTTGCGATTGATATCTATCAAGAGCGACCAAAAAAATGCATGAAAATTGAAAATTTCTCTCGAAAAGTTTTGGTAGTTCCAAAAAAAGCCGTACCTTTGCACCCGCAAATCAGGAACACCACCTGACAAGCACTGAAAGAAAGAGTTCTTTGAAAGATTTACATAGACAGAAGTAGTACAAGAAGCAAGTACTTTTCGAAGTACTTGGGTAAATGAACAAACCGTTTCAATTTCTTGAATTTGGATAGTTGTTCTGAGACAGATATACTTCTATTTTATAATAGGAGAAACAAACAAATTTTTACA